>NZ_REFV01000004.1 GCF_003688895.1 Dokdonia sinensis
TGGTGGGAGAAGACTCAACTGGGACTGGTTGTTGGTCTTCCAGACAGGACTGGCTTTCATACCATGAAGATACGAAATACTGAAAAGTATTCAAAAAAAAGAGACTGCCTTTTAAGACAGCCTCATTTTTTTATGGCCTTCCCTTGTTACATAATCTTAAGATTTCTTTAGAACAGATTGGAAGCGATAAACCGTAACTTTAACTTTTACTAATAAAATACCAACATAAATGATATTACAAAACGCTCAAGTTCCAAGAGATGCATTTGAGGTGCAAGATGCTATAGGTAAGTTATGGGAAAAATTAGGTGGATGGTTAGATGCCGTTATTCTTAAATTACCCAACTTTATTCTAGCAATAATACTTCTAATTATTTTTTACTTTATTGCAAAAGGTCTAGCAAAATTTAGTCGCAAAGTATTATTTAAAAAACTAGAACAAGAATCTATTAGACAGATGTTGAGCAAGCTCACGTTTGCTATTACATTTATAATAGGATTCTTTATTGCATTAAGCGTTTTAGAGTTGGACAAAGCCCTTACTTCTGTTCTCGCTGGTGCTGGTGTCGTAGGTCTGGCTATCGGTCTGGCTTTACAGGGTACGCTGAGTAATAGTGTATCTGGTCTCGTATTGTCATTTATTCCAAATGTGAGAATAGGTGATTATGTTGAGACAAATGATAAGAGCGGTTTTGTAACCGAAATAACTTTGCGTAGCATAGTCATAAGACAGCCTAACAATGAATATGTGGTTATGCCAAATTCAAAATTTGTAGATGAACCCTTTACCAACTATTCGTTAACAGAGCGTTCGAGAATCTCCGTATCCTGTGGGGTAGGATACGAAAGTGATTTGCAGATGGTAGAAGATATCACAACAGAAATTATTGGTCAGGCTTTTGAACAAAAGGGCACGGAAGAAATAGAATTCTTTTTTACAGAATTTGGAGATAGTTCTATAAATTTTGAAGTGCGATTTTGGATAGACTGTACAGCTATAAAAGCAAAAAAAGCTGCCACACACAAAGCTGTAAAAATTATTAAAGCTCGTTTTGACAAGGAAAATATCAATATTCCTTTCCCTATCAGAACGTTAGACTTTGGAAAAAATAATTTACAGATTGTAAAAAATAGTAAAGAGTAATAAATTTAATCTTTAACAATAATTACGGTAGCCTTAGCCCCTGTTGCAAGGTTCCAGACATTAGATGATATTACTTTTTTATCATCATCATACATCACAAACTGAGCTGTGTTAGGCCCAGACTCACCTTGATTCAAGGCTTCGATATCTATTTTATTGAAGCCTTTTTCTAATTCTATATAAAATCCTTGAAAATCACCCTGCAACAATATATTGGGATGAATTACCTGATCATTGATATAAACGCGTATTCTGTCACCGTCCACATACTCGTGATCGCGGTAAAGGAAATTTACAAACTTCGATCCACTTTTAAACTGCCCTAAATTCTGATCTTTATAAAACTCAGGTTTCAGGGGTCTATCTGCCTTAGCGTAAGATTTATTTAATTTCTCAGCAATGACTTGATAGTCTTTCTCTTTAAACTCATTCCCTTTATTAAACCGTACATTTTTCTTTATATCTGCCTTTAGAGGGTCACCTAATTTTACACGACTTTTAATGGAGATAGTGCCAGATGTAATTTCATCTTTTGCAAATTCTGGAGAGACGAGAACAGATTCTTTTATGGTATTTTCCTCAACAGCGCCTATTGCGATAGACTTTCTCTGAAAATCAATCTGTGCATTACTGGCAGCAACCACCGTAAAAAGAAATAAAAATGATAGTAGGTTTTTCATTATGATTTGGAAATCTATCCGGTCTCTATTGTAAATATAATCATAGTTACTAGACTAATGATTAACGTTATTGTTCCTCTCTTGGTTTATCTTATGACACGAATTATGCCAAAAGGATTAAGATTATGGCTTGATATTATTATTTATACGCTTTCGCGAAAGCGTAAATCTGACAACTACCTCTCCTATCAAAGATAGCTCTGTCTACTCGTCGTAGTACTCATTACAGCAAGTTTGAAATAAAGTCCTAGATATAGACGTTATCGCAATATCAATTTTAATCGAACAATTATGAAGTATAAAATGTTTACTGCCGCAATTATGGCTGCCTTCCTAACTTTAGGATGTAGCACTCGCGATGATGATGGACTCGAATCTAGCAATGTAGATGATTGCCTTAACTTTGGTTCTAGTGAGTTAAGACTCACAATACAAGAGTCCTTTACTACATTACCTTCTAAGGTTTCTGTATTTTTTAAAGTGACCGACAACGATGGTAATGGAGTCTCTAACCTCCTCGGCTCAAATTTTAGAGTTTTTGAAAAAGGAAGAAATGATGATTGTCCTAATGAAATATCAAGTGCCGAATCTTCAGGGGACATCTCTCCCAATGCTCAAATTTTTAAGAATAACGCATTTCTAGTTTTAGATTTAAGTAATAGCGTGTTATCCACCAGCTTAACCGAACTTAAACAAGCATCTATAAGTTTTGTAAACAATGTCGTTCCGCAAACACAAACAGATTCTTTTAGAATGGCTATTTACTGGTTTGATGGAGAAAATGAACTTCATTTATTACAACCACTTACATCAGATATTACAACACTAGAAGCTGCAATAAACGGTATTACTACAGACATTAGTAATGACCCGTCTACAGATTTATATGGTGCTGTTATAAAAGCGACCGCTGTTGCAGATGATGTAATAGATACGTTTGAGCAGCAAGAAATTTTTGCGGCAGCATCTGTCGTCATATTTACAGATGGTACAGATCAAGCCGCACGCTTTACAAAAGCACAAGCGCTACAAAGTGTACGCAACGCAGATGCCGATATATCAATATTTACGATAGGCTTAGGGAGCGAAATAGACCAGCAAACATTATCCCAAATAGGTAAAACAGGAAGCGTAGTCGCAGAGAATTCTGCACAGTTAGAACAAGTATTTAATACGATATCTGAAAATGTTTCTGGAGAGGCGAACAGTTTTTATCTTTTTGAATATTGCAGTCCTAAACGCGATGGAAGTGGTACTAACGAATTAACTATTCAAGCCTTTGACGGAGATAGACAGGGGTCTGTAGAAACTTCATTTAATGCAGAAGGGTTTACATCAGGCTGCACCAACTAGTAGTAATTAAGAAAGACTAATTATAAATTAGACATAATCCATTCTAAAACATTGCGCTTTTAGAATGGATTTGTATTTTTCGGTGTGAAAATGTTAGAATCTAATTTAATAAGTGAGATCGAGGATACTTATATCCTCGATTTTGGTACTTTCTATTTTTGTACCCATTACATCGTATCAGAAGTAAATGAGGGCGTAACATTTTCGTGGAAAAATGCCGAAAAGATTATGGAGTTGGGGTATGCCCACTATGGAAAAGATGTAAAAATTTCCTATATATCAAATCGCATAAATTCGTATGCTGTGGTTCCACAGGACTGGCTTAAATTATTTAGAGGACATGAAACAGTTCAGGCCGTCGCTGTTATAACGTATAACAAGTCTGCCCTAACAAATATTATGATGGAAAAACTATTTTTCCTATCTCAAACATTAAGACAGTTTGAATCTCTGGAAACAGCCGCTGCTTGGATCACTAAAAATAGGCCTGCAATAAGGTCTAAAACGTACGACCGCTAGTCTTACTCCTTCAGTTTAATAGAATCTGTTAGAAAAATCTTAGGTGATTTATAATAGTTTATTCCTTGTAAATCCATTCTAGACTGATGTTGTTTTAATCTGTTTTTGTATGATTCCCATTTGAGAGAAGCAGGTGCGCTCCAGCCCATTTCGGCGTGACCTATGATTCTTGGGAAAGCAAGATACTCGACATCATCTATAGTTACCGCCGTTTCTGACCATAGAGGGGATTCTATTCCTAAAATAGCCTCGTGGGGTACATCTTTGAGAATACTCTTTGGATTCCATAAATACGCACTATCTACTGCTGTAGGTCCGGCCCACCTCAAACCTATTCTAGTAGTATCGTTGTACTTCATATCAAGATATGTTTTAGGGGCTGGTGACAAAACGACTTTTGCTCCTTTGGAAACACCTAACTCAGCTTTATTTGCAGCTGTCCAATGCTGGACTATAGTTTCTTCATTCACATCCATTATAGAAATATCTTCCCAACCCATAACTTTCTTATTATACTTTGCGACAATGGGCGCAACCCTATTTAAGAATTTTACATAATCCGCATCAGAAGTTGCTTGGGATTCATCTCCTCCAAGGTGGATATATTCCCCCGGTGTCATCGCGGCAAGCTCTCGGATCACATCATCTATAAATTTGTATGTTAGTTCCTTGTCCACACAAAATGAAGAGAAGCCTACTCGCATTCCTGTATACATTACAGGAGAGATGCCATTACAGTTAAGCTCTGCATAAGAAACAAGTGCGGCGTTAGAATGTCCTGGCATATCAATTTCAGGAATTATGGCTATATAGTTTTGAGTGGCGTACTCTACAATCTCTTTATAGTCTTCCTGAGTGTAGAAACCGCCTTTACCTCCTCCTACGGCCGTCTTCCCTCCTATTGTTGTAAGTTTAGGCCACGATTTAATTTCTATACGCCAGCCTTGATCATCTGTCAGGTGCAAGTGAAGTGTATTCAATTTGTATTGAGCGATTAGGTCTATATACCTTTTTACATCTTCTACAGAAAAGAAATGCCTGGCTACGTCCAGCATTGCTCCGCGGTATTCGTATTCTGGATAATCTATAATGGTCAGTCCAGGAACTGCCCAGTTTATTGAGTCAGAAACAGATTCTTTGCTTTCGATTTGTGAGGGAAGTAGTTGTTTTATGGTTTGCAGGCCTCTATAAAGTCCGCTGGGATGTATTGCTTTTATTACAAGTCTTCTATTGGCGCTTTGGATTGTATATCCCTCCTTTTTATACATTAGTTCGGGGATACTATCAATCATAAAATAGACTCCCTCTTCACCTATTTCTGCGGTTATTATTGCATTTTCTATTTTGAAAATGCTTGCTTTATTAAACTGATTTACAAATCTCTGTGCAATTGCAAGTGGCTCATTTCCTGAGCTAGCATATACTCGAGTGTTTTCTCTTATGACAAAGGTTTGCTTTCCTAATTTTGAGGTATCGGGAAGAGTAAGCTTTTGCGTAAGCGGGATTAAAACCCTTTCACTTACATCTACGTGAAGGATTTCTGGCTCAAGTTCCTTTTCTGGAGCGCATCCCGTTATAAGAAGAAAAAAAACTAGAATTAAACTAGAAAAACACTTTATCATAACTTCTACTTTTTATCTAATACACTTTATAATAACCGCATTTAAGATAAGCACCCTCTGGAAAAGCGATAGGATGGTCGCTGTCGTGGTAGGTTTTATCTAAAATTTCAAAAGAATGACCCGCGTCTCGAAGTGTACTTTCCGAAATATCAAAAAATTGCTGAGCGCTTACACGAGAAGAACAAGATGCAAGAATCAATGTGCCCCCTTTTTTTGTTAGTTTCCCCCCTAAAGCTGCGAGACGGGCATAACTGTTTTTTGCCGTATGGACCTCAGAGGCGCGCTTTGCAAAGCTAGGGGGATCTATGACAACAATGTCAAACGCTTTAGAATCACTTATGAGTTGCTGCATTCCTTCAAAGGCGTCTATTGCATAAATGTTGTGAGTTCCCTTAGACGGGTTTAGTTTTCCGTTTTCTAGAGCTACTTCTAACGCTTGTTTACTAATATCTAAGCTCATCACCATCTTTGCTCCTCCAGCCAGAGCGTGTACAGAAAATCCTCCGGCATAACTAAAAACATCGAGTACCGTCTTCCCTTTAGCCATTGCTCCTACCCGTTTTCTATTTAAACGATGATCGAGAAAATACCCCGTTTTATGACCGTGTATCACATTTGCTGAAAAATTAATTCCGTATTCTTTAAAGAATACAACTTCATTTTTTAATACTCCAAAAACAACTTGTCCATCACTTAAACCATAATTCTTTTGCTGTTGTAGATTTCTGCTTAGACGCAATACCACAGTTTTTACTTTACTTATTTCTTTAAGTAATAGTAAAATCTCATTAAAGTAAGGGTACCAAATAGCCGAGTATAATTTTACCACGAGAAAATCATCATAAACATCTGCGATTAATCCCGGGAAGCCGTCATTCTCTCCAAAAATTAATCTGTAACTATTCGTATCTGTCCTAAGTAACTCAGCGCGAAGTTTAAAAGCCTTCTCTATTTTTTCTTTAAAAAAAACAGTTTCAAGTTTTGCGGGAGCGTAATTAATGACTTTAATGCGTATGGGAGACTGCGCATCATACAATCCAATGGCAAACGGTTTATCACGTCTATTGTCAAAAAGCACAGCGATATCCCCCGTTACACCTTCTTTATTACATTTTACGATGCTGTCTGTAAAAATCCAAGGATGACCCTGCTTTACTAGCTTTTCGGCAGTAGCGGTGAGTTTTATGGCTAGTGTTTTTGTTAAAATTTCTGGAAGAAGTTGCATGTATTGGGCAATTGCGGCTTGATAAGTTAGTAAAAGTAAGACAAAATAGTATTCCGCTTTCGCGAAAGCAAAATCAAAACAAATTAAAATCGTATTTTCAAAATATGAAACGATCGCTACTTCTTCTTCTCTGTCTGATAAATTTACTTACAACTGCCTTCCAAACTAAAAAATCTGAGCCGCTTGTAAATATAGAATCATTTGATAGTGTATTCGCATATGATGTGCGCTATGCAACCGAAAATAATTTTTTAAAACAAGCTGTTTACGATTGTGAGCAATGTCTTTTAATACCAGAAGTCGCCCAGGCTCTGGTAGATGCAAATGACTACTTCTGTGATTTAGGTTATAAGATAAAACTTTACGATTGCTACAGACCTGTTTCTGTACAAAAAAAAATGTGGGCAATTTACCCTAACCCATCTTATGTAGGAAATCCTTATGGCAGCGGATCAATCCATAATCGAGGCGCTGCGATAGATATGACTATTGTAAAGTTAAATAATGACACTTTAGATATGGGTAGTGACTATGACCATTTTGGTAAAGAGGCGCATATAGACCACCCTCATAATGACACAGTTCGGGCTAATCGGAAACAACTATGGCAGGTGATGAAAAAATTTGGCTTTTCCCCAATTAGAACAGAGTGGTGGCATTTTAATTATGATGCAAAAAATTACGGATTGAAGGTTATGGATGTAGATTTTGATTGTAATAAATAGATGTTAGGCCTCAGAGTTCGTTAATTTCAATATTACAAAAAGTGATATCCTAAAAATGAATCTCATTAATTTGATCGTGGGGATTGCATGAGTGATCTTAAAATATTTCACAAAAAAAACGTCTCAATTGCTCGAGACGTTTTTACGTGTTTGGTTGGTTTAACCGTATTAATATGCTTAGTTATTAATTAAGCGGAATTCTGTACGACGATTTTGTGCGTGTTGACGCTCAGTACACGATACTCCATCTGCACAACGATTTTTAAGCTTACGCTCTCCAAAACCATTTGCAACAAGTAAGCTACTGTTTACACCTTTAGAAATAAGATAGTTTGCAACAGACTGAGCACGACGCTCAGACAATGCTTGATTGTTACTATTATTTCCTCTTGAATCTGTGTGAGAAGCAATTTCTAACTTTACTCCAGGATTTTGAGCTAACAATGGCATTAATCTAGTATCAATAATACCTTTTGCTTCATTAGTAAGCGTTGCACTTCCTAAATTCCAGTTTATAGGTAAAGCTTGATACTCAACAAGAGCACACTCTACTTCTCTCCAAGTAGTTAATCCACCTTTTTGCTTTAAAACTTCTTTTGAAACCGTACTGAATGTTGCAGGAACAGTCTCTTCTGTTGTAGTAGCGTCTTTTACTAATACTGTTTTAGTGATAGTTGCGTATTCAGCAGGAATTTCTTCTTCTACAACGCGTGCAGGCTGGTCTACAACTCTTTTTGTGTAAGTTCCGTTTGCAGAACCTCCTGGGGTAGTTGATACAGATGCATCAGAAGCAAGCGTTCTTACAGAAACTGTCTCATACTCTGCTGGGTATCCTTTGTAACACCAGTATCTACAATCATCAGGATTAGATGATGCACAATCTGGAGCAGGTGCACCTAGCTCCCATTGAGCATAAGCAGACTTAACTTCGATTGTTTCTGTGTCATTCCCAAAAGATGCAGGAACTACACGTAAAGAAGAACCAGAAGTACTCTTTACGTAAGAAACTGTTTCAGTTTTGTAGGTAGCTGGAATAACTTTAAGACGCTTAGAAGCCTCTTTTACAAGTACTCTCTCAGTAACTTGCTCGTACTGTGCAGGGACTACAGCAAGTTTCTTGTATGCTGGAGTTTTCTGAATTTGAACCGTCTGAGTTTCATAAATATCAGGAGTTGTACAACGTACATAACATTTACCAGCCTCTGGGTTTGTTGGGAGATCTTGCGCTTGTGCAGTTGTAACTACAAATGCGAACGCAGCGCATAATAATAAAATTTTCTTCATAATAATGGTTATTTAATAGTTAATGTGTTGGAATTCAATTTAAAGTTACAAAATTAGGACAATAGTTCCACTATTGATCTCCAAAATTCCAAGAAGATTAATTAATAGACAAAGTACATCTCAAAACCGTTGAAAGACACAAAATTTTAAAAACCCTGCCTTTTAGTGCAGATTTAACTTGTACTATATTGCGCTATGATGATGCAAATGCCTTTAAAATAGCCAGAAAGCGCTCGTGTTGCTCTTGAGCATAGTCGTAATGCGTCACAATTCTCAATTTCCCTTGTCCCATATTACTTATAGCAATTTCATTTGCACTAAGATAACTAACGAATGATTGTTCGGACTCACGATCTTCTAGGGTAAAAATGACAATATTTGTATCAACCGGTTCAACGTTTGTCACAACGTTTAGTTTACTCAATTGCAGAGCTAGCTCTTTTGCCTTATCATGATCCTCGCTCATTCTATTTATGTGATGATCCAGTGCATAGAGTCCTGCGGCGGCCATAAAACCTACCTGTCTCATTCCTCCACCTAATACCTTACGAACTCGCATAGCTTTCTGCATTAAAGATGAATTACCCACAAGTACTGAACCCATAGGAGCCCCAAGACCCTTAGACAAACAAACCGAGATAGTATCAAATAGGTTTCCATATACTTTTGGGTCGGTACCTTTTGCAACGATAGCATTCCAAATTCGTGCGCCATCCAGATGCAGGCCTAAATCATGCTCAGCACACAAAGCGTTAATTTCACGTATTTCATTTATATCATAGCAGGCTCCACCTCCTTTGTTTGTTGTGTTTTCTAAACAAACAAGCGACGTGAGCGGACTATGGTAAAAATCCGGTGGATTAATAGCCTCTTGTATTTGTGCTGCTGTAATCATCCCGCGATGACCGTCTATAAGTTTACAGGAAACGCCGCTGTTAAAGGAAACTCCTCCTCCTTCATAATTATAAACGTGAGCATATTTATCTGCAATGAGCTGTTCTCCTGGTTGGGTATGCATTTTTATGGCAGCTTGATTTGCCATACTTCCGGTTGGGAAATAAAGTGCGCTATCCATCCCAAACATCTCAGCTATACGGCGCTCAAGCTCATTTACAGTCGGGTCTTCCTTATATACATCATCCCCTACCTCAGCCTGCATCATAAATTTGAGCATCTCTGCAGTAGGCTTTGTAAGTGTATCTGATCGTAGGTCTATTTTCATATTCATTACATTTTCCGCGTAGGCGGAAATCTATATTTTATATTCAACATTCTTCTTTTGACGGTAATCTTGTTAATCATTCAACTTACTCATAAACTGTAATCTCAAGCGCCGTTGACATAATTTGTGGGTGCTTCTTAATGGATCGGCTCCTCAAAACATCCTATAGGAGAACCATCAGGAATTTTTGGCGATGGAATCACTTTAAATTTTTCTGGCTCTTTAAAAAAGGTCTCAATCTCAGACATCATATAAGCACTATTTGCGTCAAGGCTTCCCAACTTCTTGAGGTTGTCGTGTATGGTTTGTAGTTGCGCTTTCGCGAAAGCTTTACTCTGAGGGATCGCATCTTTATGGACGGTCAAGTTCATCAAATGTTTAAGTACATTATAATTAATGGTGCGCTGCACCTCAGCCTCATATGCTGAGTTTGTCTGATAATTGAGGGTCTCACGAGCCAAAGTACTAAGCATTTCAGGTAAGCCCAGATTTTTCTGATTCATCGCCTTTTGTTGCACGAGCCTGTTTGCCCTTTCAGGATGTAATAATAGTCCGAGTGTCATATCACTTGCGGTTGCCGCGGCTCCTAGAGCATCAAAACCTACGCCATTATTACTTTTAAAACTCTCCCGGGTGCGCCCGTAGCCGTGCGCTCTTGGTGGGAATAGTTCCAGCTTATCCTGAGGGATGGCCAGATGATCTGCTTGTAAGGTTTTTAGAACAGCCGTTAACGCAGCGTTTTGCTCTTTGCTGTTAAGGATAGAAACAACATTTAAATTTTTATCGCCTTTTACGGCATAATTATAATCGAGACCGCCTATAGATTTTACGGCAGCTTCTGTCTGATATCTGTGATAAAAGTAGAGAGGCACAAAAACGTCCTCTAGAACCGAGAGTGGCTCTCCCGTCTTTATGTTATCTATAGAAAAATTCTCTATAGCACCTTTACGTAATTTTAGGAGTGCATTAAGTTCTGATACAGCATTTGAGCCATTGTCCCAAAGGTGCGCCTTATAATGGGCTCCTCCTTGCGGTCTGGCATCACTGTCTGTAATGTAGTGGAGACCTTTTTGTTCTGCGTCTTCTATGACGTTATTTAAATACTCCTGCTCCGACACACCAGCCGGCGGAATGCCATAGCTATACTTCACCGTTACTTTATCCCAATCGCCTATACCAACGGCGTATGCATTAGAAAAATCAACTTCCTTCCCTGTCCAAGTTAATGTAGGATGCGGATAATCCATCACGCTGGCCCGACCATTAGGACTGGCAGCAAAGTTATGTGCAAACCCGATGGTATGACCTACCTCGTGGGCGCTTAACTGTCGTATTCTTGCGAGTGCCATTTCCAGCATAGGCTCATAGTTATCATCGCTATCCTTATAAGGTTGATTCATTAAAGCCTGAGCGATAAGAAAATCCTGGCGAATGCGAAGACTTCCCAGACTCACGTGACCTTTTATGATCTCGCCCGTTCGTGGGTCTGTAACACTCGCGCCATAACTCCATCCCCTAGTACTGCGGTGCACCCATTGTATCACATTATATCGTACATCCATCGGGTCTGCATCGTCTGGTAGCATTTTTACCTGAAAAGCATTTTTAAACCCTGCGGCCTCGTATGCTTCATTCCACCAGCTCGCTCCTTCCAACAAAGCCGAACGTACCGGCTCTGGAGTTCCCGGGTCTAGGTAGTAAACAATAGGTTCTACCGCTTCACTCATTGTGGCGTTTGGGTTTTTCTTTTCTAAACGGTGTCTATTTGCAAATCTTTTTACTATGGGCTCTTGCACGGGTGTAGCATAATCTAGGTATGTAGTAGAAATGTTTCCAGCTCTCGGGTCAAAGGGTCTAGGAGTATATCCATCATCCGGTAACTCCACAAAAGAATAGTGCTGTATCACCGTAAGTGCTCCAGAGTCTGGTGCCACAGAACGAATGTTTCTTCCCGTTGCTTCACCTTTAAAGGTAAGCATCGCCTCAAATTCCGTGTTCTTAGGGAAACTCTTTGTGCGCTCCATATATAGGGCACTTCTTGTTTTATCAACTTTATATGTTCCCTCTTTTCCTCTCTTTAATCTACTCGCAACACCGTGGGTGTCTTCCATTAAGAAAGGAGTAAGATCTATGACATAGGTGTCGCCTTTAGTCTCCTTAATTTCAAATCCAAATAGGACTGAACGTGCAAAAGCCTCTTCGATAGAACGCCGTTCCAAGACATTATCTGTATTTGCTCTGTAATTTAGATTGGGTTGCATAAGGAGTAACTTGTTCCCCGCTTTTTGAAACTTTACAACTGCTGTTCCTCCTAACTGTCCACGATCTAAACCTATGTCATTTGAGCCTAGTCCAGTACGTAAAGAATGTACAAAAAGGAATTCTTCATCTAGTTTATTTACTTCTAGATAGAGTTCATCTTCGGCTTCATTGTAATGGAATTTAAAGAATCCATCTTGAGTTTTTAGGTCTTCTTTTTTTTCAAGGAATTGTGCAAATGTGGTCGTGGCGATGAGTAGCCCCACGATGAGAAATAGATGTCTTTTCATTTTCGGTCGGATTATTATGGACTAAGATAGGGGTTTGTACGCTTTCGCGAAAGCGGAATACTTAAAGTAGAAATTAGAAATATGAATTACAAACTTTTTGACTCTTCCAGCATCCAACACCCACACCTAACATCCAGCATCCTACACCCCACTCTAAAAATTATTACATTTCATCACACACATCTCTTTTACAATTCTAATAAAGAAAGTACATTTACCCTATGATTTCTACAGACCACATAAAAGCACTCCAAAAGCGCGTAGACAGCTTGAGGAGATATCTTTGACATCGATCGTAAGCGTATCGAGATTGCAAACGACGAGGAAAAAACATTTGACCCAAATTTCTGGAATGACCCTAAGGAGGCTGAGGCTTTAATGAAGGTAATCCGTGGTAAAAAACAATGGGTAAAAGACTATGAGCAAGCTGTTACTCTGGTAGAAGATCTCGAGGTTATCTACGAGTTTGCCAAAGAGGACGAAGCCACCGAAGATCAAGTACAAGCTCGTTACGAAACCGCCGAAGACCACATAGAATCCATAGAGTTTAAAAATATGCTCTCTGAGGAAGGTGATGAATTGAGCGCGGTACTCCAAATTACAGCTGGTGCTGGTGGCACAGAATCCTGTGACTGGGCAAGTATGCTTATGCGCATGTACCTGATGTGGGCAGAGAAAAAAGGCTTTAAGGTAAAAGAGCTTAACTTTCAAGAAGGTGATGTTGCGGGTATAAAAACTGTATCGCTAGAGATAGATGGGGACTTTGCCTTTGGCTGGTTAAAGGGAGAAAATGGTGTGCATAGACTAGTGCGCATATCCCCTTTTGACAGTAATGCAAAGCGTCACACTTCATTTGCGTCGGTATATGTATATCCTATGGTAGATGACAGTATCGAGATTGAAATAAATCCAGCAGAATATGAGATCATTACTTCACGCTCCTCAGGAGCTGGAGGACAGAATGTAAACAAGGTAGAGACTAAAGTCCAATTGACCCACTTCCCTACTGGAATACAAATCTCTTGTTCGGACTCTCGCTCGCAACACGAAAATCGAGCTACAGCTCTAAAAATGCTCAAATCGCAACTCTACGAACTCGAACTGCGCAAGCAAATGGAGGCGCGTAATGCCATAGAAGCTAATAAAATGGCTATAGAATGGGGCTCACAAATACGTAATTACGTATTGCACCCCTACAAACTCGTAAAGGATGTGCGTACTGCTGTCGAAACTGGGAACACAGATGCTGTTTTGGACGGTGATATCGATAAGTTCCTTAAGGGCTATCTAATGGCTATGGGGCAGGAAGAAGCGAGTGATGAACTTTAAGAAGGCTATGCTTTTGCCGAAAACTTGTCCCGCATTTTTTTGAGAGCGCTATCCTTAAAAATGATATCATTATACAGGTAAGTTAATTATTTGTTAAAAGCTTGACTTGCTATTTCACGACTTCAAATTTGAATATATGTTTGTCACGCAAAATGAGTCCTATAAAAAGACCCATTGCCTACTTCTAATGAAATCAATTTTCACGTTTGGGCCTAGGATGATAATGAAGTCTAATCCAAAAGCTACCCAAGATTTTGGGAACCGAATGCTCAGGCTGGCTTCTGCAGTATCTAGCACTTGTAAGAGTCTGGCATCATTTTCATTTACTCCATTTACTGTTTTCATAATCCGCATCTGAATTATTAGGCTTAACGGTATATTAATCTCTACCGTTCATTTCATTTTGTAACTTTATACACTATTCATAATTTCAACTTTCTTTAATGAAGACTAAATACATTGATCTTATAGATCAGAGTTTCTATTTTCCTCAAGAGGAATTTACTTTAGAAAATAATGCATTGCAGTTTCACGGTATTGACCTAATGAAACTGGTTGAGCAATATGGTGCCCCTCTAAAGTTTACCTATCTACCTAAAATATCTGATAACATCCAGAGAGCAAAAAAATGGTTTGCAGATGCTATTGAGGCAAACGGATACGAAGGAAATTACCACTACTGCTATTGCACAAAAAGTTCACATTTTAAACACGTGCTTAATGAGGCGTTAAGTAATGATATACATATTGAGACTTCCTCAGCCTTTGACATAGATATCGTAGAGCGTCTTAAAGTCGAAGGAAAAATCACAAATGAAACTTACGTAATAAGCAACGGCTTTAAGCGTGACCAATATGTAAATAATATCGCCCGACTTATCAATAACGGACACAAGAATGCCATTCCCGTGATAGATAACTATGAAGAAATAGAATTGTTAAGTGAGGAGATAGAAGGAAAGTTTAAAGTGGGTATACGCATCGCGTCAGAGGAGGAACCTAAATTTGAGTTCTATACATCTAGATTAGGAATTGGGTACAAAAACATAGTTCCTTTTTATACAAAGCAGATTGAGAGTAATCCTCAAGTAGAGCTTAAGATGTTGCACTTCTTTATCAATACTGGAATACGCGATACTGCATATTACTGGAATGAGTTGATGAAATGTATCAAAGTCTACATTGCCCTAAAAAAGGTATGTCCTACACTAGATAGTCTCAACATAGGTGGTGGGTTTCCTATTAAGAATTCGCTTGCTTTTGAGTATGACTATGCCTATATGATTAATGAAATCATCTACCAGATCAAAACAGCTTGTGATGAAGCTGGAGTAAAAGTTCCGCATATTTTTACAGAATTTGGCAGTTTTACAGTAGGCGAAAGTGGCGGAGCCATTTATGAAGTACTCTACCAGAAACTACAAAACGACCGTGAAAAATGGAATATGATTAATTCCTCATTTATCACAACAATGCCAGACACTTGGGCGATAAACAAGCGCTTTGTGATGCTTGCAGTAAATCGCTGGAATGAGGAATATGAGCGTGTCCTCCTGGGCGGACTTACCTGTGATAGTGACGACTATTATAATAGCGAGCAACATATGAATGCGATATATATGCCTAAGTATAAAAAAGACAAACCGCTCTACATCGGCTTTTTTAATACAGGCGCTTATCAGGAAACCATAGGAGGATTCGGCGGACTGCAACATTGCTTGATTCCTTCGCCCAAGCATATATTGATAGATAGAGATGAAGACGGAAATCTTACTACCGAAGTTTTTGCACAACAACAGACTAGTGACCAGTTGCTAGGAATTTTGGGGTATGGAAAAAATATAAATGGTGAGAATAACGCTCCCGAAATAAATTCGGGACAAGTTTTCGCGAAAGCTAAAGAAAAAACAGATCCGATTACAACATCATAAATTATTATACGCGTGTCCGCCGAAGCTTTTGCGCAGGTGGAAAAGCAAAACAAAAACCACAACAATTAAACTTTAACCTTTACCAAAATGAAAACGTACGCAGGTATTCCACAAGAATATGCAAGTCCAGAGAAATCAAAAATTATTTTAATCCCAGTTCCTTACGATGGAACAAGTACTTGGGGAAAAGGAGCAGATAAAGGCCCAGAGGCGTTTCTTAATGCTTCTGAAAATATGGAGCTCTATGATATCGAGACCGAAAGTGAAGTTTACAAACAAGGAATCTACCTTGCCGACCCTATAACCGAAGATGCTTCGCCAGAAGCAATGGTAAAGGCAGTACACAAACAAGTAAAGGAGAATATAAAACGTAACAAGTTTGTCACAATGTTTGGTGGAGAGCATTCTATCTCTATCGGCTCTATTAGGGCGTTTAATGAAATGTTTGATGATTTAACGGTTTTACAAATAGATGCTCACGCAGACTTACGTGAAAGCTACGAAGGCTCAAAATGCAACCACGCGTGCGCCGTGTATGAAGCAAACCAAACCACAAATCTCGTACAGGTTGGTATACGCAGTATGGATGCTGTAGAGAAAACCGTCATGAATGAAGACAATGTGTTTTTTGCGCACGATATGGCACAAGATGAGTATTGGGCAGATACGGCTATCGAAGCAATGACAGAAAATGTGTATATCACTTTTGATCTTGACGCTTTTGATCCGTCAGTACTTCCAGCAACAGGAACTCCAGAACCAGGTGGATTGTTGTGGTATGAGACACTAGACTTTTTACGTCGCGTGTTTGCAGAAAAAAATGTCGTAGGTTTTGATATTGTAGAGCTTTGTCCAAATAGTCATAGCAAGCCCTCAGATTTTGCAGCAGCGAAGCTATACTACAAGATGCTGAGCTACAAATTTGAGCAAGAAGATGCAGACGAAGAGTATGCAATGAGCGGACTTCAAGAAAAGTCTAAAAAAGTTAACCAAGAAGAAGACGATTACGATGAGTAATAAAGGAGCGATTTCACAATTTATAGAAAAGTATTATTTACACTTCAATGCGGCAGCAGTTGTAGATGCGGCAAAAGGGTATGAAATACAGCTGGACAATGGTGCGAAGATGCTTGTTTCCCTAGCAGGTGCGATGAGCACGGCCGAACTAGGAAAGATCTTTGCAGAAATGATTCGCCAGAAAAAAGTGCACATCATCTCTTGTACAGGTGCAAATCTAGAAGAAGATATTATGAACCTTGTGGCTCACAGCCATTACAAGCGTGTTCCTAATTACCGTGACCTCACACCACAAGATGAGTGGGATTTGTTAGAAAAAGGACTCAATCGCGTTACTGATACGTGCATCCCTGAGGAAGAAGCTTTCCGTAGGATACAAGAGCACATTGTAAAAATCTGGAAGGATGCAGAGGCTGCTGGAGAGCGTTACCTGCCACATGAGTATATGTATAAGTTGTTACTCTCGGGAGTTCTTGAAGAGCATTATGAAATCGACCTGAAAGACAGCTGGATGTACGCCGCTGCCGAAGCAAACCTGCCTATCATCTGCCCGGGATGGGAAGATAGTACGATGGGTAACATATTTGCTAGCTATGTACTTAAAGGCGAGCTTAAAGCCAGTACGATGAAATCTGGGATTGAGTATATGACTTTTCTTGCAGACTGGTACACGGACAATTCTCAAAATGGCATCGGTTTCTTCCAGATAGGTGGAGGAATTGCTGGAGATTTCCCTATTTGCGTAGTTCCTATGCTGTATCAAGATATGGAACTTACAGAGACACCATTCTGGAGCTACTTCTGCCAGATAAGTGATTCAACAACAAGTTATGGTTCCTACTCTGGAGCGGTACCTAACGAGAAAATCACTTGGGGAAAACTGGATATGGATACTCCCAAATTTATAATAGAAAGTGATGCTACGATTGTAGCTCCATTAATTTTTGCTTACCTACTAGATATGTAATTTATGAGACAACCTAGCAACTTAAAACGAGTTATTGTAGATTATGCAAAGCTCAATGATGATATCCTTAATTTATTGGTAGAAAAATATCCTTTTGGGTACGACCCAGCAGATATTATTTCTTTTAAGAACGCTAAAGGCGAGATGGTAGACTGCGTAGAGGTTAAAACCGATGACACCTTATATCTCGTCAAAGTTAGTAAGCGTCTCGTAGCTGCAATGGAAGATTTTGATGCAGATGATTATAACGATGACGATGACGAAGATGATGACAATGACCCTGATTTTGACTTAGGTGATGAGCCTGAGGAAAAAGAGTAAAATTTAATTATTTTTTTGAAACATTTTAACGGTTTCTAACGTATAACAATAGGTTCAGAAAATGGAGATAATACACATCTCCCTGAAGTTTTTAATACAATAGTGGTCGCACAAGCGGCAAAGCTTTAAACAAATCTAATTTTTAAAAGTTACGCTATTATGAAAACTCTTTTTATTACAATTTTTGCGCTTATTTCTTTATCGGCTCCTGTAGAGACAGAAACAATAACTGCCGTTTACGACGGTATGGAAGAAGGAACCTATTACTTTACAGATGAGGACGAACTCGTTCACTCCTTTGATATGGTAACAGATGGTGTCCTTACAACGTATGACTTGGACTCTGACGCCTTTCACGGCAAAAAATTCAAGGTTACTTATAATACGATGACAGAAATCAATGAGGATGATGAGGAGTATGATATGCACGTCATCACAAAACTAGAACTGATAAAATAAGTTCTATGGGCAGGAGTTCTTTGCTTCTGCCCTATTTATTACGCTTTCGCGAAAGCTAAACTAAACGCGTTTCATTAACGTACGTCTAAACGTTACAATCTTTAGCAAAATTTACTAACATTTCCTTTCCCTATAGTTATCTTTTACCAAATCACAAGGTAAACACACATCAATGAACCTAAAAGACGGTGTAAAAACTGCAGAAAATAAAATCTCCTCAGAAGCAGAAAAACTGAGTGAGTTAGTTAAAGACACATCAAAAACACTTACGGATAGACTTGAAAGTTTTGAGGATATTATAAGTTTGGAAGTGGGCGACACCGCGCTCACAAGAGCAAAAACGCTAGAGCGCGATTTTGACATTAGACAAGTGTATATAAAATACGAAGGAGATAATCCTACGGGAACACAAAAGGACCGTATCGCTTTTGCTCAAGTATATGATGCACTAAGACGTGACTTCGACACTATAGCGCTTGCTACTTGCGGTAATTATGGGGTCGCTGTAGCACTAGCGGCAAAATTGGGCGGACTACATTGTCACATTTACATTCCAGAATCCTATCACACAGACCGCATTGTAGAAATGGAAAAACTGGGCGCAACAATTTTCAGGATTAAAGGAAGCTATGAAGATGTTGTAACTAAAAGCAGTAAACTCGCCTCTCAAAACGATTGGTACGACGCAAACCCTGGCGGTGCAAACACCCCATTGCAAATACAAGCCTACTCGCAAATAGCAGTAGAGATTGTAGAGGATCTGGGAGATGCACCTAAATACTGCGCAGCTCCAGTCTCAAATGGAACCCTATTTGCAGGGATTTACCGAGGTTTTGTGAGTCTGTACAAACGAGGAAAAACATCACGCATTCCTAAAATGATTGCCGCCTCTTCTACAGGGAAGAACCCGATAATCCAATCCTTTAAAGAAGGTCTAGACCACTGTAGAGATTTGAATCCTGATAAAATCAAAGAGACAAAATACAACGAACCATTAATAAATTGGCACAGCTTTGATGGTGAGGAAGCATTGTACGCCATACAGCAATCTTATGGTGATGCTTACAATATAAGTGATGCAAAAATGAAAGAAATGACAAGTTACCTCCTCAAAAAAGAAGGAATGCGCATTTTACCTGCCTCTACAGCGGGACTCATCGCATTGCTTGAACTGGATGAAAAAAATAATCTTGAGCCAGACCGCTTTGTGGCAGTGCTCACGGCAAAATACTAAATTATAATTCTGTTTCTGATCGATACTTTCGGAAATAATAATACTTAACCGCCAACGCGGTCAACAATATGAAAAAATCAATAGACGGACGCGCTTTAGTTTACTGCGAAGGCGCGTTTAATACCCCAAATGGTAAAACAGCTCACGGTCTCGTAAGATTTACAGAACGCTATGATGTTGTAGGTATAATAGACAGTCGCTACGCAGGTAAAGATGCGGGGCAAGTGCTGGACGGAAAAGCAAACGGAATATTTGTCTTTACTGATTTGGACGGCGCCGTAGCTCAACTCAAAGAAATGGAACTGTTGCCACAATCATTGGTCATAGGCCTTGCTCCTGACGGCGGAAGATTGCCCAAAGAGGCAAAAACAACAATTGCCAGAGCTTTGGAAATGGGTTGGAACGTGGATAGTGGCCTGCACGACTTTTTGACCAATGATCCTAACCTTGTAGAAACGGCAAAGGCTAATAAGGTACGTATCCGTGATATTCGGAAAACTCCGGATAGGGATGCGTTACACTTCTTTACTGGAGATATTGAGCAGGTGGATTGTTTAAAGTTAGCTGTACTGGGAACGGATTCGGCGATAGGTAAACGGACTACGGCGTGGTTAATCGTGCACGGTTTTCGCGAAAGCGGCCTAAAGTCAGAAATGATAGGCACAGGTCAAACGGCGTGGATGCAAGGCGCAAAATACAGTATGGTGATGGACAGTTGTATCAATGATTTTGTGTCTGGAGAAATTGAACACGCTGTAGTGAGCGCTTACAAAAATGAAAAACCAGATGTCATTGTGATTGAAGGTCAGGGTAGCTTAATGAACCCTGCATATCCCGGTGGATTTGAAATTCTCGCCGCAGGAAGACCCGATTATGTCATTCTGCAACACGCTCCTAAACGTGTAGAATACGACGGATTCCCAGGTTATAAATTGCATTCCCTGCAAGAGCAAATCAATGCAATCGAGGTGATTTCCGGTAAAAAAGTAGTGGCAATAACCGTAAACCACGAGGGTATGACTCCAGAAGAAATTGATCCCGCGTGCAAAGCAATTACACAAGAAACCGGACTGCCTGCTTATGATGTGCTTGCTCACGGTGCGTCTGGACTTGTTGAAACACTTAAATCCTACATCAAAAACGCTTAATGAAGATTACTAATGTTACCTACGAACGTCTGGATTTAGTTTTAAACGAACCATATACCATTGCCTATGAAACCGTTTCAAAAGCTACAAATTTTATTCTAAAAGTTGAGACTGATTCAAGCATTGTAGGCTATGGCTGTGCCGCTCCAGACCTTGAAGTAACAAATGAAAATGCCGAAGATGTCGAACGGGCGCTAGACCTCGTAATTCTTCCCTATCTCAAAGGAAAAAACCCGATCAATTATAAAAAGATTCTTGAGGAACTCAAACCACTCTTGAGTGTCGTCTCCTCTGCCCTTGCGATGGTGGATATGGCATTGCTGGATATTGCGGCAAAGAAGATGGATGTCCCGCTCTACCAATTTTTAGGAGGTTACAAAAAATCCATTGCGACAAGTATCACCATAGGTATTGTTTCCTTAGAAGAAACGATGTTGCAAGCAAAAGAGTTTGTAAACCAAGGGTTCCAAATCATTAAACTTAAAGGTGGGTTATCTGTAGAAGAAGATATTGAAAAGGTGTTACGCTTGCGCGAAAGTTTCCCCAACCTTACTCTGCGTTTTGACGGAAATCAGGGCTATTCCGTACGTCAGGCCGTACAATTTGTGGAGCAAACAAAAACTGCCAAACTCGAAATGCTGGAACAACCCACACTCGTAGGACAGGATGAAAAAATGGGTAAAATCACAAAGCTAGTACCCATTCCCGTTATGGCAGATGAAAGTCTTAAAACCCTAAAAGACGCCTTCCGCCTAGCTCAGAATGGCCGAATGAATATGGTAAACATCAAAATTCAAAAAGTGGGTGGTATTATGGAAGCAATGCATATTGATTCCGTGGCAAAAGCTGCCGGCCTTAAAGCTATGATAGGGTGTATAGATGAATGCAGACTTGGCATTGCCTCGGGATTACACTTTGCGCTATCACGTCCTAATACGCTTTATGCAGACCTTGACGGACATCTCGATTTTGAAAATGACCCGTTTAAAGGATTGTTTAGTATAGATAAAGGAATAATGACGCCTAATGGGAAGGCTGGGCTGGGGTTGATTTCGTAAATGACGAAGAGCATTAAATCCAATCACTCGACGATTTTACACCAAATTGCCGGATACTCAGTTCCATAAACCCAAAGTATTCTATGATTCTTTCTAATTTGAGCGTAGAGTTTTCGTTCGGGTAATTTATTTTCCGAATTTCTCTCTTGCATAAAAGTAACTATCTCTCCTTTATTAAATTTTCTATTTTCATAAGATACCAATACTGATAACGTGTCGGGCAATTGTTCCGTTAAGGTTTCTCCAATAAACAAACCATAAGGTATTCCTTCAAAATCACCAAATTTCTCTTCATTAGGATGATATTCCAAAACCCTTACTTGAAAAGAATTTGGATAACTCATTAAATTAAAGTCTTTCGCTCCAATGAATTCCTCAGTTTTATACCTAGGGTAACGAGATGAATGGCAACCCATAAATGTCGCAAGAATGAAAATTTGAATAAATACTTTCACAAATCCTATTATATATAGTTTACCTTGATTTATTATAAACTGGGTTGAATAAAAATATCGTCATTATTTACGAATCGGGCAATTAATACCACGTTGTTAACATCTCCCTAAATCCCTCTTCAAAGAGGGACTTCTTAGCTTGTTCTCCTTGAAGAGAAAGCTTAAAGCATTACCTCTGAGTCTAATTTAGAGATATCTCCTGCATTCAACTTATTGATTTTATAATTTTACAATACATATTACACTAAACTTTTATTCGTCATACTTTTTTCTACAACAGTGCCTCTCTTTGAAGAGAGGGTCGGAGAGATGTTCGCAACAGTGTGCTAAACACGATTAATGTATATCGGCTAAATCATAGAATTTCTCCCATCATCATTATAACACTTAATCCTTATACCGCTTCAAATTATAAATCCCCAAAAATATCATCACCGCCTCTGCAATCATTCCTACACCATACTGAGGCGACCAACCATCAAGAATAGTACTGATTAACCTTCCCACGGCAAGTCCACCCATAAAGAGAATATTGACTATCGTTGCAGAACGCCAATGGTTCGGTTTTAAGATTCCATATACCCAATATCCGCCAAAGGCAAGATAAATTCCCATTACAGCCCTAAAAATGTTTTTGAGTTCCAAATTCTGGACTTCAAAGCCAAAAATATACGGCAAGATCACACTAGGATGCGCCCCATATACAAAAGCCATACAGATAACGATAAATGCTGATAGGGCGAGGTGTAAATTTTTAGGTAGCCTACTCATATTCTTCCCGCAATCCGATCCTTAGCGAGTTGTAATATCGTATGAAACTGGTCACTCACGTTGGTATGCGTATTATCTATGACAATAGCGTCATCTGCTTGTACCAGCGGGGAATCTGCACGTGTAGTGTCTATATGATCTCGCTCTACGACGTTTGCAAGTACAGCTTTATAATTTACGGTATCTCCCCTATCTAATAATTCTTGGTAACGACGTTTAGCCCGTTCTTCAGCGCTCGCGGTCATAAATATTTTAAGTTCGGCGTCGGGAAAGACTACGGTGCCTATATCGCGACCGTCCATCACGATACCTTTTGAAGCACCCATCTTTTGTTGTTGTTCGACCAACTTTGCGCGAACCTCCGAAACGGTGGCGATGGGACTTACGAAAGTGGAAACTTCGAGCGTCCGAATGTGTTTTTCGACATTCTTGCCATTCAACGTTACTTCCGCCTTTCCAGAGTCGGTGTTTCGGGTAAAGGCGATTTCGATATCGTCCAGCTTTTTGATGAGCGATTCTTTGTCAAAAAACCCATCGGCTATCAGGCTGTTTTCCATTGAATACAGCGTCAAGGCGCGGTACATTGCTCCGGTGTCTACGTAAATGTATTCTAGCCAGTCGGCAAGTTGTTTGGCAACCGTACTTTTTCCTGTGGATGAATATCCGTCTATGGCGATGGTGATTTTTTTCAAAAGGCGCTCATTTTCCACAAAAATAGGGAATACCAATTGTTAAGCGTGGCATTGTTTAAAAGGTTTGCTATTTTTAGAGGATAATCAACAGCCATTGCATTATGCTGTCCGACTTCTTATGATATTGAAAAGAATAAAAATCATCATTGTATTTCTTATCCCGTTCTTGTTTTCAGGATGCTCTTTTCTGACAGAATTCTATATTCAGAATTTCACCAATGAACCCAAAATAATTCAAGTAAAATTTAATGAGAAAAGATTCATTATGGATACCTTGGATTATACAAGTCGAATAGTACAGCCCAAGAAATTCTGGAAGATAAAAAACGACAGTTTACAGCAAATTGTAGGAATTGAAAAGGAATCACAATTAGTCGAATATGTCATAAAACCTAATTCCACAACGCGCGTGGTACGATCAATAAACTATATGTGGAAAACTTATTTTATCGATTATATAATAATTGATTCTGTAAAATATACTGTCGACAAAATCGTAGAAGATTCAGAAAAAATTAAAACGCACTACGTTTACAAGATGGAATAAATGAGACGCTACTTAAATTAATAATAATGATATTTAAACATATATTTTCGGTTGTTGTGGTGTTCGCTTTCGCGAAAGCGTTATCAGCACAAACCACCGCCACTCCAGGGCCTGTGATTTCCAATTTTGGCAAAACCTACCCAATAGAAAATCCAGACTTTGTAACCAACACTTCCCTAGTTTTTAAAGCAGTCTTTGACGTTTCCAAAGCGCCCGAAGACCCAGCCACCCGAAACCCGTACATAGAAACCATCGCCCGCTTCCTGAATATGCACGCCAAAGCAGGCGTTCCCGTAGAAAACTTGCAGGTGCGAATGGCAATGCACGGGCAAGCCTCCTACGGATTGCTCAAAAATGAGTTTTACAAGGAGAAATACGGCGTAGACAACCCAAATATCGAACTATTAGAAGCTATAGACAACGCTGGAGTAGACGTCATCCTGTGCGGACAAACCGCGGGAGCCAGAGATATTTCGCCAGAAAAACGAATCCCACTCACCCAAACCGCCCTAAGTGCAATGACGATATTATTGCAGTCGCAAGCGGAGGGGTTTGGATTGATTGCTTTTTAATGAAAGGGCTTCTAAAAATAGCGCTCATACTCCTGTTTTATCAAAACAGCATAAGTGTATTTTCGCAGTACTCCCAAAGTCAGTTGGATTCATTGTGGAGAGAGTCAAACAAAATAAAAATAATGAGTGCAAAATATGTTACATCAGAAATAAAAGGAGATTCATCAATTACAATTATACAAAAGGCTAAAGATTATGTGACCGCTCAAACAATTTTTGATGATGGCAATAAATTCAACCTAGAATTCTTCCTTTTTGATTCTGAAATAGCTAGAATATCAATCATTGACAATTGCACCTCCGATACAGCTGGCTATTATGACTATATTATCTGCGATGATGATATATGGCACAAAAGCTATTCTCATTCTATTAATGGTTGCAACATTTTCAAGGATGCTGAAAAATATTCCGACAATCATTATAACTGGAAGGATGTTCAACTTTTTAGTTTGAATCTTTTTGAAAAAATAAAACCTAATAAACAAGATTCCCGCCTTCGCGGGAATTAAATAGAATTATGAAAAGACACCTATTCCCTGCCCTATTCCTAGCTTTTGCTGGAACGGCAATTGCCCAAACAGATTTTGATAACGACATCGCATCTGTAAAAGATAAAGTCATTGAGTGGCGACGCGACTTTCACCAAAATCCAGAACTCTCCAATCGCGAATTCAAAACGGCAGAAAAAATTGCCAAGCACCTCAAGTCCTTAGGTATCGAAGTGCAAACAGGAGTTGCGCACACAGGTGTTGTTGGTATTTTAAAAGGAAATAATCCGGGAAAAGTAGTCGCCCTCCGAGCAGACATCGATGCACTTCCTGTAACTGAAAGAAATGATTTACCCTTTAAATCTGAGGTAAAAACGAAGTTTCTTGACTCAGAAACGGGTGTAATGCACGCTTGCGGTCACGATACGCATACGGCAATCCTAATGGGCGTGGCAGAAGTGCTTTCAAAAAACAAAGACAAAATAAACGGTACCGTAAAGTTCATCTTCCAACCTGCTGAAGAAGGAGCTCCTCCGGGAGAGGAAGGTGGAGCAAAATTGATGATCAAAGAAGGCGTGCTTAAAAACCCTGATGTAGACGCCATTTTTGGACTGCATATTAATAGCGCGACACCTGTCAACACGATTCGCTACAAACCGGGCGGTACAATGGCGGCCACGGAGCGTTTTGTGGTCAACGTAAAAGGAAAACAAACGCACGGAAGCCAACCCTGGTCTGGCGTGGATCCTATTTATATTTCGGCGAAAATTGTGGATGGGTTTCAGAGTATTATTTCGAGAGAAAGTAAGCTCATAGAAGAAGCTGCAGTGATTACGGTGGGTAAAATCACTTCTGGACTTCGTTTTAACATCATTCCCGAAAGTGCAGAAATGATAGGAACGGTACGCACCCTAGACCCAGATATGCGTGAGAAAATCATACGCCGTATGGATGAAATGGCCGCAGGAATAGCCAAGGCATACGGTGGCGAAGCAACCATCGAGTGGCAAAATATGACGGCCGTCACCTACAACGACCTCGACCTCACAGCACAAATGCTTCCAACACTTCAAAAAGTGGGCGGCACCGAAAATGTGAATTTGCAAAAAGCAGTCACTGGCGGCGAGGATTTCTCATTTTTCCAAGAAGAGGTTCCTGGTTTTTATTTTTTCCTAGGAGGAATGACACCGGGCAATAAAGAAGCCTTCCCACACCACACCCCAGATTTCTTTATAGACGAAAGCGGGTTTCAATTGGGAGTAAAAGCGTTGAGTCAGATGAGTGTGGATTATTTGAGTAGCGAGGACTAATATCATATTTCTTGATAAATTTTATAAATATTCTATATGCATCCAATAATAATTTTAATAATAATTGCCATTTGCTTTTGGTCAGTTTTTACAACCTCTAAAGCAATTTATCTGATACTTACAAAAGACTTTACTGGTGATAAACCTACTTGGATTTTGACAGTTATGATTGGGATAATTGGCCCTATTTTATGGATTACAAGAGGAAAGAAATTGATTGTTCAAAAATGAGAGGAATTATTCTTACGGTGTTTGTAGTTTTCCTTTATAGTTGTAATTCGGGTAAGGAAAAGATTAATTATGGCACATTTAAATTGTACGAAGATGACACTTTAGTAGGTACTATTTATAGAATAGATAATTTTCAAATCGAAAAATATCTAGACGAATCAGAAGTAGTTGCAAAGATTCAATACACTTCGGACTCAACATATATTATGAGTGGTATAGAAAAGAACCAAGTTGGAATAGACACATTAAAATGGCTCAATACCTACAGAAAAACTGGAAATAGTAAATTTCAGATTATTGCAAAACCACAGAACTCCGATATTGATTATGAATATAAAGCTACTCTTGTAAAAACAAGAAATGAAGTTCCTATAGAATTTGCTGAAAGACTAAATGAACTTAATGAATAAAGCGTTAGTTGTAATAATCAATACTCGGAGTCAAACGAACAAGCCATACTACATCTATAAATATTAAAAACCCAGAAACACTAATTATGCAAAAATATTTACAACCCCACCTCCTCCTAACCCTACTCACCCTAACTACCACCCTATCCTTCTCTCAAGAAACGGCAAAACCCGTTTTTGAAGACGGAGAAGCACAGGTAGTTCCAGCCTTTGAAAACCCAGACAACTGGATACGAGAAGACTTATGGGTAGAAACTGAGTTTGACACAGACGGTGACGGGAAGCCCGACCGTATGCACGTGGACGTGACACGTCCTGAGCAAACGGAAACCTCAGGATTGAAACTTCCTGTGGTATATGAGTCTAGTCCGTATTATGCTGGCGTTGCAGCAAATGATACAAACTTATTTTATGACGTAAAGCACGAAATAGGCGCACCAGAAAAACCCATTGCAAATGGTGTAGTCGTACGAAGAGGCGAACGTCCCATCATTTCAAATTCGCAAATTAGAACTTGGGTTCCTCGAGGGTATATCGTGGTGCATTCTTCCTCACCAGGAACAGGACTCTCGGACGGTTCTCCTACCGTGGGGGGAGATAACGAGTCTCTCGCGCCTAAGGCAGTTATAGATTGGCTCAACGGCCGAGCCAAAGGCTACAAGTCTCGTGAAGGAAATGAAGAGGTCAAAGCTTATTGGTCTACAGGAAAAGTGGGAATGACGGGGACTTCTTATAACGGGACGCTACCACTAGCAGCCGCGACAACAGGTGTCAAAGGACTGGAAGCCATCATCCCTGTTGCACCTAATACTTCTTATTATCATTATTACAGATCAAATGGTCTTGTGCGTTCTCCGGGAGGTTATCTAGGTGAGGACATAGATGTACTATACAATTTCATTCACAGTGGTGATGAGTCTAAGAGAGCATACTCAGACAGTATCGTGCGCGATACCGAATATAAAAAAGGAATGGACCGCGCCACAGGGGATTATAATGATTTCTGGGCGGGACGGGATTATCTTAACGATATGGAACCTATGAAGGCCGCCTTATTGATGTCTCACGGTTTTAACGATTGGAATGTTATGCCAGAGCACAGTTATCGTATTTATAAAAGAGCCAAAGAAATGGGAATTCCGAGCCAAATATTCTATCACCAGAATGGTCACGGTGGCCCACCACCTATGAAAATGATGAATAGATGGTTTACAAAATACCTGCACGGCATAGATAATGGCGTAGAAAATGACCCCAAAGCCCAGATTGTAAGAGAAAACGACCCACGCAATGAACCCACGGCTTATGAAGATTATCCTAATCCAGAGGCAGAGAATATTACTCTTCACCCAGGAGCCAGCAAAAAAGGACAAGGTACACTAGGCTTTAAGAAAACAAAGACTAAAGAGTCTTTTGTAGATAATTACACTATAACCACTAAGGATATGATGAAAACGCCAGCATCGGCGCAACGTTTGTTGTACACTACACCAGTGCTCGATGAAGACCTGCATATTTCGGGTACGCCACAGGTAACCATCAGTATTTCTAGTAGTAAACCTGCGGCCAACTTGAGCGTATATCTGGTCTCCTTACCGTATGAAGAAGGCGACGATGTAAAAATAACTGACAACCTCATCACCCGCGGTTGGGCAGACCCTCAAAATCATAAATCCATTACAGAAAGTGAACCGCTTAAAAAAGGAAAATTTTATGACGTCACGTTTGACTTAATGCCAGATGACCAAATTATCAGAAAAGGACAGCAAATAGGCCTTATGATTTTCTCCAGTGACAGCGAGTTCACTATCCTCCCTGACCCGGGAACGGTACTGACGGTGGATTTAAAAAAGACAGAACTCGTGTTGCCTGTTGTGGGCGGAGAGGACGCTTTCGCGAAAGCGATAAAAAAATAATTATAATAAGAGTAACCTAAACGCATTATGAAACATACAACGATTATAGTACTAGCAGGGTTGGTGTTGGTATCCGCTTTCGCGAAAGCGCAAACCTCCCTGGACAAAGAAATAAACGCCATAGAAGATAAAGTCATCGAGTGGCGTAGAGATTTCCACCAAAATCCAGAGCTGGGAAATCGTGAGTTCAAAACTGCCGAAAAAATTGCTACGCACTTAAAATCCCTAGGGATGGAGGTGCAAACGGAAGTTGCCAAAACCGGAGTGGTAGGTATCCTCAAAGGAAAAAAGCCCGGAAAAGTTCTCGCTCTGAGAGCAGACATAGACGGATTACCCGTAGAAGAACGCGCAGATTTGCCCTTCAAATCGACCGCCAAAGGGGAATATCGAGGTGAGGAAGTTCCCGTAATGCACGCCTGCGGTCACGATACGCACATTGCTATCCTAATGGGTGTGGCAGAGGTGCTCGCAAAAAATAACGACTTTGCAGGGACCATAAAATTCATTTTCCAACCTGCCGAAGAAGGCGCTCCTCCAGGAGAAGAAGGTGGTGCAGAACTTATGGTAAAAGAAAACGTTTTGAAAAATCCAGACGTAGATGCGATTTTTGGACTACACATAGGTTCTGGGCAAGAGGTAAATACGCTTGCATATAAACCTGCTGGGATTATGGCTGCATCTCAAAGCTTTGAAATAAACGTAAAAGGAAAGCAAAGTCACGGCTCTACCCCGTGGACCAGTATTGACCCCATTATGGCAAGTGTAAAAATCATTGATGGACTGCAAACAATTATTTCTAGAGAATCGCCACTTACCCAAGAAGCTGCCGTGCTTTCCATAGGGAAAATTACTTCTGGCGTACGTAGTAATATCATTCCAGAAACAGCACAAATTATAGGAACTTTGCGCACATTAGACCCGGAAATGCAAGGGATGATTAATAAACGAATGGAGGAAATGGTGCCCGCCATTGCCGCGGCATACCGCGCCGAAGCAACTATAGATATCGCTACTGGATATCCGATAACGTATAACGATCCGAAACTTACGGCTCAAATGCTTCCTTCATTAGAAAAGGCGGCTGGTAAGGAAAATGTAAAACTGATTAAAGCAATTACAGGAGCCGAGGATTTTTCGTTTTTTGCTCAGGAAGTGCCAGGATTATATTTCTTTTTAGGAGGAAAAACTCCAGGTAGTACAGAAGTATTTCCGCATCACACTCCGGATTTCTTTATAGACGAAAGTGGACTGCTTTTAGGTGTAAGAACCTTTGTGCAAATGACCCAGGATTATTTAGGTAACTAATAAGAGCTCTTTTAAAACTGTAGAAGAGATGATTTTATAGTCATCTCTTTTTTTTGTGTAAACATTTTATTTTCAATTATTTAGAGTACGCTTTCGCGAACCTGCCTCGCCGGCAGGCAGGAGCGTAAATAACAAATACGCAAACGTTTTCGCTTTTGGCACGCTTGTTGGAATTTCACTCATAACAACAATTTAAAACCTTGTATTATGAAAGATTCTAGAAAAACATTTGCCGAAAAATGGAGTGAATTTGTAATTAACTTAGAAGAAATTGCAAAAGCGTGTAGTTATGCCATCCATAGATAATCATAACCTTATACCTCCGACATTTTAGAATCCTTTACAGCAATAGTAAAGGATTTTTTATACCTCAGTTTCTATGATATGTCCCAACTTTTCTAAAGCTCCTTGTGCTGCTCTCTCCCCAGAAATCATTGCAGCGTTGAGTGAACCGTTAAGCAAATAATCTCCGGCTAGAAATACATTTTCCTTTATTTGAGTTTCTGACGGTGCGCAGTCGTATCTCAATGTATCGAGTTTTGGCAAAGCCTTTGAAATTCTGTAATGTTTTAAGAATTTTGCGTTTTTTATACCGCAATAAGTTGAAAGTTCTGATGTCACAATGGCGACAAGCGCCTCTACACTTACATCGTGCTGCTTTACAACCGTTACAGACAGTAAATCCTCACTACCAAGTTGCTCAGTTTCTAACACACTATGATTGAAAATATTATTGATATGAGCACCTTCGTCAGACACTAAACCTATGAGCGGCTTTCGGTCCTTCATTTTTGGTATTGTAAAATACAGCGTATCGCAGGATTTCCAAGGAATGTCCTGTCCACGCATATTGGGAATTAAGTCACTCGCTTCTGTCGCAACAATGATATAGTCTGCATTTAATGCCTCCCCATTTTCCAGAGTCACAAGGTTGCTATCGACTTGCTTCACTTTTGAGTCAAATCGGAATGTCGTCTGGGTAAGTTTATCCTTGAGTTGTTGCGGAATAGCCTCAATTCCAGCCTTGGGTAAAGTCGCCATCCCCTCTCCGAACATTTTATAGACAAACTCAAACATCGCACTTGAAGTGTCAAGATGGGGCTCGAGAAATATTCCGCTAAAGAAGGGTTTAAAAAAATCTGTTATTATCTCGTGACTAAAGCCCTTTTCCTGAAGGTATTCGAGGGTTGTTTTTTTGCTCCTGCCTGCCGGCGAGGCAGGTTCGCGAAAGCAGTCTTCTACACTTTGCTTTTGTAGCGTATTATTGAGTTTTAAGATCTTGACCTTATCAGCAAAAGTTCCTACCGATGATTTTAGGGTAGGTAATAGTAATTTAAGACTTCTCAATGGGTCGCCTATGGTCTGACTCTTTCCATTTTTAAAGATTTGAGCGCCAGGGAGAAAAGATTGCAATTGTAAAGCATCGTAATCTAGATATTGTTTTGCCTTAGGATAGCCATCTAGCAACACCTGAAAGCCACGGTCTAGCTGATACCCATCTACGATATCTGTTTTTACTCTACCGCCCACCCCGGAACTTGCTTCTATAACAATGGGCGTGTAACCTTTTGATTCCAACACCTGTGCTGCTATCAAGCCACTGATACCTGCGCCTATGATGTAAATAGATTCTTCCTTTTTATCCATATCTCAAAAATAGCCAATAGACGCTCTCTAAAAAATAGCCAGATTCATAAATGTATGCCAAAGAAATAGCCCTTACCTGTAGATTGACATAATTCTTGTGGCAAATCATTAAGATAACATTCGGACTGCCTTAACGTTTATTAAGAAACAGTAAAATTATTTTTGGTCATCAACAAACAATCATATCATGAAAAAACTCATTTTTACTTCGCTATTATGCGTTGCTTTTGCACTAACTGCGGGAGCACAGGAAATTTCTAAAAATGCTATAGGTCTTCGTATAGGAGACAGTGACGGCTTCGGGACAGAAGTATCGTATCAAAGAGCTTTAGGTGATAACAATCGTCTAGAATTAGATCTAGGGTTTAGAAACGCAGATGATTTTAATGCATATCGTCTTACGGGTCTTTATCAATGGGTTTGGAATATAGACGGAGGGTTTAATTGGTATGCTGGTGCTGGTGGAGGAATAGCACAGTATGACGGACGAAGAAATGACCTTGACTTTGACCAGACTGTTTTTTATGCCGCTGGTGACATAGGTATAGAATATAATTTTGATTTTCCATTATTACTGTCTCTCGATTTTAGACCCGAATTTGGAATTAACAATGACGTTGTAGACGACTTTGTTGAGTTCGATATCGCACTTGGAATAAGATATCAATTCTAGACTGTCGGAATATATAATAGAAAATGCCGAGCAAGTTGCTCGGCACTTTTTGTTTTAAAGCATATCTATATCTCATTATTCCTGAGCGACTAAAACACGCTCATACAATTCTTCATAAAGAGGAACAACTTTATGAATATCAAAACGACCCGCTTCTCGCTGCGCATTGTCTTTAAACTTTTCTAAAGTAGTATCATCTCCTAAAATTCGAATACCATTAAGCGCCATTTCTGCAATATTACCTACGTTAGAGAGGTAGCCTGTGACACCATCTATATTTACCTCAGGAATTCCTCCAGCGTTACTAGATACTACAGGAACTCTGTTTACCATTGCCTCTAAGGCCGCAAGTCCGAAACTCTCGGCTTCGGATGGGAGTAAAAATAAATCTGAGAAACATAATATTTTATCTATCTCATTACTATTACCTAAAAATTTTACTTTATCCTCTAATCCGAGTTTGGCCACAAGTTCCTCTGCTCCTTCTCTCTCTGGTCCCTCTCCTACCATCAGTAATTTGGAAGGTACTTCAAGCTGTATTCTATGAAAGATTTCTATAACATCCTGAACACGTTTTACTTTCCTAAAGTTACTGATATGCGTGATGATGCGTTCGCCTTCATCTGCCATCAAATCCCGCTGACAATCTGTAAAAGAGCTATCTGATGCTCCGACGTCTATAAAATTGGGAACCACATCAATTTCTTGTGTTATATCAAAGAGACGCAGCGTATCCTGCTTCAAGCTATCAGAAACAGAAGTTACCACATCACTATTGTTTATACTAAAAGCGACTGCAGGACGGTAAAATGGATGGCTACCCACGAGTGTAATATCTGTCCCGTGGAGTGTGGTTACCATAGGAATATGAATACCCTCTTCCTTAAGCATCATTTTTGCCATGTAACCCGCATAAGCGTGAGGAATAGCATAATGTACGTGGAGGATATCTATATCGTGCTTTTTTACAATATTCACCAATTTGCTAGACAAGGCCAACTCATATGGTTGATAATGGAACAGTGCATAATCCGGAACATTTACCTCGTGAAAATGGATATTATCATTCAGCAATGCGAGGCGCACGGGCTGTTTATACGTCACAAAGTGTACTTCGTGGCCTCTATGTGATAATGCTATTCCTAGTTCTGTGGCTACTACTCCACTACCGCCAAAGGTCGGATAGCATACAATTGCAATTTTCATAATCTATTTGATTTTTGGCTACGCCCCGATGTGTGGATGTTATTCCGCTTTCGCGAAAGCGTAACCTTCAAAATTCTAATCAATTATCGATTTATATATCGCTTCTTGAATCTGCGTACGAAGCCCGGAAGAAACTAATTTCCTGTTCTCCATCGTAGGGAACGTACGGTTTGATAAAAATACGTAAACGAGTTCATTTTCTGGGTCTGCCCAAGTGTAGGTTCCTGTAAAACCGCTGTGCCCAAAACTCGTCATTGGTACACAACCGCACGTGGGACCGCTCCCCGACAACTGAGGTTTGTCGAATCCTACCCCACGCCTTACATTCTCATCGCAATAATTGCAAGTATTAAACTCCTCTAAGGTTTCTTTTGAAATAAAACGCTTCCCGCCATAGTACCCATTTTGAAGGAACATCTGCATCATCTTTGCTACATCATTTGCATTGCTGAAGAGCCCTGCGTGACCACCCATGTTACTCTGCATTGCAGCGCCCATATCATGCACGTAGCCTTGTACTTTCTGATTACGCCAGTAAGTGTCATTTTCTGAAGGGACAATATCCTTTTTTCTAAATTTATTAAGAGGTCTGTACCCTGTTCTAGTAGCTCCTATCGGATTGTAAAAACGTTGTGCCGTAAGATCATCCAGATTCTTACCGTAGTAATCTTCTAAGTATTTTTTCATTAAGTAATAGGGTAAATCGCTATACTTATAAGACAGTCTGTCCCGTAAATCACTCTCTCCAATAAAGCGAATTATGCTATCGGGATAGTCGCTACGCAAGTACATCTCATCTGCAACCTTTACGTTAAAATCGCTACTGTAAGATTTTCTGTAATACTCCTTAGACGGTTTTTTTGTAACGCTGTCTAACGTTTTAAGATAAAAAGGTATCCAAGCCTTAAATTGTGCGTAATGGGATAGCGCTTTTTTTAAGGTTATTTTTGATTTATTGGTTCCTTTCATTTCTGGCATTAGCTCACCTAAAGTATTATCTAGTGAAATAGAACCTTGACTGCGTAGTTCCATGAGTAAGGGTAATGTCGCTAGTATTTTAGTCATTGAGGCGACATCATAAACATCATTTAGGTTAACTTTTTCCTTCTTATTGTAAGTATGATAACCATAGGCTTTCTCAAAAACTACTTTTCCTTTTCTAGCGACTAATATTTGAGCACCTGGCATCATTGCTCTGCTCAGTCCTATCTTTACTAAAGAATCTATTTTTTTATTTAGGGTGTCGCTATTGATACCCACTTCTTCGGGTATACCGTATTGTAATCTTCGTAGAGTTCCAGATTCAAAACCATCTCCAGCTTTTGAAGTTTTAAGACTTACAGGAAGTTTCCCCTTGCTGGGAATTGCCCCGAAGATAAGCTGAGCACTCTTTTCTTGTGCTATCTTACTGTTTTGATAACTATGTATAATACCCTCAATACTAGCAGTACTATCCAAATCCAGCATTGCATAGGGTCTCACAAAGAGATCGAGAACAACATCTTTTTGAGAAGCAATAGTCTCAAGAATAAGTCTCTCTTTTGCAGAAAATCCATACGATTTCCACGGATTGTCATTAGAACGATGAAAGCCTACGACAACATAATTGTAAGGTTCTAATTTTTTTGAAATCCCTATGGTGTCATTTACCTTTACTGATGTAACGTTTGCATACTTTTGCATTTGTGATACAAAAGCATCACCACTATCATCTCCTAGACCAACATAGGCTATTTTCTTCTCGTCTATATTTTTAACAGGCAGGATTTGCCCTGCGTTTTTAGTAATAGTGATGGCGTTTTCAATTGCCTGACTGTACACAATGTCATCGAGGCGTGTATTCAAGTTATCCACGAGGTTTTCGGTGATGACAGGCTCGTAATTATTAAGGCCTACTTTATACTTAGCGTACAGAATCTTTTTTACTGAATGTGCGAGACGCTCTTGTGTAATCTCCCCTTTATTAATCGCTTCTAAAATTTTTGCAGAAGCAGAAGGAACATCTTCACTAATTAGTAATATATCATTACCTGCTTTAAATGCAGCTAAGTCTATGTCACCTGGACTTTGAAAATTTGCCGCTCCTTTCATATTTAAAGCATCGGTAAAGATGAGTCCGTGAAATTTCAGACTATCCTTAAGGATTTTAGTCACTACCGTAGGCGATATTGACGTAGGATATCCCTTCTCTGGAACAAGTTTAGGAACATTAAGATGGGCAATCATAACACTAGCAATACCTTCCTGAATGATAGGCTTGTAAGGATACATCTCGATATTATTAAGACGTTCTCGTGTGAAATCCAGCGTGGGTAGCGTTTTATGACTGTCTTTATCGGTGTCACCGTGGCCTGGGAAATGCTTTGCACTGCCCAAAACTCCCGCACCTTGCATTCCTGTCATAAAAGCAATGGCTTTCTCAGTAACATTTACTTTATCTTCTCCAAAAGACCTATTCCCAATGATAGGGTTTGCAGGATTGATATTGATATCTACTACAGGACCAAAGTTAATGTGTACTCCCAATCGCTTGCAATGGAGTCCAATTTGCCTTCCAACTCGCTCTACAATTTTATTATCTTGAATCGCACCTAGCGTCATATTCCACGGGAATGCGTACGTACTATCTAGCCGCATCGCCAGTCCCCACTCTGCGTCCATCCCAACCATAAGTGGGACTTTAGAAAGAGCTTGAAATTCATTATTCAGTTTAGCCTGACGCATCGGGCCGCCTTTAGAAAAAATAACGCCGCCTATATGTTGTTCTTTAATGAGCCGGCGTACTTTATCCACTTTGGATTTTGGGTCGCTAGACAAAATATCGACCATAAAAAGTTGGCCCACGCGCTCTTTCTGGGACATAGCATTATACACGCTGTCCACCCAAGTTTTTTGAGCTTCAATATCTGCCGAGTAGAGCGGATAGGATTGCTGCGCAATTGTAACGGTAGAAAAAAGTAGTAATAAAATGTATGGAAGTGTCTTTTTTAGGGACATAAATTGCGTCTATTAAAATTTTGAAAAGATGAGCATTTAAGTGTACTCAAAAGGTACCGTAAATACAACTATAAAAGTAAAGGGTTTGTTGTACGCTTTCGCGAAAGCGTATAAATCTTAACAACATCTTATGAACCGAACAGCTTCATACCACGTAAGATATTTAAGACCTATCCAAATAATTTTTTCCTCAAAATTATTAATAACTTGCATAAAAATCCTACAATGAAAAATTTTGTCCCCATTCTCGTTCTTTTCCTCTTATCAAATGTGCTCAAGGCACAACAGCAAGACTTCTTTTATGCAACGATGAGCAAGCAGCACGCTCAAGAGCTCGCCGTTGAAGCGCCAGATGAAATAGAACTCATTGCAACGAATAACGATATAGCTGCCGTACGACTTTCTCTTGAGGGCAGTCATCTATTGCACGAGAAAATCCTCGCGCACGGTCCTGGATACATTTATAGAACTTCAGAAAGGGAGGCGCTAGCTGTTATTCAATCCAATAAAAGAAACGTAAGGGCCGAAACTGAATTTACAATATCTGAAAATGAAACTGTGCTGGATGTTATTGATCGAATTAACATCACAACTATAGAAGAGCATATTATAGAACTAGAAAACTACGGAACACGTTTCCACAATACCGCTACGGGTACTCAGGCCGCGCAAGACTTAAAGGCTAGATGGGAGGCAATGGCTGCAACCTACAACCGCTCAGATGTGAACGTACGACTTGTGGAACATACAAATACAACAATGCCCTCTGTGGTACTCACCATTACAGGTACTACGCTCCCCGATGAGTTTGTAATCGTGGGAGGTCACTTGGATTCTACTTCTGGCCAAAATCAAACTAATGCGCCTGGCGCCGATGATGATGCCTCTGGAATTGCCACCATTACCGAAGCGACAAGAGCTCTTTTTGAGGCAAATTTTATCCCACAGCGCACGATAGAGATAATGGCCTACGCTGCCGAAGAAATAGGGCTCGTAGGTTCTAACGAGATTGCACAACAATATGCGGCAAACAATGTAAATGTGGTCGCCGTAGCTCAATTTGATATGACTTTATTTAACGGTTCCTCAAATGATGTCTCCTTTGTCACAGATTTTACAAATGAAACTTTAAACAACTATATGATGAGTCTTTTAGACCATTATAATGCATCTGGAGAGCATCAAGTTACGTATGGCACATCACTATGTAACTATGGATGTTCTGACCACGCAAGCTGGACAGAGCAAGGATATATGGCTAGTTTTCCCTTTGAGGCAAACTTCGGAGATCATAATGGAAGTATTCATTCTCCTAATGATACTTTTAATTTAATAAACACCGCAGCACACTCTGTTAAGTTTGCAAAACTGTGCGCTGAGTTTTTAATAGAAATTGCAAAGTCAGACGCTTCTTCTCTCGGAATAAATGAAGAGGAAGAACCATTTATCTCCCTTTTTGTTTTTAATGGTAAGTTGATATATGATACATCCACAAGCACAAAGGAATATCATAAACTCAAGCTCTATTCACTTGATGGACGTCTGGTTATACAGCAGCAGGTGTCGAGAAAAAAAGGTGAATTTAACACTCCTCAGTTAACTACGGGCGTCTACATTGCTGCGCTAGAATCTACTAATGGAGAGGTAGTTACAAAGAAAATAGTCGTTAAAGACTAAGACTTACCCTTTTTAAGGAAACGGCTATGCCAGCTATCTATTGCAGGAATTTCCCAGTTCTCTTCAAACTCACCTAGATCAGTAACAAGATTGTTAAAGACAATGGTGTTTTTACCTACCGCACCATCTTTTGCCATTTTTCTGAATTCCATTAATGGCTTGTAATGCACGCGATCGTTTTGATAATAAGTGACATTCATCTTATCGAGTAAATCAATACCAAGCTCTTCTTGAAGTGAAATGATAAAGCGTACTTGGCTGTCTATAGAACAGCCACTAGCTTGTGACTTAGATTGATCTAGGGCAATTATGACAAAACGATTATACTTTATTATGAATCCGGCGTTAAGATCAGCACCGTGTGCAGTCCAAGCAGTTAAGAATGAAGTCAAATCAATCTTTATCTTCTTTTCCTGTTCCTCTGAAAATTTTGTGTCACTCTGGTAAATCCAGATTCGGGATTCTTTAGGCAAAGTATCAAATGGTACAATCATAGGATTATAATTCTTCGGCAGAAGCAATCATCTCTGCAATGTCCATTACCTCAATACTATCCTCTTTTTCTTTGCCTTTAATACCATCTGTCATCATGGTGTTACAAAAAGGGCAACCAGCAGCAATAACATCTGGTTTTACTTCAAGTGCCTGCTCCGTACGTTCTATGTTTACATCTTTATTTCCTGGCTCTGGCTCTTTAAACATTTGAGCACCTCCAGCGCCACAACATAGACCGTTAGTCTTGCACTTACGCATTTCTACAAGTTCTACATCAAGCTTACGTAGTAAGTCTCTAGGAGCTTCATACACACCATTTGCACGTCCTAAATAGCACGGATCGTGAAAGGTGATGCGCTTTCCCTTAAACTTCCCTCCTTCTACAGTAAGGCGACCATCATCTAAGAGTGATTTTAAAAATTGTGTGTGGTGCACCACATCATAGTTTCCTCCTAAAGATGGATATTCGTTCTTAAGAGTGTTGAAACAATGCGGACAGGCCGTAACGATTTTCTTAATATCGTAGCCATTGAGCACCTCAATATTAGTCACAGCTTGCATCTGGAAAAGGAATTCGTTCCCAGCACGTTTTGCCGGGTCTCCTGTACAGCTTTCTTCTGCTCCAAGAACGGCAAAGTCTACATTTGCTTTGTTAAGGATGCGAGCAAAAGCTTTTGTAATTTTCTTTGCTCGATCATCAAAACTTCCTGCACAACCCACCCAGAATAATACTTCTGGAGATTTTCCTTGAGCCATATATTCGGCCATTGTGGGTACTTTCAACGTTTCACTCATAATTCTTAGTCTTCAAAAACTTCAATAGTCACTTCTTTTTCTACTAAATCCGTAAATTTTCCTTTGTAGCGCGTTGCCTTTACAAGGTGGTTGTCTACCCAATGGTAATTTCCTCCTCTAGGTTTACCCATTAATAGACTGTGAAATTTAAATCCGTGACGGTTAAGCCATTCTGTAGTTACATCTCGATGCTCTTCTGTTCTAGAAGTGAAGAAACAAATGATGTGACCCTCGTCATACCATTTATTCAATGTTTTAAGAGCATCTGGAAAAGGCTCACAAGTCTTCATACGATCTGGCTCTTCATTAGGCACATCTTCCGTAATTGTCCCGTCTATATCGATAAGATAATTCTTTACACCCTCAGGAAGGACTGGACTTACGTGTTCTCCATCTTCTAATTTCTCGCTCAACAATTTGTTCACTTCGTCTTTATTCATTTTGCTCATTTAAATTCTTAAAATCCTTTTTACTAAATCGCACTACAAGTGCTAATCTGTGTTCGCCTGGCTTCCTGTATTTTGGGTTGTATCGTTCTAGCATCGATTGTCGCATTGCTTCTTGCTGCAAGACGTCCATTTGCTTTTCAGAACAAAAGTCACAGAATATCTTTTTTACCGTAAGAGAATCTACTTCTAATTTTTCTCCTATATACAATCTGGTGTACATTTTAAATTGTAAGGAATCTTGTCTATAGTCGTAATGGGTTTGCGCTTTCGCGAAAGCGGAAAAAAACAACATCCCAGCTATGACAAAAAAATTAGTTTTCACTTATCCAGTTTCCTCTATCCATCTGATTAAACGGCCACGGAGCTCCGTTGTTTTCAATATTGGTCATTGCATTATTAAGATCTGTAGGGGCGCTACTCTCTTCCATCACCATATAGCGGCGCATTTCCATAATAATACTCAATGGATCTATACCTATAGGACAAGCCTCTACGCAGGCATTACAAGTCGTACAAGCCCAAAGTTCCTCTTTTGTAATATAATCGTCCAGTAATTGCTTCCCGTCAGGGATAAAAACGCCCTTGTTTGCATCTATATTCTTTCCAACTGTTTCTAGACGGTCGCGGGTATCCATCATAATTTTACGGGGAGAAAGCAATTTGCCCGTTTGATTTGCTGGACATTCTGAGGTACAACGTCCACACTCGGTACAGGAATAGGAGTTCATAAGTTGTACCCAATTAAGATCCATGACATCGCTGGCTCCAAATTTTTCTGGTTCACCTTCGGCCTCATCTTCTGGAGGTGCCGCAAATGGGTCTGCATCAGGATCCATCATAAGCATAACTTCTTTTGTTACGGCTTCTACATTTGTAAACTCTCCTTGTGGTTTGAGCTTTGCATACCAAGTATTAGGGAAAGCGAGTAAGATGTGTAAATGCTTAGAATAATATAGATAGTTCAAGAAGACTAATATACCCAGAATGTGCAACCACCAGGCGGCACGCTCTAAAATAACCAGACTGCTCGTAGACATCCCCTCGAAGAGAGGAGCTATATACTGACTGATAGGAAATGCTCCCATTATCTCGCCAGTAGTAGATGCGTAGTGATCTGCTCCTTGAATTTGTAATTGTAAATCTGCCGCATTCATTGTAAGAAATAGTCCCATAAGCACCATTTCAAAATAAAGAATGAGATTTGCGTCTAGCTTAGGCCAAGAGGTCATCTCACGAGCCATAAAACGTTTTATGTTCATCACATTACGACGTATCCAGAAAATAACAACACCCACAAAAACGAGTGCCGCAAAAATCTCAAAGGTTCCAATCAAGAAATCATAAAATCCACCTAAGAAAGAAAATATACGATGCGTCCCGAAAATACCGTCTATAATGATCTCAAGCACTTCGATATTAATGATAATAAAGCCAAGATAGACAATGACGTGAATAATGCCAGAAACAGGGCGTTTAACCATTTTGTACTGCCCTAGGGCTATTTTGGCCATGTTTTTCCATCGTGCTGGCTTGTTGTCAGAACGATCTATGTCTCTTCCTAAATTAATATTACGAAGTAGTTTTTTTACATTCTTAGCAAAAAAACCAACGCCCAGAATTAGGGCGATGATAAAAACTATATTGGGTATGTATTGCATATTGCATTAGTTAGGCGAGACCTAACGTAACGAATCCTTAGGCTCTTCATATTCTTTAGGTCTCTTCCCGAAAACCGAGAAGTGAACGTAGCGCTTGGGATTGAGCTTCATATCTTGAAGTAATTGCTCCATTTGCTTCGTTGTACGCTCCAAATTTACGTAAACTTGATCATCATTCAAAAGTTTACCCATCGTTCCTTGTCCAGAATTGAGGTTATTTGAGATATCCTCAAAATCTGCCACAACTTTTTCAAGATTTGCCACTAAAGTTCCCACATCTACATTAGAAAGCGAATCAGAAATAGTAACAAAATTTGCAGACATTTTATCAAGATTTGTAAATGTTCTGTTGAGTTTATCTTCGTTCTCGCTGAGCATGCTATTCATTGATCTGGAGATCCCCTTGAGACTTGTTGCTGTGGAGGTAAAATCTGCAATTGCAGCCCTCAAGTTTGCCCTAGTGTCTATATCTAAAACTGCATTTACATTAGTAAGTACAGAATCTGCGTCTACTATAACAGCTTCTACTTTTTCTTGCAATGGAGTTAGTCTTTCATTTACAAGTTCCATAATTCCCTCACTAGACTCCGAGAGTAACGTGTCACCATCTTTTGCCATAACTCCTCCGCTATAGTCAGGAATTATAGAAAGTGACTTACCACCTATAAGTCCACCCCCGTATATCCGAGCAACACTCTTCTTGGAAAACTCAAAATCTTTTTCTACTGTGAAAGTAACTAGTAATTTTCCTTGCTGGTCTGCAAATCCAATATCTAGTACTTTCCCCACTTTTAAACCATTTATGGTTACGGCAGATGCTGGGGCGAGACCCTCTACATTATCGTATATGGCATAAAAGGTTCTACTTTTATCTAGTAGATTTTGCCCTTTTAAATATTGATATCCAAAAATCAATAATGCAATGGACACAATCATTAAAATTGCGGTCTTTACTTCTCTAGAAATTTTCAATGGTAAGTTCTTTAGTGTGTGTACAAATGTAGCCCAATAATAGAAAGTTCATATAATGGATAAGACTAATTTAACACTTTATCAAGCGGGATTTTGATGTTATTATCATCAAAAGAAACAATAAATGCAGAGGTATATCCTTTAGACTTTGCCTCGGCCAGTCGTTTTCTTATCGCATTATAATCATTTGTACTACCGCTATAATATTTATAAAGATTACCATCACGCACTCTTGAGATTTCTGGTAGTTTTTTAAAGTTATAAGATTTTGGCTCTAATTTTTTACTGCTAGCGGCGAGTTGCACTTTAAAAGTTACATTATTAAATATTTGCTTCTTCTCTACAGCAACCGATTGTTCTTTAAAAGCCGTGGGTTCAAAAACAAAAACCTTGTCCTTATAGCTTCTAACCGACTTTGCAATAGCGCCAGCAATTTCTTGCTGGCCCTTTTTTGAAGCCAAATATTTTCCTTCTGTCACATTTGTTATAAAACCAGTTTCAATAAGAATGCTTGGCATTGTCGTTTGGTGCAGTACGACAAACCCTGCTTGTTTTACACTACGGTTCTTCCGGCCAAGATCTTTTGTAAAGTTGTCTTGCACCATTGATGCAATAAGAATGCTTTGATCTAAAAACTCTTCTTGCATTAAGTTGAGGCCTATAATTGATTCAGGAGAATTGATATTGTAATCTGCATAAGCGACCTCGTAGTCTTCTTCCATAAAAATTACGGAATTCTCTGCTTTTGCAACACGCAGATTCTCTTCGTTTGCGTGAAGTCCCAGTACATAAGTCTCCGTTCCATAAGCTTGGGTGTTATGTGCATTACAATGTATGGATATAAATAGGTCAGCTTTCTCGCGATTTGCAATAGCTCCACGCTCTCTTAGTTTTATGAAAACGTCTGTTTTACGCGTATAAACTACGTCGATGTCCGTATTTTTTTCTAGTTGCTCCCCAAGAGCTAGTGCAATTTTTAGCGCAATATCACTTTCTTTGAAACCTGCCTTAGAAGGCTTTCCAGGATCATCTCCTCCGTGACCTGCATCGATAACGACCTTAAATTTCTTAGATGATGGTTGTTGTGAGTACGCTTTCGCGAAAGCGGAAAAAACAACAAGCAACGTTAAAATAATATTAAATGTAATTCTAGAACGCATCCTTTTATTCAAAATTTAATCTTTTACACGTTAGTGACTGTGATATACAACCTTGTCTATGTCTTAACGCACATCGCTGCACGCTTATTTTAAATTGTACTTCCTTGCGGGAATCGTCCCGAAAAAAAGGTGTAATTTTGGCACTTTAATTGCGGCTACTGGCACAAAAATAGGATTAATCGCATTGCAAACAAAAATCGCAAATTTCTTGCTGCTTTCAGGCTTTATGCTCTGCTCATTTTTGGGCTATAGTCAAGACCTTCCACCCAAAGACAATGCCAGAAAAGTTCCTGCGCGCGACACGACTCTCATAACTACCGCTGCCGAAGGTTTTGAAATTAAAGAAATCATACAAGACACCGTAAAATCTGATACTGTACGTGTTAATAAAAAGGAAACCCTTACAGATAAAGTACGATATAAAGCGACCGATTACGAGCGTATCTCGCAACGCTTAAAACAAATTATCCTGTACAATGAGGCAGAAGTAATTTACGGTGATATGAAAATAAACGCTGGAGAAATCATATTAAATTACGAGAAGAACACCGTATTTGCAAAAGGGATTAAAGACAGCGCTGGGGTTTATACCCAAATACCAGTTTTTATTCAAGGTGGGAACGAAGTAGTACCTGACTCTATTGCCTTTAACTTTGACACGCAGCAAGCACTTATTTATGGCTCGCGTGTAGAAGATCAAGCCACAGGCTTTAATATTAAAAACGAAGTTAGTAAGCGCGTAAACGACTCTGTGGTATTTATGCGTAATGTAAAATTTACTACTTCTGAAGATATTGATAACCCCGAATATTATTTTTATGCGAGAAAGGTAAAGTTTGTTCCTGGGGAAAAGCTTGTTACGGGCCTTACCAATATGTACATTGCAGATGTCCCTACTCCCATAGGACTACCCTTCGCATTTTTTCCGATGGATAAGCAACAAAGTGTTTCAGGTTTTGTTCTTCCATCACCAGGAGAAACGAGACAAAGAGGATATTTTCTTCAAAACGGTGGATACTATTTTGCCCTGAGCGACTATTATAATTTGCTCGTGGTAGGGGATTATTATACAAATGGCAGCTACGGTCTCCGAGCTTCTTCGGAATATAAACTAAGATATAAATTTAGTGGCCGACTTAATTTTAGCTACGAACGTATACTGAATAGTGAGCGCGGACTTCCAGATTTTACCGAAACAAATACCTATAATATACGCTGGAATCACAGCCAAGATACTAAGTCAAGTCCAAATAGTAGATTCTCGGCCTCTGTTAACTTAGGAAGTTCTGATTTTTACCAGCAATCTATAAACCAGAGCAATACAGGTAATTTCTTGAATAACAACTTTAGCTCTTCAGTTTCGTATAGTAAAACTTTTACTGGAAAAGTTCCTGTAAATTTAACCTTAGCAGCTACACATTCTCAGAATTCGAGAACCCAAGAAATAAATATGACCCTTCCTACGGCGCAAGTAAACGTAGACCGTATCTTTCCTCTAGCGCCCAAATCAGGGAGCAAAAAGGGAGCCATTCAGAACATTAATTTTAGTTACTCTGCTCGAGGAGAAAATAGGTTTAACACTACAGACAGTCTGTTCTTTACTCCGGAAATGTTTAGGGATGGGCAGATGGGTGTTCAGCATAGCGTTCCTATTTCTACAAATTTTAAAATAGCAAAATATATTAGTACCAGCGTTGGAGGTAGTTATACTGAGAATTGGCTTTTTAAAACTATTGATCAATCTTTTGACGAAGAAGAACAAGTTGTGCTAAGAGACACAATAAGGGGTTTTGACTCTTATAGAACCTATAATGGAGGAATAAGCTTTGGAACAACGGTTTACGGGCAGTTTAATATGCGCAAACTCGGCGGGAGACTACAAGAAATTCGCCACGTTATGCGCCCTTCTTTGAGTTACAGCTATACTCCTGCTTTTGACCAATTTTATGATAGCTACACAAGAACTGACCCCACAACCAATGTGACTGAAGAGGTAGAGTTCTCCAGATTCCAAGGTGGCTTATATGGTGCCCCTGGAAACAGGGTGGCCAGCTCTTTATCATTTAGCCTAAGTAATATTATAGAGGCCAAAGTTATTTCAAAAGATACAACAGCCACAGAACCCAAAAAAATATCATTACTCAAAAACTTGAACCTTGGAACGAGTTATAATTTTGCAGCAGACAGCCTAAAACTCTCCCCTATTCGTGTAAATGGCACACTACCCATTATAGAAGGCAAGCTAAATATAAACTTTAGTGCTGGGCTTGATGTTTATGCTCTTAATAATGCAAACCAGCGTATTAACACCCTCAATATCGATAACGGTGGCAGTCTTTTTAGGCTTACAGGCGCAAGTGCAAACTTCGGGTATTCGTTTTCGAACAAAGATTTTGATGGCTCTAAGGATGTGGAGCCAGACCGCAGGGACAACTCGCAATTTGCTGCTGGAGGTAGACCGGACGACCTTTTTGGGGAAGGAATTGATATTACAGGTAATAGTCTTTTAGATGATGAACCATTAGATGACGAAGACCGAGAGGAACAGGAAGTAAAATTTTATAATTTTGAAATACCTTGGAATCTTAGACTTTCTTATCAGATCAACTACTCCAATAACAGGAGAGAGGATGAGATTTCTGTTCATACTCTCAATTTTAGCGGAGACGTAGAACTAGGAAAACGGTGGTCTATAAGAGCGTCATCTGGTTATGATATCAAGAATCCAGGATTTACTTATACATCTTTAGGATTTGCAAGAGATCTTGAAAGTTGGAAATTAGACTTTAATTGGGTCCCTTTCAGCGCGAGGTCATCTTGGTACTTCTTTATTGGGATTAAGAAAAGTATTCTAAGTGACATTAAGTATGACAAACGCCGTGCTCCGGACGAGCGTTTATAGTAATAAAGAAAACTACTACTCGTCTTTTACTTTGGGATAAATTAAACTTTGTTTGGTTTCAAAAGAGATGCTGTCCCCCTCTCCTATTTCATATCCTATAAACAATTCCCCCCAACGTTCTCCGTCAGAGAAATCTGCTATAATCCACTTGTGGTTTAAGACTTGAACTTTATTTATTCTGAAAGGAGCTCGAAGGCCTTCAAAGGGGATGAGGTCATTCCCTTCTTTTGTATTTCTAGTGTATATTGCATCTTCTATTTTTGGAATGATAGTGTCTATTACGTAGCCGTCATTTTCAAAATAAGCGTAGGCATTTTCATTCCCTTTTACAGTAAAATACTCTGCGTCAAAAAGAGCATCTTTTGTCGTTTGCGTTTGGGCTTCGGCAGCCTGAACTTGTGCTTCTAATCGTGATATTCTTTTTTCTTGATTCTCATAAACTTTTACGTTGTTTACGTATTGAAAAACAATCCACAAGGCGGCAAAAAGAAATAGGTACAAAAATATGTTACGTCTCATCTGTTGTAAGTGTTAAGCCATCATAGGCAAGGTATACGTTTTCTGGAAGTTGTTTTTCAACTTCTGCGTGAAAGCCCATAATATGGCTTATGTGGGTAAAATATGTCCGTTTAGGTTTTATGAGCGATACAAGTTCCAGCGCCTCTTCTACATTGAGATGCGTAGGATGTTCCTCATAACGCAGCGCGTTGATCACGAGTATATCGAGACCTTTTAATTTTTCAATTTCGGCTGGAGCTATAGTTTTAACATCTGTGAGATATGCGATCTGGTCAAAACGATATCCAAAAACCTGCAATTTACCGTGAAAAACTTCAATGGGCACGACTTCTACACCACTCAGTTTTAGAGAAATATTATTTCGAACTTCGATAGCTTTAACGCTGGGAGCGCCAGGGTATCGATTTTCGGTAGTAAATATGTAGTCAAATCTTTCTCTTAACGTCTTCAGCACTCTTTGATGTGCATAAAAAGGCATATCGCCTTGCCTGAAGACGAATGGCCTAATATCATCTAGTCCAGCAACATGATCTGCGTGTTCATGGGTAAATAGGATACCGTTCAACACAGGAAGTGGCTGTGGGGGATTACGCTTTCGCGAAAGCGTACGCAACATCTGTTCCCTAAAATCAGGACCGCAATCTATTACATAATTATTATTCTTCCATTGTATAAGAACGGAGACCCGCAACCTCTTGTCACGAGGGTCATCACTATGACAAACAGGGTGATTACTCCCTATGACAGGGATTCCTTGCGATGTTCCGGTTCCTAAAAAAGTGATTTTCACAGCTGTAACTTTATCACAAAAGTAACAGTTTAATTTTTTGTTCAAGGGCTGTATTCCCTATCTTTGAGATAGCATTTTTTAACAACTAAAACAGCGCTATGGCTATTGCAATTCTTGGCGACAAGGACTTTGAAAAAGTTCCTTCCATAAAAAACAAAGTACTACGAGTAAATCTTAATGAAAACATCTACGGCACTTTTGCCGAGATAGGCGCAGGCCAAGAAACGGTGCGTCATTTTTTTAGGGCAGGTGGAGCTAGTGGTACAATAGCAAAGGCGATGAGTGCCTACGACAAGGACTTTTCTGATGCGATTTATGGTATAGAGACAGACGGACGTTATGTTACTGAGGCCCGACTTAAAAAGATGCTTACGCACGAGATGCAACTCATAGAAGATCGTATCTCTCGCTACAAACAACCTAATAAAATTTTCTTTACGTATGCAAATACGGTGGCTACTATTGATTTTGCAAAAAAATACAAAGGTCACGGTTGGGTGGGTATAAAATTTCAAATATCACCAGAGGGTGAGTTTAACGAGATTATATTGCATGTCCGTTTTCACGAGAACGATGCGCGTTTACAACAGCTCACTTTAGGAACATTAGGAGTAAATCTTATTTACGGTGCTTTTTACAAACACGATAATCCTAAAAAATTACTCAAGTATCTTTATGACCATATCGATAAAGATCAAATTGAGATAGACACCATTAATTTTTCTGGACCACAGTTTGAAAATGTGGACAATAGACTTATGAGTCTTCAATTAGTAAAGAACGGCATGACTGAAGCGGTAATGTTTGACCCTTCTGGAAACAATGTCCTTCCAGCCGCACTACTTTACAAGAAAAATGTTCTGGCATTGCGCGGGAGTTTCCGCCCCGTAACAAGGGTAAATATGGATATGTACGAGAAGTCTCTTGCAATGTTCCTAGATGCAAACCGTGTAAATAAAAATAAAACTGAAGTCATTTTTGAAATCACGCTTTCTAACCTTCGTGCCGAAGGTGAGATAGACGAAGAAGATTTTATGGGACGTGCCCAACTGCTGTGCGCACTAGGACAGACGGTTATGATCTCCAACTTTAAAGAATATTATAAACTCGTAGAGTATTTCTCAAACTTTACAAAAGAAAGGATGGGGCTCACCATGGGAGTAAACAACCTAGTGGATGTTTTTGATACCTCCTACTATCGTCACCTTAGTGGCGGTATATTGGAAGCCTTTGGAAAATTGTTCTTTAAGGACTTAAAAGTGTATCTCTACCCGATGAAAGATCCAGAAACGGGAGAAGTTACGACTAGCGAAAACTTAAAAGTACATCCACGTATGAAAGAGCTTTATAAGTTCTTTAAATACAATGGCAAGGTTGTAGATATTGAAAATCCTGATGAAGATATCTCTAATGTTTTCTCACGAGAGGTTCTACGTATGATTTCAGATGGAGAAACGGGCTGGGAAGGTATGCTACCGGAGGGTAGTGCAGAGCTTATTAAATCTCGTAACCTCTTTGGTTTTGATAACACCACAGTTCTAGAAGAGAAGCAATGATGCAAAAACTTTTGAAATTCTTTGTAATCGCTCTGGTAATGTTAATCACTTTTGCCTGTGGCGAGAAGTCTACAACAAATGTAGGAAGTACAGAGCTTCAGACTTATAATTTAACTGCAATGAGTTCTGGACAAATCGTGGGTGACACAAATAACGCTCTGGAATGGGAAGAAGCCTATATGCTCGGAGAAGACTTTAGCTTTGAGAAAGTGCGTGTACGCGATGGCGAGACCATCACTGCTTCTGGAAATTACGAGCGCAAAGCAATGGACGATGGAGAATATCTCATTTTAAATTACGAGAAAGCACATCCGTTAATAGGTAATTGTTCTGGGGATTATACAGAAACATTGCGTATCGTAGATGAAACTAAACTACAAGGTACTTGGATTGCTTGTGATGGCCCTGCTTTAACATATACCTTAAAGGTCAATTAAGTGAAGAGTAAAACTTAAATATTAAAAATAAGGGCGGTTCAAATTTGAACCGCCCTTATTTTTGTTATAATGTGCAACAGGAATATCAACCCAATAGTTGCGCTGCGTGATCTTTAGTTTTTACTTTATCAATGACCTCTGTAACGACTCCTTCACCATTTACTTTAAAAGTTTTACGATGAATCCCATCATACTCCTTTCCCATAAATTTTTTATTACCCCAAACACCAAAGGCATTTATTACCGAGTGATCCTCATCTGCCAGTAACTGGAAAGGGAAATCATACTTGGTCGCAAAGTTCTTTTGACGCTTTTCAGAATCTGCACTCACTCCCAAAAGTGTATATCCTGCTTCCTGTAGTTCTTTATAATTGTCCCTAAGATTACAAGCTTCTGCCGTACAACCCGGTGTCGAGGCCTTTGGATAAAAGAAAACGATCAAATCCTTTCCTTTAAAATCAGACAAAGACACCTTATTTCCGTCTTGGTCAGTGGTTGTAAAATCTGGCACCTTGTCTCCTACTTTAAGTGTATTCATAATTTTATTTGAATTTACGCGAAGGCAGAAATATCGGTCCACCCCACACGGTTATTAATATGTTACTAATTTATACGCTTTTCCTCTTACGTTGAAGCTTTTGCAGACAATTACGAAACCAGAAATCTCACCCGTGCTTCCCGATTTTAAAAGATATTTCTAGTCGTATTCATAGTTCAAATCGCAACTAATCGCGATGAAATCTCCCTCCACTATTCGCTATTCCTAATACTGCTTCTTATCTTTACATTATACGCTTTCGCGAAATTTACTCTGAATTCATTTCACGAGCGTAACCATTATAAAAATACTGATTAATGACCAAACAGGAGAAGGTAGACTATGTTATCTCGACATTGCAGGAATTGTATCCACAGATTCCCGTCCCTCTGGATCACAAAGACCCCTACACCCTACTCATAGCCGTTTTATTGAGTGCACAAAGTACAGACGTGCGGGTAAATCAAATCACCCCACTCTTGTTTGAAGTTGCAGACAACCCTTACGATATGGTCAAACTCACGGTCGAAGAAATACGTGAGATCATAAAACCTGTAGGACTCTCACCTATGAAGTCTAAAGGAATCCATGGCTTGTCCCAGATGCTTATAGATAAATATGATGGCGTTGTTCCAAATGATATTGCATTGCTTGAGGAGTTTCCAGCTGTTGGGCACAAAACGGCAAGTGTAGTAGTTTCTCAAGCATTTGGAACACCTGCATTTCCAGTAGACACGCATATACACAGGCTAATGTATCGCTGGGGATTTACAAATGGAAAAAATGTCGTTCAGACAGAAAAGGATGCAAAACGACTTTTTCCCGAGTACACTTGGAATGATCTTCACCTACAAATTATCTGGTATGGACGTCAATACTCGCCTGCACGTGGTTGGGATCTTGAAAAAGATATCATTACAAAAACTATTGGAAGGAAAACTGTGATTAACGACTACTACAAAAAGCTAGAGAAACGTAATAAGAAAAAGTAGGGAATAAGGTGAGTTAAAGACCTTTACTGTACTTTAAAAAATACTTAATTTATGAGCCACAATAGTGAAATAATGAGTTTTCGAGAGAATGAGAGCAAAACGCTAGATTATATAGACAAAGTACTTGAAAATATGCCTTCAGAATGGTTGGGCCTAACCACTCACCGTCTAGATATTTATAATGAAGAAAAAGCTAAAGTCCAGTTCCTAGACCAGTTTCAAGCATTATATGAGGCTAATGTTTATGAAAAATCAGCATTTAATCAATTACCAACTGCTTATGACTATATAAGATTAGGTCATCCGCTTTCCTGTGTGCTGGAATGGACAATTGCTAAGCTAAATGGACTTGAGACTGAAAGTGTTATTAGTTTTTCATCTAGGAGTGCTCCAATTTTGGCTATTCTAAGAAAAAATCTCTTGGACAAGAGGAACACTCAAATCGTTTACACAGATGCTTTGCCAGATTACGTAGATGTAGATGTTTTAAAGCGTGTTTACGGTTACTCTTTTGACTTAAAAAAAGTGAACGACGTAGAAGAAGTCTCTACTTATGAAGGTAGTATCCTTTTGATCTCAAAACAATCTGAATTTAAAACAACTAAACTCCAGTCTAATATTGATTTTTATATCAACATTTACGACAATCTAGGGAGCGTATTATTAGTAAACGGGAAGAGAAATCAAAGTTATATCCCTGACATACAGCACGTCCGAAGAAGGGAAACTATAGCAATGACACCTGCAGACTCACTGACTGCTCTACAAATGCTAACCGGAAAAACTATATCCAGAAAAGAGGATAGTACAAACCCTCGACATAAGACCATTGTTTTAGATACCATTAAAGAAGTAACGGGCACCAATCTGAAGCCGCTTGTGGGCTCTAGCGGCCTCTCCATACAGTACGCAATAATGATGGGGCTTATAAATGATGCACTTGAAAATCATAAAGGAAAAGCTATTAAATTTATCGTTCCGCCTAACTGCTATGGTGGTACAAATGACCAAGCAAGGCGTGTTGCTGCCTGTCTCGATACCGTAGAAATTGTAGATTTACCTGTAGACGGTGACAACGATATGGTCAGAAGTATTGATACTGTACTTGTAAAAATTGCTCAAGAAGATGCCATACCCTATATCATAGCCGAAATACCAACAAATCCAAGAGTTGAAGTTCCAAATCTTAATGATTTAAGAGTTGTCCTGTCCAAGAAACGCAAAACTGCACAAGGTAATCCCGCGATAGACCCTGTCTTTATACTTGATCAAACCTTCTGTCCCAACGTGCATTTTTTAGGAGAAGGGAAAACACTTTCAAACGTAAGGACGATTTCTTATGCCAGCGGATCTAAATTTCCAAGTGGTGGTAAATGTACCGCTGGCTATTGTGTAGGCAATGACAAGACAGAAGCACTTATGACCAAGATTGAAAGACACCTCATACTTTGCGACAATGAGGCGACTGGACTTCAATACGCAATTCTTGCAAAGCAATTACCATCAATGAATCAAAGAATTACCGATGCTTATATCAATACTCGCGAGTTTGTAAATTTTATACACAAGGTTTTGCCAGAAGCAAAAATTAATTTTGTCTCTGAGGAACTAGCACAACGAGACTTTACGCCCTCTGTTTTCTCCTTAGATCTTCCAACAAAGGGGAGTAATGATCAGGAAAGAGAATCACATAAAAGAGCTCTGAATCTCAAGTTGATCAACCTAATGATAAGTGAGATACCTGAAGAAAGTAAATTTTGTGTGAGTTATGGTCAACTCAAAGGATGTTACTGGACCATCCCAGCTACTTCAACACAAGGCACAACCAAGGAAGGTGACAAAGACTACATAGTACGTGCATCACTTTCTCCTGACCTTGATTTAGAGCGTCACAAAGAGGTTTTTTTAAAATTTACAAAAAACATCTAACTACATAGGGAGGCACGATGTGCCTCCCTATTTTATATCTATCAAATAAGTAATTATAAGATTATTTTATCTCCACAAAACGATTAATCCATTGGTACAACTCACCTTTAGTAATAATTGCACCTTGTTGTATCAGGGCAAATTTATCTAGGTTAGGGTCCTCAGAATATTCTTTTCTGGCTGTGAGGAACACTACATCGTCGTCTCCCAAATTATCTTTCAACCATTGATAACCTTCTTTTGTAGTTATGTCTATATCTTCTTTATTAATTTTAATTGCGATAAGCTGCATATCGTCAGCTCCTAACTGGAACAAATGCATTTGATTAGGAGAAACGTGTTCTAAATATTGGGCTGCTTTTAAAACACCTTCCCAAACTAAGTCTGAAAAGACATCAATCTCTTCTTCGGCGACTTGAGGCTTATTTTTTTTAATATCTTCCCACTCATCGCCCGTTATAGATTGGGTTGCAAGAAAGTTTATAAATTCTGGATGTAGCTCCTCCAGTTGTTCTTTTGTTAGTCTTAAATATCTCATTGTATTGAATTAGAAATACGCTTTCGCGAAAGCGTAAAAAGCAAAAAACCGCTCTTAAAAATAAGAACGGTCTTTAAAAATTTATGCCTTGACTTAGTTAGCCTCTGCAACTACGTCAAAAGGTAATGTTGCAATAACATCTCTGTGAAAACGGATGGTAGCTTCGTAGTTACCTAAACGTTTTACACTATTTCCTGCGATAGAAATAAACTTCTTCTCTACAGAAACACCTTCTTTCTCAAGGTACTCAGCAAGGTCTGCATTAGTAACTGATCCGAAGAGTTTATCTCCTTCACCAGCTTTTGCTGCAATCTTTACTTCAAGACCATTTAATTTTTCAACTTGTTTTTGTGCCTCATCTACAACTTTTTGCTCTTTGTGAGCACGTTGTTTTAGATTTTCGGCAAGTACTTTTTTAGCACTTGGTGTAGCAAGTACAGCGTGGCCTCTAGGAATCAAGTAATTTCTTCCGTAACCATTCTTTACATCTACAATATCGTCTGCAAATCCTAGATTCTCAACGTCGTTCTTTAAAATAAGTTCCATTGTTGTCTCTAGTTTTTATTTATACAAATCTGTAACGTAAGGCATAAGAGCTAGGTGGCGTGCGCGCTTTACAGCTACACTTACCTTGCGCTGATACTTTAAAGACGTTCCTGTAAGACGGCGAGGTAACAATTTACCTTGCTCGTTTACAAAACCTGCTAGCCAGTCTGCATCCTTGTAGTCTACATACTTAATTCCAGATTTCTTAAAACGACAATATTTTTTTGCCTTATTAGTTTCAATGTTAAGCGGAGTAAGGTATCTTAATTCTCCGTCTTTTTTTCCTTTAGCTTGTTGTTGAAGTGTTGCCATTTCTTATGCGCTTTTTTTGTCTCTTATCACTCGTTTTGCAGCCCAAGCAATTGCGTGCTTATCTAGGCTTACTGTAAGGTAACGCATTACACGTTCATCACGACGAAAAGCAAGTTCATACTCTGCAATAACCTCTCCAGGTACTGTGAATTCTAAAAGGTGATAGAAACCACTCTTTTTGTTTTGGATTGGGTAGGCTAATTTTTTAAGCCCCCAGTCTTCTTTGTTAATCATCTTGGCACCTTTAGAAGTAAGCATATCTTCGTACTTCTTAACTGTTTCCTTTATCTGTTCATCAGATAAAACGGGATTCAAGATGAAAACAGTTTCATAATGATTCATAATTAATGAAATTTTAGATTAAAATGAGTGCAAAAGTAATTATAATTTCCCAATGAGCAATACCTAGCACACAAGTAATTCTAAATTTTTATAATATAGAACACACATTTATAGATATGCTATTTGTAAGTATATAAGGTCGAGATCAAATACATAGTTCAACACATTGAAAATCAAAGATTTAAACTAAATTATATCGATAAAACAAGCTAAACTCTCGATGAAATTCACAAAAATGTTGCATTTCATCGATATTTTGTATAATATTGACAGACTTAACCTAATTCTAATATCTCAAATCGTGGAGGGAGTATTACTAGATTGCGCCGTTGTAGATGATTCAAGCTTACAGCGCCTTGCTATTGTAAAGATGATCAATGATCATCCCAATTTGCGCCTCGTGGCCGAATATAACAATGCCATCGAAACTAAGAACGGACTCCTTGAAACAAAGGTAGACCTAATTTTCTTAGATATTGAAATGCCTATCCTGTCTGGATTTGACCTACTGGATGATCTTGTGCATAAGCCACAAATCATCTTTGTCACAGGAAAAACAAAGTATGCGTACAAGGCATTTAATTATAATGCCATAGACTACCTACGCAAGCCTATTACTAAAGATCGTTTTACAAATGCGGTATATAAAGCAATAAGCCTACATAAATTAAAGACCGAAGGTTCTGTAGATGATGACGATTACATCTTTGTAAAGTCTAATCTCAAGAAAAAGAAGGTAATGCTGAGCGAGCTTAAGTATATAACTGCTCTAGGAGATTACGTAAAGCTCGTAACGGTGCACGACCCTATCATTGTTCTTGCGACTATGAAGTCTTTTGTAGCACAATTACCACCAGAGCGTTTTATGCGTATACACAAATCTTACATAATTAATATAGACAAGATAGAAAAGTACAATTCTCGTAACATCGAGATAGATGGTGAGAAGATACCGCTGAGTAGGCACAAGAAGTCTGACTTGATGGAGGTGCTTTCTGCTTAGATTTATATTGAATTGATACTATTTAAAAATCCGCTTTTTGCGGATTTTTTTGTTGATGGAATGATTTATCTTTATGGGATATCGACGATAAAAGTTATTATATAACAAGTTGCTAGTAATTTAAAAACACAGTAGATAATTAATGAAATTTGCGCTTTTAGACAACAAAAGAATTGAAGCTCAACCAAATTTAATCGCAGAATGTCCGAATTGTGGAAATGCTGTAAGGTCTTATTGTGGTGAACAGATTGTTCATCATTGGAAACATATAAAACTAAGTGATTGTGATGATTGGTATGAAACAGAAACAGAATGGCATCGAAATTGGAAAAATCATTTTGACAAATCCTATCAAGAAGTTATAAGGTTCGACAAGAACACTAATGAAAAACATATCGCAGACATTTACAACGGCGAAAAAGATGTCGTTTTAGAGTTCCAACATTCACCTATTGAAATTCAAGAAATTAAAGCTCGCGAAATATTTTATGACCGTATGATTTGGATAATCGACTTGATAGCTATTAAAGATAATTTAGAATTTCATAAATCAAAATCTGCCATTGAATATGAACTTAGCAAAATGAGACATAATCTACCTAAAGATTTTAAAGTAAAGGAAGATTTTGAAATGAATGAAAGTCAAAAGCAAGTTGGCGATTTTTTAAATATGCTTGGCTTAGATAGTGTTAATACAAATGAAAGCCATTATATATCTGAACTTCAAAATAAATACAACGATTTATGTGAGAAAAAAAACTACTCATTGATGACTTGGAAATATTTACACAAGAGATGGAATGATAATCTAAAACCAAAATTTATAGATATAGGAAATAATTATATTTATCAATTAATTGAAAAGGTTAAAATAGGAAACGCTTATATTGTTAAACAATACGAAAAGCAGAGGTTTATAAATCATTACCGATAAAAAACTACTGGCAACATCTATACAACATATAAAACAACCCATCACATTAACTGAAATATTGAATCCAACCCCTCAATAACAATCCACATCCATAATTAACCGCACACTTCTAAACTGTGCAATGGCCTGAAAACAGCAAACATCCTTAAAATCTATGCTATTTAATTTATATTTACGAGGAATCGACGACCATAAACAGTTATTATCCTATTAACTTAACGGTATATCGACGATAAAAGTTATTAGAAAACGAGTTAGGCAACAATTGCACAAACCTACAATAATGAATAAACTTTTAGTATTTGGAACAATATTCCTTCTTTCATCAAATCTCTTTGGCCAAATAAGTGTTAAAGATTCTACCGTCCAAGTCATTGGATATTGGTCAAAACTAGAGACTCAATCATATGATGTTACCTATGACAAATACAAAGTAAAAAGCAAAGACACAATATCACGAGAATTAATGAAATATGAAGTGGATATTAAAGTAATAGACTCAACAGAAAACAGCTATATAATTGAATGGTTTTATAAAAACTACTCAATAGACACAGAAAATGAATTAGTTAGAAAACTAACATCAATTACTAATGATATTTCTGTAAAAATAAAAACAGATGAATATGGAGCATTTGTCGAGGTTGTCAATTGGCAAGAAGTTAGTGATTATTTAGGAAAAATTACTGAAACCCTTAAAAATGAATTAAAGGATATTCCTAACCACGAAAAAATAATAGCTAATGTTATGAACATATACTCTAGCAAAGAATCTATTGAGGCTAATGCAATTAAGGATGCTTTACAATTTTATAAATTTCACGGAGTAAAATATAAACTTGGAGAAGAGTTAACAGGAAAATTAGAAACCTCAAACAATTTCGGGGGAAAACCTTTTGAAACCGATGTTCATTATAGTTTAGACGAAATAAATGAAACTGATGGAAATTCAATTTTAAGGTCAAACGAAGTCATAAATTCACAAGAATTAACTGATGCCACTTACAATTATCTAAAAAAATCAGGGACCTTTGGAGATAAATTTCCGCCAAGAAATAAATTTCCTTCATTGACAAATGAAACGAATACAGCATCTAGAATTCACGGAGAAACTGGTTGGATTATATACAGTATAGAGACAAAAACTGTAACTGCGGAAGAAACAACAAATATTGAGGAAAGAATTATGGAATTAAAATAACTGTGCATAAAATCCTATATAACCTATAAAATAACACATCAGACCGACTGAACTATTTAGCTCAACTCATTAATAACAATCCACATCCATTATCAACCGCACACTTCTAAACTGTGCAATGGCTTGAAAGCTGGTTTTTACTTTAAGAATGGCGGTTTTAGTCTGGGAGATGTTTTGCTTTCGCGAAAGCTTCACCATCACATTTCTTCTGTACTGATTGCGCACACGAGCCACAGAGGGTGTTTCTGGACCCAATACGGCTTCATCGCCCAGCACTTGACGTAGCGCTCTTGATAACCAAATACTACTATCCTCAATCTTCTGGTAATCCCTATGCTTTAACGTAATCCTAATCAACCTATGAAATGGCGGATATTTGAAACTACGCCGATCCTCGAGTTGCTCCTCGTACATCGCCGTAAACTTATTTGCGCTTACCTGTTGCAATATTTGATGATAGGGATTGTAAGTCTGTACCAATACCTTCCCCTGTTTCTCGGTACGCCCTGCCCTACCCGATACCTGCGCTATGAGCTGGTAACTACGCTCGTGAGCGCGGAAATCTGGAAAATTGAGCATACTGTCTGCATTGAGAATGCCGACTAAGGATACGTTTCTAAAATCCAATCCTTTAGTAAGCATCTGTGTACCTACGAGGATGTCTATTTCTTCTTGCTCAAAGGCAGTAATTATCTTTTCAAATCCATACTTCCCCTTTGTCGTATCAGAATCCATCCGGCCTATGTTGAGCTCGGGGTAGAGTTCGCGTAGTTCCAGTTCTATCTGTTCGGTACCAAAACCTTTTGTGGTGAGGTCTGGACTGCCACAGGCCATACATTTTAATTGCATTGCAATGTGATAGCCACAATAGTGACACCGCAACTGATTGCGATATTTATGATACGTTAGACTTACGTCACAGTTGGGGCATTGTGGTGCGTGACCACAGGTCGTACATTCCAAAATGGGTGAAAAACCGCGCCTGTTCTGGAACAAAATCACTTGCTCTCCTAAAGAAATGGCATCGGTTATTGCTCGGAGCAAGGTATCGCTAAAATGCCCTGTCATCTCTCGCTTACGGTGCTTTTCCTTGATATCTACCAAGTTTATTTCTGGCATCAGGATGTTTCCGTGGCGCTGTTTAAGTTCTACAAAGCCGTATTTTCCAGATTTGGCATTGTATACCGTTTCTAACGCTGGGGTGGCGGATCCTAGTAAGACTTTGGCATTAAAGATATTTCCTAAAACTATGGCAGTGTCCCGAGCGTGATAGCGTGGCGCTGGTTCAAACTGCTTAAAACTGCTCTCGTGCTCCTCATCTACAATAATAAAATCTAGATTTCTGAACGGCAGTAAAATAGCACTACGCGCCCCGATGATAATTTGTGCTTTGTCTGCCTTCGCCAGTACATTGTTGTACACCTCTACCCGCTCGTGTATGGAATATTTGGAATGAAAAACGGCTACTTTTTCTCCAAAATACGCCTGCAATCTAGAAATAAGCTGTGTCGTCAGGGCGATTTCTGGAAGTAAGTATAAGACTTGGTTACCGGTATCCAGCATTTCTCCGATGAGGGAGACGTAGATTTCTGTCTTTCCTGATGCGGTTACGCCGTGCAACAGGCACACCTCTTTGATTTCGTAGCTCTCCTTAATTTCGGCGAGGGCGGTTTCTTGGTGTGGGTTTAGGGTTTTGGTGACCTCGGTATCTCCTTCGAATTCTATGCGGTCTTTTCGTTTTTCAAAAAGTTCGAATATTCCCTTGTCTACCAAGGATTGTAGTTGCGTTGCGGTGGCTTTGGCTTGCTTTTGGAGGTCGAGTGCTTTTATGGGTTTATTTGTTTTCGCTTTAAGCGAAAAAAACTGTAGTACCATTTCCCGTTGTTTGGGCGCTCGAGATAGTTCTTCCATAATCGCCGTAAATGAGGTCTCGCTCTCATAATCGGGATGCAGTTGTACAAATTTTACAATTTTAGGCTTGTACTGCTCGTAGATTTCCTCGCGCAGTGTGAGCGCTCCTTTCTCCAAAAGACTTTTTATGTGCGGAAATACCTTGCGTTTTTCCAAAATATCCATCACCTCTTGAATCTTAAGCTCCGACTGATGTTGTAGGGCTTCGTATATCAAGAATTCCTCGTCTTTTAGGTTTTGATCTTCGAGGATGGTTTCCGGATTTCGTACAACTATGGTTTCACTTTCTAGTAAAAATGCGCTGGGAAGTGACGCTCGCATTACTTGGCCCTCCGTACACATATAGTAAGAAGCAATCCACTTCCAGAGTTTAAGCTGTTCTGGCGTGACGATGGGCGTCTCATCTAGAATGTGCTCAATTTCCTTTGCCTCATATATCGTGGGCGCCGTATTGTGAATGTGCTTTACAATCCCAGCGTAGACCTTTGATTTCCCAAATGGAACAGCCACCCGCATCCCAGGTTGCAGGAACTGAGCTTCGGCTTGAGAAACACGGTAGGTAAACGTATTCTCGACTGGAATGGGCAGTATGACGTCTATGAAATAATTCACAGCGCTAAAATACGAAGATGTCTAATTACGCTTTCGCGAAAGCGTAAAAACTATCCAATCTAATATGGACAACTAATTAGTGTCTTGACGGAAATACGCCTTGTATAGCGATGCAAGGTGTTTCTAAAGGACTATTATCATCTCTGAGGTCCGGAAGCCCAAAAGTAGTCCTCCCATCTCCTCCATATTTAGTTCCGAGGAGTGCAAAGAGTGCCGTATTGTTGTTAATTTGTAAAATTTGACCTTCACATTTTTCCCAGTATCGCAGTGCAAAATTAAATCCGAATGTTTCTATTTGTCCAAGAAAAGGTTTCATAGTGTATTATTTTATGAGTACTATCCTAGCTGGAATAACTTACTTTGTTAATCACCACAAATAAACACAAAATATTGATTTACAGATACTTATTGTTGTAATATTAGGATTACAACGGCTTTTCTAATCATCGACACGTATCCACTCTTGCGTTCGGTATAAAAAAGCTATATACCCTCGCACCATAAGTGTATTAGGTTCATCTTTTTCCACCCAAATTTTTGCGGTATACTCCTTCCCTTTTTCAGGGTCAAAGATGGTTCCATCTTCATACTTGTCTCCATCCTTTTCAAGGTCTTTTATGATTGTAAGACCTATTAGTGGCTTGCCCTTATCTGCTCCCTTGCAGTAAATACAGGTTTTATCGCGATCTGCAGGATTAAGGATATTCGCAATTTTACCGTATACTTTCCCATCTTTTTGGTAGATCTCGACGATAGATTTTGCCTCACCTGTGTTATCATCTATGGTTTTCCATTTTCCAAAAACAGATGCTTCTTGGGCTTGCATACTGCTCGCTACAAAAGTCAAACAGAGTATTAAAAGTATTTTTCTCATTGCAAATTTTATTTAAAATGAAAACGGCGAATGATTCCATTCGCCGTTTTAAAATGATTTTTAAGGATTACTTTCCTAGCATCGCCTTTTTAAGATCTTTATCTGCAGGCTCTTTCCCCAACCAGATACCAAAAAGAGCTTTCTTAAAGTCCATACCTTCAATCACTCCAACTTCTTTTCCGTTTTTGTAAACTACAGATCCTTTTCCTTTTATGTAAGCAATGTCAAAAACGTTTCCATTTACAATCTCCTCATTAAAAAATCCTTTAAACTTCTCGATCTTATCTTTAAGTGGCGCAATATTTCCTCTCATAGAAGCATCAAAACCATCATTTACAGCCTCTACCATTTTTTCTTTAGAAACTAGTCCGGATACGATATGTAGTTTCATAACCATAGTCTCATCTGCATTTATGATAGTGTTTGCGTCTTTGCTTTTTGCTTTAAGATACAATCCGCCTGCATAAAGATCTATCCAGACTTTCTCTCTCATTCCTGCTCCATTGAGCATTAGGTCAGCTCCCTCGATAGTCATTGTGTTTGGGAGTGTGGCGTCACCTACTTGGGTTTGCGCTTTGGCAAAAGCAAAACTAAAAACAGTAACTAAAGCTAAAAATACATTTTTCATAATTTGTTTATTTATTTAAGGGTTGGTGCGATTTCCGCAATTTTCGTAAAACAGCGTTAAGCTCGAAGCCTAACAATATCAGGTTTGAATTTATCCAAATATATAACAACATTATTAATAGTGCACCTATGGAACCGTACAGCTCATTATAGTTTGAAAAATTATCAATGTAAACACCAAATAAATAGGTAGTTAACATAAATAATAGTGTGGTCATTAGTGCTCCTGGCGAGAAAAACCTGCTGTGTTTTCCTTCTTTGGTGCCAAAATAATATAACGTCGCTACCGTCACATAGATCATAATCGTAAAGAAAATGTAACTCCCTACACTCAATAAAACAATGTCTGTATCGTCACTCATAAAGTCCCTATCTCTTAAAGAATTGAGAACATATTCAAAATAAACCAATACTGTTATCGTAGTAACCAACAACAATGCCAAAATTATTGAAACACTCAGAGCTATAGCGTATTGCCTGAAAAAACTACGGTTTATATGCACATTAAAAGAGCCTTCAAAACCACTAAAAATGGCATTTACGCCATTTGCCATAAGAAATAGTGCAAGTATACCGGCAAATGATAAAAGTCCCGCTCGCTCGTTCTGCGCAATGTCAGAAATTATGGGTTGAAAAAAACCTTGCGACTGACTAGGAATAAGTTCATAGATGAATGCCATAAACTTAAGATTAAAGTCATCTATGGGCACATACGGAATCAAGTTTAACAAAAAAAGTAGCGCAGGAAAAAGCGCCATAAAAAAACTGTATGCGATAGAACTCGCTCTTGAGGACAATGCTCCTTCAAGAATTCCTGTAAAATAGGTTTTTGTGAGATCATAAGCCGTCATTCCTTCAAAACCTGGAAGCACGATTTTCTGTAAACCCTCTACTATATAGCAAAAAGGCTTAAATCGCATTAACTTCTCTTCCAGCGTCTTTTCGGCCATTAGACTGCTTTAAGACTTAGGTCTAAATTGTATACAGAATGTGTGAGGGCACCACTAGAAATATAATCTACACCGCACATCGCATACTCGCGTATGGTCTTTTCATTTATCCCACCAGAAGACTCCGTAAGGCACTTATCGCCAATTAATTTTACAGCCTTGCGCGTATCCTCATAATTAAAGTTATCTATGAGAATGCGATACACGTGCTCGTGATTTTCTAGGATTTCTTCGATTTCAGTTAAACTCCTTGCTTCGACAATTATCTTTAAGTCGCGGTTTGTTTCTTTAAGATAGTGCACCGTTTTTAGGATTGCTTTAGTAACTCCACCAGCAAAATCTATATGGTTGTCCTTAAGCATAATCATATCGTACAGGGCAAAACGGTGATTCTCGCCTCCACCAATTTTTACCGCCCATTTTTCTAGGGCTCGTATCCCTGGTGTTGTTTTTCGGGTATCTAGAATTTTAGTTCCCGTTCCTTCTAGAAGGTCTACAAAAAATTTTGTTTTGGTTGCTATGGCACTCATACGTTGCATTGCATTTAGGACTAAGCGTTCGGCTTTGAGGATGCTTTGGCTACTTCCCGAAACGTAAAATGCAATGTCGCCGTATTTTACAGATGCTCCGTCCTCCAATAGAGTTTCTATTTCTAATGAAGCATCTACGTGGTGGAATACCGCTTTCGCGAAAGCGATACCCGCCAAAATCCCTTCATCCTTCACAAGTAGTTTTGCCTTACCTGTCGCTGTTGCTGGAATACACGCCAGCGAACTGTGGTCACCATCTCCCACATCCTCTCGAATTGCATTCTTAATTATACCTTGAATTTCTTTATCAAACTGTTCCTGAGAAATCATAATCTTGCTTTGTGTAAAAATAGCAAAACCGCCGAAACCTTAATTAAATAGTCGATGATAGTTGCTACTTTTGGAATATGAATATAAGACTATTGTGCATAGGAAAAACGGATAACAAGCAATTGCAACAGCTTATAGATGAATACAGCAAGCGCCTTAACTTTTACATAAAGTTTTCCATCGAGATTATTCCAGACATCAAGAATGTAAAAAACTTGAGCGAAATCCAGCAAAAAGAAAAAGAAGGCGAGCTTATTTTAAAGAAAATCAGTCCCCAAGACCATCTGATCCTCCTCGATGAAAATGGAAAGGAATTCTCTAGCGTAGGATTTTCTAAGTTTCTGCAAAAAAAAATGAATGCAGGATTAAAAACACTTGTCCTTGTCATAGGTGGACCATACGGCTTTTCTTATGAGGTTTATAGCAAGGCTCAGGGGAAAGTTGCATTGTCTAAAATGACTTTCTCACATCAAATGGTGCGCCTTTTTATTACGGAACAGTTGTATCGCGGTTTTACTATTTTAAAGGGAGAACCATACCATCACCAATAAATCTGTTATATTTATACGAATTCTAACCACCTAATTTCTGATTTTATGAAAAATGCTTTCTATCTGCTTTGTGTAATTCTCATTTCAAGTTGCAACTCTTCTAAAAGTAAATCTACCCAACAAAAAGAACTTAACTCTGGCACCTATAAGGTGACTAGGATAAATAGCGACGACGTAACCTCAATGGATGTGACCTTTATCTTAAACAAAGAAGAGAAAAGAGTTTCAGGTAATGCAGGCTGTAACGATTACTCTGCAACCATTACTATGGAAGGAGCTACAATGACCACAAGTGAAGCTGCAATGACTAAAAAATACTGCGACGGTAAAATGGAAGTTGAAAAAGCCTTTGCGAGCGCACTTAACGGAGTTCAATCATATAAAATGGAAGGAAACGTAATCTCTCTTTTGGATAGTAGTGGAGAAGCTATTATAGAGATGAAATAAAAATATCTATTCCACAAAAAAAGGGTTGCCTCTGGCAACCCTTTTTCATTTTATGATATTTTTTTTAATTACTTAAGAATGATCTTCTTTGAAGTCTTAGTTCCATCGTCTAGACTCTCTACATTTAAGAAGTAGATTCCAGATGGGTTACCTCCTAGCTGTATCATTTCAAGAACACCGTCCATAGTTCCAGACTTAACTTCTTGTCCTAGTACGTTGTATACTGTATAGATAAGTTCATCACCGCTTCTGTTAACGATACTCAACTCTCCATCTGTAGGATTAGGATATACAGTTACAGAATCGTTTAAAAGATTATCTGCAAGACCAAGAGCCTGACTAAGTGTAGAAATTTCTGTAACTCCAGAATCTGTAGGATCTAACCACTGTGCCAGACCATTATTATTGTAAGAAACAGCAAAACGACCGTAAGCATCCCAACGACCATTATCATTTGTACCCGCGCAAGCTGCAAGACCACAACATAGAGTACCTATAAGTTGTCCATCTTCATTATATAGTGCAGATCCAGAAGAACCACCTTCGGTAACTCCTTGTTCCCATCCAGTTTCTCCACCTGTATCCATTATTCTCCAGAATTTCTGACCACCATCTTGTTTAAGAAGACCTTCATCGTTTCTACAAACTTTCATAATGTCCCCAGCTGGGTGGTGTATACCAATAGTATAGTCCGGCTCCTCATCAGATACATCCCATCCAGAATATTCAATCTCCCAATCTTCACCAATTCCTCCAGTAATTTCAAATAATCTGTAATCACTCTCTCCATTTGTAGATAAAAGCGTTGCACCAGAGGTTGAATTAAATGATCCATTTGTACTATTTGTAGTTGTAGCACAAGAAGGATCTGGACTTATCCAGTTAAATCTAAACGAAGAAGAAGCCGCGTTAAAACCACAATGATTTGCAAATAAGAAATATGGAGTTTCATCTAGTGCTGTATTGTTAAGTAAAGTACCAGTACAAAGACCACCGCCTCCTATTACGAGACCTACAGAATGCTTTAAAAGTTCCTTTACAGGATCAAAGTCAGCTCCTATAGAACAATCAACATCAAGATTACAAGCACCAGAATCATTTAGCCCTTTATTAAGTAAGTCAGAATCTGTAACTGATCTGTATCCGTGAACAACTTGTCCTACATTAAGTAAACCTTGTCCTCTTACAGCAGCTGGCTCGTGATACTCAATCCAGATATTATCACCTTCTACCCACCAAGTTCCTAATACTCCTTCTTCTTGGTTCATTTTACTTGTGTAAGCTCCTAAAAGGTGCTCACGATCGTCAGAGTATAAGTATACAGTTGCTCCTTCTGGAAGTTTATATTGGTCAAAAACAAAATTCAATGTTTTTGCACCTTCAGACCGAACGTTCACCTTCCATACACCATCTCCGTTCTCTAATTCTGTCCAATTACCAGCAGACTCAATTCCAAAATCGGTTAAGAATTCATTTCCAAAACGGTAAGGTTTTGATTTATTTAAATCATTAATTTCATCTTCAGCTTTCAGTGCTTCTAAGTCAAATGATGCCATAATCACAGGAGCAGCGTCACTTTTAGTAGCTACTTCCCAGCTCAAAGGAGTTCCTTCGTTTGTTACCTGAGCAATAGACGACAGACCAAAAAGAGCTGTCAATGCAAAGGCAAATACATAATGTAGATTTTTTTTCATTGTAGTTTATTTAAAATTAAATTTTACTCATTGAGTAACTTGTTATCAAAAATAAGGTGTTAGAATCAAATTAACAAAATAATAACATCCTAATATTATGTAATACGACGTTAATATGATATCTAAATGGGTTAGCATTGTTTAATTTTGCCAAAAACTGAATTTCAGCTATGGGTCCTTATACAGGTACAAAAAAGAAAAATAGGTTACAGCTACTACATCAGTACTATCAGTATACTGGGTTTTACACTTTTCTCGCAGATGCGATGAAAAAAGCACTTCCCCCTATTTTACTTGTTGTAGCGGGTATTGCTGCCATTCATTTTTTTGTGTATGATATCAACGATGCCCTAGAGTATGTCATAGCTAACTACTCTAATTTTCTTATTCTCACCGTCTTTTTCGTCTCAGAGTCTATATTAGGTATTATCCCTCCAGAATTATTTATTGCGTGGAGTGATAAGACGGATGCTCCTATTTTTTATCTCTCTATGATAGCTGTACTTTCCTTTGCAGGTGGTATTGTTTCATATTTTACAGGGAGAGCAGCACTCAAGATTCCGAGAATATATGAATATCTTGAGGTGAAGATGGCAAAGCATTTAAAAAACGCGCGTAAATGGGGAGGCTTCCTAATCCTCGTGGGAGCTCTGCTTCCACTACCCTTTGCTGTTGCTAGTCTGGCTGCTGGTATGATTAGGTTTAATTTTAAATACTACCTTCTTTTTGGCTTGGCGCGCTTTGTACGTTTCGCTATTTATGGAGCAGCTATTTTTAGTCTCGTAGAAGGATGAAAATAGTCTTTGCCACACACAATCCCAATAAACTTAGAGAAATACAGGCATTAGTGCCTTCACATATTACTTTAGTGAGCCTTACTGATATAGGCTGCACAGAAGATATCATCGAAGACGCACCTACTATTGAGGGTAATGCGATTCTTAAGGCTAAATATGTAAAGGATAAATACGGTTTTGACTGTTTTGCAGATGATACGGGTCTGGAAGTCAACGCACTTAATGGAGCTCCAGGGGTATATTCGGCGCGATACGCAGGTGAACAGAAGAATGCTCTGGATAATATGAATAAGTTACTTATCGAGCTAGCGACTAAGCACGATCGAAGTGCGCGGTTTAAAACGGTTATCGCTTTCGCGAAAACTTGTCCCGAACTTGATTCGGGAGCGGACAAAATCCAAACGTTTGAGGGAATATGTAAAGGTCAGATTACCCGGGAGAAATTGGGAGACGGCGGATTTGGCTATGACCCGATATTCCAACCTGATGGTTTTGATGCCACATTTGCCCAAATGGCAATGCAATTAAAGGGTAAAATAAGCCATCGCGGTAGGGCTTTTGAGAAGTTTGTTGACTTCTTAGGTCAGTAAACACAACAGTTCACACTATCCTCATAAACTAAATCTACATTATAACTTGGAATCCACTATTTAGGAGTACTTTTGCACTTTGAAAAACCTCAGGGTGAGGTTATGCCGAAATCATCGGCACCGTGTTGAAAGAAGCAATTGGTTATTATATGTCGTTGCGCTTCATACAGCACGATAACATATAATTATATATCAATGACATTTGATCAATTGGGCCTAAGTGCGCCCTTACTACAGGCAATTGCCGATATGGGCTTCGAAACCCCATCAAAAATCCAAGAAGAAGCAATCCCACAACTCCTCGCTGAAGATCGCGATATGGTTGCGCTAGCTCAAACAGGTACAGGAAAAACTGCAGCCTTTGGCTTTCCGTTACTACAGCAAATAGATGCTGACAGCAAAACAACACAAGGACTTATTATTGCCCCAACTCGTGAGCTCTGTTTACAGATTACAAACGAGATGAAACTCTATTCAAAGTATCTCAAAGGTGTACGTGTCGTAGCAGTTTATGGAGGTGCAAACATACAAGAGCAAGCCCGTGAGATTAGTCGCGGTGCTCAAATTGTAGTAGCTACACCTGGACGTATGCAAGATATGATGCGCCGTCGTATGGTCGATATCTCTAAGTTGAGCTATTGTGTACTAGACGAAGCAGATGAAATGCTCAATATGGGTTTTTATGAAGATATCACAAATATCCTTGCCGATACACCAACAGATAAATTAACGTGGCTTTTTAGTGCGACGATGCCCAAAGAAGTATCTCGTATCGCAAAGGAGTTTATGCATAATCCCCTTGAGATAACAGTTGGCCATAAAAATGAAGGTGCAAAAAATGTTTCTCACGAATATTTTGTCGTGCATACCAGAGACCGTTACCAAGCGTTAAAGCGACTTTCTGATGCAAATCCAGATATCTTTTCTGTGATTTTCTGTCGCACAAAGAGAGACACTCAAAAAGTTGCAGAGCAACTTATAGAAGACGGTTATAACGCAGGAGCTTTACACGGAGACTTGAGTCAAAACCAGAGAGATTTGGTGATGAAAAGTTTTAGAAATCGCCAAATCCAAATGCTTGTCGCTACAGATGTTGCTGCACGTGGGATTGATGTAGATGATATCACACACGTGGTAAACTATCAACTTCCAGATGAGATAGAAACTTACACACACCGTTCAGGACGTACTGGACGTGCTGGAAAAACAGGAACTTCACTTGTAATTATCACAAAAAGTGAGATGCGCAAGATCAAGCAACTAGAAAAAATATTAGGAAAGAAATTTGAGCAAAAACAAATTCCTGACGGGACAGAAATTACACAAGTCCAGCTATTTCACCTTGCAAACAGCATTAATAAGACAGAAATCAATCACGAGATTGATGCATACTTACCAGAAATAGAAGAAGTGCTAAAAGACAACACCAAGGAAGAGCTTATTAAAAAGGTCTTTTCAGTGGAGTTTACACGTTTCTTTAATTATTACAAGAAAGCAAAAGACCTTAACCAGAACGCTGTAGCTCACGCTAAGGAAGCCTCTGGAGATACAACTCGTTACTTTATAAATGTAGGGCGTAAGGATGATTTTGACTGGATGCAACTTAAGGATATGCTTAAGGAAATGACAGGTCTGGGTCAGGATGGCATTTACCGTGTAGATTGTAAAGACGCATTTTCTTTCTTTAATACAGATACAGAGCATAAAGAAAAAGTCTTAGCTCTCTTTGAAGATTATCAAATTAATGGTCGTCGTGTCAGCGTAGAAGAAACACAAGGTGGCGGTGGTCGTGATCGTAATCGTGGCGGCGGCGGTGGTCGTGGTGATCGTGGTGATCGTCGTAAGAGTAGCGGCGGTAGTGGCGGCTTTAGAGGAAGACGTGACGATAGCGGTGGCGGAGATAGAAGAAAAAGAGACAGTAAACGCTCTGGCGGAGGGTTTGGCGGAGGTCGCCGTCGTGATGATACTAGATCTAGCGGGGGTAGCGATCGCCGTCGTCGTGATGATGGTGGTTCTGTTGCTTACGGAGGAGATCGTAGAGATCGCCGTAGTGATGAGAACAGATCTAATAGCGATGACAGAAGTTCTAGACGCTCTCCCGACACTTCAAGTGAAAGCGGAGGAAAAAGCCCATTTTCAGGAAAAAGACGTCGTCGCAACTAGATAGATCTCTAAATACGGAATTATTATTGAGCCAAATTGTTATTTTTAATGTAAAAATTTCGATTTGGCTCGATTTTTTATATGGAATGTATAAATTGCCATTGCTATGAAAGAAAACCTACTCCTACTTTTCCTTTTTATAGGATTTACAGTGTCTGCACAAGACACCCCTACTGAGGAAGTCTCCCTCGAATCTGGAATTATTAATGGTACCGTTTTAAGTGCTGCAGATGACCAACCGTTACAAAACGTAAATATTGTTAACCTCAATAATGTAAAAGGGGCTATTACAAATCTCGAAGGCTACTTCGAAATCCCTGCTAAGGTCGATGATACACTTTACTTTTCGTATTTAGGGCATAAAAGCCTTCAAGTACGAGTGAGTGCAGATTGGGTACGTTTTGGTGATGTCAAAATTAAAATGAACGAAATAGGAATTACCCTAGAAGAAATAACAGTGCAAGAAATACAGCTCACGGGATATCTAGAAATAGATGCAAAGAAAATTCCTATCTACAACAACTCACGCTATCGCATTGCGGGACTCAACTCTGGTTATGAAGGAGGAAGTAGTGAACCTGGAGCGATAAGTCGTGCACTTGGGGCTATATTTAATCCTGCAGATTTTCTCTACAATATATTCGGCAAGAAACCTAAGGAAATGAGGAAGTTACGTAAGATGAAAGAAGACGATAAAGTACGTAACCTTCTAGAAAAAAAATATGACCGTGAGACGCTCGTTGCTCTGTTGCAAATAGATCGCAACGATATTGATGCCATTTTATTAAACTGTAATTATTCTGATAACTTTATAGTGACCGCAAATGATCTTCAGATTTTAGATGCTATGTCAGAATGTTATGAGGAATACCAAGTGTTACAACAGAGAGATTAATTCTGAAGAATACGCTTTCGCGAAAGCGTAAAAAACCTATTTTCCCTCCTGATTGTAACGCTCCATCACACCATCTATATCCTTGATCATCTTTTTGGTCCAAGTTAATTTTTTGTCAAAAAGCTCTTGCTCCGAAAATTTCCAATCTATTGCTGAAGTTTTAAGCTTATTTGTAATATGCTGCAAGGTAATGGCCGCAGAAACAGAAATATTAAGGCTTTCTGTAAACCCTACTGTAGGAATATAGATGTAGTCATCTGCCTCATCAAGAACTAAGTCGCTAAGCCCTTCTGTCTCTCTCCCAAAGAAAATGGCGGCTCTCTGTGTGATGTCAAAATCTTCTAATCTATGTGCGCCCTTATGTGGAGAAGTTGCTACAATACGATATCCTGCCTTCTTAAGTTGTTTTATGCAATCTGAAGCACTTAAGTGTCGCTTAACATCTACCCATTTCTGAGCGCCCATTGCAATTTCCCTATCGATACGTTTTGCATTAACCTCCTCAATAACGTGCAACTCTTGGATACCAAATGACTCACAGCTTCGTATCACCGCGCTTGTGTTATGAAGTTGATACACATCCTCTACCGCAACCGTAAAATGCTGTGTGCGCTCTTTTAGAACTTTGTCAAAAAGTGCTACACGTCTTTCAGTTAAAAATGATTCTAGGTATTCGAGTAATTTATGATCCATTGTGGTTGTTAAGGTTTCAAAGATACTGTACTTTTAAAAGAGGTAAAACGTATGCTATGAGCAAGAAAAAAATTGTTGTCCTCACTGGAGCAGGTATAAGTGCAGAAAGCGGTCTAAAAACCTTTAGAGATTCAAATGGTCTCTGGGAAGGTCACGACGTGATGGAAGTTGCTACACCTCAAGGCTGGGAGGCAAATATGAAGCTAGTTTTACAATTTTATAACGCTAGGCGCAAACAATTACTAGAGGTAAAACCTAATGAGGCTCACAAGGCGCTCGTAGATTTAGAAGAAAAATATCACGTCGCTATCATTACTCAAAATGTAGATGACCTGCACGAGCGGGCTGGAAGTACAAATATCATTCATTTACACGGCGAGTTGCTCAAGGTTCGTAGTACTTTAGATGATAAATTGATCTTGGATTGGAAAGATGATCTCAATGAGGGTGATATGTGCAAATTTAACCACCAGTTACGGCCGCATATCGTATGGTTTGGGGAAGCTGTGCCACTATTAGATAATGCGGCAGTATTAGTAAGTGAAGCAGACATAATCATTATTATAGGTACATCTATGCAGGTCTATCCTGCTGCCGGCCTCATAGATTATTCTCAACGGGACGCACAAGTTTATTTTATAGATCCGCATCCCTCTATAAAGGCCCAAAAGAATCTTGAAGTTATTGCAGCAAAAGCCACGACTGGTGTTTCACAACTTGTTGAGCGTTTATTAAAAGAGAGCTAATAATGACCTTAAACGAACTCTATAAGGAATTAAATTATGTGAACCATAGTCGTGAGAAACGGGCATATTATGCGACAATGGTACGTAACGACCCCGCATTATTCCCTCTTGTTCTTGAAATACTCTTTTTGGTAGATGATTCAGCCTCAAATAAAGCTGGTTGGATAGCAGAATTTACCTGTAAACAGGATATTGCAATGCTCTATCCTCATCTCGATATGTTCACACATAATATGCCTATGGTCTATCAGGATAGTGCCCTGAGACCCGTGGCTAAAATATGTGAATATCTTATACTGGAATACTATAAGATAAAAAAACCGCTTGCGCGAAAATCTCTAAAACCTCACCACAAAAAACGTATCGTTGAAGCTGGTTTTGACTGGCTTATCACCGACCAAAAGGTTGCTGTTAAAGCCTACACGCTTACTACACTATTCTGGCTAGGTACAGAAACAGATTGGGTGCATCAAGAGCTCAAAAAAATAATGGAACAAGACTATGCTAACCAAAGCGCCGCTTACAAAGCAAGATGCAAGCACACTTTTAAAGCAATTGAGATTTTTAATAGACAGAAAATGAAGATTATTTAAGGCGAAGAAATCTTGCGAGGCTTTCTTGACGTCTTTTTGCAATAGGAAGTGAGATGTGGTCTCCAAGCTCTACGTAATTACCAGCCGACTTATTTATATTCTGTACATAATTGAGATTTACGATATAAGAATTATGAATTCTAAAGAACACCTTGTCATCTAAAAGTTGCTCGTACTCGCCAAGATTTTTACTAGATACAACCTTTCTCTTATCTTTAAGATGAAACTCAGTATACTTGCCGTCAGACCGACAGTAGGTAATGGTATTGGTTTTAATAAATTCAATCTTATTTACTGTAGGAATCGCTATAAAATCTTGATTTAGTTTTTCAGTAGTCATTGCCTCGACTAGAGCCGATAGTCTTTTCTCTTCAATAAATTGGTTATTCTCAACGCGCTCTGCAGCGTGATTTACGGCTAAGATGAGTGCTTCTATTTCTACAGGTTTTAGCACAAAATCTACGGCGTTATATTTGAATGCTTTAATTGCAAATTCGTCAAATGCAGTCACAAAAATAATCTGCATATTAGTAGTGTCGATGGATTCTAAAACGTCAAAACCAGTTCCTTCGTCCAATACAATGTCCATAAACAATAAGTCTGGCTCAAGTTGTGGAATGATTGCTATGGCATCCTCCTTTGTATCTGCCTGTCCTATAACTTCTACCCGTGGGCAGTATTTTTTAAGAAAATGACTCAGCAACTCTATATTATTAGGCTCATCATCTACCAGTACAGCACTTAACTTTGACATTATAAATTCAATGTTTATTTATCTGAAGATACTAATAATTTGACTTTATCGTAATTAAAGTAAGGTTAATATTTTCGCGAAAGCATAACTAAAATATTAATTTAGGGGTAACTTTAATATGACCCTCGTTCCTATCGATATATCCCCTTCATACAAGTCTATGATTTGAAGATTAACGTTTTTATTAGTGTATCGGTTTATGATTTCTATACGCTCTTTTAGAATTTTTGTAGCCCACGATTTGTGGGTCTTTCTATTTTTTGCTTTAAGCGCTATCGCAGCCTTTCTACCGATTCCATTATCTGTAATGGATCCAATAAGATGTCCATTTTCCTCCTTGAATTTTATTTCAATTTTTGCCTCGCCATCTCTTTTGGGAGCCAGACCGTGGATTATAGCATTCTCGACAATAGGCTGAAATAACATGCAGGGAATTTGTATACTCGCGATGTCGAGGTCTTCTGGATCAATCGTGATTACAGTTTCTAAGGATCGTGCCTGACGTATCTTTTCTAAACTTAAATATGCTTCTAGATACTCTATCTCCTCGCTTAGACTTATAGTGTCTGTACGGCTCATATCGAGTGATGAGCGTAGCAACTTAGAGAAAGAACCTAAATATTTATTTGCTTCCTTTTCTCCTTTAAGAATCATTGTACTCTGCAGTCCATTAAGTGCATTAAACATAAAATGCGGATTCATCTGAGCTCTAAGAGCCTTTGCTTCCAACTGGTCTACCTGACGTTGCTGTCTATATTTCTCTTTCCAACGATATTTTCTGAACTCGTAAAAACCGATAAGCATAAGCGCTATTCCAGCGATATTAAGCAAGAGGAACCACGTGGTTTTATAGAAGACCTGCTCAACCTTTATGGGAATGGTTATTTCATTTACCGTAGGGCTCCCTGAAGAATCGTCCCCGCGCAGGCGTAAGATATACTCCCCTGGCGAAAGCGCATTCAACTGTAAAGAATTAGACGCTCCCAAATCTATCCAATTAGGATTAAGTCCCTCTAGTTTATATTCATAAGTTGCTTCTTCTGCGTTAAAGAGATCCGTAATGGCAAAACTTATATTGAGAAAAGTTTTGGAATAAGGAAGAACTAAATTATCTAAGCGTCTTTTAACATTATAGGTTTCCGTAACTACTTCTTCTTTCTCATCATCATAAAACTGAGCACTTACGATCTTAATCTGTGCATCAGATTTCTTAAAAGTTAAGTCGGCAGAGGTAAAATAGGCTACACCATTAAGTCCTCCGAAAAATAGCGCATCAGATTTACTTTTGAAGTATGAGGTTTGATTAAATTCATTTTCTGGTAGTCCGTCTTTTTCATAAAAATTATAAAACCAATCATCTATCTTATGATAACAAGTCAGGCCTCCAAAAGTGCTAAGCCAGACACCTATGTCATCTTCTAATATTCCGACTACTGTATTATTTGCTATTCCATCTGCTTTATCGTAATGCTCCCAAGAAGTTAGGTCACTATTTAAGATTACCAGCCCAGCATCGGTACCTAGATAATATGACCCATCGTGCCCCTTATGAATAACATATATGGTACGTGCAGGAAATGGCTTTATCTTATCATCAGGTGAAAAATGAACTACCAGACCACTCTCAAGGTTCTTATAAAGTAGTCCATCGCTAGATGTGGCCAGTAATAAATATCGATTCTTCTCATCTAAGTAAATGTCCTTAATAGTATATGCTGCAAGATCAAATCCTGGCAGGATATCATTCATTTCCTTAACTTCTTTACTAATCCTATCAAAAACGAAGAGTCCTTTGTTAGTTCCTATAAAAAATTGGTCCGAACCTGTTGCTACGAGTTTTTGTGAGGTAAGTAACCGACCCTCATTTTCTCCTTCTAAAATGTAGGGAGTAGAGACTCTCGTGTTCAAATTTATACGCAACAGCCGCCTTGTTTCACCTAAGTTCCAAAGAATACTATCGTTCTCAACGTATAAACTCCGATTGAGATTAAGTAACTTATTGGATTGATCCCTTAACGGCAGATCGACCATAGAAACTTGCTCATTACTATCCATCTCATACAATCCTCCATAAGTTGCAAATAAAATATTTCCATTTTCCTTTTGTGCCATTCCTCTAACACTAACTCGGGAAGCTTGTATCGGTAATTGATCGCTTGTTAATAACGTTTTAAAGGGGAGCTGCTTATATTTTAATTTAAAGGCTCCTCCTAGTGTCGATATATAAATGGGAGCATCACTAGTAGAAAAAATACGCTGTACAGACCTTTGAAAAGTTACTGGTTTAAGGATTGAATTCAATTTCTTTTTTTCCCTGTCGAGTACGTAAAAATTTACTTTAGCACTATTGCTAGCATCAATTTCAGAAACTACGACTCCTTGTTGCATATCTGGCAACCCTGATTCTGTTAAGACCTGAAAACGTTGTGACGGTAAGACTAATACTTGACTCTCAATGCTAGATAAAACGTCAAAGGGGTATTTTTTATCATTATGACTATAAAAACCTGAAGTTCTAAGAGGCATTACAGCACCATCAGGAATAACTTTTAAATATGCCCCATCTGCTAATTGATCCCTAAGAGATTCATACGATTTTATAAATGTTATTGCATCATTCTCAAACTTTAAAACTTTATCAAATTGAGTAAGAATTACTCCATTTAATCCAACTCTGTTTTGAAATTTAATGCGATAACTATCAAAATCATCTGTTGAGACTGGAGTTACATATAGGTCGTCATCTAGTTTAATAGGAAGTAAACTATCAGATTTAGAGTTATAGCGCACCACATACTGACTGTTTGTAGTAAACAGCATCGTACCGTCACTAGTTTCATAAATACTGGTAAACCCTAAAGCCTCTTTTGTATTCGGATTAGATAATTGCAACCACCTCCCACTTAATGTTTCTTCTGAAAACTGATAAAGCCCAAGGCTTGTAGCAACCCAAACTGACCCGTCACGAGACTGATAAATATCCCTAGAAGGATTGGGACCCAACTCTTCTGGAGGAGGAGAAAATGAATGCGTCATCTCCTCTACACCGTAATACTTTACGATACCATTTGCTGTAGTATACCAAGGAAAACCATCTATACCCATACAGAAAATGGTAGATACAGCTGCCGAACCTCCATTCCTATTGATCTGAATCTCGGCAACCTCTAATTTTCCATTTGATTGTACTTGCCCAAAAATGGCTGATGGAACCAAACTTGTTAGAGATAGCCAAACAAAAATTATACTTAGTGAGATTCGGTATATCATAGATGTTTTAAATATAAGATTTTGTGGGGTTTATTTTTATTCTTTCGCGAAAGCGTACACCGCTCAAACCTCAATTGGAATATTATTGTCGTAGCTTTCCCATAAATTCCAGATTATTATGAAAGTAACATTTGTTGAAAAAGGGTTTATTCTTGCGGGTTTGAGTAATATTCTTGGAGTTCTTTTGTTTTCAAGATTATTTACAAATGAGGTTATGATGCATAGCCAGCCTGAGGTTATGAGCTATTTTGGCCTCATATCTATTATATTATGGGGACTTGCGTATATCGCAGTTTATCAAAGTTATGAGTATGTACCCTTATTGCTGCTTGTTTTTGTTATAGAAAAGTTTATTTATGTTATCCTCTGGTTGCTTTGGATAATTACCCATTCTCTAGCTATCACATACGAAAAGGACCTATTTGCCGGCATTTTTTATACAATTTACGGGGTAAATGATTCAATTTTCGGAATTTTCTTTGCGTGGGTGTATGTTAAGATGAAGTCTGTGCAAACTAAATAATTAACCTTAGAACTATTTGAAATATGAAATACAATATTTTAAATGTTGAAATTAAAAAAGGTCATAATTATACTTGCGTATGATTATAACCTTGATAAGTTACATTTTTTATAAGTCATAATATAAATCTATATAGCCTCCATCCCAGCTTGAGCAACGGTATGGTCATTTTCGACAGAGCTTCCGCTTACTCCTATGGCTCCTATAATTGCCCCGTTAGCCCCGCTTATTGGTATTCCACCAGGGAAAGAAATAAGCCCTCCATTAGAGTGTTCTATGTTAAATAGCGGCTCGCCAGGTTGAGATAATTTTCCTATTTCGCCAGATGGCATATCAAAAAAACGGGCTGTCCTTGCCTTTTTTAAAGCAATGTCAGCGCTTCCAAGCCAAGCCCCGTCCATCCTTGCAAATGCAACTTGATTTGCTCCAGCATCGACAACACTTATATTCATTTTTGCGTCTATCTCTAGCGCCTTTGCCATTGCTTTTTCTATGACAGTCTGGGCTTGCTTTAGTGTGATATTCATAAAGTTAGTTTTAATGATTAGTTTATTTCTCTCTTACTATTTGCTTAAAGATACCTTATGAGAGCTCCGAAACCATTTAAACTTGCATAAGAATAGGTTAAATGTTGTAAAACAGCGCTTAATTAAAAGCTTTGGGGAGAAGTTTGCTTTCGCGAAAGCGTAAAAAAAATGCTATTCATCAGAAACAGGCATTTTTTTAACATACTCAGAATATATCCAACCCGTGGTGCCATCCTTGCGAGTTACCTTACACCACGATAACGTATCAGAAGCTGGCAACAGCAACATAACACGCTCTCCCTCTTTCGGAAAGAAGTCAATAATATCGGCATTAAGGTTAGGTTTTTCTCGCATATTAACATCGCTTCCCGTAATAATTGCATTACCATATAAAGAGTCTGTTGTGGTAGTTGCAAATTCGGACATAGGAGTCGGTTCTATTTTATCGATCATCGGGGGCTCTGTCTTACTAGGATCATTGTTATTCCAGGTAGCATATACAATTGCGATGGTACCGATTATTATTACGGTAAATCCTAATAGCATAAAAAGCGTTTTCTTTTTGCGCTTTTGGAGGGCTTCTTCTTGTTCCTGTTCAAAAATATCCAGACGTTCCCTTTGAGCTTCTTTCTTTTTGGCGATAAGCTTTTTTGACCAAGCTCTAGAAGTGTAAACTGTATCATTATCGCCAGCATAGTATCCTGTAAACTTTTGATTACCCGAATCATCGACTTCTAAAATTCGATTTAAATTGTCTTTGATAAACCTTTTGTCACCGCTCGCAAGGCTCTCTATAATAAGTTTAAGTTTTTTACCCATAAAATTTGACACATTGCATTTACTCTAAGATATTAAACTCGCAACAAATAACCTTCCCCAGCTCATATAATTAATGAATTTTGAAAACAGGTAAGACTTTAATCAATTACGTTAATATCAACACCTTATATCAAAACTTTTTAGCCCCCAATTACGTTTATCATGTATATAACTTAAATTATAAGGAGGTACGTATGAATAAGGAATAACCGAAAGAAGTCATTGCACAAAACATGTAATGCAAATTAATGATTTAATTATTCACTAATAATTGAATTAGCCAAAACAAAAGTGCTGGGAATCGTTCTCGGCGCTTTTTGTTTTGTAACAATTTATCATTTAAACCTACTTATAAGTATCAATCAAACTTTAAGAAAAATGCAAGCACACGAAATAGACTACGAGATACACGGAGAAGAAATGCAATATGTCGAGATAGAGCTCGACCCACAAGAAGGCGTCATTGCCGAAGCGGGAAGCTTTATGATGATGGAAGATGGTATAAAGATGAATACCATCTTTGGCGATGGGTCAAAAAATGACAATACTGTTATGGGGAAGATATTTGGGGCAGGGAAGCGATTACTCACAGGAGAAAGCTTGTTTATGACGGCTTTTTATAATGATGTTTCTTTTGGCAAGAAAAAAGTAAGCTTTGCTTCGCCGTATCCCGGTAAAATCATTCCTATTGATCTTGCCCTTAATGGCGGAAAGTTCATTTGTCAAAAGGATGCTTTTTTATGTGCTGCAAAAGGTGTTTCTGTGGGGATCGAATTTTCGCGAAAGCTAGGAAGAGGACTTTTTGGCGGTGAAGGATTTATAATGCAAAAACTTGAAGGGGACGGACTTGCTTTTGTACACGCAGGGGGAACAACTCTGATTAAAGAACTTGCACCGGGTGAACGGCTAAAAGTCGATACTGGTTGCATCATAGGATTTGATAATAGCGTGAATTATGATATTGAATTTGTAGGAGGAATCAAAAACACCATCTTTGGTGGTGAAGGGCTCTTCTTTGCTACGCTCACTGGTCCTGGAACAGTTTACATACAATCATTACCGTTTTCCAGATTGGCAAATAGAGTCATCGCAATGGCGCCTAAAGCGGGAGGGAAATCAAGAGGAGAAGGCTCCATCTTAGGCGGACTTGGAGATTTACTTGATGGTGACAATAGGTTTTAAATATAGTGCCAACGCTTTGTTTAAAATTAACACGTTAAAGTTTAAAATTTAACGTGTTTTGTTCAACAAAAATTACTACTTTTAAAGAGAACAAACGATCAAGCCTATTGAGAAATTACTACTTTTTTAATTTAACCTAAACCTAATTCGAACTATGGCGAGAGCAATGTTTGAGTACACCAAAACTATCTTGAATAAAGTAAGTTTTGATAGTGTGTTGTTTTGTAAAGAATTACAAAAAGCAGTAAAGAGACTACTCCCCTATGAAATAGAGGAACTTAAAATCTGGGTAGATAATTTACTTGTCGATAAACCAGATTTAAATCATTGTCTCGTTTATCTAAACCCTTAAAAGCAAAATGTCCCGTTAACCACGGGACATTTTTCGTTAATATTTAAAGGAATTTAATGCTTTGCCCCTTTCTCTATCCCTTGTGACGATGTCTCAATAAACTCTCGTATGTCATCATTAGCCTTGATCAAGTCCTCATTACGTAAATACATCATATGACCACTGCGATATCCCTTAAAGCTCAAGCGATCTGCCAGTTTACCAGAAGCATTGAGTTGCCACATAATATACTTTGCATTAAAATATGTAGTTGCCCCATCATAGTAACCACTCTGAACCATTACGTTAAGATTAGGATTTACACCCATAGCTCTACGTAAACTAGCTCCAGAATTATTATTCGTTCTATCCCAAGGTCGCACGGGTCCAAACATATTGTAACTTAAGTCAGTTTTAAAACCGAGTTCCTGACTGTAATAATAATTAATCGCTGGAGTAAAGGAATGTAACCAGGATGTGAGCTCGCTATTGTAATCTGGTCTATCGCCAGCCTCTTTTACATCAAGTCCTTTATATCGAGAATCTAGTCTTCCTATGGTTAGTCCATCACGATCGCGCAACAAGTCTTTCCAGAAATAATTAAAAGGTACCTCAAGGTTATGCTGTCGTATCGTTTCTTCCGAAAGTCCTGAAAAATATGCCATTTTCTTAATCGCATTCTCTTTTTTATCCTTTTCAAGATAACCTGATTTTACGAGTAACGGCAAGAGCTCATTTACTGCATAGTCTTCACTTTGAGCTAGAACTTCTGGAAGATCTTTTTGCTGAAGTGCCGCAGGAAGCATCTTATGGTACCAAGCGGCAGCGGTAAAATAGGGTAATCTATTTGCCACCTCTACGGGTCCGTCAAATTCAAATCCTATCTCAGTAGGAGAAACAAGTATGACCCCGTTTATAAACATCCATTTACTGTCTTGAAGTGCGGCGGCAAGCCCAGATACGCGAGTGGTACCGTAACTTTCTCCTATGAGGAACTTTGGTGAGCGCCAGCGGTTGTTGCGTGTCACAAATGTGTTTACCCAGTCTGCTAGGTATTTTATATCTGCATTTACGCCAAAAAACATTTTTTTATCAGGCATTTTGCCATCTTCCCCTGGTAGCATTCGGCTGTAGCCAGTGTTTACGGGATTTACAAAAACGATATCTGCAACATCAAGAATAGAATTTGGATTGCTTTTTATTCCATAAGGCTGTACGGGAAAACCCTCATCATCTATTTTCAGAATGCGCGGTCCCGTATAGGCAATGTGCATCCATACAGATGCAGAGCCAGGCCCTCCATTAAAAGAGATTACCAGCGGGCGCGTTTCATCATTTGAAATATCGCTCCGTTTGTAATAAGTATATAAAAGACTTGCTACGGGCATTCCTGCGTCATCCCAAACAGGTTGAAATCCCACGGTCGCAGTGTATGGAATCGTCTTTCCTTTTATCATCGTGCTGTGTTTAGACACGATTGTGGTATCTACGGGAACGTGTATTTTTTGTGAGAACGCTTTCGCGAAAGCAAAAACAAAAACAAACCCAACAAGAATAGTTTTAAGTTTCATAATATCAATTTAAATTAAGTATGGATTTTAGTAAAAGCCCAGAACCTATAGCAATAGCAAAGCTCAGCATCGTTCCGATAAGCACATATTCTGTTTTAAGGTAATCGCCATCTTTAAAGCGTAATATGGATTTTGCCGTAATTAGAAATCCCACTGCGCTAAATTGTCCTATGAGAATAAATACAATTACCATCCACCGTTCTGTAATTCCTATGAGTCTTCCCGCATTGGGCAAATCCTCAGATTTTCCAGTAAATGATACTGAAAACAGATTGAAAATCTCGCGTATCAGAATATTAGCGGGTTTTGTGCAAAAGAGAAAAATTGCAAATATTACAAAGTATGATATGTACGAAATATCAAAAATTATGGGCTCCCAAGTAAAAAGCTTTAAAAATAGCCAACTCATCACCACATAGGTTACTATATGAAGAAACTGGTCTATAAAAAAGGCTCCTTTTTTTAGTGCTTTACTTTTTAGTAATAAAGGTTTACAACCATCAATAACCCAATGTAGCAAGGCTGTTCCAAGCGCAAAGGGTAAGAAGCGATAATCAAAAGCAAACACAGCTGCACACCCAAATACAATGAGAATATGCCATTTAAGCATCGGACTTCTAAACCCATGCTTTGCCTTAGACTTCGCAATTTTCTTGCTTTGGAATGTATAATCTGCAAAGAGATGCGCGATAGTTTGCAAAACTACAAGGGTGTACATAGCGTTCATTTATATGCAGATAAAGTATTATAAAAGTACGAAACAGATTTCTCTATAGCATTCCACCCCGAAGCAGTGGAGTGTTGATTTACAGATGACTGACTGATTTCTAATTGTTTGGCAATTTCCTTTTCACTATTTCCCATAAGTTTGAGGAAAATTACTTCACTCTGTTTACTTGTAGCTCTTGCGAGAATATGGTCCAGTAATCCTAATATCGTTTCCATTGCTTCATTAAGGACTTCTTCTTTTGAACTAAAGAAAAGGGTGTTTTTAATTACAATACGTTCCTTATTATGTGTGCTTTCATCACTTATTGCTCTACCACTGCGGTAAATAGCATCTCCATCTATAACATTACTCTCCCTGTCGAACCTATCTAAAGTACCTAATCCCATTGCAAGACGTATGCTGTATGTCTGAAAAACCTTAGAACGTGTATTAGTAGCTTTCTCTTCTATTTCTAGAGATTTAATAAATGTTTTGATGATAAGAGCTACAACTAGTCCATTTTCAGGGTCTGGAACAACTGTTTCGAGATAATCACCTTTTACTAAACGGCTAAAGGTGTTATAACGTTTCTCCATATCCTTGAATAAACTTTGGATAGATTGCTCCAGCTCCTGCTTTTCTGCTGTAGATAAGCTGGTATATGAGATAAAATCTCCTGATATAACAATGTAATTTTTCATTATAAGTAAATATGCTTATAAAGCCCAAATATAAGTAAATATGCTTATAAACAACATTTATAAGTGAATACGCTTATAAATATCATTTATAAGTGAATACGCTTATAAATTATTGATGTCCCACGTGACAGCCACATCCTGGGATTGTAAAGCTATTTGTTTCCTGATGCCAAGGGAAAGATTCGCTCTGCATTGTATTCTCCCACCAGAACATACCACGCTCCTTAGGTTCATTGCCTATTTCATTCATCGTGGCAGTTTCATACAGACGGCCATTAACCATAGTATGTGTAACATTTTCCGTGTTTCTAATATCCTCTAGCGGATTTCCATCTATGATTATTAAATCTGCAAGTTTTCCAACCTTTAAAGAACCGATATCATTTCCAGCCCCGATGTATTGTGCAGCATTTAATGTTGCTGCACGTAGTGCTTCCATATTTGTCATACCGCCTTGGTGCAACAGCCACGTTTCCCAGTGCGCTCCAAGACCCTGTAACTGACCGTGAGCGCCCATATTTACCTTAACGCCCCTATCTGTGAGTTCTTTTGCCACTTTAGAAACCGCTACGTGACCGTTTTCATATTCCTCGTCTGGTACCATTGTGCGGTGTCTCGATCGGGAATCGACGATGGCTCTTGGGGTGTACTTTAAAAGTTTTTCATTCTCCCATACGTTGTCTTTTTGGTAGAAATAATATTCACCATTCAATCCTCCGTAGTTTACAATAAGCGTAGGCGTATATCCCGTACCACTTGCACCCCATAATTCATATACATCCTTATATACCGGAGCGACAGGAATATTATGCTCAACACCTGTATGACCGTCCATAATCATTGTCATATTATGGTAAAAAGTAGAACCTCCTTCTGGTACTACATTTATTCCCAGTTCTCGAGCGGCCTGCATTACCTGCTGGCGTTGCTCACGACGTGGCTGATTGTAACTCTTAACAGACTTCGCGCCAAAAGCCATCGTCCTACGTATCGCAGACTTAGCATCATCTAGATTATTAATCACCGCTTTAAAATCCCCATCGGCGCCGTAGAGGATGAAGCCTGTGCTGTAAAGACGAGGTCCTACCATTTCGCCACTCTTAAGTAATTCACTCAATGAGAAAACCGTTTCTGTGTTTGCACTTGGGTCGTGTGCGGTCGTTACTCCAAAGGCAAGATTTGCATAAAATGGCCAATGCTTTTGAGGGTTCAGTCCATCTCTAAAAGCTCCCACGTGGGCGTGTGCATCTACAAGGCCAGGCATAATTGTTTTTCCACCTACATCGATGACTTTTGCGCCTTTAGGCACGGGAACTTCGTTTCCTATTCCTACGATTTTGTTACCTGTCACGGCAATCGCTCCGTTCTCAATGACGGTATCACCTTCCATTGTGATAATGTGGGCATTTGTAAAAACGATAGAGCCCGATGGTTTATCTGTTTGTATTTCAAGGCCAATCTTAGTTCCTGAAGTGGTCATATCCTCAACCTTCTCTGGCGAACCAGGCAGGTAGGTAAATCTGTCTTTTACTTCATTTACAAAGTACTCCTCACCCAGCGTCCACATCACTTTGTCACTCTCTGGCGACCAGTGAATGTTAATACCCGCATCCTTTGCAAACTGTGATACCGGAACATATTTAGAATTATTGTCCAAGTCTATCTCCTGTCCGTTCATCACTAAAGGTGCAAGAAATGCCTTGTGCAGATTTGTGTAAGCAATCCATTTGTTATCTGGACTGGGAACGAGTCTGTTCGCATATTTTGATTTTACGTGTACACGCTTGTCTTCTCCATTTAGGTCTACAGAAACAAGGCTCTTTGTGAGATTTCCAAAATACTCTCCTCCCTCTTGCAAAAAGATTCGTTTTCCATCTGCGCTATAGGTTGGGAAAGCTCCGTCTTGCGTGATGAGTTTTGGCGTTCCGCCCGAGACGGCGATGGTGTAGATTCCTGGTGTTTTGGCATAAGCGAGCCCTTGATCTGTATTTCTAGATTCTTTACGGTAGATGATTTCTTTTGTGGTGTTTGGTTGCGCTTTCGCGAAAGCGGGAGTACGATAAATCCCCTTTTCACTAGTTACCTTCTGAGATACCCCTCCATTTATCGAAATCGTGTGAATCGCCCCGTACTTCTCATCATTCCAAGTCACATACACCAGCCGTTGCCCATCTTCCGAGAAGGAAGGCTCAAACTCGTAATCGTTTTCTTGAGTGGTTAATCGCTGTGGTTTTCCGTCTGGTAAAGCCTTTTTCCAAAGCTTCCCGATAGCGCTAAAAACAAGCGTTTTGCCGTCTGGCGAAGTAACTGCACTTCGTATCATCTTTGCATCAAACGTTTCGGGAGCTACAGGTGAGTCAAAATGTACTGTTTCGGCAATTTGTAACTCCACATCTGCGGTAAACGGGATCACGCTAGATTCGTAGGTTTCAATATTTACTTTATTTATTTTTCCGTTTGCCCAGAATACGATTTCCTTACCGTTAGGCATCCAGTCAAAGTTAGGATACACCCCAAAAATCGCCCACGCTTCCTGCTGGTCTTTATTGAGCTTATCGTATACCGGCCATTCTTCGCCAGTTTCTAAGTTGTGTATGTACAGCACACTTTTAGTACGCACGCGCTTTACAAAGGCAAGCTTCTTACCATCTGGCGAAACGGTAGGACGCGCGGCTCCACCTGGTCCATTAATAAGAGTTTGGATTTTTCCATCCTCAAAACGGTAGCGTTGCACCACATATATCTGACTATTAGGGTCTTTGTTGTATTGGAAATTTCCGCCAGGATAAACGTCCTCGCTGTAGTAGAGATATTTTCCATCTGGAGAAACGGATGGTTCGTTTACGTCTTGCTGATCATTCTTACGCTCCGTGAGTTGCAGTCCGGAACCTCCTGTGATATGATATTGCCACATCTCCCCTGCTCCCAGAGATCGTCCAGAAGTAAAATGTTTTCTAGCGATGAGGAATTGCCCATCTGGTGTCCAGGTGGCATTGTTTAGGAGTCTAAAATCTTCTTTTGTAATTTGTTTTGCATCGCTTCCATCTGCATTCATTGTCCAGATGTTGTCTCCTCCGCCAGCGTCGCTGGTAAAAGAAATTTTTGTACCGTCAGGAGAGAACTTAGGCTGAATTTCAAAAGGAATTCCTGTGCGCAGTGCTTTTGCCTTTCCTCCAGTCACGGGAATGGTATAGATGTCTCCCATCAGGTCAAAAACGATGGTCTTGCCGTCTGGGCTTACGTCTAGGTTCATCCACGTCCCTTCATCGGTCTCAAAGGAGTGTTTTTTATAGTTGAATTCATCGCCCGGTGAGGAAACGTCCCATTTCTCTTCGGTTTTATCTTTGTCTTTTGATTTTTTCTTTTTGCGCTGGGCGGTTGCGGTTAAGGTCACAAAAAGTGCAAGTAAAATAGTCAGGAAACGTGTAGTCATTGTGGTTGAATTTTTGAAACCACAATTTACACAATTAAGCAATAAATACTTTTAGCGGTTTGTAAGATTATGGAAGAAGTGTTTCCATCACCTCAAGATATTCTGGAAACTGAATCAGATTATTATGTCCACCTTCGGGAACCGTGGTTAAATCTTTGTCAGACTTGCTTATATGATCAAAAAGTCTCTTCCCGTGATCATAGTCCACTACGCCATCATCAGTTCCGTGTATGATGGAAATAGGCATCTGCACATCATTTATGAATGAATACGTCGGAAACTTGTATTTCAGCAAATGTTTGAGTGGCAGGAATGGAAATCTAGATTTTGCCTCATCCTGGATGCTATAAAATGGAGTTTCAAGAATAAGCTGTTCGGCGGGATTTTTACTGGCTACATAAGTTGCAAACGTCGTCCCTAGACTACGTCCGTAGATGTGCAATGGGGTTGTGGAGTATTGCGCTTTCGCGAAAGCGTACCACTTCAAACTATCTTCATACAACGCCTCTTCCGAAAGTGTGCCACCACTTTTCCCGTACTGCCTATAATCCATCACAATAACCGAATACCCTTTCTCTACGAAATATGTGGTTATCTCGCCCCAACGTTGCACGTCACCAGCATTACCGTGATAGTAGAGCATTGCGCCTTTTGCGTTTTCAACAGGAAAATGGATGCCGTGCAATCGTTGCCCGTCCTCAATGTCGAGATATACTTCCTCAAAGGTATTCTCAAACTCAAATTCGTAATCCTGTACGAGCCGGCTAGGGTGGAAAATCAGGTTTTCTTGAAAAAAATAAAGTCCCCCGCAGCCGATTGCATAAAGATTTGCCACGATAAAAAGGAGAATAAGGGGTTTTTTAATCTTTCGCATTCTTGCGTTTTGAGTTGTGTTTTACCTTGTAACTGGTGCTCTCTAAAATAATAGGTTCTGACCTTTCATTTAAGATATTTGAGAGCATCTTGTGATAGCTTTCAAAGTTATTTAAATTCTTATGACCACCGCCTAAAACCGTATGCAAGGTGGTAATTTTTGGTTGGATTTTAGACAAGCGCACGCTCGTTTTATAGGGAATCAATTTGTCGTCTGTGCCGTGAATGATATGAATAGGACAACGCACATATTTTAACCATTTATAAGTAGGAAGCGGATATTTCATAAGCCAGCTCAGTGGCATAAAGGGTGCATACTGGCCAGCAACTTTAGTAAGACTGTAATATGGCGCGTCCAGAATGAGCATTCTGGGATGATTTATGGAGGCGAGTTTTGTAGCAAGACCAGAACCCAGACTTCTACCATAGACGATGATGTGCTTTTCGTCCACGTGCTCCTTGAGTTTGTTGTATACTAACTGGACATCTCTTTTTAATGCCTTTTGCGTTCGGCGACCGCTACTTTTTCCGAAACCGCGGTAGTCCATCATCACTACATCGTAGCCGTTACGGGTGAAGTCTACCGCAAACTTTCCCCAGCCTTTTATGCTTTTTGAGTTTCCTTTGAGGTACAGAACTACGCCTTTAGGGTTTTCTATTTGGAAATGGAGTCCGTTCAGGATGGCGCCGTCGCGGGTTTCTATGTTGTACTCCTTTGTCGTTTGGTTTTCGTAGTAAAATTCAAAATCTGACGGTAGTTTTTCGGCTCTAAAAAGGAAATAATCTTGTAGGTAAAAGACGAGTATGCTTATCAAAGCATAAATTCCTATGACTACGAGCAATATGTATAACCATCCTGGCATCCCTTAAATATACTATAATTTAATTCTTGTGCGTGGTGTGGGTGAGATATACGCTTTCGCGGAATTTACTCTGAACTTGATTCAGAGCGCAACCAAACAGAGCATTTAACAGAATATTAAGAATGCTAGAAACGTTGGATTGTATATTTAACGACTTCAAAAACAATCAAATAATGATACAAATTAAAAATGTAAAAATGTATGCTCTTGCCCTTTGTGGTATGGCATTGTTCTTCACATCTTGTGGAGATGAAAATTCTAAGGATGTTGCGGTGGCAGATGATGCCTCGCTCTCCATAGATTATGAAAAATATGAGCTAGAGAATGGTCTAGATGTGATTTTACATAAAGATAGTAGTGATCCTATTGTTTCGCTAGCGATTCAATACGGTGTAGGTTCTAACCGTGAGAAAACAGGTAGAACAGGATTTGCTCACTTGTTTGAGCATATGCTTTTTCAAGAGTCTGAAAACGTGCCACAGGATCAATTCTTTAAAACTGTGCAAGACGCTGGTGGAACACTAAACGGTGGAACGTGGAAAGATGGAACAATCTATTATGAGACAGTGCCTAACAATGCCCTTGAGACGGTGCTTTGGCTAGAGTCTGACCGTATGGGATTCTTAATTAATACGGTAACGGAGAGTGCTTTCTACAATCAGCAGGAAGTTGTGCAGAATGAGAAAAGACAGCGTGTAGATAATAATCCTTACGGACATACGAGTTGGGTTTTAGATAAAAACATTTACCCAGAAGGACATCCTTATAACTGGCAAGTGATAGGTGAATTAGTAGATCTACAAAATGCAACCGTAGAAGATGTACGAGAGTTTTACGACAAATATTATGGACCTAATAATGCAACTTTAGTACTTGCGGGAGACTTTGATACTGCAGAGGCTAAAGAAATGATTGAGAAATACTTCGGCGAAATAAAAAGACGTCAAGAAGTTCCAGCTCTGGAGCCACAACCTGTGACAATTGCTGAAACGAAGATGTTGTACCACGAAGACAATTTTGCGCAAGCGCCACAATTGCACCGAGTGTACCCTACCGTACAGCAATATACGGATGATGCTTACGCTTTAGATTTCCTTGCCGAAATTATGTCTAGCGGAAAAAAAGCGCCTTTATATAAGGTACTCGTAAAAGAGAAAGATCTTACTTCCAGAACTACAGCTTACAACAATAGCCAAGAGCTAGCCGGAGAATTCCACATTATCATCACAGCAAATGGCGGTGTAGATTTAGATTCAATCGCTTCTGGTGTAGATGAAGGTATTGCTTTATTTGAGAAAAATGGTGTTACTGAGAAAGATGTGGAACGCATAAAAGCAGGTCTTGAAACGCAGTTTTACAACGGTATCAGTAGTGTAAATGGGAAAGCATTCCAACTAGCGAGTTACAATGTTTTTGCTGGAAGTCCAGATTTTATCGAGAAAGATATTGAAAACATAAAAGCTGTAACTAAGGAAGACGTAATGCGCGTTTTTGAAAAGTATGTAAAAGGGAAGCCTTATGTGCAAACGAGTTTTGTTCCAAAAGGTCAGATGGACTTGATCGTCGAAGGTTCTACTAAAGCCCCAGTCGTAGAGGAAGAGATCAAAGAAAACGTAGAGACTAAGGTTGTAGATACAAAAACTGAAGTAGAAAAAACTCCTTCTAACTTTGACCGTTCTGTACAACCCGCTTCTGGAGATTCGCCAGCACTTAATATTCCTGACGCCTGGACTGCTGAGCTCAGTAACGGGATGGAAGTCTACGGAATCGAGCAAAACGAAATTCCTACTGTAAACTTTAGCCTTATTATCGACGGAGGTCATTTACTTGATAGTATGGATAAGAATGGAGTTGCAAACTTGATGTCTGATATTCTTATGGAAGGAACGGCAAACAAGACTCCAGAAGAGCTAGAGGAAGCCATCGAACTTTTAGGCGCTAGTATTAATATGTATACCACTCGTGAATCTATCGTAGTACAAGGGAATACGCTTACGCGAAATTTTGACAAAACAATGGACCTTGTAGAAGAAATTCTTTTACAGCCACGTTGGGATGAAGAAGAACTTGCCCGTATTAAAACGGCAACTATAAACGGCATCCAACGTAGCTCGGCAAATCCTAATGCTGTTGCAAATGAAGTATACAATAAAGTACTTTATGGAGAGGATCATATCTTTAGCTACCCAACAAGCGGTACCGAGGAGTCTGTTAAAGCGATTACAATGCAAGACTTGAAGGATTATTACAACAAGTACATTTCTCCTTCTGTAAGTCGTTTTCACGTGGTAGGTAAAATAGAGAAAGCAACTACACTCAATGTTCTTGAAGATTTAGAATCTAAATGGGAAGCAAAGGAAGTTACTATTCCTGAATTCCCTGTCGCAAATAATAGAGACAAGTCTTCGCTTTTATTTGTAGATATCCCTAATGCAAAGCAGTCGGTAATTAACATAGGGTATATCGGGTTACCTCGCACAAGCGAAGACTTCTACCCTGCCGAAGTGATGAATTACAAACTAGGAGGTTCTTTCTCCGGTTCTGTAAACTTAATATTACGAGAAGAGAAAGGTTACACTTACGGAGCACGCACTGGATTTAGTGGTTCTAAGATTCCTGGAACCTTCACGGCTTCCTCTAGTGTACGCACAAATACTACAGGTGAATCTGTAGAAATATTTAGAGATGAGATTAATAAGTACAAGGAGGGGATTTCTCAGGAAGATCTGGACTTTACTAAGAACGCCCTCATTAAGTCTAATGCACGTCGTTTTGAAACGCAATTTGCATTGCTAGGAATGTTACAAGAACGTAGTGCATATGATTTACCTGCAAACTATATTGAGGGTGAAGAAGCGACCATTAGAAATATGACGCTTGAGCAACACAAAGCACTTGCAAATAAGTATCTAGATGCAGATAAGATGGTGTATCTCGTCGTAGGAGACGGAGCAACACAGTTTTCTCAGTTTAAGGATATGGGCTTTGACGAAGTGAAGATGGTAGATAAAGAAGGAAATGAAGTCAAAATGTCTGACGTAAAACAATAATCTAATAGCTTAGTTTATTTAAAGAGAGTCTAGCAATAGGCTCTCTTTTTTTATGCACTCACAATTTCTAAAACAACGTTATAGTTATGCTTCAGACTGTCCGAGGCTTACTTATTCTAAAATATCTTAACAACCCAGCGTTAAATAGTATTAAAACAACACCTACCCTTTCATTCTGTCCATAAATTAGAGAAGAACTTTAAATTAAGATATTATGGAAAAGCCAAATAACGAAGACAGATCTGCAGAAAAAACAAGCAAAAGAGAACAAGCCATTAACATAGGTGAAACTCAAGGAAAAGAAATTAACCATCAAGTGAAGGACAAAAAAGAAATTCATCAACCACGGGATAATGCCTAATCAGCATCAAAAGAATATTTTAAACGTCTTAATTTAAGGCGTTTTTTTATGATTGAATATCAGTTCGCTTTCGCGAAAGCGTAAAAAATCTACCCTCTCCTTATTAAGGTAAATGGACCTTTAAAAACCCTCCCATCTGCAAGTTCAATGTGGTACCAATATCCATTTACAGGAAGTGGGTTGCCATTATAATTACCATCCCAGCCAGCACCGAGGGGTGCGACATTAGCCAGTAATTTACCAAAACGGTCAAAGATCAAAATTTCTTTTACCGTAGGGAATTCTCTGCTCAATCCTTTTATACGCCAGAAGTCGTTAATACCATCACCGTTTGGCGTGAAGAATCTTGGAATACCTATGACTGCTATTTCGTCTACAACAAATCCGCAACCGTTCTTATCTCGCACATAAACATTTATAATTCCGGGTTCTACGTTTTCAAAAAATGGACTTTCCTGATAAGGTCCAGCCGGCGAGGTAATGCTATATTCATAGTCCCCTTCCCCACTTGCTGTTACTAATAAGGTGTTGTTCTCAGAGACATCTGTAACTTCTATCTCCTCTATCGTTGCAATATTAGAAGCAAAAGCTGTAAAATCTATAGTTGTAGTGCATTCGCGCATTCCTTCTTCAGAGCTGTATGCATAAGCAACTTCTAAGGTATAATTTCCTGGTTCCTCAAGTGTCAAAAACTTATTTTCAGATATGACCATCCCTGATCTTGACCAAGAGTAGCGATCAAATCCATCTGGTGCCGTAAGTTCCTGCGGTACTTGATTAAGACAAACCAAGAACTCACTAGGAAAATCAACGGTAGGAGTAGCATCTATTACAAGATCAATGGTTACGATACTCACACAATCATTTTCATTTTCTGAGCGAACATATAAGGTTGTATTAGGAAAATTTACAGCTGTAAAAGGAAGCGAGTTCTTTTCTAAAATAGCATCTTCTCTACTACTATAAAAACTAATCTCCATATCGCCTGGAAAAAGGTCTTGAGCGATGCTTGCAATATTAAATAAGGCACTTGGAGCTGCTGCTTCAGTACTTTCGTCACAGGCGTAGAGTGTAGTGATTTTTGGTAAACTGGATAATGTAGGCTGTACGATGAGTTCGAGACGACCAATATTCCTACAGCCAGAATCAGTTCTAATTTCAACAATTAATTCCTGACTAAAAGGAATAGTATTTTGATACCCAACTAGATTTATTATAGGCCTTTCGTTACTTAAATCTAAATCATTCTCATAAAATCTGATCTGGATATCTTCAATTCCCTCTGTAAATACATCTATAGTCTCTTCAAGGTTGAAAAAAGTAATACCGTCTGTAGAGTCGTTTACGTCAATATCACATTGCGTTAAAGATTGTATTTGTGCTGCGGGAAGCTCAAGAACGGTCATGAAGCCAAACCCTTCCAAAGGACAATCGCCATTCATAGGATCTATCTCTACGCGATACAAACCAGAGTCATCAGCCCCAACATTGTTGACCGCGCATTCTGGGCCGCTACAGTTAAGGATAGTTTCTGCCACACCATCATCAAAAAACCAAGTATATGTACTTCCAGGAATGGGATTCTGAACTTCAAAAGTAAATTCATCATCCGTACATAAGGTCACTTGATCTAAAGGCACTCCTTCATCATTGGTAAGACCTGTAATATCTACAACTTCATTAAAAAGTGATTGAATAAATGGAGGCAAGCCAAAATTAGAACTCCTACCTCCTAGTGGTACTGCACGCCTTCTGTAGTCTGCTCCTTGACCCACGGTATTAGGGTTCTCAATAACATTTAAAGATGTTTCAAAACTAGAATGATAAATTTTACCATTTGCGGCAAGTTGTAAAGCACCAGAAGATGTACTACCCGTCGATAATGTACTGGAGGAAATATCACTAATTGATAAATCATATTGAAACACATTATTAATATTTCCCGTCTGCACCGTAGCATAAAAAACTTGACTATTAGGGGAAAACTCGACTCCATAGGGAGTTCCAGAACTGATATCTAATTCGATTTCGTTTGTAACAGCTCCAGTAAGTGTATTAAAATCATAAAGTAACAAAGCTCCTGGGGCATCCGTATCTACAATACTAGAAAGATTTTGGTGTGCAATACCCAGTCGAGTTCCATCTGGAGATGCTTTCAAATATCCTATAGCATTACGACGATGTACAGGAAATGGAACTTCTAGAGCCGTTTGCGAAACGACCGCATTACTATCTACTCCAGCTGCAGAGACGTTAAAAGAATAAAATGAATCTCCAAAATGGGTAATGACCCAGATGGCGCTACAATCTGCAGCGCGTACTGCAGTAATTTTTTCGGAATTTGGTATGAGTAGCGGCATTCCATCATTGCCGTGTTCTATAACACTTCCATTGGGGCCTTCATCGAGGTCAACCACATAATAGTTAAGTCCCTTAAGTTTATCTAAATCGGTCAGAGGAGTCTCGCCTGGTTCCAGAGCTGCAACGGTAAAAATGTAATAAATGGTATTGCTATCTGGCTTAGGAACAATAATCGCAGACTGTGCGCTGGATGGATCGCCCAGTAATCCGGACCCACCAGGCATCACTTGGTGCGTCCTATCATAAACCGTTACCCCATCTGTGTAAAAAAGTAAACTTCCAAAACGGTCTGATATCGCCGCACACCCTTCTAAGGTATTTAAGGACCCGTCTGATAATGTTTCAACACTTCCATCGGGATTAAATCTTATGCCCGCATTAGATCCAAAATACCAATGTGCGGCTTCACGTTGGGCTTGAACTGCTGTTAAAAACAGGAAAAAAAATATGATGAAAAGCTGTCGCCGCATCTTAATTTATTAAGGTATTAAAATACAACTTATCCTAAAGGTACTGAAGTTAATTTACAGATGAATAGCGCAATTGAGGTGAGTTTTTACGCTTTCGTAAAAGCGTACATATAAAATTTAATTAACCATACAATATGAGGCATTATTAAAAAAAGCCTTTGCGACGAGCAAAGGCTTTTACATTATTAAGAGCTGCAATTACTTAGCAACAACTGTTTTATTGAGACTTTTAGTCATTTCTATTGAAATCGCAGAGCGTTCAAATTTAAGTTTGCCTGCTCCTGACTCAATAATACAGGTACCATCGTTATTCATAGTTACTACTTTACCGTGTAAGCCACTTTTAGTAACAACTTTTGCCCCCACTTTTAGACTTGCGTCAAATTCTTTTTCTTGCTTTATTTTCTTACGTTGTGGTAACACAATAAAGAAAATGATAAATACTGCAAAGAGTAATATCGGGCCTGCAAGTTGTCCTAAGTCACCCATAAGAATTACTTAGTAGCTCCAGCTGGTGCAGCTACAAAAGCTTTGATACGGATAGTCTCCTTACCAGCTTCAGTATTTGCTTTTATAGTAACAGTTTTTGTTACTTGATTTGTTCCGCTTCCGTTATATTTTACAAGAAGCTCTCCAGTCTCACCTGGTGCAACAGGGTCCTTAGAATATTGAGGTACAGTACAACCACAAGAGCTTTTTGCATCTACTATCACTAAAGGAGCTTTTCCTGTGTTAGTAAACGTAAATTTGTGCTCTACTGCAGTTCCCTTGTCGATGTTTCCAAAATCAAATTCAGTCTCGTCAAATGACATTACTGGGTACTCCGTAGCTTTGGCATCACGAGCCGCTGCAACTTCAACATTCTCTTCTTTTACTTTGCTAGTTGCATCTTCCTTACAAGATGTAAAGATCATAGCAGAAAGTACACCTAGTACTAAAATACCTTTTTTCATTGTTTATTTTTTTAAAAAATTAATGCACAAAAGTAATAAAAAAATTATTCCTGCAACCCTCTTCCTGTTTTCTTTAACGTATCATCATTCTTGTATTGTTTTACAAGTTTATCTAGAATACCATTAATAAAAATGCTGCTTTTGGGTGTAGAATACTCTTTTGCAATCTCAAGATACTCATTTATTGTTGCCTTTACTGGTATTGATGGAAATTTTAAAAATTCACATAGCGCCATTTTTATAAGTACAAGATCTACATCTGCGATACGTTCTTTATCCCAGTTAGGAGTGTTTTCTGTAATCTCCTGTGTGAGAAAATCGTCATTTGCTACGGTTTTGGACAGTAATTCCTGTCCAAACTCTCGATCATCTTCATTTTTGTACAAATCTGGAAGTAAAGAGCTATCAGGTGTTGCGGCTTTAATTTTTTGCAATCTTCTAAGAACGGCCATATTTACAACAGGCAAATCATCTAGCCAGGTCAGACGCTTATCTTCCAAATAGTCGTATAACTTATCGTTTGGAGCAAGAATATCTGTGTAAAATTTTATAACAAAAGCTCGATCTGTTTTAAATTTTTGTTCACTTTCAGACATATAGTCCTCATAAAGCTCGCTCTCTATTAGGGCGTTATAAATAACTGCTACATACTCATCATCCAATCGCCAGTTTTTGAGCTTACGTTTGTCTAATGTTTCTTGTAATATTTTATTTTCAGCGAGTTTTAGAAGAACTTCGTTTTCGATAAATTTCTTATTCGGGTTGATATCTTCTTCGGTAGCAAGAATTTTTTTTGAGTGCATTTCTTGTTTTGCTTTCGCGAAAGCGTGTACCTCAACAATCATATCCAGCATCAAGAGATACAGATTGTAGATTTCCTTTATACTCTCTTCCAGAAATTTTTCTTCCTGGGGAAGTGAGCTTTCTGGGCGGCATCCCATTGCATAAATAGATTGCATTACCTTCACACGGATGTGGCGTCTGTTCAACATATCACCAAAGAACTTTAAGAGTAAGACTTGCGTTTTAATTTATTTAAAACCACGGCAAAAATACTACTTTCTATGTAACCTGAATATTAAGTTTTAAATTAAAAAAGCATAAAAAAAGCAGGAATAAATTCCTGCTTGCTACTATTATAAAAAATTGAAATGTGCTACTTATTTGCTGCTTTGCGAGCAGCAATACGCTCAAGTGCAACTTCAAGAGCTGCTTGATGGGTAGTAATTCCTCGCATTTCGGAAGTGTTAAGAATTTCTAATGTTGTATCGTATATATTTTCTGTTTTGCGCATAATCTCGTGTCTATCATATTTTTCGAGTTCTGCATATACATTTATGATACCTCCTGCATTAATTAAAAAATCCGGAGCATATGTAATTCCTCTTTCTTGAAGTAGTAAAGCATGTTTATTCTCATCTGCTAGCTGATTATTTGCTGCTCCAGCCACAATTGTAGCATTGAGCTTATGAAATGTATCATCATTTATAGTTGCTCCTAATGCACAGGGTGCGTAAATATCTACATCTGCAATATATGGATCGTTACCTCTATATACTGTTGCGCCATACTTCTTGCTTACTTCTTCTAGTCGGGCTTCATTAATATCACTTATAATTACTTCACCACCTTCATTTGTAATATGCTCAACCAGCACTTCTCCTACGTGGCCTATTCCCTCGACTAGTACCTTCTTACCTTCTAAATTATTTGAACCATACGTAAATTGAGCTGCGGCTTTCATTCCCATAAAAACACCGTAGGCAGTTACGGGAGAAGGATTTCCAGCACCACCCTTATCTTCAGATATTCCTGTGACATATGGAGTTACTGTTCTTACCAGGTCCATATCTGCGGTTTCCATACCTACATCTTCTGCTGTGATGTATTTACCACTTAAGGAATGTACAAATTCTCCAAAACGTTTCATTAACTCTGGTGTCTTTTCGGATTTTGCATCTCCTATGATAACGGCTTTCCCGCCGCCCAAGTTTAATCCTGTAATAGCGGCTTTAAATGTCATTCCTCTGGAAAGTCGAAGTACGTCATTTAATGCATCCCACTCCGAGGCATAGTTCCACATTCTCGTTCCTCCTAATGCAGGTCCCAATACCGTATTGTGAATTCCTATGATAGCTTTTAATCCTGTATCTTTGTCATTGCAAAAAACGATTTGCTCGTGATCATTAAAGGAGGTCTGACCAAAAACTGGTGATGCTTTTTTAAGCTTGCCTGGAGAAAGAATATCTACCGTCATAGATTAATTTATGTTAAGAGTTAATTTTCGACTTTATGATTTTACGGCACTAAAATAATGAATTATTCAATTTACAACGTTATAGCGTGTGCAAATTGCGAATTTGTTAATAAATCCAATTTTTAAAATAGTTTAATGAAAGCACTTAAGTCGCTCAATAAATATTTCTTACGATATAAATGGCGCCTTATTCTAGGCTTTTTTATTGTCATTGCGGCACGCGTTTTTGCGGTAGCAAATGTCAATTTTATAGGAAAAATTGTAGATGTTGTTCGTTCCTATTTAAAAGGAGATATTACCCAAGACCTTTTAAAAAGCGGACTTCTAAAATATTTACTTTTTCTTCTAGGGGCTACTGCCCTATCTGGACTTTTTACCTTCCTTATGCGACAAATGATTATAGTGGTGTCTCGATTTATCGAAGCAGATCTTAAAGACGATGTTTATGCACAATATCAACGTCTTTCCTTAGGGTTTTACAAGAAGAATCGTACGGGAGACTTGATGAACAGAATTTCTGAAGACGTGAGTAAAGTAAGAATGTATGTGGGTCCTGCAATTATGTACTTACTCAATGCGATCGTACTTTTTGCAACAGTAATACCCTATATGTATGTCACTGCACCCAGTCTTACACTATATACGCTAATACCACTTCCCGTTCTATCCCTTGCAATTTATAAATTGAGTAGAGAGATTCATAAACGCAGTACTATTGTTCAGGAATATCTTTCTAAGCTTACGACCTTTACTCAAGAATCCTTTAGTGGTATCGCAGTTATTAAATCCTACACTATGGAGGGTCAGGTGTATGGAAATTTTGCACAGTTGAGTGAAGATAGTAAGGGTAAGAATCTAGATTTAGTAAAAGTTCAGGCCTTCTTTTTTCCGCTTATGGTTGGGTTGATAGGCGCTAGTAACCTACTCGTAGTTTTTATAGGAGGGAAACAATATCTGGATGGCACTATTACAGAGTTAGGAACGCTGGTAGAGTTTATCATGTTTGTAAATATGCTCACGTGGCCTGTAGCTACAGTGGGTTGGGTAACCTCAATTATTAAGGCTGCCGAAGCTTCTCAAATAAGAATCAATGAGTTTCTGGATGTGCAACCTGAGATCCAAAATCATATAGAAGTTGCAACTCCCATACAAGGAGACATTACTTTCAAGGACGTAACCTTCACCTACGATGATACGAACATCACGGCACTTAAAAATGTAAGCTTTGAAGTTAAGAACGGTCAGACACTGGCTATTATAGGTCGCACAGGTTCTGGAAAATCTACAATTCTTGAACTTATCGGTAGATTATATGATGTGACTTCGGGTAAGATTATGGTAGATGGTACAACGATTACTCAGGTAAATTTAAACAGTTTACGTTCCAGCATAGGGTATGTGCCGCAGGATGCTTTTCTCTTTAGTGATTCGATAAAAGAAAATATTAAATTTGGAGCCACAGAAGCTACGGATGAAGAGGTTACCGCTTTCGCGAAAGCGGCCTCCGTACACCATAACATCATAGATTTTAAGAATGGTTACGATACAGTCCTGGGAGAGCGAGGCATCACTTTATCCGGAGGTCAAAAACAGCGCGTATCCATTGCCAGGGCACTTATAGGTAATCCAAAAATTATGCTCTTAGATGATAGCTTAAGTGCCGTAGATACGGAAACAGAGGAAGAAATACTTACGAATCTGGCAAAAATTGCCGCGCATACGACTACCATAATCGTGAGTCATCGCATCTCTTCTGCAAAAAATGCTGACCATATCATCATCCTAGATGAAGGTCGCATCACACAGCAAGGCACTCATAATCAGCTCGTAGCACAAGACGGTTACTACAAGGAACTTTATAAGAAACAAATGGATGAGAAAGAAAGTTAAAAAATAATTGGGCAATACTCATTTTTTTACCATTTTTGAGCAACTAATTAAATTTAAACTAAAACGAAAGATTGACTATGAGTGATTACGGAACGCGTGAGAATGAGGAGATATACTCTAAGGTACTGAGAGCAGGAAGACGCACCTATTTTTTTGATGTACGCTCAACTAAGGCGGGAGACTATTACCTAACGATAACTGAGAGCAAGAAGTTTACAAATGACGATGGATCTTTTCACTTTAAGAAACATAAGATTTACTTATATAAAGAAGATTTTGAAGGATTTGAAGAAATCTTAAAGGAAATGACCGGTTACATTCTAGACGAAAAAGGTAGCGAGGTCATAAGCGATCGCCACCAAGCAGACTATACAAGACCAGAAACAAACGACCAAGCGCCGAGCACTGAAGAAACTGCAGAGGCTCCAACAGCAGAGAAATTTACAGACGTAAGCTTTGATGACATATAAATTATTATAATCACAGTAAAAAAGCCGTTTCAGCATTTCTGAAACGGCTTTTTATTTTTATGATTTTCTTCTACATCATTTCTGCAAAATGTATCCTTTGTGATGTGCCACAAGGCCATCTATAGGTCTTTTCAACACTTTACCAATCTTGAGTTCGTAGTCCTCAAGAACAGCTTTTAATTCCTTTTTTAGATAAAAAGCAATAGAGCCCACAAAATGAACAGGCACTTCACGAGCATCGTCAAATTGCAAGACCTGATTCTCAATAAACAGCGACAACCCTCTTTTGATTAATCCTTGACAATACTCTTCATCCTTATTCTCTATAAGAAAACGAGCAAAAGTCGCCAGATATGTGTTAGGATTTGGATTTTTATACAAATGATTTTTTACAGTTTCCGAACTTAAGTCATACGCCTTACCAAACTTCTCAGCCAGAGCTTTAGGAAATTTGTTAAAATGATAATCTCTTATGAGCTGGCGTCCAAAGTAATTTCCACTCGCATCATCCATTAAGATATATCCTAGCGAAATAACGCGTTGATCTATTTCTTTACCATCATAATAGCTACAATTAGATCCTGTACCAAGAATACACACTATAGAAGGTGTATCATTCTGGGCAACTGCGTATATAGCGGCGTAGGTATCCTCTTTTACTACAATTTCGTCTGCAAGTGAAAAGAAATCATCAAAAACTTCTTTTATAAGCTTGCGAGGTTTTTCTACCCCGCAACCAGCACCGTAGAAATAAAGCTTTTTTACTTCCTGCCTGTGTTTATAAAGTTCAAAATTATTGATGATGCGCTCGCGCAAGATTTCTTGAGATAAGACCTGTGGATTTAGACCTAGTGTCTGGGTTTGAAAAAGTTCATTCCCGTCGTCAGACAAGGCGATCCAGTCGGTCTTAGTGGAGCCACTATCAACAATTAATATCATCTCTAAAAGGTGTGAATTAGATGTATAAATACGCTTAAGCGAAAGCAATCTATTCAGACGTTTTCGCGAAAGCGTAAAAAATCAAATATTACAGTGCATTTACTTTTTGCGCAAGATCTACAAGCTTATTTGAGTATCCAAACTCGTTGTCATACCAAGAAACTAACTTAAAGAACCTCGAGTTGAGCTCTATAGATGCATCTGCATCAAATATTGAAGTACGATCATCACTTACAAAATCTTGAGACACCACACCTTCTTCAGTATATCCTAGAATTCCTTTCATCGAACCTTCAGATGCTTTTTTGAAAGCTGCTTTAATTTCTTCAAGAGAAGTTTCTTTTTTTGTACGAACTGTTAGGTCTACAACAGAAACATCTGCTGTTGGTACTCTAAAGGCCATTCCTGTGAGCTTTCCATCTACAGCTGGAAATACTTTTCCTACAGCTTTTGCAGCTCCGGTAGATGCTGGGACGATATTTACGAGTGCGCTACGCCCTCCTCTATAATCTTTTTTAGACGGACCGTCTACTGTAAGCTGTGTAGCCGTTGTAGCGTGTATTGTTGTCATAAGTCCTTCTTCAAGTCCCCAGTTATCTTCAACAACTTTAGCAAGTGGAGCAAGACAGTTAGTTGTACAAGAGGCATTCGATACGATCTTATCTGAAGCCTTTAATTCATTATCATTTACACCCATAACGAACATTGGTGCATCCTTAGATGGTGCTGAGATTACAACCTTCTTTGCTCCCGCTTGGATATGATAGTCTGCTGTTTCTAATGTTGTGAATATCCCTGTGCACTCTGCAACAACGTCTGTTCCAACTTCGTCCCATTTAAGATTTTTAGGGTCACGTTCTGCAGTAATTCTTATGGTTTTTCCATCTACTACGAGGTGTCCATCTTTTACTTCTATGGTACCGTCAAAGCGTCCGTGTACAGAATCATACTTTAAAAGGTAAGCAAGGTGATCTACGTCAAGAAGATCATTAATCGCTACTACATCTACATCTGCCCGTTTAACCGTCGCTCTAAAAACGATACGACCTATACGTCCAAAACCATTTATTCCTAATTTTAAATTTGCCATTACTCTTTCAATTTTAATGTTATGTGGTCATAATATCTGACACACGGATAAGCTCTTTATTTAGTTTAGTTTTTCCTTTAATCGCTTCTTCCAGTGGAGTGAGCGACATTTTATCGTGTATGGTACCTACCATATAATTAGATTTTCCTTCCATTAGGGATTCTACGGCCTTTACACCCATCCTGCTGGCAAGCACACGATCGTAACAGGTAGGAGAACCTCCACGTTGCATATGTCCTAGTACAGAAACACGCACATCATACTCTTCTAGATTTTCATCTACGTAGTCCTTAAGTTCAAAAACGCTTTTTCCTATTTTATCACCTTCGGCTACAACTACGATACTTGAGGTTTTTCCACTCTTCTTACTGCGTTCAAGGGATTCTACCAGACGGTCTATACCCATATCTTCTTCTGGAACCAAAATCTCTTCTGCTCCTGCTCCTATTCCTGCGTTTATAGCAATATGACCTACGTCACGCCCCATTACCTCAACAAAGAAAAGTCTGTCGTGAGAATGTGCTGTATCTCTTATTTTATCGATTGCTTCGACCGCAGTATTAAGTGCAGTATCGTATCCTAAAGTCCTATCCGTACCGTTTATATCGTTGTCTATAGTACCAGGTATTCCCATAACTGGAAAACCATACTCGCTATTAAAAACAAGCCCACCTGTAAAAGTACCGTCTCCACCTATTAGAACGATACCATCTATTCCCGCTTTAGTTAAATTATCGTAGGCAATCTTGCGCCCTTCTGGAGTCATAAAGCGCTTACATCTTGCAGACTTAAGGAAAGTTCCGCCTTTGTTAATAACACCACGTACACTACGGGCATCGAGTGCTACAAAATCTGCATCTAGCAGACCGTCATAACCTCTATATACTCCTACACAATCTATTTTGTAATAAGCACAAGTTCTTACTACAGATCGGATAGCCGCATTCATTCCAGGGGCATCACCACCAGAAGTTAAAACAGCGATTTTCTTCATTTTGTCTATCATTCAATCTCCAATTGTTGTTAAAATTAGGAAACTAAATCTAGATAATTCAAGTATTAACGGGCTTTTTAGACGGATTGTCAATTTCAAACGTTTTCGTTTGACAACTTTTTTCTCTATGTCGCTCTAGAAACTGAAAAACAGGAATGAAATTAAGAAATATTAGGTTTTGGGGAGTGGTTACGCTTTCGCGAAAGCGGACAATGCTACCTTTAGAAAAAGCTTATGCCGTCACCCACATTTTCGCCGAAAGGCTAGTTCTTAAAAGTTACACCGTCTGGGCCGATTTTCTCATTTTCTGAAGGCCTCTCACGGAGTTCATTTTCGACGCTCTTGTTCTTTCCTTTAAAGATTTTATTGATGAGTTCCTTAAAGGTATTAAAATCAACCGAATAGGAAATACCTGCGCCTTGCGTATAGCCTTCGGTCTCACCTATGAATTGAATATCACTCTGACGATTAAAGACCTTTGCTCGTAATGTTCCATCCTCATTAAGTAAGAAATCTACCTCGACATCTCCCACAATGACCGATTCACTCACGCCGCCTGTAGGCACCCCAACTTTACCGTTTATAAGCACTCGATTAGAAATTTGAGTAGATAATGTAAACCCGACACGGCCAGCACTCTGCCGGTTAGGATCACGGTCTGCAGCGACGATGTCTACACCCACGTCAAAAACTTCGCCATTATTATTAAATAATATCCCACTTAATATAGAGGAGCCGGTTTCAAAAGCGTTATTTACTAATGCGGCATTGCTCACATTACTTACAGATGCCCCACTCAAAAATGAACTTTGTGATACCAATGAAATAGCATTAAGTTCTCTTGTATTCCTATCCTGTAATAAAAACTCTAACTCTGATGTCACCGTACTACCAGAATTAGGAAAATTAATATCAAAGTCGATGTCAGGCTGTATGAGCTCACCATTAAGATTAATAACAACCTCAACAGGAATCTTTCTGTTAACTGAGGATGTCTCCAGTAATATAGATGGATTTGCATTAGTACGATACACGGCTTTTACATCTAGTAATGCTCGCTCAGGATTGCCATCCCAGCGAATGTTTCCCAAAGGTTCTACATCAAATTGCTTAGAAACCAAGCCTCCATATTTAAAAAAGAATTTGCCTTCATAGGCCACAAAATCTCCCCACATATTGAACTTTCCATTGGTATTTATTTCCATATAGATTGTTCCTGCACCCCGACCAGTAAGGTAACTACCGTTTACTTTGTCTACTACAATTTCAATAAGTGCATCGTCATCTATGTCTAGGTCAAAATTGAGTTCTAATCCATTATCGCGTGCCGTCTGTACTACTTCACCGTTTATTTTTGCCTCTTTTTCTTCAGGACTTAGGAAATGTATGTAAGAGTTATCTCCTATTGCTTCTGAGTCATCTATGGGAACGTAGAATTTAGTTCCTTTTTCAGTCTCGGCTGTAACATCTATGACGAGATTATCAGTAGGTCCTTTTAGAGAAGCACTACCGGCTATAAAACCTGTCCCATAGTATAATGCCTCTAATTCCTCTTTTGTATCGAGTACTAAGAGTCTATCTGTACTAATGCCTAAGTCTAACTTCCAGTCAGAAAATGAAGTGTGAGATATGGAGCCATCTAAAATACCACGGGTCTTGTACTTTATATCTTCTAAGTCTACCGCTTTAAATATAAATTTTTGCTTGCTCAATCCTATGTTTGATGTACCTGCAAAATCATAATCTGTATTAAGATATGGGATTTTTAACCCTGCATTTTCTAGTGTAAGGTTTCCATTAATATCTGGATTTTTGTAATCGCCTTTTACAATAGCATTACCACTTGCAAGTCCCCTGATATTTGTAATCACATCTCCTCCCAAAGCATTAAAAGGACTTAAATCAAAATCTTTTAATGCAACATCAAGATTTATTGTAGAATAGCTACTCACATTAATTGTCCCTGTGGCACTTAATGATTTTAACTTATCATTTTTGAGAACAGTCCTTACATCATAACTGGAAAGCGATGTATCTCCCTCTACTTTGAGATCTAAAATTCCTAAGATGGTTCCATTTACACCAATGTTATCTACAATTATTGAGGAATTAGGGTAGTAAGCTCCATTTTTTTGAAGTAAATCTAGTTTACCATTTACGCGACCTTCAAGGTCAATGTTCTCAATTTCAGGAGTGATTTTTTTGAGATCGACGTTTGTAAACTTAGCCTCAATGTTCTTATAAGTAGAATCTCGCAACTGCCCCTTTAACGCTATACGTTCATCTTTATGGCTGAGCACCAATGTTTTGATATCAACATCCTTAAAGTTATTATCAAAGACGACGCTATTATTCTTATCGTTTGCCTCGTTTATAAACCACTCATTATTCTTAAACTCGATTTCTGACTTCTTAAATCCTAGCACAGAATTACCATCTGCATTAATGGTATGATATAAGGAGAGATTAAATGCATCGTCATTGCGCTTCCCTCCTGTAAATTCTGAACGCATAAACAGCGTGTCTTTAAGCGTCACATTAATGAGGTTAAAATCTGAGACGGCATAAAAACCAGCGTCTATACTATCTGCAGCAACGTAGGTGTTAAAGAGCGGGTTCTTATTATCTACTTTTACTTCTATGGCCTGCGCCATTCGTCCGAAGGCTTCAATCTTTGGCGACTTGAAAGTAAGTTTAAACTCAGAGTCGTTTGAAACGACACTACCACGAATGATGGTTTCTGGTTCAAACTCTATTTCTGGAACAAAAACCTCAACAATTTTATTCTTTATATCAAAGTCAAAATCCATATACTGACCTTCTGTGGTAATTTCTGGCTGATAGTTTGTATATAGACTTCCGATAGCATTTTTAAAAAGCGGAACAACCTCTCTAAAATCCCAGACACCCGTTACTGTCCCACTAACAATATCTGGAGAATTTATCTCTATAGTTCTAACGCGTTTATCATCAAAGACAGACGTAATTTCAAAATCTTTAAACTCATATGTAGCATTAATGTTCTGAAAACTTGCATCTGTAAATGAAATACGCCCAAAGGCATCATCTATCCCAGTTCCCTTCATATCCATAAGCACCTCGCCCTTAAGAATAGCAACACTATCTTTAACAAGGTTGAGCGCATTTAAATCTGCATAAGAAATGTCTGCAGTAAAATCATAATTATTTACAGCTTTAGTCACATCAATTAGTCCTTGAAGATCTGCATTGAGATTTTTATCCTTGACAAAAATCTCACCATTAAAAACTGGTGCTTTAAGGTTTCCGAACACCGTAATATTGCGATAGGTGTAATCATTAAACTGGACGCTACTAATTTCACCAGACAGCTGTGTTTTGAGGTTGTCTTGAATAAAGCCCACGCCCTTTACATCTAAATCTAGAGTTGTTTTTCCTAGACTCTTTACATCTGCAAAGCGGCCTACATTAAAATTATCCAACTTTACATTGCCATTGTAAATGGTAAACTCTGTATTTTGAATATTATCTAATGTCACATCCAGCGTTGCTTTTCCTAACCCCGTACTTAGCGTTCCTTTTGTGTCTACACTACTTTGGGTAACTACATTTCTCCCGCGCAATTGGACCGTTCCCAATCGCGACAAGGAGGCAGGAAGTGCAGATAATACGTCTGGGAGTAATGCTTTAAGGTCAAAATAATTGGTTTGGATAAGATTGTAATTTCCAGAAATTTCAAAATCTCCGCTTTCTACAAGTCCCTTAAAGTTAACATCTCCGTAAACCTTCGAGTTCTGTAGACCCGTTAACTCCAAATTGGGAACATTAAAATCGTTCAGCGTTCCTTTTAAGTCACCTTTTAAGGATAGCATTTTATTTGGAGCTAGTCCATCATAAAAGGGTCTGATATCGTTAGTTGATATTTCCGCTTTCGCGAAAGCAGCTTCAACCCCAACTCTCGTATTAAAATCATCTAGCGCACCATCCCGAGTATCTAGCTTTATAGTCCCCACTATAGCCGAATTTTCCGTCTTCAAGTCAAAATCTGTAAGCGTAATTAGTTCCGGATCGTAGTGAATTTGACCTTTCAGATCCGAAATTTGATATCCTCTACGCGCTTCGAACTGCAGATGGTCTATATAAGCATCTACCGCTTCCCCCTCCAGCTTAAAATCTTGCCAGTCTGTATTAATATTGCGATAATCTATGACTAGCGGATTCTCTAAGTCCTCATTCTCAAATCGAAAAGCGCCGTTCTCTATCTCGATATCTGGTGAACTAAGAAGAAATACTTTCCCAGAAGGCGGTTGTCCCGTATTAAATTTGCGAGAGAAGAGTGAAAGATTGTCCACTTCATCATCTTCATATTTTTTGATGTAAAATTTTACACCTTCTAAATCTATCGAACCTAGCTCCATCGTGCCGTCAACCACATTCTTAATACTGAGTATACTTGTGGCGAGTGTTCTTGCGTAGATTAGCGTATCTGCCTTATGATCTTTTATATAAACACCCTTAACATTCACATCGCCATTCCACTTAAGTCCGATTCTTTGAATGTTTATATCCGTATTATATTGTTTGTTAATTTTACTTGTCGCAAAATGCGCAAGCCTCGTCTGTACACTAGGAATTGAGAATAATAGCAACAACAGTCCAAATAGCAATAATAAGACAAGCAAAGTGCGCAAGGCGATTTTGCTTATTTTTTTGGTACGGGAGGTTGTCTTAACTTTGTCTTCTTTCACAAGTATTTTGCCCTAGCTCATGTCCTTAAAAAATGATTGTTTTATTCTAGCGATTGAGTCCTCTTGCGACGACACATCTGCTGCTGTATTGCACAACGATAAAGTGTTGTCTAATGTTGTTGCTGGTCAGGCAATTCACGAGCAATATGGCGGTGTGGTTCCAGAACTTGCCTCTCGCGCACATCAACAACATATTGTTCCTGTAGTTGCCGCAGCCTTAAGGCAAGCAAATATCGATAAAAAACAACTAAATGCCATAGCATTTACTAGTGGTCCTGGACTACTAGGATCCTTACTTGTGGGCACCTCATTTGCAAAGTCACTCGCATTAGGTTTAAACTTACCACTTATTGATGTAAATCATATGCAAGCTCATATTCTCGCTCATTTTATTGATGAGGAAGGATATGAGAAACCATCATTTCCCTTTCTAGCAATGACTATTTCTGGAGGGCATACTCAAATTGTACGTGTAGATGACTATTTTGAGATGACCGTCATAGGAGAAACCATAGATGATGCTGTAGGAGAAGCCTTTGATAAAAGCGCAAAGCTACTAGGCTTGCCCTATCCAGGTGGACCCTTTATAGATAAATATGCTGCCCTTGGGAACCCCAAGGCTTTTCCGTTTACTAAACCTAATGTCCCTAAGTTAAATTTTAGTTTTAGTGGTTTAAAAACCCAAATAATGTATTTCGTACAACGCAATACAGAAGCTCAATCAGATTTTGTAAATGAGAATTTGAATGATATTTGTGCTTCGATTCAGTACACTATCATAAACATAATTTTAGACAAACTTAAAAAAGCTGTCAAGGAAACTGGAATTAAAAGTATAGCCATAGGTGGAGGTGTTTCTGCAAATAGCGGAATCAGAAAAGCAATTAAAGACGGAGAAGCAAAATGGGGGTGGAAAACATACATCCCAAAATTTGAGTACACCACAGATAATGCAGGGATGATTGGGATTGTAGGATATCTTAAGTATCAGAACCTAGAAAACAAAAACTCTTTTGTAGATCAAGGAGTGTCAGCACAGTCCCGTTTAAAAATTTAATATGCAATTATTTTACAACTCAGACATAGAGCTCCTAACTAAAACTTATTCGTTTCCCAGAGATGAGAGCAAGCACATTGTTCGCGTACTTAGAAAGCAGGAAGGAGATACATTGCATATCACAAATGGAAAGGGTTATATTTTTAAAGGAACTATTACTGCTGCAGGACAAAACAAGTGCATAATTGAGATAAAAAGCTTTGAGCAGCAGGCACCACTACCCTATTATCTTCATCTAGCAGTTGCCCCGACTAAGAGCAACGATCGTTTTGAATGGTTTTTAGAGAAAGCTACAGAAATAGGAATCTCTGAAATCACACCATTACTATGTGATCATAGTGAACGCAAGGTTATTAAGCAAGAACGCTTTGAAAAAATAATTCAAAGCGCAATGAAACAGTCGCTCCAAGCACACTTACCTAAACTTAATCCGCTAGCCTCCTTTAAAGATTTTATTAATGACGCTTCTTGCGAACATAAATTTATTGCTCATTGCGAACCCACAAAAAAAAATAAACTTAGCCATAGTGCTGCTTTAAAGAAGAAAGTACTAGTATTAATTGGCCCAGAAGGTGATTTTTCTCCAGAAGAAATTTCTAGTGCGGCAGAAAATAAATATATTGCAGTCACGTTAGGGAGTCAGCGATTGCGAACAGAAACGGCAGCTATTACCGCCTGCCAATTAATTTCTTTTCTAAACGATAATTAAACCAACTCAAGACATGTGAGGTTGGTCTATTATGGAAAATATAGAGAATTGAACAACACATATATTCAAGTAATGGACCGTCGCCTCATTAATGCAAACAGAAAACCCGCTTAAAAGCGGGTTTTCTTATTTCCAGGCTATCTAAACTATAATATTTTACTTCTTTACTGTAAATACAAACTCGGTATACTTACCTAATTCTGAACTCACTTTTATGGTTCCGTTAAAACTATCTACCAACTTCTCAACCGTAGAGAGACCTATACCGTGCCCCTTTTCACCATCGCGATCTAAGTGTCCTATCGTACTAAATAAGGTAAAAATAGTGTCTAATTTATCCTCCTCAATTCCTCTTCCATTGTCTCTAACAGAGAACTCAAAGTAATTTTCCATTTCACGTGCACCAATACTTATTATGGTACGCTTTTTATCATTGTATTTAAGACTGTTACCTATTAAATTGAGAAAAACCTGCTCTAACGCAGAGCGATTGCAATGTATCTCAAAATTAGTATCAGGCAAGTGTACTTCGCATTCATATTTTATATCGAGTAAATCAACAAGATCTTCAAGCATCTCATTGAGCTGGAAGTTATGCGCATCGTCTCTATCGTAAGCCGTACTTTCATAATGCGCAAGTATATTTGTTATGTACTTACTCATAGAAAGTGAAGATTTCTTTAAGTACCCTAAATAGGTTAAGCCTGTCTCATCAAGCATTCCCTCGTATTTCTTTTTAAGAATATCCGAAGTCAAGATCAGATTTGAAAGTGGCATTTTCAGGTCGTGCGATACAGTTCCTGCAAAATCTTTTAGTAAGTCATTATGCTTTGAAAGGCTATTCTTAGCTTGTTCCAGCGCACTATTCTTTAACCGAAGATCAAACAAACGCTCTACTTGTTTTCCTAAACTCTTGAGAGCCATCCTTTGTCCTTCATCTAATATCTTAGGTTTACTATCAATTACACAGAGGGACCCCATAGCCATTCCATCTGTAGTTAAGAGTGGTATACCCGCATAAAAAACAACAGGCTCATCTGCTTTGGTAAGCGGGTTCTCTATAAATCTAAGATCTTTTCTTGCATCTGGAATTTCGAGAATTTCATTTGGCTTTAAGATAGCATGAGCACAAAAAGAATTGTCGCGAGATGTTTCACACAGAGTCGTCCCTTTTTTAGACTTAAACCATTGACGATCCTTGTCTATGAGAGAAATTAAAGAGACCTCTGTTTTACATATATATGCAGCCAGAGCCGTAATATGTTCATAATCCCCATCCATTGGGGTATCAAGAATTTCAAGACTATGCAACGCTTCAAGACGTTGTGCTTCATTTTTGGGAATAGCTGCTACAATCATTTTGAAGGTTTTAAATTGTTGAACAAAACAAAGATAAAATAAAACATTAACACAATTGGACGGGATTCAATCTCAGTGAACACTATTGAAAGAATTTATATCCTAATTACGCTTTCGCGAAAGCGTATAAATCATAAATGGAACTACAAATCCAATTAATTGATCAAATTATTTTTTAAATATACTATGCACGCATAATATAATTTGTATATTTACAACGTTTTCGCAACCAAAATTCATGAAAGACAAAACAATAGATTACTGTTTAAGAGCCACTTGGCAAGCAGTTATGAAAATGTACAACGAGCAAGCCTCTCAATTTGACGTGACAATGGCTGTTGGATTTGCACTTCTCAGCATTGATCCTGATCAAGGTACGCCATCTACAGCATTAGGGCCGAGAATGGGAATGGAAGCCACTTCCCTATCGCGCACACTCAAAACAATGGAAGAGCGTGGACTTATAGAGCGTAAACCTAATCCTGCAGACGGACGTGGCGTCCTTATACATCTTACCCCTTTCGGTAAAGAAAAAAGAGATTTTGCAAAGGCTCAAGTAAAAACCTTTAATGGTGCCGTGCGCAACAATATATCAGAAGAAAAGGTAAATCATTTTTACGAGGTAATAGATACCATAAATGACCTTATCCAAAATAGAAAAGTATTTAACCAAGAAGAAACTATACTAAAATAATGGCAAAACGTAGAATTAAGAAAGTCGCCGTCATCGGTAGTGGAATTATGGGAAGCGGTATTGCTTGTCATTTTGCAAACATCGGTGTAGATGTCCTATTATTAGATATCGTACCGCGCGAACTAAACGACAAAGAAAAAGCAAAGGGACTTACTTTAAAAGATAAAGTAGTACGTAACCGTATGGTAAATGAGGCGCTAGCAACTGCGCTTAAAAGCAAACCCTCTCCTATTTATAGTCAGGATTTTGCAAACCGCATCACAACAGGAAATCTGGAAGATGATATTGCAAAAGTAAAAGATGTAGATTGGATCATAGAGGTTGTTGTTGAGCGACTGGATATCAAGAAGCAAGTATTCGAAAATCTTGAGAAACACAGAACTCCAGGAACACTTATAACATCAAATACCTCTGGAATCCCTATTAAATTTATGTCCGAAGGACGTAGCGACGATTTCCAAAAGCATTTCTGTGGGACGCACTTCTTTAATCCTGCGCGTTACCTCAAGTTATTTGAAATCATTCCTGGACCAAAAACCGATCAGGACGTACTAGATTTCTTAAATGAATACGGAGAGAAATTCCTAGGTAAGACCTCTGTAGTTGCTAAGGACACCCCAGCATTTATTGGAAACCGTATTGGGATTTTCTCGATTATGTCACTCTTCCACACCGTAAAGGAAATGGGAATGACCATCGAAGAAGTTGATAAACTAACAGGTCCAGTAATAGGTCGTCCTAAGTCGGCGACATTTAGAACGGTAGATGTTGTTGGTTTAGACACACTCGTACACGTAGCAAACGGTATCGCAGAAAACTGTCCTGACGATGAGCGTAAGGAGCTTTTTGCTCTTCCAGACTTCATCAATACGATGATGGAAAACAAATGGCTAGGTTCTAAAACGGGTCAAGGGTTCTATAAAAAGACAAAAGATGATAAAGGCAATACCGCCATTTTATCTCTCGATTTAGAAACACTAGACTACCGCGCAAACAAGCGTGCTAAGTTTGCAACGCTCGAACTTACAAAGACGATAGATAACGTTGCAGACCGTTTTCCAGTGCTCGTAAAAGGGAAAGACAAAGCCGGAGAGTTCTACCGCAAGTCTTTTGCCCATTTATTTGCTTACGTACAAAACAGAATTCCAGAAATTACAGATGAGCTTTACAAGATAGACGACGCGATGAAAGCTGGTTTCGGCTGGCAGCACGGACCGTTTGAAATCTGGGACGCCGTAGGCGTTGACAAAGGAATCGAACTCATGAAAGCCGAAGGTCTTGAAGTTGCCTCTTGGGTGACTGAAATGAAAGCCTCAGGAAGTGAGAGTTTCTATACAGTAAAGGATGGAGCTACTTACTTTTATGATATTCCTTCTAAGACACAGACTAAAATTCCAGGTCAAGATGCATTTATCATACTAGACAATGTGCGTAAGACGACTGAGGTGTTTAAAAACTCAGGTGTTTCTGTCCAAGACCTAGGCGACGGAATCTTGAATGTTGAGTTCCGCTCTAAGATGAATTCTATAGGTGGCGATGTACTTTCTGGACTAAACAAAGCCATCGATATGGCAGAGAAAGATTATGATGGTCTCGTTGTAGGTAATCAAGGAACTAACTTCTCTGTAGGGGCAAACATCGGGATGATCTTTATGATGGCCGTAGAGCAAGAATATGATGAGCTTAACGCTGCCGTAAAATATTTCCAAGATACGTGTATGCGTTTACGCTATAGCGCAATACCAACTGTAGTCGCTCCTCACGGAATGACGCTAGGTGGTGGCTGTGAGATGACCCTTCACGCAGATAGAGTTGTTGCTGCAGCAGAATCTTACATCGGTCTCGTAGAGTTTGGTGTAGGTGTGATTCCTGGTGGTGGTGGTTCTAAAGAAATGGCGCTACGTGCTTCTGACACTTTCGTGAAAGGTGACGTACAGCTTAACGTTCTTCAAGAGCACTTCCTTACTATCGGGATGGCAAAAGTTTCTACATCGGCTTATGAAGCTTACGACACAAATATCCTGAAACACGGAAAAGATATTGTCGTGGTAAATCGTGACCGCCAGATTGCAACAGCAAAAGCCGTGGCAAAACAAATGGCAGATCAAGGATACACACAACCAGTAAAACGTAATGATGTTTTAGTATTAGGAAAACAGGCCTTAGGGATGTTCTTAGTAGGAACAGACTCCATGCAAGCCTCTCACTATATCTCTGAACACGACCGTAAAATTGCAGACAAGCTTGCCTACGTAATGGCAGGTGGAGATTTATCTGAACCTACTAAAGTGTCAGAGCAATACTTACTGGATTTAGAGCGTGAAGCTTTCCTAAGTCTTACAGGAGAACGCAAGACATTAGAACGTTTAGAGCATATGATTAAGAAAGGGAAACCGTTGAGAAACTAGAGTTTCTTAGATGTGAGACGTGAGATTTGAGATTTGAGACGCTCACTCTCTTTAACCATTTTATCTCATTTCTCGCATCTAAATACTAAAATCTAATAAAATGCACGATTTTCAAAAATTACTAGTCTGGCAAAAAGCGATGGATATTACAGAAGATGTATATCGCCTTTCTGCACTATTCCCAAAAGAGGAAAAGTACGGACTTACTAGTCAAATAAGACGTTGTGCAGTTTCAGTTCCTTCAAATATAGCAGAAGGCGCGGGCAGAAATACAGATGGAGAATTTAAAAATTTTCTAGGTATTGCAAGCGGCTCTTCAAATGAGCTTCTTACGCAGCTTATATTATCAAAAAGATTAGAACTCGTTAATGATAACCAAGTTCAACCGATTATTAAAGATTTGATTGAGGTTCAAAAGATTAATTACTCGTTAATTAGAAAATTTTCAAAGTAAAAAATCTAAAATCTCATATCTAACATCTAAAATCTACAAAATGAAAACAGCATACATAGTAAAAGCCTACCGTACCGCAGTAGGTAAAGCCCCAAAAGGAGTTTTTCGCTTTAAGAGAGCAGACGAACTCGCAGCAGAAACCATTCAATATATGATGGATGAGCTGCCTAATTTTGATAAAAAGCGTATAGACGATGTCATCGTGGGTAACGCTATGCCAGAAGGATCTCAGGGTCTTAATATGGCACGTTTAATCTCTCTTATGGGATTAGACATTATTGATGTACCTGGAGTAACGGTAAACCGTTTTTGCTCCTCAGGTATTGAGACCATCGGGATGGCAGTAGCAAAGATTCAAGCCGGAATGGGCGATTGTATAATCGCTGGTGGTGCAGAATCTATGAGCTCTGTGCCTATGACAGGTTTTAAACCAGAACTAAACTACGACATCGTAAAATCGGGTCACGAAGATTATTACTGGGGAATGGGAAATACGGCCGAGGCAGTAGCTAACGAATACAAAGTATCTCGAGAAGATCAAGATGAGTTTGCCTACAACTCTCATATGAAAGCCTTAAAAGCACAGGCTGAAGATCGTTTTAAAGACCAAATCGTACCTATAGAGGTCGAGCAAACCTTTGTAAACGCAAACGGGAAAAAAGAGTCTAAAAAATATACGGTAACTAAAGATGAAGGCCCACGTGCTGGAACGAGTAAAGAAGTACTCGGCAAGCTACGACCTGTTTTTGCAGCAAACGGCAGTGTTACCGCGGGTAACTCTTCACAAATGAGTGATGGTGCCGCTTTTGTACTCGTTATGAGTGAGGAGATGGTAAAAGAATTAAATCTTGAGCCTATAGCACGTATGGTCAACTATGCAGCAGCAGGTGTACCTCCTCGCGTGATGGGAATAGGACCAGTCGCTGCGGTGCCAAAAGCACTTAAACAAGCAGGATTAAAACAAAGCGATATAGAACTTATAGAATTAAACGAAGCTTTTGCGTCACAATCTCTAGCTGTTATTCGTGAGTTGGACTTAAATCCAGATATCATAAATGTTAATGGTGGTGCTATTGCTTTAGGTCACCCGCTAGGATGTACAGGTGGTAAACTTTCTGTACAATTATTTGACGAGATGCGTAAGAGAGATATGGCTGGCAAATATGGTATGGTGACTATGTGTGTTGGTACTGGACAAGGAGCAGCTGGGATTTACGAGTTTTTGAAGTAAGGGAATGATTTCGCTTTCGCGAAATGATGTATGACTTAGCCTTCGGCTTGATGTACGATGTACGACTAAAGTGGTTTGAAATGGAAGTTGATTTCGCTAGGGCGAAATGATGTCGATGTATAACATAGACGATATCTCTATAGATAAATATGAATAGTAGACATAATTTTAGAAAACTAGGGATTTGGAAAGAAGGTATTGAGGTTGCTAAGGAGACTTATGCAACTACTAAGATATTTCCTAAGTCTGAAATGTATGGGTTGAGTAGTCAAATGCAACGATGTGCTGTATCTATTCCTTCAAATATTGCCGAAGGAACAGCAAAGAGTAGTAATAAACATTTTAATCAATATTTAGAAACTGCGCTTGGATCTGCATTTGAATGGGAAACACAGTTGATTATTGCTTATGAAATAGAATATATTTCAGAGGAAACTTTTAGTCACCTTGAGAATAAAATTCAACGAATACAGAATATGATTTCTAATTTTATGAAAACAATCGTTTAAGTCATAAATCGTATATCAGCAAAGCGCAGCGAGCAAGTCTTACATCGCGAAGCGTAGCGGAGCAAGAATAGAGTAGATTATAGAAGATTAAATACAACAGAGAATATTTTCGCGAAAGCGTAAAAAAATAATTAATAAAGAATAACACAAAATAAACATAGAGAACAGATTTTAGAAGGACGATACAACACTCCTATCTAACGTCTAAAATCTCAAATCTAATATCTAATTATGGCAACAGAAACAACAGAAAAAGAAATCCTACGCGGTGGTCAGTTCCTCGTTAAGGAAACAGCATGTGAAGACGTGTTTACGATGGAAGACTTAAATGAAGAGCAACGTATGATGCGTGACTCGACCAAAGAGTTTGTAGATCGTGAGTTATGGGCACACTGGGAGCGTTTTGAGAAAAAAGACTACGCTTATACTGAAGAAACGATGCGTAAAGCTGGTGAACTCGGACTTTTAGGCGTTGCTGTACCAGAAAAATATGACGGTCTAGGAATGGGCTTTGTCTCTACAATGCTCGTTTGTGATTACATTTCTGGAGCTACAGGATCATTTAGTACGGCATTTGGAGCGCATACGGGAATTGGTACCATGCCTATCACGCTTTATGGAAACGAAGAGCAAAAGATGAAGTACGTACCAAAACTTGCTACTGGTGAGTGGTTTGGTGCATACTGTCTTACAGAGCCAGGTGCTGGTTCTGACGCAAATTCTGGAAAAACAAAAGCAGTTCTTTCTGATGACGGAAAAACATACAAAATTTCTGGCCAGAAAATGTGGATCTCAAATGCTGGATTCTGTAACCTATTTATCGTTTTTGCTAGAATAGAAGATGATAAGAATATCACAGGGTTTATCGTAGAAAATGATCCTTCTAACGGCATCACATTAGGTGACGAAGAAAAGAAGTTAGGTATTCACTCTTCATCTACGCGTCAGGTATTCTTTAATGATACTGTGGTTCCTGTAGAAAATATGCTTTCTGAGCGTGGTAACGGTTTTAAAATTGCTATGAACGCCCTTAACGTAGGTCGTATTAAACTAGCTGCGGCTTGTCTAGATGCGCAGCGTCGTGTGATTAATGAAGCAACTACCTATGCTAAGGAACGTGTACAGTTTAAAACACCTATCATCAACTTTGGAGCGATTAAGAGTAAGCTCGCTATTATGGCGACAAATGCTTATGCAGATGAGAGTGCTTGTTACCGTGCTGCAAAAAATATAGAAGACCGTATCGCAATGCGTGAGGCGGCTGGAAACACCCACCAAGAAGCAGAGCTTAAAGGTGTAGAAGAATATGCTATAGAGTGTTCTATCTTAAAAGTTGCCGTTTCTGAGCACGTACAAGCGTGTAGTGATGAAGGTATCCAGATTTTTGGAGGAATGGGCTTTAGTGCAGACACCCCAATGGAATCTGCCTGGAGAGATGCACGTATTGCTCGCATTTATGAAGGTACAAATGAGATAAACCGTATGCTTGCGGTAGGAATGCTTGTAAAGAAAGCGATGAAAGGTCACGTAGACCTTTTAGGTCCTGCAACAGCGGTAGGTGAAGAACTTATGGGAATCCCAAGTTTTGACACTCCAGATTATAGCGAACTCTTTGCCGAAGAGAAAGAAATTATCAAGAAGCTTAAGAAAGTATTTTTAATGGTAGCAGGAAGTGCGGTACAGAAATTTGGCCCACAATTAGAAGAGCACCAGCAATTATTACTTGCTGCTTCAGATATCTTGATCCAAGTATATATGGCAGAAAGTGCGTTACTACGTACCGAAAAGAATGCTAAGAAAAAAGGTGAAGATTCGCAGAAAACAGAAATTGCAATGACGCAATTGTATCTGTACAATGCAGTAGACATCGTAGCCACAAAAGCTAAGGAGTCTATTATCTCTTTCGCCGAAGGTGATGAGCAACGCGTAATGCTTATGGGACTTAAACGTTTTACAAAGTATACCAATATGCCTAACATCGTTGCCCTTAGAAAGCAAATTTCTAGCGATCTTGAAGAGAACGGAAAATATCGTTTTGATGGGTAGACAGGAATGTATTTGTCACTTCCGCGTAGGCGGAAGTCTCATTTGATTACCGAAATACTTTATCAATACATTTTTATAATTCGCTTTATATGTCCAAGTCTTTAGCTTGGCGCGAAAAATCAAAACCACCTGAGTAATTGGGTGGTTTTTTTGTGGGGAGCTATATGGACTTCTCTGTAGACTTCTTTGGTATTTTCGTTAATGCAAGAATTCATAAGTGAATTAAGAAAATATACAATTATTCTATTTCTCTACTTCTATATGCAAAAGACCTTCAGAGTATCCACCTATAAACCCAATTATATTCTCTACTTTCGTCACTAGAAAAATTAAGTTTTAAGAATGGCTAATAAATATCTGAATTTTATAACCGATGAACATCTCTTAAATTGTATTGAAAACCTTCACAAATCATATTTGAAGGCTAAAGCAAATGTGAGTAAAAAGAAATTTTACAAAAATAAAATAGATACAATTAAATTAACTTTTGATAGTAAATTCAATGATTTAGATGAAGAGACACTCATAAAAACAGAAATAAATCGTCAGATAGATAAATCTATAAATAACTCCATTGGTACATTTCACGAACAAATTTTAGGAGGCATTTCTGGTTACGAAATAGGAAATTTAAGTGGTTTTGATATTAAAGCAAGTAATGACACTCTATTTGCTGATATTAAAAACAAGCATAATACTATGAATAGTAGTTCGGCTGAAAGCTTATTTCAGAAATTAGCCAAATATGCAGATACCTATAAGCAAGCTAATTGTTATTTGGTTCAGATTCTTGCAAAAAATAGCTTTAATGAAAAATGGTTTGGAGAAATAAATGGTAAAGAATACAGTCACAGTAGAGTGTACAAAATATCAGGTGATCAATTTTACAAATTACTATCTGGCCAAGAAGACGCTCTCTTTCAATTATACAGTGTTTTACCTAAGGCTATTACTGATTATTTGAAAAAGCAACAAAATGAGAAATCACATACTAATTCGGCTCTTGAAGAAATTTCAACTAGTTCAAGTCAAACTAAAAGAACTATTTTAAACGAAATTACTTTTGAAAATTTTAGCTACTACTTAGGTTTTGACAAACTTAAATAATAAGAGTTCAGGAACTTTATAACAGAATACCCAACTTCCTGCCCCAAATTACAAGGCACTGCATTACCTATTTGTTTATACTGTTGTGAAGTAGAACCTGCAAACTCCCACTCATCAGGGAACGTTTGAATTCTAGCATACTCTCGAACTGTGAACGGTCTTGTTTCATCAGGATGGCAACGTTCTGTTTGTTTCTGAGCAGGACTACACGTTAAAGTTAAGCTTGGTTCGTCCCAACCAATACGCCTTGCCATACCTGTTTTTCCGCCTCCTAAGTAGAAACTACCTCCCATATATTCCTTTTGCAAATCAAGTGGAAGGTCTCTCCAATATCCTTTAGGTGGTATCAAATCCAAAATTTGCTTCTTATATTCCGGATATTTTGCTCCTTCCGATTTTGGAACTTTCTTATTGTATAGTTCTCCTTTCTTAAGAGCATCTTTAAGATTATAAACCTTTTTATGTGGAGTAGGATATTGATAATCTATATTAATATCTTTTCTTATGCCCACTAAGAACAGACGTTCGCGCTTTTGCGGAACACGATAATGAATTGCTTTAAGAACTTCTACAGGAACTACTTTATATCCAATTTCGTCAAGAATTGATTTCATTCCTTCGAGAGTTTGTCCTTTTTCGTGACTTAAAAGTCCTCTCACATTTTCACCAATACAAATAAGTGGTTGCACCTCTTGAACTACTCTCGCAAATTCATAAAATAATGTTCCTCTCGCATCATTTAAACCTAATTTTTTTCCTGCATAACTAAATGCTTGACAAGGAAATCCTCCAGTAACTACATCTACGGAATTCCTATAATCTTTAAAATCAAAATTTTTGATATCTCCTTCTAATACATTCCAATTTGGTCTGTTATTTCTAAGGGTTTGACAAGCCCATTTATCTATTTCATTTAGTGCAACACATTTAAGTCCTGCTTTTTCCATTCCGACCGCTAAACCACCAGCCCCAGCGAATAATTCAAGTACAGAATATTCCTTTTTAGGTTCAACTACATTAGAAACTGGAGTTTGAAAATTTTCATCGAGTAATTCACCCATAAATAGTTGGATATCCGTTTTTCTATAAACACGATAGTTCGATCCAGGTTCTCTTACAGCGTTTAATACTCCATCATTATCCCATCTTCTTAATGTTTCTTTACTCTTCCCAACTATCTCTGCAGTCTCAGATAATGACAAATATTCTTTCATAACCAACTTATTAAACATTATACAATGGTTACAAAAATATAACGTTTATTTGAAAGATTAAACGTAACTTTAAATTATTATTGAAAATAAATAGAAACATTAATTTGAATCAAAATGAAATACCCACAAACCGAAGAAGAACGCATAAAACTAGCTCACCCCTACTACAAAATAATGGAGCTAAATAAGGAAACGCTCTTAAAAGAGTTAGCATCTTGGAGCCGTACAGAACTAATTGAATGGCTTTGCTGGAATGATAGAAATGGTGTTTACAAAGACCAAGAGCGTATTGACGAAGGAGGTGATCCTATGGACAGAGATTACGCACTAGAAACTATGACAAGACAAATTCTTCAAGAAGATGAGTGATTATCTACTTACTGTTTATTGTGAACTACTTTACTCTTTGTGAAAGAACAAGCCAAAGATGAACACAAAAACACATTAGGTTATGTTTTTATAGGCCTTGGTAGACTAGAAGCGTATTCAGGCGCAAAACCTATGAATATTAACTGGAGACTTGAAGAACCGCTACCACCCTATTTATGGAAGGATAGCGCTAAACTAGCGATATAATAAAACGCAAATTTCCCCCATCACACCTCATACACCACTGTCCGAATCAACCCATCACTTTCTGCAACACAGCACAACTCCCGCTGGGTTTTAGCATTAAACTCAAAAGGAGCGGCTGTAATATCTACCCCACTTTCCTTTTTAAGCCGTGTCCCTTGACCTGAAATAATATCCACGTTGGGCGTAAACGTGCCGTTTGGGATATGTTCGGTTAAAATTACGTAAGCATATTGTGATAATTTATCGAGTATGGCCTGTATTTCAGCATTAGAAAGGTGTTGTAAGACCTGGCGCACGAGTGCACAATCGGCGTTGGGTAGTGGGTCTTTAGCGATATCTTGGCATAAAAAAGTAACGCTCGTATCAGTTACCGTTTGCTTATGATACGCGATGAGTTCTGGAACAATATCTACCGCAAAGTACTTAGCCGTATGCGCTACGAGTTGACTGCCTACGTTAAAGTCCCCACATCCTAAATCGCACACCATTGGTGGCTGGTCAAAATTGCTTAAAAACGCCTGCACTGCCGTCACATAAGGCGCCGTTATGTGCTCCTTATGCGATCCTTCTCCAGAATAAAAAGGCGTCGTGCCAGCACCCCAAAGCTGTTTTGCATACACTTGCTGCATCGCATCTTTAGTAGGCCAAGGTTTCTTATGTCGTTTATGCGTGCTCAAGAGGTTGAAATTAGAATATTATATACAAAGAAAGTCATATAATTTGTCTTGTGTGCGTACGCTTTCGCGAGACCTGTCCCGAGCTCGCATCGGGAAGCGTAATCTCAACACCCTAACCCCTCAAAATCTACTAGATAATCGCATATCTTTGCCCCAGCAAGACTCACCTATGTCCTATACCCTTTTATCGTCGCCGCTGCAAGGTTTTACAGATTTCCGCTTTAGGAATGCGCAGCAAAAGTTTTTTGGAGGGATAGACACCTATTATGCGCCGTACATTAAAATGGGTAAGAAGCAGATCATTAAAGGCTCTTACCAGCGTGACCTCAATCCTGAGGTGAACACGACATTAGAAGTCATCCCGCAAGTAATGACCGCAAATGCCGATGATTTTATATTTGTCATCAAGTATATACAATCGCTAGGCTACAAAGAACTAAACTGGAATCTAGGCTGCCCCTACCCGATGGTGACTAAAAGTGGGATGGGCTCCGGCCTGATTTGCAATACTGAAAAAATAGACCATATTCTAGACCGTGCCCACAGCGAGACCGATTGTACCATCTCTATGAAAATGCGTTTAGGGTACGACAGTCCTAATGAGATTTTAGAATCTTTTAAAGTGCTGGACAAATACCCACTTAAAAATGTAGCCATACACGCGCGTCTGGGCAAACAGTTATACAAAGGCGGTACTGATTTAGAAGCTTTTCAGCGTTGTGTAGATGTGGCTAAACATACCTTGTACTACAATGGTGACATCACCTCAGTAGCGAGTTTTAAAAAACTACGGGAGCGTTTCCCAAGTATTCAGCATTTTATGATGGGCAGAGGTCTCATCGCAGATCCATTCTTACCGAGTATGATAAAAGCAGATACGACGGAGTATCCTGCAAATAGGTGGGATATTTTTCGCGAATTTCACGATACGATTTATCACCAGTATGATGCCGCGCTCTCTGGCCCTACGCCTATCAAGATGAAAATGTTAGGCTTCTGGGAGTTTTTCTCTCAATCTACCCACAATCCTCAAAAGGTATACAAAGCAATTAAGAAAGCTGGCAACCCTTTTAAATACCAGCAGGCGGTTAGCGAGATTATTGCACAGCAAAAACGTTTGTAACGTTAAAATAAAATAAGTAAACTGCAACCATACACGATACATACCTTGTACACTGAGCGTGCGTACTTCTGTATATAATGCTATTTTTATAGTATCTAGTTCTTAGCATTTATTTTATGAAACACCTACTCACGTTACTATGTGTACTGCTCTTGATTTCTTGCGATACTGGTCCCACATTTTCTTGGAATCCTGAAATCGAAGAAACGGTTAGTGGTGATCTCACCGCTTGGCTTAAAAGCGCACCCTTTGACGGGCTCTGGGATCCTAATGATAATGACCGTGGTGACGTTTACATTACCAACGCACGAGAGGTATTTCCTTTTATAGGTGAGCTTATTAATGAGGATAATAATTTAGTCCTGATTAGCGAAAAAAACAGACCGTTTTACAAGGAGCAGCTTGTTGTTTTTAAAGACCCTACTTGGGGCGAAAGCGTGGTTTATGGAAGTTTACTTTACGATAGCCAAGAACTGTTTATGCGTAAGTCTTATTCAAAATCGGCAAATATTATTACAGATGGTCTGGCAAATATGAACAACCGTAATTACGCCAGCCTTGGGGCGACTGAACTGATTGCTACTACAGCAGACCATAAAACAGCTGCCTATTGGGTCCAGGCAAACAATACGACCTACTTAATGGGGTTTTATCAGAAAGACCAGCTTGCCTTTCAAGTCGCTTTTCCCTGCCCGATGACTAAAAAAGAAAAAGGACTGGCACAACTTAAAAAAGTAGCAGCAACCTTACAGTTAGACATCCCAGCCTGGAAAAATGCTGCCGCTGACGACTTAGCGAGAGCAGACCGTACAGATGCTTTCTGGCAAGATCCGTACATTCCGCTGTTTTACTCTCGAGGGTTAATGCCTATTATAAACATAAAACTCAAAGGCACCCTTTTTGAAAAGGAGACATTTAATAGACAGTCGCGCTCTTCAAACAAGGCAAGCATAAGCCACGTAGCTGGTGACAAAACCTACACACTGACCATAAGCAAAGAAGACACGGAGTTAAGTGCACTCGCTTTTCGCGAAAGCGAAACCAGCAAACCACTACCAGGTGCCGTAGATAAGGACCGAGAGTACATACTTGAAACTACCGAAAGTGGCGCAATGACCCAAATAAAAGCCACCACCTATTACAAAGACCATCAAGTATTTGTATTTACCTACACCTACCCCACTGCTCAAACTGATCAAGCCGCAGTACTTAACACCGTATTGCAAACCATAAAAATAAGTCGTTACACCATTTAAGTCGCAGGCTATGTACAATCTAGAAGACATTTTTGCACTAGTACAAGCAGGTAAAAAACTGGAAGCCATAAAGCGGTTACGGCTTATGTATACTGGTTTAGGATTAAAAGGTGCACACGATATGGTACAATCAATAGCAGATGGGTCATTGACTCGTGAAGAAGCCATAGAAAAACTAAAAAATCATACTCGCCTCACACAAGCAGTTCCTGAAAACGGAAATATAATCATCGAGAAAAGCACAAAAGACAAGGTTATAGGTTGGCTGGCGGTGATTGTACTTCTTATCTTGATGTTTATCATTATGTATGCCGTTGGCACTTTCAATATCTAAAAACAAACACGATGCACAAAGCTTTTTTAGGTTTCTGTTTCCTTGCATTAGTTGTTGCAACTGGCTGTACAGAGCGACTTCCGACAGACCACAAATTAAATCCACTCGCCTACGAAGCGATACCTTACAAAGGCGGTGAGCAACTTATCTTTCAGTCAGATAGTCAACAATTAGATACGATTTTTATTACGGGAACCACGACTGCGATGGTGCGTGGTGGTGACCCTTTTAGCATAAACCCAGATCGTTTTGAACACCTACGCATAGATTATACAACCACCAGAAAACCCAGCGAGCAAGGGCTACTATACCTAAGCGGTTCTGGTGAGACGTACAACCTACGGTTTGAATTTGACGCTGGGCACTCGCGCTTGCTTTTAAATTACGACTTCTATAAAAGTGAATACGACACCATACCATCTACCCGCCTTCGTATTATGGATAGTCTCTACACAGATGTAAAAACCCTACACACAGAACCCTATTATGAAGACAGACCAGAGCGCATTCTCAACTTTTACTGGAGCACCTCGAGCGGACTTTTAGGTTGGGATACGCCAACTGATACCTGGAGACTTATCACAATTAAAAAATAGAAATATCCTGTTTTATAAGATAGGCTGCTACCCTACCTTTGCAGCATAATTTATATAATGACCATCGTTTCAAAAGACATTGCGCACGCAGCACAATTACTAAGACAGGGAGCACAAGTTGCTATCCCAACCGAGACGGTATACGGTCTTGCGGCGAATATTTATGATACCACGGCGGTGCAAGGCATTTTTAAAATGAAGCAGCGGCCATTATTTAATCCGCTTATTGTGCATACGTTTGGGGTGGAGCAGCTGGAGCAGTTTGTAAGTTATATTCCGCTTAAAGCGAAAAGGCTTGCGGAGGCCTTCTGGCCTGGTTCGCTCACCTTAGTTTTACCTAAAAAATCAAACGTGCCAGACATTATCACGGCCGGTAAAGACACGGTTGCTGTGCGTGTCCCTAATCACCCGCTTACACTTGATCTATTGCGTTTGCTGGACTTTCCGCTGGCGGCGCCCAGTGCAAATCCTTTTGGATCCATAAGCCCCACCACAGCGCAGCACGTAAAAAATTACTTTGACGGTACACTTAAAATGGTACTAGACGGCGGCCCGTGTCAGAATGGGATAGAATCTACCATTGTAGGTTTTGAAGGCGATGAGCCGGTGATTTACCGCTTAGGCAGCATCTCTGTAGAGCACATTGAGGCAGTCATTGGTCCAGTGCCTGTTAAAAACAAAAAAGAAAACGCCCCACAAGCGCCAGGCATGTTATCGCGTCACTATGCACCAGATACACGCACGTTTTTAGAGGAGGATATATACGCTTTCGCGAAAGCGTATCCAGAAAAATCCATTGGCGTCATTTCATTTTCTGAAGTATTTACAGCGCCTAACATTAAGGCAATAGAAGTGCTTTCTCCCGAGGCCAACTTGCAAGAAGCGATGTCTAATCTGTACGCTGCATTGCACAGCCTAGACGCAAAAGGACTAGACATCATCGTCGCACAACGCTTTCCAGACACAGGATTAGGAAAATCTATGAACGATCGCCTAGAGCGCGCTACTAAAGGGAAATAAAATAACGGTCTACTCAAGCGCTCACGATAACCTGCTGGACGGGAACTCCTTTCATTTGTACTCATCCCATTACAAAACCAATTAAATCAATGCTTTCGCTAGAAGAAACTCTTGTGATGACGTATTTTTATAAAAGATACGAATCGTCATAAATAAACCCCTTTGTCACAACAAATAACGACCATTACGCTTTTTAAATATGCAGGACTTCGCAATAAGTTTTGGGCATTTTTAATGATGCAACGGGCGCATACAAAACTCGCTGGCGTAAACGGACAGCAGTTCTATAAACTAATGGGCAGTGGCAAAGGAATGGGCTTTAACCCACTACCCGACTGGTCTATCTATTCCTTATTACAAATATGGGATTGTGAAGAAGATGCAAAAGCATTTTTTAATAATGCTCCTATCATCGAATCATATAAAGAACACACCACCGAGCAATGCACGCTCTTTATGCGCAGCATTAAAGCACACGGCGAGTGGAATGGAAAAAATCCTTTTGAAAAAAGCACACAACTAGACCCAGAAAATCCTCAAGTAGCCATTATCACACGGGCAACTATAAAACTGAGTAAACTACACACCTTCTGGAAATACGTGCCTACCTCAGAAAAACCGCTTAAGAAAAGTAAAGGGCTTATCTATACAAAAGGTATAGGTGAAGTACCGTTAACCCAAATGGCCACCTTCAGCCTTTGGGAAACTATGGACGACGCAAAAGCATTTGCCTACAGCAGTAAAGAACATCAAGTAGCGATACAGAAAACAAGAAGTTTAGACTGGTATAAAGAAGAGTTGTTCTCTAGATTTCAGCCATATAAGGCTATAGGAACTTGGGAAGGAAAAACGCTAATTACTAGCTCTTAAAGTGATATTGGAGTCGCTACAACGGTCATAATACCGAGAGATCGTGACTTTTGTTGCCACTTCTTAAAGGTAAAAGGAATCATTCCAGTAACATAACTGAAAAATTCTTCTTCCATATTTTTGTCCCAAGCAATACCTTTTTGTTCCATCGCGCTCATCCAGTATAGCACGTAAGGATCTAGTGTACCGTAGGTGAGAATCTTTGTCACTTCCCAACCGCTTTGATTAAGTAATTTATGAATCGCCTCAGCAGAAAATAAAGAAGTATGACGAGGCGTGTGCCAGCCAGCCCAGTGTTCTTTGTATTTTTCTCTACTTTCAGATTGAAAATTAGGCACTTCAAATATGAGTGTTGTTGAGTCTTTGGCTAGCTTTCTTAGTATTTTGAGATTTGCAACTGGCTCATAATCGTGCTCCAGATAATGCCACATTGTAATAACATCTGGCGAGTGGGATAACTCTAAATCTGACACCTCGCCTACTTGTAATTTTAAATTTGCAAAACGCGCTGCCTCGTCTTTCCATCCATTATTAGAAAAATCAATCCCATTTCCTTTACAACCATAAAGAGCGACTGTTTGTTCCAAAAAAGTAGGATTTCCACAGCCTACATCTAGAATTATATGCTCTGTAGAGAGCTTATGAAACTTATTAACCATAGTTGCTCTGCGCGTATCTAGTTTTTCTTGGCTTTTTAGGACCATCTTCTCATATTTTCCCCAAGCCTTTGGACCACGATACGGTAAGTAATAGTCTGTGTAATACTCCTTTAATTCAGACTCAGAAACTCTAGGATTTAAAAAAACAAGGGCACACGTTGAGCACTGATCAAAGTTAAACACCTCATCTGAGGGATGCATCTGTGCTTTCGATTTTATAAAAGAAGTAAACGTTTGTGACTTACACACGGGACAAGCCGAAAGGTGTTGCATACTTAAGAAAGTGGCTTATTAAAGGTAAAATAGGGTTAGTAGCAATGCGTTTACGCTTTCGCGAAAGCGTATTAAAAAGGGTTAACCTGTAATAACTATATATTACTACAGCGTATAATAGACTGCAAAATAGGTAAAAAACACAAGCTGGCACACATACAAGTGTACAGAAAAGAACGTGTCTCCCTTAACACACATACGCTGAAAGATGAAGTGTAACACACTCGCAATCGCAAACCAAGCGATATAATTTTGGAGCGGTGCTACCCCGCCATCAAACGCCCAAAAGTCAAATATGGGAGCGGCAACTTCTATCATAAAATCAAGAAAAACCATTAAAAATGCGCCCAAAAAGACTTTGAGCCACTGGTTTATTTTAAACGTATTTGCCATCGCACCAGTAATAAAAACAAGTATCGCCCAGTTTACCCCGATAAGATAAGGTACGCCGTCTAGTTTCCAACCGAGGTTGTCACCATAAGCATAGGGACCAAAAAGAAAATCATTATGTACCCCAACCCATTCTACAAACATCCCTGCGCTAAAAAAAGTGAGCAGCAATAGCGAAGTCTTGAGCGTATTAATTTTGTAATTTAAAACTAAAAGTGCGATCGCGATGATGAGATTAAGCGGAGTTTTAGTTACAAAAAACTCAAAATAACCAGCTGTAATCCCAATAATTGCCGAAATATGAAAAAGCCACAAGGTGCCGATAGAAAGCCACTTGGCATCTAATTTCTGCATAAAACGGGGAAGTTGTATACTCAAGCTCATACGTCTGGAATTAGGTCATTCACAATCTTTGCAGATTGTAAACATAAGGGAATCCCTCCTCCAGGGTGTACTGAACCACCACAGAAATAAAGGTTTTTCATTGTAGAAGAAAAATTAGGATGGCGCAGGAATGCTGCAAACTTTGAGTTACTGGCGGCTCCGTAAAGCGATCCTCGGTGCGAACTTGTTTTGCGCTCAATCGTAATTGGGTCAAGTACTTCTTCTACTGTAATTAGAGATTCTAAATCAACCTTAAGCATGTTATTGAGCTTTTTTATAATGGCCGCTCTTGCTTTAGTTTTTAAAGCCTCCCAATCTTGATTAAAATTGCCAGGAGCATTAATCATAACAAACCAGTTCTCGCAGCCTGCAGGTGCATCAGCTGCTTCTTCTTTACTGGTGATGTTTATGTAGACTGTAGGATCGTCTGACAAGGATTTCTCTTCAAAAATCTGCTTAAACTCTTCTTCATAGTTATCACTAAAAAAAATGTTATGTAGATCTAGTTCTGGGAATTCTTTATTCACTCCCCAATAAAATATAAGCGCAGAGCTAGAACGCTCTTGTTTTAGCACTTTGACAGGCTTTTTTTCTTCCTTTAGTAAATGTTGATAGGTAGAAAATATATCCATATTTGACACAATGATGTCGCCATCGTACGTGCCTTGAGAAGTAATGATTTGAGTTGCTTTATTACCAGCTCGCTTTATCTCTTGAACACCTTCACTTAATCTAAATATGATGCCTTGATCTAGAGCAAGTTTGTAGAGACTCTCGGTTATAGAAATCATTCCTCCTTCTGGGAAAAAGGTACCGTAATACATCTCTAAATGCGGAATCATAGACATAATCCCTGGTGTCTTATATGGCGAAGAACCATTGTAGGTAGCGTACCGATTAAAGAGCTGGACTAAGTGTTTATTTTTGAACGCTTTTTTATTGGTGCTGTCTAAAGTCGTATTTGTATCTAACTTATAACTCTGTACCAATGATGTTAAGGTCTCTACAGAGAAGTAGGTGCTAAATTTATGTAGTGATTTTTCTAAAAAGATAGAAGCCGTTAAGTCATACTTTTCTTTTGAAGCGTCTAAATATTTTTCAATCGCGCGAGTTGGTGTTTCAAAGGTTTCTGAAGCTTGTTTTACAAACTCCGCTTGATTTGCCACGGCGCTAAACGTTGTAGTATCTTCCCAAAAATAATTGCACAATACATCCTTACGCTTGTAGTTAAAATAAGTTTTAGGATCTATATCATATAATTCAAAAAGCTCATCTACCAGATGCGGCATTGTAAAGAGTGAAGGTCCTGCATCCCAGCGATAGCCTTCTTTTTCAATGGTAGTCAATTTTCCGCCCACATAATCATTTGCCTCAAATACAGTCACTTCATAGCCTTTTTTGCGCAACCGCAATGCAGAGGCAATGCCTGCAATTCCAGAACCTATGATTAATGCTGTTTTCAATAGCCTATGCTTTGTTTGTTACAAGTCACTTCTCGTGTAAACAAAGATACATAGTTACTTTTGTAATGTTTAATGATTTTTTATTTAGAGTAAACAAAATAAATTTATTAATAATGTTGATTAAGAATAGGTTTCAGTTATTTAAGTCAATTACAAAAATTTACTTCTGCTTTCCTAGCCAGACCACATAATTCACAACCTTTTGCAGCGCCTCATTGTTCCCATCATTAGTATCATTTATAGCAATACTACAGTTATACTTAGGGAAATGCATAAATAACGTTCCCCAAAATCCAGAGTGTGTATAGGCAACTATGCCGCTTTGCTTACCTTGAATACTGCCAAACCCTAATCTTGCTTCTGGCAACGGTTTCCCATGTGGGTCATATTCCTTTTCCAGTAACATCACGCCAAGACTGTCTTCATTTTCATAAATCTTTCCATTAAAAAGTGCTTGAAGAAAAATACCCAAATCTCGAGTGGTAGAAGCAAGTCCTCCACCTCCATACAAGTCTACAGAGTTATCCCAGTCTGTAGCATCTATAGTTCCCATATATCTTTTTACAGAAGGTAGCAATCCATCGGGTCTAGGCTCTAAGGATTCTAACCAAGTCGTGCTCATTCCTAGCTCATCAAATTTTAAGAGACTTCTTAAACCTTGAGCAAGGTTTTTGTTTGTAAGTTTTTCTATGATTTCGCCTAGCAATACAAAACCAGTATCACTATAATGATACGCTTCTCCCGGTGGTCCGTGTGGTTTCCCGTGGTCCATCGCAAATTGAATTTGCTCGGTGCGCGTCCACCGTTTTGATGGATCTTGGGAGGCGACCTCAATATATTCTGGACCACCTTCGGCGTAGTCGTACAGGCCGCTAGAATGAGTTAGGCAGTGACGTAAAGTAATCGCATCAGGATTATAACCTCCTTTTCTGAGGATATCGATATGGGCTGGTGAAATATACATTGATATAGGATCTTCTAGCGATAGTAATCCTTCTTCGCGCAAGCGAACGATGGCTGTTGCCACAAAGACTTTAGTGAGACTGGCAATTCTAAAAGGCTGGCTAGCGTCTAATTTAGTATTTCGCTCTAAACTGCCGTATCCCGCGGCACCAGTAAAATCAATATTCAATTCGGGTGAAATCACAGTCAATGAAAGTCCCGCTGAGTCATCTTCTCCTGTACCAATTTCTTCATCCAAAATACGCTGTAAGTTTACCGCTGGATTAGTATCGTACATTACGTTTTTTTGAGTGGTTGCACAACTGGCAAGTGCAAGGGACGCCGTGATACAAATATGTCTAAAAGTCATTCTGATTAATTTTTGGTAAAGGTGACGCTTTCGCGAAAGCGGTCATTGTAAAAATTCGTCATAAATAAGAAGGACGAACTTGAATAAAAGCGGGAGTATTTAATAGTTGCGCCGGCGTGTGACTCGTATAGCGTTTTATCTCCTTAATAAAATGGGACTGATCGTAATATCCATACTTTGCTACATAATGCTGCCAGTCACTATTACGAGTTACATACAATTCTCGCACAGCGAGTTTATAGCGCTGTAAGGATTGAAAACGCTTAGGGGTAAGCCCTGTATCTCTTTTAAAATAGCGCTCTATCGTGCTGTACGAATAATTTGTAGCTTCCATAATCGTACGAATGTCGAAGCTCGCACTTACCTCTTGTGCCATTTCTACAACAAAACCCTCAGCCTCTTTGTTATAATGTTGGAAGAACCAATCGTCTAGCGCAGTAGCGATTTCAATGTCATCAAGCGTTCTTAAATGCGCTATAAAATGGATGATTTCGAGACCAAAGAAGTACTCGACAGGAGCTACTGCATCGCGCATTAGGCTTTTTGCATCCTTCTGTACAAAAGGCATTAAGGAAGAAAGTGCACGAGATTTAAACTTGACAATAATGCATTTTTTGAGCGATGACAAATCGATGTGCAATTGCTCTTGTATAAAACTGAACAACATACTCTGATCCGAGCGATACGTTTTACCCAAATACGTCATTGTAAAATGACCGTCTAAAACAATAATCATATCTGGTGTAACGCCAGGATATGCGTACATTAAGGGACTATTCATCGCGGTAATAGCGGCGTGATCTAAAACCCAATAATGGTCTATATGCTTTTGTATAGCTGCTATCGCAGGCTCGAAAATCATAAACCGAAACTAGCAATAAAAAGGAAGCTCTCAAAAGAAATTCTTATGCAATATGAGTTTAAGGTATCTTTGCTATTCGCAACCCTATTTCTAGTTTTTGGAAGATATTTTACTCATAACGCCGCCCTTTACACAGCTTAACACGCCTTATCCAGCGACGGCGTACATCAAAGGTTTTTTGAATACAAAAGGAGTTCCGAGTTTCCAGATGGATTTAGGGATTGAGGTGATTCTTGAGCTATTTACAAGTGCTACGTTTACAGCGATTTTTGACGAAATAAAAAAGTCAAACATTGAACTCTCCCACAATGCTGCACGCATACTCGCTTTAAGCAAGCAGTATACGCAACCTCTAGATCGTGTAATTGCTTTTTTACAAGGCAAAAATCCTACGTTTGCGCGTCAAATATGCACCGCTAATTTCCTACCGCGTGCCTCTCGTTTTGAGCAGCTGGATGATTTGAATTGGGCGTTTGGCGAGATGGGAATGCAGGACAAGGCAAAACATCTGGCGACCTTATATTTAGAAGATCTTTCAGACTTTCTTGTGGAGTGTGTAGACCCACATTTTGGGTTTAGTCGGTATGCCGAAAAGCTGGGACAGAGTGCAAATAATTTTGACGAACTGTATGAGCGTCTGCAAGATGATCTAACCTATATAGACCAGATTACGATTGCTTTGTTGGAATTACGCTTTCGCGAAAGCGTACCCGAATTAAATTCAGGACGCGCACCCAAACTCGTTTTACTCTCAGTGCCATTTCCCGGAAATCTGTATAGCGCCTTCCGTTGTGGGCAATATATAAAAACGCATTTTCCGGATGTAAAAGTTGCGATGGGCGGTGGTTTCCCAAATACCGAATTACGGTCTATCACAGATGCTCGCGTATTTGAATTTGTTGATTACATCACTCTAGACGACGGCGAGTTGCCCGTAGAACTTTTGATAGACGCAGTTGTTAATAAAAGCCCAGAACCAACTTATAAACGTACGTTTTTACTAGAAAATGGCGAGGTGGTTTATAAAAACGACACGCTAAAACCAGAATATAAACAAGCCCAGCTAGGCACTCCAGACTATTCTGATTTGTTACTAGAAGAGTATATATCTGTCATTGAGATTGCAAACCCAATGCACAGCTTGTGGAGCGATGGTAGATGGAACAAACTCACGATGGCGCACGGTTGTTACTGGGGCAAGTGTACATTTTGTGATATCTCGCTAGATTATATTAAAATTTATGAGCCTATTGCCGCGACGATTCTCGTAGATCGTATGGAGCAGCTGGTAGCGCAAACTGGCGAGACTGGTTTTCACTTTGTAGATGAAGCTGCACCTCCAGCACTTATGAAAGCTGTTGCCCTAGAAATACTCAAACGTGAACTCGTCGTAACTTGGTGGACAAACATTCGGTTTGAAAAAAACTTTACCGCAGATTTATGCGTGCTCCTTAAAGCTTCTGGGTGTATTGCTGTTTCTGGCGGTCTGGAAGTAGCGTCAGATAGATTACTTAAACTTATAGATAAAGGAGTAACTGTGGCGCAAGTCGCTCAAGTTACTCGTAATTTTACTGCTGCTGGAATTATGGTGCACGCCTATTTAATGTATGGTTATCCCACGCAAACGGTACAAGAAACGGTAGATAGTCTGGAGATGGTACGCCAGTTGTTTGAGCTTGGGATTATACAATCTGGATTTTGGCATCAGTTTGCGCTTACCGCACATAGCCCTGTAGGTTTGGAACCAGAAGCTTATGGAATTACACCACATTATAATGAGATCTCGTTTGCAAATAACGACGTTGACTTTACAGACAGCACGGGAATAGACCACAGTGCTTTTAGTTATGGACTCAAGAAATCACTTTTTAATTATATGCACGGGATTGGTTTTGACTTATCCTTGCAAGAATGGTTTGATTTTGAAATTCCAGAAGCTACTATACAGCAACATTATATAGAAGATTGTCTCAATGTGTCTGCAGAGCTCACTGTAAAACCTACTGCCAAAATCATTTGGTTAGGAACCACGCCTATAGTCGACTCATTTACGAAGAAAAAGAGAGCGATGTCCAGGCTTACCTTTCACGAAGTAGACGACGTGTTTGAAATCGTATTAGCACAAGAACAAGCCGATTGGCTCTTGGAAATATTACCAAGCTTACAACCTTCTAGCGGTAGAACGCAAACTTTTGCCACGATTAAAAAGGATTTTGAGTCTCGCTTTGAACATTTTGAACTGTTCTGGTTCTCAAAGCCTATGGGAACATTGCGGGAAAGTGGACTTTTAATCTTATAATCAGTCGTACAAAAGACTTCAAAAAAAATACTATGGAACTAAAGAAAATGAATAGCCCAATTAAAATAGACATCGTCTCAGATGTGGCTTGTCCGTGGTGCTATGTAGGGAAACGTAGACTAGAAAAAGCATTAGAACTTTGGGATGGCACGCCTGTAACGGTAGAGTGGCATCCGTACCAATTAGATCCTACGATGCCAGCGGCTGGAAAAACGAGAGATACCTATCTCGTAGATAAATTTGGCAGCATTGACGGAATGAAAACAATGACTGACCGACTAGAAGAAGCTGGAAAAACAGTAGGCATCGATTTTAATTTTGGTAAAGACTGGCTGGCTGTAAATACATTACCATTGCATAAAATGCTACTCGTAGCAGGTCAAGAAGGCTTTAAAGATGCATTAAAAGAGCGTTTTCTCAAGGCATATTTTGTGACCTTAGAGCCACTAAATGACGTTAAGGTTCTAGAACATATTGGAGCAGAATTTGGTTGGGATGCTGAAAAAGTACAAACTATAATCGAAGATCAAGAACTTGCTAAAGCCGTCCAGCAAGAGATCGCCCACTATCAAAAACTAGGAGTTACAGGAGTTCCATTTTTTATACTCAATAACAAATACGGTATAAGCGGTGCGCAGCCGCCAGAAGTGCTACTCGATGCGCTAAACCAACTTTCTAAAGAAATGGAAATGGAAGACAGTCCAACTGGCGAAGCTTGCGGTATAGACGATGAAAATTGTTAATCACTTTTAAATAAAAATTTTGCCTTTATGAGCGATTATAAAAATGTTTTAGGAGAACCGCTTATTGCTTGCTGCACAGATCCTATGACCGGGTATTTTAGAGATGGATTATGCAGAACGATAGACCACGACCGTGGTACGCACGTCGTATGCGCAATAATGACCGAAGCGTTTCTTACCTACACGAAGAGTAAAGGTAATGACCTCTCTACTCCCATCCCACACTGGAACTTTCCTGGTCTTAAACCTGGTGATGGTTGGTGTCTTTGCATTTCTCGCTGGCTAGAGGCAGAAAAAGCTGGAGTTGCTCCAAAAATAAAACTCGAAGCCACTGCAGCAGAAGCACTCAAATACACGTCACTAGACTTACTAAAAAGCTACGCATTATGAAAAGAAAGCTAGTATATGTGATTGCAAGTCTTACGCTTTTTATTACAGCGTCCTGCAAAGGACAAACTGAAAGCACATCGCAAACAGAAGAAGCAGTATATACCTATAAACGTGGAGACCCTAACGGCATAGGTAAATGGTACATGGGTCGGCAAATTGCGCACGTCATGGGCTTTCAAGGAATAAACTGGCTAGAACGGTCAGAGCGTGAAGAAGAAGAAAACACAGCTACACTTCTTAAAAACATGAATATACAACCTACCGATGTCATTGCAGACATAGGCGCAGGTTCTGGTTATCACGTCTTTAAAATGGCGCCAATAGCAAGCCGAGGAACGGTCTACGCAGTAGATATTCAAGATGAAATGGTACAAACCATCGTAGATCGAAAAGCAGCTGGCGAAATCGCTAATGTAGAGGCGATTCTAAGCACAGCAAAAGACGTCAGATTACCAGAAAACAGTATAGACAAAATCTTGATGGTAGACGTTTACCACGAGTTCGAATTCCCAATGGAGATGGTCGCGTCGATGAAAAAAGCACTAAAGCCCAATGGCAAAATCTTCCTTATAGAATATCGAGGCGAAGATCCTGATGTGCCTATAAAAGAAGTTCACAAAATGACTAAAGCCCAGGCAGTAAAAGAAATGAAAGTCGCTGGATTTAAGCTAGAGGAAAAAATAGACAACTTACCGTGGCAACATTGTATGGTGTTTGTTAAGGAATTGCTCTAAAATTCCGGTGAAAAGCTCAACGCTTAACACTGTAAATGAGGTAATAATTCAATTCACTTTCTTTATTTTTATACTCCTAGTTAAGATACACCTATTTAAGAATCTACTCATCAGCATCTATGTCTCAAAAATCAACTAAAATACCTAACGGCGTAATGCTCAACGCATATCCAGATAGCATAGGTACAAAACTAAGTGATACTGTAGCTCTATTAAAAAGACCTGAATTCAAGGATGTTTTTTCTTTGTTTTATGCGCTCCCTACGTTTTTTAATAGCGATCTGGATCGTGGTTTTTCAATCATAGATTATGACCTAAATAAAGATCTCGTCACACCAGAGGATCTAGAGACCTTAGAGGAACTTAATGTGATGCTCAAGTTTGACATTGTACTCAATCACCTTTCTGTGGGTTCGCCGCAATTTCAAGATATGCTTACGCACGGGGATGACTCTAAGTACAAGGATTTCTTCATTAATTGGAATCAGTTTTGGGAAGGAAATGGCACTAAAAACGAGCAGGGCATCATCGTCCCAAAAAAGGAGTATCTCGATAAGCTCTTTATGCGCAAGCCCGGCCTCCCTATTCTCAATGTACTATTTCCCGATGGCAGCGAGCGCCCGTATTGGAATACATTCTATCAGCAGGTGACCTTCCACCCTATCCAGCAAAAAGATTTAGAAGGTATTGATATTTCAGAAGATGACCGAGCGCATACTGTATCGCTGGTAAATGATGCGATTGGAGCTGGAGAAGAACTGTCTAGTATACGCTTTCGCGAAAGCGTACGACCACACAAAAAACACATACTCACCGTCGTAAATCAGAAACGCACCTACCTGGGCCAGATGGATGTAAATGCAAATTCTGAGCTTGTTTGGGATTTTTACGATGAGACGCTTAAGAAAGTGAGCGCGTTTGGCTGTAAAATATTACGTCTGGATGCTTTTGCTTATTTGCATAAGGAAGTTGGGAAGACTAACTTTTTTAATACGCCAGGCACTTGGGATCATCTCGAACGCATCAGAAAAATTGCCGAAAAATATGAGCTTGTTTTACTTCCAGAAATACACTCAGAATACGGTTTAGGATTGCACGACGAGGTAGCGAGTAAAGGCTACCAAATCTATGATTTTTTCTTCCCAGGATTAGTCATTCATACCCTAGAAACCGCGGATGCCACTGCGCTGGTCAAGTGGGCAAATGAAATAGTGACTAAAGTTTACAAGACCGTAAATATGCTAGGCTGTCACGACGGGATTCCCGTTCTAGATCTCAAAGGCGTTGAGAAAAACGGCGAGTATCATAAAGGGTTGCTTCAAGATGCTGAGATAGAAAATATCATCAATATCATTCTGGACCGTGGTGGTCGGGTCAAGAATATTTATGATCCCGAGGGAAATAAAATTTCTTATTATCAGGTAAATGCGACATTTTATAGTGCTCTGGGTGAAAACGATGACAAGTTACTTCTTGCGCGTGCGTTACAGCTCTTTATGCCTGGAATACCACAGATATGGTATCTTGATTTGTTTGCTGGAAAAAATGACTACGTCGCTGCAGATGCTGCTGGTACTGGCGGTCACAAAGAAATAAACCGAACGACATTATCACAAGAGGATATAGAAGCAGGTTTGCAAAAAGAAGTTGTGCTTAGACAGCTAGAAATGTTGCGTCTACGCAATACACATCCGGCATTTAACGGGAAGCTCTCGGTGACAAATATCAATAAAGACTACCTTGAAATTTCGTGGAAAAACGGGGACGAAATTGCGCTACTCAAGGCAGATCTGAGTGATATGACTTTTGAAATTACTGTCTCATAACTCAAATTTTACCATTTTCACCACGACGTATCATCTAACCTTTAGAAACATCATAAATCCGTATCTTCATAACTCATTAAATTTTGGAGATATGAAACCGCTCAAAAAAGAAGACATTGCTCAGGAGGTATTTGACCTATACGACGATTATGCCCACAATAAAATAGACCGTAGGATATTTATGGAGCGTCTATCAGTTTTTGCTGTTGGCGCCGTTACTCTTCCTGCCCTAATGAGTTTTATGTCTCCAGATTATAAAACGACAACAACGGTATCTCAAACAGATCCCAGGATATCAAGTGAATATATTCACTTCGATTCTCCTAAAGGCGGTGGTTCGATTAAAGGTCTTTTATCCATTCCTAGAGAAAACCCTGGGAAGTTGCCCGGTGTTATTGTCGTTCACGAGAATAGAGGTCTCAACCCTTATATAGAAGATGTAGGAAGGCGAACTGCCGTAGCCGGTTTTATTTCGCTCGCACCAGATGCGCTATCTCCATTAGGAGGTTATCCAGGTAATGATGATGATGGGCGTACAATGCAACGCAAGCGCGACCGCCTTGAGATGCTGGAGGACCTTATTGCCGCCTACCACTACGTAAAAAATCACGAACAATGCAATGGTAATGTTGGTGTGGTGGGATTCTGTTTTGGCGGTTGGATTTCAAATATGATGGCCGTGTTGTTACCAGACTTGGGTGCTGCGGTTCCTTTTTATGGGAGACAACCAGAAGAAGATCAAGCTAGGGAAATCAAAGCCCCATTATTACTGCAATATGCTGGTTTAGATGAGCGCGTTAATGCAGGTTGGCCAGCTTATGAGAAAATCTTAAAAGCCGAAGACATAACACATACAGCACACTTTTATGGTGGCGTAAATCACGGTTTTCATAATAATACGACACCTCGATATGATGAAGAAGCAGCAACGTTAGCTTGGGAGCGAACGATTGCTTTCTTTAATGAACATTTGACGGATTTTTAATTAAATATTTTCTAGGTGCGCTTTCGCGAAAGCGAATAACAACGTCCGTAATTCGGTTTATTAAAACGCTCTCTTGTCAAAATAAGATCTATAATGAAACATCTTCTCCTCTTAATTACTTTCTTAACGATTACTGTAACATCATTGGCCCAAACCTTCACAGGTCCCAAAGATGATATAGACCAGATTCTCAAAAATATTGAAACCTTCTCAAGTCAAGTGATGGCAGGAGATTATGTTGCTGTAACAGCAAACTATACAACTGATGCAAAAATTTTTCCTAATAATCAAGATATTCTAGAGGGAACGGAGGCCATCAAAAACTACTGGAAACCTAGAAACGACAACAAAATCATTTATCACAAGGTAACACCCAGCGAAATCAAAATACTAGGTAACGAAGCCTATGATTATGGATATTACGAGGGAACTACCCGTCTAGCAGACGGTACAGAAACATCTTGGCGCGGAAAATATGTCATTACCTGGAAGAAAGTCGATCAAGCGTGGAAAATTTATCTAGACATTTGGAATAGTATAAAATCATAGTTACGCTCCTGCCTGCCGGCAGGCAGGTTCGCGAAAGCGGAAACCATTACCATTACCATTACCGAAACTTAATCACCAAAGAATTTGCAACATCAAAATACCACCAAAATGAAAATCAAACACACCTACCTCCTACTTACTTGCCTACTTGCCACAACGCTCATCGCGCAACAAAAGGAAGATCCTATCATAAATGCTTTGATTGCTGAAGCAACCCAAAATTCACAACTCGAGGAGCTTGCCCACGAAGTAACAGATGTTGTAGGCCCACGACTTGTAGGAACACCGCAAATGCAAAATGCGCACAACTGGGCTGTAGAAAAGTATAAATCTTGGGGCATTGAGGCTCGCAACGAGAAATGGGGCGAGTGGCGTGGCTGGGAACGTGGCATCTCACATATCGATATGTTAGAACCCAGAGTTCAGAGTTTGAGAGGAACACAGCTTGCCTGGAATCCTAGTACATCAAAAAATGGTGTGACCGCATCCGTAATTACACTTCCAGAAGTTGTAAATGCTGCAGCTTTTGAAAAATGGTTGCCCAGTGTAAAAGGAAAAATTGTACTTATCTCAAAACCTCAGATTACAGGAAGACCTGATTACAATTGGGAAGAGTTTGCCACAGAAAAGTCTTTTGAAAAAATGAAAAGACAACGTGATTCACTTTCAAATCTTTGGAATGATAATATGCAACGCACAGGTTACAATAGCAGAGAGTTACCAGAAATATTAGAAAAAGCCGGTGCAGTGGGTATTGTTACTTCAAATTGGTCTAGAGGTTTTGGAGTAAACAAAATCTTTAGTGCCCGTACAAAAAAGATTCCTACGGTAGACCTAGAACTTGAAGATTATGGAATGTTGTATCGTCTTGAACAATCTGGCCACACTCCCAAGATCAATATCACTGCTATATCAAAAGAACTAGGCGCTGTGCCAACGTTCAACACCATTGCAGAAATTAAAGGAACAGAAAAGCCAGATGAATACATTATTCTCTCAGCGCACTTTGATTCTTGGGATGGTGGTACAGGTGCGACAGATAATGGCACGGGAACCATTGTAATGATGGAAGCGATGCGCGTGCTAAAAAAAATATATCCCAATCCTAAACGTACTATACTTGTTGGACTTTGGGGAAGTGAGGAGCAAGGATTAAATGGTTCCAGAGCATTTGTAGAAGACCATCCAGAAATCGTGGCAAAACTACAAGCCTCTTTTAATCAAGATAATGGTACGGGACGTGTCGTAAGACTTAATGGCGGCGGATTCTTAAGAAGCTATGACTACCTAACAAGATGGTTACAGCCAGTTCCTGATGAAATAAAGGACGAGATAGAAACTACTTTTCCGGGAGCACCCGCCCGCGGAGGATCAGATTATGCTTCGTTTCAGGCTGCTGGAGCACCTGGATTTAGTTTAAGTTCGCTCAACTGGTCCTACTGGAATTATACGTGGCATACGAATCGTGACACGTATGATAAGATCATTTTTGACGATGTGCGTAATAATGTGATTCTTACAGCCATCCTTACCTATATGGCAAGTGAAGATCCAGAATTTACCTCTAGAGAACAAGCTGTATTGCCTATAGATAGAAGAACTGGAGAACCTAGAGATTGGCCTACACCTCGTAGTCCGGTGCGTAAAGGCGGTATCGATTAATTATGTACTAACATATAGTCACATTGCATAAATTCAAAATACGCTCCTATGGACCATCACGGATTAATTGCCCATTTTTATCAATCCTTTGCTCAAGGCGATGCACAAGCAATGACTGATTGTTATCACGAGAATGTTATGTTTTCTGACCCTGCTTTTGGAACCTTGCACGGAGATAAAGCAAGAGCAATGTGGTTTATGCTCCTAGAGCGCAGTAAAGGAAATATTCAGATTTCCTATAGCAATATTAACGCACACGGAAATTCAGGAAGTGCAGATTGGAGTGCCAGGTATCCCTACGGTGCCAAGAAACGTCCAGTAGTAAACAACGTCGCCGCAACGTTCACCTTTAAAGATGGAAAGATTAAAGAACACCACGATAGTTTTAGCCTTTATAAATGGTCGCAACAGGCATTAGGATTATCCGGTTATCTTTTAGGGTGGTCAGGGTTTATGAGAAGTAAAATACAAGCGCAAACCAATGGGTTACTGGAGAACTATATGAAGAAAAACTCTTTCAGTTAACATCACAATAAAACCATATTTGAGTAATACAGAGAGATTTAAATCAATCCCGTACATTGTACTTCTTATCCTTGCGGGAGAGGCGGTATTTATACTTCCTTTTGTTCTCGCCAGAGTATTTAGAGCAACCGTTTTAGATGTTTTTGAAATTAACAATACGGAAATAGGGTATTGTTTTTCTATTTATGGTCTTGTAGCACTTGCCTCTTATCTTTTTGGTGGTCCGCTGGCAGATAGATTCCCTCCTCGTAAATTAATGGGAGTTGCTTTAGTACTTACTGCCCTGGGCGGACTAGTGTATGCAAATGAACCTTCATTAAGTACATTACAATATTTATATGGCTTCTGGGGATTTACAACTATCTTTTTGTTTTGGGCAGCGATGATAAAGGCAACCCGAGTTTGGGGTGGCACTAAAAATCAAGGGAAAGCCTTTGGATTTCTAGATGGCGGTCGCGGCCTTGTCGGGGCATTATTTGGAGTTTTAGGGGTTGCTGTATTTTCGCTTTTTGCAAATGTAGACGGGACAGAACTCTCTTTAGCACAGCAAAAAGAAGCCTTTCAATATGTAGTATATATCTCTGCGGCGATTGTCGCATTCATTGGAGTGCTCGTCTTTTTCTTTTTAAAGAGTGATGTAGATGAGAAAGAGATTGTTGTAGATAAAATTACAAAAGAGAATATTAAAACCGTTTTGAAACTTCCGAGCGTCTGGTTACTGATGATTATTATTCTTTGTGCCTATGTTGGCTATAAAATCACAGACATCTTCTCCTTATACGCACGGGAAGTTATGCTATATAACGAAGTAGATGCTGCCAAAACTGGAACCTTCCTCCTCTTTATTCGTCCCGTAGTGGGCGTTGTCGTAGGCTTTCTTGCAGATAGGTCACGAGCATCATTGTATTTATGTATAGGCTTTTTACTCTCGATTATTGGAGCAGTGCTATTTGCTTCTGGCATTTTACTGGAAGGCGATACCTTTTTGTTTTTCCTTACCATCATAATTACCGCATTAGGTGTTTATGCCGCACGGGTACTTTACTTTGCTGTGATGAAAGAAGGTAATATCCCACTTGTGCTTACAGGAACTGCCGTTGGTATTATCTCCTTTGTAGGGTATACTCCAGATATTTTTGCCGGACCGCTTATAGGCTATTTTCTCGACGGAATGCCAGGACGTGCGGGTCACGAAGCGGTGTTCTGGATGTTGGCTGTGTTTTCTGTGGCGGGTGGGGTTGCATCTTTTGTGTTTTATAGATTATCTGGGAAGACGGGAGATTGATTTAAATATTACTTTCGTAGTAGTAGGGTTTATTTATCTTTATTAGATACTGATGATAAATAGCCGATGTTATCCTGTGGATTTTACTGAATATTGATAATAAAAATACTTTATAACAAGTTAGCATTAACTCCGGCAAAAACCGCATACACAAAACAGACCGACAATGAAATTGAACATATTTTCATTCTTAATTATATTAACTTTTCTATCCTCGTGCAACGGACAGAACAATTCAAAAGTCCATAGCAAAAAAGAGAATACAAGTGTAATTGACATTACAAAAGTTGAAACTACTAAGGAACTTGGAGAAAATATAATGCTTGTATATCACGATAAACAAAACAATTATTGGTTTGGAAGTTCAGAAGATGGATTATATAAGTATGACGGTAAAAAAATTCTTCATTTCACAACTAAAAACGGTTTGCCCAATAACGGAATTGGTGAAATTAAAGAAGACCATTTAGGTAATATTTACTTTAATACAGGTGGTGGCATTATAAAATCTGACGGTGAAAATTTTAATTTATTACAGGTAAATGATTTCGAGAGCAATTGGCAATTGAAACATAATGATTTGTGGTTTAAAGATGGTTGGGATTCAGGATATGTGTATAGATACGATGGAAGTTATTTGTACAAACTAAAGCTACCAAAGACAAAAATTGGAGAAGATCATTTATTAAACTATCCAAACTATCCAAATCCTTATACAGTCTATAGCATATACAAAGACAATAAAGGCAATGTCTGGTTTGGAACAGGAGGATTGGGAGCGTTCCGATATAATGGAGAATCATTTGACTGGATTTTAGAAAAAGACGTTGTAGAAATTTTCAACGAACCCAACGAAGGCTCTAATGGAGTGCGGTCAATTGTTGAAGATAAAAATGGCGATTTTTGGTTCAATACCGAATATCGTTATAGTATCTATGACAACGCAACATTAAATAGTAATAAATTTTATTCTAGACATAAAAGTATAGGCGGGTTAGATGGTAAGAAGGATAGAGATTTGGACGAGTATCTAGCAACAGTAAGAGACGATAATAAGAATTTGTGGTTTGTAACCTATCTTAATGGCGTATGGAAATATGATGGATCGGAAATTACACATTATACTGTTCAAGATAATATAAAAGACATCACTTTATTCAGCATTTACAAAGACAACAATGGCGACCTTTGGCTTGGCACGCACGAAAACGGAGTATTTAAATTCAATGGACAAACTTTTGAAAGATTTAAACCATTCTGAGCGACAGAATATAAGCTCCTAAAGTGTTGTATTAACAAAAAAAATCAATTAAAATTTTTTCAAGTCAATCTATTAAGACTTTTCTCATATACATTCTATTCCGCTTTCGCGAAAGCAAACCCCACAACCCCACCCTCCACGTTAAACTCATCCTAATCCTCATAAAAAACTTCCCGTCCCAGCGTTCATTTCTTAACTTTAAAAGAAAACCTAGAAATGAGCAAAACAAAAACAATACTTTTAAATAAAAGACCCGAAGGGAAGCCTCAACTTTCTGATTTTAAGTTTACAGAAGAAGAAATCCCAGCGCTAGATAATGGTGAGGTTTTAATAAAGTCACTTTTTGTTTCTGTAGACCCTTATTTACGCGGGAGGATGCGCGATGCAAAATCCTACGTTGAACCCTTTGAATTGCACAAACCCATAAGTTCTGGCGTAATAGGCGAAGTCACGGAATCTAAAAACTCCAAATTTAAAAAAGGAGATTATGTCTCTGGAATGCTGGCCTGGAAACAAGTCCAAAAATCGAATGGTTCTGGATTAAACAAAGTCTCTAAGGAAGATGCTCCGCTCCCAGCCTATTTGGGTGCGCTGGGAATGACGGGGCTTACGGCCTATTTTGGTCTAGAGGAAATAGGAAAGTTGCAAGAAGGCGAAACCATTTTAGTCTCTGGTGCCGCTGGCGCTGTAGGAAGTGTCGTGGGTCAAATTGCAAAAACTAAAGGCTGTCGGGTCATAGGCGTCGCAGGTACCGATGAGAAGATTGAGATGCTCAAGGAGGAATTTGGCTTTGATGATGCGTTTAATTACAACACGGAGAAGAGCTTTTCTAAGGCCATAGGAAAAACCTGTCCAGATGGTGTAGATGTATATTGGGATAATGTAGGCGGCAGTCTTTCTGACGCGGTATTCTTCCACATCAATTAGAAAGCGCGTATTATTAATTGTGGGGCTATTTCTATTTATAATGATACCGAAGTGGCAAAAGGTGTGAGTCCGCAGCCATTTTTGATTAAAAATAGTGCCTTGATGCAAGGGTTTATAGTTTCTAATTATATGGAGCGTTTTCCGGAGGGCATCAACTTTTTAACTAAACTGTATCAAGAAGGAAAATTGAAACACGAGGAAACGGTGGTCTATGGTTTTGACAACATCCCACAAGCGTTTATAGACCTTTTTGATGGAAAGAACACAGGAAAAATGGTGGTCGATGTGTTACAATCCTAATTATAGATTAATTTTATAGCTATGAATGCACAACTAGAGCACATAAAATCCTTAAGTCAAAACGGCAAGAAACTCCACGCTATAAAGGAGTTAAAAGAGCATTATAACATCGGTTTAAAACACGCCAAAGATTTAGTTGACGGACTAGAAGATAATTCGATCCAACTGGAACACGCCGAAAAAATCATTGCCCAATACCAAAAAAGTGGTGTCGTAGAGAGGCAGGATGGTGTGGAACGCAATCAGGTAAAAAAACAGTCTACACTCATCAAGAAACCTAAAAAGAATTATACGAAGCTTATAATACTGATCATAAGCATTTTAATTTTAGTGTATTTCTTTTTTGTAAGGCAAGAAATTTAAACGCCAAATAAAAAAAAAGCGCCAATTGGCGCCTTTTTATACTATAGAACGGTATGAAACTATGCGTTTTCCACTTGTACTTTTGTCAAAGCATCTGCAATAATGTGCTCACCGTTTAGAATTTCAAATACCTCACGATTTGCCACATCGTCGTGCAAACTTCTTACTAATACTTGCGCAACATCACCACGAGGGATTTCTCCGTCACGAGACGATAAACTTTTCTCCAAAAAGATTTTTCCCGTTGGCGTTTCATTATTTAATGCTCCTGGCCTAACGATGGCGTAAGTTATTCCACTATTGGCAAGATATTCATCTGCATCTCTTTTGGCTTGCAAATATTCTTTCAGCTCGCCATCATCCTGTGGATTGTCTGCTCCCAATGAGCTCAACATTACAAATTTTTTGATTTTATGTTTTTTGGCCGCATCGGTTAATCCCATTGCTCCTTTTCTGTCTACTGCGTCTACGGCCTTTCCTCCTGAGCCCGCTGCAAAAATCACTTTGTCTATACCTTCTGTCACGTTTGATATATCTTCAGTTAGATCTCCCATAACTGTTTTTATACCTTCAGTTTCAAAATCTGAACGTTGTGATTCTTTACGAATCATTGCAACGGGCTCAAAGTATTGATCGTTCTTTAATAAATTAATAATATGTCTTCCGGTGGTGCCTGTTGCACCTGCAACTAATATTTTTTCCATAATCTTAAGATACAACTATCGCACTCCGTTTTCAATTTTAGAACGCCGTTTAACCTAGGTTTAGGATAGTGTTAGGTTAATTTTTGATAAGATTTTGTGGTGAATGATTACGTTACTTCGACTGCGCTCAGTATAAATTTCGCGAACCTGCCTTCCGGCTGGCAGGAGCGTAAAAAAAAAGAAACCCCAATAATTGCTTATCGGGGTTTCTAACCTAAACTTAACTTAACTAATTAGGGGGACATTTACTTAAACTTATTGTTTATGATATTGGATATACGCCAGGAAGTTTATCTCTGGATGTTTTGAGTTAAAATAAAATTAAAAACACCATTCAAGTTTCTAATAAACAGGTTTTTAAGTAAAAACATTTTTCGAAAATGAAATTTATTGTAAGTATTTTAATTTGGTGCTGACTGAATGGCCATAAATTATAAGCTATGCTATCACGACATAAATCTCTATTTAATCTCATCAAAATTTTCAGAAGTAGTTCTCGTAAAATCTCGCGTAACATTAGTACAAAAACAGAATGCGCAACGCATTTTCTTGCTGATTTTTATTGCGAGACTAAACTTTACAATGGCTCTAACTTTTAAAATAAAATCGCTAGAAAATCCTAGCCGCTAAAACATTATATTATTATGAAAAAATTTATTGCAGTATTTGCCCTTATCCTATCTGTTTCATTTGCCGCACAAGCACAAGATAAAATGACAATGGATACCACCATTAAATTAGAACAAACTCCTGGAGAGTTTACACAAAAAACCCTTACAGTTCCTGCTGGAACATACACCTTTGAGATTGCAAACAATAATACTGGTGGCGATGTAGGGTTTGTTCTTGTAAAAAAAGGTGAAGATATTTCTAACCCAGCAAATCACATTAAAACTGCTTATGTAACGGCTGTAGTACCAAATAATGAAACAGGCAATTCTAATCCTACAATCCTTGAAAAAGGGGAATATGTTTATTTCTGTCCACTTAATAAAACTGCAACAGACAACACGCTCATTGTAGAGTAAACGATTATTGCACATAGCTTCACTATCGCCCGTGGGTTTTTCCTGCGGGCGATTTTGTTTATACCTATCTTTGCTCTAAAATCTATTATAATGACAAAACAACTTTTCCTCGCCATAGCTGCACTTAGTATCCTAGCTTGTAAAAATGATACAACAACGACACAAAATACTGAAGAAGCCATAACTGCAACTCAAAAATTAGCCGAACTCACCGAAGCAGAAAAAATTGCTATGAAAAACGGTTTTGAGAACTGGAGGGATGTAAAACAGATAGATTTTACCTTTAACGTAGACCGTGGTGGTAAGAATGTAGCCCAGCGCTCTTGGTCTTGGAAACCCCAATCTGGCGATGTTACAATGATACAAGGAGAAGATAAGGTTACTTATAACCGTGCATCGATAGACAGCACTTCTATGCGGGCAGATCAAGGCTTTATAAATGATAAATTTTGGTTACTTGCGCCATATCAGCTGGTTTGGGATGAGGGGACGACCATAAAAGTAAGCGATACCGCTACTGCCCCACTCTCTGGAAATAAAACAAAGATGCTTACCATTACCTACGGAAGCGACGGAGGTTACACACCTGGCGATGCATATGATTTTTATTATGATGACGATTACATAGTAGACGAGTGGGTTTTTAGAAAAGGAAATAGCGAGGAACCTTCTATGATGACCACTTTTGAGGGATATCAAGAGTTTCAAGGTCTTAATATCGCTACAGAGCACAAGGATAAAGAAGGGAATTTTAAGCTTTATTTTACAGATATTAAAGTGACAAAGTAGTCTTCTTATTACTTTACCGCAACCACTTCAATCTCAATCAGCGCTCCGGCAGCTAGTGCCTCTGCGGCAAAAGTGGTACGCGCGGGTTTTTGAGGAAAATAGGTTTTATACACTTTATTAAAAGCTTGAAAATCGTCAATATTATCTAGAATAACTAGCGCCTTCACAACATTGCTCATATCCATATCATGCTGAGCCAGCACCGCTTTGATATTTTCTAGCGTTTGTTTCGTTTCGATGGTGATTCCTCCTTCTACTAGTACTCTCTCGGTATGATTCATTCCTATTTGTCCAGATAAGAAATACAAATTACCCACTTGGACAATGTCAGAAAAAGGTGCGTTTTCCTTTTTGGGCTCGTGTGTTTTATGGAAGGTAACTTCAGTAGGAACGGAATCCTCTTTATTAAAATGCGCTTCTGTTGCTTGGGAACAGCTGGAGAGCATAAATGACCATACAACAATGTAAAAGAGTGTTTTCATAAGTTCTGTATTTGACACTATAAATGTAGCAGATTAATCTCTTAATTTTTTAGCGGATTGCTTATTTTTATGGCTTCACGGTTAGGCTTTGTGAAGGAAGTGTGTTTTTATGCGCTTTCGCGAAATTAATACTGAACTCGTTTCAGTAGCGTAACCACAACAACAAGAAATGGATAAGAAACAGGAATTTTTTGATTCGATAGTAAAGGGAAATACTTTTAAGGGCGATTACATCACTATGGGAGCCGCAATGCTAGATGGTGAGACCATTACAAATGCGCACGTAAAAGTGCCTCTCAAAACCTTAAACCGTCACGGCTTAATCGCAGGAGCGACGGGAACGGGAAAAACAAAAACCCTACAAGTCATTGCCGAAAACTTATCTGACAAAGGTATCCCCGTGCTCCTTATGGATATGAAAGGAGACCTTTCTGGAATTGCAAAAGCAAGCCCAGGACACCCTAAGATAGACGAGCGCCACGCCAAAATAGGATTGCCGTTTAATGCCAAAGACTTCCCCGTAGAAATCCTGACACTATCCGATCAAAATGGTGTGCGATTAAGAGCAACTGTAAGCGAGTTTGGTCCCGTATTGTTCTCAAGAATTCTAGATGCAACCGTTGCCCAGTCCGGAATAATTTCTATACTCTTTAAATATAGCGATGATAATAAGTTACCGTTACTTGACTTAAAAGATTTCAAAAAAATCCTACAATACGCCACAGATGAAGGCAAAGAAGAAATAGAAAAAGACTACGGTCGCATCTCTGCCGCTTCTGCGGGTTCTATTTTGAGAAAGATTGTAGAATTAGAACAACAAGGAGCCGATATCTTTTTTGGAGAAAAATCTTTTGATACAGACGACCTTTTGAGAATTACAAATGACGGTCGCGGGATGATTAATATCATACGACTTACAGATATTCAAGATAGACCAAAACTATTCTCCACCTTTATGCTAAGCCTTCTGGCTGAGATTTACTCCACGTTTCCAGAGCAAGGAGATAGCGACAGACCAGAATTAGTCATCTTTATAGATGAAGCGCACTTAATTTTTAAAGAAGCATCAAAAGCCTTACACAGCCAGATAGAGAGTATTGTAAAACTAATACGCTCTAAAGGTGTGGGATTATACTTTGTTACCCAAAACCCTACAGACATTCCGGAAGGGGTTCTGAGTCAGCTAGGGTTAAAAGTGCAACACGCCTTACGAGCTTTTACTGCAAAGGACAGAAAGGCCATAAAACTTACGGCAGAGAATTATCCAGATTCACCTTTTTATGACACTAAGACGGTGCTCACTTCGCTAGGTATAGGAGAAGCACTTGTCTCTGCGCTAGATGAAAAAGGACGCCCTACGCCGCTTGCTGCCACAATGTTACGGGCTCCTATGTCGCGTATGGATATTCTTACAGATAAGGAGCTGGAAGAAATAAACGAAAGCTCGAAACTTGTAAAAAAATATAGTGAAGTCATAGATAGAGATAGTGCTTATGAGTTGCTCAATAAAAAAATAGAAAAAGCAAACGAACAAGAGGCAAAAGAAAAGGCTCAAGAAGAACGTAAAAAAGCTGAAAAGTCATCATCCCGTTCGCGTTCATCGGGTCGCCAGACGCAGAGCGCCACCTCAAAAGCCATTGTTAAAGTATTGACAAGTGCAACGGTAATTCGCGGCGTTTTTGGTATTCTTGGCAAACTTTTAAAATAGTAATCACATCAAGCATCTTGACTAAAATGATTAAAAAATACCTCTTATTTTTAATTTGTGTTGTACTCTTTGTAGCGTGCACGGAGACAGATCCTTATGCAATCACAGATAATAGTATTGGTCCACTAACTAAAACCACTCAATTACGTGATTTAGAAAAAGTATTTGAAAATGATAGCGTTATCAATACAGAACGTCGATCAAAATATAAAGGAGTAGGGAGTCCAATTAATATTTTTGAAAAGAATACGGGAAAGAAACTACTCAGTATAATGCCTAGTAATAGTGCAGATACGAGTTACATAGAAAATATTCAGATTTTTGATGAACGTTACAAAACGGCTAAGGGAATAAGTTTAAAAAGTACTTTTAAGGATATTACAAAAAATTATACCATAAAGCGTATAGATAATCTTATAGGTGCAGCCGTAATTTTTGTAAATGAGAGCGATGCCTATTTTACAATAGATAAAAAACTCTTGCCGCCAGACCTAATGTTTGACTCTGATAAGAAGATCGAGGTTAACCAAATTCCTGATGATACCCCTATCAAATACTTTATGGTGGGATGGTAAAGAACAAAACATATAAAATACAGGATAACCCTTTTATAGTTCCCACAGATGACGGCAAACACATCGCCGAACATTACGGACTAGCAACAGATGGAAATTCTAATATGAGCATCGCTCATATGGTTGCACCACCTGGATGGAGCGAGCCTTTCCAAACGCCAGATTTTGACGAAATTACTTTAATCGTAAAAGGCAAAAAACAGTTTGTCATTGCAGGGGAAACAATAATACTTAAAGCTGGACAATCCATAAAAATTGATAGATACACACGAGTACAGTATAGTAACCCTTTTGACACTCCTTGCGAGTATATTTCGATTTGTACACCTGCGTTTTCGGTAGATTCCGTTCATCGTGAATAAAATTTTTTACTTGAAGAAATACTTTAAAAAAGCGCTTCCTAAAATAATTGGCACCGCCATAAATATTCAATCCATTTACAATCCAAAGAAAGCCGCCTTGCGCGCTTTTCTAATTTTTAGCGCTCCACGATTGGGGCGCGTTCAGGAAAATCAAATTCCTTTTTTAGAAACTGGAAAAGATAATCGTCTTAAGAGTGAAAAATTAGACATACAAGGATATGCGTGGCGTGGTAAAGGAAAAACAGTCTTGCTTATACACGGCTGGGAGAGTAACACTCATCGCTGGTTTAAGCTTGTGGAGGATCTTCAAAAACAGGATTACAATATAGTTGCCATAGATGCTCCCGCGCAGGGATATTCAAGTGGTAAAATCCTTAATGTCCCAAAATATGCTCAGGCTATAGAAATGGCCGTTCAGAACTACAATCCAGAAATTATTATAGGGCACTCACTAGGTGCGCTTTCGGTAATTTTTCACAATTATACCTACAATCCAGAACAAGTAAAAAAGTTTGTTTTATTGGGGTCTGCATCAGAACTTAATGAGATTATGATAGATTATAAAGGCATCCTAGGACTTAACGACAAAGTAATGAGATATCTAGAAAAACTCGTGGTAGATACTTTTGGGTATAATTTTAAGGAGTTTTCTGGTGCCGCTTTCGCGAAAGCGATAAAATCCCCTACCCTTATCATACACGACAAATACGACAGCATCACACCCGTAAAAGCTTCTCAAAATATCCATAAAAATATCGAGCATAGTACCTATGTCGAAACGGAAGGTTTTGGACATTCACTTTACCAAGATGCCATAAGAGAAAGAATACTTGAATTTATTGCTTGATGCCATTTAATTACTCTATTACCTAAAATATAAAAGCTATGCGCCCTTTATTCTTCATTTCGTTATTTATCATATCCCTAAGTGCTAAAAGTCAGTCACAGGATTTTAAAACTTTAGATAAGTACTTTGAGATCCTTGCCGAGAATGACAAATTTATGGGGTCGGTGGCGATACAAAGAGATAGTACGATCCTCTTTGAAAAAGCAATTGGACAACGTGATATTGATAACAACCTCGACACAAATATAAACACGGTTTTTCGGCTGGGTTCTATAAGCAAGATGTTTACGGCGACCATGATTTTTCAGATGGTCGAAGAAGGAAACATTGGATTAAACACAACGCTAGCAGAGTATTTTCCACTTATTCAAAACGCAGAGGATATCACGATAGGTCAAATGTTGCGTCACGAGAGCGGACTTTTTGACTTTACAACCGATGTAAAATATACAAGCTATATGTTTACAGAAAAAACGCGTGACGATCTGATATCTATCATAAGAAGAGGAGAACCCGCCTTTGCACCAAGAGAACGAGCAGATTATTGTAATACTAATTTCCTTCTTCTCAGTTATATTATCGAAGATGTAGATAAACGTCCTTACTCAGAAAGTCTAATGGCTCGAATTACATCAAAAATGAATGCCCCAAGTATTGCCCTGGGAAAAGACGCAGTTACCGAAAATAATGAGGCCTTATCCTATATTTATCTAGGCGACTTCTGGCAAGGTGCAGGTGAAACAAATATGAGTATTCCTATGGGAGCGGGTGCCATTGTGGCAAATGCAAAAGATGTAAATACGTTTATAACAGCATTATTGAATACTGAACACCTCATCACAGAAGCATCTAGAGAGCAAATGATAAAGACGGTAGGAGAACGCTATGCACATGGCATTTTTAAATTACCTATGGAAGATGTCGTAGCCTACGGCCACGGTGGATCCATAGATGGTTTTAGAACACGCACAGCCTACCTCCCAGAACAGAATATCGCTATCACCATTTTGTCTAATGGTTTAAACTATGATATGACAGAAATTGCAAACATTACGCTAGATGCATCTATGGGAAAGGAAATCACCCTTCCACTTTTTGCCGATATAGACCTGTCTCTAGAGCAACTTACTATGTATCCTGGAATATATCACTCGACCGATATTCCATTAGAAATTACAATTACAACTAAAGATGACCGTGTAGTTCTACAAGCTTCTGGACAACAGGCATTTTCCCTAGATACAGAGAGCGAAACTACATTCTCTTTACTTGCTTTAGGACTCGAGATTGAGTTTACTGAAAAGAACAATGGAAAGTATACTACGTTTGTACTGAGACAAGCTGGAGGTAGTTATACCTTTAATCGTAAGGAATAGTAGTTTTCTAAAGGTCTTGTTAAGTCGCAGAGCCATATCCCAAATTATTATTAATTCCGCTTTAAACTGTTGTTAAACGGATGGTGTTGCCACGGGTGTTTCATTACATTTAGATGAAATAACTTAACAACTATACCATGATAAAAATTATAGGAACAATCGCACTACTTGCTGGAGCCATTATGCTCGTCGTTGGAGTTTTAGGGATTTTTGGAAGCCTATCTACCGGATTGAGTCCTTGGGCCTTTGCTATACTTGGAGTTATATTCTTTTTTGCAGGTACCTCATTATTAAAAAATAGAAAAGATACGGATGCAATAAACGCAGATAAGTAAAATAAGAAATTATAAATCATCATTTAAAAGTGTATTTTTAATAAACCAAATACACTTTTTTTATGCTCAGACCTTTTCACCTTGCCGTACCCGTAACAGACCTTGAAAAAGCGCGCGTTTTTTACAGAGATATATTAAAACTTAAAGAAGGTCGCAGTAGTGACCATTGGGTAGATTTTGACTTTTTTGGCCATCAGTTCGTGATTCATTACAAAGAAGGTGGTAATTCCAATAATGACTCAAATGAAGTCGATGGTAAAGCGGTGCCAGTTCCTCATTTTGGTGTTGTTCTGGAGTGGGATGATTTTCACGCTTTCGCAAAAGCGATATCATCTCACGTTACCTTTGTAATCGAACCATACATCCGCTTTGAAGGGCAAGTGGGCGAGCAAGCCACGATGTTCTTTTATGACCCGAGCGGTAATGCATTAGAATTTAAAGCCTTTAAAGACGATAGTCAACTATTTGCTACCTAACTAAAAAATCCATTAATGCCTAAAGACCAAGCCATATCCCCAAAACTCATACGTCAACTCTTTATTTTAGGATTGATTATCCTGCTAGGATACCTTATTTTTAAAGAGATGGCCACCTATCTCTCTGGAGTTCTTGGAGCCATAACATTATACGTTCTTTTAAGAAAATGGCAAGGTAAACTTGTAAAACGTAAGTGGAATTCCTCTCTCGCGGCAGGTTTCCTTATGACACTTTCTTTCCTAGTAATTTTAATACCTATTGCTGGGCTCGGACTTATGCTTACCTCAAAAATTAGTAAAGCTGTAAATAATAGCGAGAAGGTCGCAGGTATTGTCAAAGAAAAAATAGGCGAATTCGAACAGCAATATAATCTAGATATTGCAAGCTCCATGGACACAGGAGCGATTGCAGACTGGGTAAGTTCAAATCTTCAAGACCTTGCTGGAAGCACCTTTAATGTATTTATTGCTGTTGGAATTATGTACTTCCTACTCTATTATATGCTTACAAACAGGAAAGCACTACGTGAGAGCCTAATGGAGTATATTCCTTTAAGTGGTGATAACCTAAAACTTATAGGAAAAGATAGTGTTAATCTTGTAAAATCTAATGCCATTGGTATTCCACTTGTAGCCTTACTTCAAGGAGTCGTAGCATTAATAGGTTTCCTTATTTTAGGAGTAGAAGACCCTTTCTTTTGGTTTGCAATTGTTGCAGTAGGCTCTATGATTCCCTTTGTGGGATCTGCACTTGGAATAATTCCCGTTTGTATCATTCTTTATGCATCTGGAGACGTTTGGCAGGCAATAGTTCTCGCAATTTACGGTACTGTGGTCGTGGGAGCTACAGATAACTTATTCAGGCTTGTAATCCAGAAAAGACTTGCAGATATACATCCGCTTATTACTTTAATTGGAGTAATTGTTGGCGTTCCTATTTTTGGTTTTATTGGTCTTATTTTTGGCCCCATTTTAGTGAGTCTTTTTGTTCTAGTAGCAAAAATTTACAAGCAGGAATACGGGAAATCCATATCAGGCAAAGAGGGGGAAGTACTATAACCAGCTTTCACTTTAAATAGGTTCTATCAAATTACGTATCTTCGAAACACCGAATCATCTAACATAACATATGCAAGTATTAGGTATCGATATAGGGGGCTCAGGAATTAAAGGAGCTCCAGTAGATTTAGAACGTGAAGACTATCTAGCAGAACGTTTTAGAGTAGAAACTCCGAGGCCCGCAACCCCGCAAGCAGTTGCCTTGAGCGTTCAAAGATTAGTAGACCATTTTAACTGGAAAGGCCCTATCGGCTTTGGATTTCCTACTGTAATTGTAAACGGCCAGGCAAAGGCTTACGGCAATATGCATCCAGACTGGCTCGGTGTACAAGTAGATAAACTCTTTGAAGATCAGACAGGACTTCCTTGTACGGTAATAAACGATGCAGATGCTGCAGGATTAGGAGAAATGCGATACGGCGCCGGTCGTGATAAAAAAGGTCTCGTAGCTGTGATCACAGTAGGTACAGGAATAGGTAGCGGTCTCTTTTATAACGGAAAACTCATACCCAATTTTGAATTAGGACGTATACGCTATAAGAAAAAACCTATCGAAAAATATGCCGCTAACTCGGTGCGTAAAAAGGAAGGTCTCACTTACAAACAATGGGCAAAACGCTTTAATTTCTTTTTAGAAAATGTCGAACTCATGTGCACTCCAGACCACTATATCATAGGTGGTGGTATAAGCAAATATATGGATGAATTTAAGCACGTATTTACAACACAAATTCCCATAGAAGCAGCCCAAACTAAAAACCACGCAGGAATCATAGGTGCGGCCTTTGCTGCGATGGAGCGAGAGAAATAGGCTATTTACGCTTTCGCGAAAGCATACCTTTATGAAAAAAAATATTACGACTATTATATTTGACCTTGGGGGCGTTCTCATAGATTGGAGCCCTGAGTATGTGTATCTTAAAGAATTTAGAGGCGATCGAAAGAAAATGGACTGGTTTCTAAATCACGTATGTGCCTGGGATTGGAACGTAAATCAAGATGCGGGTTACCCTATTGCCAAAGCTACACAAGAACGTATCGCTCTTTTTCCTGAATATAAAGAGCTCATAGAAATGTATTATGGGCGCTGGGAAGAAATGCTAGGATTTACGCACGAGGGTACACTCAATATTCTCAAACAACTTATAGATAACCCAAATTATCGCGTCCTAGCCCTCACAAACTGGAGCGGAGAAACTTGGCCTAAGGCCATCGCCAAGTTTCCCTGGTTACAATGGTTCGAAGGTATTTTAGTATCTGGCGACGAAGGTATGCGCAAGCCATTTACAAAAATTTATGAACTGATGCTATCCCGCTACAATATCAATGCCGCTGAGGCGGTCTTTATAGACGACAGTTTAAAAAATATACACGGTTGTGAAGAAGTAGGCATTACCGGAATTCACTTTAAAGATGCTCCTACCCTAGCCGCACAACTTAGAAATTTGGGTATTTCCATAAAGCTACAAAATATTTAAAATGATCACCATTTATCACAATCCCAGATGTAGCAAGAGCCGACAAGGACTCGGCATCCTTGAGGAATCAGGTAAGGATTTTGAGATTATAAAGTATCTCGACGATCCGCTATCTGAAAAGGATCTTGCAATCCTTATTAAAAAACTTGAAATCGCCCCCATAGATTTAGTTCGGACAAACGAAGCTATTTGGAAAGAAAAATACAAAGGAAAGCAACTTACAGATGACGAGATTATTAAAGCGATGATGAACTACCCCAAGTTAATAGAACGTCCCATAATTGTTTCAGAAAAAGGTGCCGTAATAGGAAGACCTCCAGAAAACATTCAATCCATACTATAAATCGTGGCGTTGCTTGAATCTAAACGTATTCCAGTATACATTCAGGGTACACACCGTATTGAGATTCCAGATGACATAGGAAATACCTTTAGAGAAGCGGGTCATACTCGAGTTGCTGTGACCGCTTATTTTGAAAAAAATTCTTTTGCTTTTCACGGTAAACTCCATAAATATAAAGAGGAGTACGTCATAAGTTTTGGAAAACGCTACCAAAAAGAACTAGGCATTTTCCCGTCAGATTTCTTTGAAGTACAACTTAGAGAAGACACCTCAACTTACGGAGTAGAAGTTCCAGAAGCCTTTCAGGCGGTGCTAGACAGTGACCCAGATGGTGCATCACTATTTGAACAACTTACAGATGGAAAAAAACGAAGTCTTATCTATTTTGTAAAACGCATAAAGAGAGAGCAAACTCAAGTAGACAAAACACTTATTATTTTTGAGAATCTCAAAAGAGGGATTACAGATCAACGGGAGTTAGTTAAACCTTTTTAAGAGCCTACATTAAGAAATTGTAAACTTCTATCCTTCCTACGCAACGTTTTTTTCCTTAGTACATCTTTAAGGAAATAAACAATTTATGAAAACCATAAAACTACTTACACTATTCCTATGTTTAGGAGTATTACAGAGTTGCTGTGTAAATGGCGACTGTGACGAGGATGATTTTGTCGGAGAGCCTGGCTTTTCTGAGTCTGCTTATGAACCTATTGCACTCTCAAGAGCAGATTTTGAAACGAGCGTGAAGTTACTTCCGCCAAAACCTATTGCCAATTCTGGTAAAATTTACGTGCTCAACGGTTTACTATTTGTAAACGAAAAAAACGAGGGTTTCCACGTATTCCAAAACGAGGACCCATCAAATCCTACGCCACTTAATTTTATCGAAGTTCCAGGATCTACAGATGTTTCCATAAGAAATGGAATCTATTTTGTAAACCAAGCCGTAGACCTCATTGCGATTTCTTTTGAAGCACGAGTAAGCGAACTCAACGTTTCTAAACGTATTCGAAATGTATTCCCAGTAAAAATATCGCCAGATGGATATTATCCTAATGTTGCACAGGACTCCGTCGTTGTAGGTTGGAAATTAAAAACACAAGGATAATGAAAAAGATTATATACATATTAATGTTAGGAGCATTACTGACTAGCTGTAGTTCTGATAGCTCAGATTCAAGTGTAAACGAGTTTGCGGGTGATAATGATGGGCAGGGAGGTTCTCTAGCAATTTTTGCGCTTAAAGGAGAACATCTTTATGCTGTAGATGAGAGTGACTTAATTGTTTTCTCCGTAGCTACTCCATCTGATCCAGTTCAAGTGAATCGTGTAAGCATTGGTTTTAATATTGAGACTATTTTTGGATATCAGAACTATCTCTACATCGGTTCTCAAAATGGAATGTTTATATATAGCATAGACAATCCTGAGTTTCCCGAGTATTTGAGCTCTGTAGAGCACTTTACGGCTTGTGATCCCGTAGTTGCAAACGACACTACGGCATTTGTAACACTTTGGTCAGATTTGGGTTGTGGTAACAATGTCAATCAACTGGAGGTGTATGACGTTACTGAGATTACAAATCCAGTATTGCTGAGCACTCGTGAGCTCACAGGACCTAAGGGAATGGGACTTTTTGGCGATTATCTATTTGTATGTGATGATGAAATCAAAATTTTTGACGTCTCTGACCCCACAAATACGGTGCTTGTACATAATATAGATAGACTCGCTTTTGACGTAATCATTCAGGGAGATCTATTGATTGCCATAGGCGAGAATGGTGTGTATCAGTATCGTCTCGATACATCGGATATCACAAATACTACTTCGTTGAGTACGATTACGATTTAAAACGGTTTTTATTATTTTGCATAATGGTCCGCTTTGAGGAGGTGTTTATTACGCTTTCGCGAAAGCGGACTTTGCATTTTACCAGAATGGTTCTCCAGAAAAGATGGATATCGCTTATGAAAGCCCTGAAACGGTTAAAGGTTTTATAAACTTGATTCAGAATGTTAAAACAATTGTATCTTAGATTCCTAAACCATAAAACCAACAAAATGAAAAAAATAGCAAGCATAGCCTTTATGAGTCTAGCCATACTAGCAACAAGCTGTAAAAAAGATAAAAAAGAAGATAATAACGCCGAAGATAAGGTTGAAGCAACTACATCAGAAGACAACAGCTCAAATATAAGCGAAGCTGCTAAAGAAGAGAAAGTTACTTTTAAATTATCTCCCAAAAGCGGAAGCAAAGCCTCAGGAAGCGTTGTTTTTAAGGAGAATGATGGTAAAGTCACTTTTACAGCCGTAATTGGCGGTCTTGCCGAAGGTACCCACGCCATCCACATACATGAAAGTGCAGATTGCTCTTCAGAAGACGGAAAATCTACTGGCGGTCATTGGAATCCTACAGGAAAACCTCACGGAAAATGGGGCGATGCAGGAGGATATCATAAAGGTGACATCGGAAACTTTGAAGCAGATGAGAATGGAAATGGGACCATCACAATGACCACAGACGAGTGGTGTATAGGCTGTGATGATGCTAGTAAGAATGTTTTAGGAAAGGCGATTATTGTACACCAAGGAGTAGATGATTTTACGTCTCAACCTAGTGGTGATGCTGGAGCGAGAATAAGCTGTGGCGGGATTATCCAATAAAGAAAATAGCACGAATTGATGAAAGCCAGCAAAATGCTGGCTTTTTTTTTATATCTAATTTCTATTACGGTTGTCTTTAAAGCTAAGACTATTTCGTATTAATTTTAGAATCGATGACCTCTAATGCGCTGGCAACAGTATCCATTTTTTCAATCTCATCGTCTTCTATCGTGATGTCAAAATGATCTTCTACATCCAGAACCACATCTACAAGGTTTGCAGAGTTGATGTTTAATTCATTTATTAAATGACTATTAGGTGTTATCTCATCTACAGAAACATCTTCTGGTAAATATATCTTAATGATATTCTTAAGTTCTTCGTAATGTGAATTCATAGTATTCCTTTTTCTTCGAATTTAGGCAATTATCTGGTCCTAATCATATTTTTTAAAAATCATACAGCAGTTTACATCTCCAAATCCAAAACTCGCTTTTGCTAAAATCTTTAAGGATAAATCCATTGTTTTTCTAGGGATTCTGGAAGCAGAAACAATTTCTAAAATTTCTGGATGAATTTCTCCACAATTTACGTTCCCAAAAATCCAACCATTGTCTAACTCTAAAATTCCTGCTACGGTTTCTATTGAACCTGCTGCTGCCAGACAATGCCCTGTCATACTCTTGAGAGAGTTTATGTATGGGAAATCGTCTCCAGAGCGACCTAGAGCTAAGCTCCAGTTCTTAACTTCTGTTGGACACATTCCCGTAGCTGTAAGGTGTCCATTTATAGTATCTATATGTTCGGGTTTTATTCCTGATGCCCGCACAGCAGCTTGAATGCATTTTTGTACAGCCTCACTATTAGGTGCTGTCATACTTCCAGAACCGCGCTGTCCTCCACTATTTACAGCACCACCTAAAACTTCTGCATAAATGTATGCGCTCCTGGATTGAGCACTTTCCAGACTCTCTAAAACTAAAGCTCCTGCCCCACTACCAGGTACAAATCCGCCAGCGTCTGCAGCCATTGGTCTACTACCTTTTACTGGGTCATCATTATGTTTTTTATCCAGTACCCTCATCGCATCAAATCCAGCCCAGATGTAAGGTCCAGAGTCATTACAGCCTCCAACAATCATACGTTCTGCTTTTCCAGCTGCAATACGTTCATAACCCATTAATATACTTTCTGTACCTGTCGTACAGGCACTAGAATTTGTAGTGACTTGATTTCCAGCACCTATATACCCACCTAAGTAAGCGCTTATGCCGCTAGACATTGTTTGGATTACCACAGAGCTTCCTAGGCGCCTTACTTTGCCTTGGTCTGTCATCTCAATAGCCGTTTTGAGCTTGTCTACACCTAATGTCGATGTGCCAAAGATGATCCCAGAATCATAATCTACGGTATCTTTATCTCCGGCTTCCAAGCCCGCGTCCTGCCAGGCGTCTATTCCCGCGATCATCCCGTAATAAATTCCTGTTGCTTGTAGATCTCTAAGTTGCAAAGGCGTAAAGTATTGAGAAAGTAACTCCTCCGTTATTTCTGGTTGTCCCGCAATCTGACATCCAAAACCTAAGTCTGCAAGCTGTTGATGGAATGTAACCCCTACTACTCCATTTTTAATACTCTCCGTAAATTGTGAAAGCCCTACACCATTAGGTGCGCAAACTCCTAAACCCGTAATAACAACTCTTTTATTCATCTCTCTTATCGTATATCATCCCTGAAAGTTCGCCACTACAAACAATCACTCCTTGTACATTTTGCATCATCACTTTGCATTTGAGTTTACCAAAACGATAATAAAGCTTTTTACTCTGTACAACTACTTTTTCTCCGGGAAGAACAGGTTCAAAAAACTCCATTGTAGATTGTACCAGCGCAATTTTTGTCTCTAGCAATCTTGATTCATCACCTATTAAGAATATTCCCAAACTTACTAATCCTATTTGTGCACAACATTCTGTTAGAATAACTCCTGGGGTTATAGGGTTATTCTTAAAGTGACCTTTATAAAAAAAAGAATTCTTTGGGAATGTATAGTTACCTCGCACTCCTGTGCCTTGCACCTCCTCGATTTCATCTACAAATAGAAATGGATCGTCGTAGGGAAGTATGGATATGATTTGCTCTGTATTCATCGTATGTGCTCTCCTCCGTCCACAGGAATAACCGTACCATTAATCCATCGAGCTTCATCGCGACATAATAGATACACAGCGTTTGCAACGTCTTGAGGCGTGGTTAATCTTCCATACGGATTACGCCTTAAGGTTTCGGACTTCATCATCTCACTCCCTGGAATCATTCGTAAACTTTCTGTATCCGTAACCCCTGCTTTAATACAATTTGCCTTGAGGTGTATAGGGGCAAATTCTAATGCGATGCCTCGTATGATACTTTCTAGTGCGGCTTTGGCAGCAGCGACGGCTCCGTACTGGTGCCAAGCCCGTGTACTACCCTCGCTTGTAAATGCAATGACTCTGGCGTCGTGGGTAAATAATTCCGCTTTCGCGAAAGCGGAAACCCAATCATAACAATTTATCGCCATTGCATCTATAGTTAACTTGAAATCTTCATTAGTCAGGGTTCTTTCCGTCTCGTGATATAGAGGTTTTAGGTTTCCTCTTGCAATACTGTGCACTAGTACCTTAAATGCTCCAATTCCTACATTTTTAAGTGCCTCCTGAACAACTGCCGAACGTTTTTCTGCGTTCATCGCATCTATATTGAATTGATAAATTTTTGTACCCTGTTCCTCTAATTTTCTTGTAATACTTTCTAGGTCGCCTAAAACACTTCTCCTACTGCGATGCACGATGAACAGGTGCATTCCCTCTTGGGCTAACTTTTGAGCCGTAGCAAGTCCCAAACCGCTACTACCGCCTAAAATTATAGCCCATTTATTTTTATATGATTGTTCCATTTAGATTACCATTTAAGTAACACCCTTTGCGCAGAAAAACCTGGTCCAAAACTGAGCATAATTCCTAAATCTCCTTCTGGGAGCTTCCGGTCCAGAAATCGCTCTAAAACGTATAGTACTGTGGCACTACTCATATTACCGTAGAGACGTAGCACTTCTTTTGTGTCGTCTATATTTTTTCCTAATTTACCGAATAAGTCCTCCACGGTTTCAACAATCTTGCGACCACCTGGATGAAAAATAAGGTGATTTACATCCTTTATGTCATATCCATTCTCCTTAAGAAAAGGGTGTATGATGTCTGGGAATTTATCGGCGATTTGTTCGGGGACTTTCTGATCTAAAATCATCTGCAAGCCAGTATTTACCAACTTAAAACCCATCATTTCTTGGGCATCATAAAAATGATACATTGCCGTGTCTACGATTTCTGGCCCACTATCCTCCTCTTTACTAGATAGAAAAACGCAAGCTGCTCCATCCCCAAAAATAGCAGCACTTACCACATTTACCATAGAATAGTCTGTGTGTTGAAATGTTGCTGTAGGGCTTTCTATTGCAATAACGGCAGCTCGCTTGCCAGGGTTTGCCTTTAAAAATTCATTTGCATAAACCACACCGCTTACTCCGGCCGCGCAGCCCATTTCTGTGACAGGAAGTCTAATGATATCCTGTCTGAGCTTTAAGGAGTTTATTAAATAAGCATCAAGAGAAGGAATCATAATCCCTGTGCAACTTACGGTAATGATAAAATCAATAGATTGAGACTCCCAACCTGATTTTATTAACGCTTTAGAAAGTACTTGCTCCCCTAATTTTACAACTTCTCTTGTATAAATATCATTTTTATCTTGAAATGTGGTTGCCGTAAAGACTTCTTCAGGAGCCATAATGCTGTAACGTTTATCTACAGCAGCATTCCCAAAAATCTTCTTTACCTTGCGTTTAAATCGATCTTCTTGTCCTTCAAGCCAGATATCCAGAAATGGTAAGATCTCATCAGTCGTTCTGGAATATTGAGGCAACTGTTTTGCAACAGTTGTTATTTTTACACTCATACAGTCTTTATTATCCATAGATAGCGGAACGCCCATTTCCAAGTTATGGAGTGATTCTTAAGATCCAACTCCCTGGCGTATGCTTCTAATTCTTTTCTCTTAAACGAACGGGCTATGGAAATACGCCCATCGTGTTTTGCAATTTTACTTTTCATAAAAATACGACTAAATACCTTAAACAACTGATAGGCAACCGCACTCCTTTCTAAATCATTTACCACAATCGCGATACCTGCAAGTTTTTGGAATTTTTGCATAAACTGAATAATTTCCTCATCATTAAAATGGTGCATCGTGAGCGTACATAGCAATATATCGCAATCATACGCTTTTTCATCTACTTCTAGAATGTTACGTTGCTCGAAACTTATGTTCGGAAACTCGGTAGATAGGTTTTTTCCTAATTGTATACTTTTTGCGTTGAGATCTACTCCGATAAGATGTAAAGCGTTAGTATGTTTCTCAAAATATCGAGCTATGCGCCGTAACATCTGTCCGTCACCACAACCAAAATCTACAATACTCCACTCTTTTTTATCTGGAAACTCCTCAAATAATTTTTCAATTGCTTTCACAGTTATTAGATTGCCATTGAGCAGTTTATTCACTTTTGTTATATCATTGAGCGCAGGAATAAGTTCCGAGGTAGGCAGCTCTGGATTATCCATGAGCTCTGGCGCGCTGCTTCTGTGTGTTAGGTCTAACATTATATCGGAGTACCGTGAGTTGATTTAATAACTTTGGTTAATGTTCTGGGTGAACGCCTTAAAAAATTTACCGCAAGTTTGGTAATAATAGTACTTTGTAAGCCGCGCTGTATGATGCTACCATTGCGCATTCTTGCATTGAAGGTGTGATTCCATTCTTGGGTAAAACTTGTTTCTAAGTGAGCGCGCGTTGTTTGTTCTTCAAAATGGCTTAATAGGGCTTGTGAAACTATTTTTGCACTATGTATGGCCATTGCCATCCCATTACCACATAGCGGATGAATAAGTCCTGCGCTATCTCCTACCATTAAAATATGATTTTCTACAGCGGTTTTCTTTTCAAACGATATTTGACTAATAGATAATGGCTTTTCGAAAACCATTTCAGATTCGGAAAAGAAAGATTTTAATTTGCTGTTTTGTTCTAGAACTTCTTTTTGATAGATCTCTAGCGATTTGTATTTTTTAAATGACTCATAATCTGCGAGGTAGCATACATTTATTTTATTACCTTCAACTTTAGATAAGCCACAATATCCTCCTTTAAAGTGGTGTAATCCTACCAGATGGTCTGGAAAATCTGCCTTATAATGAGCTTTAACGCCAAGCCACGGAGATTTGTGTTGGATAAACTTTCGCGAAAGCGTAATATCAAGTCCGCTTCTCTTTCCGTAGGCTCCTATGATATAATCTGCGGTGCAAGTGCCCCATATTTTTAAGGTCAGCTCGAAGATATTGTCACTAAAAGAAACGGACGTCACTTCATCTTTAATAACATCAACTCCCAAGGCGATTGCACGATCATAAAGTAGTTTGTCAAAAGTATACCGACTCATACCAAATCCCCCTAGTGGCAACTCTGTCTCTAAACCATTTCCATAAAATCCTGTGAAGTGGAAATGCGTAATATTTGTAGCTCCGTGAGCAAAAGGTTCAATACCCAAATGTTTCAAGTAAGGAAGCACCTCATTAGATAAATATTCTCCGCATACCTTATGTTTAGGGTAGGATTGCTTTTCTATAAGTTGCACAGCACATCCTTTACCAGCAAGATGAATTGCGGCCGTTAATCCTGCAATACCTCCGCCTATAATTATTATGCTGTCTTGTTTTTTCACGCGTCCCGAAGATAGAAAGAAAAAAAGCCTCAATGCAAGAGCATTGAGGCTTTATAAAATATTTACAATAAGTTTTATTGACCGTTTCCGGCTTCTTTTATTGCATCTTGCTTCATTTGCTCATTTGGAACAATTGCAAGAGCTACTCTTCTATTCTTTGCTCTACCCTCAGCAGTTGAATTATCTGCAGCTGGTTGAGTTTCTCCGTACCAAACTGTAGTAAATCGTCCTGCAGAAAGACCATTACTTACAAAGTATCCAGTCACAGCCTCTGCTCTATTTTTAGATAATGTTAAGTTTGAAGCATCTGACCCTACACTATCCGTGTGACCAGCTACAATAACATTCGTTTGCGTATACTCTTTCATCACGGTAATTAGCTTGTTTAACAACACTTGTGACTCTGCGTTTACATTATACTTTGCGGTGTCAAAATAAACTCCTGAATTTTCATCAAAAGTTACAACTATACCATCATCTATACGCTCCACTTGAGCTCCTGGGATTTCTTGCTCTATCTTTTGAGCCTGCTTATCCATTTTGCTTCCTATAAGGACGCCAGCACCGCCTCCTACTACGCCACCTATAACGGCACCTAGTTCAGAATTATCACCGCTTCCTACGTTGTTTCCTATTACGGCTCCAAGGATTGCGCCACCTGCAGCACCTATTACGGCACCTTTTTGTTTATTGTTTGCATTCTTTGTTGCCTCGCAACCTACAAGCATTGTAGCACTCATTGCAACTACTGCTAATGTTTTAAATATATTTTTCATTCTGTTATTTTTAAGGTTTGTTAAATCTACGGTCTAGTTTCCTATCTGGATTACTCGGCGTTCTTAGAAAAGTTCATTTTAATTGTAAATGGACTCCCTTCTAATTGCACCGTTTGTCTGATTTGTAACTGATCATCAGATAGGTAAGATAGTGCTAGTCTAAATCCAGTATTGTTCATAGTAGACTTCATTTTCTCATCTGTAGGTTTCAGCATAATATCGTAGTTAGATGCGTTATCCCCAGTATCTGGTATGGTCCATACAAAATATCTTTTTCCAGTAGGACAACTTGTATTTGAAATTTCGTAGTTCCCAAAATTGTTATTTGGGATAAAACGCCACTGGCTTCCTTCAAGACATTCGGCAGAGGTATCTTCAAATATGGTAACGTTAAAGGTTCCTGGTCTGTCATAACTTATGTCGTTAAGTGTCCAGTACCCTTTAAGTGTTTTTTTTGATTCTTGAACCGTTTTACTTGGTCCACAGGCTGTAGTAACAATTGCTGCAAAAGCAATTAATAATATCTTTTTCATTTGTTTGATTTAAGTGATAAAAATAGAGCCTCTCAAAACTGAGAGACTCCTTAATTGTAATATTTCTATTTTATTTTCTAAATAATCTACTCAAAAGTGAAAGCACAAATAGAATAATAAAAATGAAGAATAAAATTTTGGCGATGCTTTCTGCGCCACTAGCGATTCCTCCGAATCCAAAGATGGCAGCGATAATTGCAATAACGATAAAAATAATTGTCCAGCGTAACATAGTCTATTGGTTTTATTGATTAGTATGTCTCAAAACTACATACCCTTTCTGCTTAAGAAAGCCAGATTAATAATCTTTAACTAGCAACTGTTAATGACTTCTAAGTTTGAGGAGAAAAAGCAATTTTTAACGCAAAAAATTAACAGAATTAAATGTTAAGAATGGGCTGGGTGCTGGGTGCTGGGTGCTGGGTGCTGGGTGCTGGGTGCTGGGTGCTGGGTGCTGGTAATAAATATAATCCCAAACCTAATTCAAAAAAGAAATAATTAATAGGCTAGAAGCTCCTCGAGTGTTTCGAGCAATCTAGATTTGGACAGATATTGCTTCTCGAGTTCAGCATCAAAAGGGATTGGCGTGTCTAGACTTGTCACCCGGCGTACAGGAGCGTCAAGATGTTCAAAACAATCTTCCACAACCATTGCCGAGATATCTGACATCACAGACCCAAAAGATGAGTCCTCCGTAAGCAACAAGACTTTTCCCGTTTTCCTTACCGAAGCGTATATAGCTTCTTTATCTAATGGTTGGAGCGTTCTTAAATCTAGAACATCTGCGTCGATATGTGATGCGGTTTCTAATAATTCTAAAGCCCAATGAACACCTGCGCCATAAGTGATAATGGAAACCTGATTACCTTCCCTTAAAAGCGCTGCTTTTCCTAATGGTATGGTATAATAGTTTGTAGGTACTTCCTGACGGATACTTCGGTAGAGTGCTTTATGTTCAAAAAATAAAACTGGATTTGGGTCTTCGATGGCGGTGGCTAGTAGACCTTTAGCATCTGCTGGAAAGGCTGGATAGACCACTTTTAAACCTGGCGTGTGCGTGAACCACGCTTCGTTTGTCTGCGAGTGAAAAGGTCCCGCGGCAACTCCTGCACCGCAAGGCATACGAATAACAACAGCTGCAGGTTGTGACCATCGGTAATGTGATTTAGCCAGATAATTTACGATGGGATTAAAACCAGAGGTTGCAAAATCTGAAAATTGCATTTCCATCATTGCTTTCTTTCCGTTAATCGCAAGTCCCATTGCCGTTTCGACGATGGCACTTTCACAAATGGGAGTATTGCGCACTCGGTCGCGCCCAAACTGCGCTACAAATCCATCTGTGATTTTAAAAACGCCTCCATATTCGGCAACATCTTGCCCCATGATAATAAGGTCGTCGTATTTTTCCATAGACTGCCTTAAGCCCTGTGAGATAGCGTCTATGAGTCGGAGTTCTTCTGTTGTGGTGCTGGGTTCGCTTTCGCGGAAGCGGAATGGCGCATACACATCTTCCATTTCGGTTTCCAAATTTGGAACAATAGCATCCTCTGCATAAGCGGCATCCAGACCTTCGTTTATTTCGGCTAGGATTTCTTCGCTATACTGAACGTTGAGCTCCTCGGTAAGGATATTTTCATCCATTAAGAATTGCTGAAAGTTAGTCACGGGATCTTTTGCTCCCCACTCGTCCATCAACTCCTGCGGAACATATTTTGTACCGCTCGCCTCCTCGTGCCCGCGCATCCTGAAGGTTTTGAACTCAATGAGCACAGGTCGTGCATTGTTGCGCATACTTTCTGTAATCTCAGAAATTTTCGTGTATACCTCGAGGATATTATTACCGTCTATTATGTGGGATTCCATCCCGTAGCCCTTAGCACGGTCTGCAAGGTGCTCGCAGTTGTATTGTTCACTCGTAGGCGTAGATAGGCCGTAGCCATTATTCTCAATACAAAATAGCACGGGAAGTTGCCAAACGGAAGCGACATTAAGCGCCTCGTGAAAATCTCCCTCACTCGTACCTCCTTCCCCAGTAAATACTGCCGTAACGGCTTTTTCATTTCTGAGTTTGTGCGCTAGCGCGATCCCATCGGCCACGCCCAACTGTGGACCTAAATGGGAAATCATTCCTACAATCTTATATTCCTGTGTCCCGAAGTGAAAACTACGGTCACGACCTTTTGTAAAGCCACTCGCCTTGCCTTGCCATTGGGTAAACAATCGATATAACGGGATTTCTCGTGTTGTGAAAACACCTAGGTTGCGATGCATGGGGAGAATGTATTCCTCAGCTTGCATTGCGCTCGTCACACCTACAGATATGGCCTCCTGCCCTATTCCTGCAAACCACTTAGAAACCTTGCCTTGACGTAATAATATGAGCATTTTTTCCTCTATCATACGCGGTTTAAGCATCGCGCGATAGAGCTTCAAAAGGGTGGTATCGTCCAGAGATTTACGGTCATATGTAAAGGGTACTGTAGGATTTGTGGTAGTCGCCATTAGGTATGTTTCTGTAATATCAAATGTAGGGAATTATTGGAAAGTGATTAGGACTGTTAGATGAGAATTACGCCTATAAATTTATTGTACCTTACGATAGAGAATAATGACCAACTGAACTAATCCCAACCAATAATCATATGAATAAGTCTATTTTTTTTGCAATCCTTTTTACTCTTATAGTATGTAGCTGCAAAAATGAATCTGCTCCCATTGCTGGGGCACAAGCCAGTCATCAAGATTGGGCATTTACCAATTTTACAAAAATGGATAGTATTAATCCCATTTTAAAACCAACGGTCACCCAAGCCTTTACTTGTCCTATCACAAAAACACAAAGTAATTGGGAAGCTAGAAACGTGCTGAACCCATCTGCGATTGTACATAATGATACGGTGTATTTGTTTTACAGAGCACAAGATGATATGGGGACGTCACGCATAGGGCTAGCTACAAGCATAGACGGTCTAAATTTTGCAAAAGAAAAAACGCCAGTTTTCTATCCAGATAATGATGCGATGAAAGTGTACGAATGGAATTACAAGAAACTAAATACAGATGAGCTTCTCGAAGAGTGTAAGACGTGCTATTTTGACGGTGTAGAGGACCCTCGTATTATCGAGAGTGAAGAAGGTAAGTATATAATGACCTACACAGCCTATGACGGAAAAACAGCTCGTCTTGCCATTGCCTCCTCTACAGACCTGCGCACGTGGACCAAGCACGGCCTTGTATTACAAGGAGAAAAGTATGAAAACTACTGGTCAAAATCTGGAGCTATTGTGATTCAAGTGGAAGATTCTAAAAATGTTGCAAAAAAAATAAATGGAAAATACTGGATGTATTTTGGCGATACAAATCTATTTATAGCTACCTCAGATGATCTTATACATTGGGAAGTATCTGAAGATGCAGAAAATCAAAAAATAATCTCTGTGCTCCATCCTCGTAGAGGGTATTTTGACAGTCGTTTGGTAGAGCCAGGACCTTATGCAATGTATAAAGAGGAAGGTATATTATTAATCTATAACGGGAGCAATGCGGCAAACTATAATGATACAAGCCTACCCAAGTTTACCTATGCGGCTGGTCAGGCGTTATTTGAAAAAAACGAACCTTTTAAACTCATTGACAGAACGGATCAATACTTTATTCATCCAGATAAGGATTATGAAAAAGTAGGCGAAGTAAACGAAGTGTGTTTTGTCGAAGGTTTAGTCCAATTTAAAAACAAATGGTTCTTATACTATGGCACCGCCGACTCTAAAATTGCGGTTGCCGTACACGACGTAGAAAACTAAGGATGTACCAAGCACTGTTTAGAATGCCAGAGTCGCTTCCTTGTGCGCAAGTACCCACAGCTCCACTTCCTCAGAGCCTCGCCAGTGTTGCTCGCGTTTAGTTTTATCAGAAGCATTTTTAACTCTTTTCTTGTAGCAGCGTTCTAACTGGAACCTATCGCTATGTGCTAGTTCGGCCTCTATGGGATGCTCTTTTGTGACATTTGTGATACGTGCAATGTTAGAAAATAAAAGAACGAGTTTTCCATCTGGTAATAAGAGTTCTTTCGCTTTCGCGAAAAATTCAGGAAACATTTGTTCATCATAATACATTGCATCATCCACATCTTTAAGACTTTCTGAAACTGGCAACCACGGGGGATTGAAAACAATAAGCTCCGTGGGTTTGTCAAATTTTCCAAAAAATGGTGCGTGGTCCAACTCAATCTTACGCGAGAGTTTGGTTACCCCCATAGATTCCATTAAACCGAAAATAGCATTAGGATTTGTGTCTGTACCAAATACTTTTTGAAAACCGTGTTGTACCAATTGCAAGGCGAGAACGCCGCTACCTATTCCCACATCTACGGCAGTCTTTTTAGGACCCTCATATCGCTTTAACCAATTATCAAATACCTCCAAATGCTCAAAACGCGTAGGAAAATATATTCCATAAAAAGGATGTACTTTATTACGCAGGACTGGTATTACGATTCCATTTTTATACCATTGCCAGGAGCTGTTCATTCCTTGTGCTTTTGGGAATGGCAAGTAAAACTCTTCGTGCTCAGGATAGAGTTTTTTTAGCCAACCTATCGCTGGTGCTTTTTTAACTATTAATTTATGGTCTATAACTTGGATAACAATGAGGTTAGACAGCCTATAATACTCAGCACGGTGCGCATATTGCTCTCTAAATGTGTCATTAGGCATCTTCTTATCCAGATAGTCCTTAACCGCCTTGAGTAATTGTAAGCCGTCGCTATAAAATCCCGAAATCAAAACTTCTTTCCCTCTTTCTAATGTCCTAAGCGTACGGCTTACGTCTGTCTCGCGCTCAAAAGTTGCAAATGGCTTTTCAAAAAAGATAGGTGATGGTCTGTTAATCTGAGGGGTAATCGTCATTCTTTTATTTTTTAGGGATGCCCCTGTGATTTTGTAAGGTAAGTCAACTATCTGCCAATCACAGGAAATACCATAAAAGACTTCTATTTAATTTTAATAGATAGATTTCCTAATTTCTTTTTGTAGTTTACAGGAATGATATATCATAGAATAATTTTACAGCATATCGACAACCATAAATAGACACAATACATAGAATTTTACGGTATACCGACGATAAAAGTTGTTACATAATTGGTTAGCAACAACTCAAAGACTACCAAAAAGTCATAAAACAGATGAAAGTAAAATTGAACTTATTCATTTTTTTTAACGCATTGATTTTATTGGCATCCTGTAATGGACAGACTTCCGTTAAACTAAATAAACAAGCTAAGGCTCAAAACATTCTTAAGGGTGATACCGTGCCAGTAATTGGTAATAACGTAATGGTAATTTTTCAGGACAGTAGGAACGATTATTGGTTTGGTAGTTGGGAAGCTGGAGTATATAAATACGATGGACAAACAATAGTTAATTACAACATAGAACACGGTTTGTTAGATAACAGGGTAGATGAAATAAAGGAAGACGAATTTGGTAATATCTATTTTTCCAGCGCAAACGCAATATCTGAAATATCAAAATTTAACGGAAAGACATTTACAACCTTAAAGGCCATTCCAAGTGAAAATTGGAAACTTAACTCTGGTGACATTTGGTTTAAATCTTCTTATGAAGATACGGGAAAAGTATATCGTTATGATAGTAGTACTTTGTTCGAATTACAGTTACCACATCCACCACACCTCACAAATCCATTTGCTGTTTACAGTATCTACAGAGACAAAGAAGATAATATTTGATTTGGAACTAATCCTGTAGGAGTTTGTCGATATGACGGAAAATCATTTCAATGGATAACGGATGAAGATGTAACAGAGTTTCGTAACGAGGGAGCAAACGGCGTACGTTCCATTACAGAAGACAAAAATGGCGACTTTTGGTTCAATACAGAATATAGATATAGTGTTTACGACAGTGCTACAGTAAAAGGCAACAAATTTTACACAAGACGCAAAAGTATAGGCGGTTTAGACGGAAAAAAGGATAGTAATTTAGATGAATATTTATCAACAATAAGAGATAACAATAATAATTTGTGGTTTGCAACTTACCGTGATGGTGTTTGGAAATATGATGGAATAAAAATCACGCAATATTCAATAAAAGAGAAATCCAAACAAATTGCTTTATTCAGCATTTATAAAGACAACAAAGGAGACCTTTGGCTTGGGACTCACGAAAATGGAGCGTATAAATTCAATGGAACAACATTTGAAAAATTTAAAAATAATTAATCAAAAAAAAGAGCTACAACAAACACATCATAAAAACAATAAAATGAAAAGCCTATATCTCTCCCTATTTCTGGCGCTATACGTTATGTTATCGTGCAATGCCGTGATAGCTCAATGTGATAATGTCTCTGTTGATGACCTTATAAATCCAGGTCCGTTTCAAGTAGCTACACTTACTGAGGCAGATGGATTACGCAATGGCCCAGAATATAATGGTGCAACGGTTTACTATCCTACAGATGGTATACCCCCTTACGTAAGTATTGCAATTGTACCTGGATTTACAGCGCTACCGTCTAGTGTACAAGAGTGGGGACCGTTTTATGCGTCTCACGGTATTGTTACCATTATAATAGGAACAAACTCTCTGGTTGATTTTCCTGAGGAGCGAGCCATCGCCTTGCTAGATGCCTTAGAAACCATAAGACAAGAAAATGAGAGGGAAGACTCACCTTTAGTTGGTGATTTAAATTTAGATCGGCTCGCCGTGAGTGGGTGGTCTATGGGCGGTGGTGGTGCGCAGCGCGCAGCGGTATTGGACAATACGATTGCTGGGGTAATTGCTTTATGCCCATTTTTAAGTAACCCACAACTTGAACATTCAAGTCCTATACTCATCTTAAGTGGCGAAAATGACCCCACAGCTCCACCCGCCCAACACGCAGATGTGCACTATAATGCCACACCAATAACGACAGATAAACTCTTATTTGAGATTGCAAATGGTAATCACTCCGTTGCAAATACACCTAACGGTGGAGACGGTGCCACAGGACAATTAGCACTATCGTGGCTTAAACTTTATGTAGAGGGTAATGAGTGTTACTGTTCCATACTTGAAGATGACCTTTTAGATAATCCTACCGCAGCATCTAAGGTAGAGCAGGATTTTTTATGCAGCTCACTTGGTCTAAATAGATTACAAAAGGTAAGTGAAGCCTATCCTAATCCTGCAAAAGATATGATCAATATTCCCGGTAATGGTAAAGTTCAATATCAATTCATTTCAGCTCTAGGGCAGGTGATGCTTAATGGAGAGCTTACAGGCAATGATAAACAGATAGATATATCAGAATATCCTGAAGGTTTGTACTACTTAATCATAAATGGCAAAACTTTTAAGATTCTTAAGGAAAATAGATAAAGTATAATTTTATCTAAGAAGATTTATTTTTAATATCATAACACAAACTCCGCAACCGCCAGCGCGACCGCATCCTCCTTGTTTGTAAAAGGGCTTACGTAGTTTGCAATATCTTTAACGTTTTTAGTTCCATTTGCCACTGCAACGCCCCAACCAGAACGACGTAACAACTCTACATCGTTATGGTTATCGCCAAAGGATATTACATTTTCTATATCAAAATCAAACTCAGCAGCAAGCAAGAATTCTAGCGCTTTTGCTTTGTCTATGTTTTTAGGAGTAATCTCCACATAGGTATCTTTAGAACGGTAAAAATGAACAGTATCAGAAAAATCTGCTTCTAAAAATGTTATGATTTCGTCTATTTCGGCAACGGCACCCATACACATCAATTTGTGGATGCCTAAATTTTCAGATTCCAAAAAACGGAGACTTTCGGTTACTGATTGATATTTAGGGTGGACTCGCGTGTTATTTATTTCGCGTAAGCTCCACGCGTCCTCCTTGTCTGTAAACCAATGGTTGTGACTGTAAATGCTCAAATTATAACCGCGGCTCTTGTGATGTGGAATGAGTCTTTCTAATACTTCGGTGGAGAAGTTATTGCTTTGTAGCTGCTTTCCTCCTTTACCTAATATGAGTCCGCCATTGTAGGCTATTAATGCTTCTCCTTTTATACCGAGACCATCTTGTAAATAGCCCATCGCATTAGGCATTCTCGCCGAGGCGAAGATGATGGGTAAGTCCGCTTTCGCGAAAGCGGAAACAGTAAGCTTACTTAGCCATCTCTCAGCATTGAGTAACGTTCCGTCTATGTCTGTGCAGAAAGCTTTTATCTCATTCTTCATACAACAAAGATAAGGAGAGCATGTAGATGAGGGATGAGGGATGAGGGATTAGGGATGAGATTTGAGATTTGAGATTTGAGATTTGAGACAAAATCAAAAATCCCCACCGTTGCCGATGAGGATTTGTAATTATGATTCGATAGTTGTCTAAAAACCCTTTGACTCCGCTAAGGGTTCGGTAATTGCTATCGATTCTCAAGAAGTAGAGCGCGTCTACTTCAGAATTCTTAACTTAAGTAATTTTGTTACGCTTACGATCTACCTCTTTTAAGTATACTTTACGTAATCTTAAATGATTAGGTGTAACCTCTACATATTCATCCTTTTGGATATATTCCAAAGCTTCCTCTAAAGAGAATTTAATTGCAGGAACAATCTTAGCCTTATCATCTGCTCCAGAAGAACGTACGTTAGACAGTTTTTTGGTTTTTGTAATATTTACAGTCATATCATCCTGACGAGAATTCTCACCGATAACCTGTCCTTCATAAATATCCTCTCCTGGATCAACAAAGAATTTTCCGCGATCCTGAAGCTTATCGATGGAGTAAGGAATCGCATTTCCGTTTTCCATAGATACAAGCGACCCGTTTATTCTTCCTGGAATATCTCCTTTAAGCGGTTGATATTCTTTAAATCGGTGTGCCATAATTGCCTCTCCAGCTGTAGCAGTAAGCAACTGATTACGTAATCCTATGATACCACGTGATGGAATCATAAATTCTATAATCATACGCTCACCTTTTGCCTCCATAGAGAGTAATTCTCCTTTACGCATTGTTACAAACTCCACGGCACGTCCAGAAACAGTCTCAGGAAGGTCAATTGTAAGTTCCTCTATAGGCTCACACTTTAATCCATCTATTTCCTTTATAATTACTTGAGGCTGACCGATTTGTAATTCATAACCCTCACGGCGCATTGTTTCTATTAATACGGAGAGGTGCATTACACCACGTCCATACACTAAAAACTTATCTGCACTATCTGTATCATTTACACGAAGAGCAAGGTTCTTTTCTAGCTCCTTTGCTAGACGATCCTTAATATGACGTGACGTTACAAATTTTCCGTCTTTACCAAAAAATGGCGAATCGTTAATTGAGAATAACATACTCATCGTAGGCTCATCTATTGCAATAGTTGCGAGACCTTCTGGGTTTTCAAAATCGGCTACGGTATCACCTATCTCAAAACCTTCTAGTCCTACAATCGCACAGATATCTCCTGCTTGTACGCTCTCAACTTTTATACGACCTAAACCGTCAAAAATATGTAACTCTTTAATTCTAGTCTTTTTGATAGTCCCATCGCGCTTTACTAGGGCAACAGGCATATTTTCTTTAAGCTCACCACGGTTAAGACGACCTATAGCGATACGTCCTGTAAATGAAGAAAAATCGAGTGATGTAATTAACATTTGAGTAGAACCTTCTTCAATTTCTGGCGCAGGGATATGCTCCATCACCATCTCAAGTAAAGGCTCGATGCTGTCTGTAGGCTTCTGCCAGTCGTCAGACATCCAGTTATTTTTTGCACTACCGTACACAGTTGGGAAGTCTAGCTGCCACTCCTCTGCTCCAAGCTCAAACATTAGGTCAAAAACCTTCTCGTGTACTTCTTCTGGCGTACAGTTTTCCTTATCTACTTTATTTACAACCACACAAGGCTTTAACCCAAGATCAAGTGCCTTTTGCAACACAAAACGCGTTTGTGGCATCGGTCCTTCAAAGGCATCTACAAGAAGACACACACCATCTGCCATATTTAGAACACGCTCTACCTCTCCACCAAAATCGGCGTGACCAGGCGTATCTATAATATTAATTTTTGTGCCTTTGTACATTACCGAAACGTTCTTAGACGTAATGGTAATCCCACGCTCACGCTCTAGGTCGTTATTGTCCAGAATAAGCTCACCCTTAGACTCGTTCTCTCGGAAAAGTTCACAGTGATACATAATCTTATCAACCAGCGTCGTCTTACCGTGGTCTACGTGTGCAATAATTGCGATGTTTCTAATATCCATACAAATGCCCGCCTAGGCGGAATCTTTAAATTAATACCTCAAAACACCTGTGCATCAGGTGCCTATTTTGGCGGTGCAAAAGTACTACATATTAACGAGATAAAATCCTAATAGATGAGAATAAGAAAATAGTAACAATTTAGTAATATGACTTGGGCATTCCCTACGGTCAGGCTATCCGCTCATACTCCTCCTCATTATGGACGTTTCGATACATCCCGACTTGACGTCGGGACACTCAACCACCTCCATTCGTGCGGGGTAACCGCTGCTATCCTTAACGCGGGGAGTTCACACGATTCAAAATTCAGAAATGGTTATTTAATAACAAGGCCACAATCAATGCAATGTGCTTCTTTTTTAGAGAAAGCACTCCCACAAGCAGGACAACAATCGCTTACTATAATTTCAGAAGGAGGTAAAATAGATTTAAATTGATTAATAATCTCTGGTCGTACTTCTTCTTTTAATTCCAATCGACTCTTATTAAAAGGAAAAAACAAAACAGACGCTTTCCCAATGAGCCAAAAGAACCGATGTTCTTCCGTCTTTGAATCCAAAGTTTCGACAAATTCATATCGAGTAGCTTCAAGCGACCATCGTATAAACAAAGACTCCAATTCAAAAGGTGCATTTTTTAATTCCCCAGCCGAAAGTACTCGATGCGTCAAGTATCGCTGGTGAGTTTCTTCTAATATCGTAAACCGTTCTGCAGGTGATATGGAATCACCCAAAACAATATTCTTAAAAACATATTTCATCAGAAAGTACCAAACAAAAATAATAGCAAGCGCAATTCCAATGATACTTAATAAAAGAATTCCGTTGTCGACCATTTGAAAGATGAAGTCTGATAGAAGATTAGAATTTGTATATTTCTGACATCAATAACAAAATAATGAAATTAAGCTTTTTCTTACTAGTACTTGGATTCATTTTATCAATGCACAGTCAGACCAATACTATTCAAATAAGACTCATTGACCAAAATATCGGTTACCCAGCTGGAGACGCTGTCGATACTGGTTATATTCCTGAGTCTAATGACGATGGTCTTAATCAAATATTTATTGAAAACGGTGCTACCGCATATTATCCTGGACAACATTATGTTCAAGAATTAGGGCCAAGAGTTCATTTTGTAGAGTGCAATTGTGACACGGGCAATTTTGCCCAAGAGCTAAATGATTATTTAAGTGTTGTAGAAATAGCAACTATCAGCCCTGAGAATGGAGCATACACTGATCTTATGGAATATCAACTTTTAGACGAATTCGATGGCGATTTGACAGGAAATACTACCGCAAATGGAAACCTCATTACCACAAACGACCGATTAAACGAAATTTTTGAAGAATATTCTGTTTACTTCTCAGAGCAATTTTTTGCGACATCACAGCAGTCACATTTAAGGAGAATATATGATGCAGCTTGTAATTGTAATGTTGTAGATCTAAAAGCTGCACTAGATGCAGAACCCGATATTATTGAAAGTACACAATTTATATATTTTGGAATCTTAGGGCTAAATGACATCACAAATTTAGATTTCAAATTTTATCCAAATCCAGTTGAAAATAATATTGAGATAACAACCACAGAGAAAATTGAAACATTTACCCTAATGAATAGTTTAGGTCAAACAGTTTCCAAATCCAAAAATATCAATAACCTAAATCAGGTATTAATTACCTTAGAAACTGGAATGTATTTGCTCAAAATCACTACAACCAATCAGAAAGAGGGCAATTATCGATTGGTAAAAAAATAGTTATTCAATAACCCTACATCCGCTCCGGCATCTCAATCCCCAGCAATCCAAAGCCACTTTCTAAAACCTGAGCAACTTTCCCACTCAAGGCTACGCGAAAAGCCTTTGCATCCATATCGTCAGTTCCTAAAATGGTAATCTGCTGGTAGAACGAGTTGAACTCTTTGGCAAGGTCGTAGGAATAATTTGCAATTATGGCAGGGCTATGATTTTCGGCAGCTAGGGCAATGGTTGCAGGATATTCCTGTAATAGTTTGAGCAACTCTTTTTCCTTCGCCTCGAGCGTATCATAAGAAAAATCTGTGGCTACCTTCACCTCCTTAGCCGTTCTTAATATAGATTGAATCCTAGCAAATGTATATTGAATAAACGGTCCCGTGTTTCCCTGGAACTCCACAGACTCGGCTGGATTAAAGAGGATGCGCTTTTGTGGATCTACTTTCAGAATATAATATTTTAAAGCTGCTAGACCTATCATTTTATGTGTCCTGGCTTTGTCTTCATCTGAGAGACCTTCCAGCTTTCCTTGCTCCTCGCATATTGCTCGGGCGGTATCTGTCATTTCCTGCATCAAATCATCTGCATCTACCACCGTTCCTTCTCTGGATTTCATTTTTCCTGAAGGCAGATCTACCATACCATAGCTAAGGTGGTACAGATTTTTTGCCCAATCATACCCAAGTTTTTTAAGAATCAAGAACAACACTTTAAAATGATAATCCTGCTCATTTCCTACGGTATAAATCATACCGCCTACATCTGGATGATCCTTTACCCGCTGTATCGCCGTCCCAATATCTTGGGTCATATATACGGCTGTTCCGTCAGAACGTAGTACAAGCTTCTCGTCCAGACCATCATCTGTAAGGTCACACCATACAGAGCCGTCTTCCTTCTTGTAGAAAACGCCTTTTTCCAGTCCTTCCTCAATATTATCTTTTCCTAATAAATAGGTATTGCTCTCGTAATAATAGCTATCAAAGTCTACGCCCAGATTTTTATAAGTGACCTCAAAACCTTTGTACACCCAACCATTCATCTTCTTCCAGAGTGCAACGGTTTCAGGATCGCCAGCCTCCCATTTTAAGAGCATATCTTGCGCCTCAAGTAATAACGGTGCTTGTTTTTTTGCCTCCTCTTCGGTTTTACCTTGAGCGATTAACGTGGCGATTTCTTTTTTGTATTCTTGGTCAAACTTTACGTAATAATTCCCAACTAGTTTATCCCCTTTCAAACCTGTAGACTCCGGAGTTTCTCCATCTCCATAACGTTCCCAAGCCAGCATAGACTTACAGATGTGAATCCCGCGATCGTTTATGATTTGCGTTTTGTACACTTTCTTGCCCGAGGCTTTGATAATTTCAGATACTGAATATCCTAAAAGGTTGTTACGTATGTGTCCTAAGTGAAGCGGTTTGTTCGTATTTGGTGACGAATATTCTACCATTACTGCTTTTCCCTCTGGAGCGCTGGTTCCAAAGTTTTCATCGCCCTTTACACTCTTAAAAAAGTCTAAGTAATGTGCATCTGCAATAAGCAGATTCAAGAAACCTTTGACAACATTAAATGCTGTTATTTCGTCCACGTTTTCGACCAGATATTCGCCTATTTGGGTTCCTATCTGTACGGGATTTCCCTTTACCACGCGCAACATTGGGAAAACGACTACCGTGATATCTCCTTCAAACTCCTTACGCGTAGCTTGGAATTCTACAGACCCCAATTCTGCATTAAAGATGGATTGAACGGCATTTTTTACGTGTTCTGTTATGGTTGCTTGTAAGGACATAATGATTGCTATGAATGCTTTTGATTTTTGAGATTACGCTCTGAAATCACTTCAGAGTAAATTTCGCGAAAGCGTACTAAACCCCAAAAAATACTTCTATTTTAAAAACGAGATATCCGCCTGCGCGGATATTTTTATGAAATACAAAGATATGCCAAAATTCAAACCTAGCCTTCCTATAAAGCACCTAAACCCGTATCTTTAAAAGAAAAAAATGTTACTGAATGTTTCTTACAACAACCCAGAAATACGCCGAAAGATAGATAAGGAAGTTGGTCCTGCCTTTGGCTTGCGAGAAAGGATAAAACAACGGGGTATTGGCTTAGGACACCTCATCATTACGGACTCGAGTATCCAAGTACAAAATTTGCTAGCGCTGGATAAGTACACAAATAAGTGCAATATAGAATTGCGCCCTAATGGGATTATTGTGGGTTTCCGTGCATTGCTGGATTCCTACGGGCTCATTATTCCGTACTGGAAATTAAACCTTTATAAAGGTCGTGCAGAGGAATACAGCATTTATCGCGACAACTATTTCATTAAAATAGAGGCTAAAGCTAAAGACAAAAAAGTCCACAATTTTATGAAGCGCATCCTTGAGGCAAAAGCCTCTCAAGCACCCACAAATATAGAAGACTTATGAAAGTCCTCATCACTGGAGCAAACGGATATATAGGAATGCGGTTACTACCGCTATTGCTAGAGGAAGGTCACGAGATTATTTGTACTGTCCGAGACGCTGGGCGACTTTCGGTGTCAAAATCTGTGCGCAAGCAAATTACCATTATCGAGATAGATTTTTTAAAAGAGCCGGACTTATCGCTTTTACCCAAAGACCTTGATGTGGCGTACTACCTCATACACTCGATGAGTAGTTCGACTCGGGATTTTGATGAAAAAGAAGAGACATCTGCGCTCAATTTTAATACCTATATCAATGCCACAGATTGTAAGCAAGTTATCTACCTAAGTGGCATTGTAAATGAGGAGAATCTTAGTCGGCACCTGTGGTCACGTAAGAACGTAGAGGATACGCTGTATAAAGGAAACGCCTCGCTTACCGTCTTAAGGGCAGGAATAATCGTGGGTTCGGGCAGTTCGTCCTTTGAAATCATTCGGGATTTATGCGAGAAGTTGCCCGTAATGATTACGCCTAAGTGGGTAAAAACCCGTTGCCAGCCCATCGCCATACGCAATGTTATACAATACTTAATGGGCGTATTGGGGCGAGAGGACTGCTACAATGACTCCTTCGACATCGGTGGACCAGACATCTTGACCTATCGAGAGATGATGAAGGGCTACGCAAAAGTACGCGGACTCACCCTGCACATCCTCACCGTTCCCGTGATGTCACCTAAGCTTTCCTCCTACTGGCTTTATTTTATCACCTCGACCTCCTACAAACTTGCGCTCAATCTAGTGGATAGTATGAAAATTGAGGTCATCACCAGAGACAAGCGTCTACAGGAAATGCTGGACATAGACCCAATTCCGTATGAGGAAGCGATTAGACTGGCTTTCGCCAAAATTGAACAAAATCAAGTTGCCTCCAGCTGGAAAGACAGCCTCGTGAGCGGTCGTATCAAAGTAAATCTGGACGATTATATCCAGGTTCCAAAGTTTGGTTGCCTGCGGGATAAACAAACACGTAAACTTAAAGACAGAGACCTCGCTCTCGAAAACATATGGGCCATAGGCGGAAATCGCGGATGGTACTACGGCAACTGGATGTGGAAAATACGCGGATATTTTGATAAGCTCATAGGTGGCGTTGGATTGCGTCGTGGGCGCACCCATCCCGATAAAATTTATAGCGGGGACGTGCTGGATTTTTGGCGCGTGTTACTTGCAAATAAGGAAGAACCCAGACTTCTACTTTTTGCCGAAATGCGCGTTCCAGGAGAAGCTTGGCTGGAATTTTATATAGATGACGATGACGTACTCCACCAAACAGCTACTTTCAGGCCTAAAGGTTTATGGGGTCGCTTATATTGGTACTCGATGATACCCTTTCACTATTTTATTTTTGATGGTATGATATCGAGGATTGCAAATAGGAAATACTCGTGAAATTTACTCTGAATACATTTCAGAGCGAAAAATCAAATAAAAAATCTCCTAGCCGAACCCTGAGCGTAGTCGAAGAGTGAGCACAGTCGAAGGGTTAGCGTAGTCGAAGGGTGACCTCTCCCTACTCAAACCGTATCGCCTTAACCGGACTAATCTTCGTAATGAGGTAAGAAGGAATAAGCAACACCACTGCACAAAGCGTAAATACTCCTAGATTAAGTAGTAAAATATACACCCAGTCTATGTAAACTGGCGCTTCCTTCACATAATAGGTCGCAGGATCAAGAGTGACCACCCCAAAATAATGCTGGATAAAAATAATACCTAGCCCGATGAGATTTCCCCAGAAAAGCCCGAGCCCAATAAGGTACATCGCATTATAAATAAAAATCTTGCGCACACTCCAATCTGAACTTCCTAAGGCTTTTAAGACACCTATCATTCGGGTACGTTCCAAAATAAGAACAAGCAAAGCTACGATGATGTTAATGCCTGCGATAAGAATCATCACAGCCATTATCAAGTACGTATTAAAGTCAAACAATTTAATCCACTCAAAAATCTGGTAATTGCGCTCGCCTATAGTAATTGAACGCAGGAAAGAACCAGAGTTTTCGTAAACGTCATTATTTATTTCCTGCACACGGTCAAAATCGGTTACGAACACCTCGAAAGCACCCACCTCATCCTTTTCCCAGCGATTAATTCGGATGATGTGGCGTATATCTGCCATCAGATAGACCTTGTCAAATTCTTGATAAGCACTCTCATAAATTCCCACAATGTCCAGTCGCAAGGGTTTTACATCCTGCTCTTCCTCTCGAACAAAATAAACCAACACTTTATCTCCCAGCTTAAATCCCAGCCTATTGGCCAGATATTTACTAATGAGCGTCTCGCCATTTAATTTTTGCTGGGTAAAATCTGGTTTTCTCCCCTCAATGATATAATCTTCTATGCGCGACCAGTCATAGTCGGCGCCGAGGCCTTTTACGAGGACGCCTTCAAAGTCTGTCGGGGTTCTAATGATACCGCCCTTTACGGCTACACCTTGGATATGTGCTACTTCTGGAACGGCTGTAAATGCTGGATAAAAGTCTTGTTTTGTACTTACGGGATTTATGGTTTCGGCGCTGTTGTTTCCGTCAAAATTTGAAATGAGAATATCACCTCCAAAAGCAGATACCTTCTCACGAATAGTCTTTTGTAACCCGATGCTTGTCGCCACAGAAACCAGCATCATCACCATCCCGAGGGCAATGGCAACAATGGCAATTTTAATAATCGTCGAAGATGCACTACTTTTATACGATGCGGTGCTACTCAGGCGTTTTGCTATAAAATATTCCAGATTCAAATGCTCAATCTTTTGCTCAAAAATACCTTTTTTTTAATGCTCCCGCTCCTTATTTCTTGTGGAAATAATGTGGGTGGTAGTGATAACGCTTTCGCGAAAGCGGACTCATTCCCACAAAATTCAAAATTAAAAATTCAAGATTCAAAAATTGCTGATTCTTCTATTATCGTAGGAGCAAATAGAATTGACGAATATCTGCCACTTCTCCAAAATAAAAAAGTAGGAATCGTCACAAACCAGAGCGGACTTATTTTCAAATCCTATCCTCACAACAAGGAAAATGCTACTCATATTGTAGACTCCCTTATTGCACGTGATATTGAGGTTATAAAGATTTTCTCGCCAGAACACGGTTTTCGCGGTGACGGAGATGCGGGTGAAAAAATAAAAGATGGAAAAGACCCGAAGACAGGACTTCCCATCATCTCCCTGCACGGAAAAAACAGAAAACCGAGCCAAGAGCAACTGGATGGATTAGACATCATCGTTTTTGATATTCAAGATGTGGGCGTTCGGTTTTATACTTACATTTCTACACTCACCCACGTAATGGAAGCGACAGCAGAAAAAGGAGTTCCCGTCATTGTGCTCGATAGACCAAACCCAAATGCCCATTATATAGATGGTCCTACTTTACAAAAGCAACATTCTAGTTTCCTAGGAATGCACGAGATCCCGCTCGTTTACGGGATGACGATAGGAGAATATGCCCGTATGGTAAATGGTGAAGGCTGGCTCAAAGACAAGATGCAATGCGAGCTTACCGTAATCCCGCTTGAGAACTGGAGCTATCAATCTAAATATTCACTCCCCACGAGACCTTCCCCGAATCTTCCGAATGATAAATCTATAAACTTGTATCCCAGTCTCGGCTTTTTTGAAGGAACGACTATAAATGCTGGTCGCGGTACCGAAATGCAATTTCAAGTTTTTGGTTCACCACATTTACCTAAAGAATATTATCCGTTTACGTATACGCCAGAGCCTAATTTTGGCTCTAAAGACCCCAAAGAAAAAGGAAACCTTTGCTACGGTTTAGACCTAAGAAATGAACCGTACCTAAAACGTGTCAACCTAGAATGGCTGGTAGAAGCCTACAACGCAAGCAATGACAAAGTAAACTTCTTTAAAACAGACGGTTTTACCCTACATGCAGGAACAACCGAATTAGAAAAACAAATTAAGGAAGGATACACTTTTAGAGAAATTAGAAAAGGCTGGTTTAAAGATATTGAGAGCTTTAAGAAAACAAGAGCAAAGTATCTTATATATGAATAAGGAGCAGAAAGAAGATTTTTACCGCCGATTATCAGCTTTATTCTCTAAATATGAATCCATACTTACAAGTCCAGAACAACTCGAAATACTGAAAAAGGGTTTTGCATTTTCTGATATAGATTATAACGCAGATGTACTGATTATGGGGATGAACCCCTCACTGCGCACGAATTTCCTTTCTGAAGATGGTTATTCCTATGACTACCCATTGCAATCTCAAGATATGTACTTTAAGAAATTCTATAAATTATTAGAGCCATATTCTGAACATAAAATATCCTACACAGACCTATTTTACCAAAAACACTCAGAACAAGTAAAACTCAAATATTTCTTAAAAGACAAAAACGGAAGAGAATTTCTACAAGAACAACTCGAGCTCACCAAAGCACAAATCATTAAAACACAACCCAAACTTATATTACTATTCAACAAGCAGGGTGCAGATTTCTTTAGAACGCCTTGGCTTCCCGTACAAATCGAAAGCGTAGAGAACACTCCTATTCCAGAACTAAAAAGCATAAATTTTTACGCTTCCGACGGAAGCTCAATATGTAAGCTTCTAGCCTATTTTTCGACCTATTTAGGGTATCGTACCTCAAAGAAAGCACTTGAAAAAGTGCATCGAGAAATTCCTGAAATCTTTAAGTATCTTAGCAATTACATTCAAAATTGACTTTTTTGCGCTTTCGCGAAAGCGTAAACACCCTAAAATCCATAAATTCACGTTATCCATAAAAAACTATGACAATGAATATAAAAGCCCTACTAATCCTACTACTCTCTGTTCTTACCTTTTCTTCTTGTACAACAGATATAGATGATGAAATAAGAATCTCTTCTGCTACAGAAATTTCGGACTTCGTATATCGTGGCTTAAACTTTTGGTCACTTTATAAAGGAGATGTGCCAGCACTTGCAAACGACGCGTTTGCATCTGACGGTGAGCGCAGAGAATTCCTAGAACAGTTTGCAACTCCTGAAGATGCCTTTGAAGCGTTAAAATCTCAAAGAGACCGTTTCAGCATATTGAGGTCAGATTATATTGAACTTGAAAATGCTCTTGCTGGAATTCGAACCTCGACAGGGATGCGATTTTCTATTGTAGAAGACCCAAATAGTAATAATCTTTTTGGCGTTGTACGTTATGTAATTAATAATAGTCCGGCAGCTACTGCTGGAGTAGAGCGTGGTATGCTTTTTACTGCTGTAGATGGTGTAGCTCTTACAGACAACTCCGACCTAAATGCAATTTTTGGAGCAGACGCATATACTATAAACCTTGCAGATTACGACGGTACGAATTTTACTTTAAATGGCAATGATATTCCACTAACTCAAGCACAACTTAACATCAACCCTGTACATAAAGTCTCTGTGACTGAGGTGCAAGGAAAAACAATAGGTTACCTGCATTACACAGGTTTTACAAATGAATTTGATACACAGCTTAACGAAGCTTTTGGAACATTTAAGGCTTCGGGTGTGACAGATTTGATTTTGGACTTACGTTATAATGGTGGTGGTTCTATAGAAACGGCAAATGACCTATGTACGATGATTACAGGGCAGTTTGAAGGTCAGGAATTCATAACCCAGGAGTACAATGAGGATCGTAATCCAGACAACGAGTTTACACGTCGCTTTAATAATAATTTAGGTAGTGGCAATGATGGTCCCGCAATCAATAGCCTAAACCTTAATGAGGTTCAAGTTATAACCACGGGCAACACAGCATCGGCCAGCGAACTTATCCTGAGCGGTCTCCGCCCATATATCTCGATTAATCAAATAGGAACCACGACCGAAGGAAAATTTGAAGGTTCATTCTTGCTATATGATGCCCCAGCTCCTAACTTTAGACGCTCAGATGCGAACCTAGGACATCGTTACGTAATGCTACCTCTCGTCTTAAAATCCATAAACGCCGATGGGTTTACCGATTACTTTAACGGCATTGCACCCAACACAGAAATTTCAGAAAACGCCTTTAACTTGGGCGTTCTGGGAGAAACCAGTGATCCATTAACGCAAGCGGCTTATGATGCTATTTTGGGAAGAAGAAGCTCCATTGATTTAGACTTCCCGCGATTAAACTCGGCTTATGAAAGCGATGAGAATGACCTGCTTTACCAACGTATGATTGTGGATTAGTAATGCATATACCGCTACCGAAAGGAATTTGGTATAAATTTCTGCAAATCTCGTGCTGAGCGAAGTCGAAGTAGCGAAAACACAATAAAATAAAATCGCCTGAGTGCTATACTCAGGCGATTTTTGAATTTAGTAGGATACAATACTCTTTACTCCAAACTACTCATTTAAATACACATTCCCAGGTATAATCCCCACTTCTAAAGTTGCATCCAGATTCCCTGTGGCTAGATCATACACCTCTACCGTTCCATTACTTGCAAAGTCTCCTGCATTACAACCGTATAGCTTATCACCTATTACGTTCATATTATAGAAAAAAGATGAAGTAAATAGTGGACTAGGAGGTGTTGACGGATTGACGGTATTTTGAGAAAAAACGGTTCCATCTAGAAAATAAATGAGATTATCACCATCTGTATTGAGATAGTTAGGGTGTTGTGTCGTTTGAAAGTCCATTTGCATTTCAACAGTATTAGTCACCGTATTAACACGAGCTAATGACCCAGCAGTTTCGTTACCTGTAAATGCAGGACTTCCTCCGGACAGTACCCAAAGATCATCGCCTACAAGTTGAAGCCCATTAGGAACATCGCCTACAGTTATTTCAGAAATAACTCCATTCGTCATAGGGTCAATTACCGAAACAATATTGTTTACTCCAAATCCTCCTTTATGAGCAACGTATAAACTTGTTCCATTGTACACTATAAGTTCTGGTCCTTCACCTACTGGAATGGTTGTCGTCACCGTATTTGTATTAAGATCTATAATAGCGATAAAATCATCTGTAGCTACAGATGGGTCACCCCAGTTTGTAACATATCCCACTCCTCCTATAGATGTCAAATAGCGTGGATTATTCAATCCTGCTTCTATTCGACCAGTTTCTTGGAAAGAAAAACGGTTTACAACGGTAATACGATTTGCATTGTTTGCAATGACATAAGCTTGGTCACCATTAAAACCTATGGATTGTACAATATTACCGAGGTTATCATTATTTACATCTTGGTAAATATCATTTTCAATGGTTTGTAAATCTGCACTAGCAAAACTTACAGTACCAAATCCACCCTGAAAAGGCCCTTCATTAGAAATTAAAAGTCCATTTGCAAACGGGAACGTATCATTATCTATGATTGTTACTGTAGCACTTACTTGATTTTCTGGAGAGAGTGCGACATTCTCACGTGATTTTAAAGTAACCGTAAATGTTTCATCGCCTTCGACCATATCATCCTCGTTAATAAAAAAAGAAATGGTTGCTTCGCTAGCACCTGCAGGTAATGTCACAGAGTTCGGATCACCCACACCAAAATCTACAAGACCTGCAGTTCCAGTTATTTCAAAAGTAATTTGCTCAAGAACATCAGCAACAGGAGCGGTAATAGTAAAGTTTACAGTACCGTCGCCTTCCAGAACGGATTCACGATCGGCAGTAATAGTATATCCACTTTCAGATATCGTATCATCATCGTTCTCACACGAAATTGCAAAGACCGAAAACACGGCTAGTAAAAATAAAATCTTGAAGTTTTTCATAATTTAAAAAGAATAGGTGGTTTGAATTAAAAAATTGCGACCTGGATTAGGTCTAAAGGCTACCGTTTGGTAGTTTTTGTTAAATATATTTTTCGCTTGAAGCGAAAGCGCAACCTGATGCGCCTGTTTATCTAATAATTTAAAATCGAGGTTAAAATTGGATACAGCATACCCGCTCAAGGTTTGCTTATTATCGGTAGTGATAAAGACCTCATCATTGTACAAAAACTGATATCCCGCCGAAAGAAAACGCCAGTCATAACCCACTCCGCCCACAACTTTATGTACAGGCACATAAATGAGTTGGGTTTCCTTTTCCACATCTGTAGCTTTCGTATAGCCGTACTGTCCAGAAATTGAGGCTGTATGCTCTCCAAAAGTGTGTGCGTAATTTGCTGTAACTTCAGCACCATAATTTTGTACTTCATTTACATTAACGGGCATAAAAACTCCTGAATTGTTGGGTTGCCAGTTTATCTGGTTATCAGACTGGATGTAATAGGTTGTAATGTGTCCCTGCAAGTTTTTTAATGTAAACTCGTGCCCCATTTCAGCTTGATAGCTGGATTCAGGCATTAAATCTGGATTTCCCATAGCGCCAGCGCCGTTCCAGAATAGGTCATTAAAAGTGGGCACTCTGTAATTACGAGAAGCATTGACGGATAGTTTGTACCCTAATGCGCCACTCGAATCGCGTGGTAAAAAAGCGTAACCTGCATTTACTCCAAAAAGAATAGGACTATCAAAATCTGGTGTAGTCTCTTGTCTTATCTGAATTCCATAATCCAACTTTTTAGTCACCTGATGTTGCCAAAGCCCGACCACTGCAAAGGTATTTCTTGTGCTCTCAACAATATTGGAACCCTCACCGTTTACCGACGTATAGTCTACAATCGTTTTAAGGCGTTTGTTTTTCCCAAAACGGTAGGTAAAATCATAGTTTGCCGTGTAGCGTATCGCCTTCCCAGAGGAAAAATTGTCACGATTGTCACTGTCTGTATAAAAACGATATTGCTCATAAATATGCGCGAGTCGTAGCTTTGAGTCAAAGTTCTTGCTCAACACATCCCATTCTCCCAGCGTCCTAGTATTTCTATCTTGATATCCTGCGGTTGAAACGGCGGTGAGCGTTCCAGAGAATTCGCGGTCGCCTAAATATGAGTTGTGATAGACCTTTATAAGTTGTTTCTTATCGCCCAAATCTGGCAGTACAAACCCAAAGTTTGCATTGAGGTTTACGGTTTCAAAAGCTCCATTCTCATTTACGCTATCCGTGTCTAAATACTCAAAATCATTTTCTGATTCAAAATAGTCCACAGCAACATCTGCATAAAACTTTTCGGTACTATATCTCGTTTTTAAATTGCCGAATGGCGTATTAAAACTCCCGTATCCTAATGTGACATCATTCTCAAATCTATTTGAAAAACTGATGTCATTATTGAGGTGTACACTCCCACCTATCGCTCCGCTCCCGTAAGGAATGCTTCCACCACCACTGCGCACAGTGATATTGTCGTAGTTTCTGGAGGAAATGGTATTAAAATCCGTTTGACCTAATAATTGAGAATTAATGTTGATACCGTTCCAGACCACCGCTGTTTGCTGTGCAGATGTCCCTCTAAATGACGGTGATGAAACACCACCTATTCCATTTTCTCTAAAGTAAATGAGGGAGTTATTGCGCAACACATCTGTAAGAGCCGTCTTTTGCAAGCGTATCACAGAGTCTTGAAGCGTTTCCACCCGTAAGCCCTGCGAGAAATCACGCAGTTTTACATCGCTCACAATCACCTCTGGCAACACTTGAAGCGAGTCCAGTTGCGCATACAGTGATGAAGTAATGCTACCCATCAAACATAAAAATGCTATAAAATATCTCATCATTCAGCCATCTTTTACCCGAAGACAGTGATTGTTTGTTAAGAATTAAGGCAGGTCTCCTGACTTGCTTCGCGTTGCGCCTTCCCACCCTAACACCTTAGGACAGTGGCTTGTAGTTGCAACGCTTTCTGATTGCTCAGACACAGCTTACAGTTGCGGGAACAGCTCTCGACTTGAACGAGATTCCCTTTTAATCGGCGCTGGGGTGTTCCGGCTACCGAACCAAAATTCGACGCAAAGATAGCTGTTTCTTTTATCCTTTTGAGTGTGGAATGAAATAATGGTACTTTTGGAGGTGAAATCAAAAACGAAATCGAAGTCGAAAAAAGACGTAGGACTTGATGGCTGGCGCCATCTGACGTAGGACGTAGGACAAAAAAAGCACAATCTGTGGTTGAGTAGTCCGCCTTTTCGGCGGATTGTATCGAAACTACCGCAATGAAAACGAAAAACGAAATCGAGAACGAAATCGATAGAAAAATTTAAGGTGGTTGAGTGATTTTAAACGAAGCGACAGCGCAGTTTAAAATTGTATCGAAACTACCGCGATGAAATCGAAAACGAAAACGAAAATCAAAACCATACCCTTGAAAAACACCCTCTTCATCATCAGCCTATTCATTCTGTTTTCTTGCAAACAGCAAACACGAGTCGAAACGTCCAAAACGGCTTTAGTTTCATCTCCTACAATCACTCAGGCGCAAGGTTTCAGCATTGCAGACAATGGGGATTACAAGACGATACGCGTGACGGGAGCTTTTCCTGAGCAAGAACGACCATACACTTATATTGTGATGGATAGTTCGCTTTCGCGAAAGCGGAAACAAGAAATAAAAAAGTTTTCTGCGTCAGCGCATATTGAAGTTCCTGTTTCTAGTATTGTAGTAACGTCTACTACGCATATTCCTTCATTAGAAATGCTGGGTGTGATAAATGCGCTGGTTGGGTTTCCGAATCACGACTACATATCCAGCCAAAAAACGCGTGACCGCATTAAGGCGGGAGCTATCAAAGAATTGGGACAAAATGAATCCATAAATACCGAAGTTACGATAGACCTAAATCCAGATGTTGTGGTAAGTTTTGGCGTAGAAGGTGAAAATAAAGCGATGGAATCTATTGCTAGATCAGGAATTCCGGTGCTTTACAATGGCGATTGGGTAGAGCAAAACCCGCTAGGGAAGGCGGAGTGGATCAAGTTTTTTGGAGTGCTTTTCGGTAAAGAAATAGTGGCCGATTCCATTTTTGCGGAAATAGAAAGAGACTATATAGAAACTAAAAAGCTGGCGCAAGGCGTACAGAAAAAACCCACGGTGATGAGCGGTGCGATGTTTAAAGACGTGTGGTATCTCCCGCACGGAAACAGCTGGCCCGCCAAAATGATAGCCGATGCCGGTGGTAACTATTTATGGAAGGACACCGAGGGTACTGGAAGCATCTCCCTAAGCATCGAATCTGTACTGGAAAAAGCACAGACGGCAGATTTCTGGGTGGCTCCCGCACAGTATGCTAGCTATTCCAAACTGGAAAAAGACAATCCTGTATATGCCAAATTTGAGGCTTTCCAGAACCGAAAAGCCTACACCTTTGCCACAAAAAAGGGAGAAACCGGCGGATTATTGTACTACGAACTTGCTCCAAATCGACCAGATTTAGTACTCAAAGACCTTGTACATTTCTTGCACCCCAACCTTCTACCCGATTACGAACCTCAGTTTTTTACGCCTCTTGGAGAGTAGCAGGTCATATCGCACAACGTTTCTTGTCCTTATCGTAGGATTAGTGGTTTGCTTTCTGGCAAATCTCAGTTTAGGGTCTGTTGCTATTCCTATAAAAGATGTTTTTGCCAGCCTCACAGGAGGAGAAGTTTCAAAATCCTCGTGGGAATTCATCATCTCCGACTATAGATTACCCAAAGCAATTACGGCCATCATCACCGGTGCTGGACTTGCAGTTTCTGGATTGCTTATGCAAACGCTTTTTCGCAATCCGCTGGCGGGGCCATTTGTGCTCGGAATTAGTAGTGGAGCAAGTTTTGGGGTCGCGCTGTATATTTTGGGCGGGACGGCCTTGGGAATATCGGCGGGAGTGCTCGGTGGAAAATGGGGATTGATTGCTTCGGCGAGTTTGGGGAGTTTTGGGGTGTTGCTTATTGTCCTTGCCGTGGCAAGTCGCATACGTGATACGATGGCGCTTCTTATTATTGGGCTAATGGTAGGAAGCCTTACGAGTGCCGTCGTCAGCATTCTAGCCTATTTTAGTAAAGCCGAAGAACTGCAACGCTACGTGTTTTGGAGTTTTGGAAGTCTGGGCGACCTTTCTTGGCAAGGTGTTTCTATATTGACAATTTGTTTTACGGTTGGTATTTTAATCTCCATATTCTGTTTAAAATCACTCAATGCGTTTCTTCTGGGTGACGCTTACGCGAAAACGCTGGGCATCAAACATTCCCGAGCGCGATTATTAATCATTATTGCCACGAGTTTACTAGCAGGGAGCATCACCGCGTTTGCAGGGCCTATCGCTTTTGTGGGACTTGCTGTTCCACATTTAGTACGCCAAGTTATTCCTACCTCAAATCATATTATCTTGTTGCCATCAGTCATTCTAGGCGGTGCAATTTTAATGCTTGTTTGTGATACCATTGCGCAGATTCCGCATAGTGAGTTCACGCTTCCCATAAATGCAATAACTGCGATTGTGGGTGCTCCGGTTGTGATTTGGTTACTGGTACGTAAAAAGAAATTGATGTTTTAATGAGCAATGAAAAGCAACATAGCGTCCTTTTTACAAATCGATTGAGCGTAGGCTACTCCGGTTCATCATCTGATGTGGTTGTAGCTTCTGACATTTCCATAGAATTGAAAAAAAGCCAACTCGTAGGGCTTATCGGTATCAATGGTTCGGGAAAATCTACTTTGCTCCGAACAATTGCCGGATTGCAGGAACCGCTTTCTGGCACTATTGAGATTGCTGGTAAATCTATTACAAATTATACACCCGATATTCTTGCGCAATCGTTAAGCGTAGTGCTTACTGGACAGGCAATTTCTAAAAACCTGACCGTTCTGGAACTGGTGGCGCTGGGGAGACAGCCGTATACGAATTGGCTCGGCACATTAACTGATAATGACAAATCCATTATCAAATACGCCCTTGAAGCCACCGAAACATTAGAGTTTAAAGACAGAAAATGCTACGAGTTAAGTGACGGCCAATTACAGCGTGTCCTCATTGCGAGAGCACTCGCACAAGACACCCAGCTTATCCTTCTAGACGAGCCGATGACCCATCTGGATTTACACCACAAAGCTTCTATTTTACAACTCCTAAAATCCATTGCCCACGAGCAAGGTAAAACCGTATTGTTTTCTACTCACGATATAGAATACGCGCTACAACTCTGCGATAAGGTTGTTGTGATGCAAGAGGGTCTCGCACGATTTGATACTCCGCAACAATTGATTGAGGACGGCGTAATAGATGGGTTATTTCCGTCTAAAACTGTTCTTTTTGATAGGGAGTCGATTCGGTTTTCTATTGATAAATAAGTTTGGAATTTGACTGTGAGGCGCGGTTAATTTTTATCTTTACTTTTAGAAGTTAATTATGCTTTCAGAACTGCTATATCCGTTTTTCGGTTGGATGTACCTTTGGGTACGTTATCGAGATAGCGCAAAGATCAAGAATGTTCTCGAAAAAGAATTTGACGGGAGCTATTATGATTGCGGAGCGATTAAGATGCTTCAAGTATTTGGTTATTTATTCATCAGTCTTTTGATTGTATTTTTAGTTTCTGTAGTCTATTCTACAATTATTAAATCCCTTAGTTAATTCATTTATGTCCGAAACGCTTACCTTTTTCATTATCGCCATCATCTGCCTCATTGTAGGCGCTGTGCTGGGTATGTTCATTGCAAATCTGAAAAAGAAAAGTGAGCTGGGCGGGATTACAGAACGGCTCAATCAGGAAGAAATGAAGGTGGTGGAACTTAGGGACGCTTTCGCGAAAGCGCAACAAGAAACCACGCAACTCCGCTCTGAAAATGCAACGCAAATCGAAAAGTTACGCAGTCAGTTTGGAGAAGAAATCAATACGGTACGCAAGGAAAAAGACTTCTTCCAAAACGAACTTACCGCACGAAACGTAGCTTTTGAAAATCTCGAAAGTCGGATGAACGAGAAGACCGAAGAACTCGAAAAACTACAGGAAAAGTTTACCAAAGATTTTGAGATTGTCGCACAGAAGATACTAGATGACAAGTCAAACAAATTTACGCTTCAGAACAAGCAGAACCTAGATATCATCCTGAAACCACTACAAGAAAAGATACAGCATTTTGAAAAGCGTGTCGAGGAAACAAACAAGGAAGCGATAGATCGAACATCTGCGCTACGTGAGCAAATTAAGGGACTCACGGCACTTAACGAGCAAATGTCTAAGGAGGCAAACAACCTTACTAAAGCCCTTAAAGGAGACAGCAAGACACAAGGAAACTGGGGCGAACTCGTACTCGAACGTGTGCTTGAAAAATCGGGGCTAGAAAAAGATAGAGAGTACTTCTTGCAACAAAGTTTTACAAACGAAGATGGAAATCGCGTCTTGCCTGATGTGGTGATTCACCTGCCAGACAACAAGAAAATGATTGTAGACAGTAAAGTGTCCTTACGTGCCTACGAACGTTATGTAAATGAAGAGGATCCGCACTTGAGAGATGGTCATTTAAAAGAACACGTAAATGCCCTGAAACGTCACGTCGTACAACTGGGCGCCAAAAATTACCACGATCTCTACCAGATAGAAAGTCCTGACTTTGTCCTGCTTTTTATCCCTATAGAACCTGCCTTTGCCATTGCGATAAATAGTGACAACCAGCTCTACAATCAGGCGTTTGAGAAGAATATTGTTATCGTTACTCCTTCTACCCTACTTGCAACCTTACGCACCATAGACTCTATGTGGAACAACGAGAAACAACAACAAAATGCACTGGAGATTGCCACTCAAGCAGGAAGATTGTATGATCAGTTTGTAAATCTTACAGACGATTTAATTAAAGTGGGGAATCAACTCCGTACCGTGCAAGGAAGTTATGATGGTACAATGAAGAAACTCACGGGTCAAGGCAATTTGATAAAAAAGGTGGAGAAACTCAAAAAATTAGGAATCAAACAGAAAAAACACATTAACGAGAAACTTGTAGAAAGAGCCACGGGCGACGATACACTATCTCTAGAAGAATAGCCTTATGAAAAAAATTCTCATTACCATCCTGCTCGTGATTGTAGTTCTGGCAACCATCTGGTACGCATTTATCTATTTTGTTCCCTATAGTGAAGGAACTCGCTCGGGAGAACTTATTAAGGTTTCTAACAAAGGCGTGATTTTTAAAACCTGGGAAGGCGAGATAAGTCAGGGGATTAGTGGTGCTCAGATTTTCAGTTTTTCTGTTTTGGACAAGGAGGAGGAAGTCATTAAAAAACTACAGGAATACCAAGGTAGTTACGTTAAGCTGGAATATGTAGAACGTTTTGGCACCTTTGCCTTTTGGGGAGATACGAAATATTTTATCACAGGAGTTGTAAAAGAAAAATCCCCGCATTTTAGCAGGGATTGATGTTTTTTTGCTTTCGCGAAATTTACTCTCAACTTATTTCAAGAGCATTAAAATCATCTTATTCTTTTATAATACGCTTACTCGCAATTCCATTCTCTGAGGTGATTTGAAGGATATACATCCCCGCTTCTAAATCCGAAATATCTACAATACTTTCATTTGCCGAAAGTTCTTGCGAGCGTATGCTTTGCCCGAGTACTGAAAATATTTCCACTTGCGCCCGTTCTGATGTGTGAACAAATGAGATGTTTACTATGTCGCTAGCAGGGTTTGGAAATAGTTTTATATTCTGAGCAAATAAAGCATCATCCACACCTAAATTAAATCCGACAACTGTAGACCCGCGATTATTACTTCCGTGCGCCCCGAAGTTTAAACTTGAAGGGCTCCGTGCCCAAACAAGCATAATACTGGCATCATCTGGGTCAAAAGTGTAATCTGTATCATCGCTTCCCGTAAGTCCTCTTGTTGCGACTACCGTGCGCTCACCTCCACTAACATCATCCGATACTAAAGTCCAATCCTGGGTATCTGTGGGTGGCGTCGCTCCTACTCCGGTAAATCTACGATCATTAAATCCTGTGCTGTCATAAGTAACCACATCTCCTCCATTAGTCATAGAGGTGACGCCAAAACCTACACCTAACCAAATATTATCTGGACCTATCATCGTAAGTGTTACACCATCATCATCTATATCTAGTTGGGCCGAGTAACCTGCCGAAAAAACAACCTCGCCCGTGGTTACTTGGGCATTTGATATCCCAAATGTTAGTAGTGCCATTAATAAAGTAATTTTTTTCATAAGTGTTTTTTTAGAAGGTTAGTAAGCGTTTCATTTTTCATTAAAATAGCATAATCCAGCGCGGTATTGCCTCGATTATCCTTAAGCGATGTATCTGCTTTGTAATTGAGCAACAAAGTTGCAATTTCATTTTGCTGGAACATTGTGGCATACAAGAGGGCGGTAGTTCCGTTTGCATCTGTCACATTGGGATCTGCACCATATTCCAGTAGCAATTGTACAATTTTTATCGCACCCTTGACCGTCGCTGCCATTATTGCACTTCCGTAGTTACTTTCCTCGTTTATTGAAGCGCCGTTTTTAAGTAATTCTTTTGCAACTTCAAAATTAGCGTGATATGCTGCTAAAATGAGCGGAGAATAACCCTCGGCATTTTTTGTGTTTAAAGTATCAGGATGCTTTGCCAGTAATGTAACGAGCTCATCACTTGTCCCATTTCTGGCAATATCAAAAACATCTTGTGCTAACGCCTTCTGTAAAAACAGTCCTAATAAAAAAATAATAAAGAAACTTACTTTAGCGCTCTTCATAAAATGTCATTCGTTTTAAACTTAAAAGATAAGTCATTTTATCTTTATACGAGGCAAAGCTCTCACATGTGAACACTTTTCTAGACCATATACGAAAAAACGTCCTCTAAAGGACGTTCAGTAATTTAAACTATTTGTAATATTTATTGTTTAATCAATCGTTCGGTAATGGTTCTATCACCTTGATAAAAGGCAACAATATAGACTCCAGTCGGTAGTTTGTCTATAGGAATATCGGTCTCGACTTTTGAAAGCGGTGCCGAAAACACCTCGTCTCCTAGGATATTAAAAATGGATAGCTTTACCAGTTCACCAGACCTATTGGTCACTTTTACAGCATCCTTTGATGGATTTGGATAAAACGAAAGTTCATTTTCTGAGAGAACATCTGTATTACTTTCAGAAGCCATTTCTTGACCAGAGGCAAATTGTATTGTGGTTACAAATAGTAGAAAACAAAGTAGTTTTTTAATCATCGCTTTGGGGTGTCGCGGTTAATATACTAGCAATGTAAATGAAATTATTTAACAATTTTCAATTTGAAAGAATAATCTTACATAAAAAATGCACTTTGTCGCCAAAGTGCATTTAAATGAATGTATTATTTAATCTTTTGCTTTCGCGAAAGCGTACTCAAACTTAGTATCTACTTACTCAGGTACATTTTACGTCTTGCATAAAGATCATAAAAAGCATCATCACGCAAATTATCGATAAAGAGTATACTCTCCCCCGTACTCTTCATTTCTGGTCCAAGTTTCTTATTTACATTATGGAATTTGTTAAAAGAGAACACAGGTTGCTTAATCGCATATCCTTCTAATTGTGGGTTAAAGGTGAAGTCTTTAACCTTTTTCTCTCCTAGCATAACCTTAGTCGCATAGTTTACATATGGCTCTTTATATGCCTTTGCAATAAAAGGAACCGTGCGGGAGGCTCTCGGGTTTGCCTCGATGATATATACCTTGTCATCTTTTATAGCAAACTGAATATTTATAAGACCTACGGTTTCAAGCGCGAGTGCTATCTTCTTGGTGTGATCTTTTATTTGTTCTAAAACAAGATCCCCCAAATTAAACGGTGGTAATGTTGCGTTTGAGTCTCCAGAATGAATGCCACAAGGCTCAATATGCTCCATAATACCGATGATGTAAACATCCTCTCCATCACAGATAGCATCTGCCTCAGCCTCTATCGCTCCATCGAGATAATGATCTAAAAGTAATTTATTGTTTGGGATCTTGCGCAATAAATCTACCACGTGCTCCTCTAGTTCTTTGTCATTAATTACAATTTTCATTCCCTGTCCTCCTAATACATAAGAGGGTCTTACAAGAATGGGGTAATCTAGTTTTTGTGCTACTGCAAGAGCCTGATCTGCAGTTTCGGCAACGTCAAACTCTGGATAGGGGATGTCTAGCTTTTTTAGCAATGAAGAGAAGCTTCCGCGATCTTCGGCAAGATCTAGTGCTTGGAAACTCGTTCCTAAAATCTTAATACCATAGCGATCAAGCTTTTCGGCTAGTTTTAGAGCGGTCTGTCCTCCTAACTGAACGATTACACCTTCTGGCTTTTCGTGCTGGATGATATCGTAAATATGTTCCCAGAAAACAGGCTCAAAATATAGCTTGTCTGCCGTATCAAAATCGGTCGATACGGTTTCTGGATTACAGTTAATCATTATAGTCTCATAACCACACTCTGCTGCCGCAAGAACACCGTGTACACAGCAATAATCAAACTCGATTCCCTGACCTATTCGATTTGGGCCCGAGCCTAAAACAATTATCTTCTTTTTATCAGATACGATGCTTTCATTATCTGCATACTTCTCACCGTCTGCCGTTTCCATCTCGTTCTCAAAAGTGGAGTAGAAATAAGGTGTCTGAGCCACAAACTCTGCCGCACAAGTGTCGACAAGCTTGTACACTCGCTTTATTTTTTGCTCTTCGCGCTTCTTATAAACCTCGCTCTCCAGACATTTGAGCATATGTGCAATCTGACGATCTGCAAATCCTCTTTGCTTAGCCTCTAGCATTAATTCGCGAGGTAAAGAATCTATATTATATGTAGAGATTTCCTTCTCCATCGCATACAGTTCCTCGTATTGTTTAAGGAACCACATATCGATTTTAGTAATTTCATGTATACGACTCAACGGAATTCCCATTTGTATAGCATCATATATCACAAATACACGGTCCCAGCTAGCATATGTTAGCTTCTCGATAATCTGGTCGTAATCTTTGTAACCTTTACCATCTGCCCCTAACCCGTTTCTTTTAATTTCTAAGGATTGCGTGGCTTTATGAAGTGCTTCTTGAAAAGATCTTCCGATTCCCATTACCTCTCCTACAGATTTCATTTGCAATCCTAGCGTACGGTCACTTCCCTCAAATTTATCAAAATTCCATCGTGGTATTTTTACAATCACATAATCCAGTGTAGGCTCAAAAAGCGCAGAAGTAGATTTTGTGATCTGGTTATCCAGTTCATCCAGGTTATACCCTATGGCTAGTTTAGTTGCAATTTTTGCAATAGGATACCCCGTTGCTTTAGAAGCCAGTGCAGAAGAACGTGATACACGTGGATTAATTTCGATTGCAATGATTTCTTCTTCATTATCAGGATTTACGGCAAACTGTACATTACATCCACCAGCAAAATCTCCGATGCTGCGCATCATATGGATAGCCATATCTCGCATCTTTTGGTATGTAACATCAGATAATGTCATTGCGGGTGCTACGGTTATTGAATCTCCAGTATGAATTCCCATAGGATCCATATTTTCAATAGCGCATATAATAACTACATTATCATTACTATCCCTTAAGAGCTCGAGCTCATATTCTTTCCAGCCTATGAGCGCTTTATCTATCATTACCTCGTGCACAGGTGACGTCTCCAGACCTCTGGATAATAATTCGTCAAAATCTTTTTCTTCAAATACAAAAGAAGCACCAGCTCCTCCCAAAGTAAAAGATGAGCGTATTACAAGCGGAAATCCAAATTCTTGAGCAATCTCTTTTCCTTTCAAAAAAGAATTAGCACTAGATTGCGGTGCCATAGGTATTCCTATCTCTCGCATCAAAGTCTTAAATTGGTCTCTATCTTCAGTAATATTTATTGCAGCAATGTCAACACCAATGAGTTCAACCCCAAAATCTTTCCAAATACCTTTCTCATCTGCCTCAATACATAAGTTTAATGCAGTCTGACCACCCATGGTAGGAAGTACAGCATCAATATTAGGATGCTTTTTCAGAATCTGTACTATGGACTTTGTATTTAAAGGCAACAAGTAAACGTGATCTGCCATAGACGGATCCGTCATAATCGTAGCCGGATTTGAATTGATAAGAATGGTTTCAATTCCATCTTCTGTTAGTGAGCGCAAAGATTGTGAACCTGCATAATCAAACTCGCAAGCTTGACCGATAACGATAGGGCCAGACCCTATAAGAAGTATGGATTTTAAGTCTTTGTTTTTAGGCATTTCGAAAAAGTATTATGAGGAATGTAAATTTATGAACTGACAGGGTATAAAAAAAGGTGTTACTTAGTAAAAAGCAACACCTGATATGAACACCTTTAGGATGTCATTATTTTTTATGTCTGAGTTCAGAAGATACACTGATTTTCTTTCTTCCCTTAGCACGACGACGTGCAAGAACCTTACGACCATTTGCACTAGCCATACGCTCTCTGAATCCGTGCTTGTTTCTTCTTTTTCTTTTTGACGGTTGAAACGTTCTTTTGCTCATTTTGTATCTTCTTTTTGACGTTGTTACGTCTACAAATTAATTCTTTCTTTATCGCTTTAAAAGCCGGGTGCAAATATACAACAAGTTTTCACTTCTCCAACAGCAAAATTTAAAAAAATTCACATCCTTTTTACTACCTTTGAAGTCTCAAATAAAAAATGAAAAATGACCAAGAAATTAACACTTCTCATAGCTCTGTTTACTATAACGTTAACCACGTTTGCCCAAGTAAATCTTAGATATGATGTAAATATAGGTGATGAATTTACAATAGCGCAACGAGCCACTCAAACTATAACTCAAGATATTCCAGGTATGAAGCAGGTCATAGAAAATGACCTAAGAGGAACTATGTCATTTAAGGTACAAGATGTGAAAAAAGATACAATTGTATTTAACATGAATTTTAAAACATTTGCTATTAAGATGTCATCACCCCAGCACGGTGTAATGATGAACGTAGATACTTCGATAGAAGATGATGCCAGCTCAGAACATTTAATGTTTAAAGGTATGCTCAATCAGCCCATTATTATAAAAATGCTTAGAACAGGTAAAATTGCTCAAGTATTAAACGGTGAAGCTGTTATAGAAGGTATGATAGATGGTCTTGGAGTAGATGATGAATCGATGCGCGAGCAGATGTATGAGCAATTGTCAAAGGAATGGAGCGGCGATGCCCTTGCAAAAAGTTTTGAGCAAATGACTTATAATTACCCTAATAAGACAGTTAAGGTTGGTGATACTTGGAAAAATAATTTTAAAGGAGATGGCAAAATAAATGCAGATAACACCTGGAAATTAGACCAGATTAATACAGATACTGCAGTAATATCTGGACAAGCTCTGATTACAATGGATCTCACAAATCCTCAAATCGAAATGATTTTAAAAGGAACACAACAAACAGCAATTCTATCTACAATAAAGTCTGGTTTCCCAAAGTCGATTGAGGTAATAAGCACAGCTTCTGGCGACGCAACGACTCCCGCGATGCCTGGATCGGTAATTCCAACAAGGTTAGAATCAAAAACTACATACACACTACAATAATATGTTCAATAAAAATATTAAAATAGTACTTGCTGCAGCCTGTATCGGTATTGCCGTTTGGCAGTTTATGGAGAATGAGATAGGCAATGGGATAATGCTCATATTACTTGCAGCAATCTTTGTCCTCCTTTATTTTAAAAATGAAGTTATTATACTTGCTTTCTTAAGGCTGCGTAAGCAAGATTTTGAAGGAGCTCAAAAATGGCTTTCCAAAATTAGAAACCCTGAAGGTGCTCTTACCAAGAAACAATTAGGGTACTACAATTACCTTCAAGGTCTTATGGTGTCTCAAACAAACATGACCCAAGCAGAAAAGTATTTTAAAAAGGCTATAGGGCTCGGTTTGTCTATGAGTTCTGACCTTGCGATGGCAAAACTTAATCTCGCAGGAATAGCGATGACAAAAAATCGTAAAAGAGAAGCGCAAATATTACTGAAGGAAGCCAAAGGCCACGACAAACACAATATGCTTGCCGAACAAATAAAAATGATGGAGCAGAATATGAAACGTGCAGGAAACCAACCCAAGCAACAATACGGCGGTGGTAGAGGACGTGGCGGCAGAAGATAATTTTTTGTAGCACGCTTTCGCGAAAGCGGACTTCCCATATTCATCAAACAAGGCGCATTTTCTGTCAAAAGAGCAATTGTTCTACACAGAAAGTGCGCCTTTTGTGCGCCTCGACCCAATTTATTTCCCCTTGAACGAAAAAATTTTAACATATCCTCAACCTACCCTATGTTTGTAAGGTCTATAAACGATAATTGTATGGGGAAACAATTACTTTTAGCTTTGCTTTTTATTGCCACACTCGTATCCGGACAATCTAACCAGATTTTCTTTTCGGAGTCGCTAGACGCCCATCTACCAAAATACATTCAAGATGCAGAGGTGGCCATTAGGAATAAACAGCAAGACCGTATAAAAGTTCTTTTTCAAGAACTGGTAGACGATGCGCTTATAGGAACCTACATGAATGATTTCAGCGCAAAGAACCTAAACAAGAATGAAAAGAGCTTTTCAGACTTTGAAAAACCCGTAGTACTTCTTACTTATTCTGCGTGGTGCATACCAAGTAAAGGTGAGCTTCCCGCTCTTAACGATCTCGCCAAACAATATAAGAAGGAGATAGACATTGTTGTCTTATTCTGGGATGACCACAAGACTGTACGCAAAGCCACGCGAGACTATCACAGAAATATTAATGTACTTTATGTAGACGAAAAAGATAATAGTGGAACGCACATTATTAAAAATTTGAAGCATTCTCTGGGTCTTCCACTAGTCTTTACACTTAACTCCAAAAAAGAAATTATTAATATCCAGCGACGTATTGCAAATAAGATGAGTGTTTCAGATGCTCAGTCCTATGAAGAAAATCACGCGCTGATTAGAGAAAATATTACACAATTACTTTTTCACCAAAGTAAGATAGATGAGACTATCCCGGTAGCATCGTTTTAAGTTGGTCTTCAAAAATAATTTTTAGAGCGAGCATAATCAACAGAACGGCAAAGATTTTCTTAAGCACTTTCTCATTGATATTTACCGCTAGTTTTGCCCCTAGAAATCCTCCTATCACAAAAAACAGCGCAATCACAGCCGCATATTTCCAGTTTACGTAGCCCTCTTGATAGTAGGTATAGGCTGCTAGTGCGGTGACAGGCACTGCAAGGACACTTAAGCTCGTTCCCTGTGCTTCAAACTGGTTAGATCCCAATAAAAGGATCATTAAAGGAACCATAACCACTCCGCCTCCTATTCCCATAACACCACTAAGTAATCCCGCAATGAGACCTATGATTATGAGAGAAATTATAATTGTAGTATTCATCGTTATCGTTGTTTTGTCCTCTAAAAATAGGCATTAATAAATGGTCGCTAAAAAAAATAGGGAACTGATTTATAAAAATCAATTCCCTATTAAAATGATAGATTTAATAGTGAAATCTAATTACCCATACCATAAACCTCTGGTTTGGGAATCTCTATAAAGTATTGTTTTCTACTTTTATTATTAAGGTGATCCTCTCTAAGCCAAGGATTGTGAATTTTCAATATCTTATAATTGATCCCGTAACCTTCTGCAAATTTTACAAAATCAGTCACAGCAGTATCTACTGATACTTTATAAGTTTCTATGGGCTTATACAAGTCATCATTTGTAAAGTTAAAACCATATTTTTTAGGATTTTTAAGTATTTCCTTGAGTGCAATTATTCTAAAAACATAGCGCCCAGTCTCTTCACCTAAAAGCAAATCGTAATAGTCATTTACATTTTGTGCATCCATTCTTCGGGATACTCCAGCATTACCTGCATTATATGCTGCAGCCGCTGCGGTCCAACTACCGAAACGTTCTTTTGACTTTTTAAGGTATGTCGCTGCTACGCGTGTGGACTTCTCTATATGATAACGTTCATCTACATTATCATTAACCTCCAGCCCATACTCTTTCCCTGTTCCGCTTAAAATTTGCCAGAAACCTGTTGCCCTTGCTGGCGAAACGGCCTGCGTAAGACCACTCTCTATAACTGCTAAATATTTAAGATCATCTGGCACGCCTTCCTCTTCAAGTATGGATTCTATTAATGGGAAATACTTGTTTGCTCTTTTAAACAAAAGTAATGCGTTGGACTGCCAGTACGTGTTTACGAGTAATTCTCTATCCATACGCTCTCTTATGTCCGGATACTGCACAGGTACCATTTCACCCGCAAAATTTAAACCATCTGGCATAGGTAGCGCATAAACATTATAGTCATTTACCATTTTTGTCGCTTTGTCTAAGCGCTCCCCTCCTATCTCAACTTTATCTGAGGTGGTAGATGTCACTTGTACAGCATTTATGGTTACTACTGCAATCGCAGCAACCCCAATGATTGCTAGTATATTTTTTATCTGTTTCATAGTTTTCGTTTTAAATCAATTTAATCATTTTCAATAAGTTGCAAAAGGTTTTTGTTAAACCATTTTGCCTTTGTTAGAATCATTATGTGTGTTCCGCCAGGAATTGTAATACAGCTCTCAATATAACGTTTTGGGAAAACAGCATCTGCATCTCCGTGTATATGAATTATACCTTCTGGCGGATTTTCTTGATCCCAACATATCATATTTTCGACAGCCCAACGCATATAATGTCTATCATTCATAGATAGGTATTTTTGGTAAAGTGCGACCCGGTGTTTAACGCTTTCTCCTAAAGCATATTTTGCGAGGGTGTCAATATCTTCAACTAATCTCGTGGGTAGGATTTTATAAAGTTTAAGCTTTCGCGAAAGCTTCATTCTACGCGGTAACTCGTGCTTGCTTTTTACACTACTTACTATAATGAGCTTTTGCACCTTAATATGTTTTGCCATCTCTTGAACGATAACTCCTCCAAAACTTACCCCTAACAGCACAATGTCACTATGCTTTACAAAAGCTGTCATTCTGAGCGCATAATCTTCAATAGATTCTTTAGAATTAGGAACTATCCATTCTAAACGGTGAACGGTTACACGATCCTTAGGTAATATAATGTGCTCAAAAATAGATGGGTTTGCCGCCATTCCTGGCATAAGATACATGTGCGTCATATAACGTTAATGTAAGGGTTTAACACAATCACAAACCCCTATATCGGGATTTTTTTGTAACTTTGCAACACTTTAATACTAAGAAATCATAATGTTTAATCTTTTTGACAATTTGATCTTTACACTCCAAAGCTAAAGAGAGATTTCTTAATCAGTAGTTAATTATACTTTAAATACTAAATACATTTCAAATTTATGGAAGCAATGGCAGCGATTGAATTGACAGACAATGAATTTTTGAGACAATTTGAAGCCACCTTTGACGGTAAAATGGCAAAGATGGAATACTCCGCTCAAGACAGAAAGATCTTCCTTACAAAAATTGTAATGCCCGCGGGCACTGAGGAACATATGAATGATTTTATTATCGCCGTATTTAACGAAGTAAAAGAACGAGAGATCAGCCTTGTTCCTACAAGTCCGGAAATAGCAAAATTTATGCGCGCAAATCGTAGAAAGTACAAAAGGTTACTTCCCGTAGGAATCAATATTTAACCTATCACAATCTTACTAAAAAACAAAACCACCCGTCGGGTGGTTTTGTTCTTTAAGAGTAACACCTCATCAAATAGTAGGTAACCACAATTCATCCATTTTAATTTATGCTTCTGCAATAAAAAAGCCCTCAAATCAATGAAGGGCATCTACGCCCTAATAAATTAAGATTTATAGGTCTATCGCAATCGATCTATCAGAGTTGTAGAGATCCTCATCGCGCTTGATTGCTTTGTTTGCCAGGCGCCATAAAAACGATACGTACAGCTTCATTGTAGAAAACGGAAAATTCACAGGTTTTTCCATAGAAAAAAATGAACAAACCTGTGAATAACCACCCAACCTATTGGGATCAAAAAAGCCCCTCAAATAAATGAAGGGCTTCTACGCACTAATAAACTAAGATTTATAGGTCTATCGCAATCGATCAACAGATTTTACGAGATCCTCATCGCGCTTGATTGCTTTGTTTGCCAAAGCAATAAAAACGATAGAAACAAGCGGAATGATCATCCCAATACCCTTCTCAAGGACCGCCGTCCCTCCGGATAAGATTTGCGAGTGATATACCAACACACCTAATAAAACAAAGTTCAATAAGATATTGAGACGCCCCAAAACAAATTGATTCTGCCTCTTTTTATATAGAAATATCGTTATAAATGATAGTAACGCACTACCAGCAAAAAGACCAAGATACAACATATTGTCTTCCGCCCAAACTGCTTCTCCGTTTTCGTCTGCAAATAAGCTAAACCCATAAGGTAACCCTAAAGATACTGCTGTAGCGATAAAGAGATAAATAGTCTGAATGCGTTGAATCATTTTCTAATAGTCCATTTGATAGAGACAAAAATAGCACTCTTTTATGATTTTGCTTAGAAAACATTAAAAATAAAATTGTATCATTGCAAAGACAACACGTAATAAGCTCTCCGCTTGTCACTTAATTGCCACCCTTATTTTATTGATTTCTTCTTTCAATAATTATTACACACAATCATTTATTAATTCACTCTAGCTACTAGATGTTCGAGATTTCAGATTTAAAAACAAAGAAACTTCCTGAATTACAGGAAATCGCGAAAGGTATGAATGTACCTAAATATCGCACCCTTAAAAAACTAGACCTAGTTTATAAAATTCTTGATGTACAAGCGGCCAATCCCGCAGTTGTTGCTGCTGTAAAAGCAGAAGCATTAGAAACTCCTGCAAAGTCACCAGACGATGCAAAATCCCCAGCAAAGGAACGTGCTCCACGACAACGTAAGGAAAGAACGGAGCCTAAAAAGGTCACAGAAAAGAAACAGGAAGACACTTCCTCTAAAGATGAAAAATCTGTAGAAAAGAAGCCTGTTAAACGTGAACCAAGAAAGTCTAACGACAGTAACCGTCAGGATAAAAATAACGATTCAAAAGGACGTCCAGAGCGTAGCAACGATTCTAAGTCCAACAATAATCGTCCAAAACGTGACAACAATAGTCGCGATAACAACAATCGCAATCAAAATAACAACCGCAACCAGAACAATTCCAGAAATAACGGAAATAGTAATGGTAATGCGGGCAATAAAGATAATCGCAATCGCTACCGCGAGCCAGATTATGAATTTGATGGCATCATTGAGAGTGAGGGTGTATTAGACATCATGCAAGACGGTTATGGATTCTTGAGATCCTCTGACTACAACTACCTTTCCTCTCCAGACGATATTTATGTATCACAATCTCAGATCAGACTTTTTGGTCTTAAGACTGGAGACACGGTACTAGGAGTCATACGCCCACCTAAGGAAGGAGAAAAATATTTTCCGCTTATTAAGGTAAGTAAGATAAATGGTCTTAACCCTAATATTGTGCGTGATCGTGTCTCGTTTGAGCACCTAACACCACTTTTCCCACAAGAAAAATTCAATATTGCAGACCGCCAGTCCAGCATTTCAACCCGAGTAATGGATATGTTTGCTCCTATTGGAAAAGGGCAACGTGGTATGATCGTATCACAGCCTAAAACAGGTAAAACAATGCTTCTTAAAGATGTGGCAAATGCTATTGCGGCAAACCACCCTGAAGTATACCAGATGATTCTTCTTATAGATGAACGTCCAGAGGAAGTGACAGATATGCAACGTAATGTAAAAGGAGAAGTTGTTGCTTCGACCTTTGACAAAGAAGCACACGAACACGTAAAAGTGGCAAACATCGTTCTCGAGAAAGCAAAACGTCTTGTAGAATGTGGTCACGATGTAGTGATTCTTCTAGATTCTATCACACGCCTTGCAAGAGCCTATAACACCGTACAGCCAGCTTCTGGAAAGATTCTTTCTGGAGGGGTAGACGCAAATGCACTTCATAAACCTAAACGTTTCTTTGGAGCGGCTCGTAATATCGAAAATGGGGGATCACTTACCATTATCGCTACAGCACTTACAGAAACAGGTTCTAAAATGGACGAAGTAATCTTTGAGGAATTCAAGGGAACTGGAAATATGGAATTACAACTGGATCGTAACATCTCGAACCGTCGTATCTTCCCGGCCATAGACCTTACCTCATCGTCTACACGTCGTGATGACCTGCTTCACAGCTCAGAAACTTCAAAACGTCTTTGGGTACTACGCAAGTATCTTGCAGATATGAACCCTGTAGAAGCAATGGAATTTATGAGCGATCGTATTAAGAGTACTCGTAATAACGAAGAATTCTTAATCTCGATGAATAGCTAGAGAAACTTGAAAATCGAGAAATGATATTATCAATTCCCTTAACATTTGTTGAGGGAATTTTTTTTCTACGCTTTTTATAAATACGTCTTCAGCGTATCGCGAAATTTACTCTGAATTTGTTTCAAGAGCGGGAATCAAATCCTCAAGAAGTTTGCCTCATAATCTTTATTTTTTCTTATCTATCTTTACGGGGTATCAATGATAATAATCCGCTGTTATCCTGAGAATTTTACGGTATATCGATGATGAAAGTTACTATATAACGAGTTACCCACAATTATGAAAAAAATCCTGCTAGCATTAATAATTTGTCTTTTAAGCTTCAGTAATTATGCTCAAGAAAAGATTACGGCTGAATTAGAAAAAGCTTACGGAGAAGAAAAATATGATTTGATTATTTCCGAGCATTCTGAAAAGGCAAGTGAATATCCAGCAAAAGCAATTTATTATGTTGGAATGGCTTACTATATGAAGGCTGACGATAATAATGCACTTAAACTAATGGATTTGTCAATCACAAAAGACAAAACAGACCCAGACGCTTATTTCATAAAAGGAATGACCTTGAATTATATGGGACAATTCGACAAAGCAATTGAATATTTCAATAAAGCAATTGAATTGGATATAAGTAACTCAAATTATTTTAGTGGTTTAGGAGATTCATATATAAGTCAAGAGAAATATAAAAAAGCACTTTCTGCTTATATAACAGCTACGGAAAAAAATGAACCAATAGACAGACCTTTTACTATGATTCCACAAATCTATGCGGAACTAAATCACCCTGATAAGGCTTTAGAAGCCTTTTATAAATCAAAAGAGACTATCTCAAAAGAATCTGATTCATACATAAACGCATTGTACAATATCGGACTTTACGAGTTTCTAAATAAAGACTATGACAAATCCGAAATTGCTTATAAAGAATTAATTGAGTTAGCACCAACCGACTATAATTCTTACGCTAAACTAATTCAAGTTTATTATGGCAAAAAAGAGTACGAAAAAGCAAAACCGTTTAAAGAGAAACTTTACAAAGCCTACGAACAAGGAAAATTAACGGATAATCTTAAAAGTATGTTCTGTTTTGACCAATTCGATTGGAATGACAAGTTAATTCTTGCTTACGAACGATTTGCAGTTAATGAAGGTAAACTCTATTACAAGCATATATTTTACGTTACAAATGAAAAAGGAGAAACTGAATTTACAATCCAAACGGAAAACTCACCTATTTCAGTTGAACTTGGTTACGAAAAGTACATACTTGGAATGGACAAAAATGGAACACACTATACATTCAATTACGGAATTAAAGAAGATTTCGATTATGATTATTTAAAGAAAATGGTTTCAAAAATATTGAACGAAGAAATTAAAGCAACAGCAAGTTCAAGAAAAGGAAAAAATTAACTGTGGGTAACACTTTATAAAACTGATGCCCAAACAGTAACAAGGTACACCATTCTAACATCAGTAAAAAACAAAAAAGTCAGAACCAATAAAAATTCTGCCTTTTCTATCGTCTTCTCTTTCTTTACGAGATATCGACGACAATAATTCATTATTATTTAGAATGCTTAAGGCTATATCGACGATAAAAGTTACTATATAACGAGTTGTGGTTAATTATGAAAATATTGCTAAAATTGACATTTGTACTTTTAATTTTGACTTCTTGCAAGTCGAAAAAGTCATTATTGCCAGACTATTCAAAAAGTGCTTTTGAGCCGATTACGCTAATTAAAAAGCACATTGAAAATTCGGAAAAGGAATTTGACGTGGAAATAAAAAATAGTCACGGAGGAAATTATGTTGTGAATTCAAAAGTTAACGTTCGACAAGATAGCGTTCGGATTGAAAACGATATTCGGAATAACTTTTACGGAACAAAATCGGACACAATTCTTACTTTTTTGAAAACTGATTTTATCAAGTTACTCGATACCGAATTGTCTTATGCTAACACTCAAATAAAAATTGCTGGAAATTATCAGGATATTAAAATAACTGTTGCGGATTCTACTAATGTATTTTATACTCGTCAAGGATTTGGAATTATGCGAGTTATGGAAAAAGGAATATCCAACACGAGAAAAGCGGAATAGAAAACGGAACAGAGCGGAAAATAACTAATGGCAACACCGGTAACCGTTGCACAAGCCACTAATTTCTAAAAATATGACCTCAAATGCGCCCTTTTAAGGGCGTTTTTGATGATTGTTATATTGCACTCGGCTCAAATTTGAGGAGCTCAGAACAAGGTAGATTGTACGCTTTCGCAAAAGCAAAACAAAAATCTAATCCTCCAATAAGTCAGGCCTACGCTCTTTAGTACGCTCATACGCCTGCTCTTCTCGCCAAGCTTCGATTTTAGGGAAGTTACCGCTAGTCAAAAGTTCTGGAACTTTCCAGCCCTTATACTCTGCTGGGCGGGTGTAAATGGGCGGCGCAAGTAAACCATCCTGAAAACTATCTGTAAGTGCCGAGGTTTCATTACCTAGCACGCCAGGGATCAATCGGATAACTGCATCGCACAAAATAAGTGCTCCCAGCTCACCACCGCTTAAAACGTAGTCTCCTACAGAAATTTCTTTTGTAATAAAATGGTCGCGCACGCGCTGGTCCACTCCTTTATAATGACCGCAGAGAATTATGATGTTTTCTTTGAGCGACATCGTGTTTGCCATCCCTTGATTTAAGGTCTCGCCATCTGGGGTCATATAAATCACCTCATCGTAATCTCGCTCAGACTTAAGCTGAGTAATGCATTTATCTATAGGTTCAATCATCATGACCATCCCTGCACCACCGCCAAACTGATAATCATCTATCGTTTTATAATTATCTGAAGTATAGTCCCTCAAATTATGAAACTGCACGTCTACGAGACCTTTGGCAATAGAGCGTTGCATTATGGAAGCTTCAAAAGGGCTTTTTAATAGGTCTGGTACAACGGTGATGATATCTATGCGCATTGCTTAATATTGTGGGGATGAGTAGGACGATAAACCTAAATTATATATTGGACCAAAAGTAATGTAAATCTGGGTCTTTCTTAAATCCTTCGCGTTCATAAAGCTGTTGCGCTCTATTTGTGGTTTCTGTCTGAATGACGATTCCTTTTTGATTGGTTGCTTTGCAAAAGTCTTTGGTAGTATCTATGAGTGACTTTCCTATGCCCTTTCCTCTGTGGTCGGGATGAATAAATAAATCATTGAGCAACAGCATACGCTCCATACTCACAGATGAAAAAATGGGATAAAGTTGTGTAAAGCCTACTGCCTTTAACGTTTTATTTTTTGCTTTCCCACCTTCGCTCGAGCTTCGGTCGGCAGGCGCGAAAGCAATATAAATCACACTCTCGGCTAACTCTATACGCTTTTGAATAAACTCACGCGCTCCCTCTACATCACTTTCCTGTCTATAAAACTGACGATACCCATCAAAGAGTGGAACAATCAAATCTAAATCTGCTATAGTTGCTTTGCGTATTTCCATAAAAAAATCTGTATTCGAAAATACAGATTTTATATCCTTTTTTTGAGAAACGTCTTTTTTACCCTTTTTGCGCTTTGAGCAACTTATTGCGCTCGTCTTGCAACTGGCGACCTAGTTTTTGCTCCTTCTCTAATGCCATCTTGCGGTACTCGTCAAAATCTGCCTCAACCTCATCTAGTTTATAACGTGACTCCTTAGTCACAGCGTTGCTATTTTTAAATTTATAGATGAAAAATAACAATCCTAAAAGTAAAACTCCCACGATACTCCACATCATTGTACTATAGGAACCTTTACTCATAAGCGTACCAAAGAAATTCATAGAATCCTTCTCTTCATTGATAGCAGTAAGGGTCGCCTCTGTATCGCCTAGGCTTTTAGTAAGCTCACCTATTTTTGTCTTTTGGGTAGCAATCTCACCTTTTAAAGAACCTATTTCTTCTTGTAGCCTATCGATGCGCTCTTTCACATTACCTCTAAGGGAAGTGAGTTTAGATCTTTCGACAACTTCGTAAGACTTTCCATTTGCATTATAATTTCCCGAGCCTTCGATGATTTCATCTATCTGATTTTCGAGAGAAAGTGGTCCATTATTTTCCGTCTCTTGTGCCTGTAGCGAGAGTGTAGCAATAGTGCAAATTGCTATGAGGTAGTGTCTAATTGTATTCATAGTTGGGTGTGTTAGTCTGTGTACAACGGCGTGTAAAATAGCATATTATTAAGTAGGGCTACAAAAATACGTTTTTTCTCGACATCATAACACTATGCCTAAAACCATAGAAATATTGTAGCTCTATCTACTATCGCAAAATTCCAAAAATGCTGTAATCATCGCCGTTAACAAACTCATAAAAGAAAACCCACTCGAGTGGAGCAGGCTTTCTAGAATAGGTGTTTGTAAGCGTAATTGTTATTTTCTGATTTTTATGCTTTTTACTAATACATCCTTAGCGTATCGCAAAAGTTACTCTGAACTCGTTTCAGAGCGAACCCGCTCGTATCTTAATAGTACGTAAACCTACGCACCTTAGCAATATATTTTGCCAGTCTTATCACTTGATGGCTGTAACCATATTCATTATCGTACCAAACATAAATTACAGCATTTTTACCATCTGCTCTTACGATTGTGGCATTGCTATCATAAATACTAGGCGCCGAAGATCCTACAATATCACTAGAGACGAGCTCATTATCTATGGAATATTTTATTTGCTCAACAAGGTTTCCTTCGAGCGCGTATTTTTTCATAATCGTATTCAATCCTGCGACAGAGGTTTTCTTTTCTAAATCTAGATTCAAAATTGCTAATGACCCATTAGGCACTGGTACTCGTATGGCATTTGAGGTAAGTTTTCCTTCAAAGGATGGTAATGCCTTACTTACTGCAGCACCCGCACCTGTTTCCGTAATGACCATATTTAAGGCTGCAGCGCGACCACGACGATACTTGTTGTGCATATTGTCTACAAGGTTTTGGTCATTTGTATAGGCGTGAATCGTCTCGAGATGCCCGCTCTGAACCCCTAAAGAATCATCTATCGCCTTAAGAATAGGTGTTATCGCATTAGTCGTACAAGACGCCGCCGAAAAAATGTTAACCTCATCTGGGCTATGGTCTAAATGATTTACTCCGTGTACGATATTAGGAATTCCTTTGCCTGGGGCAGTAAGCAATACTTTCTCTACACCCTTCCCTACTAAATGACGGCTTAGTGCTTCTTTATCTCTAAAAGCTCCCGTATTATCTATGACGAGCGCATTGTCAATACCGTAGGTTGTATAATCTATGTCTTCTGGTGCGTTTGCACTTATGATTTGAACGGTTGTTCCGTTTATGATAAGAGCCTGCTTCTCTAAATCTACAGCAACTGTTCCTGCAAAATCGCCGTGAACAGAGTCATTTTTGAGAAGCGAAGCGCGTTTTTCCAGCACCGTCTCTGTAATTGCCCCACGAGTGACTATCGCGCGTAGTCGTAGCTGACTTCCTTTACCAGTTTTAGTCATTAACTCTCTAGCTAGCAATCTACCTATACGGCCAAAACCGTACAACACTACATCCTTTGGCGCAATGATACCGTAGTCTTGCGCACCCTTAAGCTTTTTAGAAACAAAGCTTGTAGCATTTATACCTTCTGGCTCTAGGTGATACTCATAGGTAAGCTTTCCTATATCGAGCTTTGCTGGTGGCATATCCAGCTTTTTAATAGCTTCAGCAATCTCTACGCTATCAAAAATGGATATTGGTTTATTTACAAATGCTCCTGCGTATTCGTGTAGGTCTAGAATCTCACTCACATTTCTGTCTATGAGCGCATTTCTAAAAAGCACCAATTCGATGGAGTTGTCATACCATAAATCACTCACAATCTTTATAAAAGCTACTGTTGCTCTTCGTCTATCGGCTTGGAATGCGAGTTCTTTTTCGTAGGTATCTTGCTTTGACATAGTTATTTATCGTTGTTTTTTGAATAATTTATTTTGCTACCCCAAACAAGTTCAGGCTAAAACTGTAACAAGCTCAACTGAAGTAACAAAAATTTTAGTCGTCTAAATTTTCGGCAAAAGTATTATTTTCTTTGCGTTACGCAAACGTTTTCGTAATTTAATTTAGGGCATAAAAAAATCCCCTCAAGTGGATGAGGGGATTGAGCGTATTACGCTTTTTATAAATACGTCTTCAGCGTATCGCGAAAGCGTACTTATACTATTAAGAAGCTAACTAATCTTCAAAAATAAAACGATTACGTTCTCCATTGATAATAACTACAATACTTATAGGCTCGTTAGGGTCTCTCGTTTTCATTACTTCCGAAACGTCGTCCACGTTGCTTACTTTGGTCTGATCAATTTCCGCAATGATGGCTCCTACTAGTTGCTGGTAACTAGCGCGTCTTAAGTCTGGATTAATCAACCTGCTTATGACAACACCTTGGTCTGCTCCAAAACGTTTTAAGTCTGCATCTGTAGCATTTTTAACCTCAACACCTAGTTTACTAAGCTCATATGTGGGAGATTTAAACAACTTTACGGGTAGTGTAATCTCACGATTGTTACGTAGAACACTTACGTTTACAATATCATCAGGCTGCTTTGTATTTACATAACCCGTAAGGTCAGAAAACTTACTAATCTTAATGTTATCGATCATTTTTATAACATCTCCTTTCTGTATCCCAGCCTTCTGTGCTCCAGATTCCAGCTCTACTCCTGCTACGTAAAATCCTTCGGTAGTCCCGAGATCGTATTCTTTATTAAGACGAGGAGTAACTGGTCCTCCTTGAACTCCAAGTATCCCCTTCTGTACGGAACCATACTCTAATAAATCATTTACAATCTTACGTGTGTTGTTAGATGGAACGGCAAAAGCATATCCTACATAAGATCCTGTTTTTGACGTGATGGCCGTATTTATCCCGATAAGCTCTCCTTTTGTATTTACTAAGGCTCCTCCACTATTTCCAGGGTTAATAGCTGCATCAGTCTGGATAAAGGACTGATTATTCATATCATACTCGTTTATATCCCTAGCTTTTGCCGAGATGATTCCTGCAGTAACCGTCGATGTAAGGTTAAAAGGATTTCCTACAGCGAGCACCCATTCTCCTACCTTGGCCGCGTCACTATCACCAAAGGTGATATAGGGAAAATCCCTGTCGCTCTCAACCTTGAGCAAGGCTATATCTGCCTGTTCAGCGCGCCCTACGATTTCGGCCTTAAATTTTCTGTTATCATTAAGAACAACCTCGACCTCTGTCGCACCAGCTATTACGTGATTGTTTGTCACGATATAGCCGTCTGCACTTATGATGACGCCACTACCTGCTCCTACGATCCCCTGGCCTCTCTCGCCAGTGCCACGCATTGCCTCCATCATATTACGAGGGCGCACATACTCCTGCATATTTTTTACGTGTACTACGCCATTGAGAGTTTTCTCTGCTGCTACCGTAAAGTCTATACCCTCTGCAGCTGCATTATTAGGATTATAAGAAGCTTGCACAAATGCTGGAGCGGCTATAGGTGTTACCGCTTCAATATGTGTTGTTTCTTCTTTTTCTATAAATAATTTATAAGAACCTAGCGTTATTACGCCTGCTAGAATGGCGATTGTAAGTGAACCTGCTAATTTTTTCATCATCAATTTCATTTAAGTTTTAGGTACATGTTCTAACTCATAAAATTAAAATAATCGTATGCGCGTTATTCACATTTAACTGCCTTTTAACAGCACCTGCCATATCCTAATTTCATATTTTTGTCGCTCATCATATATAATTCATGACAATCCCTTTCTCAAAATATCAAGGAACCGGAAATGACTTTGTCATCATAGATAACCGACAGGAATTATTTGCCAAAAATGATACCAAACTCATTGCGAGGATGTGTGACCGAAAATTTGGCATAGGAGCAGACGGATTGATACTGCTTGAAAATCATCGAGATACCGATTTCCGAATGGTGTATTATAATGCAGACGGGAATGAAAGCTCGATGTGTGGTAATGGGGGGAGATGTATTGTTGCTTTCGCGAAAGCGTTATCCCTCATATCCCACTCCACAACTTTTATGGCCATAGATGGCTTGCACGAGGCGCAGATTAAGGGCGATATCGTGTATCTAAAAATGCAGGATGTAAATAATATAAAATCTACTGCCGAATACACTTTTCTTGACACCGGCTCCCCGCACCATATCGAATTGTGTGAAGACGTAAAAAACATAAATGTAAAAGCAGAAGGTGCAGCCATACGATACAGCAGCCTTTATGGAGCGGCGGGAAGTAATGTAAATTTCGTCACACCGCTTCAAGAGGATACTTTTGCCGTACGGACCTATGAACGCGGTGTGGAAGACGAAACTTTAAGTTGCGGCACAGGAGTAACAGCTGTGGCGCTTGCGATGCACAAACAAGGAAAGACACATTCTAAAAAAATAGAACTTCAAGTAGAAGGCGGTAAGCTCTATGTGAGCTTTGAACCTTACGAGGATGGGTACCACAATATTTATCTTATAGGCCCGGCACAACTTGTCTTTAAAGGAACTTGGGAATGTTAACATTGCAAGGCGAACATATAAAGCTCAGAGCGCTGGAGCCAGAGGACCTCACTCACGTACATCGTATTGAGAATGACGAAAAGCTCTGGCATCTTAGTGAGACCGTTACACCCTACTCCGTACACAGTATTAAGGAATATGTAGACAACGCCCATCGTGATGTTTACGAGGTGAAACAATTACGCTTAGTAATATGTGATGTAACTACAGATGCCTTTGTAGGATTTATTGATTTATTTGATTTTGACCCACTCAACTTGAGAGCTGGAGTAGGTATTGTGATTGAAAGTACTGATGACCGTGGTCAAGGGTACGGAAAAGAAGCGCTTCAATTACTATTGAAGTATTGCAAAAAACACCTGCAATTGCACCAACTCTTTGCAAATATAGGTGCAGACAACCCAAGCAGTATAAGGCTCTTTGAGAAACTAGGATTTGAGCTCATAGGAATTAAAAAAGACTGGAGACGGTCCGGAACAGATTTTATAGACGAATTATTATATCAACATATTTTATAAATGTATATCAAACGTATCATTCTTGCCATCGCGGTTATCGGAGTTCTTGTGGGAGCAATTTTTGCGTATAATGTGTATGATGCCATATTTACAGATAATACGGCATTCAATAACGAAGAAGCCCATCTTTATGTAGGTAGCAATACTACCTTTAAAGATGTATTGGAAGATATTGAGCCCTTGTTAAAGGATCCAGAAAGTTTTGTCAAGGTTGCAGAAAAAAAAGGATATACTGGTAATGTAAAATCTGGTCATTTCATTATAAAAAAAGGAATGAACAATAATGAAATCATTAATTCCATACGCAGTAAAAACATACCTGTCAAGGTTGCTTTTAATAATCAAGAACGTATAGAAGATCTTGCGGGGCGTATTGCAAATCAAATTGAAGCAGATAGCCTTTCATTAATTACGGCAATGCTCGATACGGAATACCTTTCTGAACGCGGTCTTAATGAAGATACTGCACTCACGATGTATATTCCTAACAGTTATGAAGTCTACTGGAACACAGATGCGCAAGGCTTTAGAGCAAAAATGGCAAAAGAATATGACCGTTTCTGGACCAATGCTCGAAAAGCAAAAGCAAAAGCACTTAATCTAACTCCCGCCGAAGTTTATAGCATTGCCTCCATTGTACAAAAAGAAACTGCAAAAAATGATGAACGCCCCAGAGTTGCTGGTGTATATCTGAATAGACTGAGAAAGGGAATAAAACTAGATGCAGACCCTACGGTAATCTTTGCCGTAAAAAAGAATGAAAACGATTGGAACAAAGTAATTAAGCGAGTCTTGTATAAAGATTTAGAAACAGACTCTCCTTACAATACGTATAGAAATGCTGGTGTTCCTCCAGGCCCTATATTTATGCCAGATGTCACGGCTATAGATGCGGTGCTGAATCCTGAGAAACACGATTATTACTATTTTGTGGCAGATGTTGAAAACTTTGGATACCACAAGTTTGCAAAGACACTGTCGCAGCACAATGCAAACAGCGCCGCATATAAACGCTGGATAAGTGCTCAGGGGATCAATCGTTAAACTCCTCTTAATACAACCGTTAACGTTTCAAAAATGAGAGCTGTGAGCTCTCATTTTGTTTTATATTACGACTAGTTCAATGAGAGAGCCTTAGGGCTTTTGATAATGCGAACTATATGTTCTTTAACATACAATGTATATAACCATTAGCCCAAGGGCTTATGACCTCCATTGAGGACTTTGCCACACGAGGTGGCAGGTAATTATAATTTAATAATCTCATTAATATGAAGAGACGTTATATACTACTGTTAGTTTTACTTCCTGTTGCGTTTATGACGTTTTCAGGTTTCACAATGAATAATAGTAAAACTATAGCCGATTTTTCATTTGAGCCATCATCGTATGATGTGCCTTCAATTGAGGAAGTAAAAGGTGATTTTCCTGGTGGGCATACCAGCCTAACTTTAGGAAAAACATATTTAGGCTTTAAAGAAGCTCTTGCTTTTAGCGAGTCCAGCGGTAATTATTTTGCAGTGAATAGACTGGGGTATAAAGGTAGATACCAGTTTGGAAAATCTGCCCTTAAATGGGTAGGAGTGAAAAATTCAAAGCAATTTATGCAATCGCCTTTGTTACAAGAAGCTGCATTTGATGCGCTTGTAGCAAAGAACAAGTTTGTCTTACGCAATCACATTGCAACCTACAATGGTAAGACAATAGGTGGCGTAAAAGTTACCGAAAGTGGACTTATAGCAGCAGCACACCTTTGCGGTGCAGGAAATGTTAAAAAATTCCTTGAGACAAACGGTGAGTACATTTTTGCGGACGCAAATAATGTACCCTTAACGAAATATCTGAATCACTTTAAAGATTACGATACTTCAACCGTTCCCGCAAATGCTAATGCAAAAGTTTCATAAGATACATTCAAGTTTTGTATTGCATTATGTAATAACAAAAAGCAAATGTATTTTGATAGTAATTACCCAAAACCCGAGCACAGTCTCGGGTTTTCTTTTTTATAATATGTTGATCGCTTTCGCGAAATGTACTCTAAACCTGTTTCAAGAGCGCAAAACGCAACATTATTCCACCCAATATTTCTTTTCCCACCACTCTATAGCCTGTTGTTAAATATTTGTTAGCCAGTTCAATTATATGGAAATCCCCATCTAATTTTGCATAAAATAGATTGTTAGTGAGGTGTGAGGTGATGCATATAGTGGCAAGGTCATTCGGCAAAAATGTAAATTGAAGTAGATCTGTATATCAAGAAGATTGCAAGTGCAACAATTACAGTTAGTTGCGTAGTTTGACAGCTTATTGAGCTTGTGAACGAAAATATTTGCTAGATTCAATTAAAGTTGTACCTTTGCACGCCGAAATAGACAGCACCCGAAGAGGTTAATTTTAAGCAACCTTGGCAGTCGAAAATCGTTTATATGATACGAAACCTGGTTAAATTCACCGTGCTTCCATTTATGATAGCACTTATTGCACTAGGAAATAGATCTGAGAAAAAGGAAATTAATTTCTCTGATTATTCAACTGAAGGATTAAACCTTCAGTACACTGTTCCTACTCAGGAAGAGTTAAACCCATTACCTATCGTTACACTTGCTGCACCTATTCCATTTGCTGGCAACTTATTTGTAGGTTTTAAAGAAGCACTAGCTTTTAAAGAATCTCAGGGAGACTATTTTGTCGTAAACCAATTCGGATATATGGGAAAATACCAGTTTGGAAGTTCTACCCTTGACCTTCTTGGTGTAAAAAACAAAAAATCATTTTTGAAAAATCCGTTGTTACAGGAGAAAGCCTTTGTAGCAAATGCTTCTCGTAATAAATGGGTTCTAAGAAAAGATATTAAACGATTTAAAGGAAAATGGATAGGCGGTGTAAAAGTGACCGAATCTGGCATCCTTGCTGCTGCGCACCTTGCAGGACCAGGAAGCGTAAAGAAATTTTTGCGCTCTGGCGGCGAAAACGGATTTAGCGACGCGTTTGGTACATCTATTCGCAGTTATATGAAGCGTTTTTCTGGGTATGATGTTTCTTTTATTAAAGCTAATAAAAAAGCGAGAGTGGCTCACAAATAAGCCGTCGATTTTAAAACTAAAAAGCCGCTAGATTTAGTTCTAGCGGCTTTTTAGTTTTAGATTAGTCTATGCTACCATTTAATAATAGAACTCGCCCAAGTAAATCCGCTTCCAAAAGCAGCAAGCACAACCGTATCTCCTTCTTTTATTTTTCCTTCTTCCCAAGCCTCAGTAAGGGCAATAGGAATAGACGCCGCCGTGGTATTTCCGTAGCGTTGGATGTTATTATATACTTTGTCATCTGCCAACTTGAACTTCTTTTGTACAAATTGAGAAATACGAAGATTTGCCTGATGCGGTATCAACATATCTATATTTTCTGGAGTGAGGTTATTTTTTGCAAGCCCTTCCATAATTACTTCAGAAAATCGTACTACTGCGTTTTTAAACACAAACTGACCATTCATATAAGGATAGTAAGGAATATCCTCTTGCGGATTTTTCTCAATAATTTCAGGAACCCATTGCTCCGTGCTCGGGCCCTTTAGAGATAACTCAAGCGCATGCGCTCCTTCACTATGTAAATGGGAGGATAAGACACCCTTTGCACTATCTTCTTCTCTTGTGAGCACCGCTGCACCTGCACCATCTCCAAATATTACCGAAACAGAACGACCTCTAGTGGTAAAATCTAATCCGCCACTATGATTTTCGGACCCGATAACAAGAATATTTCTATACATTCCAGATTTTATAAACTGGTCTGCGGTTGCCAGTGCATATATAAATCCAGAGCATTGATTACGCACATCCAACGCGGGAACGGTATCCATCTCCATAATATGTTGTACTTGGACACCACAGCCTGGAAAATAATAATCTGGGCTGAGCGTAGCAAAAACAATCATATCTATGTCTTTATTAGTTAATCCTGCTCTCTCTATAGCAATAGCAGCTGCTTTTGCTCCCATTCTTGCAGTAGAATTACCATCCCCTTTTTTAATATGCCTACGCTCCTTAATACCTGTACGCTCCTGTATCCAAGCGTCGTTGGTATCCATAAGTTTGGATAGATCATCATTAGTCACTACATTTTCAGGAACATATTTGCCTAAACCGGCGATACGAGAATTATACATATATAGGTGTGTTTAAAGTTGTATTTGAGTTTGCCATTTGATTTAAAAACACATCGATCGTGTGGAGAGGCGTCTCTCAAATACATCCCGTAAATATAAAGTATTACATAATCTTGCAAAAGCACCTAGAAATACTTTACTATGCTAGCATAGTAAAGTATGCTATTAAATCTCACTTAAAATAGTTTGCACAAATCCTTTAAGAAAGAGATGTCATTTTCTAAAAGGATCTATTGTATACAAGTCGCAATCCTGGAAACATTTGTTAATCAAAGACCATAATCTAAGACAGGGCTTCGTACAACATTACACACTCTACCGCCTCCCTCACATCATGTACTCTTAAAATTTTAGCGCCTTTTTGCAATGCAACCATATTTAGCGCTGTTGTTCCGTTGAGTGCATCTTTCGAGGTTACATTTAGGGTTTTATAAATCATTGACTTTCTTGAGAGACCAGCCAATACAGGGACATCAAGCATTTGTAAATGATTGAGCTGAGCTAATAATTCAAAGTTTTGTTCTGTGTTTTTGGCAAAACCAAAACCAGGATCTATGATGACATCATTTATTTTATGAGACCGAGCAACCGCAATACGCTCGCTGAAATATTGAATCACCTCCTTAGTCACATCCTTGTAATGCGTTAGCGTTTTCATAGTTTGAGGTGTTCCACGCATATGCATCATTATGTAGGGAACACGCAACTCCCCTACCGTTTGCACCATCTCGTCATCTAGATTTCCTGCGCTTATATCATTTACGATAGATGCACCTTCGTTAATAGCAGTTTTTGCAACTCTAGCCCTGAAGGTGTCTATGCTCAGCAGAATCTCTGGAAAATTTTCAACCAATTTTTGAACAACGGGAATTAGGCGATTTAGTTCTTCGCTTTCTGAGATATGAACTGCTCCAGGTCTTGAACTGTATGAACCCACGTCTATAAACGTTGCTCCTTCTTTGAGCATTTTTTCCACTTGACTGAGCGCATCGTCCATCTTTTCATAGCTCCCACCGTCGTAAAAAGAATCTGGGGTAAGGTTCAGGATACCCATCACCTTGGGAGTATCTAAGTCTATTAAAGTTCCTTTGCAGTTTATGGTCATTTGGAAATTTTGATGATTGTCCTTCGGCTGTTTTGGTCTACTTTGTAGGTTCTTAATGGGTTTGAGTACGCTTTCGCGAAAGCGTAACCCATCACACTCAACAAACTTCTCAAGGCATTTTTTACTTTGCCTATTTTAAGCGAAATTTACAACAAATCCACAGAATTCTATGAAAGACACGGAGGCGCAATACGATGCAGTAATCGCAACTTGTAGAACATTGTTTACCAACAAAATGAAAGATTATGGTAGCGCGTGGCGCATCTTGAGGCTTCCAAGCCTTACGGACCAAATCTTTATTAAAGCACAGCGCATACGTGGATTACAGCAAAATGCAGAACGAAAAGTAGATGAAGGCGAAGTTTCTGAATTTATAGGTATCATAAATTATAGTGCGATGGCACTCGTACAATTAGAAAAAGGAGTTGTCGAGCAACCTGACTTAAACCTTGAGCAAGCGATTAAAGCTTACGATGAAAAGATTGCCCAAACCAAAGCGTTAATGCTAGCAAAAAATCACGACTACGGCGAGGCCTGGCGTGAGATGCGAGTTTCTTCTCTCACAGATTTAATCTTGCAAAAACTGCTTCGTGTAAAGCAAATTGAAGATAATGAAGGAAAAACGCTGGTGTCAGAAGGAATAGATGCAAACTATCAGGATATGATAAATTACGCCGTTTTTGCTCTAATATTACTGGAAGAAGTTTAATTAAATGATACCGCATAGCGGTAGTACTTATGAAAATACTCGTAACCATTGCTCGCATTTTTGTGGGTGTCCTTTTTATTTTTAGCGGTTTTATAAAACTGAATGACCCTGTGGGTTTTGGCTACAAGTTGCAGGAATATTTTAGTCCAGAAGTTCTCAATCTCGAATTTTTATCGCCCTATGCCCTTCTTATGGCCATTATCCTTGTGGTAGTCGAAGTTTTGCTGGGTGTTGCCCTACTCATAGGATATGCCAAAAAAATTACGCTCTGGCTATTGCTAGCGATGATTGCATTTTTCACCTTTCTCACCTTCTACTCTGCTTATTTTAATAAAGTTACGGACTGCGGATGTTTTGGTGATGCTATTCCGCTCGTGCCTTGGGAGTCATTTATCAAGGATGTGATTTTGCTCATTCTTATTATCTTCTTAATGCTTTTCCAAAAGCATATTACCCCTCTTTTTAGTAAGACGGCGCGTAGTATTATTGTTTTCGTTGCATTTTTTGCCTCAATGATCTTTGGCTATTATGTGTTAATGCACTTGCCTTGGCTCGATTTTAGAGCCTATAAAGTTGGAAATAACATCGCCGAGGGAATGAAAATTCCTGAAGGTGCTCCAGAAGCCATTTTTGAATATGACTGGAAGTTTAATATAGATGGGGAAGAACAAATCATTACAACAACTGGCGGTTATCCACAGGTAGAAGGCAAATTTATAGGGTATGAAACCCGCCTGGTTCAAGAAGGTTACGAGCCACCTGTACACGACTTTACGATAGAAAAAAACGGTCAAGATTACACGACCAAATTTCTAGAAATGGAAAACCTTATCGTCATCGTAGCCTACAACATAGACAAAACAGAGACCGAGGGTTACGGTAACATTAAGCGGGCGGTAGAGCGCGCGATGAAAGCTGGTTACACCGTGATAGGAATGACGAGTAGCGGTGAGGATGTTTATAACGCTTTCGCGAAAGCGTACGAACTCCCATTTGACTTCTACTTTACAGATGAGACGGTTCTTAAAACCATTATTCGCTCCAATCCAGGAATTGTAAGTCTGAATAAAGGAACCATCATCCAAAAGCTACACTACAACGACGCCGAAGATTTAGAACTTAAAGAACTACCTACTGCAAATCCTAAATTAGACGTTGATCTCAAATTTACCTTAGACAGTATCGCCGTGCTCGACCAGCGATATCGTAAGTTAATGCAAACAAACGACGAGGCCGAACGAGCAGAAATGGGAAAGCAAATGGGCTTACAACCCGAGGATTACACCGGTAATCTCTGGGAGCGTCAGATTGCTATAGACACAATGAGCCTCAAAATGGTAAAGCGCATTATAGCAAAGCACGGCTATCCAGGTAAGACTCTTGTAGGCGAACCGACGAATACCTCTGCTTGGTATGTAATACAGCACAATCCAGAAGAAATTCCAACATATTTACCGCTTATGCAAGAGGCTGGAAAAAACGGCGAACTACCGTTTACGCTAGTTGCAATGATGGAAGACCGCTATCTTATGAATGAGGGCAAACCCCAAAAATATGGCACACAAGGAATGACATATGGCGGTAGTCCATCGTTTATTTGGCCCATTGAGAATCCGGAAGAAGTAAATGAAAGGCGCGCCGAAGCAGGTTTTAACCAAACCATTGAGGAATATGCTTCTGATTTATTTGGAGAGGATTTTAATTTTGAGAACATCTCTCTACAAGAAGCCGAACAGCGTCGCATCGCGTCTACAAAATAATTTATGGCAGGTTATCTATTAAAGAAATTAGGGTATGCGCTGTTAACATTGTTTGGCGTGGTGACCGTTATTTTTTTATTACTCAATGCCTTACCAGACGACCCAGCAAAGATGATGCTGGATCAAAATCAAAATGAGGAAACGCTAGCTAAAGTTCGCAAGAAATATGGTTTTGACCAACCACTTACGACTCAATACCTCTATTACCTGAACGACCTCTCCCCTATCTCTTTTCATAAGACTAATGAAAGTCATTACACGTTTCTAGCTGACAATAAATATAAAGAAGCGCAACTTTTTACCCTAGGAAAATGGACAACGGTTTTAAAACGTCCTTACCTAAGAGAAAGCTTTCAAAAAACTGGTAAACCTGTCTCAGAAGTGATTGCAGAAACCCTGCCCAACACCGTTGTTCTGGCTGTAAGCGCTATTACCATTGCGATTATAATAGGAATTATTTTGGGGATTGTCTCTGCGCAAATGCGGGATACTTGGGTAGATAGATTGATACAAGTGGTGAGCACGTTTGGGATGAGTGTCCCTAGTTTTTTTAGTGCCATTATTTTTGCTTGGCTTTTTGGGTATGTGTTACATGAGTACACAAATCTCAATATGACAGGAAGTTTGTATGCTATGGATGATTTTGGCGAAGGAGTGACCATCCAATGGAAAAATCTGATTCTGCCTGCTTTTGTCCTCGGAATACGACCGCTAGCGGTGGTAATACAGCTGATGCGCAATTCGCTTCTTGAAGTTTATAATCAAGAATACATCCGTACTGCGAGAGCAAAAGGACTATCCTCCATACAGATTATAAAAAAACACGCTTTAAAAAACGCTTTAAATCCTGTTGTTACCGCGGTCTCGGGATGGTTTGCCTCGATGCTTGCGGGAGCCGTTTTTGTAGAATATATTTTTGGGTGGAACGGTTTAGGAAAAGAAATAGTAGATGCACTTAATACCAAAGACCTCCCTATCATTACTGGAGCGGTGCTTATAATCGCAACCCTTTTTATCTTGATTAATATTCTGGTAGATGTCATTTACGGCTGGTTAGATCCAAAAGTTAGAATGAATTGATTAACTTAAACTTAAGCTCGTTTCTAAAAAATTGAATGAAACACCATCTACTCCAATAACAAAACTAAATAATTCAATACACTTACCTTTGTGGTACAAAATAGAACATTATGAGAAAAAATATAGTAGCCGGAAACTGGAAAATGAACAAGGATCTCCCAGAAACTATTGCGCTGGCAGAGGAACTTAAAAAACAAGAAAATACAGGAACGGCAGAGGTTATCGTGGCTCCTACGTATGTTAGTTTGTATGCGGCTTATGAACGCTTTCGCGAAAGCGGAATTACCGTCGCCGCCCAAAATATGCACCAAGCTACAAGTGGTGCTTATACTGGGGAAATAAGCGCAGGGATGCTTAAAAGCGTAGGTGTAGAAACGGTCATTTTAGGCCACAGCGAGCGCCGTGCCTATTTTGCCGAAGGCGATGAACTCCTTGCCAAAAAAGTAGACACAGCTCTCGAAAATGAAATGCGCGTAATTTTCTGTTTCGGAGAAGAACTAGAAGAACGAAAAGGAGAAAAACACTTTGACGTTGTGGAAAGCCAACTCAAAAACGCCCTTTTTCATCTCCCAGCAGATGCCTGGAAACATATTGTTCTTGCTTATGAACCTGTATGGGCCATCGGAACTGGTGAAACCGCATCTCCTGAGCAAGCGCAAGATATGCACGCATTCATTAGAAAGACTGTTGCAACAAAATATAACGAAACCGTTGCCGATGATGTAGCCATACTCTACGGTGGCTCAGTAAAGCCTAATAATGCAAAAGAAATTTTCTCAAAGCCAGATGTAGATGGTGGACTCATAGGCGGTGCTTCACTTAATGCAGAAGACTTCTTTGCAATCGTAAATGCGTTTTAAATAAGTTTTGGCTTTTGGCTTTTGGCTTTTGATAAACGAAACTAACAAACAAGAAAGAGCGACACATTGTGGCTCTTTTTTTATGGGTTTCAATTTTCAGTATCTTTAATGTATAAAATAACTGCTATGAAAATTTTACTCGGTTTTACATCCCTTATATTCCTATTTACATCTTGCGGAACACAACAAACGATTACTGCTCAAAATACAGACGGTTCAGTTACACTATTTGATAATGGTGCTAGCCACGTTATCATTGCGCCAAATGGCAATGTAGGCATCGGGCAAAAAAATCCGCAGGATAAGCTGGAGGTCAATGGGCAGATACACGCAAAGTCTGTAAAAGTAGATTTAAAGGAGTGGGCAGATTTTGTTTTTGAAGATGGTTATGATTTGACTCCATTGCCCGAGCTTGAGCAATTTATTAAAACGAACGGCCACTTACCTGACGTACCTTCGGCGGGCGAGGTTGCAAAGGATGGGATTGAACTCGGTGCGATGAATAGATTGCTACTTCAAAAAATTGAGGAACTCACACTGCACCTCATTCAAAAGGAAAAAGACATAGACTCGCTTTCGGCTAATTATTATAATCTTTTAAAGCGCGTAAAAGTTCTAGAAACTAAGACCCCTAAAGAAGACTAATGCGGTATTCTCTTGTAATTGCTCTTGTTGTTTCCTTTTTCGCGAAAGCGTTATTATCATCGTTATATGCACAAGATGACAGGTTTTACATACGCGCCGTTACTGATGATATTGAGATTCCAACCTCAGCAAGTGATTCTGTGGTGAGCTACGAAGGAACCGATACCCGATTGCAAAAGCTGTTTAACAAGCACAATGTAAAAGTCTTTAGACGAGGCTTCAAATTTGCTGAGAGAGACAAACTAAAACGCACCTTTTTTGGGATTGCGACAACGCAAGAATTTCAAAGTGACTTATTAAAACTGACTGATCTTTTTGAATTTGGCGAAAGCTTTACTGCCCAAAGTCTCAAGATTTATGAACCCAACGATTATGGACAAACCAGCGTCACTGGGCAAGGGCTAGGTGCAAATGCATTCCTGGATTATTACGATTTTATAGATGTACCAAAAGCGTGGTACTACACCACGGGTAGTCCAGATATTATCGTTGGTATTTCTGATGCTATTGTAGACCCAGACGATCCAGAGTTTGCCGGCAAAACAAAACAGATTACAAAAAGTAGTTATTCCCACGGACACGGGATGAGCGTAGGAGCCACAGCGGTGGCAAATGGCGATAATGGGATAGGAATTCCAGGTGTATGTTACGATTGTAGCGTCGTAACTGCAAATTACGGTAGCTTTAAAGAGCTCAAACCACTTGTCACGCTGGCAAATGCGGGAGCAAGAGTCATTAACTGTAGCTGGGGAAGCACCCGATACTATGATACTGCACAAGAGGTTATCTATGAACTTGCGGCAAAAGGTGTTGTGGTGGTCTCGCTACCTCACAATAAATCGTATAATAAAACCAAAGGGAAAATGATACACTATCCCGGCGGTTATGATAAGGTCATAAATGTAGGCTCCATACAGCATCGTAATCCTGATGCGTTAGAGTCTGTAAAGATAGAAGAGCGCAATGGTAAATATTACTTTGCAAACGTGGCAAACTATCTGGGTGCTCACGGTGGTTTTAAGGATAATGACCTGACTAAGGAAATGAAGTTTTATGAAATTTCTATAAATAACCTAGACTCCACGGTAGATATTATGGCGCCTGGAACCTTTATATTCAGATACGGGCGTTACGCAGAAAATAAGCGCGAGGCTCTATATAATCTATCACCAGCTACATCCCCTTCGGCGCCTCTGGTTACGGGGACTATCGGCTTGATGTTATCCCTTAATCCCTGCCTTTCGGTAGACGAGGTGGATAGTATTATAAAACTAACTTCCACAAATATTGACTCTATTTATGTAAATAAACCTTACTATGGTAAATACGGAGCAGGTACTTTAAACACGGGACGTGCGGTCAAGATGGTACACAATATGCTGGAGTTTTCTGAGTATGCAACGATCCAGAATCAAGATTTTGCTAGATGGGATTTAACGATGGATGCGCCTTATAAAGTAAAATTGCGAGAAGTCCGCTTTCGCGAAAGCGTAAACCTCAACATTACCGCTCGCGAGGAAATTAAGATCGAAGAAGAAACTGTACTTTTGCCCTCCGAAAATGGAAGTATCTTTTTAGGTATTGATCCGAAAGCCAGATACGACTGTAAAAATTTCTCACAATGACCCCGATTTATCTAGAATATACCTTTGAAGTAACGCCAAAAGACCCTGGAGCAGATATCCTTATTGCACAACTTGGAGAGGCTGGATTTGAAAGTTTTGTAGAAAATGAAACTGGTGTTGTTGCCTATATCCAAAAGCACGAGGCGTTTCCAGATGCTGACGAGATTGAAGATTATTCGACAATTTTATCTGTGGTTGACTTGATGGAATCTAAGCTTTTTAAAGTGAGTTATACCGCTATTGAAATTGAACAAGTAAACTGGAATGAGGAATGGGAAAAGCATTTTGAGCCCATCGAAGTAGATGGGAGATGTGCGGTGCGAGCGCCCTTTCACGACAAAACCGATGTGGAATATGATATCGTGATAGAGCCTAAAATGTCCTTTGGCACAGGCCATCACGAGACCACACATATGATGATTAAGCATTTGCTTAAAATGGATGTTACTAATAAAAAAACACTGGATATGGGTTCTGGAACAGGTGTTCTCGCTATCCTCGCCGAAATGCTCGGAGCACACCCCATAGACGCTATAGACATAGACAACTGGTGCTACCTGAACGCTGTCGAAAATGCCGAACGTAACGGGATGAAACACATCACGGCTCTTGAAGGTGATGCAAGCTTGCTTAAAGGAAAAAAATACGACCTCATCATCGCAAACATAAACCGAAACATCTTGTTACAAGATATCCCGACCTACGCAAACTGTCTCACGAACAATGGTGTCTTGCTACTAAGCGGATTTTACACAGAGGATATTCCGCTCATTTCAGAAAAGTGCAATGAGCATAGTCTTTATTTTATTTCCAATTTTGAACGCAATAATTGGGTCGCTTGTAAGTTTGAAAAACGTAACTAATTTTATTATTTTAGTACTGTTATGAAGTTGAATATGTCTACGAAAGAAAAATACCAAGAGGATTTAGACGTCCTGACAGAGGATACGCCTAAACACGAGATTATACTCTATAATGATGACGTAAACACCTTTGACCACGTTATAAACACACTTGTCTATGCCTGTGATCACGAGGAAGAACAAGCACATCAATGTGCTTTACTTGTTCACTATAAAGGGAAATGTTCTGTAAAAAGTGGTGAGTATGACGATTTAAAGCCTCGCTGTTCTAAGTTGTTACAGGCTGGGTTGAGTGCGGAGATAGTGTAGATGATTTATTATTATGACGAAATTTTTAAAAATCAGTATACTGTTATTGAGTATAACCTTAGCATCTTGCGGCGCATCTAGGAATATAGATAATAGCAAGAGAGATGGTAGTTCCTTTGAGAAAGCGATTCTTGTCAAGAGTATTTCAGAGGAATACGACTATGTAAGATCAAACTGTTCTGGATGTCAATTGAAAGGGCAAGCACTTGTCTTTGACAAGAAAAAGCCCTATGATATTCTCACCGCTACTACACCTGATGGTAAAGAAAAACAGTACTATTTTGATATTTCAAAATTTTATGGGAAAGGGTTCTAAATATTATTTGTTTAGAAACACGACTTGTCATAACATTTCCCAAAAATAAATTGCCCTTCCCTACTCCTTTGCTTATTTTTGTGTTGCATTTTTAAGCATTAAAAATTCAACTATGAACTTACACGAATATCAAGGAAAGGAAATATTAAATAGTTTTGGCGTGCGCATACAGCGCGGTCTTGTGGCAAGTACTCCAGAGGAGGCAGTAAACGCCGCAAAAAAACTTACCGAAGAGACAGGAACCGGATGGCACGTCATTAAAGCGCAAGTACACGCCGGTGGCCGTGGAAAAGGTGGCGGAGTAAAACTTGCAAAAAACCTTGATGAAGTAAAAACTATAGCTGGAAAAATCATCGGGATGAATCTGGTAACCCCTCAAACAAGTGCCGAAGGTAAAAAAGTTCACCAAGTACTCATCGCCGAGGACGTATATTACCCTGGAGATAATGAGCCAGAAGAATATTATATGTCTGTGCTCCTTAACCGTGCGACAGGTCGCAATATGATTATGTATTCTACCGAGGGCGGTATGGATATCGAGACCGTGGCAGAGGAAACACCGCATCTTATCTTTCACGAAGAGATCGATCCTGCCGTTGGACTTCAAGGCTTTCAAGCACGTCGCATTGCCTTTAACTTAGGGTTGAGCGGTACCGCATTTAAAGAAATGACAAAGTTTGTATTTGCGCTTTACAAAGCCTACACAAATTCTGATAGCTCACTTTTTGAAATCAATCCTGTGTTGAAAACGAGTGACGATAAGATTATGGCCGTAGATGCTAAGGTATCTCTGGACGACAATGCACTTTTCCGTCATAAGGATTACGCTGCGATGCGTGATAAGCGTGAGGAAAACCCAGTAGAAGTTGAAGCTGGTGAGAAGGGATTAAACTACGTAGACCTAGACGGAAACGTAGGATGTATGGTAAACGGTGCTGGACTTGCAATGGCAACAATGGATCTGATTAAGCAAGCTGGTGGAGAACCTGCAAACTTCTTAGATGTAGGAGGAACTGCAGATGCAGAGCGTGTAGAGGCTGCCTTTAATTTGATACTAAAAGACCCTGCTGTAAAGGCAATCTTGGTAAACATATTTGGAGGTATTGTGCGTTGTGATCGTGTAGCACAGGGAATTGTAGATGCTTACAAGAATATGGGGACGATAGATGTGCCTATTATCGTACGCCTTCAAGGAACCAATGCAGACATCGCAAAAGAATTAATTGATAATTCTGGGCTAGATGTACAAAGTGCAATCGAGTTTCAAGAGGCTGCAGATAAAGTGCAAGCCGTGCTGAACAAATAAAATTTATAAACACTATATCTTTTAATCCCGTTTTCTACTAAGAAAGCGGGATTTTTATTGGACTATACTTCTATAAAAAAAACCATCTAAATAAATTTAGATGGTCCTTTTTCAGTTAAGTAGGTTTTTAATATCGTCGTTTGGAGCTTCGATACTAAAGGTTATTAATCAAATCAACTTATGAATTGGGGTTCACAATAATGATGATGTAAATATAATGCGGATAATCTTATAAAACAAACAAATTGTGTATTTCATCATACTAAATATGTATTTCGTCGACGTTTTTAATATCATTTACAACTTAAACAACTCAAATACAGCAACTTGATCATAAATGTTAAATTTTAATATAATTTCTCTACACAATTCATTATTGAGCCTAAATTAAATTTTTACAAGATTAAACCTTAAGTCCTATCTTTAGTCAAAAGCTTGTGATAGAGACCGAAATATCAGAACAACGTCTTATATCTCTTCTTAAGGAAGGAGATACTGGCGCGTTTTCTACTCTGGTAAAACAATTTCAGGAGCGTTTATATTGGCACATTCGGAATATCGTAAAGAATCACGATGACACGGATGACGTGCTACAAAACGTCTTTATTAAAGTATATCGCAATATAGACAAGTTTAAGGGAGACAGTAAATTATACACTTGGCTCTATCGTATTGCTAGTAATGAGGCTATCACTTTTATCAATAAACGAGCAAAACAGCAATCCATCACTTCAGAAGAATTGCAGATAAGGACTATAAATAATCTAGAAAGTGATGTTTATTTTGAAGGTACCGAAATTCAGCTTAAACTGCAGCGTGCTATTGCCACGCTACCATCTAAACAACAGCAGGTGTTCCAAATGAAGTATTTTGAAGATATTACTTATGAAACGATGAGCGAAATTTTAGAAACCTCTGTTGGAGCACTTAAGAGTTCCTATCATATTGCGACTAAAAAAATTACAGAACATTTAAAGAATAATTAAACCTTGCGGACATTTTAATGTCATATGATTATGAAACCTAAAGATTTACATAACGACAAACCTAACTTTAAGTTACCAGATGGCTATTTTAATAGTTTTGCTGAGGAACTGAGTGCTCAGATTGCTCTAGAAAAAGTATTGGGCGGAAAGGCGAAGTTAGGTTTTGATATCCCAGAGGGTTATTTTGAAAGTTTTGAAGGTAGAATGAGTACGCTTTCGCGAAAGCGCATACTTAATAATAACACAGAAAACACCAAGGTCATTAAACTTAACTCAAAAAAATGGCTCTGGACCGCTGCTAGTATCGCCGCAATAGCATTAGTTATTATCAGTGTTTTCCCTTGGTCAACTGCTGAATCACCTACATTTGATTCATTAGAAATTGCCGAAATTGAAGCTTATGTGGAAGACCGAGACATTGCATTTTCAGATTATGAGTTAGGAGATATGCTTACTGATGATGCCTTTGAAAGTCTAGAAAGCACAGCATACATAGAGGATGCAGCGCTTGTAGAATATTTAGAAAATAACTTAGAAGATGGTTCCATCTTTATAGAATAAAAATTATGAAATTAAAAATGCTCATACTTGCTGTTTTTATTACAGCATCACTAGCGGCTCAAGAGGATCGTAAGGAGAAGATTAAGGCACTTAAGGTAGCTCACATCAGTCAAGAACTGGAACTTACTCCTAAACAAGCTCAAGAGTTTTGGCCCATTTATAACGTATACGAGGCCAAAATGGATAAAATACGCGATACAGAACGTACAATGATGCGATCATTAAAAGAAGATTGGGAGCAACTCTCAGAAACACAGGCCAAAGATGCGTTGCGCACCATTCTCAAGGCTGATCAAGACAAGAACAGTGCGAGGGAAACACTTATAACGCAACTTAAGAACACGCTTTCTTCTAAAAAGACCCTTGTTCTTTTAAAAGCTGAAGAAGATTTTAAACGCAAGCTTATTAAGCAATTAAGGGGTGACAGAAAAGGCTCAAGACCAGACCGCAATTAACGAAAAGTCAATCGTGCAAAAGTGTTTCTGCCACCAGCGTAGGCTACAGAGTCATTTAAAAAGCGGAAGCTCAAGAAAGATTCTTTGGACAATTCCTGCCAGCTCTCACCGGCATCCTTAGAGTATGATATTCCCGTAAACCCTAAGGCAACAAGTTCCTTTCCATCACTATTAGGTACGTACTGAACACAACTTTTATATCCGTGATTTGTTCCGCTCGCAATAGTTTCCCAAGTCTTTCCTCCATCTGAGGTAACCGCTATGTTATTTGTATTTGCATCTGGCTCTGTATAGTCTCCGCCATAGATAATCCCGCTCTCCCTATCGTAAAAGTCTAGAGAATATGCGCCTTTTGTCGGAGCTCCCTGTACAATAGGCGTATCGTAAACTTCCCAAGTTTTTCCTCTATCGGAGGAGTAAAAAACTCTTGACTTTATTCCACCAGAGGCTATCCACGTGTGATTTCCTATTGTTTTTATGTTTGTATCGCTAGCCGCAAAAGCAGCTTCTCCTTCAACAATTTCAGGTAAATCTGAACAAGGGACTTTGAACCACGACTTTCCTCCATCTCTAGTGATTATAACTGATAGGCAGTTCTCTGTTGGGTCGCCCATTGCAATCCCTTCGTCGTCATTCCAAAAGGTCATTGCGTCGTAAAAGGCCTTCTCGTGGTCTTCTTTATAAATAAGTTCAATTTCCCCAGACTTCTTTGTAATTCGGTATAATAAAGCTGGACTTTCGATACTTAGGATAAAAAAATATTCTTTGGTGCTCGCAATAGATCTAAATGCTAATAGCTTTCCTTCATAATTTACAACTCCAGTTCGATCCTCGTTAAAAATTGAAGGAAGTACATCTCCCTTTTTAGTTTTGAGGTGGCTCTCTATTGGAAAATAGCCGTAATGCCCATTACTTCCTGCGTACATCACCCCGTTATAAGAAACATCTACTGCCCTTATGCTTGAGGAATCTTTTCGCAATACTTCGATGTCCACTTTAGTAAAATTGTGAGCACGTTCAACCAATACGTTATTATTAACATTAGTTTGTACGTTTTTGCAACCGCCTAAAAAAGTTCCAAAAACTACCAAATAGTAGAGATATCTCATCTTTAAATTTTGCTTAAAAATAGCACTATTCCCTTTAGAAGCAATACCTTTGCGCCATATTTGAGATTATGAGATTGTATAGGAATTTGGTCTTTGCTTCAGTAGATGCGTTGAATGAAATATTTAACGAAGAAAAGCAGGCCGATAAAGTTTTAAAAGGAACGCTTAAGAGGGATAAACGCTGGGGTGCACGTGATCGCGGTTTTATCGCAGAAACCGTTTATGACATTGTACGATGGAAACGCCTTTATGCAGAAATTGCAGATGTTAAAGCTCCGTACAGCCGTCAAGATCTCTTTAGAATATTTGCTGTTTGGGCAACCCTACGCGGTATTGAAATACCAGCAGATTGGAAACAGTTTGAGCCTATCCCGACCAGACGAATCAAAGGAAAATTTGACGAGCTTTCTAAGATTAGAAAATTTCGCGAAAGCATACCAGATTGGTTAGATGAATTAGGTGAGAAGGCACTAGGAAAGCAATGGGATAAAGAACTTGCAGCACTTAACCAGCAAGCTCCTGTTGTTCTGAGAGCAAATGCATTGCGCACCACTCCGAAAGATTTAAGAAATAATCTTGCAGATTTAGAAATAGACACGACTCTAGTAGATGGGCATCCAGATGCCGTACAACTGGTAGAACGTAAGAATGTTTTTACCACTCCTATTTTTAAAGAAGGCCACTTTGAAGTGCAAGATGCCTCTTCTCAAAAAGTAGCACATTTTCTAGATGTAAAGCCAGGAATGCGCGTGGTAGACACCTGCGCAGGTGCTGGAGGAAAAACATTGCATCTTGCTGCCTTGATGGAAAATAAAGGGCAGATTATCGCCTTGGATATTTACGAGGGTAAACTAAAAGAACTAAAACGTCGTGCAAAACGCGCCAGAGCACATAACATCGAGCCTCGTGTTATAGACAGTACAAAGGTTTTCAAGAAACTTTATGGCACCGCAGACCGTGTCCTTATAGATGCTCCTTGCTCTGGTCTTGGGACTATAAAGCGTAGTCCAGATATAAAGTGGAAGCTAGAAGAATCTTTTCTAGAAAAAGTAATGCGACGTCAGGCACAATTATTGGAGTCATACAGCAAGATTTTAAAACCTGGCGGAAAAATGGTATACGCTACTTGCTCGATACTTCCTCGGGAAAACCAAGAGCAAGTAAGAAATTTCTTAGCAACTCCAGAAGGTGCAGATTTTACACTAGTAAAAGACGAAAAAGTAAGCCCTGCAAAATCTGGCTATGATGGATTTTATATGGCGTTACTTGAAAAGAAAAAAGAAGAGAAAAAATAAAAATCCTTGAAAAAGGAAAGTAGCTTATGAAAACGAAAATTACCCTATTACTTTTACTCATCGGGCTCACCAGTATTGCACAGCAATCTTACTATGATGATGTCGATATTACTTTAGAAGGTCAGTCACTTTACAACGAACTTCAAGATAAAGTTTCCTCTGGTCTCAACGCAAACTATACATACGGCGACTTTAGGGATACTCTTAAAATTACAGATGCAAATCCAGACGACAGCTCTGAGGTATTGCTCATCTATGGTTTTAATGATAATGATGGTGACTGTACGACAGACCTCACAAGAGACAATGATAACTTTGGTGGAAATGCTTGCGAGTATAACCGTGAACACACCTTCCCGAGAAGTCTTTCTGATCCTCCTATGGGTAGTGCGAGTAATGGTTCTAATGGAATTGTGGCAGACCCGCACAACCTGCGACCTAGTGACGTACAACGCAACGGGAATAGAGGTTCTAAGAAATTTGCAGACGGATCAGGAAATTCTGGAGATGTCGGCAGTGGTAACTGGTATCCTGGCGACGCCTGGAAAGGAGATGCAGCTAGAATCGTGATGTTTATGTATTTACGCTATGGAGAGCGGTGCTTACCCGAATTTGTAGGTGTAGGTGCCACACAAGGAAGTACGGAAATGCTCCAACTATTCTTAGAATGGAATGCAGAAGATCCAGTTTCTGAGGTAGAAATGCAGCGCAATCCACAGCTGGAGACTGAGTACGGAAGTCGCAATCCTTTTATAGATAACCCTGCGCTTGCTACAAGGATTTGGGGAGGTGTTCAGGCTGAGGACCTTTGGGGAACCTTTAGTGTGACAGATGAGAATGCCATCTCTTTTAGTCTTTATCCTAATCCGGCTAGACATCTAACAACGATATCAAGCGCAACACCATTTAAGAACATCACTGTTTTTGATATCACTGGAAAGAAAGTGTATGAGTCCACTTTTGCAAAAGCACAATTAAATAACTCTATCCCAGTGCGCAATCTTGCAAAGGGAATGTACCTCGTGCAGGTTGAGAAGACAGTACAGAAATTAATAGTAAGATAGGTCTGAAAACCTGTTGACAATATCAAAAAGCGCGCTTCATACAGCGTGCTTTTTTCGTATAAAACGTTTAAATTTGTGCTTTGTCACACGCTACAAAACACAACGAATGATCCACTTCTTTGGCAACCCTAACAGCACTGTTTATGCGGTGCAAGCAACTCAAGAATTTAATCAAGAAGATACCGCAAAGCTTGTATGGCTTTTCGGCAACTCTCAAAAAATAGAAGCGTCTCATATTGACGCTTTTTTTATTGGCCCTCGTGCTGCGATGATCACTCCGTGGAGTACAAATGCAGTGGAGATTACTCAAAATATGGGCATTTCGGGTATTGTGAGGATTGAAGAGTTTTCCGCTTTCGCGAAAGCGGACTCAGCAGCACTACAAACAAACACGCAACCTTTTCCGTCCATAGAGGGCACACCGACAGTCGTCACCGAAAGCAAGCCATCGTACGACCCTATGATTTCTCAAGAATATAGGACATTAAATCAAGATATATTTAAAATAGATGTGACTCCCGATCCTATTCTTCCTATTTCAGATATTGCGGCATACAACGAGCAAGAGGGGTTATCGCTTAGTGATGAGGAAGTAGAATACCTTGAAGGTGTAGCAACAAAAATAGGACGACCACTTACAGATTCTGAAGTTTTCGGCTTTAGCCAGGTGAACTCAGAGCACTGTCGTCATAAAATTTTTAATGGAACATTTGTTATAGACGGTGAGGAAATGCCTTCTTCTCTATTTAAGCTCATTAAAGAAACTTCAAAGGTTCATCCTAATACAATTGTCTCTGCCTATAAAGATAATGTTGCTTTTGTAGAAGGTCCAAGAGTAACTCAATTTGCTCCAAATACGGCCGATAAACCAGATTTTTACACAGAAAAAGATTTTGATAGTGTTATCTCCCTCAAAGCCGAAACTCATAATTTCCCGACAACAGTAGAGCCCTTTAATGGTGCTGCGACAGGATCTGGAGGAGAAATACGTGACCGTCTAGCCGGAGGGAAAGGTTCTTTACCTCTTGCAGGAACGGCAGTTTACATGACACCCTTCTCAAGACTAGAAGGAGATCGCCCTTGGGAAAAGAATATGGAGGAGCGCAAGTGGCTGTACCAAAACCCGATTGACTTACTTATAAAAGCTTCAAATGGCGCTTCAGATTTTGGAAACAAGTTTGGACAACCTTTAATTGCAGGCTCTGTCCTCACCTTTGAACACCAAGAAGATGGCCGAAGATTAGGGTACGACAAAGTGATTATGCAAGCTGGAGGTATTGGATACGGGAAACGTGATCAAGCGATAAAAGATGTACCACAAGAAGGAAATAAAATTGTCATCCTCGGTGGAGAAAATTACCGCATCGGGATGGGAGGTGCCGCTGTTTCCAGTGCAGATACTGGCGCTTTTGATTCTGGAATAGAGTTAAATGCTGTACAACGTTCCAACCCAGAAATGCAAAAACGTGCGGCAAATGCCATACGCGGGATGGTAGAAAGTGATATAAATTCTATCGTTTCTATACACGATCACGGCGCTGGAGGTCACCTCAACTGCCTTTCTGAACTTGTAGAAGACACTGGCGGACTTATAGACTTAGATAAATTACCTGTGGGCGACCCAACCCTTTCTGCCAAAGAAATTATAGGAAACGAGTCCCAAGAACGTATGGGGCTTGTGATAGGCAAACAGGATATTGACACCCTAAAACGCATTGCAGACCGTGAACGCTCTCCTATGTATACCGTAGGGGACGTTACTAACGATCATCGATTTACATTTAAGAGCAAATCCACTGGCAGAAGTCCTATGAATCTTGCCCTAGAGGATATGTTTGGCAGTTCGCCTAAAACGGTGATGACAGACAAGACCGTAGTTAGAACCTATAAAAATCCTGATTATCAATTAGAAAACTTTCACGATTACCTAGAACAAGTGTTACAACTTGAAGCGGTGGCCTGTAAAGACTGGCTTACGAATAAAGTAGACCGTTGTGTAGGTGGTCGCGTGGCAAAGCAACAATGTGCCGGACCACTGCAATTACCTCTTAATAATGTAGGTGTAATGGCACTCGATTTTAAAAGTGCCGAAGGTATTGCAACGTCTATAGGCCATTCGCCTGTGAGCGGTCTTATTGACCCTGTGGCGGGAAGTAAGAACAGTATTGCAGAGGCACTTACAAATATCGTTTGGGCACCGCTCAAGGATAATTTAAAATCGGTTAGTCTTTCGGCAAACTGGATGTGGCCTTGTAAAAATGAAGGAGAAGATGCTCGTTTGTATAAAGCGGTTGAGGCAATTTCTCAAATGGCAATCAACCTAGGCATTAACGTTCCTACGGGGAAAGATAGCCTCTCCATGAAACAAAAATATCCAGATGGCGACATTATCGCACCTGGAACGGTAGTTATTTCGGCGGCTGGAAGTTGTAATGATATTAATAAGGTCGTAGAACCTGTTTTACAAAAAGACGGCGGAGCCATTTACTACATTAATATGTCTGGTGATACACACAAACTAGGAGGTTCTAGTTTTGCACAAGTATGTAAAACGATAGGAAATGAAGCGCCTACGGTGGTGGATGATGTCGCTTTCGCGAAAGCGTTTAACACCTTACAAAACCTTATTAAGGATAATAAAATACAAGCGGGACACGACGTTGCGAGTGGTGGATTAATCACAACACTCCTAGAACTTTGCTTTGCAGATGTTGATTTGGGAGCAAAACTAGATTTTACCGCACTTGGAGAAAAAGATATCATAAAATTACTATTTGCCGAAAATGCAGGAGTTGTTTTCCAGGCAGATGCTTCAGTCGAGAAAGTATTTACTGATAATAGTGTTGCATTCACCAAAATTGGAACAGTAACTGAAACGGCAGAACTCGTGATAGAAAGTAATGGCGTTGAAATAGGATTAAATATCGCCTCACTGCGCGATACTTGGTTTAAGACCTCATATTTATTAGATGATAGGCAAACTGCAAATAGCCTTGCAAAAGACCGATTTGACAATTATAAGGAGCAACCTTTACATTATAATTTTCCAGCTAATTTTACAGGAAAACGACCTACGGTAGACCCGGCAAAACCTAGACCAAAAGCAGCCATACTCCGCGAGAAGGGAAGTAACTCTGAGCGCGAAATGGCAAATGCGATGTACATAGCTGGTTTTGACGTGAAGGATGTTCATATGACGGATCTTATAGAAGGGCGTGAGAATTTAGAAGACATTCAATTTTTGGGCGCTGTAGGAGGCTTTTCTAATAGTGATGTTTTAGGCTCTGCAAAGGGCTGGGCAGGAGCCATAAAGTATAATGATAAGGCAAATAAGGCGATAAAGAATTTCTTTGCCCGTGAGGATACACTTTCTGTTGGAATTTGTAATGGTGCCCAGTTGTTTTTAGAGCTGGATCTCATAAATCCGGAACATAAAAATCTAGCAAAATTAAAACATAACAGGAGCCAAAAACACGAGAGTAACTTTACCTCTGTATCAATACAAAAGAACAATAGTATCATGCTGTCATCTCTGGAAGGAACAACGCTGGGCGTTTGGATCTCACATGGTGAAGGTCGTTTTAACCTACCGATGGCGCAAGAAGATTATGACATTGTTGCCACATATGGATATGATGGATATCCAGCAAATCCCAACGGCTCAGATTACAATACCGCAATGATTTGTGACCCAACGGGTAGACACCTTGCAACGATGCCACACATAGAGCGCTCTATTTTTCCCTGGAATTGGGCTCATTATCCAGCAGGAGCCTCTGATGAAGTAAGTCCGTGGGTAGAGGCGTTTGTAAATGCACGGATTTGGGTAGAAAAAAACAGCTAATTGAGTAATTAGAAAACAATACAAAAACCGGTATTCGCAATATGAATATCGGTTTTTTTAATAGCTCAAATATTTAAAAATTTATGGAAGCACTCACACTAACAACCCCAGCCCTACTCTTCTCGGCAATTTCTTTGATAATGCTGGCTTACACCAATAGATTTCTTGCTTATGCTGCATTGATTCGTAGCCTGAGCGAAAAGTTCAAAGTGGAACAAAATGATATACTAGAATATCAAATCCAAAACCTTAGAAAGCGTTTATATCTTACAAGATCTATGCAAATATTTGGAATTGTGAGTTTGTTGCTTTGCGTCCTAACAATGTTCTTAATTTATGTAGGGCAACAAGGTATTGCTGTTTGGGCTTTTGGAGCGGGGCTAATCTGTCTTATTATTTCACTCGGATTACTGATTCGTGAAATCCAGATTTCGGTAGAGGCGCTTGAGGTGCATCTGGGCGATATGGAAAATCTTTCTAAAAAAGAGTAAGATTTTCTATTTCATCGGGTCGTGTCCCCAATTTTTAAGACTGTACCTCCAGTCTGATTCTTTGATATCTCCATCTGGTTTTTGAGCCTTGTGACGTTTTATATACCCTACAACCTTATTCATATGCTCATAATTGGTATCTGTTAAATCATCTTTTTTCTTGCGTTTAATCTTGATGATTTTTTTTCCGCTTTTATGACCTATAGCTTCTCCATCACCACTATCCTGACCTACATTTTTTGACTTATCTGTTTCTAACCAATCTTCGAGCGCACTTGGCGTCATATTAACTAGGTCGTAGAATTCGTCGTAAATTTCTTCATTTGTTTTTGACATAACTCAAATTTTTATAAAGTTCTGGATTTTATGCCCTCCTGAGCGTTAGGGAAAATAAAAATTGATGTTAAATACTCTAAAAACACATAGTTATCTTGAGCTTAGTCTCGGCAATAACTCTTTTTACAAAAGCAGACTAGATAAATCTATTTTTTTTGAAACATAGCATTAATGAGCATTATCGTTAGATCGACAGAATATTATCTTTGTGATTAGTTGTACATTTACTACCCATTTCAAGTAGGAAAATCACTACTTAAAATGTTATATAGTTACAATTTGTTACCAAAATTCTTATTCCCCACAAATCTTAGACTTCATGAAACACTTTTTATTTTTAATAATCCTTGCATTTACAACGGTTAGCGTTGCTCAAATGGAAAGAGAAACTTATCAACGTGCAAAAATTTCGTTTAATGAAGATATAGATTTAAGTCGCCTTGATGCCTTAGGTATTGCTACTGATCATGGGATTAGAAAGAAAGACCACTACCTCATAGCAGAATTTTCAAAAAATGATTTAGAACTAATTCGTAGCAATGGCTTCCAGGTGGATGTTTTGGTTGCAGATGCTAGAGCGTTATTTTTAGAGCAAAATCGAACAAACAAAAGCACTTACAAACGTTCAAGTTGTGATGGAGACTTAGGTAATGACTACCCGACTCCAGCAAACTTTAATCAAGGTTCTATGGGGGGATACCTTACATATCAGGAAGTTCTGGATGAGCTCGATGACATGAGAGCATTGTATCCAGAACTTATTTCTGAACCGTCTGACATAAATGATTTTGTAACCGAAGGGCAACCCAATGATGCTGTGACACCATCCATAGGTGGTAATGGTATAAAATGGGTGCGTATAAGTGATAATGCAGACACCGATGAGAATGAACCAGAGATTCTATACACTTCAATTCATCACGCTAGAGAACCCATGTCATTGATGCAAAACATATACTATATGTGGTATTTGTTAGAAAACTATGATACCGACGAAGAGATAAAAAGTATTGTAGATAATACGGAACTATACTTTGTACCAATAGTTAATCCTGATGGCTATTTACATAATGAGTTTACTAATCCTAATGGAGGAGGATTCTGGCGTAAAAATCGTAAAAATGGAAATGGAGTAGATAATAATAGAAATTACGATTACTTTATAAACGGAGATTCCGATAACGGTGTTTGGGGCGGAAGTGGCTCTTCTGGCAACCCATCATCAGATATTTACAGAGGCCCAAGCCCAATTTCAGAAGTAGAAAATCAAGCTATAAAATGGTTGCTGGAGCAACATAACTTTGTGATTGCACTTAACAGTCATACCTCTGGCGAATTGTTATATTATCCATTTGCATACAATGGTCAGGCAACACCAGACGAGGCCATTTTTGTAGATATGGCAGCAGAACTCACCTCAAGAAATGATTATTTTGAATTAAGAGATTGTTGTTTCTCCGGAGATAGTGATGATTTTATGTATGGTACTGTGGGCACTCACAATCCCATATTTGCATTTACTCCAGAAATAGGAACTTCCTTCTGGCCACCAGCAGGTAATATTGATCCCGTTTGTAAGGAAATGATGTATCAAAATATAACGGCTGCTCGAATGGCAAACAACTACGGTCGTTTACACGAGACAGCAGCTTTGTTTACTGGTGATGAAACGAGCGCGATTGCAAGTTTTGAAATTAAAAACTTCAGCGTTAGTGGTGATGGTAATTTTACGGTCTCTCTCAACCCTATCACGGAAAATATTACAAATTCTGGGACTCCCGTAAATTTTAATAATCTTGAGCTTCTCGCAATAGAAACTGGAATTATCACCTATGAGATTGACCCTGCTACTACTTATGGTGATCCCGTTGTATATGAACTCATAATAAATAACGGTTTATATGACACCGCGCTGCGAGTAGAAAAAATATACGGATCAGCAAATCAAGTATTTACAGATGAAGGTGATAGCGTGTCGGTAAATTTTGACACAGATTCTTGGGGCACTACAAGCTCATTTTTCGTCTCTCCTTCAAGTTCTATTACAGATTCACCTAATAGGAATTACAGAAACAATGAAAATAATACTATTGAGCTTAAGGAGCCTATCGAGTTAACGGACGCAATCAGCGCCTCGGTAAGTTTTCAAGCACGATGGGATATTGAGGCAAACTTTGATTACGTCCAATTTCAGATTTCTACAGACGGTGGAAATAACTGGGAAGCACAATGTGGGGAATTTACCTCGACGGGTGCAACTGCTCAAGACGAAGGACAACCTTTATACGATGGTGTTCAGAATGACTGGATTCGAGAGCAAATTGATCTTAGCGCTTACCTAGATAATACCATCCTAGCACGTTTTCAGCTAGTGACGGATGGCGGAAATACAGCAGACGGATTCTATTTTGACGATTTAGAGTTTACGGTTCTTAAGGATGAAGAATTGAGTGTTGATGATACCGCTTTCGCGAAAGCGTTCTCAACATACCCTAATCCTGTTTCCAATGCATTTAATATTGTAACATCATTAAATGACTATACAATGACAATGTACAATTTGCAGGGACAACGCATTAAAACAATATCAAACTTGAGCGGTAACCAAACCATAGATTACAGCATTTACGCCAGCGGAATGTATTTTGTACAGCTCAAGTCCCAAGGAAGAGTGACAACCGTTAAAGTCATAAAAAAATAAATTTAGAACAAAATTGAAATTACGAAAAAGCCTTTCAATTATGAGAGGCTTTTTTATTGATAATCAACGTACTAAGAAATTCGTAATTTATTTGGAACTCATTTTATGAATTCGGCAACAAAAGACGCCTTTTTTTATTATTTTGCATACTCAATATAGCAACATATGGAAATTACGAGACTCTTTGACTTCCCTTATTATCAACTTGAAAAGAAGAACCTGCCTGACGCCCTTAATATTAAGAAAGATGGAAAGTGGATCAGTACCTCAACTCAAGAATATATAGATAAAGCAAATGCCCTGAGTCGTGGGTTACTACGATTAGGCGTTAAGGCAAACGATAAGATTGCCATAATCTCTATGAACAACCGTACAGAATGGAATATCTGTGATATAGGGATTTTACAACTTGGAGCTCAGAATGTTCCTATTTACCCTACAATTTCTCAAGAGGACTATGCTTATGTACTCAATCACTCTGAGTCTAAGTATTGCTTTGTTTCCTGTACGGAGGTCAGAGATAAAGTAATGGCGATAAAAGACCAAGTTCCATCATTAGTTGAGGTCTATTCCTTTGACACTTTAGACAATTGTAAAAACTGGTCTGAAGTTTTAGAACTTGGAGCAGATAAAAGCAATCAAGAGGAAGTAGAGCAACATATGGCTGCTGTTAAAACCGAGGATCTTGCAACGCTTATTTATACGTCTGGAACTACAGGAAGACCTAAAGGAGTGATGCTCTCTCACAAAAATATCGTGAGTAACGCGCTCGCAAGTTCAGAAAGACTTCCTATACCTCCAGATAATGTGCGGGCCCTTAGCTTTTTACCAGTATGCCACATATATGAGCGTATGTTAATGTATTTGTACCAATATAGGTGCGTTTCTATATATTTTGCAGAATCGCTCGAGACAATAAGTGATAACCTTAAAGAAGTAAAGCCTATAGTAATGACTGCTGTACCACGTTTGCTTGAGAAAGTATACGATAAGATTATTGCAAAAGGAGCAGATCTTACTGGTGTCAAGAAAAAACTATTCTTCTGGGCAGTAGATTTAGGCCTAGAATACCAACCTTATGGTCAAAACGGCTGGTGGTACGAAAAGAAACTAGCGCTTGCGCGAAAGTTAATCTTCTCAAAGTGGAAAGAAGGGCTAGGTGGAAACCTACAACTTATCGCCTCAGGAAGTGCAGCCTTACAGCCCAGACTTGCTAGAATTTTTAACGCAGCAGAAATGGGAATTATGGAAGGCTACGGTCTTACAGAAACTTCTCCAGTATGTTCCGTAAATGATATGCGTGATGGTGGCTTTAGAGTAGGTACAGTAGGAAAATTGCTTCCTGGTGTAGAGGTTAAGATTGCAGAAGATGGTGAGATTCTCGTAAAAGGTCCCAATGTAATGATGGGCTATTACAAGGACCAAGAAAAGACTGATGAAGTTATAAAAAACGGATATTTCCATACCGGTGACATAGGTAACATAGACGAAGATGGCTTCCTTAAAATTACAGATCGTAAGAAGGAAATGTTCAAAACATCTGGAGGAAAATATGTAGCTCCACAGTTATTAGAAAACAGGCTTAAACAATCTACATTTATAGAACAGATAATGGTTATAGGTGATGGAGAAAAAATGCCTGCCGCACTTGTGCAACCTAATTTTGAATACCTCGAAAATTGGGCTAAGAAAAAGGATATTACCTATGCTAATCACGAAGAACTGATTGTAAACGAACGTGTCCTAAAACGCTATCAAAAAGAAATAGACGAGGCTAACGAAAGCTTTGCTAAATGGGAAAAGGTAAAAGTATTCCGTCTAACGAAAGATGCCTGGAGTGTAGAGTCTGGACACCTTACCCCGACAATGAAATTAAAAAGAAAGGTGATACGGGAGATTTATAAAGACCTATACATTGATATTTACGGAAATAAACTATAATTGAATATCTAATATCTAAAAAGAGGCTGTCTGAAAACTATTCGGACAGTCTTTTTTTATTAAGGGCTATTTCTATTATTCAATCGTAAATGTTTTACAAGTGCTATTTGTTATCAGTTAGTAGTTATCAGTCTGCTTTTAGATAGC
>NZ_REFV01000040.1 GCF_003688895.1 Dokdonia sinensis
TGTAGACTTCCCCATAAATAGGACAGTTACTAATTCGAATTTACTAACTTTAAATTCAAACTGTCATTATGAAAAGCAGCAAATTTAGTGAGAGTCAGATTATCAAAGCTCTCAAAGAAAATGAACAAGGAAGGTCTGTAGGGGATTTATCCAGAGCATTAGGTATTGATAAGAGCACGTTTTATTACTGGCGTAAGAAATACGGTGGTATGGAAAAACAAGAGCTCAAACGTCTTAAAGATTTAGAAGCAGAGAATCTTCGGCTCAAACAGATGTATGCAGATGTTAGTCTTGATAATAAGATGCTAAAGGATATACTGTCAAAAAAGTTCTAAGACCTTCCGACAAGAGAGTTCGAGTAAAGTACCTTATTAAAGAGTATTTAGTACCGATTATACGTGCCTGTGAAGTTGTAGGCCTTACAAGATCAATGTGGTACTACCAGAGTAAAAAGGACGATAGTGAAGTCATCGATAAGCTTACTCAACTGGCAGAAGCTTATCCCACTCGTGGTTTTGATGAATATTATTACAAGATCCGTCGTGAAGGTCTACAATGGAATAGAAAACGTGTTTTACGTGTCTATCGTGAGATGAAACTCAGTTTGAGACGTAAACACAAAAAACGTTTGGTTAAACGTATAAAACAACCATTAGAAGTACCTGCAGCACTCAATGAGTGTTGGAGTATGGATTTTATGAGTGATGCCCTTACCGATGGTAGGAAAGTGCGTGTTTTCAATGTAATTGATGACTGCAATAGAGAAGCAATAGCTATTAACGCTGGACTCTCTTATCCAGCAAGAGCTGTTGTAGAGACGCTGGAACAGTTAAAAGAAGAAATAGGAACACCTAAATATGTAAGATGTGATAACGGACCTGAGTTTATCTCAAAAACATTTATGAACTGGTGTAAAAAGAACTTTATAGAAATTAAATATACTCAACCTGGTAAGCCTATGCAAAATGGATATATAGAACGCTTTAATCGCTTCTTTAGAGAAGACATATTAGATGCTTATTATTTTAATGACATCTATCAACTTCAGAAAATCAGTGATAACTGGAGAGAAGATTACAACTTTAATCATCCGCACAAGTCATTAGGTAATATATCTCCTAAAGAATACATGCCCAGATTTGATGAAGAATTTAAATTCTTCATCAAATCTGACCTAAATAATAATTATTTGTCGAATTTTAAGGTGTCCTAATTAGGGGAAGCCTACA
>NZ_REFV01000041.1 GCF_003688895.1 Dokdonia sinensis
GGATCACCTCTGCTGCAGGGCAGATGTAATGGTCTTGCTCCTTGACATACGTAAAGCCATCTGGACCACCTTTGTAGGTGCCGTGAGGCGGTATATACCCAGCGATACCCTTAGACTCTAGAAAAGCATAGTTCTCACCACTAGAATAACCTGTGTCTGCAAGCACGTTTTCCAGTTTAAATCCTTGCCTCCATAATCGACGCTGCAAGCGGTTTACAATATCTGGAAGGTACTGGCTATCCTTACCATCTGCGTGGTAGGCTTTTATGTCTGTGATCACGTGGTGGGCAGTATCTACACTGAGCTGGCTGCTATAGTTGAGTTTGCGTGCCTTGCCGGGCTTAACGCTTATCCTCGCATCGGGATCTGTGGGAGAATAATGGGTCTTGTTACTGGTGTAGCGACTTCCCTTATTTTTGGCGCCGGGACGCTGGTCTTGATTTCTACTCCAGTTCTTCTGACGACTGGCGATGCTCTTGAGTTCGGCATCACTAGCGGTGATCGTTTGTGTGTCAAGGCTTGCCTTATCTACTTTGGCCTTTCTAAAAACTTCTTTATCACGATGGCTGATGTGACGTATCTCTGCCAGATGGGCGTCCAGATCGCTCTCGGGTACCTTGAGCTCAAGACTGTCCATAGATGCATTTGCCTTGACAGGAGCACCGTCAATAGCCTGTGTACTACCCTTTACCATTCCCTGGTCTACACACATCGTAAAAACGTGCGTAAATACTTCTTCAAAAACAGATTCTGGAAACAGTTGCCGTGTACGGCTAATGGTAGAATGCCAAGGAAGTGACTCATCAATGTCATAACCTAAAAAGTATAAGATATCTAACCGCATACTAGCGTGCTCGATAAGCTTGCGGTCACTGATGATATTCTCCAAGTAACCTACCAAACAGAGTTTAAAGAACACCACAGGATCAATACTCTGCTGACCGCTATGACCATAGTACGCACGTGTCTTATCATAAAGAAAGTCCAGATGAAGTACAGAGCGCAACCTGCGATAAAAATTAAACTCTGGAACACGATCACTTAACTGGAAACTATTAAAAAGTTTTTCTTGATATACCTTCTTGCCTTGCATACCATGAAATTACCTATTTTTAGGGAGTTGTGCAACAGGCACAA
>NZ_REFV01000042.1 GCF_003688895.1 Dokdonia sinensis
ATCCCGTTCAAAAAAGTGTTCAACGACTATCGCACGGGAACCAAGAAGAAGGAATACCGTATATCGAGCAGGATCTGTAGGGGATGCCGCTTTCGCGAAAGCTGTCTCGGAAAAACTGCCAAAGAGAAAAAGTTCAGTGTCACCTATTATCGTGAGGAGTACGAGCGCAACGCCCAGCGATTACGATCGGCTAAGGGCCGGGCCCTGAAAAGCAAGCGCCAGAGTACGGTCGAGCCGGTTTTTGGGACGCTCACCCAATTTATGGGGATGCGCAAGGTGAACACCATCGGGATCCATCAGGCAAACAAAGTGATGCATACGGCCGCGATGGCTTACAACCTCAAAAAATATCTAAAATTCACCCAAAAACGAGTAAAAAGTGGAGCGGGAGCACTTGCTTTTATTCAAATCCTGAAAAACGCATTGGCAAACCTCAAACGAGTCTTTTTAAGCGATATTAATTTAAGACTTGCATACTTCATAACTTAAAAAAGCACCTCTCAGAAAGGCGCTTTTAAAGTCAATTATTGTCGATTTAATGGGTTGTGCAACGGTTACC
>NZ_REFV01000043.1 GCF_003688895.1 Dokdonia sinensis
CAACGGTTTATGTATATGATTCGTTCAAGGTTTTGTAAAACGACCTAAGACGTTTTATTTGAAGTTGTATCACAATGTGTTTTTTAAATTTAAGTATAAAAACTAAATTGAGATACAACTGGTGTTGATTTCTCTCACATACGGTACTCTAAAATCAACAATACCTTGAATGAATGATATACGGCGTTATGTTTTGTCCTGTCGTTCTAAAAATTTAAAAAATAGAGGCCAGGACTTAGTCGTTTTTTGCCCAGTTAAGTGAGGAATAAATAAACAAGTGATTACTAAAAAGACTATTTCTTTTATACCAGTATAAGGGAAGTCTTCTTTTTAGTGCCTATTGTAGCTTTATGGATATCAAATAGATGGCTTGACTTTGTCACAAAAAACCACTATCTTAATCAAGTCTTTGATGCGTTACTACGTTTGGAAAGTGAACTTTCCACGATGCAATCGCAAAGACTTGAGCTTGGTAATCCTTCACACAAGCTAACTACCATAAAACTACAATAGGCATCACTCCAATTGCTAAAAACGATTAAATATCAACG
>NZ_REFV01000005.1 GCF_003688895.1 Dokdonia sinensis
CTTTTTACACTGAAAATTGTTCAGTGTTTAAGGTCCAATCGAGAAATCGGTTGGACCTTTTTTTATGTCCAAAAATAAGGCCAAGACTGCCCTCCACACGCTCTCTGGACCGATACCAAAATACCGCCCGTTCAAAGGGGAGTCATTGTTAAGGGCAGCTGTTCTCTGGAGCAAAGGAATCCACATAAATATAAGAGCGATCCCGGATCGTTGCTCATCAACACACATGTCTGATAGAGCGGGTACCATAAGGTGAGACCTTTATAGTGTTGCTATTCCCCTACAATGATACAATGGATGTCATCGTACAGATTGCCAGAGCTTAGTGCAAGTAACCAAATCCTATGAGCGCATAGCAAAATTACTGCTTGACAAACCATAATTGTTTATTTCTTATTACTCCCTATGCACGTGTTTGTAATTCTTTTATCTTAGACTGTTAAAAGGATTGAAATATGAGTAGTTATCAGATCAAAAGTCAAGAGGAATATTTTCAAGTATACCAGCAATCAATACAAAAACCAGAGATTTTCTGGAATACTATTGCAAAGGAGCATTTTATGTGGAGAAAGCAATGGGATAATGTCATTAATTTTGACTTTGATAATGCTCATTTTAAATGGTTCGACGGTGCGGAATTAAATATAACTGAGAATTGTATAGATAGGCATTTACTAACTCGTGGTGATAAAACTGCACTTTTATTTGAACCTAATGATCCTAGTCAACCTAATGAACACATTACTTATAGTGATTTGTATCATAGAGTTTGTAAGATGGCTAATGTGCTATACGATATGGGTATTGAGAAAGGAGATCGGGTCTGTGTGTATTTACCAATGATTCCAGAGCTTGTGGTGACTGTTTTGGCATGCGCTAGAGTAGGTGCGGTTCATTCAGTTGTCTTTGCTGGATTTTCGGCTGTTGCCTTATCCAGCAGGATCGTTGATTCAAGTTGTAAAATGGTCGTAACAAGTGATGGTAGCTTTAGAGGGAGTAAAATAATTCCTCTTAAACCTATTGTTGACGAGGCGTTAAAAGAATGTACGTCTGTAAAACACGTGTTGGTAGTGGAGCGTACTAAGACAGAAATAGTAATGGAGCCTAATCGTGACTTTTGGCTTGCTCCTTTACTCGAGAAAGCATCAGCCCAATTTCCTGCAGTTGTGGTACAGGCGGAAGATCCACTATTTATTCTTTATACTTCTGGAAGTACTGGTTCTCCCAAAGGAATGTTGCATACCTGTGCTGGCTATATGGTGTATGCCGGTTATTCCTTTAATAACGTGTTTCAATATCAGGAGGAAGATACGTTTTGGTGTTCTGCAGATGTAGGGTGGATAACTGGGCATAGCTATATAATTTATGGACCTTTGCTTAATGGCGCAACCTCTCTTCTCTATGAAGGGATACTTAGTTTTCCTGACTTTGGTCGGTTCTGGGATATTATTGCAAAGCATAAGGTGAATCAATTTTATACTGCACCTACGGCTATACGGGCTTTGGCGAAGGAATCATTGGCATTTGTAAAAGACAAAGATTTGTCTACTTTAAAGGTGATAGGAACCGTGGGGGAGCCCATAAATGAGGAAGCTTGGCATTGGTATAATAACAATATAGGTAAAAAGAATTGTCCTGTAGTTGATACGTGGTTTCAAACAGAGACAGGAGGAATACTCATCTCCCCAATTCCATATGCTACTCCTACGATTCCTACCTATGCAACATTACCGCTTCCCGGTATACAACTTGCGTTAATGGATGATGTTGGAAACGAAATTAAAGGAAATCAAGTAGAGGGTAGGCTATGTATAAAATATCCATGGCCTTCAATGGCGCGTACCATATGGGGTGACCATAAAAGATATCAAGAGACTTACTTTTCTTCATTCAAAAAAATGTATTTCACCGGTGATGGTGCGAGAAGAAATGAAGTAGGTTACTATAGAATTACGGGAAGAGTGGACGATGTTATTATTGTATCAGGTCATAATCTGGGTACTGCTCCCATAGAAGATGCTATAAATGAGCATCCGCATATTGCAGAGTCTGCTGTGGTAGGGTTTCCACACGACATAAAAGGCAATGCTTTATACGGTTATGTTATCCTGAAAGATCTTAAGGAAAATCATAATTTAGATACGTTGCGGACTGAAATAAACGCACTCATATCTGAGCGGATAAGTCCAATTGCGAAATTAGATAAAATACAATTTACGGTAGGACTACCTAAAACGCGTTCAGGAAAAATAATGCGCCGTATTTTGAGAAAAATAGCAAACAAGGAGGGTGACCAATTAGGTGATATCTCCACATTACTTAACCCTCAAGTTATTCAAGAAATTATTGATAATTCAATATGATTATTTATTTAATTTGAAACTTCTTCCTTTCTTCTGGTCTCAATTAGTTTTTGAACATCACGACCATATTTGGAAGATTTAATTTTTCTAGGAAATTTATTATAGATGGTATCTAAATAAGCGATAGAGGCATCAGGAATTTGAGTAAGTAAGAGGTAAGGAGCTACTTCAAATTCTTTATTTGTCGCTGCAAAGTTTCCTGTATAGCGATATTTTGTTTTCAGTAGATTGTTGAGAGAATCATCATATTCTAAAATTAAATCTTGTTCTCCATTTTTTTGGGCAATAAAGGATGCCTTTATAAGATCTAGATTTTTATCATCAAACTTTGAATTCATTTTAAGAAATTCTTTGAGCTTAACTTCGTTTTGAGATCCTGTAACCGCTGCGAAGCTTTCGAAGTTTTTGAGAGAGGTAATAATATTCATTTCTCCAGGCTCAGCAAAGAATAATATGCGATCATCATAACCTGAGGCATCTACTTTATCTAAGTACAAATAAAGTACTTCAGGTTCTTTTAGATCCGTATAGAACTCAAAATCTGGGTCTCCATCTACAACAAGGGAATCAAGATTAACAAGGATAGTATCTTTTACCTGCTGTAGGTAGATTGTTCCTTTTTTTAATCCTTTTACTGTTCCGGTCACTTTAAAATTTGCATCCTTAGAACATCCAGAAAATAGTCCTACAATCAAGGAGAAAAGAAGTATGTTTTTCATTTTTTATTTATCCGTTTTTGGGAAAGCAAAGATGCTTTTATTTTTTGTTATTTACTAGTTTGCAGCCGCCATTTCCATCAGTATTGTACACAATATAGCACCATAGGTTCCTACAACGTAGCCAAAAACGGCCAGCAACACACCTACACTGGCAAGTGATGAATGAAACTCTGCCGCCACTACTGGGGCAGATGCTGCTCCTCCTACGTTTGCTTGGCTTCCCACTGCAAGAAAGAAAAACGGAGCTTTAACGAGTTTAGCCACAAGAATTAGCAATCCAGCGTGAATGGCCATCCAAACAAAACCTATTGCGATTAGGCCCGGATTATCGAGGATTGTCGTAAGATCCATTTTCATTCCAATGGTAGCAACTAATATATATATGAAGATGCTTCCTAGTTTACTGGCACCTGCACCCTCATAGTTTTTAGCTTTTGTAAATGAAAGTCCTATTCCAATTATCGTTGCAATGGTAATCATCCAGAAAAAAGTTGAGCCAAAAGAGGCTAGAGCAGATTCTTTCGGAATAGCTTCAAACCAACTTGCGGCGTGAGATGCGCCCCAATGAGCAATACCTACTGCTCCAAAGGCGAGTCCGAGCATTACCATATAGTCATTAAGAGTAGGATTCCGTTTTACACTATCTGCAAATGAAGTTACTTTTTCTTTAAGCTCAGTAATCGCTCTATTATCAGCTTTGAGCCATTTATTTATACGTTTGGTTTTTCCTATTCCTAGCAGAAGAATTGCCATCCAGACATTTGCTACTACAATATCTACAAGGACCATTCCTCCATATTTTTCAGGATTATACTGGTAAATCTCAAGCATCGCTGCTTGGTTTGCGCCACCACCTATCCAGCTTCCTGCGAGTGTGGAGAGCCCACGCCAGATGGCATCAGGACCAGCACCACCTACCGTTTCTGGTGAAACAAAAGAGATTAGTAGAATAGCCAGAGGTCCACCTATGATAATACCGAGGGTTCCTGTGAAGAACATGATGAGTGCTTTCGGCCCTAAGTTTACAATCGCTTTTAAATTTATACTCAAAGTCATTAATACTAACGATGCTGGAAGCAAATATCGGCTAGCCACATAATATAACTGCGATGTATCTGCACTTATCCATCCGAGTGAATTGAATATTGCAGGGATTAAATAGCACAATAGAAGCGCTGGAACTATCCCATAAAATCTTTGCCAAAAACCCTCTTTCTGCCCAGAGGTGTAGAATATTGCAGCGAGTGCCGCCATTAAAAGCCCAAAAACTACGGCATCATTTGTAAATAGTGAACTGGTTTCCTGCATACGTGGGATGTTTAATATTACGCTTTCGCGAAAGCGTAACTAGTACCGCAAAATACCAAAATTTATCAGAGATACAACCAGTAGGTTAATTTGAGATTAATGGAACGTACCCGTGGAGCAAAAACCGTATCTGTAAAATAGTTGTCATTGTATACTAAGAAAAGGTCTGAGAGCGGAGCAAATCGCCATTGTAATCTAGAATTTACCGAAAAATTATCTTGTTGGGAACTGTATTGTACAAACGTAGCCCAAAAAATGGATTTATTAAACGTGACATCAACGCGTGGCCCCAGCAGCCATAAACCTGCTGAAGCGTATGGCTCAGGTAATTCAATTCTATCATATTGAGCTTGCATTGAGATATTTAAGTATGGTTGTAGCCTTATATCTAAATTCCCACGTACACCATAAATATCACCATTAAAAAAACTGCCAAACGATGGTTGGACAGAATAAGATAACACCTTGCGCTGGTCGCTTCTATATTGAAACTCAAAATTAGTGTAGGTGTAATCCGTATTTGCTGGTAACGGTATACCATCTGACCGGGTAGGGTCAAACTCGTCAAAGAGGAAGACGTACTCGTTAAACATACGAGCTCGAAAACTTGATGTGTTTGTGAGCTGTGCTTCCCATTCGGTAATTATAGTGTAATCTGTATTTTGATAATCCAGATTAGGTCTCCATATAAATATAGGTGTAACACCGATGGTATGCCTATTAATAATCCCTTTTTGGGGGAATATAAGACGCTCTACCTGTGGGTCAATCTTTATAATATCCTTGCGTCTTATAAACCCTAAATCGCTATTAAAGTTTTCGCCTATAAATAAGCCGCTAGCTCGTACGCGATAAGAATTGCTGTTGTATTGTAAGGAGGCTCCGGTGGAGTAATCATCTACATCTATATTTGGTGTAAATGATTTGTGCACGTAGAATTTCCCGTTCCAGGTATTATCTATACTAGCGAGATTATAGTCTACCCCTACAACCCTATTGTAACTCTCGCTGTTATCAATAAAAGTCTCATCTCCTGTACTTTGTCTATTTACAAATAGGAAGCTCACATTTGATCTACTAAACATTTTATGCTGGAGTGCAAGGACAGTATTGTTATTGCTACCTATTTCATTTGTGGCGTCGCGAGCTGTTTGTACACTCAAGAAACCAACTCTAAAATTATTGCTAAGCTTCCCACTGAGCCTTACGCCAGCAAGAATGTCATTTTGAATAGTAGTATCAGTAGTGTCTCTGGCTATACCAATACGTCTTGAGAAAAAAGGGTTTGCATCTCTAGAGTCGCCAAAATCTGCAAAGAGATCACTATTTTCTATAAAAAACTGGCGTCTTTCTGGTAAATTAATTTCAAATCTAGTGAGGTTTGTTACCTGCTGATCTACTTCGACCTGAGAGAAATCAGGATTTACAGTAAGATCTAAATTCAGGCTATTTCCAATAGTAAACTTTGCGTCTCCTCCGACTTTAAAATCTGTGAGGCTCTCGTCATTTTCATAATCTTTGCCTACAAATCCGTTTACGTATGGAATAATAGATATGGGACTTTTGGGACTTTGTAATGGCTTCTCAAAAACCATATCTCCCATATAGGCAAGATTAAAAATGAACTGATTTTGCGGAATATTTATCCACGTGTTACGCTCGTTTCCCTGCGTGTCAAATTGATATGAATTAAACCTCCATTTTGTTTCGCCAGCGCGAAATTTAAATGCAGATAACGGGATTGCCCACTCGGTGATGTAGTAACCATCATAAATTTTGGATTCTCCTTCCCATTTTGTATCCCAGCTCGTTGTAAATCCTCTTAACTCCTTACCACCACCAGAAACAAGGGCCTCTCTGCGAACTCCAGCCGGATTGGAACCAAATAAAAATGCATTGTTGCCATCGTTAAAAGTGTCGAACATCAACGTAATATTATCGCTCCCGCCAGCCCTAAAGTCCCTGCGGAGCGAGGGAACTATGTAATCTTTACCAGACGCATTTACTTTAATACCGATATATAATTTTGCGTCATCATAAAGCATTCTTATTTCGGTCTGATTTGTGGCTTGTAACGTATCTGTGGGGAAATATTGCCAGAAGTTTGTTGCGGGTTTAGCTATTACCCAAACTTTCTCGTCTAGCACAGCATCTATTGCTATAGGTGTGTCAATATACTTTACTTGGATAGTTTTATCTTGGGAATACCCTTTGAGAATAGAGAAAAAAAATAATAAAAGAAAGGGTATTTTTCTATTCATCCGTTCGTGATTGTGAGAACTAATTTAGAGAAATACCCTTTGAGTCTTTAGGTTTTAACGTCTTTTTAAGAACCCTTGAGCCAGCTGTTGCGTAATCTCAATTCTGGACCTTCTTGAAGATATTGGGTTTCTATAAGTGAAGGAGTGCTTATCATAGGTTGACTCACTTTGCCTTTTAGAGTTAATTCCTGACCGTCTCTTTTTACCACAAAGGTTATATCTTCTCCTTCTTTCCAGCTATTGGGATCTGAAATAAGGTCATATACATTTGCTACGCCGTATTTTTTATCATTTATACTCACAATAACATCACCTCCCTGAATTCCCATCTCTTTAAAGAAGCTATGCATCTCAATACCAGGAAGTATAAAGACTTCATCTTCAGCCTGACGAGCACTTATAAATGGTTGATTACCATTAAGGAAATAGCCTGAAGGGGCTAATTGTGATCTTAACTCAATACCAACCTTTTTAAAATAAGCTGCATAATCTATAGGCACCGACCCTTGAACGTGATCTTTAAAAAATTGACCAACTTCTGGATAGGTCATTGCAGTTATTTCGGCTATGATAGTATCGTCCTCAAATGGTTTCGTTTTTCCATATTTTGCAGAAAGCTCTTTCATTAAACTAAGTATACCTCGTTCTCCATTGCTTTGTTCGCGCATTATAATATCAAGACACATTCCAATTAATGCTCCGCGATCATATACGTGTACATACTCATCTGCATAAGGCTTATCAAGGACATTCTCGCTCATTACGGTAAAAGGGATATTCTCATCATAACTCTTTGCACTATTCATCTTACCGATTAACGTATTATAAAATTCTTGCGGTGTTGTGAGTTCCTCGTGTACCTGGAAATGTTGCGCAAAATATTCCGTTACCCCTTCATACATCCATAAATGCTTACTCATTACTGGGTCATTATACCTAAAACTGTGAATCTCTTTAGAGTGCACATTGAGAGGCGTTACGATATGGAAAAATTCGTGCGAGACAATGTCCACTATAGCTGCATCTATATTTTCTTGTGGCATTCCGTCAGGAAGTACTACGACGGTAGAAGTGTGATGTTCTAACGCACCAAAGCCTTGAGCATCATCTTCTCCTACACTAGAGAGATAAATTAATATGCTGTAACGATCGGTTGTTTCAAGATTACCTAGGTAATTCATTTGCCCCTTTATCATACGCTCCACATTAGGACGTAGATCACTAGCTTTAGTTGTATTGCTAGGAGAATAAACGCTTAATTCTATCTCAACTCCACCTACGGTAAATACTTCTTTATTTGGTGCATTATAGAAAATGGGATTATCTATAACTTCAAAGTAACGAGAAGCTGTAAAAACATCTGTACCTGTGTTTGCGTCAGATATGTTTAATTTTTCCATTGAAGTACTTGCTTCGAGTCCATCAGGTTTACTTATAGTTATTGTGTATGGCCTCTCTACTTGCCCTTGGAAATACCCAACAATACTGTGTAAATTGAGTACAAACTGTTTTCCCGCCACAATATTGGTTCCTGCAGGAGAAAAAACTTCGTGCGTACTCTCGATATCGTAAGTATCATTCACGAGATATGAAAGTTTTGCTAACTGTTTTGCATTACTTATTTGCCAAGTATTGTCTGAAGTTTTGTCTACTTTCAGAGCTTTGTTATTACTATCAAATGCTTGTACATTTTCTATAAACTTTCCATAATCGTCGTCACTGTAGGTTCCAGGAACTGTCTCTGGAATGAAGAATGTAATTTCATCTGTGGTGATTGAAGCTGGAGATATAGATACCTTAATTTTGTCATCTACAACGTCTACAAGGTTTATGGTTGCTTTTACCGTCGTATTTTCGACAATTACATTCTTCGAACCACAAGAAACTAGTAGTATGCTTAAGGTAATTAAATAAAGAAATTTTTTCATTAGGATTGTTTTAATTTAGGGCAAAAATAAACTTTTGGTCCTTACGTCTATATAAAGTTGTGTTAACGAGCGTTAATGGTTTTAAAGTTTAAATGATGTGATGTACGCTTTCGCGAAAACATAAAAACATTAATTCTCAATAAACGCACTAATAGTCTCGATAAGAGCTGGCATAACAGGGCGATTAGTTTCATTATAAGATTTTGAGTTTTCCAGGTCATCACCTGTTATTTCAAAGCCTAGATGGTTCATGTTCTCAATGATAACGAGCTCTGCATCTGGTTTTGATTTTTTGAGTATCTCAGCTTCGGCTACAGAAGCTTGTAGGTCTTTTGTGCCACCTATAATCAATGTGGGAATTTTGAGTTTGCGTATTTCCCTTCTTGGATTATATGCCATCCAGCTAGACATGAAAGGCTGCAAATCTTTTCTGAAAATAGAAGAGAGGGCGGGACCGTAGTCTTTTACCTGGCCTTTTTCTTTAAGCGTAGCAAAGGCATTCTCGGCATTTTCTTTAAGATCTGGCATCTGAAGTTCTATCTGGCTAACAATGGTTTTATCTATAGATTGACCAGGTCCATTAAGCGAGATTACACCTTTTACTTTGGATTGCTGTGCAGCTACTATCCCCACAAGAGATCCTTGGCTGTGTCCGAGAATATAAATATTATTAAAAATATTTCGATCATTAAAATATTGAACCGTCGCAAGAGCATCCTCTATAAAATTATCAAAACGTAGTTTGTTTTCTTGTAACGCTCTTTTTTTGAGTAGCGTGAGTACACGCTTATCGTACCTGAACGTTGCAATACCTTGCTCTGCGAGACCTTCGGCTAATTTTTTTAAGGAGTTGTTGCGAGCCATCTTACTGTTTCCATCACGGTCTACAGCTCCTTCTCCTGGAATAATGATGATAAGTGTTTGTGATGGCTGAGCGGGTTTAAGTAGCGTTCCCACTACAAAATCATTTATTTTTATATCGCTGCTCTTGTTATCATTTATAGGGAGTTGTCCATAAACAAGAGATGGTACAATACATAGGAGCAGTGCTAAGAGCTTTTGCATATATTTTTGTGCGTTTACTTACTAACGAAAATGTTTAGGCAAATGATATGCCATAATAAGACTCGTCTACTGTAAAGATACATTAATGATAAATATGGTCAATACTGACTTGTTAGGAGAACTGGCTCACAATGCTGTTGTTACGATGCTTAGGTAAAATTTTTCCAGTAACGTGACAGAGATCCACATAGTGTCTATACTTTTGTACAAAAATTGAGATGATGCGTTTTTTACTAGCTTTACTATTACTTTTTTTAAGTAAATCCCTTTCTGCTTCTAATTATGACTGGGGAAAAACAGGGCATCGCGTCACAGGTGCCATTGCCGAAAAATATCTTACCAAGAAAACAAAGCGAAATCTGGATAAATTACTAAACGGAGAATCTCTAGCACTTATCTCGACATACGCAGATGAGATAAAAAGTGAGGATAAATATAGACCTTATGGACCTTGGCATTATGTAAATGTTCCTTTTGACTCAACATATGAAGAACATCCCAAGAGTGAGAAAGGTGATCTTATACAAGGTATAGACCATTGCCTTAAGGTTCTAAACAACGATAATAGTTCCAAAGAGGATAAAATTTTTAATCTTAAAATGCTTGTTCATCTCATCGGGGACTTGCACCAACCTATGCACGTAGGTTTGAGCGAGGATAAAGGAGGCAATGATTTCCAAGTACGCTGGTTTGGCGAGGGGACAAACTTGCATAGTGTTTGGGACACAAAAATGATTGAGGGTTATGGTATGTCTTACAAGGAACTGGCAGATAACGCAGCTCGTCTTACTAAAAAACAACGCAAGGCAATCGCTCAAGGAACACATAGAGAGTGGATGGAAGAATCAAGGGGGCTTGTAAAAAATGTATATGATAATACTAAAAAAGGGGAGAAGCTAGGGTATAGATATTCCTATGATTATTTTGATACTGTGCGCAGCCAACTTCAAAAAGGAGGTATCAGGCTTGCTAAAGTTCTTAATGAAATCTTTGGTTAGGTTAGCGTTTCTTGTTAAGGTCTTTTGTCTCTTGTTCTGTTAGATCTTGCAATTTGTACTTTTTTGGAGTAACTTGATTGTACTTTTTAAAGATACGTGTTAGGTGACTTTCGTCAGTAAATCCCATTTGATAGGCAATTTCTGAAACTGTAAAATCAGTATTCTTGAGTCTATATTTTACCATATGTAGTTTATACATCAGAATATAATGATGAAGAGAGTCACCAGTATGCTTTTTAAAATAGGCACTCAAGGCACTATTTGTCATATGGAACTTATTTGCTATGGCGCTTATCTTCATAAGGTTAGTGTCGTAGGTGTGTTTTCTTATGTGCGATAATATTTGATCTATTGTTGCGTGTTTATCTTCACTCTTTTTTACTGAGGGCGTAAACTCACGAGCAATATTTCTAGCAATAATACTCAGTATGGTACTGACCATATTAGAAATATTATGCTTGTGAAACTCTTTGGCAGCATTGTACTCTGCGATGATTACTTCGTGTATATGCCATATTAAATTTCTATCGTAAGAGCTGTGCATTACATCTCCTGGCATAAGATTGGGGTGATTTATAATGTGCTCTATGCGCTGCATCCAGTAGGAACGATCGGGAAGATTCATCTTGCTAGAGAAAAGAAGTTCGGTAAATTGAAAATAGCAAAAGATAGTTTCCTCTTCTATTATAAAATGATGCTTGTCTTCTGGTGCGACCAGAAAGATATCTCCCTTCTCATAATGGACAATAAATTCATTTATAAAATGCTTCCCTTTGCCTTTTTCTATAAATATTATTTCAAAATAATTACGCCCCTCCATTTCAGGAATAGACTCAGAGCGAGTAACCTGATTAATTAAGAACACATCTTGAAGGTTAAATCTTTTCATTAAAAAAACTTTAATGGGAACAAGGACGAATATAGTACAATTAGACGAAAACGTTGTAGTTGTTCTAATAGTCAGTAAGTTATGAATTTTGTACAATTTTATGCGTAAAAATTACAAGCTTTAATTTGTTATGCGTGCATAGTTTTGTGCCGGTTAAATAGAGTAGTTTTTTTCATGAGAATAGAGGTGCTGTCATATTTGGTTTTAAGGTTAGTTGTTGGAAGCTATATGATAGGTCATGCGATCGTAAATGTGGTTACATACCGCTCATATAGTGAAAAAATCGAATTGTTTCAAAGTGGTCATAACATCTTTAACAATGAGTTTTTTTTCATAGCAGCACCTCTTTTTCCTTTTCTTGAGTTTTTTATAGGTCTACTTATAATTGTGAGTTTTTATTACAGGAGAGCTCTTATTGCAGGTCTTACAATGTATATAATTGCCTCGGTGGTATACTGTTATGCAGGAGCACATTTGGGTAGGAATATAATATATGTGGCCTTGCTTGTTATGACCTATTTATTATTGAGAATGAATTGTAACCATTACAATACCCCGCATAGTCATTTAAATTAATGACCATCAAGATTAGAAATGTTAAGATTCTTGTCTTGAAAAATACGTTCTGGGAAGTTTTAAATAAAAAATAGAGTCTCCCTAAGCTCTAGGTTTTAGAATGGCTTCTCAGAACTTTTTACAATAGGCTTTCACCCCTAATGAAGCCCAAGTGCAGTCTAGATGTTGGATTGCACTTGATTTTTTAAATGAACGAGAATTAGCCCTTTCGTCCCTAAAATGAAAACCTCGAGACAGTCGTTTTGAGGTTTTTTATTTTATGATTCTAAAGGTCAGATTGATACGTGGTCCCACATTCTTAGCAGTTTTTGGGATTTGATGCTGCCACAGGTGCTGTGTAGAACCCTGCATAAGGAGTAAACTTCCGGAGTTTAGGGTCATTTTATAGGTGTTTTTAATATTAGCCTTCTCCCTAAATTTAAAAACCCGTTCTGCGCCAAAACTCACAGATGCAATCACAGGGTTCTCCCCAAGCTCGTTCTCATCGTCTGCGTGCCAGCCATTGCTGTCTTGACCATCGCGGTACAGGTTAAGCAAGCAGGTTGTAAAAGATACCTGGGCGATTTTCTCAACACGTTTTTTTATTTCGCTTAAAGCGAAAGTATACTCGTGAGGTTGCATCGTAATATTAGAGTAGGAGTAGGGCTTACCATTATTTCCGTATAATGCTGTAAGTCGTGGTTGAGGATATACTTTGCCAAAGACTTTAATATCATCCTGTTGCCAGGGAGTCTCTTTATGAAGGAGGGCAAAATATTTTCCAGCTTCTTCAGCCGAAAAGAAATCAGGGAAATACGTTACTGTTGCTCCTTTCAGAGGGAGATGTTGTGGAGTATTTGAGAAAAGAGAAGACATCCTATAAATAAAAATAAGCCCAATACATCAACCCAAACTGTAGCGGAATTCTAAGCACAATGGCCCACATCGGGAATTTGGTTTTTAGCTTTTCGTTTGTGAGCATATCGATATGCACGGTCATAAATACGGCGAGCATCGCAATAATGCCCCAAATGGCGATGGTCCTGGTTTGTTCAAAACACAACCCGATGCCCAGCACAACCTCCGCCACACCACTCCAGAAGACCATAGCCCGTTTTGCAGGAATATACTTAGGCATAATTGCGCCGTAAGCTTTTGGCTTTATAAAGTGCATAAGGCCAGCGATAATGTACATTCCAGCCATAAAATATAAATGCCAAGGAGTCATAAAAGGAAGTTTTAAGAATTTTTTATTTGTAAAAGTTTAAAGTTACGGGTTCGGATTTTAAAAAGTAGAATGTAGAAAAACGAAATTAGAGCAGAAAGAACTAAACTCTTTTAATCCTCTGGTAATGAGTAAAAAACAGATGTAGTTGATGTTTTTTTATCAGCAAACGCAGTAAGTTAGAATCAGTTGGACAAAAAAGTGCATTTATACCTGCTCAGGCCTTTGAAAAACAGAAAACTATTCGTACTTTTGCACTCCTTTTTGGATAACCATTCGGAAGCACCAATTAGGAAAATCTAAATCAAAACAAAACCCTTTTACGGTTTTGAGGTTAAGAAAGCTTTCGCGAAAGCGTAAAATACAAAACCCCACTGGCGAAGATTATTGATAATCAGACTAGTGAAACTTTTAGCAAATGGCTGAAGAAACAACAAAACAGGAACTTGACGCCGCTGAGGCAGGTGTAACTGAAAATCAAGTTGCTGAACAGGTAGAGCAAGCAGAAACTGCTGAGGCTCCAGCACCAAAAGTTGAGCAATCTCCTGCTCAAGAAAACCCAGAGAAATTTCTTAAGGACTTTAACTGGGAAAAGTACGAAGAAGGAATAGACGTAGTAGATGACAAGCAACTTGAAGAGTTTGAAGCATTAGTAGCTCAAAACTTTGTAGACACGCTAGATGACGATGTGGTTGAAGGAACTGTAATTAACCTTACAGATCGTGACGCAATTATTGACATTAATGCAAAGTCAGAAGGTGTAATCTCTCTTAATGAGTTCCGTTACAATCCAGATCTTAAAGTAGGTGATAAAGTAGAAGTACTTATAGACGTACGTGAGGATGCAACTGGACAACTTGTACTATCACACAGAAAAGCTCGTGTGATTAAGGCTTGGGATCGCGTTAATGCAGCTCACGATGAAGGTACTATTGTAAACGGATTTGTAAAAGCACGTACTAAAGGAGGAATGATTGTAGACGTTTTCGGAATTGAGGCATTCTTGCCAGGTTCACAAATTGATGTGAAGCCTATCCGTGATTACGATCAGTATGTAAATAAAACAATGGAATTTAAGGTTGTAAAAATCAACCAAGAGTTTAAGAACGTCGTAGTTTCTCACAAAGCGCTTATCGAAGCAGATATCGAAGAGCAGAAAAAAGAAATCATCGGGCAACTTGAGAAAGGTCAAGTACTTGAAGGTGTGGTTAAAAATATCACGTCTTACGGAGTATTTGTCGATCTTGGAGGTGTTGACGGTCTGGTACACATTACTGACCTTTCTTGGTCACGTATCAACCACCCGAATGAAATCGTTGAGCTTGATCAGAAATTAAACGTTGTAATCCTAGACTTTGATGAGGATAAAACACGTATCCAATTAGGTCTTAAGCAACTTACGAAGCATCCTTGGGAAGCTTTAAGTGATAAGCTTAGCATAGGAGATAATGTAAAAGGTAAAGTAGTTGTAATTGCAGATTACGGTGCATTTATCGAGGTAGAAGAAGGAGTAGAAGGTCTTATCCACGTTTCTGAAATGTCTTGGTCTACGCACTTACGTAGTGCACAGGATTTCGTTAAGGTAGGAGACGTTGTAGATGCACAGATTCTTACTTTAGATCGTGAAGATCGTAAGATGAGTCTTGGTATCAAGCAACTTTCACAAGATCCTTGGACAGACATTACTTCTAAGTACCCTGTAGGGTCACGTCACAAAGGTATCGTGCGTAACTTCACAAACTTTGGAGTATTTGTTGAGCTAGAAGAAGGTATCGACGGTCTTATTTACATCTCAGATCTTTCTTGGACTAAGAAAATCAAGCATCCATCTGAGTTCTGTAACGTAGGTGATACGCTTGAGGTTGTAGTTCTTGAACTAGACGTAGAAGGACGTAAACTTTCTCTAGGTCACAAACAAATAGAAGATAACCCTTGGGATAAATACGAGACTGAGTTTGCGGTAGGTACAAAACATACTGCTGCTGTAACTGAGATCGTAGATAAAGGTGCAACGATAGACTTTAACGAGGATATCACGGCATTCATCCCTACACGTCACCTTGAGAAGGAAGATGGTTCTAATGTCGGAAAAGGCGAAGAAGCAGAATTCCAGATCATTGAGTTCAACAAGGACTTTAAGCGTGTGGTAGCATCTCATATGGTGGTACACAAGGAAGAAGAAGCTAAGATCGTTAAGCAAGCCGCAAAGAAAGCGCAGTCTCAAGCAGATGAGGCTAAGCCTACTTTAGGTGATGCAAACGAAGCACTAGCTGCTCTTAAGAAGAAGATGGAAGGAGGGAAGTAATTCCTGACTTTTTCTAAATAATAGAAACCTCTCGAGCAATCGGGAGGTTTTTTTGTGCTCAATTTTAAGCACACTTTTACGAAAGAAAAAACTTTTTCTACTCCTAGACATCGTTTGAGCAGTCACCATTTTTCAAAAATCTTGAAAGCAATATGAAGCGCTCAATACAGTCACAACAAACCGTGCCTATTTCCTTCTTGTAGATTATCTTTGCAGTCGGAAAAATCACCTTCTCGCTATGCAAAAGAAACTCTTTAATTTTTTGTTTTCTACACGTTTAATGGGAGTTCTATTTATCGTTTATGCAGCAGCGATGATTACAGGAACATTTATGGATGCCGGGCAAGATACTTCGCCCACACCATACTCTAGATACTGGATTTACAATGCGTGGTGGTTTGAGCTTATACACGTGCTTCTGGTGATTAATTTTATAGGAAATATCTTTCGATATAAATTATTGCGTAAGGAAAAAATCACGACACTTATATTTCATTTATCCTTTATTTTGGTTCTTATTGGTGCAGGAGTAACGCGCTACATAAGTTATGAAGGAGTGATGCCTATAACAGAAGGAGAATCAGAAAGTACATTCTTAAGTGAGAAAACATATTTACAAGTCTTTATAGATGGAGAACGCAATGGTGAGCCTGCAAGGCGTGTTGTTGAGAAAGAACTTATGCTTTCTGAGAGACTCAATAACAGTTTTACTTGGAACACCCATTACGAGCCTAGTGATAGCACTAAGACAGATATTGAGATAAAATTCAACAAATTTATAGACGGAGCTGAAGATGGTTTTGTTCCAGATGATAATGGGAAATACCATCTTAAAGTAGTTGAAGCTGGTGACGGTACACGTCACGAGCATTTTCTTGTTGAAAACGAAGTAGTGAGTATACACAACGTCCTATATGCCTTTAATAAACCTACAGACGGAGCTATAAATATAAACTACGATGGTGAGAATTATACGGTAAGAACTCCCTTTGAGGGGACGAGCACGGTGATGGCAACCCAAACAGAATCACAAGTGGTTAAAGATTCTGTACAAACACTCAATTTACGAGCGCTTTATAATTTACAAGGAGTACAATTTGTAGTGCCAGAACCCGCCGTCAAAGGGACAACAGGTATTGTTGAGAAAGCTCTAGATGAAAAAAATGACCAAAACGCTCTGTTTGTAGACGTGACCATAGATGGTCAGACGGAAACGGTTGGATTGCTAGGTGGTAAAGGCTGGAGCAACGACAAGAAAATGATCCAAATTGGGGACTATAAATTATATCTCTCATATGGAAGTAAAAACTATGAGCTTCCATTTTCTATTTATTTAAAAGATTTTATTGCAGAGCGCTACCCTGGAACCGAAAAAAGCTTTGCTTCATTTAAAAGCGAGGTTATTGTCGAAGATCCTGAGCAGACCTACGACTATGATATTTATATGAACCACGTGCTAGACCACAAAGGTTTTCGTTTTTTTCAAGCAAGTTTTCCGCCAGACGAGAAAGGGACTATACTTTCGGTAAGTCACGATTTTTGGGGGACTTGGATTACTTACATTGGTTATTTCTTAATGTACTTAGGGCTTATGTTGATTTTATTTGATAAGGGTTCTCGTTTTGGCGATCTCAAGAATCGACTAGATAAAATAAAAGCAAAAAAGGCAAAATTATTGGCTGTTGTAATGTTGTTCGCTTTCGCGAAAGCGGAATCCTCTTACGCACAAGAAATAAATACCAGCGCCGTAGTAGTTGAAGACTCGACAGCCGTAGATAGCGATGTTACCGAAGAAATTATAGGAGTTGGAGGTCCAGAAGAAAGTCATCTAGCCCCACCCACCCAAGCAGAATTAGAAGAGCTGCTCGTAAAAAATGCAGTAAGTAAAGAGCACGCAGAAAAGTTTGGAAGGATGATTATTCAGGATAATGGGCGTATGATGCCTATTAACACGTTTTCTAGTCTATTGTTACGTAAGCTCACACGGAGTGATACCTATGCGGGCTTAAATGCAGACCAAGTAATGCTCTCTATGCTGGAAAATCCTGTAATATGGTATAATGTAGAATTACTATACCTAAAGAAAGGAAACGACAGCATCCGTAATATTGTTGGGGTCCCTGAGGACAGAAAGTATTTAAAACTTATGGATTTTTTTACTCCTAAGATTGAGTACAAACTAGAACCTTTTATGGCTTCTGCTTACAGCGAAGCTACACCGACGGTAATAGACAAAGATTTTAGAGATATAGATCAACGTATTGCATTGCTTAACAGCACGCTAGGAGGAAGTATATTAAAAATTTTCCCAAAACCTGATGATGTCAATGATACATGGCTCAATTATTCTGAGCTTAACGAGTCTGGATTTAAGGGGATGGATAGTTTATATACAAAACAAATCATTCCATTATATCTACAAAGTTTACGGGAAGGTAAACAAACTGGCGATTACACCAAGGCCGAGACTTTTCTTAATAGTATTAAGAGTTTTCAAAAGCGTTTTGCTGGTGATATTATGCCGAGTGAAGAGAAAATCGAAGCTGAAATTCACTACAATAAGAATGATCCTTTTAAGAAACTATACTGGCTTTATATGCTAGCAGCTTTCTTTATGATGACGTTTGTTATCGTTCAGATTTTTAGCCCGTCTAAGTTTGTAAACGTCGTTGTAAAACTGGGAGCGGTAATAACTGTAATCTTATTTTTATTACATACAGCGTCGTTAATATGGCGTTGGTATATTTCTGGTCACGCACCGTGGAGTGACGGTTACGAGTCTGTTTTATATGTAGCTTGGGCAACGATGTTTTTTGGACTAGGTTTTGGTCGTAAGAGTATGCTCACGATTGCCAGCACGGCTTTTGTAACTGGTTTTATCCTATGGGCAGCAAGTATGAACTGGATGAATCCTGAAATTGCAAATTTACAAGCAGTACTTAACAGTTACTGGTTAATGATTCATACGGCGGTAATTGTGGCAAGTTATGGGCCTTTTACACTAGGTGCAGTTTTGGGTATTGTATCCTTAATGCTTATGATTTTTACAACAGAGAAAAATCGAGTAAAAATGGATCTCAACATAAAGGAGATTACAATTATAAATGAGTTAGCACTTACCGTAGGAATGGTGTTGTTAGCCATAGGAACTTTTCTTGGAGGGCAATGGGCTAACGAAAGTTGGGGCCGTTATTGGGGCTGGGATCCTAAAGAAACTTGGGCACTTATCTCATTAATCATATATGCTTTTGTTATCCATATGAGATTAATCCCAGGATTACGTGGGCGATGGTTATTTAACCTCTGTTCTATAATTGCACTTGGATTTATTTTCTTTACCTATTTTGGAGTAAATTACTATCTGTCCGGATTGCATGCATATCAGAGCGGAGGAGATATTGCAATGCCTAAGATTATTATCACGGCCGTTGTACTCACAATTCTTGGAATCAGTTCTTGGATGAAGTATAAGAAGTATTTTGCAAAAGCATGACCTAGAAATAAATCAATTAAAAAAAATGCTATTCACTTACAGGATAGCATTTTTTTGTATTTAAAAAGAAAGAGCGTCGATTTTTTCGAGTAATGCAACGTAACTCAATTACCTTTCTAGAGTTTACCATAAGAATTGATTTTTAACGTTAAAAATTTAATAATCAAAGACCCTAAAATACTAGGAAACTAGCATCCTAATTTCTTGATCTCCCTCTATACCAAGCTTCTTGTAAATAGATTTTGTAGTATCGTTAACCTCTTCTCCTGAAAGGCGATAGTCTGTAGAAATGTGTTCGTTAGAATGTCCTTTGGAAATTCCTTGTAACACTTTTACTTCTAGGTTTGTTAAGTTAAATTCACTTATTAAAGTTTCTAGATACGAGTCGTCTGCATCTTGAATTTTCTTGTATTGATCTAATGTTTCAATACGCTGTAAATAAGTCTTTATCTGTTGTTTCATTAATGATCCCTGCACTTGTAGCTTTTTGAAACTCCACATCATTGCAAATGTTATAAGAACAACATCAATGAGTACAAAGATTTTTGCCCCAAAAGTGGTTATAGAAATTAAGGAGAGTCCATACGTATGAAGTACAGAAATTTCTAACATCAAATATATATTGAAGATGTAGATTAGTCCTATAAGCCAATATATAGTACGGTTCTTTGTCTTTAAGATTCCAATTATCCATACTGCCACAATGGTCGCAACAGTAAAAACATCTGACAGGAAATAAAAGAACATATCGTGCGTGGCAAAGTAGAGGAGCATAAATATTGCCGCGATACTAACCAATGAGATGAGTATAATCTTTTGAACTTTAGCGCGGTGTCTTAACTTCAAATAATAGAAGGCAAAACAAAAGCCAAAGAAACCAACCAAGAAATGGCTGAACAGCTCGAGATATATAAGAGCATCAAACTCAGCGTGAAATAAGTACCAAAAGTTATCTCTTGCAAGAATAGTATATGCCACGACAAATGCTAGGGAGGCGTGGAATAGGAAAATTTTATTTTTTGTTATAAAAAAGAAAATCAATGTAGCAAATATGAGGGATAGTATAGTACCATAAAAAATTCCAGCACCTAATAAATCGTGTTTTTCAGATGAAATAAACTCAGCCTCTTCTAGCACTTCAATGGGGAAATATGCTTCTTGTTTAAATTCGGCTTTTAGATATAAAGGAAATTCTATTAATCTGTCTATTAGAAAGAAAGATGGATAACGCGTGTCCGCCATTAATGGGAGCGACTTCCCATTACTATCCTTGAGTTCCAGAAGTCCTGTATGATTACTATATATAGTGAGCATCTCCCGGGGATTCTCAATCTGAGGGATTTTAAACCAATAGGTTCCATTATCTAAACCGTGATTATTATCGAGAATAGGGGAGAAGTCAGCATTATGAATGGAAGTGAAGTCTTCTTGAGCCTCTTTATCATATATATAAAGGACATCGGACTGGGCAAACAACTCGCCAGTAATGAGAACCAATAAAAGAAACAACCACTTCATCATAAATATAAAGACAATATAATGTCTTGATATACTCAAACATAACAAGTTAATGTAACGTGAGTTTGAGAAGTGCAAACATATGCAAAAAATCCGATAAATTACACTTTATCGGATTTTTATGCTTTTAAACGATATTTTTAGCATACAGTCATAATATTAACTTACTTAGACCATATCTTCAGGACGCACCCACTCGTCAAATTCTTGTGCAGTAACATATCCTAGATTAACAGCTTCCTCTTTGAGGGTTGTTCCATTTTCGTGTGCAGTATTTGCAATCTCTGCTGCTTTATAATACCCTATTTTGGTATTAAGTGCAGTTACGAGCATTAAGGAATTGTTTAATAATTCAGTAATTCTCTTTTGATTTGGCTCTATACCGCTAGCGCAATGTTCTGCAAAGGAAACGCAGGCATCTCCTATAAGCTGTGCGCTCTGTAATAAATTTGCTGCCATTACGGGTTTAAAAACATTCAGTTCATAGTGTCCTTGCATACCACCCACACTAATGGCAACATCATTACCCATTACCTGAGCACAGACCATCGTAATCGCTTCACATTGTGTAGGATTCACTTTACCAGGCATAATGGATGAACCTGGCTCGTTTGCAGGAATGGTGATTTCTCCAATCCCGCTACGAGGACCAGAAGCTAATAGACGTATATCATTTGCGATTTTATTTAAAGAGACGGCAAGTTGCTTAAGGGCTCCGTGCGTTTCAACAATGGCATCGTGAGCAGCAAGTGCTTCAAACTTATTATCTGCCGTACGGAATGGATGTCCGGTAAACTTAGCCATATACTCTGCAACACGTTTGGAGTAGCCTTTTGGGGTGTTCAAACCTGTGCCAACGGCGGTTCCGCCTAAAGCTAACTGCGATAAATGATCTAGTGTTGCTTCTAGAGCTTTCAAACCGTGGTCGAGTTGTGAGACATACCCAGAAAATTCTTGTCCTAACGTGAGTGGCGTAGCGTCCATAAGGTGCGTACGACCTATCTTCACCACTTTTTTGAATTTCTCAGATTTCGCCTTGAGCGTATCTCTTAATTTTCTTACGCCAGGAATTGTAACTTCTACGACTTTCTTATAGCCGGCGATATGCATTCCTGTAGGGAACGTATCATTAGAGGATTGTGACTTGTTTACATCATCATTAGGTTGCAAGGTTTTATCCCCTTCGCCTATTTTCTTTCCTGCAAGTTGATGTGCGCGATTTGCGATGACCTCGTTCACATTCATGTTGCTTTGTGTTCCAGAACCAGTCTGCCAGATCACCAGCGGAAACTGGTCGTCGTGCTTACCTTCAAGAATCTCATCACATACTTGTGCGATAAGATCCCGCTTCTCAATCGGAAGACCACCCAACTCGCAGTTTGTAAATGCAGCAGCTTTCTTTAATACGGCAAAGCCATAAACGATTTCAAGAGGCATAGAGCCTGGAGCTCCTATTTTAAAATTATTTCTAGAGCGCTCGGTTTGTGCGCCCCAAAGTTTATCGGCAGGGACTTTAACCTCGCCCATTGTGTCTTTTTCAATTCTATATTCCATCTGGCGGTAATTTTATAAGTGACAAATTTACGATTTTGGCGTCAGTATTATTGTCAATAAACTGTCAATAAAGTTCATTTTTCTCTTGGAAAAAAGAAGAGCAAATCGGTATCTTTGCCACAACACTAAGAAAACACGGTACGTTATGTTCGATTTTGATCAATATTTAGGATTTCTTGCATTTTTAACTATCCTTACCATAGGATTCTGGTTAATGATATTCTTACTCACTTTTGTGATTCCATATTGGGTAGGAGGTTCGATTGTAGAAATGCTAAAAGAAAAGAACGAAGAGCGCAAGGCAAAGAAAGCGGCTAAGAACGCTTAATTTACTTCGTAATATATAATTAGGAAACCAGCAGTATTGCTGGTTTTTTTGTGCCTCAACTTTTTATAAAATCCTCATATTCTAAGAAGAAAGCTTCCATTTTAGACATATAGGTATGGAAAAATTCAAAAACTTCTGGCCAGCTGTGCTTATTATTTATGCTAACGTTTTCAAGTGCTAGGTAACATCTTGAAATTATTTTTTGATTATCTAGCACATAATCTTCCTCAAAAATTAGATCTTCTGATATTTCATCCTTCATCAGATTTTTAAGGCTCAGCAGTTTGTCAAAGTAATATGCCCGAAATACTTCATCATTCGACTCAGAGTCTATAGCAACGAGCGCACGCTTGTTGTCAAAATCAAATTTCAAACTGAAATCCTTGATCCTCGTATTGTACAATAACCACTTACGAGGATATCGTTTCCCGAAAAATATCCAGAACTGCTGGCGTATTTGTTTAGCTTCTTCTCTGGAGAACATCTAGATAAAATATGCGATGATAATTCCCAATAAAATCACACCTAGTTTTGAGGCGTTGAATTGGTGATTCTTTGATGATTCAAATAATATTGTAGTGGACACGTGCAACAACACCCCGACCACAAAAGCATTTACACTGGCGGAGTAGGTTTGCAGGGTGGGGAAGTACGCTTTCGCGAAAGCGCCCAAAGGAGTCATCATCGCAAACACCACTAGAAAGAGCGCACATTGCAATCTTGTCAATTTAGAATGCAATAAAAACACCGAAATAATCACTGCAATCGGAATTTTGTGTACTACAACACCATATAGTAGACTCTGATTTTCGGCAATGGGGAAGCCTTCAATAAGTGCGTGGAAACAGAGACTCACAAAAAGCAACCAAGGAAACTTTGCATTATCCTTGTGATGTACGTGACCGTGTTCTGCACCTTTAGATCCAAATTCAAGAATAATCTGAACCAAAAGTCCAGCCATAATAAAGATGCCTATATGCTCACTTTGAGAAGCATAGACCTCGGGCAAAAATTCAAATATCGTCACCGAAAGTAAGAACGCCCCACTGAACGAAAGCAACAGTTTTACGCCGTGATCTACCGCCGGTTTAAAAATCATTGCGATTAAATAACCTGTGGCGACTGCCAGAATGGGAAGTAAGATTGCTTGCAAAGGTGCGGTGGTTGATTATCTAAGGCGATAAAAATACTGTATTTTTGTGGTATATGAAGACCGACAATCAAAACTTTAAAATGGTGGCCAAAACATTTTTTGGCTTCGAAGATATACTAGCAGAGGAACTGCGCAATCTGGGCGCAGGAAACGTGGAGAAAGGGGTGCGTAATGTTTCTTTTGAAGGAGATAAAGGGTTTATGTACAAGGCAAACCTGTGCTTGCGTACGGCTGTAAAAGTACTTAAGCCTATTGCGGAGTTTCGCGTGATGAATGAGAATGACCTGTATCGTCGCGTGCAACGTATGAACCTGAGGGAGTTTATGAACGTGAATACGACTTTTGCCATCAATGCTACGGTTACGGGAGACCTGTTTACACACTCACAGTACGTGGCTTTTAAAACTAAAGATGCGATTGTAGATAAGTTCCGTAAAGAAGAAAATGTACGCCCTAATGTAGATACAAAACATCCAGATATACGACTCAACGTACACATTCAAAACAATTGGTGTACCGTCTCACTGGACAGTAGTGGAGCTTCACTACACCATAGAGGTTATCGAACAGCAACAAATATTGCGCCTATAAATGAGGCATTGGCAGCAGGCTTGATTATGTTGAGCGGTTGGCACGGGCAGAGTGATTTTCTGGATCCTATGTGTGGTTCTGGAACGATGTGTATTGAGGCGGCAATGATTGCCTGTAATGTTCCTGCAAACCTTAACCGAAAGGAATTTGCGTTCGAGAAATGGGATGATTGGGATGTGGACCTGTATGAGCTTATTGAGGCTGCGCAGTTAAAACATATTAGAGATTTTAGATACAAAATCACAGGATACGATAAAGCACCTTCTGCCATTGCAAAGGCAAAGGAGAATATAAAAAATGCCCAACTCGAGGACTTTATCACTGTAAAGGAGCAAAACTTCTTTGAAACCCAAAAAGAAGGCAATGATTTTCTCCAGATGGTTTTTAACCCGCCCTATGGAGAGCGACTACCCGTGGAGATGGAGGAATTCTATAAACAAATAGGGGACACGCTAAAAACGGGGTATCCAGGTTCACACGCCTGGTTGATTACTTCAAATATGGAGTCTTTAAAACACGTAGGCCTGCGTCCTAGCCGTAAAATAAAATGTTTCAATGGTAGTTTAGAAAGTAGGCTCGTAAAATATGAAATGTACGAGGGTAGCAAGAAGGGGAAGTATCAGGAGGATTGAAATTGAAATTAAATTCGAATACAATGAATCATTGGTGGTTGTCCCGATAGTAATCGGAACGTATTGAAACTACCGAATTAAAGAAAGTCGATTGCGGGGACGAGATATCCGCCTTCGCAGATATTAAATGAAGATTTACACAAAGACAGGAGATAAGGGAACAACCGCACTATTTGGCGGTACGCGCGTGCCTAAACACCACATCCGTATTGATAGCTACGGGACGGTAGATGAGTTGAACTCGCATATCGGTTTAATACGGGATCAGGAAATTGACCCTCGTAGTAAGGAGATCTTGGTTCATATTCAGGATAAACTATTTACCGTAGGTGCTGTTCTAGCAACAGACCCAGAAAAGGCGACGCTCAAAAACGGAAAAGACCGATTAAATATCCCAAAAATAGATGAAGAGGATATTGAACTTCTTGAAAAAGAGATGGATATAATGAACGACCATCTCCCGCAGATGACGCATTTTGTATTACCTGGAGGTCATACCACGGTGTCATACTGTCATATTGCGCGCTGTGTGTGCCGTAGGGCAGAGCGTTTGGCGTCAGCGCTTTATGAACTCGAGCCCTTTGATGAGCATACCTTGAAATACCTTAACCGACTTTCTGACTACCTTTTTGTGCTGGCACGGAAGTTGTCCTCAGACCTGCAAGCAGAAGAAGTTAAGTGGATTCCTAAGAAGTTGGAATAACGGAAATTGTTTATTTATTGCTACGCTTTCGCGAAAGCGTAACCTAAAATGATGACCACCTGATTTACACGTTCTTAAATTTATTTTGAAATAATTGTCAATTCACTTGCATTTCTGTCTAGAAAAATTATTTTTGCAGAAATTATAAATACACAATTGCTATGTACTGGACTTTAGAACTAGCTTCTTATTTAAGTGATGCGCCTTGGCCTGCGACTAAGGACGAATTGATCGATTATGCGATTAGAACGGGGGCACCACTTGAAGTAGTTGAAAATCTACAATCTATTGAGGATGAAGGTGATTCTTACGATTCAATCGAAGAGATTTGGCCAGATTATCCTTCAGACGAGGATTACCTCTGGAACGAGGATGAATATTAATAACAAAACACGTTAAAAACACAAATAAAAGTCTCGCTATGAGGCTTTTTTTTTGAGTAAATTTAGCGTTTAGAATATTGACACAAACAAGACCATATTATGGGATTTTTAGATAATGTATTAAAGATTTTTGTAGGTGATAAAGCAAAGCAAGATGTTTCTGCTATTATGCCTATTGTTGAGCAAGTAAAAGCTTTGGGGAGCGCTATGGAGAGCCTTTCTTTAGATGAATTGCGTGCTAAAACGTTAGCGTTTAAAGATAGAATTGCTCTAGACCAAAAGGAACTGAGAGATAAAATTGATGCTCTTAAAATTGAAGCAGATGAGACAGACGATATAGATCGTCGAGAAGATATCTATACTGAAATTGATAAGCTAGAGGACGATATATATGACCTCACACAGAAAACGCTTAACGATATTCTTCCAGAAGCCTATGCGGTTGTAAAGGAGACAGCAAGACGTTTTAAAGAAAATGAATCTCTAGAAGTAACAGCAACAGAGTATGACCGTCTTTTAAGTGGTGATAAGGATTATGTGCAGTTAGATGGAGACAAGGCTATCTGGGCAAACAGCTGGGATGCTGTAGGGAAGGAAGTAACTTGGGATATGGTTCACTACGATGTACAACTCGTAGGTGGTATCGCAATGCACCAAGGTAAAATTGCCGAGATGCAAACGGGAGAAGGTAAAACGCTTGTGGCGACACTTCCTGTATATCTTAATGCCTTAACTGGTTGGGGCGTACACCTTGTAACTGTAAACGATTACCTAGCCAAACGTGATATGGCGTGGATGGCACCTTTATTCCAGTTTCACGGACTAACAATAGACTGTATAGATTACCACAGACCTAATAGTGAAGAGCGCCGTAAAGCCTATAATGCAGATATAACCTACGGAACTAATAATGAATTTGGTTTTGATTATTTGAGAGATAATATGTCTCACAAACCTCAAGACCTCGTGCAACGTGCACCGCATTATGCCATTGTAGATGAGGTGGATTCGGTACTTGTAGATGATGCGCGTACGCCATTAATTATTTCTGGACCAGTTCCTAAAGGAGATGTGCACGAGTTTGATGCACTCAAGCCTAGCATAGAAAAAATTGTTGAGTTACAAAGAAAGAAACTCGTAGGAACACTCGCCGAAGCAAAGAAACTCATCGCTGCAGGAGATACAAAAGAGGGTGGAGTACAACTACTACGTGTTTTCCGCGGATTGCCTAAAAACAAGGCGCTCATTAAATTCTTGAGTGAAGAAGGAATACGTTTGTTATTGCAAAAGACGGAGAACTTCTATATGCAGGATAATAATCGTGAGATGCCTAAGATTGATTCCGAACTTTATTTTACAATAGAGGAGAAGAACAATCAGATTGAATTGACTGATTTAGGTATTGAGACACTTTCTGGAAAGGATGATCCTAACTTCTTTGTGATGCCAGAAATTGGTATGGAAATCGGAAAGATTGAGGCAAAAGGACTCTCTCCAGAAGAAGAAGCGGCAGAAAAGGAAATACTCTTCAAGGACTTTGGTATCAAGTCTGAGCGCATCCACACCATGAATCAATTGCTTAAGGCATACACTTTATTTGAAAAAGATACGGAGTATGTAGTAATGGACAATAAAGTGATGATTGTCGATGAGCAAACAGGTCGTATTATGGACGGTCGTCGCTATAGTGACGGATTGCACCAAGCGATTGAAGCTAAGGAAAATGTAAAGATTGAAGATGCTACCCAAACTTTTGCAACTGTAACCTTACAGAATTACTTCCGTATGTACCGCAAACTATCTGGTATGACGGGTACTGCGATTACAGAGGCTGGCGAACTTTGGGAAATCTATAAACTGGATGTGGTAGAGATTCCTACAAACCGTCCTATTGCTCGTGATGATAGAGATGATTTAGTCTATAAAACAAAACGTGAAAAATATAATGCAGTAATCGATGAGGTGACAAACTTGTCTAATGCTGGAAGACCGGTACTTATCGGTACAACCTCAGTTGAGATATCTGAGTTGTTGAGTCGTATGCTTACCATACGTAAAGTACCACACAATGTACTGAACGCAAAACTGCACAAGAAAGAGGCAGATATTGTTGCAGAAGCTGGTAATGCTGGAATTGTAACCATTGCGACAAATATGGCGGGTCGTGGTACGGATATTAAACTTTCAGATAAGGTTAAAGCAGCAGGAGGACTTGCAATTATTGGTACAGAGCGTCACGATTCTCGTCGTGTAGATAGGCAGTTACGTGGTCGTGCTGGACGTCAAGGGGATCCTGGAAGTTCTCAGTTCTATGTTTCACTAGAAGATAACTTGATGCGTCTTTTTGGATCTGAGCGTATTGCTAAGATGATGGATAGACTCGGGTTAAAAGAAGGAGAAGTAATACAGCACGGGATGATTTCAAAATCTATCGAGCGTGCACAGAAAAAGGTAGAGGAAAACAACTTTGGGGTTCGTAAGCGTCTTCTGGAATATGATGATGTGATGAATGCACAACGTGAAGTGGTTTACAAACGTCGTCGTCACGCATTGTTTGGAGAGCGTCTTCGTGTAGATCTTGCAAATATGATTTACGACACGGTAGAGAATGTTGTAGAGAGTAATAAGCAAGCACAGGATTATAAGAACTTTGAGTTTGAGCTCATTCGTTATTTCTCAATGCCGAGTCCTGTAGATGAGAATGAGTTTGCAAACTCCAATCCTAAAAAACTAGCAGATAAAATCTACCAAGCTGCCTTTGAGCATTACCGTGAGAAAATGGAGCGCAATGCAAACCTTGCATTTCCTATTATCAAGCGTGTGTATGAAGATCCAGCAAGTAAATTTGAGCGTATCGTCGTTCCTTTTACAGATGGGAACAAAGAAATACGTGTCGTAACAAACCTTAAGGAAGCTTATGATACAGATGGTAAGCAACTGGTAAATGATTTTGAGAAGAACATTACCCTAGCCATCATAGATGATGCTTGGAAGACCCACCTTCGTAAGATGGATGAACTCAAGCAAAGTGTGCAACTTGCCGTACACGAGCAGAAGGATCCACTACTGATCTACAAGTTTGAAGCTTTTGAGTTGTTCAAAGTGATGATTGATAAGGTTAATAAGGATGTGATTTCGTTCTTATTTAAAGGGGAAATTCCACAGGGAGATAGCAATCAGGTTGCAGATGCAGCGAACATTCGTGAGAAAAAAGAAAAGCTCGAAACTCAAAAAGAAGAGATTCCTAACCTTGATGAGCGCTCAGCGCAATCCAGGGCAGCTGGAAACACGCAACCACAGCAACAACAAGTGACAGAGACCATAGTGCGCTCACAGCCTAAAATAGGCCGTAACGATCGTGTTACGATTAAGAACGTGATGAATGGTGAAAGTAAGGTTGTAAAATATAAACAGGCAGAACCATTACTTGCTAAAGGGCAATGGGTGATTGTGAATGATTAGATTGCACATTGCATAGAATAAGAAACGGCTCACATTTTTGTAGAGCCGTTTTTTTATGGGTTACGCTTTCGCGAAAGCGGAAAATAAAATTTATTTAAACGTCTATTATATTTTCAGACATATTTGGAATATTAAGCACCCAGCACCCAGCACCCAGCACCCAGCACCCAGCACCCAGCACCCAGCACCCAGCACTCAGCACCCAGCACCCAGCACCCAGCATAATCCGCTGAGATTTCAAATTCAATTTCAGTTTCGATTTACATTTACCTCCCTTACCTTTACAAAAAAACAGATATAACGATGACAAACCCAGAAGTAAGAGCCTTAGAACCCAAAGCCCTTTGGAACAAATTTGCCGATTTAAATGCTGTACCGCGACCGTCCAAAAAAGAAGAGCGTGTGATACAGTTTATGAAGGATTTTGGAGCAAATCTCGGTTTAGAAACCCTAGAAGATGAAGTAGGGAATGTAATTATACGCAAACCAGCTACTAAAGGTATGGAGGACCGGAAGATGGTCGTGATGCAATCACACCTAGATATGGTGCATCAAAAAAATGCCGATACAGATTTTGATTTTGACACTCAAGGTATAGAAATGTATGTAGATGGTGACTGGGTAAGAGCTCGAGGAACAACGCTAGGGGCAGATAATGGTCTGGGAGTTGCAACTATTATGGCAGTATTAGAGAGTACAGACATCGCACATCCAGCGATTGAGGCTCTGTTTACCATAGATGAAGAGACAGGAATGACTGGCGCAATGGGCTTAAAAGGTGGTGTTTTAAAAGGAGATATTCTATTAAATCTAGATACCGAAGAAGACGACGAGATAGGAGTAGGGTGTGCTGGCGGAATTGATGTTACTGCAACACGCGACTACGAAGTAGAGCCTCTTGAAGAGGGAAAAACCGGCTATGAAATAACTATAAAAGGATTAAATGGCGGTCACTCTGGAATGGACATCATAAAAGGTTTAGGAAACGCAAACAAGTTGATGAACCGTATGCTTTTTGACGGTTTTGAAAACTTCGGGATGCGTATTGCTTCTATAAATGGTGGTAGCTTGCGCAATGCGATACCACGAGAAAGTTTTGCAGTAATTGCTGTAGACACGATACAGAAAGATGCTTTTGAGTTTGAATTTAAAGCACTTGCAGATGCTATCAAAAAGGAATTTAAGCTACTAGAGGCGAATCTTGATATAAGTTTTAAGGAAACTTCGGCACCTGTGAGCGTTATGGAGCTGGGTGTTCAGGAAGGATTGCTCAAAGCATTGTACGCCGCTCACAATGGCGTTTATAGAATGAGCCCAGATATTGAAGACCTCGTAGAAACTTCAAATAACATCGCAAGAGTAACGGTAGAAAAAGGGAATATTGAGATCCTATGCTTAACGCGCTCCTCTGTAGAAAGTTCTAAGACAGATCTAGTAAATGCGCTTAGAGCAACTTTCGAGCTTATAGGTTGTGAGGTGGACGCTTCTGGAGATTACCCAGGGTGGGCACCGAATATGGATAGTGCTATTCTTAAGGTGTTAGTAGCAAAGTATAAAAGTCTCAATAATGAGGAACCAGTAGTTGCTGCCTGTCATGCAGGATTAGAATGCGGTATCTTGGGACAAAATTATCCGGGAATGGATATGATTTCATTTGGACCAACGATAAAAGGAGCACACTCTCCTGACGAAAGAGCTAGTATCACTAGCGCGCAGAAATATTGGGATTTTGTAATTGAAGTTTTAAAGGATATACCTAAGAAGTAAAAGCTAATTATAGAAAACAAAAACACGTGTGAAATAAAATGGCCACCTGAGCGTTTCAGGTGGCCATTTTTGCTTTAGCGAAGGCGAAACATTATTACTTAACGATTTCTAGTAATTCTATTTCAAAAATCATATTTGATTTTGCTGGGATCGGACCGTATTCTTGTTCTCCATATCCTAAGTGGTACGGTACAAAAATCGTAGCTTTTTCACCAACCTTGAGTTGTTGTATTCCTTCTTTCATCCCTGCAATAAGGCGGGCTTCATTACTATAAGGAACATTCATAGGTTGATATGGACTGCGCGGGTTTACTTTATCTAATTTTTCGGCGAGTTCTCTTTGGCTTGTGTCAAAGAGCTCTCCGCTTTCAAAAAACCCTGCATAATCCACCTTAACTTTTGCACCTAGCGCAGGTTTCTCACCGTCTGTCTTCTCATCTATAAAGATGGCAAGACCACTAGGAAGTTTTTCTGCTTTCTCTCTCTTGCTGTCAAAACGCTCTTTATATTCTTTGTACTTAATGGCATCTGCAGCCGCTTTTTCTTCGGCAGCTTTTACTCTTTTTGCATCAATACCCGCAAGTTCTGCTTTAAAGGTTTCTGGGGCGTTAAAGTTTTTTGCGGCGCTTCCTTTACGTATGATATTTACTTGCGTCATTACTGGCGGGACTTTAGGCTTTCCTTGTCTAGGATCTCCTATTTTTTCAACAGCAATAATGTCATCGATTACTTCAAGACCTATAACAACTTTACCCCAAACCGTATGTCTTCCGTTGAGCCAAGGTGTTTCTTTTTGGGTGATAAAAAACTGACTACTATTTGTGTCAGGACCACTATTTGCCATAGATAGTGTTCCTTTTGAATCGTGTACGAGACCATCTACAAATTCATCGTGAAATTTATATCCTGCATCTCCAGAACCTTTTCCTAACGGGTCACCGCCTTGAATCATAAAGTCTTCTATCACTCGGTGAAATGTGAGTCCATTATAAAATGGCTTTCCTTTAAGTGTAGAATCTTTAACCATCGGGTGGTTACCCTCGGCTAGAGCAACAAAATTTGCCACGGTCGCAGGTGTTTCTTCAAAATATAATTGAGCCACCATGGTTCCCTTATCTGTTACGATTTCTGCATACAGGCCATCTTCTAGATCTGGATACTTATCATTGCACGAAAGCAAGGTTAGTAGAGCTATAAATAAATACATCGGTAATTTTCTCATTGTTTTTAAATTATTAATTGTCTTCGTTTTTATTTTTTATTTCATTTAAAGTGACGGTGGTCTTTATGATAACATTGCTACCTATCTTGCCGTCTATTCCATAATATCCATATGCTTGGTATGAAGGTAAAAGAAAGGTAACTACCTCACCTGGTTTCATAAGCTTAAGTCCTTCTCTTAGTCCTGAAATGAGGTCTTGATTGCTTTGATCTATTTGATAAACTTGATTGCCTACCTCTTCTGTGGTTAAAATAGATGTTCCTGCGAGTGTTTTTACATCATAATTAAAGGATACGAGGTCACCCACCTGCGGAGTTACAAGTTGTGTCGAGTCTTTTTTTACAAATGTGTACCAAAAACCATTGGGCGAGGCAATATATTCCTGCGACGCATTCTTCTCAATATGTTTTTGAATATCTTGTTCCTCAAGCGCAATAAGTTTCTTATTGCGTTTTATAGAATTATCTACATAAACACCAGATTGCTTATTTATAGGTCGCCGCGCCTCTGGTCCTTTGCAGGAAAGAAATATTGTAAAGCATAAAATGGTGAGACTTAAGGCGTTTCTCATTGTGTGAGCTGGGCTTTATACTGGGGCAATATACTAATAAAATGAGTTATGGTATCTTCCATATTTAGGTCACTTTTCCCACCAGCAGCATTTATATGCCCACCGCCAGAATAATGTTCCCGAGCAACATCATTTACCGAGAAATCACCTTTAGACCTAAGCGACATCTTAATAATATTATCTGCCTTATTTTCAATAAAAATCACGGCAAACCTAATACCGAGAAGTGTTAATCCATAATTAACAAAACCTTCCGTATCTCCTTTCTGGAAGTTATGATCGTCCAGCTCTTTCTGTGTAATCGTAATATAGGCTGTATTAAATTCCTCTAGTACTCTCAAATTCTTGAGGGCTACTCCTAAGAGTTGCATTTTAGAAAGGCTCCAAGAGTCATTTAAATTTTGATGAATCTCTGTATTATTTGCACCCTTTGCAATTAAGGCGGCAACGACTTGGTGTGTTTGTGCCGTTGTAGACGAAAATCTGAAGGACCCTGTATCCGTCATTATTCCTGTATATATACACGAAGCCATATCCTTATCTATAAGCTCTGTATCTCCCAAACTATCTATAAAATGATATATCATCTCACAAGTAGAACTCATTGCTGTATCACTATAAGTCACTACAGCATAATCTGCTGGTTGCTGGTGATGGTCTATCATCACGATAGGCGCAACAACGTTCTTGAGAACCGCTTCCATATCACTACCTGTGCGAGAGAAGTGATTAAAGTCTAATGTAAAAACCAGGTCAGCAGCCATTATTTTTTCTGTCGCTTGGTCTGAGTTCTGACTATAGATCAAAACTTCTTCATTTCCAGGAAGCCACTGTAAAAACTGTGGGTATTCATTAGGAGCAATAACTTGTGGTGTATGTCCTTTTTTCTTAAGATATCCTGCTAGTGCTAGCGTACTCCCCATTGCATCCCCATCAGGATTTCTATGCGGAATAATAACAATGTGCTGAGGTTGTGAGAGTAGTGATTCTATTTGGGTAATTTGAGGTATAGTCATAAGCTTCAAAGATACAATCAATCTTTATTTTTGCATGTACCGTTATCAATAATTTAAGAACGTCATATGGTATGAGAAATTGTTATTTCTTAACCATTTGATTACATAGAATACCGTATTTTTGCACCCGAATTTGAGGAGGTTTTTACGCTTTCGCGAAAATTAAATTAAGATGACAAACAGAACATTTACAATGATTAAGCCAGATGGTGTTGAGAACGGACACGTAGGGGCTATTTTAGAAAAAATTACTGCTAGCGGTTTTCGTATCGTAGCGATGAAACTTACGCAAATGACAACGGCAGATGCTCAGGAGTTTTATGGGGTTCACAAGGAGCGTCCATTCTTCGGAGAGCTTGTTGAGTTTATGACACGCGGTCCTATCGTTGCAGCTATTCTTGAAAAAGAAAACGCAGTAGCAGATTTCCGTACACTCATAGGAGCAACTAACCCAGCAGAAGCTGCAGAAGGTACCATTCGTGCTTTATATGCAGCATCAGTAGGAGAAAACGCGGTTCACGGGAGTGATAGCGATGAGAATGCGGCTATCGAAGGTGCATTCCACTTTTCTGGAAGAGAGATGTTCTAAACTCAGAACACAGAGAAAACAATATAGATTATAGAAGAAAGCGCTATCCTTTGGGAAGCGCTTTTTTTATTGTCTTTTAAGTATAGGTTAAAAAAAGATGAGCTCAGCGAGGTTTTTTCTAAAGTTGCGTTTACCACGTGTCAATTTTTTTGCCAAATAGTAACATACTCCCTAGCCACCTCAATATGGTCGTGATATTTTTGAACAAAAGCCTTCGCACTTTTGCCAATAGTAGGTATCGCACTGGGATTTAAGATCAGTTTTTCTAGATTAAAAGCTATCTCATTTGGGTCTGGTGTAGCGTCTATAGCTACTGGTTCTGTGAGATTATAATGCTTCATAAAATGAGGGCCGGCTCCTGTAAAAACGACTTTTCCTTTGGCCATTGCCTCAAGTGCATTATATCCTTGGTCGTGACTATATACTTGGTCTAGGAGAATATGAGCGCGGTCGTAAGCTTTGATATATTCAGAATAGGGAAGCGACTCCACAGTAATAATTTCGATTTTATCAGAATATGACTTTTTAATGATTTCTAGCGCTTTTTCAAAAATATCATTCCCTTTTTTGAGATAGGACTGCCTATTAATCCCGTGGAAGATGACTATTTTTTGATCTTCTCTCGTTGTAGTATAATCTAGTTTAGAAAGATTTATGGGTGTCGGGATGAGCTTGGTTGCTTTTATATTTTTACGCAAGCTTAAATAATAGTCCATATCAGTAGGAATAATGGCTTCCGCGTGACTCATTACGGTTTCATAAAGCGCCTTGTACTCTGATTTTAGATAGCGCATCGCTCCTTGGTATTTTGGAGCTAGATTTTTATCATTTACATAGGGCGTGAGCATATGATAGGGGAGAGTAGATGTGAGTAGGTCTTCTACCCAATATACGTCTGTCCCACAGGCCGAAAGGAACATTTTTTTGTTCTGAAGTGCTAGTTTTTTGATAAACTTTTGTTCTCTACTAGGAGTGGTACGAATACTCCAAGAATTAATGAGTTGGACAACGTCGTAATTTTTTAATTCAGGAAGTGCTTTTGCAAACCGATTCCCAATTTCTATTGCGGTAATATCGGTGCCTGTTATTTTAAAAATACCACGACGTATTTTGGTCACAAACCAGTTGCCCATCGTATATCGCGGACTGATATCCACATCTACTGGAAATTTTTTAAAATCGTCTCCCGTACCTACCAGCGTGACTTCGTGGCCCAAAGCAATAAGCCCTTCTTTTAAGGAATTGTGAAAACGACTATATTCGCCTATGAGCAGTATATTCATTGCTGTAAATATAAACTAAACTCAAATTTTGAACACCGCTGTCCCTTTTGAAATTCTAGTTTCGACGATGTATCGTGATAATTTGCGCTTTCTTGAGGCTATGTTTCCGCACGTAGATTATCGGGATTTTAATATTTTGGTGATTAACCAGACCGATGAGGTGCGCCAGCTACAGAGCAATTTACCCAATATCCGAGTTATAAATACGAAAGAAAGGGGCCTCCCACAAAGTCGCAATATGGCGATAAAAAATGCTAAGGGTGATATATGTCTGGTGGCAGATGATGATGTGCGGTATGTTGAGGATGTAGAGGATATTGTTGTTTCCGCTTTCGCGAAAGCGAGCCTGCGAGATTCACAACCATCGGGAGAACGCAGCGCTAAAGCAAAACTAGCCTCACCTTCAGAAACAAATCATCCCACCGTCATCACTTTCCAAATGGTCAAAGAATCTGGTGTTCTGTATCAAGATTATCCCGATATAAGAAAACATACCAACAAGAGTATCTCTACTGTGAATGGTGTTGTTATAGCCTTTAACCGAAAGCTCCTGCTGGAGCAGCACATTTTGTACAACAATCATTTTGGACTAGGAGCAACTTTTGGAACGGCAAATGAGTATGTTTTTATGAGAAATGTACTTAAAGCGGGTGCGGTAGCACTTTTTGAACCCAAGGTTATTCTCTCGCATCCAGACGTCAGTTCGGGGCGATTTCAAGGGGAGGACCGCGTCATATACGGGCGTGCTGCTCTTAAGTATAAAGAGTATGGGGTGTTTGCCTATCTTTGGATCCTCAAATATTTGCGATTTTTAGTAGCACACAAGTATATTGAACCTGAACAATTTCGGGAGAAGCTCAAAGTAGGCTTCAGCGGAATAAAAAAGTATAAACAACTTCTCAAGGACGGATTAGAAACTAGATAAATGCTGAACAATATACAACTCATAGAAATCCCAAAAATCGCTGATCCGCGCGGTAATCTCGCTGTAATAGAAAAAGATATACTTCCTTATGCGGTAAAACGGGTGTACTACCTATACGATGTTCCCAGCGATGCCTATCGCGGCGGTCACGCTCATAAGGATCAACAGGAATTCTTAATTGCTCTAAGCGGTAGCTTTGAGGTAGTATTAGATGATGGGAGTTCAAAAGAACGTGTGATGCTCAATAAACCGAACAAGGGCTTACTTATAGGCACCGGCATTTGGCGTGAACTCGAAAACTTCTCTTCCGGAGCGGTGTGTCTTGTGTTAGCGTCTGATGTATATATGGAGAGCGATTACATACGTGAGTATGCCGAGTTTCTTTTAACTAAAGGCACTTAGGCGTAGACCGATTTTTTCTAATATCTTCTTTGTTTTAAAAAGAACTTTAAGCTGACTTCCAGAGCGGCGCAAAATTTTTCGCTGCTTGGTGTTGAGATTTTCTAAATCAATCTGGTCAATAAATTTTTGCGCTTCATCATTTTCATTCCATATTTTAGCACGAACAGCCAGCGAAAAACGATTAAGGTCTAAAAACTTTTTTAATCCAGGGTTCTCTTTTTCGTACGGAATGTACTTTTGGAATGTGGGTCTATCTTTTACGCTTTTAATTCCTTTATACAAGCTTAGGGGTGCGTGCAGATATTTCGCGCAAGCGAGGGTAGAAAAAGCAATTTTATGAGCGAGGCCAAGGCGAATCCATAAATCTGTGTCTTGACCACTTTTTATTGAGGCATCATAATTTCCTATTTCGTCAAAAACAGAACGCTCAATAACTGTGGAGCTTGATGTAAGTAAAGTGTTTTTAAAACTACTTGTAAAGTAATCTAAAGATAGATGGCGGTCTCCCGTTTGATTTTGAAATGAATAGGAAGAACTTCTAACTCCATCGTGATCTTCGATATCTATTGCTGTTGCAAAAACTTTGTGTGACGGGAATTTGTAAATAAGTCGTTCTATTTCAGAAAGATAATGAGGATACCATAGGTCATCCCCATCTAAAAGTGCAATATAGGTTCCTGTTGCAAGAGATAGCGCCCTATTCCTGGTAGCTCCAGCTCCTTGATTTTGGGAGTTTCTGTAATATTTTATGCGGTCGTCTTCTAAGGATAAGATTTCTCTTTGACTCTGGTCAGTAGAGCAATCATCTACTACTATTATTTCAAAGTCTTGTAGGGATTGATTAAGAACACTTTGGATGGTGTTTCCGATAAAACCCTCTTTATTAAAGACCGATATGATTACGGAGAACTTCAAATTGTATTATTTCCAACTTTTTGTTTGTGAAATGAACTGGGTACGATAACACAAATTTAGACGAATTTTAGAGTTTATAAGTATCTTCGACCTTTCAAATGCCGAAAAAGAAATTACATATTATATCTTTTGGAAATCCTTATCCACCACAATACGGCGGGGCAATTGATGTATATTACAAACTCCAGGCACTTTCAGCATTAGGTGTTACTATTTACCTACATTACTTTGACAATAAAGAAACCGAAAAGGAACATTTAGAATTATACTGCGAGCAGGTGTTTTTCTATAAAAAGAAATCAAATATTCTTTTTCTCCTATCTAAGACTCCTTATGCAGTATTGGCCAGAAGAAATGAAGCTTTAATTAAAAACCTAAAGAAAATTGATGCCCCCATTTTAATAGAAGGGACTCAATGCTCTTGGATTTTAAACGACAAGAGTTTTACCTCCCGTCAGTTATATGTTAGGGCGCATAATATTGAAGAAAATTATTATAAAGGTCTAGCAAATTCAGAGAACAATAAAATTTTGAGATTGATATATCGGTCTCAAGCCAAAAAAATGAGAAACTTTGAGACTCATTTTAATAACGTAGAAGGAATTTTTACACTTTCAAAATTTGAACAAGCGTATTTTAAAAATAGATATCATACTGAATCTGCTTATATTCCAGTTTTTCACGGAAACAGCGATAGTGCAATTCTAGATGGACAAGGAAATTATGCCCTGTATCACGGGGACTTATCGTCTGCAGATAATTTGAGAGCTGCAATTTTTTTTATAAATCTTTTTCGAAATATTGATTTTCCGCTTGTAATTGCAGGGAACTATAGTAGTGATTTGGAAAGAATGGTCGAAAAAATTGACAATGTTAGACTTGAGAAGATAAAAGATAACAAACACTTAGATAGATTATTATCTGGTGCTCATATTAATGTGATTAAATCATTTCAGCAAAGTGGTACAAAACTCAAACTTGTAAATTCTCTATTCAAGAGTCGATTTTGTATTATAAATGAGAATGTTGTTGATGATCCTAGAATTGTAAAATTATGTGAGGTTGCCTCATCTAAAGAACAATTTATAGAATTGGTCGAAAAATTGCGTGCCACTCATTTTTCCGATGGTGGAAGGCGGGAGGTTTTAAATGCGGTATACTCAAATAAGTCAAACGCTCAGAAAATCATTGAAAAGATATTTTGAATGATTTTTAAGTCTGACTGTCTTGGTATCATACTTAAAATTTTGGCGTAATTAGATTAATAAGTTTGATTCTAATTGAATCAATTAAATTGAAATATACTTTCAATTCATAAATAAATGAATTTTAAAGAAAAGCTTTTATTCACATTTGTAGTTATACTACTTGTTTTTGAGTTTTATTTATTAAAAGATGTACCCGCGTTTTGGGATGCCATTAGCAAATTTAGAAGAGCTTCGTGGTTTTTAGATACCAATTTTTCATCCTTTGTGGTACCTACTTCTATTAATTCAGGACACCCTCCATTATGGTTGTGGAGTATAAGCTGCTTTTGGATCATTTTTGGAAAATCAATATGGGCAGCACGATTGCTACTTTTGATTGTCAACGTAGGCGTTTTTCATCAACTTTTAAACCTATCTAAATCGCTTTTCTATAAGTCGGTGCCTCTTTTTGCATTCCTTCTAATTTTTGTTGAACCGACGTTGATTGGTCAGACTACGATTCTCAATAATGATATGCTTTTATTGTTTTTTACTTTATTAGCATTAAACGCAATTTTAAAGAGAAGAGCGCTCATTCTTGCAATAGCACTTTCTGGTTTACTTATGACTAATCTGAGAGGGATCTACTGTTTTTTGGGATTGGGAATAGGTCATATTATTTTAAACTACAGAGGATTGGCTAATTTGTCAAAAAAGTTCATTGCTAGTTACCTTATTTCTTTAGGGATTTTTGCAATATTTTTATGTTATCAATGGTTTGAATTAGGATGGATTATTATTACCCAAAACGAGTCATTTTCAACACATAGAGAATCTGCCTCAATCCTGAGAACATTTAAGAATGCGATTGCTTTTTTCAAAAACTATCTTGATTTTGGTCGTATTTTTTACATGCTACCACTTATATTTTTCTTGTTAAGTTTAAAGTTTTCTAGGAAAATGAGGCAATTACTTTCCGTAGAATCTCAAATACTTTTAATATTCCTCATCTCTTTTAGTGCGGTATTTTTCTTGGGAATGGTCCCTTTTAGTAACCCAATGGGACCAAGGTATTTTTTAATCGGTTATATTCTTGCTTTAATACTATTCGTAAACTTAATTTATGAGTTAGAGTGGTTAAGCCAGATTAAAAGAAAAATTTTACTTTTTGGATCAGCTATAGGTTTAGTTACAGGACATTTATGGATTTACCCAAGTACTATTTCTCAAGGTTGGGATAGCTCTTTAGCATATCTAAATTATTTTAGTGTGGAAAATAAAATGCTGTCTTATTTAGAAGATAATAAAATTCCTATTCAAGAGATAGGGACCAATATACCTCTTGGTGCAAGGCATGTATCGCAGGCTGCTATTGATGATCGCGATATGTTAATTTTCTCAAAGTTAGACTTATTATCAAACGATTTTATTCTTCTTTCCAATATAGAAAATACGACAGATGACATAACGCTGTTGGACGTAAAATCTAACTGGAATCCTGTCAAAGAATATAGATCAATGGGAGTATATATCACGCTATATAAAAATCCTAATGAAAAGTAAATTGAATATTTCAAATAGGACTTCACGGGTCTTACTGGGATTCGGTGTAACGCTAGCGTTAATCCAATATCTCTCCGGTCGCTCTGTCTGGATGGACGAAGCAAAGCTGGCGTTTAATATAATGGATCGTTCTTATCTCGAGCTTTTGCAACCTCTGGATAGTGTACAGGTGGCGCCCATTTTATTTTTATGGATTCAGAAATTCTTTTATAATCTCCTAGGAGCACACGATTGGGTGTTTAGATTACTACCACTTTTAGCTTTTTTGGTTTCCTGTTTAGTGCTTTACAAATTACTACACGCTCTAAGACTAAAAAACCAGGCTATTTCTGTGGCGACTTCGCTTTTTGCCTTTTGTCAGCCATTAATTTATTATGCTTCAGAAATTAAGCAGTATGAGGTAGATGTGATGGTAGGGCTGGTCATTATGTATGCTGTTGTTAGAACATATTCGTCCAAGCGCAACGAACTGCTCACGCTATCCCTTGTAGGTATGTTTGCTGTGGGGCTTTCTAACATTTCGGTGATTATGCTGTTTGTTGGCGGATTGTATTATTGGTTTGGGGTGTATCGCAAGACCGGTAGGTGGGTAAATCATTCGGTTATTCCTATTGCGCTTTGGGCAATAACTTTTCTGGGGTACTATGTTGCATTTATTCATAATCATCCCACGCCAGATTTTATGGCACCCTACTGGAAGGATTTTGCCTATATGCCGTGGAATGTCTTTTCGGCCGATTTCTGGGCGTTCTGGTGGCGTAGTTATGAGATCATTTTCGGAAAAATTATGGGTGTGAACCCAAAAATTCCATTACTGTTTCACGTCTTTGGGGTGGCTTATGTTTTAGGGATTTATAGTTTCTGGAAATTAAAAAGAAGACGTTTATTGTTTCTATTAGTGGCTCCGTTTCTGGTGCATATTTTTCTTTCGGCGCTTGAGCTGTATCCTTTTGTACAGCGTGTGGGGCAGTATTTACAGCCAATGTTTGCGATTGTCTGTGCGCAGGGATTTGTTTTTGGCACAAAACTTTTGACCCAGAAGACGAATGTTTCCCAGTTTAAGTATGCTTTGATTTTACCTGGACTGGTGATGCTGGCAATCACTTTGTACACGTTTCCTAAAGATAGAGAAGAGTTTAAGGAGAGTTATGAGTTTATGCTTTCGCGAAAGCGTACCAAAGATCAAATCCTAACGAACTCCGGAGCGGATAATGCTTGGTATTACTATGAAAAAATAGGCTACATCAAACCTGAGGTCCGCCGAATCATAAGCGACTTTAATCGCTACAATTTTGAGGGTCATCACCAGCAACTAGACGGATTATCTGGCCGAATATGGTTCTTAATAAGTCACGACTTTTATGACTCAAAACGTAAAATGCTGGAATCGGAGTATATGTTGGAATATCTCAAGAAAAGAGGAGGAGTTGTCCTAGAAAGTGATGAGAATATTGGGAGTAGTGTGTACTTAATTGAGTTGCCAGAGTAGTTATCTCTTGAGAACAAGTTTAGACTTTACCCCAAACGTCTTCGCTAGAAAATAGGTCATCGAGACTTTTAAAACACCAAGCCCGTAAATGGAACTACGTTTGAAATTTATGGAACTCGCCTCGTCAAAATACTTTGTAGGACACGTAATTTCTGCAATTTCATAACCCGCAAAGCATATCTGTGCCAGCATCTGATTGTCAAAAACAAAGTCGTCTGAGTTGCTGTTATAAGCTACTTTTTCTAGGACTTCTTTTGAGAATGCACGATATCCCGTGTGATATTCAGAAAGTTTCTGGTTCATCAGGATGTTCTGGGTGAAAGTGAGAAGTCTGTTTGCGATATATTTGTAGACTGGCATTCCTCCTTTTAGTGCTCCTTTTCCTAGGATTCGAGATCCTAAAACGGTCTGATATACATCATTCGCAATGAGGTAACTCATCGAGTGGATGAGCTTAGGCGTGTACTGATAATCAGGGTGTAGCATAATTACGATATCTGCCCCAATCTCGAGTGCTTTGTTATAGCAAGACTTTTGATTACCACCATAACCACGATTTTCTGGATGTTTAATAACGTGGTTTATACCTAGTTTATGCGCAGTTTCATAAGTATTATCCAAGCTGTTATCGTCTACGAGAATCACTTCATCCACAATATCAAAAGGAATTTCGTCATAGGTCTGCTTAATCGTTTTTTCGGCATTATATGCGGGTAAAACGACGACAATTTTCTTGGAGTTGATCATAGCTCAATCTTGATTGCGCGAAAATAGTGATTTAGGATCATTTGGTTGTTTTTTATGGTACCTCGACTACGCTCGGTACAAGTTTCGCGAAAGCAAACTAAATATCATCTCAACTTCCGTTTCAACAACCGAAGCTCCATCCTAATGGCATCAAAAGCTTTAAATAACCCAAGTTTCCAAAGCACACGCGCCCGTTTTCGTTCAAAATCAGGATTAAGCGGAATCTTTTTTAGTTCCTTATTATGCTCAGAAAGAACATTTAGAATTTTGGCGTGTACTACATTATTTGCCGTGTCACGCTTATTTCTATCTGTGGCCAGGAGTAGTTTTAAGAGTCCGCGAGAGTTGAAAGGGGAGAACATAAAAACGTCTAGCGCACGGGTCTCTGTCTTTCCTTTAGACGCCCAGTTCATCATATTTTCTTCCCAGTAAAAGAAATCTAAGAGATGAAAGCCTTTGTTCTTAATGATGCTTTTGTTTGTTGTAATCCACTCATCATATTGTGAAATGACAAAGGAATTATCCTCAAACCCATTAAGCAATGCAAGTTTTTTTCCAGTCACTGGTTTGTGGTATTTAAAATGGTTTCTTGCCACTTCACTCACATTACCATTTATAACTGCTTTGCCTATTGCAATTGTGGGAAATGAAACATCTCTAGGAAAGTCTAAACCCTGCGGTTCTTCTAGAAAAGTGCAGGATGTCTTACCGTCCTTTATGATATGAAGCGGTTTGTCATAAACATCTGCAACCTGCTGTGCAACGACGAGATCGTAATAATCATCTTTATCACTCTCGTGTTGGGAAATATAATAGGTGGCGTCCATATCTAGACTAGCTACAAAAAGCATACGACTATCCATACCACCCGTAAGAGGTATCACTAGCGAAAACCGATGACCAATCGCCTCAATAAAACCTTTGAGCATCGTTGCGCCAGTATGAGCAAGGGTTTCTAAGTCTTCACGAAAATTATCATCACGAGGAAAAAACCGAATTACTTCTTTGTTCAGGATATCAAGATAGTGGTTGGGTCGCAAATGTTTGACGTTCGGATTAGGAGTAGTCTCTCCTATATACAAGCGTTTTTTGTTGAAAAGCGCAGTACCATAATACAGATGCGCAGAATAGTCTACCTCCTCTAGATTTTCTAAAAGCCCGACTTGAGCTCCCATTTGAGAAAAATCTACATCGTAAAAAATCTCGCGTTGCCCACTACAATCGTTAAGAATTATAAAATCGCTCCCATCATCATAAATCAGAATATAAGCCCCACAATAGGGATCGAGATGTTTAAAGAGTTCTTCTTTTGATGAAATATCGACAAATCCATTGAGGATATCTGCGTTGGTAAATTTTGGATTTCTATAATCAAAGACGTCTCCTAATAGATAAATAGAGGTTTTTCCAAAACTTATTTTATTAAAGGAGAGCGTATCGTGATACACCAGCTCATAGTCTCTAACAGGGATTGAAGTACAATTTTCGGGAACTACAATTAATCTTTTGGTAAGGATGAATTGTTGCTTGAAAATCATTTAGGGAAAAATTTTAAACGGTTTTTTGTACCACCTCAAAAATCTTGTTGCTGTCGCACTTCAACGTTTTTGAAGGGTATTTTAAAAGCAAGGCATAATCGTGAGTCGCCATTAAAATAGTGTTTCCATTTTTATTGATTTCTTGCAGGACTTGCATTACTTCGACACTCGTTTGTGGGTCTAGGTTTCCCGTAGGTTCATCTGCAAGTATGAGTTCTGGGTCGTTAAGTAAGGCGCGAGCTATGGCGACCCGTTGTTGCTCTCCGCCCGAAAGTTGGTAGGGATATTTAAAACCTTTGCTTTTCATTCCTACCTTATCAAGCACGTCGTCTATCTTGCTTTCCATCGCGCTCTTGTCTTTCCAGCCAGTAGCTTTGAGGACAAAAAGAAGATTTGCTCGCACGGTGCGGTCATTCAGTAGTTTAAAATCTTGAAAAACCACGCCTAGTTTACGACGTAGGAAAGGAATTTGCTTTTCTTTCAATCCTTTAAGATTAAAACCTACAATCTCCCCGGTTCCTTCTTGCAATGGCAAATCGCCGTAAAGTGTTTTCATAAAACTACTTTTTCCAGAGCCCGTTTTCCCGATGAGGTACACAAAATCACCAGGATTTATAGTTACATTGACCTCAGAGAGAATCAAGTTCTCTCGCTGAAATATAGAAGCTTTCTGAATTTTTAAAACAGGTGTTGCCATAGGAATTGTCTTCGGGACTAAAATTAAATGAATTCAGCGGATTGAGAATCGATAAGCATAATATTTATCGACGATTTACTAACGGGAAATGTTGATAGGGATTATTTTGGGTAACGCTTCCGCGAAAGCAGACTCTTAAAAACATCTTTAAGCCGTTATACAATGGGAACGGGTAACAATGGGGAAAACCTTATTTTTGCTCAGCTCACTAAAAATTCCCTATGGATCTCGTCGAATTATCTTCCTATAAAACCACCAGGCACCCTTGGGAAACGGCGCGACTACACATTATTAAGGAATTTATATCCTCGTTACCTAGCAATGTCGATCAAATTCTGGACGTAGGAAGCGGTGATGCATTTCTAGCAAATAATCTTTCGGCGATAAACGATTCTTGTGACGTGCATTGTGTGGATATTGAATATAATGAGGCGCTTATGTCGACCATCCACGAGCAATTTAAAAATGATAGGTTGCATTTATATAGTGCACTTTCGCTCGTGAGTAGGAAAGATTTTGACCTTGTCACATTATTAGATGTTATTGAGCACGTACCAGATGATAGAGCTTTTTTAAAGGAAATTATTAGTCAGGAGTATGTGAAAGCTGGCACACATTTTATAGTCACTGTTCCTGCGTTTCAATCTTTGTTTGCTCAGCACGACTTGCTTTTAAAACATTACAGACGTTATAATCGCAAGACATTGCAAAAAAGTCTTGAAGATTCTGGACTCTCTATAATTTCGAGCGGATACTTTTTTAGCTCTCTTATTCCACCGCGTATTGTTCAGCTTCTTACTGAAAAGCTCAAGAAAAAAGAGGAAGCAGATTTAAAAAACCTAGGAAACTGGAATCACGGGAAATTATTTACAAGCTTAGTAAGAAATGTGCTTGTTGCTGATTACGCTTTCGCGAAAGCGTTAAAAAAACTAGGCGTACACCTCCCAGGATTGTCCTGTTACGCCATCTGTAAACTAAAATAAGGACTTGCGCCGGTGCCAAAGGTTCTCTCCATAATAGCAAATTACAAAAAGTATAATGGGCAGGAATGGGAATGAAAATCTGCTGTTCGAGCCATAGACGACTAACGCTTGTGCCAGCGAACATCCCAAGGTAAAAAGAAGGATGAAAAGCATAAAATCAAGTTTCCAGCGTTTGAGGACGATGCGCTTTAGGATGATAAAAAATGCTAGTACTACAAATATAAGTTTGGCAACAATTAATAGTGGATATTGTATGATAAGCCAAATTCCGATAGATGCCTTTTTAGGAATCGTATATTTAAAAGCATCATAATCCCAAAACATTCCAGTTCCCCAAAAATCCCACCAGGCAATAGCTACTTGTTTTAAGTATCGGTCAGGGTGATTTTTGATAAGGTAGCTATTCATAGGGGTGAGGCGTTGTGAGAATTGGGCAACGGTGATCCCTTCCTTTCTTTGCAATTCCCCATACACTTGCCAGATGCTCATTGCAACGGCGCCATCTATCGCGGTAAGAGAATCTCTTTTTCTTATGTAAATATCCCTAAGTTCAGCATACTCGTCTGGGGCTTCATCTACAAAATTAAGTGTGGTTTGAGCCATTGTGATGCCAGTAAAGCTGGTCATACGCGCATATCCCGTATTCTCTTTATTGAGTTGTACCCAATAATTATAAGCAAGCAAAGTAGGGGTAAGTAAAATAAGACTGACCACAAAAGCTTTCAGTTTTTGCTTTCTTAAATGCAAGTAGAGATTACAAACCGCCACAAAAAGCGGAAGTATTAAAAACATAGGTCTCACAGCAAACGTGATCATCATAAGAACACTACACACAATGGCGTGATGCCAGCTGAATCCTTCTTTAAAAAATCGATACTTTATGAGGTACCACAATGAGAATGATACCATAAATAGCGTTAATGTTTCCGTAAGAATAGCTCGTTCATAAAAAAGTACGTGTAATAAGGTAGATAAAAGAACCGCAACTGTAAACGCAACACGTTTTCGGTTAAATTCTTTAGTAATAATATCATACCACAATAGGGAAGTTATAATTCCAAAAATGCCTTGAAGCAATGTCAATATGTACAAATTATTACCAGCTAAGGCCAATAGCGCTGGAAATCCAGGCGTTCGCGTCCCGTCATAACCGTTCAGATCAAATTGTGATAGTCGTTGTGCCAGCGCGATATACCCATCAGAATCTCCAAAAAACGACACTTGACCGCTATACCCGATGATAACCATAAGCCTGCTCAAAAACCCTATGATTGCCAAAGCTAGAAAAGGCTTACGCGCATAGAAGTTTTTTAGAATAGGTAGCCAGCGATTCATCGTGTTCTTAGGTAGATTGTTATTAATTGTCCGGGCAGCTTTAGCACATCCACAAATCGAATTTTTGAATCTCCTTTTTCAATCCAAGTAGTGAGCGGTTGCTCATACACTTGCTCCAGCATTTCTTTGCGAGTCAGTTTCTTTTGAAGCCTCACGAGAATTTCCACATCAAAAAGCCATCGGCTGGCAAAGGAATTTGCAAACACTAATTTTGCACAATCTGACGTCATTAGTTTTGCACCGCATTGAGTGTCAAAAACGGGTGTTTTCAGGATGAAAGTCCCGATGATGGTTGCAAAAACACGACCTAAATAATGACGCTTTGCGCGTCTTTCTATATTCGCCCCTGCTCGGTACAGGCGAGATCCTAGAATCAAAATCCGTTTAGTATCGGCCTGCATCGCTTTCCACAGTAGCTTCACTTCGGTGAGTGGTGCAGCAAAGTCTGCGTCAAAATATGCGATATGAGACGCACCTTGCTCGATGGCATAAAGTGCTCCTGCTCGTACGGCCTCGCCCTTACCTCTGTTTTCAGTTAGTGTTACTAGATGTATGTTCGCTTTCGCGAAACTTGTGCTGAGCGCAGTCGAAGTAGCGGCATCCTCAAACATCAACTTCGTCCCGTCCGAACTTCCATCATCTACAAAAACGAAATGATACCCGTCCAATTGACCATAATATTCCCAAAAGGCATCGTGGTCAAAACGCTGTGCCTCGTTATAGCAGGGAATGATGATGAACGGTTTAGTCATAGTGAGGAACAAATATAGGTTAATACAAAATTCTCAATTCAGAATATTGAATAGAGAATTAAAATTGTTCATTTCCTTTTTAAAACTCCACATAATTATACGTTAATTCCGCCGTTATGGTATAGGAAGAAAAGTATCTTTGAATGGGAATGAGTACGCTTTCGCGAAATTTATTCTGAATCTATTTCAGAAGCGCACAAATCACCAAAACACCTAACTAAAACAATCCTTATGTTGCATAGAACCCTAGCAATTTTTGCTACGTTATTGCTCTATATTTCTACTACAGTGGCACAACAAACTGCCGCTTTTACAAATGATCTTGTAAAGTATGACAAAGCATTATCCCTTTATAATAGCAAGCAATATCTTGCGTCTCAAACACTTTTTGAAGAAGTAAAGACAGAAAGTGACGACCGGACTATTAAGGGAGATTGCGCTTATTATATTGCAAATGCTGCGGTACGACTCAACCAGCAGGGAGCAGATGACTTAATGCTGGCTTTTGTAGAGAATTACCCTACGAGCACTAAACGCAACTCCGCGTTTCTTGATGTGGCACAATATTACTTTGAGAACGGAAAATTCTCTTATGCACGCAAGTGGTACGATCGCGTAGATGAAAGTAGTTTGACCGGAGGCGCGCTGGAAACCTATTACTTTCAGAACGGATATGCTCTTTTTAAAAATAAACAATACGACCAGTCGCAGGCTTATTTTGAGCGCGTACGCGACTCTCAAAAATACGGTTCACAGGCCAAGTATTACTTGGGTTTCATTGCCTACGAAGGTGATGATTATCAAGAGGCGGACGAACTTTTTGACCAAGTAGAGGACAAGGAAGATTATAAAGAGGAGCTTGCTTACTTTAAGGCAGATTTGAACTTCAAGCTGGGAAAATTTGACGAAGCTATTGCCGAGGGGAAAAAGCAACTCCCTAATGCGAATCCGCAAGAGAAGTCTGAGCTCAATAAGATTATAGGAGAAAGTCTTTTCAATCAAGAAAAGTATGGAGAAGCACTTCCTTACCTAAAACAGTATCGAGGCAAACGTGGGAAGTGGAACAATACGGATTATTACCAGTTGGGCTATGCGTATTACAAACAAGGGGATTATGAGAGTGCTGTAAATGAATTTAACAAGATTGTAGATGGTCGCAACAGCGTTGCACAAAATGCCTACTATCACCTTGCCGAATCCTATTTAAAACTGGACAAAAAGCAAGAGGCACTCAACGCATTTAAAAATGCATCCGAAATGGATTTTGATGCAAAAATCAAAGAGGATTCTGGTCTTAATTACGCAAAACTCAGTTATGAAGTAGGAAACGCCTATAAACCTGTACCATCTGTCATTGCAGATTATCTTACGGAGTATCCCGACACTCCGGCAAAAGCGGAGCTAGAGACATTATTAATTGATTCTTATATCACTTCAAAAAACTATAAAGAGGCACTCGCACTGCTTGAAAAAAGTAACAGTTTTGAAAGTAAGGAAGCTTATCAAAAGGTGGCTTTTTACCGTGGTGTTGAATTATATAATGAAGGAGATTACATTAATTCTAAAGACTTTTTTGAAAAGTCACTCAAGGAGCCTCGCGATGAGCGTTTTGTCGCCAGAGCTACCTACTGGACTGCCGAAAATAATTATGTCCTCGGAAATCACAGCGATGCAATTGTAGGTTACAAACAGTATTTAGGAAACGCAAACGCTTCAAGTACTCCAGAATTTGAGGATATTAATTATAATCTTGCCTATGCCTATTTTTCTGATAAGGAATACGAGAGCGCGGCTGCTTACTTTGAAAAGTATACGAGTCAAAATGTGGAAGACAAGTCACGACTTAACGATGCATATTTACGTCTAGGAGACAGCCGTTTCATTTCCAGTAAATACTGGCCTGCGCTGGAGGCTTATAACAAATCCATTGCGCTTAATATTGCAGACCAAGATTATGCGACTTTTCAAAAGTCTATGAGCTATGGCTTTATAGACCGCAACAGCGATAAGATAGAGGGACTCAAAAACTTTTCTAGTAAATACCCTAAATCATCCTACCGCGATGATGCACTTTATGAATTAGGAAACGTTTACGTTTCTCAAAGCAAAAATGCAGATGCTATCGCTGCTTACGATAAACTTGTGCGCGACGTTCCAGGGAGCTCCTATGTATCTAAGGCCTTGCTTAAAAAAGCCTTGATTTATGATAACAACGACCGTTCTGACGACGCACTCAGCATTCTCAAAGGTGTTGCTCAGGACTATCCGGGCACTCCAGAAGCGTTGCAGGCCGTAACTACTGCAAAACTTATTTACATTGATTTAGGGCGGGTAAATGAATACGGGCAATGGGTAAGCACCCTTGATTATATTGATGTGGAAGATGCAGAGCTGGACGATGCGGCTTATACCCAGGCAGAGCGACAATATCTCGAGAATAATGCCGCACAAGCAACTAGATTATTTGAGGAATATTTACAGACATATCCTAACGGGCAACACGCGCTACAGGCGCACTTTTATTTGGGTCAACTCGCTTTCGCGAAAGCGGACTACCCCACAACCATACCACATTACAAGTTTGTAATTGCAAAAGAACGTAGTGAATTTACCGAACAAGCACTCGCAAGATTAGGTCAAGTATATCTGTCGCAGAAAAATTACCGAGATGCGGTTCCAGTTTTAAACAGACTTGAAACCGAAGCAGATTTCCCGCAGAATGTGATTTTTGCGCAATCTAACCTTATGAAATCCTTTTACGAATTAGAAAATTACGGACAGTCGGTAGCCTATGCCGAAAAAGTTCTTGGTAATGCTAAAATAGATAATGCAGTTAAGAGTGATGCACAAATCATCATTGCCAGATCTGCGATAAAGACCGGAGATGAGGGCAGAGCAAAAACTGCTTATGCTGAGGTTCAAAAAATTGCCACAGGCGCACTCGCCGCCGAAGCTTTATATTATGAAGCTTACTTTAAAAATAAAGCTGGAGACTTTGCAGGTTCTAATACGGCGGTACAGAAACTGGCAAGAGATTATAGTGGTTATAAAGAATTTGGCGCCAAAGGGCTAATTCTAATGGCAAAGAATTTTAATGGACTGGGGGATGCCTATCAAGCAACGTATATTCTAGAAAGTGTAATCAAAAACTTTTCTGACTATCCAGAAATAGTGGAAGAAGCTCGAACAGAACTGGCATTAGTGAAAACCGCTGCGGCCAAAACAAATTCATCTGTTAGTCCAGAAGGAGGAAAGTAATACCATTCATCAAATCAAATTAAATCAAAACGTTATTTATGATTTTTAATCAGCGATATATATATAAAGTAGTTTTTGTGGTTGCTTTTGGGGTTTTTGGACTTCAGCAGGCAAACGCTCAAGAGGACGACGAACAAAATCTAGGGACGGAAGTGGTAAATGTTGTCAAGCCATATACTCCTACCATAAGTGATGCTTTTAAGGTAAAAGCAACACCAGTCTTGAACGACTCTGTGACTACGGCAAAGAAAATAGTGACTTACAGTATTTTTTCTGTACCTGTAGCCTCTACGTTTACGCCGGCTAAGGGAAAAGCTGCTTCTGTAAAGAAAGTAAAGCGGGAGAAATTGTACGATAACTATGCAACTATAGGCTTTGGTAGTTATACTTCGATTCTTGCGGAGTTTTACAGTAATTTTCAGATAAGTCGTACAGAGGATTTCGGAGTATTCTTAAACCACAATTCTTCGCAAGGAAATATAGACGGCATTCTGGCAGATGATTATTTTTATGATACGCGTCTCAACCTTAATTACGGAGCAAGGGAGCGTGATATGTCGTGGCGTACCGACCTTGACGTGAAGCATCAAATTTTTAATTGGTATGGCGTAGACCCGATATTTAATCCTTCGGAGAGCTCCATTTCAGGTATTGATTATGGTTCTTTTGATCCAGCGCATACCTATACGACGATTGGTCTTAATGGTAGTCTCAACTTCGACGATGGGATTTTTAAGGGTGGAAAAGCCACGATACGCCGTTTTGGAGATTCTGAAGGAAGCGGGGAGAATAGAGCATTTATAAAACCGACACTAGAATTTCCAATCGCAGGAGAAATCATAACCACAAACATTATCGCAGATTATGTGGGTGGAAAATTTGATGCGCTTACTACAGACGGTGAGGAAACAAAATATAGCATCATAAATGCAGGGATAAACCCAAGTCTTGTTATTTTAAGAGATGATCTTACGGTTAACCTAGGGGTTTCCGCATTTGTAAGCGCAAATAATACAAATGATGAAACAGATCTGGACATCTACTTTTATCCAAAGGTAACAGCATCTTACCGCGTAGCAGGTGAATTTTTTATCGCCTATGCAGGTCTTGAAGGAGATTTACATCAGAACAGCTACTACGAGTTTGCTCAAGAAAATCCATTTATAAGTCCTAATCAAGTGATAGCTCCTACGGACAGGCAATTTGATGGATACCTAGGAATGAAAGGGAAGCTCTCAGAAAATGCGAGTTACAATCTAAGAGCGGGTTATCGAGGCGAAAGCAGTAGAGCACTTTATAGACTCAACAATTTTACAACTCCCATTGCTGGAGAAGGGAATCGCGAGGCTTTTGGCTACGGAAACTCTTTTGGGATCGTATATGATGATGTGAATACGATTTCAGTATTTGGAGAATTAAATTTTGATGTGAGTCAAAATTTTAAGATGCGCATAAATGGAGAGTATAATAACTACTCCACAGATGTTGAGGAGGAAGCGTGGAATTTACCAGACTTAAAAGCATCCGTTTTTGGAGATTACCAGATTACGGAGCAATGGTTTGCAGGAATCAATCTTTTCTTTGTGGGTGAGCGTTTAGATCAGCGAGGCGTTATTAATCCTATTGGGATTTTTGACGAAAGCACAATTACTTTAGACAGTTATTTTGATGCAAATGCACACTTAGGCTATCGCTTCAACGATAGGCTTTCGGCATTTGGGCGTGTGAACAACATTTTGAACAATAACTACGAGAAATGGACGAATTATCCAGTTCAGGGTATTCAGGCATTAGTAGGTGCTACGTATAAATTTGACTTTTAGATTTAAGCAATGTTGCACGCAACTTTTAGGGTGTCTTGGCATCTTAAAAGAAATCACATTATGAAAAAATTCTTAGTAGCCTTCTCTTTATTCTTAGTTTTTGGATGCAACTCTGATGAAACAGACGACTTTGGATGTTCCAGTAGGTTGAGCTGTGTAGGAGGTGAAATCACTTTGCAATTTATTGATGTGGAAACTGGTGAAGATTATATTCTCGCAAACGACATTGAGTTGGAGGATGTTATGGTTACCGGGGAAAATGGAAGTACAGAGAATATTGAATTTAATATCGTGAGAATAGACGGTACTAATGACGTCAAACTTTTTCTTTACGGTTACACGGGAAACGAAAATGGCGATTTCTTATATGAAATTCGTCTAGAAAATGATTTTGATTTTACACTAACCTTCAATCAAAAGGTGGCAGACACAGGTGGATGCTGTCCGGGATTTGAAACAACAAACGTAAATTTTGATACCGTTGAAGTTCAAGTAGTGGAAAATTCAGACAATCGCTCGTTTAGAGTGCTCTTATAATTTGCTTTTTTAGTCACTAAGATTTCTGAAACATCGCATATAAATTATAACGGTTTTGTACTTTTAGTGCAAAACCGTTTTTTATGCGATTACTCCTTACATTTTTTTTCGTTTCTATAGTATTCAGTTCTTGTGAAACACCTAAAGAATCGGCAGACTTGCTGGTGATTAATGCCAATTTGCATACAGTAGACGATGCTACAAATGGTGCAGACGCATTTGCCGTTAAGGACGGAAAATTCATCGCCGTAGGAAACACAGCCTATCTTCAAGAAAAATTTTCGGCAACAGAAACGGTTGATGCTTCAGGCAAGACTATTCTTCCTGGACTCATCGATGGGCATTGCCACTTTTATGGATTGGGCCAAAACCTACAAGTTGCAAATCTGGTAGGAACAACGAGTTGGGATGCGGTGGTGGAGAAGGTTTCCGCTTTCGCGAAAGCGAACCCAAACGCAACCGCCATACGAGGAAGAGGTTGGGATCAAAACGACTGGGAAGTAAAAGAATTCCCGACCAAAGATAAACTGGACGAACTCTTTCCAGAAATCCCCGTGGCTTTAGAACGTGTGGACGGCCACGCATATCTCGTAAATCAAAAAGGGCTAGACCTAGCAGGAATAACTGCCGAAACTAAAGTTGAAGGTGGAGAAATCGTAAAAGTAAACGGAAAAGTGACTGGTGTGCTCATAGACAATCCGCAATCATTAGTGGACGCTGTGTTGCCACAAATGAGTCGAGAAGGTGCTGTAAATGCTCTGATGCAAGCGCAGGAATTATGTTTCTCCTTTGGCCTTACCACCGTAAATGACGCAGGACTCAATAGAGAAACCATTGAACTTATAGATAGCCTGCAGACCGCTGGCGATTTAAATATGCGTGTGTACGCAATGGTAAGTAATACTGAAGAAAACCTGGAACACTATCTCAAGACTGGAAAAGTAAAGACAGATTATCTTAACGTACGCTCCGTTAAAGTTTATGGGGATGGCGCTTTAGGTTCTAGGGGTGCCGCGCTTAGGGAACCGTATAGTGATAAAGATGGGCATTTTGGCGCGATGGTAACTCCTGTTTCTAAAATACAGGAGCTCTCGAAGCGTATTGCAAATGCAGGTTTCCAAATGAACACCCACGCCATAGGAGACAGCGCAAATATTGTCGTTCTCAGAGCTTATGAAGAAGCACTTAAAAATGTCGAAGACCCGAGGTGGAAGGTAGAGCACGCACAGATTGTCTCTCTAGAAGATTTTGATTATTTCAATGATAAGATATTACCATCTGTACAACCTACGCACGCCACAAGTGATATGAACTGGGCTGAGGATAGAGTGGGAGCCGAGCGTATAAAAGGTGCCTATGCTTTTAAGGATTTACTTAATAAGTCAGGGCGCGTGATACTAGGAACCGATTTTCCTGTGGAGCAAGTGAGTCCGTTTTATACGTTTTATGCAGCAGTTGCCCGTAAAGATTTAAAACAGTATCCAGAAGGTGGCTACCAGATGGAAAACGCGCTGTCCAGAGAGGAAACACTCAAAGGAATGACCATCTGGCCTGCGTATTCAAATTTTGAGGAAGCCGAAAAAGGAAGTATCACGACAGGAAAGTTTGCAGATTTTATCATTATGGACGAAGACATTATGAGTGTAGATGAAGATAAAATCCCAAATCTTACTGTGGGAGCCACTTATGTGAATGGGGAGAAGGTGTTTTCAAAATCCTAATCACGATACAAACCTTGAATGAAAAACCCCCAAGACCACCTTATCGAGTTAGCTCACTATAAAATGCCCTTTGGCAAATACAAAGGGTATTACTTAGTTGATGTTCCAGAATACTATTATGTCTGGTTCAAACAAAAGGGATTTCCAGAAGGCAAATTAGGTAGATTATTAACCGAAATGTACGAGATTAAAGTGAATGGGCTAGAACCCCTCATTTATAAGGTGAAGAAAAACTTTCCTAAACCCAAGAATCTTAAGTAAGTCTCAGAAAAGAAAAAAGAGAAAAGAGAAAATTCGGAGAATTTTAAAAACTTCCAACTTCCAACTTCCAACTTCCAACTTCCAACTTCCAACTTCCAACTTCCAACTCAAGCTATTCCCTATGAATGATAAATATTGCAGGTCGTTTATGTAAATCTGGCATATTTGTTTTCCAGAAAGAAACGGGTTTTGTGACGATGAACTCGCTAGGAAGTGTGATGTCGCAGGCAATACAGATAGAAGTGTCTGGCCGTAGCGCGTTTACAATATCTTCCAGCATTTTATTATTACGGTACGGAGTTTCTATGAAGAGTTGTGACTGTTTATGGTCTGCAGATAATCGTTCTAAGCGTTTGAGCTCTTGTTTACGCTCTTTCTGATCTATAGGAAGATAGCCATTAAAGGCAAAATTCTGTCCATTCATACCACTACTCATCATTGCCATAAGGATAGAAGATGGCCCTACTAAGGGAATCACTTGTATTCCTTTTTGATGTGCAATCTTTACCACATCTGCGCCAGGGTCTGCAACACCCGGAACACCAGCTTCAGAAAGTAGTCCTATGGATTGCCCTTGCAAGCAGGGATTAAGGAAAGACGGGATTTCACTCTCCTCTGTAAATTTGTTTAATGCAAAAAACTGAAGCGAAGGTTGAGATTTTCCAGGAGAAATTTTCTTGATGAATCGTCGCGCAGTTTTTTCATTTTCGGCGATGTAGGTGTCTATGTGTTCTACTACTTTCTTAACAGAGATGGGCATCACCTCCAGCGGGCTTGTATCGCCCAGCGTAGTTGGGATGAGATATAATTTTCCTGTTACTGTAAATGGTTTCATAGACTATCGCACAATTAGTTTAAGCGTTTCTCCGCTTTCTTCTAATTGTGCAAGATAGATGCCTGCCGGCAATTGTGCAATGTTAATTTGAGTAGAGGCCGTTGTAAGCCGTTGTGATGTCACGATTCTTCCTGTGAGATCGTAAATGTTTAAGGTTTCCGCTTTCGCGAAAGCGGGAAAATTAACCGTCACGATTACATTCGCAGGATTGGGGTACATAGTAAAATTTATATCCTCAAACCCATCGACCGAAAGATTCTCGTCTACCACCCGGTATATTATACCTGTGTTGAGTGCAGCAACATACAACTCATTATTTACATCTTGCCCAAAAGTGCTCAATCCTCCGGAGAATGGTCCAAAATATTGAATCTCGTTTGCTTCATTTACATAAGCCACTTCGTTGCTACAGAAATCTGCAAAGACATACTTCCCTTGAAGAGTGGTAAAAGTTGATCCGCGATATACGTAGCCACCTGTTATAGAACATTTAAATTCACCATCGTTGTTGTGAGAATAATCCACAAGGGGAAATGTAAACGAATCTTCTGTAGCACAGTTTGAGAGATTAAAATCCTCATTTCCTTCGTAGCATCGCCAGCCATAGTTCTGACCTCCCACGCCAGCGTTTGCCTTGTTTATTTCTTCTATCTCATTCTGGCCCACGTCGCCTATCCACATCTCGTTGGTTTGAGCATCAAATGAAAACTTCCAAGGATTACGCACGCCCAGCGCCCATATTTCGTCTAAAGTGCCAGAATCGCTAACGAATGGATTATCGTCAGGGATGGCGTAATTGTTACCATTTTCTGTGTTGTCTATGTCAATACGTAGCATTTTGCCGAGTAGTGTAGTTGGGTTCTGAGCGCGGTTGCCAGGATCATTTGCACTACCACCATCTCCCAGGCCCAGGTATAGATATCCATCTGATCCAAATTGGAGACAACCACCATTATGGTTTGAAAACGGCTGTGTTACATTGAGAATGTCAAATTCTGAATCAGGATCTGCAATATTTGCATCGCTGCTTACTTGAAAGCGTGATACTTGGGTACTGCCATTTGCAGCAATGTAGTTTACAAAAAAGAAACCATTGCTACTATAGTTAGGGTGGAAGGCGAGTCCGAGCAGTCCTTGCTCATTACCATTGCTGTTTACATCTATGGTAAGAAAAGGTGTAGAGAGCGTGGTGCCATTTTCTATGATTTTTATAACTCCGTCCTGCTCTACGATAAAAAGCCTATTGTCACCAGCATTCTGAATATCTACGGGTCTCGTAAAACCTGTGGCAAAAGATTCTAAATCTATGATGGGTTCTTGAGCCATCATAGAGAGCGTAAGAAAAACGAGGAAAAAGGTAATTTTTTTCATAGGATTGTAGTTTTCTATTATTAAAGATACGCAAATCATACGGTGACTGGATGTTTCTTAGGATGTTAACTCTTGAGCAATTGCGTTGCAGGCCTCGTCCAGCATTTGGTACACGTTCTCAAAGTCTGTTAGATTACCGTGATAGGGATCCGGAACTTCTACATTTTCATTAGGGAAAACGGCATCTAGGATCATTCGGATTTTATCCTTTTGCTCATCGGTACTGGCCATTGCCATTACATTTTTATAGTTAGAGCGGTCCATTACAAGGATATGGTCAAAAAGGTCTAAATCTTCAGGTTTTATCTGTCTCCCTCTTTGTCTGGAAATATCTATGCTATGGTCGCGCCCAATGCGTATACTCCTATGATCAGGAGGATCACCTACGTGCCAGTCTCCAGTTCCAGCAGAGTCTACCTCAAAGAAGTCTGCCTCTAACTTATTTTTTAAAATTCCTTCGGCGAGTGTAGATCTGCATATATTCCCTAGGCAGACCATAAGGATTTTGGTTTTTTCCATTATTTTTTTTGATGAAGATAAGGAATAGAAAGAGGTGCAAAAGGCTTCATTGCTCAAAATTACTTGTTACTCCTTATCGCTACGCTCTTATAATAGCTATGAATGTTGCTGGTTCGCTTTCGCGAAAGCGTATAACTCAAGATTAACATTCCTTCACAATACCTTATTATTTTATAGGGATAGAAAAATAGGTTTCTCTTATAAGTTTGTAAAAAATAAGATATATGAAAATGTTTACCTACCTATTTGCTCTATTACTTATAACTGCTTCTTGTGGAGATGACGATGATGGAACTTCTTCTATTATAGACAGCAGCACACCGCCTGATGTCGAGGGAATGAATTATGTTAAGAGTAATCGCTCTTTTGATGATACTTATAATGCACTCAAAAGTGCACTTCAAGCAAATGAAAATATAACAATCATTGCCGAAGTAGATCATCAGGAAAATGCAGCTTCTGCCGGCTTGGAACTGAATCCCACGCGAGTAATTTTCTTCGGAAATCCTGCTTTGGGGACTCCGCTTATGAATATTGCGCAACAAACGGGAATTGATTTACCACAACGTATGCTTGTATATCAAGACGATAACAATGATGTATATATAGGCTATAATAGCACAGGTTATTTACAAAGTAGACACTCTTTTGGCGAAGTAGAAACGTTGCCGCAAATAGCGATGGCGCTCGCAAACTTTGCAGGAAATGCGGGAGATGATTCTGTGATTAACCCTTCTGTAAATGTTACCATAGAGAATGATGGAGTAGTGACTGATATGAGTCAGAGAGACTTTGTGACCACGTATGATGCCTTGAGAGATGCTATAGATAGTAATCCTAACTTACAGATTATCGCAGCGCTTAACCATCAAGCAAATGCACAATCTGTAGACCTTGATTTACCACCTACGCGTGTTATTATCTTCGGTAATCCAAACTTGGGAACACCCCTTATGCAAGACGCACAGACAGCAGCCTTAGATTTACCGCAGAGAATGTTAGTCTCGCAAAACGATCTAGGAATAGTTCAAGTATCTTACATAGATCCTAATTTTATCGCGAGAAGACACGGTATAACTGGAAATACTGAAGTGATTGCTACAATTTCTGGAGCATTACGCAATCTTTCTAATACAGCTACTGGAAACTAATTTCTAAAACTTATAAAACTTACGAAACGCTCAATATTTTTTGGGCGTTTTTTTATGTCTATAATTCTGAGAATTAACCCTATTTTTACGTTGTGAATGATCTAGTTAAAATCATAGAATGCCCACGGGATGCGATGCAAGGAATTAAGGAATGGATTCCTACTGAATCTAAGATCCAGTACATCCAGTCCTTATTACGCTGTGGTTTTGACACTATAGATGTGGGAAGTTTTGTTTCTCCCAAGGCAATTCCTCAAATGCGAGATAGCGCTGAGGTCCTACACAGCTTAGATCTCTCAAAAACCGAAAGTAAACTACTCACCATTGTAGCAAACCTGCGCGGAGCCCAAGATGCGGTACAGCACGAGATGGTAGATTATTTGGGGTATCCCTTCTCAATTTCTGAGAATTTCCAGATGCGCAACACCCATAAAACCATAGCCGAAAGCGTGGAGTTGCTCAAGGAAATAATCGAACTTGCTTTTGCAAAGGGTAAAGAACTTGTGGTGTATATCTCTATGGGTTTTGGAAATCCTTATGGTGACCCTTGGAATGTGGATATTGTAGGCGAGTGGACCGAAAAGCTCAACGCGATGGGTGTAAAGATACTCTCCCTTTCTGACACCGTCGGTACCTCAAATCCTGAGAATATCAATTATCTCTTTGCTAACCTTATTCCCAAATATCCAGATATAGAATTTGGTGCACATTTACATACCACGCCTACAAGTTGGCACGAGAAAGTAGATGCCGCTTACAAGGCGGGTTGTAGGAGATTTGATGGGGCGATTCAAGGCTTTGGTGGTTGTCCTATGGCAAAAGATGAGCTTACGGGCAATATGCCTACAGAAAAACTTATCTCTTATTTTGCTGCGGTAAAAGCTTTTGATAATGTAAATACGATGAGTTTTGAGAGCAGTTATAATGAAGCGCTTAAGATTTTCCAGAAGTATCACTAGCATTTTCTTTGTTTCGCTTTCGCGAAAGCAAATAACCCTACAGTCCAATGCCGAAATATTTTATCACTTTAACCTCGCTTGTTACCATCAAAAAGGACTAAGATGAGAATATTCCTAAAGGTCATTTTGATTTTTATACTATTTACGCAGTTGTTATCCTGCGTAGGTCAGACGACGGAAGAAGTTTCGTTTATGACTTTTAATATTTGGCAAGAAGGAACCTCTGTCCCAGATGGGTTTAATCAAATACGAGACGTCATTATCGCCACAACTCCTGATGTGGTCTGTTTTACCGAGGTTCGTAACTATAATGACGAAGATTGGACCACAAAAATGGTAACCGCTCTCGCCGAAAAAGGTCACGACTATAACAGAGGCTATGCTGGCGGAGATGTTTCTTTCATCAGTAAATATCCCATAGATAGTGGAACCCAAATTTTTGGAAACTCTGACAAAGGAACGATAGTACAATTTGACGTCCATATAGCTGGGAATATCATTAAAGTTGCTGGCGCGCATCTGGATTACACCTACTATGCCTGTTACTTACCTCGAGGTTACAATGGCGGTAGTCCAGATTGGAAAATGAGAGACGACGGTAAAGGCAAGCCTTTACCAATGATCAATACAGATTCCATCCAAGCCTATAATTTGGAATCTACCAGAGATGAGGCGATAGCTTCATTTATAGACGCAACTAAGGATTCTTCTCAACCAGTTATTCTAATGGGAGACTTTAATGAGCCGTCATTTCTGGACTGGACGGAGAAAACCAAACATCTTTTTGATCACAATGGTGTTGTGATGCCTTGGTATACTACGAAGCAACTGGATGGTAATGGCTTTATAGATGCCTACAGAGCGTTTTACCCAGATGAGGTAGCTAACCCAGGTTTCACTTGGCCGTCAGTTACGAGTGCAAATAAATCTACCAGCTGGACACCTCTCGCCGATGAAAGGGATCGCATAGATTATATTTTTTATAGGGGAAACGGCATCACCGTAAAAGATATAGCGCTTGTGGGTCCAAAAGCCTCTTACGTTTTTAATAATTCCGAAACCTTAGATACGGATAAGGATACCTTTATGGCAAGTAACTTGCCTTGGCTCAGCGACCATAAAGCGGTTTTTGGGAGATTTTTGTTTGCATTTGAGGAATAGTTTTATGATTTAGAGGATATAGATTGCCATAAGAGCTGAGTAAAGAAGCAGTGTTTTTTAATCTATCTTTAAGGGATATCGACGATAGAAATCTCCAGTTATCCTGAGATTTTTCTGGTATATCGATAATAAAAGTTATTATATAACAAGTTAGCTGTTATTATAATGAACCTATGCAAACTTTGTCAAACAAACGAAGCGGATAAAAAAAATCGCACATTATACCTAAATTTTTGGGTAAGGACCTATTTAAAAATGTAAAACCAAGGCATTCCCTTCAAGTAGACAGAAGTGGTAAAGCGGTCAAGGTGCAAGATATACCAAAACAAGATTTTTTATTCTGTTCGGTATGCGAAAAGCGAATTGAGATTTTAGAAACTTATTTCGCCAGAAAGTTGATTGCTATAAACGACTATAGAAACAGAAAAGAAAAATTTGAAGAAATCGAAATAGGCCCAAACAAAATTTTGGTTTGCCTAGATTTAAACCCATTGATGTTCAAGCTATTTTATTTCTCTATGATATGGAGACTGTCGATAACCGCCAATTCCATTTTTAAAAACTTTAAACTACCTAAAAAAATAGAATTAGAAATTGGTTCCTTTTTAGACGTCAATCTTAAACCAACTCACAAAGAATTATTGAAAAATTTGAGTGTAATTCAATCATTTCCAAGTTATCACCTAATGGCGTACAAACGCAAAGATGGACCTAAAAAATTTGCTGGAATTTTGACTGCATTTCAAATGTCTAAAGACCATTTCGGAGTTTTCACCAGCGATATAATCTTATTTTTCCATTTGAACGAAAATAAAATAGATACTATTTCTAGGTTAATTTCAAACAAAGAAAATAAATTGGTAAAATTTATCCTAGCGGACTCGGAGCAATGGAGAAATGTCAGTTTATCTATAGTTCAACATCGTCTATTAAATAACAGCAGCTAACAAGTTATATAACCCATAAAAAAGCCCCGCCAAACCAGCGGGGCTTTTCAAATTCAATCGATAAAACAAACTTCTTAAAACTCCTCCACCAGCGATGCTTGATTTCTAAAAACCAAAGCATCTTCAAAGGCATCTATCAAGATCACACTTTCGGTCGTGACTTCTCCTGAGAGGATTTCTTTAGATAGCTTGTTCAGCACTTCTTTTTGTATCTTACGCTTTACAGGACGGGCGCCAAATTCAGGCTGGAACCCCTTGTCTGCGAGATAGGATATTGCTTCTGGAGTTGCGTCCAGCGTGATGTTCTGCTCTTGTAGCATTTTGGTCACGTTGCGCAGTTGGAGTTGTACTACGCGCTGTATGTCCTTTCGCGAAAGCGGACTAAACAACACTATATCATCTATCCTGTTTATGAATTCTGGACGTATCGTTTGTTTTAATAAACCGAGTACGTCAATTTTTGCAGCTTCCATCGCGCTTTCTGGGTCTTTAATCGCCTCAAAACGCTCCTGTATGATGTTGCTTCCCATATTAGACGTCATAATCACGATGGTGTTGCTAAAGTCTGCCGTACGGCCTTTATTGTCTGTAAGTCTTCCTTCGTCCAGCACTTGCAATAAAATGTTGAAGGTGTCCGGATGCGCTTTTTCTATCTCGTCCAGCAGTACCACCGAGTACGGCTTGCGACGTACGGCCTCCGTAAGTTGACCACCCTCATCATACCCCACATATCCTGGAGGTGCTCCCACAAGACGGCTCACGTTATGGCGCTCTTGGTACTCACTCATATCGATGCGCGTCATTGCGCTCTCATCGTCAAAGAGATACTCTGCCAAAGCTTTTGCAAGCTCCGTTTTTCCCACTCCCGTTGTTCCTAGGAATAGGAAAGAACCTATAGGTCGTTTCTGATCCTGCAATCCTGCGCGACTGCGTCGCACGGCATCACTCACGGCTGCAATTGCTTCTTCCTGCCCCACCACACGCTTGTGCAGTTCGTCTTCCAGTTTGAGCAACTTCTCGCGGTCGCTCTGTAGCATTTTAGTCACAGGGATTCCCGTCCACTTAGCCACAACTTCGGCGATGTCCTCGCTGGTTACTTCTTCTTTTATGAGCGAAGTTTCAGACTGAGCTGCGAGGTTCTTCTGTAGTTCCTCTAACTTTTCTTGAGCATCTTTTATTTTTCCGTAGCGTAGCTCTGCCACGAGACCATAGTTTCCTTCTCGCTCGGCACGTTCGGCTTCGAGTTTAAAATTTTCTATGTCTTGTTTTGTGGCTTGTATTTCATCTACAGCCGTCTTTTCAGATTGCCACTTGGCATTGATCTCGTTGCGTTCTTCCTTAAGGTTTGCGAGATCAGAGCGTAGCGATTTTAATTTTACTTCATCCTTTTCACGCTTTATGGCTTCAATCTCAATTTCCAGTTGCATCACGCGACGGTCCAGTACATCCAGTTCCTCTGGTTTTGAGTTGATTTCCATTCGCAGTTTAGATGCTGCTTCGTCCATCAAGTCTATCGCCTTATCTGGTAAGAATCTATTTGTGATATAACGCTTAGACAATTGCACCGAAGCAATAATCGCCTCATCCTTGATACGTACCTTATGGTGTGTCTCGTACTTTTCCTTAATCCCGCGAAGGATAGAAATCGCACTTTCCGTATCTGGCTCTTCTACCATTACTTTCTGGAAACGACGTTCCAGCGCTTTATCTTGCTCAAAGTATTTTTGATACTCATCCAGCGTGGTTGCACCTATGGCTCTTAATTCGCCACGAGCGAGTGCGGGTTTTAGGATATTTGCAGCATCCATCGCGCCTTGACCGCCACCGGCACCTACCAGCGTGTGTATCTCGTCGATAAAGAGAACAATATCGCCATCGCTAGTAGTCACTTCTTTTATGACTGCCTTGAGTCGTTCCTCAAACTCTCCTTTATATTTTGCTCCCGCAATGAGTGCTCCCATATCAAGTGCAAAAATCTGTTTGTCCTGAAGATTATCTGGCACATCACCATCTACAATACGGTGCGCAAGCCCCTCAGCAATAGCGGTTTTTCCTGTTCCAGGTTCTCCTACTAGGATTGGGTTGTTCTTCGTACGTCGCGATAGAATTTGTAAAATGCGACGTATCTCCTCATCACGGCCTATTACTGGATCTAGCTTTCCGTCTTTGGCAAGTTGGTTGAGGTTTTTGGCGTATTTGTTAAGCGAATTGTAAGTTTCCTCCGCACTTTGCGATGTCACACGGTCACCGTTACGAAGCTCTGCAATGGCTGCTTCGAGATCCTTGCGGGTCACGCCTTGGTCTTTTAAAATCTGAGCAATCTTGCTCTTGGACTCAAAAATGGCCAATACCAAATGCTCAATCGAAACGTACTCATCATTCATCTTCTTTGCAATCGTCGCAGCCTCGTTAAGCGCTTTGTTTGCCTCACGACCTATCATAATATCGCCACCAGAAACTTTAGGAAAAGATTCTAGGGTTTTGGCAAGGATTTGTTGCAGTAGACCGATGTTTACATTCAATTTCTGTAGCAGATACGGAGTCACATTCTCATCTACCTCAAAAATGGCTTTAAAAATATGCTCATTCTCAATCTGCTGGTGGCCTAATTCCTGAGCGAGTTGTTGCGCCCGCTGGATGGCCTCTTGTGATTTTATAGTGTAATTGTTCATAATATATGTTTTGTCATTCCCGTGAAGACGGGGATCCTAGTGTTCAATTTATTTCCCACTAAGAGGTAAATTTTAGTATTTATTTCATTTGTTTTATCCACCAGTTTGAATCTTAAAACTGATTTAGATGCATTGAATTGCGCTTTCGCGAAAACATCACTCCACGTAACCCACTCTCCATTGTCAAAACCCATTCCGCTGTTAAACAACAGACAAAATGTCTGCTAATCGCTGATTATGAGTGACTTTTTGTCAAATGTTAGATTTTGTTAAGAGAGGCGACAAAGGGTATTGATTGTTGTAAATTTGTTTATTATTTAATGAGATTTCCGCCAGAGCTTATCTTGAGCGATAGCCGAAGGACGGAAATTAATTATAGCTTATGGGAATATTTGATTCATTATTTGGAAAAGGAAAAGAGGATAAGGTAGAAGTGCGCGATGCATCTCAAAAAGTGCCAGACGCTATGTCGTGGCAACAGCTTACAACCATCGAGCAACTGGACGCAATTGAGGAGCAATCCCAGTCTGTTCCCGTGGTTATCTTTAAACATTCCACAACGTGCGGGGTAAGCCGTATGGCCATCAAGCAATTTGAATCAGAATATGATTTTGCACCGAGCCAACTGGTTGCCTACTATTTAGACTTAAAAGCATACCGAGACGTTTCTAATGAAATCGCAAACCGTTTTAAGGTGCATCATCAAAGTCCGCAAGTGATATTGATTAAAAACGGCGCAGCCGTTTATGACGAAAGCCACGGTTCTATAAGTGCTGGTGAAATAGGAGCGAAGCTCTAATTGAACTTGAAATCGAACTTGAAGTTTAAAAAAATAAAAGATAAAAATGAAAAAAGCTCTTTGAACAATTGTTCAAAGAGCTTTTTTTAAATTAATTTCCATCTTCCATCTCAAGTCTAATATCTAAATCACAAACCGCTGTCTCCTAACAATCTGCTTAAGATTCTCTTTCAAGTCTTCCCCAGCGTCAAAAACCATTTGCTCATCCGTAGGAAATCTCAAAGGACGATTCCTCGTAAGTAAATATTGATCTCTGGTCAAGGCTCGTTTATCTCCCTCATAGTCTGCGTAGTGATGTGTAAATATAAATTCACTTGCAAGTGGGAAAGAATCCATCACTCTATTTGTCTTTAAATCTACAAACCTCGCTCTACCTTGAACCTGTACGGCTTTAGACTGTCGGTATTCGTAGTATTCTGCCGTAACGGTTACCAGTTTATCTATGACGATTCTATCTCCGTTTTTATCTAGAACATAGTTTCCGTCCTCATCTTTCTGGAATTCAGTTCCGTCTTTTATGACTTTTTTTGCTTCTGTTAGACTTTCAAAAATGTGCTCTGGGGAGACGTTTATTTCCCGTAAACCTACCTCTAGGTTGTAGTCGTAAACGATTCCGTTTTGAGTTCCCGTGTGATACTCCGTCCAGAAATCATCCAGTCCGTAGGTCGAGAAATCTAGGAGTTCTCTTTCTAACTGAAACGGTAAAATTACTGGCGCATCGTTATATAATTGTACACTCACAAAGTCGGTTCCTTTTATCTTTACTTCGGCCATTAGACTGTTTACGTCTTTAAAATTAGGCGTGAGTTCATTTAAGTGTGATAACTTATTGTATACGGATCTGTGGTCTTTTTTTGCTCCTGCCTGCCGGTCAGGCAGGTTCGCGAAAGCGTACTCCTCCACAGCTTCTGCATATAAATAATCTGTAAGCTCACTTTTTACAGCAAGGATTTTATCGTCATAGTACTTAAAATCTAGAACTATTGCTCTTTTTTCCTTTTCTATATATAATGGTAACAGACGTTTCACTTGCGTTTGTCTATACTTTAAATCGTTAAGCGTGTTGTAAATCTCCTCCAGATGAACCTTGTCCCCATCTTTCTCTAGATATGCAATCCGAGCCTCGTCTTGAGCCACCACTTTTGCATAGGCTTCCTCTAGAAGCAGGATATATGGTTGCTTTCTTTTCTTATCTGGATTTTTGTCCAGTTTCTTAATGGCAACTTGGATAGCGTGGTCAAAATCCCCACTATCAACAGACTGTGTCGTCGTCTTAACCGTGTTGCAACTTACTAGAACCAGCAAGGTTAGCATCATTGTAAATAACTGTTTCATAATATTGATGTGTTGATGATAGTAATACTATTACAATGAGCGTGCCATAAAGAAATTATGATGCTAAACGTTAGGTATTCAGGGCTTTGTGAGCTGTTTCTTTTGTTTTTTAACAATAGCTATTGTAACTTTTTAAGTAGTTGCTCGTCTTTTTAGTATCAATCAATAAATCAAATAGTATGAAAACTGAAACAAAAAATTTAGAACAAGAACGACCTAGGCGCAACGTAGCACTTGCGATTTACTCCATTCTCACCACAGCATTTATTGCTGGGTACACGATGGTGCAACTTTTTACGATGAGTTAAGAAACTCGACGTATTAAAACACAAAACCCGCATCCTAATCAGGTGCGGGTTTTGCTCTTCATCATAGCAGATTTTTTTAACGCTTTCACGTTAAAAAGGATGAAAGTCACATATGAAGTCGGCGATTAATTTGTAAACTTACAGGGTGAAAGAACATTTTTAATCCTAAACGACTCATTATGCGTTATATATACGTTTTATTGCTCTCCTTGGTTTTCATCACCGCAAGCTGTGGGCAAGGAACTTCAAAAGCCGATCAAACGGATGGTAAAACGACCTATTATCTGATTCGCCACGCCGAAAAAGACCGTAGCGATTCTTCAAATCGCAACCCAGATCTTAAAGCCGAAGGGCGGGAGAGAGCACAGCGTTGGGCTCAGCGTTTTGACGATGTAGATTTTGATGTGATTTATTCCACAGATTATAATCGCACCCAGCAAACGGCGACTCCCACGGCAAAAAGCAAAGGACTGACTGTACAATCCTACGATCCGTCGAAGTTATATGATGAAGCTTTCCAGAAGGCAACCGAAGGAAAAACGGTCCTCATCGTAGGTCACAGTAATACCACGCCACAGTTTGCAAATGCAATTATGGGCAAGAACCATTTTCCTGCCATAGACGACTCAGATAATGGGAATCTTTTTATTGTGACGATTACAAAAGACGGCAAGAAACTACCGCAACACGAGCAAATGGACTAAGATCCTAACACTCGGGACACACTTGCACTTCTGGGTTTTCTAGTTCAATTTTAGAAAGTAATTGGAGCGCATTGTTTTCAAATAGACTATCTAGCGCGGTGAGTGGAGGATACTGCTCCGCGGGCTTGTAATTGTTATAATCTACAAAGCGCACACCGTTTACAAAACGCTCGTTGTAGGCCTCTCTAAACCGTGTTCCACCCTCGTTTACCTGATAATTATAGGCGAGATAATCTACGCTATAATCTTCGGTGTCAATCCAGTACATATAATTATCGTCGTAGTCTTCGCCACCGCCTTCCTGAGCAAAAGTGACCTTGATACGATGATAGGTTCTGCCTTTTACTTTGGCTTTGTCGACGTAGGTTTTGGTCACCGCTGGGTCGTTTAAACCATAAGGAAGCACCGAAAAATAATGTACAGAATTTACGCTGTTGCCATATTTAGTTTTCATAGAATCTGGGATGGGAGTGTTTACGCTTTCGCGAAAGCGTACAAATTCTCCATCAGGCTTTAGGATATCTTGTTGCGCCATACAAGCTTCATCCGTGCAACGTTCAAAGGTGCGCAGGCCATTTTCCCTGCGAGCGCGGTAATAGTAATCGCGGAATTTAAAGTGAATACTCGCATTTTCAATGACATCACCTCCCGCCGAAGCAATGGCAAGATCCACAATTTCCTGCGCCGAAGGTTCCTTAGATTCTTGACAAGAAAGTAGGGTGAAAATTAAAAATAGAACGTTTAAAGTGACTTTCATTAGGTTTGGTTTAGAGTAGTATCGTATGCTGTCTGGATTCTTAACACAAGTTTGGCACTTATGTAAAGCGTAAAAGTAGTAATTATACACCCGAAAATTTCAATTATTGTATTTTTGAGCCTTATGTCCAATAAAGTAAATATACTGAACAGAAAAGCGCGTTTTGAATACGAGCTACTAGATAAACTCACAGCTGGGATCGTGCTTGCTGGTACAGAAATTAAAGCGATACGGGATGGAAAAGCCTCCATCGCCGAAGCTTTTTGTGAGTTTAATGATAAAATGGAGTTGTTCATTATTAATATGACGATTCAGGAATACTCCCACGCGACCTATTTTAATCACAATCCCAAAAGTGAGCGCAAACTGTTACTAAACAAACGCGAACTCAAAAAATGGGAACGTGAGGTGAATAAATCTGGGCTTACCATCATCCCGCTTAAGCTGTTTACAAATGATAAGGGTTTTGCCAAAATTGAAATCGCACTGGCAAAGGGTAAGAAAACCTACGATAAGCGAGAAGCCATAAAAGACCGAGACAACAAGAAAAATCTCGACCGAATTAAAAAGGCGTTTAATAATTAACAGTTAGGCAAGCAACCATTCTCGCGTTTTTTACGTCTACATTTATGTAAACGCTTATTTTTAATACTGTAGCACTATGCGATTCTTGTCTCTTTTCTTGTTTTTATACACCGCTCTAACTTATGGTCAATTTACTGTAACCCTAATGGGCGAAGTGAGATTAGATGGTAAAGGACTTGAGAATTGCCACGTTGCCAATAAGAATACGGGCGATGCTACAATCACAGACCGTGGAGGTTCCTTTTTTATAAATGCTTCAGAAGGTGATATGATTACTTTCACACACGTAAGTGCTGAAAAGAAAAATGTTTTTGTAACGAAGCAAAATATTAAATCCTCCGTAATTTCTGTAAACCTTGAAGAAGCGAAGAATGAACTTGAAGAGGTGAGCCTCTCTGTGAATACGAGAATTACAGCCTCTAGCGTGGGGTTGCCCAATGCGGGGAAGCCCATTCCCACTACAAATGAGCGCAGGCTGGCGACAGCGGGGGATTTTAAACCTATCCACCTTCTTAGTTTACTTGCTGGAAATCTACAACTTGACCCAATCATAAATGCGATAAGTGGTCGTACGGCACGCATTAAAAAACACATCGAAGTAGATAATGAGATAGCCATTAATGAAATCCTCGTTTGGTATTACGAAGAATGGCTTCGTGAGCGCCTGGATGTAACCGAGGAGGAGACCATCCAGTTTATGGATTATCTCACAGATGCTGAGGGTATCGAAAAGCTACTGGAGGAAAACAGTACCGCCAAAGTCCAAATTTACCTTCTGGATCAATACGAAGCATTTCAGAAAATAAAGAATGACATAACTCCTTTGCCAGAAGTAATAGACGGAGGGTTTTAAATTAAAATTATGGGAATTAAAAATACGCTGTTATTGTTCATATTGCTGTGTTCCACCACCATTTTTGCCCAAATTAAAGGAACGGTAAAGGATACCTCAGGTGAGGCGCTTCCTTTTGTAAATGTGTATTTAGAAGGTGGTTTTGAAGGCACAACGACTAACGGTGACGGTGTTTACGAGCTTGATGTCCTCAAAAAAAATGCGGGGACATATAATGTTGTCTTCCAATTTTTAGGTTTTCAAACAGTTAAAGAAACCATCACTACAGACGATGCAACGTACGCCCTAGATATCACGATGCAGGAAACTTCGACTTCACTGGACGAAGTTATAGTACAAGCAGGCGTAAATCCAGCAGACCGAATCATCAGAGCAACGATAGATAACAGGCGAATTAATCTTGAAAAAGGGAGTGAGTACACCGCAAATTTCTACTCTCGAGGACTCTGGCGAGTAAAAGATGCTCCAGAGAAAATAATGGGGCAGGAAGTAGGAGACTTGGGCGGTGGTCTGGATAGCACCCGCACGGGAATTATCTACTTAAGCGAGACCATTTCTGAAATTGCATACCAGCGACCAGATAACTTTACAGAGAAAATTATTGCGAGTAAGGTGAGCGGAAACGATAACGGCTTCTCCTTTAACACGGCGATAGATGCCAATTTTTCCTTTTACGAAAATACAATAGACCTCAATGCACAAATTATCTCGCCCATTGCCTCAAATGCCTTTTCCTACTATAAATACACGCTCCTCGGAACATTTTATGAGGATGGAAAACTTATAAATAAGATTGAAGTTACTCCCAGAAGGCCAAAGGATCGCGTCTTTAGCGGATTAATTTATGTCGTAGAAGATGATTGGCAACTGTACGGCGTAGAGCTTGATACTAACGGCGAGGCCATCCAAGTACCGGTCGTTAAGGATTTAAAATTTAAGCAGAATTTTGTCTTCGACGCCAAAGCAAATCAATGGGTAAAACTCTCGCAGGTGATAGATTTTAGCTTTGGTTTTTTCGGATTTAACGGCGATGGGAGATTTACGGCGGGTTATACGGACTATGACTTCAACCCACAATTCACAAAGAATTCATTTACAAATGAGGTGCTATCCTTTGCCCCAGAGGCAAATAAAAAGGACAGTCTCTACTGGAGCACAAAACGTCCTGTCCCGCTCACGGAGTTAGAAGCAGACGATTATGTGCGCAAGGATAGTATTCAGGTGGTACGTAAATCTCGTAAATACTTGGACTCCATAGATACTAAGAATAACAAGTTCAAATTGACTTCTCCCATTTTTGGCTACACGTATGCAGATACCTATAATCGCTGGAATGCGAGTTTTTCAGGGCCATTGCAAGCCATTCAGTTTAATACGGTACAGGGATGGCACGGGACGGCAGATATCACTTATTTCTCGTGGAGTGATGACGATTATCAGAAGACTTTTTCCGCTTTCGCGAAAGCGAACTACGGCTTCTCAGACGACCGCCTGCGCTATACTTTAGGATTCTCGCGCCGTTTTAATCGTACTAACAGAGCCTTTTTGAGTGCCCGTGGAGGAATTTCATTAGAACAATTTAATCCAAGCGAACCCATAAGCCCGATTGTAAATACAATTGCGACCTTAGGGTTTGAACGTAACTACGCAAAATTTTACGAAAAAGCCTTCGCCGAAGCATCCTACAGTCAAGAGTTATTTAATGGCTTGCGATTGTTTACCAGAGCGAGTTACGAAGAGCGACGCCCTGTTTTTAACACAACCGACCAAACATTTTATCCCAAAGATGATATCCAGTACACGAGTAATAATCCGCTGGCGCCATTAGATTTTGAAAATGGGGCTATCGATAAGCACGATCTCGTAAAAGCTCAGGTAACTACCACAATTAACTTTGGTCAGAAATATTACAATTATCCTACGGGGAAGTTTAATATTTCAAATGACAAGTATCCTACATTGTATCTCACCTATGAAACGGGAGTTATGGCGTCTAATGAGGATTATAATTTTGACCAATTACGTATTCAGTTAACGCAAGGATTTGACATAGGAAATAAAGGGCGTTTTAGATATAATGTTAAGGCTGGAACGTTCTTAAATACGGCCGATGATATAAGTTTTGTGGACTTTCAACACTTTAATGGGAATCAAACTAGAATAGGAAGAGGTAGCTATCTGGACCGTTTTAACTTATTACCCTATTATGTGCGCAGTACAAATGATAATTATGTAGAAGCTCACGCTGAGCATAACTTTAGAGGGTGGATACTAGGAAAAATACCCGGAATTAATCAGCTTAATTTTAATCTCGTAGCGGGTGCTCACATACTTTCAACAACAGATGGAAGTCCCTACACGGAATATTCTGTGGGACTTGACAACATAGGTTGGGGCAAGTATCGCTTTCTCCGTGTGGATTACGTGAGATCACAAGGATTAGGAAGTCGTACAGATGGTGCTTTTATTTTTGGGCTTAGTCTAGATTTTTAAAAGAAAAAACTCCCGCAGATTGAGCGGGAGTTTAAGTATGAGTATTCTTCTTTATTCTTTTTTATTCTTTTTCCATCGTAATAATGATCGTTTCTACATCGTCCAGATCGCTTAGGGTAAAGGTGTTTCCTGAGATTTCAATAGGTAAATCGAAAAACACTTCACCTTCACCAGCCGGGAAAGTTTCACTATCTACATCACCGTTATCATTGTCAGTGAAGGAATTTTCTACGAGGAGGAGTTTTTGAGATGAATTATTATATGCCCAAGCACCGTTTGACGTGTATTCATAAAATCCATCCTCATCTAATACTTCTTCGCAATTTTCTTGGGAAGCATCAAAATCTAGTGGCTCACTGATACGCTGTACAAAGGTATAACTACCATCTGCATTAAAAGTAAATCTTAATACATCTATGGTAACGCAGTCTTCAACAGTGACAGTATCTCCATTGTTACAACCTAGATTAAAGGTATCACAATCTTCATCACCTATACCTACTGTTGTTGTTTCTCCTTCAAAGATAACCGTTTCACTTTGAAGATTCCAAACCCCTAGTAGATCATCATTACCCCCAAAAGATTCCACAACAATACATACATCTTGTGGAAGACTAATATTTCCGGCATCATCATAAACACAAACTGAATAGCAAAAACGACCAGCTGGAATTGAGCTTGCAAATCCTACATCTAATGTTCCAAACTCAATCATACGTGACATTTCATTTATTCTATTTCTGTTTATAGAGAGGTTGCCAAAATCTGAACTGCTTCTACCATTAAGAGCATCGGCAGGAATATCATAATAAGAATCTGCAATATTTCCATCTACGTCACTGATAATAAGATATACTCCGTTAAAGATATCATCGCTTGATATATTTTGCTCAAAACCTTCTCCTACTAAAGCACTGGGTGCATCATCAAAGGTAAAGTCAATTCCTCCAGTGGCCTCAGGTGGAGCAGCTGTTATTTGAGTAGCTCCGGAAATACGGAGTCCGTCTGCAACCGTGTTTGCATTAAGAGCATCACCCTCTTCAGACGAGCCATTATCTCCATTGTCTCCGTTATCTCCATTGTCACCGTTATCTCCGTTGTCATCGGTTTGTTCCATGGCATCATCTGTAGTGTCATCACTACAATAGGTAAAAGTTGAGGCGATTAACACCAGCATTAAAATTCTCAAAAGTTTCATAAATAAATAGGTTTATATAGTTAAGGGGCAAACATATTTTAATTTCAATCAAAAAAAAATACCCATAATAGGGTATTTTTCAATCATTTAGTAGGTAAAGTATTACAAAACTATCTTAGTGTTGCTCCGAGTTCCTTCTCAAAGCGCAGTTGTAATTTATGCATCACTTTATCGATATTCTTATCAGTAAGTGTTTTATTCTCATCTTGTAGCATAAAGCTTACTGCATAACTCTTCTTACCATCGGGTAAGTTTTTACCTTGATACACATCAAAGAGGTTTACATCTTTGAGTAACTGTTTCTCAGTTTGCTTTGCGAGTGCTCTAATATCCTCAAACTGCACTTTTTCATCTAGCAATAATGCAAAATCACGTCTTACTTCTGGATATTTAGGGATCGGTTGGAACTTAATCTTATTGCGAGAAGCCATTTCCAGTATATTATCCCAATTAAAATCTGCATAATACACATCCTGAGTAATGTCAAAATGCTTGAGCACAGATTTCTTAACAATACCAAATGTGACCAATGTTGTCTTCCCTAATTGTAACGAGGTTGCTTCCGCAAAAATATCATTCTTGACACTTCCAGAGCGTACTCTTGTAATTCCCAGACGCTCTAAGGTAGCGTTTACAATTCCTTTGAGATAAAAGAAGTCCGTAGTACCTCCCGTGGTTGTCCAACTTTCATTTGTTCTTTCACCAGTAACAAAAACAGATAAGTGCTTATCTTCTTGTCGATTATTCTCATATTGATGATACGTTTTACCGAACTCAAAGAATTTCAAATCAGAGTTTCTTCTATTACTATTATAGGCAATAGCTTCCAGTCCAGAAAATAGCAACGACTGGCGCATTACACTAAGCTCACGTCCTAAAGGGTTGAGCATTGTAACGTGGTGTTCTTCCTTCAGCATTTCAGAGAGGGAAGCATAGGCTGGCGTCGTAAGACTGTTTGCCATAATCTCATAAAAACCTTGTCCCACAAGTTGGTTTGCAACAACATCTTGAACTTTATGGTCTTCAAATTTTGATACGTTTGCTACCGTAGCATTAAGTTTCGTCCCAAAATTGATATTGTTATATCCATAAACCCTTAGGATTTCCTCAATAACATCTGCCTCTCTCGTGACATCATTTCTATAAGCGGGAATAGTCATTCCCAGACCAGACTCTGTAACGTTATTTATCTTAATATCTAGCGAAGAAAGAATAGACTTAATGGTTTCTCTAGGAAGTTCTTCACCTATCAACTTCGTAGCATTTTCAAAGTTTAAGAAGACCTGTTGATCTTCTATTTTCTTAGGATATATGTCTACAATCTCACTAGTAATTTCTCCACCCGCCACTTCTTGAATAAGAAGCGCTGCGCGCATAAGTGCATAATCTGTAATATTCGGGTCAATCCCACGCTCAAAACGGAACGAAGCGTCGGTATTTAATCCGTGACGCTTTGCTGTTTTACGTACCGTTACTGGCTCAAAATAGGCACTTTCTAAAAATATAGAATGTGTGCTTGCAGAAACTCCGCTATCTATCCCGCCAAAAACTCCAGCAATACACATCGGTTTCTCAGCATCACATATCATTAAGTCTTCCTCGTGCAATTCACGTACTACACCGTCTAAGGTTGTAAATTTTGTCCCAGCCTCAAGTGTCTTAACCTCGATCTTATTTCCAGTAATTTTAGTAAGGTCAAAGGCGTGCAACGGTTGTCCTAACTCGTGAAGTACGTAATTTGTAACATCTACAATATTATTGATAGGGGAAAGCCCTATCGCTTTCAACCTGTGTTGTAACCACGCTGGAGAGTCTGCTACTTTAAGTCCGCTTATGGTGACACCAGCGTAGCGCGGTGCTTTTTCTGAATCAATTACCTGAACATCAACTTTATGAAGTCGGTTTTCAATATTAAAAGAACTTGTAGAAGGAGTAATGAGCTCTGTAGTAATATCTTGTTGTGCGAGACCCGCTTTCAGGTCGCGAGCTGTTCCCCAGTGGCTCATGGCATCTGCACGGTTTGGGGTTAAGCCTATTTCAAAAACAGTATCATTTTCTACGTCAAAAACGTCTATGGCAGGAGTTCCCGCAACAAGACTTTCGTCCAGAATCATAATGCCGTCGTGGCTTTTTCCTAGTCCTAGCTCATCTTCGGCACAAATCATCCCGTGGGATTCTTCACCACGAATTTTTCCTTTTTTAATGATCCAGGCTTCACCTTCGGCAGTATATAGTGTTGTGCCTATGGTGGCTACGGGTACCTTTTGACCAGCACCTACATTAGGAGCACCACACACGATTTGGACGGGAGCATCTGCACCTATATCCACCGTGGTGACATTTAATCTATCTGCATTAGGATGTTGCTCACAAGTAAGTACGTGACCTATCACAATGCCTTCCAGACCACCTTTTACACTTTGATACTGCGATATTCCTTCTACTTCTAGTCCTAGGTCGGTAAGTAATTCTCCAGTCTTTTCGGCATCCCAATCAAGGTTGATAAACTGCTTAAGCCAATTATAAGAAATCTTCATTCAATCCATTTTTGAAGGCACAAATATACCATTTACTGTTCTTTTTGTACGGTTTTTTGATATTTTACGACCTAGCTATATCAATGAAGTAACTTATGAAAAATATATTCTGGTTCATTTTAATTTTAAGTGCACTTTCGTGCAAAAATGAGCCTCGTACGCTCAAATCTGGACTCTGGCGAGCAACCTTAGAAGTGCAAGACAAAGAGCAATTGCCATTCATTTTTGAATCCAAAGAAGACGGAACACTCGTCATCCACAATGCAGAAGAGCGCATTCTCATTGATGAGATTAAAATTAAGGGCGACAGCATCAGGATACAGGCGCCTGTTTTTGAGGGGTTTTTTGCTGGAGTTTTTGATAAAAGTGGCCAGACAATTTCTGGAGATTTTATAAAACCTAGTTTGGATAGGATTGTTCCCTTTGAGATGGTGTATGGGGAGGCATTACGCTTTCGCGAAAGCGTAAAAAATCCCACTCAAAACATTTCAGGTAACTGGGAAACCATTTTCAGTCCAGAATCAGATGCAGACCGTTACATCGCCAAAGGGATCTTCTCACAAAAAGGGAATATCATTACAGGGACATTTAGAACCACCACAGGCGATTATCGCTACCTCGAGGGGACAATGGATGGAAATGAATTCAAGCTTTCCACCTTTGACGGAGCGCACGCTTTTCTATTTACGGGTTCGGTGACTGACAGTACGATGGAAGGTCATTTTTATAGTGGAAACCATTGGAAAGAACCCTTTCGCGCAAAGCGAAATGAGAATTACGACCTTCCAGATGCAAAAGAACTTACTTATTTAAAAGAAGGCTATGATAAGCTGGAATTTTCGTTTCCAGATGCTTCGGGAAAAATGGTTTCGCTAGATGACGAACGTTTTACTGGAAAGGTAACGCTGGTGCAACTTCTAGGCTCGTGGTGCCCTAATTGTCTAGAGGAATCCAAATTTTATGTTGATTTTCTCAAAAGCAATCCTGACGTTGACCTTGAGGTCATTGGGTTAGCCTTTGAATACGCACTTACCGAGGATAAGGCTTGGGAGGGGATCACAAGGCTTAAAAAGAGATTAGGGATAGATTATCCTATTTTACTCGCACAATACGGCGATTCTGATAAGAAAAAAGCACAGGAAAAATTACCGATGCTTAATCACGTGATTTCCTACCCTACAACGATTTACATAGATAAGAAAGGTGTGGTGCGTCGTATTCATACAGGCTATAACGGTACAGCAACAGGAAAAGCACACCAAGATTTTAAAGCAGACTTTGAAAATTTCATCGCCACGCTGACTGCCGAGTAAATCGTATCTTTAGAAAAAAAGCGATGCGTAGATTTCTTTGGTCTCTGGTAATTCTCAGTACGCTGGGATGCTCAAACGACGATGATGTAGTGGTTGAAAATGAAAGCACTAGTGAATTCTCTTCCTTTACTGCGATTACTCTAGATGATGAGTTTATATATCAATACAATTTTAGCGAATCCAGTCAAACAGCGACCTCCCGAAATCTTACATTAGAACTTAACATCGCTAGGCAAGTCGAGTTTGTACACGAGCAACAAGCGGTCCTTGGTTTTTACAGAGAGCGTATGGTGTGGATTCGCAATTTTGAGACGGACAACACAACGCTTTTCACGGACTTTGTGAGCCCGGGAAATAGTGAGCGCAGGGAAGGAGTGGTAAACGACGATACGCACATTGTACTTTTGTATCGTTTTCCTGAGAATTTTGATGAACTGCGACTACGTGTCATAAATGTGACTAATAACGTTATCTCAAATATTGCTCTAGGTGCAAGCACGTTTGCTGAAGCGTATCTTAATGATGGTAAAATTGTAGTTACTGCGCAACGGGAAAATGACACCCAGCTTTTCTTAATAGATGCAACGACGGGGGAAATTGTAAATGAAGAAACATTAACGAATACTACGATTAGAGGTTTAGTATTTGGAACAGAAGATGATTTTTATCTTTTTGATAGTGTGCAGATGCAGTATCGCTATGATATCAATGGTATGAATAGATTAAATGTTACCGAAACAAACTTTTTTGCTTCCCCAAACACTTTTTATGAAGTAAGGGGCACAAAGGTTTACAGCTCTTTTGACTACCAGCAACCTTCTCTGTTTATTAATGGCCCACAGATTTATGATTTAGAGACCAATGAAGTGCAACGCATTGATATTCAAAATGCTTACGCCAGATATGCTTTAGAAAATGAGCTGACAGGGGAATTGAGAAATACTGATTTTACTTATGATCCAAATACGGATGCCTGGCTTTGTAATTACGTACTAGCCAATAATGCAACCGAAACTTATGGTGTTTTTAAGTTGACCAATGATGGAGAAATCATAGGCGTTATTGAGACGGAGCGGTTTGTGAGTCGATTTTTGAGGGTGGAGTAGTGGTTTAACTTATAAAACTCCAGATATTCTTAAACTTCATCAGTTGTGTGTACACAAACTTGATAATGCGGTTCTCCTCTTTGAGTAGGGTAGGGTCGTCTTTTAAGACTTTCCAAGCCTCGTTTCGAGCAATTTTGAGGATATCGTTGTCTCTTATGATATCTGCGATTTTTAGGTTGAGCACACCGCTCTGTTGTGTTCCCATAATATCCCCAGGACCACGGAGCTTTAAATCAACTTCGGCAATTTCGAAGCCGTCGTTTGTGCGGGTCATTGTTTCTAAACGTGTTTTACTGTCGCTGGAAAGCTTAAAGCTGGTCATTAGGATACAATAACTTTGCTCAGCCCCGCGACCTACGCGTCCTCTCAATTGATGTAATTGACTCAGTCCAAAACGCTCTGCACTCTCAATAATCATTACAGAGGCGTTGGGAACATTTACGCCAACTTCTATAACGGTAGTTGCGACCATAATTTGGGTTTCTCCTTTTACAAACCGTTCCATTTCATAATCTTTATCGGCCGGTTTCATCTGTCCGTGAACGATTGAAATCTGATAATTAGGCTTAGGAAATTCTCTGGAAATACTCTCGTAACCATCCATCAAATCCTTGTAATCCATCGCCTCAGATTCTTGTATTAATGGGTACACAATATACACCTGTCTACCCTTCTTAATTTCGTCCCGAATAAAGGCAAAAACTTTGAGCCTATTTGCATCATATCTGTGCACCGTTTTTATGCTTTTTCTACCTGGCGGAAGTTCATCAATTACACTCACATCTAGGTCTCCATAAACTGTCATCGCGAGGGTGCGGGGGATAGGGGTGGCGGTCATCACAAGAACGTGTGGCGGGTACTCATTTTTATGCCATAATTTGCTTCGTTGCTTTACGCCAAAACGGTGTTGCTCATCAATGATTGCAAGCCCCAAATTCTTAAATTTTACTTTATCTTCGAGAAGCGCGTGAGTGCCAATTAAGATACTTAAAGAGCCATTTTCAAGATTCTCGTGTATAATTTTGCGTTCTGAAGTTTTAGTTGAACCTTGAAGTAGTGAAATACTGGTATTGAGGTTTTTACATAATTCTAATAACCCATTGTAATGCTGAACTGCCAGGATGGCAGTAGGAGCCATTAAACAGGCTTGAAAACCGTTGTCAAGTGCTATGAGCATTGACAATAGCGCCACTATTGTCTTTCCAGAACCTACATCTCCTTGTAGTAAGCGGTTCATCTGAGCATTAGATCCTAAATCTGCTCTTATTTCCTTGAGCACACGTTTTTGAGCACCGGTCAATTCAAAGGGCAAATGGTTGTTGTAAAAGTCCGTAAAAATCGGTCCGACTTTTTCAAAGGGATAGCCTTTAATTTTTGATTTATGCGCCATATTTTTACGCGCAAGTTGGAGCTGTATATAGAATAATTCTTCAAATTTAAGTCGGTACTGGGCGCGTGATAATTTGGCTTGAGATTGAGGGAAATGTATGTTGAAAATTGCCTCGTTTTTTGGCATCAATTTGAGCTCCGAAATTATGGGTTTTGAGAGGCTCTCAAAGAGGTGGTTTTTTGCCTCCAAGAATAGCGTTTGCATTAACCCATTTATGACCTTATTTGTAATCCCTTTATTGGTCAATTTTTCGGTCGAAGGGTAGACCGGTTGCATTGCACTTCGCAAACTTTTTTCGTGCTCCGCGAGCGGTTCCATTTCTGGATGTGGCATCGAGTATTTCCCACTGTAATAATTTGTTTTCCCAAAAATCACATACGGCACATTGAGCTTAATACTCTCCTTAATCCACTTATGACCTCGAAACCACACGAGCTCCATTTGCCCGGTGTCGTCCTTAAAAGTTGCGACCAGCCTTCGTCCTTTTCCCTCCACCATCTTGAGGTGGGTAATTTTTCCTATGATCTGGACTTCGGCATTCGTTTGTTGCAATTCGCTCACCTTATAATATCGCGTTCGGTCTATGTAGCGGTGCGGAAAAAGATGGATTAAGTCTTGAAACGTATGAATCCCGAGCTCCGTGCGTAGCATATCGGCCCTGTTTGGACCTACGCCTTTCAGATAATCTATGGGAGTTTGAAGGAAAGTGGGATTCATTAGAGTAAAAATAACGTCTTTCCTTAAAAATCTGCAATGCTACTCAGAAAAAGAAAAGAGACTTACTTTATGAATGGCTTGAAAGTTGCTATTTTCACGCTATGAAGCACTTCTTTTATTTGATGTTTTTGGTTTGCGCTTTCGCGATAACTTGTCCCGAATTTATTTCGGGAGCGTACTCCCAAGAAATTTCTCCTCAAACCGCTGTTATTGACTTTAAGGAGGCTAGCGCATATCTCAAACTCAATCCTGAGATTGCCGAAGTGAGCGGTAGCGTGACTTACATTTTTGACGTACTGACCACCGTAGATACGCTCAAACTGGACGCACGTAATTTTAGCAAGGCCAGCGCATCCCTTAATGGAAAGTCTGTAGACATTGTAAAAACTGCTAGTGCGCTTAAGATTCCATATCCATTCAGCCCATCACAGCGCAATATTCTGCAGGTTGATTATGAGACTGCGCCTCAAAGCGCAATATACTTTGTAAATAATCAAGGTTCGCCACAGCTATGGACGCAGGGGCAAGGGAAGTATACTTCGCACTGGTTGCCCAGTATAGATGATATGAATGATAAAATGACGTTTGACTTTAAAATCGAGTCTCCATCCAAATATACTGTGATTGCAAACGGGACTTTGTTGAGCAAATCTGTGGAAGAAGACAATACCGTCTGGGAATATGATATGTCACAACCTATGTCCAGTTACCTCACGGCAATTGTTGTGGGTGAGTACAATAAAACGGTCGAAGCTGCCACGTCTGGAGTGTCATTGGAGCACTATTACTATCCACAGGATGCTGAAAAAGTAGAACCTACCTATCGCTATACCAAGCAGATTTTCGATTTCCTAGAGACCGAAATCGGTATTCCATACCCTTGGAAAATCTACAAGCAGGCGCCTGTAAAGGATTTCCTATACGCAGGAATGGAAAACACCAGCTTGACTATTTTTTCAGACAGTTTTATGGTGGACAACATAGGTTTTAATGACAGGAATTATGTTAATGTAAATGCGCACGAGCTGGCGCATCAATGGTTTGGAGATCTTGTTACCGAAACCAGAAGCGAGCATCACTGGCTTCACGAGGGCTTTGCGACCTACTACGCTTTGCTTGCAGAGCGGGAGATTTTTGGCGATGATTATTTTTATTTCAAATTGTACCAAACTGCAGAACAGCTAAAGGAATTGAGCGATGCTGGCAAGGGGCAAAAGCTGGTAGCCACCGGCGGGAGCAGTCTTACCTATTATCAAAAAGGGGCTTGGGCATTGCATATATTACGAGAAAAGGTGGGTGAGGACGCTTTCGCGAAAGCGATAAAAGCATATCTCCTAAAACACGCCTACAAGAACGTCACTACCGAAGATTTTATGTCTGAAGTTGCCTCCGCCTCTGAAATAGATCTGTCCAATTTTACAAAAAACTGGTTGTACCAATCTGCTTTTCAAGCCGAAGAAGCGCTAGAATCTTTAAAAAAGAGTGATTTTATGCGACAGTATTTTGAACTCCAAGCATTGCGAGGCGTTCCCTTTTCTGAAAAAAAGGAAGCCCTCGAGGAAAATCTAGCTCAGGATAATGAGTATCTGGGTCAGGAAGTAGTATATCAACTCGCCTCAGAGCCTGTTCAAGAGACACTGCCATTGTATTTTCAAGCATTTGATTTAAATAATATCTACATAGACCAAGCGATTGCAGAGAGTGTAGCTCCCGAGAAAATAGAGCGTAATCTGAAAGCCTTATTTTTAAAAATGCAAGCAGATGTGAGTTATGAGACTCGGGAAATGGTGCTATACAAGCTCTGGGCAATGCACGATGGTGTGCTCACGCAAGAAAAACTAGATGCCAGAAAGAAGGTTTTAGATGATTTTGATGGTAGTTTTGGGTTTAGCGATGGGAATATTCGGTTGCTCTGGCTCGCCTTGTCATTTGCCACACCAGACTATCGAGCGGAGACCTTAAATAAAAGAATAGATGAACTCACGGGATACACGCATCCAAGTAATCCTTTTCAACTACGGGAAAATGCTTTCCGCTACGCATTGCAACTCGACGTGGTAAATGAGACGGTGTTAAAGAATCTTGTTGAGGCTAGTGTACATCATACGTGGCGCTTTCGCGAAAGCGCAAGAAAAATGCTTGCTCAATTTCTAGAAAATGAGAAGTATAAAAGCCAGGTAATTCAACTCAAAGAAGCTTTACCAGAAAATCAAAAAGCGTATTTAAAAAGAATAGGTCTCTAGTGCCTATATAATCTCTGCCACTTCTTTTTTGATATATGATAACCCCGCGTCACTAGGAGTTTGGTGATCCATTAGGTCGCGTAAAATGGTTTCGCGCAGTTTATCACTTGTAGTCACTTTTTCATTCATACTGGTCTTACGTATGATAGATACGGTGGCACTTTTTGCGGTGCGAATTACATTCCAACACTCTTCTGTTACATATACTTGTTGGGTCAAGTTGTGTTCAAATTCCTGCTCGATGGTCTTGAGTAGCAAGCGTTCATATTCATCTTTATCGTCACTAAAAGGCTTCACGCGTAACAATAAATTAGAAGGAGCGATACGTTCTAAAAGCAAGGTCAACCGCTCATAAGCTTGCAGTTGTAAGGGAAGTGCAGTTTTTTGATTGTCTTTGTGTAATAAAAACCGACGACGACCTTCCTCGTTTTTTGTGTACTGGCTAAAAAAGTAAACAGATACTAATGCTACAATAAGTGCTGGTAGCAAATTAAAAAATAGGTTGATCACATTAAATTCCATATTCAAGTAGATTTATTCGGTAAATATAAGCGGATTTAGGTAGTGTTACAACGTTGTTTTTTTTGGTGTTAGTACACTTTCGCGAAAACTTGTCCCGAGTTTATTTCGCGAAAGCGTAAAAACCATCCTTTCTATTTTTTTTACGATATAGGGTAACAAAAAACATTCATCGTTGATATAAGGGCGTAACAACAAAAACTTATAACGATGAAAACGCTAAGACTTTTAACAACCGTACTTTTTGCACTCACCATAATTTTTACTTCGTGTGAGCGTGATGATGATTTTACTCCTAACGATGGTCAAATAGATATGACTGATGATGATGGAGGTAACGACAACGATGATGATTCCGTTGGGAATTTAGATCAGTTTTTTGGAGCTCAGATTTCGAGAGATTTTTTGGGTCAAGTAATAGATGAAAACGGAAATGGGATTGCTGGAGCACTCGTAAAAACAGGAGGCACAATGGTGTCCACAGATAACAACGGTGTGTTCTTTATGGAAAATGCTACCGTAAATGAACGTTTTGGGTACCTAAGAGTAACAGCAAGTGGATATGTGACTAGCGGTCGCGCCACTCTACCGACTTCTGGAACAAACAAAATAGAGATAATGCTTCTCTCGGCAGATGTAACTGCGACAGTAAATAGTGGTGTTGCCGAAACCGTGAGCCTTCCTAATGGAACTCAAGTGAATTTATCTGGGGATTACATAGATGAAGATGGAAATCCATATTCTGGAACTGTAGATGTAATCTTAGATTTCCTTGATCCCGCATCACAAGACATAGACGCTGTAATGCCAGGAATGCTATATGCTGAGGATGCTTCTGGAGATGAAAGATACCTCGAAACTTTCGGAATGATTTCAGTCGAATTGAGAGATTCAAGCGGAAATGAAATAAACATAGACCCTAATAGTCCTGCAGAACTCCGCTTTCCATTAGACCCAGCGTTGCAAGGTGTTGCACCTTCTACGATTCCATTATGGAGTTTTGATGATGTGCTTGGATACTGGATAGAGGATGGAGAAGCAACACTTCAGGGCAATGAGTATGTAGGTGAAGTAAGTCACTTTTCTTTCTGGAATTGTGATGCTCCATTTCCTGTAGAAGATTTTTGTACCACGCTTCTAGATCCATCTGGAAATCCACTTACCAATACATTGGTAACGATAAGTAGCCCAAATACACCATTTCCGCGTCACGGAGTTACAAACCAAAACGGAGAAGTATGTGGAAAAATACCTTCAGGAATTGCCTTAGTTCTAACTGTTGAAGACTTTTGTGGAAACTCTGTATTCTCAAGCACGATAGGACCATTTACAGCTACAACGACCTATGGACCCATCACGATTACTCCAGGCGGAGGAACCGCATCTCAACAAGTAACAGGACAGTTTAATAATTGTTCAGGTAACCCCGTGACAAACGGATACGTAGTGGTAGATTATGCAGGATCTCAATTTATAGACTATGTGAGTGCAGGAAGCTATACGGTAAACTTGATTTCTTGTGCGCCTAATAATACCTTCACCGTAGAGGCTATTGATGTTGCAAATCAAGAAACGAGCGGGCAGATTGCCTACACGTTCACACCGCCAGTTACAAATCTAGGTACACTCACCTCTTGTAATGCTGTAGCAGAATACATAGAGTGGACCATAGACGGGACTGCATATTTTGAAACGTCTCCTATTAGTAATGACACAAATCTTGGAGGAGGATTTACCGTATATGCAAACGCAAGTAGTAACTTCTTTTATATGAGTAGTTCAGATACAACACTAGGAACATATACTTGGGGTAACGGGATACAAGCACCTCCAGGATCTATGGAAATGGAAATGTATGAAGTGTTATCCTCACAAAATGTGGATTACAATCAGCCTATAAATATCACATTTCAGCTTAATGCTTATGGACCTGTGGGAGGATATATCGACTTGACCTTTGCCGGAACATTTATAGATAATACGGGAGCAACAATTCCTATAAACGGATCAATGCACGTGATACGTGATAACTAAAGGTACATTTGGTTGTATTACTTCAGGGGAAGTAATCCTACTAAAAACCCCATCTCGAGAGCGATGGGGTTTGTTTTTTAGTACGCTTTCGCGAAACGCTAAGGATGTTTTTTCGAAAAAGCGAATACCTAATTAATACCGAACATCTTCTAAGTCCATTTCCTTTGCAACCTTTTTTCTGTTATAGTTCCCTCCGAGGTCAGGACATTTAGAAAGTGTTTTTGTTGTGTTAAAAGGCACCGGGACTTTATGATATCCATACACATCTGCCAGTGTTTGCGTAAGATTTTTATCACCTAGATTGATATCTATATCGTCCATTGTGAGCTGGCACGGATGCTCGTAACCACATGCTCTCGTGATTTCGAGAAGTTCCTTTTTGAAGTTTTTGAAATAGTATTGGGTTCTTTCGGCTTTGTCGGGAATGTTGATTCCGCGCTGTAACCATTTGTTCTGAGTAGCTACTCCGGTAGGGCAGGTGTTGTTGTGACAAACTTTAGCCTGTATACAGCCCACGGCAAGCATTGCTTCTCTGGCAACGTTAATACAATCTACACCCATTGCAAAAGCCATCGCGCCTTTTGCTGGAAAGCCCAGTTTTCCGCTTCCTACGAATACGACACGGTCTGTTATTTCACGTTTTTTGAAAATCTTATATATATCGCTAAAGCCATACACCCAAGGCAAGGCCACGTGGTCTGCAAAACTTGGTGGGGCCGCTCCGGTACCGCCCTCACCACCATCTATGGTGATAAAATCTGGCCCGCGACCTGTGTCTTTCATAATATCTGCAAGTTCATTCCAGGCGTCTAATTTGCCTATGGCCGCTTTGATCCCCACGGGAAGTCCTGTTTCTTTTGCAATTGCCTCTATAAAATCTACCATTTCCGGTACGGTAGAAAATGCCTTATGGTTAGGAGGCGATAGTACATCCTCACCTTGTTTTACTCCACGTATTTCGGCAATTTCTTTTGTGATTTTTGAGCCTGGTAGAACTCCGCCCTTTCCAGGTTTTGCTCCCTGGGAGAGCTTCACTTCAATCGCCCTAACCTGCGGATTGTCTTGCACTAATTTCTTCATTTTCTCCATCGAGAAGCCACCATCCTCCGCGCGTACCCCAAAGTATCCTGTGCCAAAATGGAACACCACATCTCCGCCTTTTTTATGGTAGGGTGATAGTCCGCCCTCGCCAGTATTATGATACGCGTGCGCTTTTGCACAACCGCGGTTAAGTGCTTCAATCGCCTTAGCCGAAAGAGAGCCATAGCTCATCGCACTTACATTTATTATAGAAGCTGGTCGGTATGGTCTAGCTCTACGTCCAGCGCCCATAACTTTTGCGCAAGCGATAAAATAGGGGTCTTTAATATTAGGATGATTATCCTCCAATTTAAAAGGCATCATCGCGTTATTGATAAAAATATAATGCGACTGATTGATATCTCGATCCGTTCCAAAGCCCTCATAGTTATTCTCATTTTTTGCACTGGCATAAATCCATCCGCGCTCTATACGGTTAAAGGGGAGTTCCTCGCGGTTATTTGCCACGATATACTGACGCAATTCTGGGCCAATGCTTTCTAGCATATATCTAAAATGCCCTACAACGGGGAAATTCTTCGTAATAATATGTTTCTTATTAAAGAACATATCACGTATTGCAACAATGAGAATGACAATAAGTATCCATCCCCACCAAGCAATATTTCCCAAAAAGTCTAGAATAGCCTCCATAGATTCAATTTTTCCCTAAAAATACGATAACCCACTACATCACAAAAAAGATTTTGCGCTTAAAGTGTACTTTGTGCAATAGCAATGGTACCTAAATTTCCTATTTTTAGCCTAATGACAGATGCCCTCAAAAATCTTGCTTCACAACTTGACGGAACCCTAGAGTACGACGCGTTACATAAGGCAATTTATGCAACAGATGCCTCGGTGTATCGCAAGATACCGCTGGCGGTGGCGTTTCCTAAGACTGAAGAAGATATTGGGAAGATTATCGCTTTTGCTGTAGCGCATAAAACCACATTAATTCCCAGAACAGCAGGTACTTCCCTTGCGGGGCAGGTCGTAGGAGAGGGCATCATTGTAGATGTTTCTAAGCACTTTACAGAGATTATATCTTTTGATAGAGAACGCAAGGAAGTGACCGTTCAGCCCGGTGTAATTCGCGATGAACTGAACCGTTTTCTCAAGCCTCACGGACTCTTTTTTGGCCCCAACACTTCTACGGCAAATCGTTGTATGATGGGTGGTATGGTGGGTAACAACTCTTCGGGGACGACCTCGATAAAATATGGCGTAACTCGGGATAAGGTCGTACGGTTAAAAACCATTTTGTCAGATGGTACAACTGCTGTTTTTGAAGATTTAGAGGAAGACCGCTTTCGCGAAAAGTGCAACAGTAACACATTAGAAGGATCTATTTACAAGACACTTTGGGAGAGCCTTTCCAAAGCTGAGGTGCAAGAAGAAATAAAAAACCAATTCCCAAAACCCGAAATCCACCGTCGAAATACGGGTTATGCGCTAGACGCTTTAATTGCTCGAGCACCTTTTTCTGCAAGTAGCAAGCCATTTAATATGTGCCAACTCTTGAGCGGAAGCGAGGGAACGCTAGCCTTTACTACAGAAATTACGTTGCAATTAGACGAATTGCCACCGCAATATGGAGTCGTAGTCGCCTCGCACCATTCGAGTATATCACAATGTATGAAGGCCGTAGTTCCTGCAATGCAACACAACTTGTACACCTGCGAAATGATGGACAAAGTCATACTGGATTGCACCAAAAACAACCGCGAGCAACAGAAAAACAGATTCTTTGTAGCAGGTGACCCTAAAGCCATCCTGATGCTCGAAGTACGCGACCACACGCTGGAGGGTGCGAGAGCAAAGGCACAAGCACTTGTTGCGACTTTAGAAAAAGAAGAGGTGTCCTATGCAAACCCAATGCTGGAAGGCACCCAGATAGACCAAGCGATGGAACTGCGCAAGGCGGGTCTGGGCTTGCTAGGCAATATGATAGGCGATAAAAAAGCCGTGGCGTGCATAGAAGATACGGCTGTCGCGCTGGAAGATCTCGAGTCGTACATAGAAGAATTTTCGGCGCTTATGGAGGGTTATGGTCAGGATGCGGTGTACTATGCGCACGCTGGAGCTGGAGAAATTCATTTGCGTCCTATCCTCAACTTAAAGAAATCTGAAGATGTTGCACTTTTTAGGGCGATTACGACAGATGTGGCCACCTTGGTCAAAAAATACAAAGGTTCAATGAGTGGAGAACACGGCGACGGGATTGTACGCGCTGAGTTCATTGCTCAAATGATAGGAGAGAAGAATTATGAACTACTTAGAGAAGTCAAAAAAACCTTTGACCCGCATAATGTGTTTAACGCAGGTAAAATAGTCGATGCATTTCCTATGGACGTTTCGCTACGCTATAAGATTGATAGGGAAGAACCAAAAATCGGAACCTTACTCGATTTTCAAGACCAAGAAGGCATCCTAAAAACAGCCGAAAAGTGCAACGGTAGTGGCGATTGCAGAAAGTTACCCGAAGCGGGAGGAACAATGTGTCCCAGCTACCGAGCGACACGTGATGAAAAAGATTCTACAAGAGCGAGAGCAAACGCATTGCGTGAATTCCTAACTACTTCTGAAAAAGAGAATAAATTTAATCACAACGAACTTAAAGAAGTTTTTGATTTATGCCTGAGTTGTAAGGCTTGTGCGAGCGAGTGCCCAAGTAATGTAGATGTTGCTACGCTTAAGGCAGAGTTTGAATATCAATACCAAAAGGAGAATGGCAGTAGCTTGCGTATTAAGGCTTTTGCAAACAATACAAAACTTAATAGGTTAGGAGCCAAATTTCCTACCTTTTACAATTTTGGACTGCGTACTAGTGGCGGTCTTGCTAAAGCTCTTCTAGGCATCGCACCTCAAAGAAGTCTCCCAAAAATCAATCTGTATCAACATCTATATAAAGTGCGGACTTCTGTAAAGGCGGGTCACGGGAAGAAGGTTGTGCTGTTTATAGATGAGTTTACGCAGTTTCTAGACGGAAATATTGGGCAGGACGCTTATGTGTTGCTCGTAAGGTTGGGATATGATGTAACCGTTGTTAAAGATTTGGATTCTGGGAGGTCTTTTATTTCCAAAGGGTTTCTAGAGGAGGCCAAACAACACGCGATTAAGAATGTGGAGCACTTATCGTCCATTGCTTCAGATGATGTAGCGATTGTTGGTGTAGAGCCTTCGGCTGTCTTGACGTTGCGTGATGAATACTTAAGGCTTGTCGATGATGTTGACAAGGCTAAGAAAATAGCCTATCGTGCGATGCTTATAGAGGAATTTCTTCACTCTGAGGTGAAACAGGGTAGGATTAAAAGGGAGCACTTTTTCGCGAAAGCGAAAACCCTTAAAATCCACGCGCATTGTCATCAGAAGGCATTATCATCTGTAGAACACACGTTTGCCATTTTAAATTTGCCTGAAAATTATAAGCCAACAATTATTCCGTCGGGATGTTGTGGGATGGCTGGGAGTTTTGGTTATGAGAAAGAGCACTACGAAGTAAGTATGAAAATAGGGGAGCAGACGTTGTTTCCTGCGGTGCGCAAAGCGCCAGAAGATGTCATCATCGTAGCAAATGGAACGAGCTGTCGCCACCAGATAAAAGATGGAACTCAGCGCGAGGCGGTGCATCCCGTTACAGTATTGCTAGAGGCTTTACTCTAGTTGGTTACCATAATATCTACCGCCTGCTGAGTGGTTACATTTGAGGCAGTTGGTGGAAAAGGAAACGTTATTCCAAAAGGTGTCAAATCAATAAATTCATACTGAAAACTTACGGTCGAATCTACCAAACCGATATCCTCTGCGTATGTATTTGTGGCGACAAGTACTTCTTGTGGTACAAGCACAGTAACAGGAATACCTACCACAACGGTAGAAATGGTCGCACTTACAGCCAGCTCCGACTGAATGACGCTGTCAAAGGTCATCGTGCCTACCGTGTAATTTTGTACAACGCCTAGCTGACGTGTTTCTGCCGTTACATCTATCGTAATGGGAAAACCGTTGAGGTCTTGAGTTATGGTCTGTTCGTTTACGCTCAGGACAGTTCCTGCAATTTGGGATTCGTCATAAACTACGCTTGCAGGAATATCTATGGTAAAAGGATTAGTCGGGTCTACGGGAACCGTAATGGAACCTGTGTAGGTAAGTCTTGCATTGTCTTCGGTGATGAGTCCGTTGCTTAATAAACCAGTCATAAATCCTGTACTGGTTTCTGATGCCTCTAAATCCGTAAACTGGGTGCCATCTTGATTTACGGGAGCAACAACGATAAGTGTATCTCGCGTTGCGGGCATTTGGTCAACACTCACATCATAAACCCAGCGATTTCCTTGAGTGGTCGAGAAATAGCTTTTTGTACTTTCTTCATTCTCATCATCACCTTGGTCATCGTCTGTACCCATTTCCATTACATCGTCGCTGTCTTCACTGTCATTACAGGATGCGAACGTGAAGATTGCTAAAGAGAAAATGAGCAGGAGAAGGAATGAGCGTTTCATAAGTTTATGCTTTGCAACAAATATAGTTTAAAGCTTTGATTTTGCACACAACTCGAGGTTCTTGATAAAAGTGCGATTATGTCTTTTATGTTTTTTGATATTGCTTGATTACATTTACATTTGTTCAAAACGCTTCTTAATGGCAGGAAATACCTACGGGACTTTATTTAGACTTACGACTTTTGGAGAATCGCACGGCAAGGCCATAGGCGGTATAATAGACGGATGCCCTTCTGGTATCGAACTTGATATGGAAGCCATTCAGTATGAATTAGAGCGTCGTAAACCAGGTCAATCTAAAATTGTCACACAACGCAAGGAACCCGATACGGTCGATTTTCTTTCGGGCATTTTTGAAGGGAAAACCACAGGAACGCCCATAGGTTTTCAGATTGTAAATACCAACCAAAAATCAAAAGACTATTCTCACATTAAAGATACGTACAGACCAAGTCACGCCGATTATACCTACGATAAGAAATACGGCAACCGTGATTATCGAGGTGGTGGTAGGTCTAGTGCTCGTGAGACGGCGAGTCGGGTAGTGGCGGGAGCCATTGCACAGCAGTTTTTAAAGGATATAAAAATATATTCTTATACTTCGGCGGTGGGAGATTTGGTGATGGATACCCCATACCAGGAACTGGATTTTAGCAAGATAGATAGTAATGATGTGCGTTGTCCTGATTCCGCTTTCGCGAAAGCGTTTACAGAAAAAATCAAAGTCACCAAAAAAGCGGGAGATACCGTAGGAGGCGTCATAACCTGCGTCATCCAAAACGTACCCGTCGGACTGGGAGAACCTGTCTTTGATAAACTGCACGCCGAACTGGGAAAAGCAATGCTCTCTATAAATGCCGTAAAAGGCTTCGAATACGGAAGTGGATTTGCGGGCGCACAAATGAACGGAAGCGACCACAATGACATATTTAATGCTGATGGCTCGACGAAAACAAATCTAAGCGGTGGCTTGCAAGGCGGAATAAGCAACGGGATGGACATCTATTTTAAAGTAGCGTTCAAACCTGTGGCAACCATAATGCAAAAACAAGACACGATAAATAGCGATGGCGACGTTGTCGAGATGCAGGGCAAAGGCCGTCACGACCCCTGTGTCGTACCCAGAGCCGTTCCTATAGTAGATGCTATGACGGCGATTGTGCTGGCAGATTTTGTGTTGCGGGATAAGAGTGTGAGACTTTAACAAAGACCGCTTGAGGCGGAGATTAATAAATAACAATACCGCTATCGGGATGAGAATCCCACCTTTGCGGGAATGAAAATAATATGGGAAAATTAGCATTACACTGGAAGATTATTATTGGGTTGATTTTAGGAGTCGTATGGGCACTTATCTCTAGTAAATTGGGATGGAGTTCATTTACGATAAACTGGATTGCTCCTTTTGGGACGATTTTTATTAATCTGCTCAAGTTAATTGCAGTGCCACTTGTGTTATTTTCTATAATCAATGGTGTCGCAGGAATAGGTGATCCATCGAGTTTGGGCAGAATGGGAGGAAAGACGCTTCTTGCATACTTAGTAACTACAGTTCTTGCCGTTGCATTAGGACTGACGCTAGTAAACGTAGTAGGTCCAGGAAAGCTAGTCGATCAAGAAAGTCGCATCGATAATAGAATAAGCTATGAGCTGTGGGCACAGGAGCAAGGTTTAGAAATCAAAGATGGGGTGAATTACCTTCAAGACCCTGCCTTCTTAGAGCGGGCAGGAAGAATTTCTGAACTCGTAAAAGCGTCACCAGAGGATGCCAGCGTTTCCGAAAAGATGAAGACTGCAAATGCAACTAAAGAGGCTGGACCTCTCCAACCACTTGTTGATTTAGTGCCTCAAAACCTTTTTAAATCCCTAACAGATAATGGCTTGATGTTACAGATCATCTTTTTTGCTATTTTCTTTGGCGTTTGTTTATTGTTCATACCTAGCGAGAAATCTGCTCCAGTAATCAAGATTGTAGATAGTATTATGGAGGTCTTCCTTAAGATGGTAGACTTCGTTATGCAAGCTTCTCCATTTTTCGTATTTGCATTACTTGCAGGTGTTATTAGTAAGATGGCAGGAGATGATATAGGAAAAGTGGTCGAGATTTTTAAGGGACTTTCATGGTATTCACTTACCGTTTTCCTAGGTCTTGTATTGATGATTTTTGTAATGTATCCGCTTATCTTAAAATTACTTGTTCGAGTTATACCCTACAAAGGTTTCTTTAAGGCGATGGGACTTGCGCAAACGACTGCATTCTCTACCTCGAGCAGTGCGGCAACGTTACCGGTGACGATGGAATGTGTGGAGGATAATCTAGGGGTTGATAAGAAAATTACAAGTTTCGTACTTCCCATAGGTGCAACGGTAAATATGGATGGAACGGTATTGTATCAAGCTGTTGCTGTAGTGTTTCTTGCGCAACTACATATGATTGATTTAACTATTGGACAGCAGTTAACTATTGTGCTTACGGCTACACTTGCTTCTATAGGAAGTGCAGCAGTGCCCAGCGCTGGTCTAGTGATGCTTATCATCGTTCTAGGTTCTGTAGATTTAAACCCTGCGTGGATTGCCATCATTTTCCCGGTGGACAGAATTCTCGATATGTGTCGTACGGTAGTTAATGTAACTGGAGATGCAACCGTATCTTCTATCATTGCAAAAGGTGAAGGAATGCTTCATTATGATGCGACCAAGAATCCAGACGACGCCTTTGACCCTGAAAAATAGGGATTTGGACGAAAACTATGTTAAAAACCAAAACTTTATTTAGTTATCCTGTATTTTTAATATCCCAAGTTATGAATATGATTTAAAGTCGACCTTCGGGTTTAAATCTTCCTACGCGTGTTATGATTAAGAAAAATCTTAATTATGAAACGTATTTATTTAATTCTATTGTTTTTTGTTGCTTGTTCGACATATGCTCAAGTTGGTATAGGAACTGCCACACCTTCTGACGCTGCGATGCTTGAGGTTGATGGTGGTAATGCTACTACTGGATTTAGGGGGTTTATGCCACCTGTGCTAACTATTGCTCAAAGAGATTTAGTTCCGGTTACAGCTAGTGATGTGGGTATGCTTGTTTTTGTAAATGATGTGCCTAATGGTGTTCAATGTTTACAATTTTGGGATGGAACTACTTGGGTTTGTCAAGGAGGCTCTTCTGCTGGGCGGACTGTGGTAGCACGACAAGACTTTGAAGTAACACCAGCCGGCCCTATTCTTAATTTTTCAGATGCTGGAGCTGGAATGACTCTCACGGGTATGGGAGGAAATCCAGTCTCAAATTTATTTGTGAGTGGCTCTCAGGGTTATGGTGTTAATAATGGAGTTTCCAATATAACATTTGCTCCAGTTGATCTCTCAGCTTTTGCAAGTGGTACATTAGAGTTTAAATTAGGTGCTTTTTCTACAACGACTGGAACTTCTGGTGGGGCTGATGGCGGGGACACCGTAGAAGTTTTTGTAACAAGTGGTGGTCTAACGGAGTCTTATGAGTTCTTTCTTGCAGGAAATGATAATTCTTTATATGATTTTACGGGCGCTGGAGTTGTGGAGTCACTTGTAGATCAAGATAATAATCAAACCTCACATAGACTCCTTGCTGGAGGAGGGAGTTTGAGTGGATTAGATGCTCAATCTACTGTTACACTTCTTGGATTACCAAATGATCCAGATGTTCAAATTAGAATAGTGCTCACTAACAATGGTACGCCAGAATTATGGGCCATTGATGATGTTGTTATTTATGGGGAATAAGTGATGTTTTTCGCGAAAGCACAATACCCTATTAACATTTAGCATTCCTTTAAGCAACTCACGTTATTTTTTTAGTACTTTGTTAAGACTAAAAAATTGACCAAATGAACGTATGCTTTATTATGTATCCGTGGGATGAAATAGACCCAGAAAACGATACAACACTTTCCTTAATTTCTGAATGTAAAAAACGTGGGCACGGCGTGGCGATTACCACTCCGGCAAATCTTACTATACGCGATAGTGAGACTTTTGCTTTTTGCAAGGCACTTAATAAGATGGATAAGGTTCCTACGAATCTTAAATCCTTTCATAAGAAAGCGACCTTGCGTGAAGAGATGCTTCCGCTTGCTGGCTTTGATGCTATTGTCTTGCGGAGCAATCCGCCACTGGATATGATAATGTTGAATTTTTTGGATTCGGTAAAGGATGACATGTTCATTTTAAACAACGTAGACGGCATACGTCGCGCAAACAATAAATTGTATACTGCAGCTTTTGAGGATACAACAAATGATTTCATACCCAAGACTCACGTTACTAAAAATAAAGATTATCTCATTAAGATGATTAAGGAGTCAGATCAGGATAAGATGATTCTTAAGCCATTAAACGGTTACGGTGGCTCTGGTGTTATTCTAATTGAGAAACGTGCAATGAGCAGTATACGTTCTCTTCTGGATTTTTATATAGACAACAAAGATGGATCTACAAATTACGTCATTCTTCAAGATTACATAGAGGGTGCAGACCAAGGTGATGTGCGTATCTTACTTCTCAACGGGAAACCCATAGGGGCTATGAAACGTGTTCCTGGAGAGGATGATCACCGTTCTAACGTCTCGGCGGGTGGTAGCGTACAGAAACATTCGCTCTCTGAACAAGAAAAGGAATTATGCCGTCGTATCGGACCAAAATTAGTTAAAGATGGTCTATACTTTGTTGGGATAGATGTAATAAACGGAATGCTTGTCGAGGTAAATGTGATGAGTCCTGGCGGTGTTACGTATATCAATAAAGTATATAAGGTCAAGCTACAGGAGAAAATTGTCAATTTTATAGAAGACAAAGTGATTGAGCGTGTTTCGAGACTGGAACGCAGAGCCAAACTCCGTAAAACTGTAGAAGATGCTTAGACTCTCCCCAGACGAAATGATTGCCAAAATAAGTGCCGCAGAGCCTTTTTATGCTGTGTCCCACGATTACTCTTTTACGCTTAAAATAGAAGAATACACATATTTTCTATGCGGTGCCGTGCACGACGGTCACGAGTTTAGAAAAGAACTTTGGGATAATTGCTTGCACACAGAGTACGACCGATGGTACGAGGAAGATCCGTGTACGCGGCAGATGGTACAATCTATGCCTATGGTCATTGCGGGTCGAGACAGCAGGTTTGAGTATGACCTTAATCGGGCTCCAGATAATGCAATTTATGATGATGCTTGGGGCAAGAAACTTTGGAAACAGCCTTTAACTGAAGAACAAAAGAAAGCAAGTCTCAACAAGCACAGCAATTTTTATCACGTGGTACACGCCCTAATTGCCAAGATGGAGGAACTCTTCGGTGCTGCGATTGTGTATGATATGCACTCCTATAACTGGAAACGGTGGGATAGAGCCGTTCCCGTAATAAATTTAGGAACTTCAAATATTGATAATGAACGTTTTTCCGCTTTCGCGAAAGCGTGGTGCGAATCATTAAAGACCATAGAGTTACCTAATGATATAGAAACAACAGCTGCCATAAACGATACATTTAAAGGCAATGGATATTTCTTAAAATATATCACCGAACATTTTGACCATTCTTTAGTACTAGCAACTGAATTCTCTAAAATTTACTGCGATGAATATGAATATGTAATATTTCCAGAAGTCGTAGAAGCTATAGAACAACAGCTTAAACTGCACGTGCGCAATCACGCGACGTCGTTTTATAATGAGTATATTTTGAAAAACAATTTGCTCCCTAAGAAATAATCGTAATTAGTATTTTTGCCGAATAATTCCAACCTATGCAATCTAAGGTAGTAGATGCTCACGCCTCACTTTTTGAAATAGACAGAAACCTTGATAAACTCGTTAAGGATATTGAGTTGCTCAATTATCTCAATCCGCTCAATATTGAAAACGAGAAGAAGCGTTTTTTTGCCTCAAAATTTACAGAGGAGCCCCAATTTAAGTATCGAAAAATAAAGTTTAGCCCTTTTAAACTACAACGCCAGTTTTTTAATCAGCGCTTGGAGCGCATAGAAGATGAAGATATACGCAGGTTGTATCGTGACATTGTTTATGAATATTCTGGACTTATAGAATGTATTGAAACGATAGGTCAGGGGAAACAGTTTTATTACAGTAGTCTTAAGGTTTTTGGAACTCCCAAGGAGCGTGATGTAGAGAATGCTCGTTTTATTCTTCATTTTAAAGATGAGGATGAGGGAGAAAAAATGATTAACAAATATAATGCAGACGAGGCTGCAGCTTTCTTTGAAGATTATGGAAAGCGATATGCTTTTAATTTCAATATCACGCAGAGCACCAACATTTCTGCAGCGGCGATGGTATTAAATGCATCGGACACCCTGATGCTCAAAAAGAATAATAAATTTTCAGAAAATCAGCTTAAAGTTCTTGCAAACCACGAGATAGGCGTACACCTTGTGACTACACACAATGGGAAATCACAACCGCTCAAAATTTTCTCAAACGGTTTTGTAAATAATACGGAGACTCAAGAGGGACTTGCCGTAATGAGTGAGTATATGAGCGGGAATCTTACCTTACAACGTCTCAAAGAGCTTGCATACCGTGTGATTGCGGCAGACAGTTTAATTAAGGGATATAGCTTTGTAGACACCTTTGACTTACTGTATAATCAGTATAAAGTGAGCAGAGACAAAGCTTGGCAAATTACTTTGCGCGTACATCGCGGTGGTGGATTTACAAAGGATTCTTTATATCTCACAGGGCTAAAAAAAGTGTACGACTATTATCAAAACGGAGAAGATCTTTCTCTCCTGCTCACAGGGAAAGTAACGCTAGAAAGTTTACCTATGATAAATAAGATGATGGATATGGGACTCGCAATACCGAGTAAATATATCACAGATTCTTATACTCAGAATAATAATACAAATGAGAAGTTAGATTTTATATTGAAGAACTTGAAGTAGAGATCTTTTTGATTCCGCTTTGGCGAACCTGCCGGCAGGCAGGAGCGTAACTAAGCATCATTTAATTTATCCAGAAACTTGCTCCTCAATTCTGGTGTAGGAATCATACAGGCATCCTTCTTTCCAAACCATTTGTATCTATTTTTAGCCACGTAGTCATACACCCAGTTTCTAATAAAATTAGGAATAATCATAAAGCCGAAGAGTAGGGGGTAGGCACCTTTTAGGTGCCTTGCAACGCGCAGTGCTGCTGTAGACTTTATACTGGCTCGTTCTCCTTCCACAAGAATAATAGAATCTGTTTCAGTAGGGTCTATTTTGTGTTTTTGAGTAAGAAATTGACCTGCCTCACTTTGTAGTGGAGCATATCTGAAGAGGTCTTTTCTGTCTTTTTTTATCACAAATGTGATTGAACTATTGCAAAGGTTGCAAACACCGTCAAAAAGAATAATTTTTTTGTCTTCTAGTAGCTCTTTCATACGCGGCAAATATCGGGATAAAATCGCTCAAATTGTCTTTAGTTTATCGGTATGATTAATGAAATGAATTGATATTTTTTCTCCTGCTATCCTGTAAAATAGGTCAAGATTACAACAACAATAACCACAAGTAAAACAGAGAGAACAATATCAATTTTATCATAGCTTCCTCTTGCAGCAGCTTTATCTTCATCAGACAAAGTACCAAAGGCGAGTCCGCGTATGGTTGCATAATTTGGAGCAGTAGTCGCAAGACTCACAGAAACACAAACAGCTACAGAAAATATGAACATAAATATAGCCATATGGGCAAAGTTTATAGTAGCAAAGGCGTACATAATCCCATTTACCACCGTTTCTCCTGTAGCGCGAGCATCCAGAATCTCTTGTTGATAATAAATCTCAGACCCCAATCGCATAATGAGTAGTGCAAGCCCTGTCATTAGTGTAGCTATTGCAGCTTGCGACGTTACACGCTTCCAGATAATACCTAGTAAGAATACCGCGGTAACTGGAGGAGCAATATAGGATTGTACGTTTTGTAAATATTGATACATCACACCACCTCCTATTTTTTGCATTATCGGAATCCAAATGATACCTAAGACAACAATAAATCCAGTTGCAATCTTACCTATGTTTAATAACTCTCGTTCGCTTTTTTGTGGCTTCAGTTTTTTGTAAATATCTATGGTAAATATGGTGGAACAGCTGTTAAAGACTGATGCGAGCGAACTCATAAGTGCAGCCATCAACCCTCCAGCAACAAGTCCTTTTAAGCCTACGGGAAGTAACTTGGTTACTAACATTGGAAAAGCTCTGTCTGCCTTTTCAAGTGCAAATACTTCTGGGTTCTGAACAGAAAGAGCAAAGGCTATTACACCTGGAATTAGGAATATAAATATAGGAAGAAGCTTAAGATATGCTCCAAAAATAGCTCCTCTACGACCTATCTTTATGTTATTTGCAGCCAGGGTGCGCTGTACAATATACTGATCTGTACACCAGTACCAAATACCAACAATTGTCCCCCCAAAGAGTAGACCCGTCCACGGGAAATCTGGGTCATTCATAGGGCGCCACATATTAAAGTGGTCTGGTCTTACTTCTCGTATAGTTGTTTTGAGCTCATTCCAGCCACCTACTTCTGCCAGACCAAAATAAGTAATCATTACCGCACCTAATATTAATATTACAGTTTGTAAAGTCTCCGTATAAATTACAGCTTTCATCCCGCCCACAATCGTATAAAGTCCCGTAAAAATTACAATTCCTATAGCTCCATACCAAAAAGGAATTCCTAACAGCTCAGAAACCACGATACCTCCAGCATAAATTGTAACAGAAACTTTAGTCAGGACGTAAGCAAGGAGCGAGAAAACAGAAAGAAACCATCGTGATCTGGCATCAAAACGTTTTTCCAGAAACTCTGGCATTGTAAAAGCACCGCTGCGTATATAAAAAGGCAGGAAAAGCCACCCCAGTAATAATACAATCCAAGCGTGCAGCTCATAATGTGCCATCGGCATTCCAGACTCAAACCCAGTACCAGCAAGGCCCACTACGTGTTCAGATCCTATATTAGACGCAAAAATAGATGCCCCTATGACGAACCAGCCTACATTACGACCCGCTAGAAAGTAGTCTTCGGTATTTTTATTTTTTTGTAACACTACCCATACGGCTACGCCAATCAAGGCAAGTAAGTAAAATGCTAATACCCACCAGTCTGCAGTTTCTAAAACACTCTTCATTTTAGTAATTATTTCATGGTCACTTTAGTAGTGACTATTTTAGTGTAGAAATGTATACTTTTTAATTTATAATCTAAATAAAATGTTAGTAAAGTGTATATATTTATCAATAATTATGCAATCTGATATCAACTATATTCCATTATGAAAATCAAGATCCTTTCTATTTTGTGCATCATTGCTACACTACATATACAATGCAAAGAACAAAAACCATCGTCGGCCGGTGCAGATGAATCTGATAGTATATCTGTTGAGGTTTTCGAATTTGACAAGCCAATCATTACAGAACAATATACAGCAGATCCTTCTGCTCATATTTTTGATGGTAAAATGTATATATATCCTTCTCACGACTATGAATCGGGCATTCCTGAAGATGATCTAGGAAATCACTTTGCAATGCGCGATTATCACGTTTATTCTATGGACAGCGTAGGGGGAAAAATCACGGATCACGGAAAAGTCTTAGATATAGACCAAGTCGATTGGGCACACCGTCAAATGTGGGCTCCAGATGCAGCCGAAAAGGATGGAATGTATTACCTCTATTTCCCAGCAAAAGATAAGGATGATGTTTTCCACATAGGGGTTGCAGTAGCGGATAACCCTGCGGGCCCTTTTAAGCCTGAGTCAGATTACATAGAGGATAGTTACAGTATTGATCCATCGGTTTTTAAAGATGGAGGAGAATACTATATGTATTTTGGCGGGATATGGGGAGGTCAGTTACAATGGTACCGAGATAATAAATTTCAAGGGAAAAGAGATGTATATCCAGATGATGAGAAGCCTGCATTACAGCCTAAAATCGTTAAACTCGCTCCAGATATGAAAAGCTTTGCAGAAGCTCCAAAGGACATTGCAATCTTAGATAAAGACGGAGAATTGTTAAAGACATTAGATAATGATAGACGCTTTTTTGAGGGAGCGTGGGTTCATAAGTATAAGAATACCTACTATTTGTCCTACTCTACTGGTGATACGCATAATATTGTATACGCAACTGCAGATAATCCTTACGGTCCATTTACGTATCAAGGAAAAATACTCAACCCAGTATTAGGGTGGACAAATCACCACAGCATTGTGGAGCAAAATGGGAAATGGTACTTATTCTATCATGACAGTTGCTTATCTGGAGGAAAAACCCATTTACGCAGTGTAAAGGTAGCGGAACTTAAATACAATCTAGACGGCACCATTCAGGAGATGGATAAAATGGTTTCCGTTGACTAATATGTTTTATGCCTAAAAAAACATAAAACCCAGGATACAACTATAATCGATTATCAATATGTGTAATACGGGTTGATGGGATATACTAGGAGCTCCTTTTGATGTAGAGTATACGTTTTTGCGAAAGCAGAAATATTCACTACAAAAAGTAGAGACTATTAAATAGGTGAATTATTTCTTAAAATTACTTTTGAGATTAGCCTATAACGACAATTTTAAGGCATAAATTGCACAATCACTATGTATGTTGCAGCGGTTAATAAGAGTAATAACCCTAAAGCAAGTAATCGCAATGACCTATTTACATTTCGAAATTTGTAAGCGGCAATTTTAGATATGATGAAAATTTGTTGTCCTAGTTGAAAAAAGAGTTTTTCTTCCTCTAAACTTACAGCATAAAACTTTTTTGAAAACTCGTTTATATTTCCAAATTTTGAAATAATATCTCCAAAAAAGAAAATATTCTTATCGTACTTTTTTTCAATCCTAGGCATAAAACAGCGTATACTGAAGTACATAGAAGCTATTGTACAAAGTAGCCAAGCAACCATAACTAAGTACAAAACAATACTAGAAATTCCCTCTAGAAAAATCATCCCAACGTTTTGATATACAAGGTTGAGCAAAATCCCATAAAAAGAGAGAATGAGACCAGCCTTGATCTCAGAAGCTTTTATAAGTCCAAAAACATAATTTATACTGCCCCAATAATGATCTACAAGATCTTCGGTATGATCTCGTAAGGATGATGAGGTCATTGACTCCCGTGAGTCACTGACCTTACCTATCTTTTTATTGAAAGTTTCCTCTTTCATAGGTTTCTGGATTATTCTGACGTATTTGAATTAAAACAATCTCTGAATATTTTCCACCCGCCATCTTCTTGTTTCCACAGCTGTATAGTTTTACCATTATCTAACTCACTTCCATCTGCGTGACTTAGATTATACTCAGCTTGCACTCCCACAACTCCAGAATCGTTGTATGCTGTAAAATTTAGGACTTCATACTTTGTAAAACCCTGAGCGATAAATCCAGCGATCGCTCCTTCTATTGCAGCTCGCCCAATAAATGACGGAGAGCCTCCTGCCATAAATGCGCCGTCTGCAGTGTAACATTGAGCTACACCCGCGGCATCCTTGTTTGCCATTGCTTTTGCAAATTGTGTGTTTCGGGCTGTAATTGCTGCTCTAATTGAATCTGTTGTAGCCATAATGTTTGAATTTAAGTTGGTTATTAATTATTTGAAAAAAGTATTTAGCTTTTTCTGTCAACAAAGTACATATCCACTTCTCCTTTATTTTTTACAGACAGTTTACCTCTGTGGGAACAATGAAAATGGTCTTTTATAAGTGCATACGTACGTTGTGAGATGTTGACCTTTCCAGGTTCACTTTTTTGTTCTAATTGAGCGGCTAGATTTACTGTGTCTCCCCAGATATCGTAGGCAAATTTGGTAAGTCCCACTACACCCGCCACAACTGGCCCCGTATGAATCCCCATTCTTATTTTAAATTCTGGAAGATTTTGAATCCGTTTTGAGGTATTAAAACCGCTCATAAATTCCTGCATATCTAATGCAGCATTAGTGAGTACTTGCGCCTGATTTTCTACTGAAGTAGGAAGACCACATACGCACATATAACTATCACCTATAGTCTTTATCTTTTCTATATCATACTTTTTTATAATTCTGTCAAAACCTCTAAAACTGTCATCTAGTTGCGCCACTAATTCATCTGGAGCCATTTTTTCTGCAATAGACGTGAATCCAGCTATGTCAGTAAACAGCACACTCACTTGATCGTACTTACGCGCATAAGATTTTCCAAATTTCTTAAGCTCACTTGCAATCTCCTCTGGTAAGATATTGAGGAGGAGTTTATCAGCTTTGGCCATTTCTGTTTCTAGTAAGAGCGATTTATTTTCTATTTCTAGCGTTCTTAGTTTTACCTTCTCTTCTAATTGCTCATTGTGAATTTTAAGCTCACTTATTAGTGATTTATTATCCCTTCTCAGTATTACCGCTTCTAGGGCATTATCTATAGTAATTTTTAGTTCATCTTTATCCCACGGTTTTGTAATATACCTGTAAACCCGTCCCGTATTTATCGCCTCGATAATTGCTTCTATATCGCTAAAACCTGTAAGTATCATTCTCACAGAATCTGGCTCATCAGGTAATTTTTGTAAAAATTGAACTCCTGTCATACCCGGCATACGCTGGTCTGTAACGATTACGTGTATATCATTTTCTGCTACTACCTTCATCCCTTCCTCACCGCTTATTGCAGTAAATACGTTATAATGACGACGTAGTGCCGCTCTAAAGGAAACGAGGTTGTTTTCTTCATCATCTACATATAATATGTTGAAGCCAGATGTATCTTCTTTAGTCATTAGTATTAGTTTGAAGTGAGGTGTTTTTTTCTTGTTTGATAGGTAGCTGGATGTGGAAAGTAGTTCCTTGACCTATTTCCGAAATTACAGATATGCTTCCTTTGTGCTTTTTTACAATACCATAGCTAATTGACAATCCTAAACCTGTTCCTTTCCCCACATCTTTTGTGGTAAAAAAAGGTTCAAAAATTTTCTGCTTTACTGCCTCAGGCATTCCAGATCCGGTATCCCTAATTTTTATGAGAACATCATCCCCATTACTCTCAGTAGTTATAAAAATACTTCCAGTACCTTCAATAGCTTGTATGGCATTAGACAGAATATTCATAAATACTTGGTTTATCTCTCCTGGTAAACAGGTAATCTCTGGTATGTTTCCATAATCTTTTACGACCGTCACCCGATCTTTAAACGAGCTGTGCAATATTGCGAGTGTAGATTCTAGACCTTCATTTATATTAGTGTTCTTTACCACATTTTGATCAAGCCTAGAGAAGTTGCGCAATCCTTTGACTATTTCTGAGGTACGGTGCGCACCTTCTTCTATACCTTTTAATAACTCCTGCACCTCTAGTAATGTGAATTCAAGATCTTTCTTGCGGTTATCTTCTTTTGCTTTCGCAAAAAAGGCCTCCAGTTCATTCTCTGCAATCACCTTTTCATAAGCGTGAATACTTTCTATTATATCAGACAGGTCTTCCTTAAGTGGCTTTATATTTGCCGAAACAAAATTAATAGGGTTGTTAATTTCGTGTGCCACACCAGCAGTAAGTTGTCCTAGCGAAGCCATTTTCTCAGACATTACTAGTTGTTGTTGTGCCTCTTTGAGGTCCCGCAATAAGGTATGCAGTTCCTTATTTTTTATTTCAATGAGCTTGTGCTGTTTATCGACCTCAGTAAGTGTGCGATTAATTTCATCCTTGCTTTCCTCTATAATCTTCTTTTGTGTTTCTATTTCTGTGATACTAGCGTTTAAGATATTTTTGATAGCAGTTTTATCTATAAGCGTTCTGTTGTATTGAAACTCAAATGCTTTGCTCTGCTTTAAACAAGCACGAAATTCCTTCATTAGATAATCTCGCTCCTCTGCAGTAAGATTAAGCGCTTCTATATATGTTTTTAAGGATTCTTGCATTTATTGATTACTTGCGTTCTTCTAGTACTACCATAGAGCAGGTCTCGTTGTGAAAATCACAAGTGCTATTTACAGCAGTACCTATTTCTCCGTACGTAAAAAAGCCTAGAAGAGGCTTGTCCCATATAGACCGCAGTTTACCCGCCTCATCTTCCATTATGGGTCCTAGGGCAAGATGTCTGGCTTTACAGGAGAACACAATTACGGCATCTGGGTTTTCCATTGTATCCTTAAGAACACTTATACTATCACGAGTTTTATCTACTAAGTCAAATCCTGGCGGAACAGAAAATTGTACTTTACTTCCCTCAGGAATTCCTCCAGCAAAAATGAGCGAACTATCCTCCATATTTGCCATAAGAGGAGCTCTCAATACTACGTTTCCATTCTCTTTTTTCATTTGGAGTGGGTATTGTGCAAAATTCATTGCAATTACCTCTGCCCTGTCGTGTAGGTTTTCTGTAAACTGAAAGAACTTTACAAATACATCTAGTGCAGGTTCATCATCTATGGAATACACGATATTTCCATCAGACTTTGTAATGGTTTTTTCTACACCTATATTATCCCAACCACTGGTAGCAAGACCAGCCACGTGTACTTTTTTATTATCTATAATAAGCGCGAGTAAGCCGTTATCACTCTCAAAGTCATTGCTAAATACGTAAGATGCAGTCATCTTAAGGTCATCACCTGCAAGACCACCATAAAGCGGAATCTTATTATCAAAATTTTGCACTCCATTTATAATATCCTCTGCATCTACAGTTAGACCGCTTGACACTACAATTATTGAAGGGTCATTAAAGGTGTTTTTGGCAGTTGTAGCCATTTCTTTGGCAATCTCTAGCGTATTTTTAGATGACTTAGAAAATATAGAATAATGCTCCCTTTTAATATCTAAAAGCATAATAACAGTTGCACCTTCCGTTATTTCATTGTCTATGACCTCGCCAGCGGTAGTACTTCCAAAAATCTGAATATTATGACCGTTTAAAAATGTAACCAGCTCCTTTCTATCTTGTGCAATAGAACAGAATACAATGGCAAGTGTGGGGGCAAAGTTTTGTGATACCGCTTTCGCGAAAGCGGACTTAACCTCACCTATAGAAGTCCCTTGAATGTTTATTGCCTTCATATTAACTTATGATTATAGGTTGATTATTTTTAACCTTTTGAGAAAGATCTGTAAGATTTCTAATCATTATTTCAATAATTGTTGGAATAAATGATCCCTTAACCGTGTTGCTCAAAAAAGGATTCATCATCGTAGAAATGATAAAGTTGATTTTTTCATCAGGGTTATCAGTCACACCCAGCCTTCCTCTTAAATCGTCCATTAACATATCACCATAATTATCACGTGTAAAAGAGGAAGAGGTCACCACTAGCTCAGGAACGTGTTCTTGAACCCCTGGTTTATCATTAAAACTAAATGTCCTGTATACATCGTCATTTAACTTATTTACCTTGTCAAGGTTTGTATTTTTAGATCCGTCATCTTCGTAATAATTAAACATATATGTGATAATAGATTGATCACCACCTAGCTCTTTAAATAAGTTAAAGGCCTCTGTATCTGCAAGTAATTGCTCATCTGTCACATTTACAATACGATCTCTTATAAACTCATATTGAGCTAAAATAGTAGCCTCATCTCCACCTTGCTGAATCGCTGGAATAGGCACTAGCGGTACAAAGAAAAAAGGTAAATTTTCAATATTTAAACAAACCAGTGCAGCATATAATCTTTTAGAATTAAAAAAACATTTTCCAGACAGTTTACCGTAGCCATCTGCATTAGGACGTATTACTTTATGGCTTAAGTATACTGCTGCTGCAGCAGCTCCAGGTTTAGAACCCTCTACGCCATAAACGCCCACAGTGGGATCTACACCGCCGTGGTACACGACTGGTGCAGTAAAAGCAACCAGATTACGCATCGCCGAATTTCGGTAGCACAACCCGCCAGCAGGATATGGCACATATCCAGATTTATGAGGATCTATGGTTATGGAATCTGTCTGACCTAATACTTCATATTGCTCTTTTACATAATCACTCATAGGTAAGAAAGCCAGTTTAGATTGATGCAGCCTCTTGAAGTGTGTAGGGTCATTATCATCTGGACTTATAAGCATAGTTCTGTAGTAACCACCCCAAGCAGCGTCAGAGTGTATTGCAAACTCTAAACCCCGAGCTCTAAATTTTTCTCGTAAGGCAAGCACTTCTTTCAGTGGGTCTACCGCACTTTCTTCTGTAGAACCTATTATAACTACAACATTAAGGAGAGGAATTTTCTGATTGAGACAATTTTCTAGAAGTTCTTCTAGATGGGTAATGTCCATTCTAGCTCTATTGTCCACCTTTACAGATATCATATTTGCAGAACCTACGCCTGCAATCGCTGCTCCTTTAGGCCAAGAATAATGGCGTGTAGCGGTACATAATGACACCGGACTGTTAGAGATTGTAGGTAAATATTTTCTTAATATATCTGTATAGCCTAGATTCTGTACAGTGTATTTTGAAATTGCATTACCTAAAGTGGTAATATCAATCCCATATTGTTTTGCAAGGTTATCAGGAATTGCTAGAATTTCATCTATGGGTAAATTTACCACAGACCAGTCATCTAGAGTTAACAACGAGACTTTTGATCCATTTAATAATGTGACTTGGAAGTTTTTTGCTGGAGCTAGCACTGCTTCATTTTGTAAAGCTGCTCGCACGCTCACTGGATATAATGTCAGATTACGGGCCATCCATAATCCCTCAAGATTTGCAACAGATCCATCGCAGGTAATATGTCCCCAGGCGGTAATTTCGTCTATAGGATGGGAATCTGCACCTGGAAGCATAGGCATTATGAGATACCCTAACATTTTACAAAGTTCATTACCCACCTGTATTTCCATTAAGGTTGTAACGGGAGAGGCCTCTGCCGCTACATTGTTTTGATTGTAAAGCAATGCTGCAAAATATCCTAAAATACCAGGCATTGTAGTATCCCAAAGCATATGACCAATAGATCGCATACTAAAAAAAGTTCCAGAGCCCTGAAGTTGTTCTACAAGTTTACCGTATTCAGTTTCAAGAAGATCTAAGGTTGCCTTATAATCATCTGTAGCTTTTACAGCTTCATCAAGATAGTCAGGGTCTTCCGGATGATAGTTATTGCGATACATCGTGTTACCTGCTATTGCAAGTCCCATCAATTCATACATTTTACTTGAATTTCCCCCGTGAGTCCCTAGAAAAAGTGCTTCTAGAGTTTCTGCGCTGTGGCCGTCTAACTCTATTTTTCTAGAGTGGTCGAGATTGCAATGTTTTTTGTGGAGATTTTCTGCAAACCGGATTGCACTTTCTTTGTCATTATGTAGCATCTCTTAAAAAATTAGATACTTGCAAATAATCCATATAAGATTATTTAACAAGCAGGGGGATGGTTATAAATGAAAAGCTTTTGAATAGAAATTTAAGTATTTCATATCGTTAACACGAATATGATATTTTAACGCTATTCAAACGAAAGATAGGTAAAAACCTTATTCAAAAAAAGGTGTAATGCCCTTATTTTGAATTACTTGTAAAATTTAGGTGTTGTTAGAATTTCTTACATTTTTAATAAATGATTATTCATAGAGAGATAAGAACACTTTATAGTGTATTTTAAAGAATCAAGAGCTCTAGCTGAAAGAAATGACACACAAAATTTTTATGGAAGTAAGTGTAATTAAATGGTAAGAAGATATAAATAGCGGGTGATTTTGTTAAAAAATTACCCATTATTCTTCTGTAAATCAAATGGATACTAAGCCGTAAAGTTATAAATATGCGCTCAGCATTATTGCTGCCATCACGATCATAATCGCATTTTCTATAAAAGTGGCTTCTGTCATAGGAAGTTTTAATGCCGTGCCTAGACACGCACATTGTATGGATTTTTTATCCAGGAGCGTTTTAGTCACACCTATTGTGGTGATTCCTAAAATAATGAGCGTTACAACCAGTGCAATGGGAATTTCAAGTCGCATCAAGAACATAAGTCCTAAAATCGTTTCTATAAAAGGATACAACCAGCCATAAGCTGGTAAGAATTTAGCCAGAGGATCGTACATTCTGAAGCTTTCTGGAAAACCCTTTAAATCAAGAATCTTAAAGAAGCTAAAAACAATAAAGAACAACCCCATAAAATCTAACATTGCCTCATCCCAATTTGCCCGATTATAATTGAGTAGGGCAGTGGCTACAGCTATATATGCTAAGATGATAAGCAATGGCTGCAACTGTTGTAGTTTTGATTTTTTGGGTTCCGCTTTCGCGAAAGCGTTATTAACGTCATTATGTACAGTAGAATCTTTTTTTTCTGTAATCGTATATTTTTCTGGTAGCGCTTTTTGAAGTGTGGTGGTGGGGATGTGAGAATCCATAGTAATAATCGCCTCTTCCTGGTCTAAATGAACTTTGGCTTCACGTACGGCTTCAATGGCATTGAGCGTATTTTCAACACTCGTGCGACAGCCATTGCAGGTCATTCCAGTAATTTTATAGGTGTGTGTCATTGTACTTTAGAATTTAAATAACCACTTAGATAAGTCGTGTTTACAAAGGTAGTCTTAAGATTATAAAAGTAACATCAAGTAAGAACCCGTATATTTAAGCAAGTTTAATTGTAAAGACTTTGTAAAATGACCAAGAAAACCGCAGAAACCGCATCATTTATGGTTCGGTTTAATCAAAAAATATATGCAGACAAGGGAGAGGATAAAGTGCAATGGCGTGGTAAAGTAAGTCACGTACAAGGTGGTCAGGAACTCAATTTTACAGACTTTAACGATGCCGCCGCTTTTATACAAGCGCAGCTAGCGGCGCTCACACTAGATGCCACCCAAGATAAGTCGACCGAAGAGCAGGAAAACATTCTCAAGAAGAGCTATTCCTTATTTAAAACCTTTGCCGCTACAGGACCACAGTTTTTAAAGGAAACTCTAAAAGACCCGCGCAAGCAGGTGGCAAATATTCAGGAACAGCTGAGCGAGTATGGCGAAGAATTGCTAGAGAAAGTTCCTCTGGATGACTGGCGCAATGCTTCAAAATCTGATTTTCAGGATATCAAAGAATCCATAAGTGCACTTACGAAGTCTGTTGCCACTTTGAATAAGAAAGTAGATGAACTGAGTAAAACCGCTCCTACCAAAACTACTGCGAGAAAAGCGCCTGCAAAAAAAGTTGCAACAGGAGTTAAAAAAACTGCAACTACTGCAAAAACGCCTAAAACCAAAAAGTAAAAGGCGATATGTCTGACCTCCAATCCCAACTCGACCAGCTTCTCATATTTCAGAAAGAAGCGCCCATACGGTTTCAGACCTTGGGCAATTTTGTGCTTTGGCGAGATGGAGAGAAAGTGAATTCAAAAGATTGGGGACGAGACAAAACCGTGCAACTCATACAATATCTCATTTCCTATCGCCAGCGACACGCGCTTCACAAAGAACATATCATGGAGCATTTATGGGAAGAAGGTGACGATCGCGATTTTAAGGTTGCACTTCACGGAGTAAACAAAATGCTAGAACCTGACCGGCCTTCCCGTACTGAACCTATGTATCTAGAACGTCAAGGCGTCACTTATCAGCTCAATCTCGATAAGGTCTGGATAGATGTAGAAGCGATAGAAAAGTATATCACTATAGGTAACGAAGCACTCGTAGATGATCCCGCTTGCGCGAAAAAAGCCTACAAAGCAGCCATCGCTTTATATCAAGGAAGCTACCTTCCCAACAGAATTTTTGCCGACTGGACAACGGAAGAGCGTGAAAAGTCACAGGTTCTCATCCTAGGCGCCTACACCGTCCTCGCCGAGCTACTCGTTAACGAAAACCCGATGGAATGTGTGCGTCTCACCCAGCAGGCCATTGCCATTGACCCTACTTGGGAAGATGCCTATAAAATTCAAATGCAAGCCTACATCGCAAAAGGCAATCGTCCTCAAGCCTTAAAAACTTACCAAAAATGTGCAGATGTGCTTGATGAAGAATACGGCATTGAGCCGTTGCCGGCTACTAAGAATTTGCTAAAAGAGATTGAGGCGATTGGGTAGGAAATATTTTTTCTTTCACGCGTTTCTATAAACTCGATTGTCATTTCGACGATAGGAGAAATCCCATAATCTAGCTCAGAAAAGCAAACGCACTCAAACCTGCTCACTGCAATACGATTTCTCGTCGTACCTCTCTCAAAATGACAAACAACGCATCACAAAAGAAATAGGAACTCTTAATAAAAGGAACCGATCTAAGGTGGTTGAGTGATTTAAAACGAAGCCTGAGCGTAGTTTTAAATTGTATCGAAACCTCCGCATCTACCTCACAATCAAAAATTCTTTAAAATTTTTCGCGAAAGCGCAACCCACACTCCCACAGGGTTTAAAGTTTAATTGTTCAAAAATAATGTGACACTCAAAGTATCTGTAACTCATCTGTAACTACCTGATAGTATGTTTGCAGTGTAAAAATAAATAATCCAATAATTAACAACATATATTATGGCAACTACATCAAAAAGAGCAAAACAGTCACTTATCGAGAAAGCAGCTTACGGAGCTTTAGGAATGGCGACAAAAGTAAATGATTTTGCCCTGAAAACTACAGAGCGCGCTTTTACAAAATCTTTTGAAATGAGCGAGAAGTGTGTAGGTGTTACCGGTAAAATAGTAAAAAAAGGACTTCAGGTTTCGGCAGCACAGCAGGAAATGACGTTCGATATTTTAGAGAGCATCAAGAAAAAAGTGATTAAAAAATAAGGAGTTAATTATCTGACTATCAGATTTGCAACTCATCTGCAACTCGCATATCGTAAGTTTGCATCATAATAAAACAATAACAATATTTTAAAGACATATAAAATGGCAACAGCAACAAAAAAGACATCGACTAAAAAGACAGCTACAAAGAAAACAGCAGCAAAAAAGTCGGCAACAAAAGCAGCTTCTAAAGTAAGCTCAATAAACAATTCTTTAGTAAAGGCATCTATGGCAGCTATCAACACTACAGTTAAGAATGGTGAAAAATGGCAAAAATTAACCAAGAAGTTAATTAAGAAATCTGAGCCTGTTCGCACAAAGCAAATGGAGATCCTTATGGATACTGCAGCTGCGGTAAAGAATCAAGCGGCTTCAGGTAAAGAGCGTATGATGGACCTAGTAGGATACGATGGTACGACTGTAGATAAAGCAGTAGATTTTGCAAAAAACAATCCTGTAAGCAAGAAAGTAATTGCTACAACTGAAGATATCAAGGAGAAAGTTTCTAAAAACCCAATGGTAAAGAAGGTTGAAAAAACGACTGAAGATATCAAGAAAATGAGCATCGCAAAGTTTAACGATGTAAAGGAAGACGTACTTGAGCAAGCACAAAAGATTCTTCACAAAGGAGAAGAGATTGTAAAAGAAGCTAAAGTTGAAAGACCAACTTCTAAAGAGGTAAAGGCAAAAGGTGCAGCTAAAGTAAAAGCCGTACGTAAAACAACTGCTAAGAAAGCTACCGCAACAAAGAAGCAAACAGCTAAGAAAGTGGCAGCGGTAAAAGAAACAGCAAAGAAAACTGTAAAAGCGGTTAAGACTGAGGGTACTGTAAAAGCTGCAACAGTAAAGTTTGAAGGAAAGCAAAAGGAAGAAGCGGTAAAAGCAGCAACTAAAGTTGCGGTAAAAACGATAGCTAAAGATGATCTTAAAATCATTCACGGTATCGGGCCAAAATTAGAAGGTGTTTTTAACAAGAACGGTATCACAACCTTTGGTGAGCTTGCAAAAGCAGACAAAACTAAAATCGAAGCGATCTTAGAGGAAGCAGGACCAGTTTTCAAAAACGTTGATACAGCAGACTGGAAAAAACAAGCTGAGGTAGGTGCAGAAGGTGGTGAAGAGGCACTTAAAACTTGGGTAGCTCGTTACAGAACTGCATAGTTTAAGTTTAGATAATAATTCCCCTAAAAAATAAATAAGATGAAAAAAGTAAATGTAAAGACTGCAAAAGGAATGATTTCTAAAGCAGTAAATACTACAAAAACAGTTGCTGGTAAAGCAAACGAGTTTGCACTTCAAACTACAGAAACTGTAGTGACAGAAGGACTTGAAGCGACAGCACAATGGCAAAAAGTGGCAGACACCGCGATAAAAGGTGGTCTCAAGCTAGCTGCAAATCAGCAGGATCTTGTTTTTGATGTGTTAAACGATATCAAAGGACAGTTCAAGAAAAGCAAGAAGCGTTTTTCTAAACTTGTTGCATAAGTGACAGATTGTATAAATTGTGTTTTCGCTTTCGCGAAAGCGTAATTAGACTCATAAAACCGAGTTGTACCCTAGTGTATAGCTCGGTTTTTTATTTGCCATATGCGTTTCCTAAAGACTTTTAATTGATTATTTTTAAGCAAGAAAGAAAACCCCGATTAATTACTGAAATCACTAAGTAAATTTAATGTTCATTAGTGTGCTGGATTAATCATCACTTAACAAATAGCGACAACGACATTTGGCAAAACAAAAGAAAATAACGCAGGCTCGCATCATCGATATTTATATGGATGAGGTAGTACAATTGGGTGAAAAGCCAGAAAGTATAGCATCCTTTCTAGCGTCACATAATTTTGACGAAGAGGATTTTTATACGCACTTTGAAAATTTTGAAAAACTGGACAAGACCATCTTTAGTATCTTGATAGAAACTTCGATTGCCACTCTGGCAGAGAGTGGTGAATTTTTGTCTTTTAGCAAGAAAGACAAGTTGCTCAGTTTATATTATACCCTATTCGAGAATCTTAATCTTAATCGGGATTTCGCACTTATTTGTATCAAAAGTTACGGGATAAGTTTAGATACGATCACCCTGTTTTCAGGACTTAAGGAACAATTTATAGCGTTTATGAATTCGCTTGGACTTGAGACACTTAGTTTGAACATCGATACGCTGGAAACTATTCAAAAAAAGTCTATAAATGAAGGCGCTTGGGTACAACTTTTGCTCACTATTAAGTTCTGGATGACAGACGATTCTAATGACTGTGAGAAGACAGATATTTTTATCGAAAAGTCCATAAACACCGGTGTAGAGTTGCTCAATACAAAGTCGCTTAACAATATTATCGATCTGGGTAAATTTCTCTATACCGAAAAGTTCAAGTCCTAAAAGGCAGCTATGAAAACGACAAAAGATATCCCACTTTCTAAAATACACCGCGCCTCAAAATTGCTACAAACAGGTGCAAAAGTTGGTGTAAATTATTTAAAATATTATGGCGATAAGATGGTAAACTCTGAAGCAGATGCTAAGGAGCGCCTCAACGAGAACAACGCCACAGACATATACGACAGCTTAAAAACACTTAAAGGGAGCGCTCTAAAAATGGCGCAAATGATGAGTATGGAGAAAAACATAATGCCTAAGGCATTTGTAGAGAAGTTCTCGCTCTCGCAGTTTTCTGTACCACCATTATCTGCGCCACTTGTCTTAAAAACCTTTAAAAAATCCTTTGGGAAATATCCAGAAGAACTCTTTGACACCTTCAATACTTCGGCTACGAATGCGGCGAGTATTGGGCAAGTGCATCAAGCCACTAAGGATGGAAAGACCCTCGCTGTAAAAATTCAATACCCAGGAGTTGCACATAGTATACAGTCCGATCTCGCGATTGTGAAGCCTATCGCGATGAAAATGTTCAACATTAAAGGCGAGCACTCAGAGCAGTACTTTAAAGAGGTAGAAAACAAGCTCATTGAGGAAACCGACTATGTGCTGGAACTGGAACAAAGCCTTGAAGTGGCCAAAGCCTGTAAGCACATTCCTAATTTGCATTTTCCAACCTACTATCCAGAATATTGCGCCGAACAAATCATAACGATGGAATGGATGAAGGGCATCCACCTTTCAGAGTTTACGCAAATTAATACAGACCAAGAAGCCGCGAACAGCCTCGGGCAAGCACTTTGGGATTTTTATATGTACCAGATGCACGTACTGCGCAAAGTACACGCAGACCCACATCCTGGCAACTTCCTCGTTTCTGAAGATAAAGAGCTTGTGGCGTTGGATTTTGGCTGTATGAAGGAAATTCCGGAATCATTTTACAATCCGTATTTTGAACTTTTTAAGATGGATGTGATTGATAATCCAGAACTTTTTCACGAGAACCTGATGGCGTTAGAAGTCCTTCGAGAAGATGATTCTGAGGAAGAGCTCAAGTTTTTCAAACAAATGTTTTACGAAGTATTAGCGCTTTTTATTGAGCCTTTCCAGCAAGACACGTTCGACTTTTCTGATGAGACCTTCTTTAATAATATTTCGGCACTTGGGGAACGTTATATGAAAAACACAAACATTAGAGATTTGAACGGGAATCGCGGTTCACGACACATTATTTATATGAATCGCACCTTCTTTGGACTTTTCAGTTTGATGTTTGACCTCAAGGCAAAAAATATTAAGATTAGAAATTATGATGCTTTAGTATCCCCTGAAAGCATTGGGGAATAAGCAGTATATGAGTACGCTTTCGCGAAACGCTAAAGACGTTTTTATAAAAAGCGTAATAAAAACCAATCCATAATTAAATTGCATTAGTAAATGGCAAAGAAATTAGATTTTAAAGACATTGTACAGGACGCCTTAGACGGAAATATCAAACAGATTTCAGGCTCTGACGCGGCATTTTTATATGCAGAATCGCCCACGAGCCCCATGCATATTGCTTCACTTTGCATCGTGGAGGGTTCAATCGAGTTTGAAGATTTTAAGAAAAATGTGGCTTCAAAACTGCATCTCATCCCAAAATTTCGCCAGCGATTGCTCAACGTCCCTATGAATGTGGATTATCCGTACTGGGTAGATGATCCTAATTTTGACTTAGATCTGCATCTTAATCGTGTACGACTTCCGGAACCCTCTAACTGGAAAACACTGCGATCTCTTACGTCTAGTATTTTTAGTGCACCGTTAGATTTGCGTCGTCCTTTATGGTCTATCCATTTTATTGAGGGTATAGATGAGATTGCGCAAGTGCCCAAAGGTTCTGTAGCGATTGTGAGCAAGGTGCATCACGTGATGATAGACGGTAGCTCGGGTGTGGGGATTATGGGAGTACTTTTTGACAAAGAGAAAAATCCTTCGGCTAAGATGCCTGACCCAAAACCCTACGAACCCGATCCGTTACCAGATGACATCAGTTTGCTACTTAAAAGTGGTTATGGTTTTCTAAAAAATCCATTTAAGCTCCCTAAAACGATTGCTGAGACGGCGTACACTTTCGTGAAATCAAAAGCAAACAAGACGCTCAGTATTCAGAAAGAGTTTGCATCTGCGCGCTACCCGGTGCCTATTACGATTTTTAATGAAAATATATCGGCCAAAAGGACTTGGGGAACAGCCATCCTTTCTTTTGACAGAATAAACGCACTCCGAAAAATCACGGGCGGTAGTGTGAACGATGTCATTCTCGCTTTCTGTGCGGGAGCGATACGCCGTTACCTTCAGGACAGAGAAAAATTACCCTTGCAACCACTGGTAGCAAATGTTCCCATTTCCATACGTGGAGAGGACAAGTCGCTCAACAACCAGATTGCAAATATGATGATACAGCTGGCCACGCACATAGAAGATCCGCTGGACCGTCTAGAATATATACAAGAGCAAACCATGCTGGGCAAGTCACGCCATAAAACGATGGGCGCCAAAACACTATCGAAAATGGCAGATGCTGTCCCTTTTGGACTGGCAAATCTCGCCGCAGGACTATACAGCAAGTATAATATGAAGGACTTGCACAGACCACCATTTAATGTGACGATTACCAATGTACCTGGTCCTCAAAAAGCTTTGTATCTCAACGGTCACAAAGTTGTCTCTGTATTTACACTTACTCCTGTAGTGGACGGCTTTGGACTTATCATTGCGGCCTTTAGCTACAATGGTAATGTGACTATTACCGCTACATCAGACTCTAAGACAATGCCAGATGCAGAGAAATTTGCAAGATACATACGAGAGAGTGCAAATGAGCTGGAAGCATTGGTGCTAAAAAACGAGAAATCTAAGGCGAAAGTATCAAAGGCAACCAAAGACAAAAGCAAGAGTGCAACCTTTTTTAGCACGCTTAAACGATACTTGAACAAGGAGGCCGAAGTAGTTAAAAAGTATAAAGGCGTTTACCACATAGACGTAGATTTAGGAGCAACGAGTCAGTGCTGGGTTATAGACCTAACCGGCGAAAAGGTGGTCATTAAAAAGACGAAGAACCTCGATCCAGCCACTTTGATAGAGATAGAGGATGCAAATCTTTACGATATGTATAAAGGAAAATTGCTTTTTGATGAACTTAAAATACAGCAACGTATTAAGATTTCTGGTACGGTTGCAAACAAGAAGAAATTTACAAATCTTCTTAAGGCATTTTTGGCGCGATAATTTATGCATTATAAAACTCATACATTTCAAGCCAGCGACGGCGAAATTATTTGCTACTACAAATGGGATACATTACCCAATGTAAAACAGCGAGGCGTCATCCAGATAGCCCACGGTATAGGTGAGCACGCCGGGCGTTATGATCACATTGCCCACCGTTTGCAAAAAGAAGGTTTTACGGTCTATGCAAATGACCATCGCGCTCACGGTAAAACGGCAGAGATCAAAAGGCTTTTTGGCTTTTATGATGGCGATGATTATTTTGAAGATGCAGTTGCAGATATGCACGACCTTTCCAACCTCATGCGCGCTGAACATCCCAGCGAGAAATTTGTTCTTTTTGGGCATAGTATGGGTTCTTTATTAAGCAGAAAATATGTACTTCATTATGGTGACGAAATAGACGCGCTCATTCTTTCAGGAACAGCAAGTTTTATAAAAGGACTTGGCCATTTTGGATTGGTTGCCACAAAAGCAGTAACTGCGGTACGTGGTCGTGAGCGTGGAAATGAGACGTTGAGAGCGCTGTTTTTTGATGAATTCAATAAAAAATTTAAACCTAATCGCACAAAACTCGATTGGATAAGTAGTGATGAAAAAGCGGTAGATGCTTTTGAAGCAGATCCGTATCGCATTGAGAATTTCTCACTAGGCGTTTTTGCAGATATTATTTCAAACTCGCGCAAGCTCAATAAAGATGAAGCTTTTAAAAAAACACCAAATGCATTACCCATTCTCATTTTCTCAGGAGATAAAGACCCTGTTGGTGAGATGGGAAAAGGCGTAAAGAAAGTCGCAAAAGGCTTTAAAAAGAATGGAAATGAAAACCTCACTTTCAATTTATACAAAGGAGGCAGACACGAAATGCTCAATGAGACCAATAGTGACGAAGTAGAAGAAGACATCATCACGTGGCTCAATACCCAAATCCCCTAAATCATAGAATGAACGAAAAATTAAATTTATATAAAACCTTTATCCAGTTTGCCTCAGCGCTCGGGCTCCTTAACGGACTCACGCTAGAGGAAAGTAAAAAGGTGTTGTTAGAAAGTTTTAAGCTCCACCCCAATAGCGAGGACATTCTGCCTATTATTGATGGTTTGGAACTGGATGAGAGTCCAGATATAAAGTTTTTATTTAACGAATGCATCCGACTGTGCGACGAGCTAGGTCCTAGCCGAGAATATATTACGTTACTAGTAATTTTAGAAAATATTCTCACAATCGCTTCACAAGCTGGAACAAAAGAACAAACGGAAGTAGCAAGCTCAGTATTCTTTAAGTTTAAACAAGAAATTGCCGAAATTAATTTAAAGATTCCTAAGCCTCCCTTGTTTAATATGTTGCTGGAAACACGCTCTATTATTGAGTGGGCTTCTATCTACGCTATTTATCCTTTTATTCCTAAACGTATAAAGGGTGAGGGTCGTCCTGTGTTATTGATTCCTCCATATCTAGGAGATGATTACTCTACTTCATTTGTCCGTAAGTATTTGACATCGCTCGGTTTTAAAACCTACAAATGGGAAATGGGTTTTAATATGGTAAAGTCGCATTATATCCCGAGGTTAGAGGAGAAACTAGATGATATTTATCAAGCTCACGGTAAAAAAGTAAGCATCGTAGGTTGGTCTGGTGGTGGCATTTTTGCAAAGATTATGGCAAACCGTCACCCTAACCAAGTGGAACAAATCCTGACTATAGGCTCTCCTATTTGGGGCGTGATGGATATGAAAACCCCTGTTTACGGTATCTTAGAGTTTTTTAGAGGAAAATCGCTCAAGGACAGGAACAAACGTTTTTTAGAAGAATTAGAACCTATACCAGACGTTCCAGTTACTTGTATCTATACAAAAACCGATGGTCTTGTCCCGTGGAAACATTGTATGGAAGCCGAAAGTTACCGTAACAACATTCGCAATATTGAAGTATTTGGGAGTCATTCAGGACTAGGCGCAAATGCCAGTGTGCTTATGATAACCGCAAATGCGCTGAGTGCAAATATCAATGGCCAGACCATACAACAGGCCACGACAAACATTGAGCGCGTCCTGTATCCTTTTTATTGGAATGGGAAAAAGCGTAAATTCACTTTTAAGAACTTTAGAGTACAGAAGACTTAAACGATAATGGAACATATAATCAACCATCCAGATTTTCAGAGAGCTTTAAAACGAGTAGCAAAGGAGGAGGATATCGCTTTCGCGAAAGCGCAAAAAGAAGGCGCAAAATACATCAAAGAACTCTACGCCGAACAGCATCCACTCGCTAAATCGCTCTCCGTACGCGGGTTTGATTATATACTTTCCAGAGCCTACAGCGACAAGATAGATGTAGATCCTAAGGGTATCAAAAAGTTAATGCGACTGATGCGTCAGAATTCGGTGGCGTTTATAATGACGCATAAGACATACTTGGATACTTTGGTGCTCATTTCAACATTGGCGAGATATGGAATGCCAGTACCCTACTCTTTTGGTGGTGATAACCTTGCATTCCCGGGATTGAAACAACTAGGAAACAATGCTGGACTTATCTTTATACGCCGAAGTTTTAAGGACAATGCGATTTATAAAGTAGCGTTGCGTCACTACATTTCAACCATTATAGATAAAGGAGAACATCTCACTTGGAATATCGAGGGAACGCGATCACGTACGGGGAAAATCCTGCACCCGCAAATGGGTATCCTTAAATACATTATGGATGCAGAAAAGCAAAGCACAAAACCTATAAAGTACGTTCCCGTTTCCATTGTTTATGACCTTATTCCTGACGTAAAGGAAATGACGGAACAGGCAAAAGGAAGCAAAAAACGTTCTGAAAATCTGAAGGAAGGAATTGATTATGTGCGTAGTTTGTCTAGTGATTATGGGCGTGCGGCCATTCGATTTGGAGAGCCCGTAGATGCAGATGAAAGTTACTCTGTGGTTGTTCCGCAGTTTAAAGAGAATGCGACAAAGCCCAAGAATTCGCTACCACATTTCGCCTTTGAGCTTATTCATCAAATGTCTAAAATTACACCAGTCACAACGGTTTCTCTGGTGTGTAATGTTTTACTTAATGACTTTGCACTCACAAAAAAAGAAATTGAGTTCAAGGTGAACAAATTGATGGAATACATCGAGAAAAAGCAACAAAACAGTTTGCTGGATCGAGGCAATCCTATTGCTGTAAGTATTCAAAAAGCACTTAATTTATTGCAAGGAGCAGGAATTGTTCAGAAAAGTCGTGCCGGTCAGAAAGCACAGTATAGTCTAGTTTCATCTGAATATCTGCCAGCCACCTATTACGCAAATATGGCTGCTGGACATTTTTATCACGCAGCGTTTATCGAGATGGCACTTGCCAAAATAAAAGACGATACTTCGCCGAATCGTATTGTACATTTTTGGGAAGAGATAATGAAGTTGCGCAACCTCTTTAAATTTGAATTTTTCTATACAAACAAACCAAAATTTAGCGCAGAGATAGAGGAAGAATTGAGCCGTTTTAATAGAAACTGGCGTTCCATATTGAGCGACCCGTCTAAAAGCGTAGAAGATATTTTAAAGAAGCAAAATCTCTTTGTTTCAAGGGCTTTACTCCTCACCTATTTAGAATCAGATAAAGTAGTTTGTCACACCCTCAATAATTGGGATGAGGACGATCAATTTAAAACAACAGATTTCTTAGAGCTCTGTATGTTTAAAGGAAAGGAGTTACACTGGCAAACCAGAATTACTCGCCTAGACAGCGTCTCAAAACCATTTTTAAGCAATGCGCTACGATTTGCAGAGAATGCAAAACTTACACCTGTAAACCAAAAAATAGACTACAAAGGACTAGAAAAATGGATGGAGCAACTAGACGACTTAACAGCCCGTCTTGCATATCTTAAATCTATAGAAGTTGATCCGAGTGTTAAAGTTCTTGAGCAAATGGCAGCTCAACAAGGCCTTGTACCTGATACTGATGAAAATGCTAGAAAACGTAAAAAAGATAAGCCTGAAGAAGGTCCGCACATAGCAGCTTATTTTGATATGGATCGTACGCTTATAAATGATTTCTCTGCAAAGAAATTTATGACTACGCGTTTATTTAGTGGGGAAACTACGTTTAAGGAGTACGTTACTCAGTTTATGACCGCTCTGGTATTTTCCTTTGGCAATCGCGATTTTGAAATTCTTACTAAAGTAGCAGCACTTGGCGTGAAAGGGATTCCAGAAAAAGTGTTTAAGGAACTTGGTCAGGCCGTTTTTGATGATTATCTGGTAAACACAATCTACCCAGAATCGCGTAAACTGGTTGAGAAGCATTTAGAAATGGGTCATAAAGTGGTGATTATTTCAGCGGCGACTACCTATCAAATTGAACCTATTGCCAAAGAACTAGGCATTAAGGATGTATATGCCACTAAGATGGAAGTACATAAAGGTAAATTTACGGGTAGAGTTGCAGAGATGTGCTGGGGAGAAGGAAAAGCCCGAGCCGCAAGAATCTTTGCCAAAGAAAATGACATTGACCTAGAAAAAAGTTATTTCTACTCAGATGCTATAGACGATTACCCGCTGTTTAAAATTGTGGGCAACCCTGTTGCAACTAATCCAGATAAAGCCTTATCTCAAGTGGCTTTTGAAAATGACTGGCCTATCCTGCGCTTTGAGCAACCTGTAGAAAAACCTGTGGTAAATGGACTACGCACCGGGCTTGCGATTGCGAGTATCTATCCTTCAGCATTAAAAGGTGCGATACGAGGATTAATGACAATGTCCCGTCAGGAAGCGGCAAATACGACTTTTGCTAGTATCGGTAATTTGGGTACAAAACTCGCTGGACTTGAAATCTCCGTAAAAGGCGGTCATAATTTGCGAGATTTTCGTCCCGCAGTATTTGCCTTTAACCATCAGAGCGCTGCCGACTTTTTTATCTTAATGAAAATTCTGAAAAACAACATTACTGGAGTTGCCAAGAAAGAACTAGAACGCACACCCATTGGTCCTATATTTTCAGCCTTAGGTGCAATCTATGTTGACAGAAGTAATAAAGAAAAAGCCATAGAAGCAATGGAGCCCGCGGTAGAAGCGTTAAAAAATGGTATCTCTGTAGTGATCGCTCCTGAAGGAACTAGAAGCGGTAGTGCAGAACTAGGAAGATTTAAAAAAGGTGCTTTTCACCTTGCGATGCAAGCAGGAGTACCTATCATTCCTATCGTGATTAAGAATGCTTATAAGGCAATGCCTAAGGGAACCTCCGCACTGCGACCTACACATATTGAAGTAGTCGCACTGGATCCTGTAGATACAGGACTTTGGAAACTAAAAGACCTAGATAAAAATATAGAATACGTAAGAAATCTCTATCTTCAAGAACTAAATAATTAAGTAGCATATCGAGCTCTTGCTTTAAATAAAATCAGCAATATGAAACTAAAAGTCGGATTATTAGGGGGTGGCTCTTGGGGGACAACAGTTGCATCGCTCACTGCAAAAAATGCAGATGTCACCATCTGGGCGCGTAGTGAGGAAACGGTAAACGAGATCAATGAACATCATACCAATCATAAATATCTACCTGGTGCAACATTGCACAAAGGGTTAAAAGCATCGACCAGTTTTGAGGAGGTCGTAGGAAACGCAGACGTGTTGATAATGGGTGTACCATCGCAACATTTCCGGCAAGTTTTACTGGACGCCAAACCTCACATAAGACCGTGGATTCCTATTGTGAGTCTTGCCAAAGGTCTAGAGTTGGGCACTAAAATGCGTATGACGCAGATCATCCAGGAAGAACTTCCTGGGCACCCAGCTGGGGTCCTGACTGGTCCTAACTTGGCTAAAGAAATACATAGTGGTAAAGCTGCGGCTGCAGTAATCGCAATGGTAGACGATGTTATAGCCAAAGAGCTTCAGGATATCTTTAATTCTGGCGTGTTCAGAGTATATCGTAATACAGATGTTATAGGATGTGAACTAGGTGGTGCACTTAAAAATATTATGGCAATTGCCACAGGAATGGGAGATGGGGCAAATGCTGGGGATAATACCCGAGCAGCGCTTATAACAAGAGGACTTTCTGAACTTACGCGCTTAGGAACAGCAATGGGAGGGAAGCGGCGCACCTTTGCCGGACTTGCGGGGATGGGCGATCTAGTTGCCACTTGCTCAAGTTCTAAAAGTAGAAACCACCACGTAGGGTTTCAATTGGGCAAAGGAAAGAGTCTGGACGAAATCATCGAAGAAATGAATGAGGTGGCAGAAGGTGTAAAAACAGCTAAAGCGGTTATGGAGCTTTCTAAGGAATATGACGTTCCTATGCCTATATCGGAGCAGGTTTACAATATTCTCTATGAAGGAAGCTCCGTATATGATGCCTTTAAAGGCCTTATCCAGATGGAAAGTGGTTCTGAGGCTGAGCCAGGATAGCAATGTAATCTATTGCTTGATTTCGATCAGGATGAATATGCCCATAGAACGAAAAACCACGTTCAAAAAAATGAACGTGGTTTTTAATAGTCGTGACCTCGACAGGATTGCCGTAAAACCACGCATTATGCAGTATTTTCAGGGCTTAAACAGTTAGTCAAGATATACAACTGACCGATTAACTACCATTTTTAATGAACTTGCTTGAATTGTTTTGATACTTTCAAGACTATATAAAGATAACAATTTCCAGTATTCAAACCTACATAAACAGCACTAAATACTATGAAACTTGCTGTAAATATTCTGTGATAATTTCCTCTTCTATGCCGCTATATTCGGCGAATTCTTTGACGGTTACAAACTGATGGGATTGCTTATCAAAGTGCCTTCTAATATCATTTAAAAGCTTCCTGCCATAGCGTTCGCTTCTGCCAGTTAGGCAATGCACGTCTTTTGGGAATATGCAGGCTCTTAAAATCTTCATAGTGATACACTATCCATACGTCATCCATAGGGAATCCTTGCTTGAAGTATAGGTCATTCTCGGCAAAAATCGTGCTAATCGGCTGAGGTGGTATGGGTTATTTCTCTTTCCTTACAAATCTACTTTGATTTGTTGAGTAATCATAAAATTTTTAAAAATGGCAAGACAAACTGGTATTATCAAACTGAAGGGAACACTTGGCGACATTTCCTTTTACAAAAGCTCTGACGGGCACTTGGCGCGCACCAAAGGTGGTGTGGATGCCAATCGTATCGCCAATGATCCAGCGTTTCAAAGAACGCGTGAGAATGGGTCTGAATTTGGACGTGCCGGCAAAGGCGGCAAAGTCATCCGCAATGCTATCCGTGTGCTTTTGCAGAATGCAAAAGACAAGCGTGTGGTAAGTCGATTGACAAAAGCACTTGTGGCAGTAACCAAAACGGACACGGTCAACGAGCGTGGCGCCAGAACTATCGAAGATGGTGATATGGCAACGCTACAAGGCTTTGAGTTCAACCTCAATGGGAAACTTGGTGCAACCTTGTTTGCTCCTTATTCCACCACTCTCGACCGTGCAACTGGCGATGTGGAATTGAACTTGGCACCATTTGCACCAGCGGTGCGAATTGCTGCTCCTGGTGGAACTACACACTTCAAAGTTGTAACTGGTGCTGCAGAGCTTGACTTTGCAAATGAGACCTCGAGCTTCGAGAGTGCTGAGACGGCAATTTTGCCGTATGACGGTGCAAACACCGCAGCCATCAACCTTGCGGTCGCTCTTCCAGCTGGATCGGCGTTGCCGATTGTGCAGGTGGTTGGAATCGAATTCTATCAGCAAGTGAACGGGCAGATGTATTCGTTGAAAAATGGTGCATTTAATGCGCTTTCAGTTGCAAATGTAGATAAGGTTTAAGATGGACCTCATCCTGAAGCGAAGCTATTTTGAAAAGGGTACCAACGGTGCCCTTTTCATCAATGGCAGATTCATCTGCTTTACGATTGAGCTGCCTTGGCAGGACAATCGGCGGAATGTTTCTTGTGTTCCGGAAGGCGCTTATGAGGTTGTACCGAGAATTTCGAAGCGGTTTAGAAATCATCTTCACATTTTGAACGTTCCTGGTCGTAGTTTGATTCTCATACACCCTGCAAATGATGCCGCAAAGGAACTGCGCGGCTGTCTATCGCCAGTTTCGCAACTCTCAGGCATTGGAACGGGCTGGTTATCTCGGGCTGCATTGCAGAAGCTGTTATCGCTCTGCTATCAAGCCTATGACCGAAAAGAAAAAGTAACATTAACTATAAAATCTTAATACAATGAACCTTGTACAACGTTATAAAAAACCAACACCGAAGTTTTTCAAGACTTTGAGAAATATAGGTATCGCATTGGCCACCGCTGGCGGTGCCATTATCGCAGCTCCCATTGCACTTCCTGCAGCTGTTGTAACCGTCGCAACCTATATGACCGTCGCTGGCACGGTTGCCACAGCTGTAAGTCAAGCAGTAGTTTCAGATGATTCCGCTTCCGCGAAAGCGAAAAAAGAAAAGTCTGAGGATATAGGCAAAACTGATTCCCGTCTAAGTAGGAATGAAAAGTAATCGCTATGCCACACCGATATCTTCCAACGATAATGGGCACTTTTGGTGGTACTATCGCTGCTACTGTTCCGAGTATTGACAGTGAGAGCTTCTTGACCTCAGCAATTATGGCAGTATTCGGTGCGACTATCAGTTTCATAGTGTCTTTACTTCTCAAGATTTTGGTTAAGAACCGTATTAAGAAGATACTTTCGCGAAGTACCAATCGGCAGGTAAAAAAGCGTAAACGAAAATGACATCGGTAATTGAGTAAACCCTGGAATTAGTTCTAGGGTTTTTCTTTTAGCAGGATGTTTCTACTTACTACCAAAGCCCACCAATATTATTTTAAAAGAAAAACAAAAAAAGAAAGCAATCTCTCTGGTGGCGTGGCGATGCTGTCAAGTTTTTTGGTAAAAATCTTGCGACCGACCGATAAAGGGTTGAAAAAAATGATGCGTTTCTTCGGCGCATTATTTTTTTCAAAACCGATAGGCCTGAACTTTACTGCATCATAACGCTGGCCGTAGGAAGCCAACTATATTTGTGACCTTTTTTTATTTTATCGATTCTAAGCTTTTGATGAAAGAATCATAAACATCACTGTGCTCTAAGACGAAAAATATAGTTGCATTTCTTAATTTATTGATGTCGAATGTGGTTTGATTATATTGTTTTGATACTATATAATTCTCCGGACTCAAATCGAATATTGTTTTGAAATGACTAACATTATTCTTTATTAATGGATAAAAGTTTTCAGTAGCGTAGTTGAACCACTTTTTACCGACATCCTTTAATTCTGGTCTGATGGATATTGAATATAAGTGCAACGCATCTACTTTGCCATTGCCAATATTGTTAACTAAATAATCAGTTTTACTAACTGAGGACTTCAAGCAAGATTTTATATCAATATTGCGGTATAGTGATTCAAATAAGCAGCCGTAAAATGTTTGGGCATATTCTTTAGCACTATTAATTGGGTTGTAACTGCCGGTTGTAGCTTTGTCAGTGGAAATACTACCATTGTAAAATTTAGTATTTATTCTTGGTTCAATTTTTAGTCCTATAGCTCTTCTATCATAATTGTATAACCGGAAATTTAACTCTAAGGCAATAAAATGACCTAATTCGTGTATAAATACTTTTTTGAAATCTTCGTTCATTTTCTATTACTAAGTGTATAGGATTAATGTATAACGCAAAGGTCTTTTTATTTGTTGTTAAGCAGGTAATCCAAAAGGCGCGAGCCGCCTGCGAGATGAGCAAGGGTGCCGTGAGTGGGCGCCTGTAGGCACGGAAGGCGGTCACGGCTATGTTGTACACTAGGTGGCGCAGTTTTTTGATTCTTTTTAATGGAAGGATGAGGTTTCTTGATATGGGTAAGTGCTGTGCGTGAGTGTAGTGGCTGACGATAGGAAGTCGCGGAAGGAAGGTACAGCTCTTACTTGCCAGGACGGAAGCTGTAACACTTTTTCTGTGTTACGGCTGTAGGACGTTATTGCATTTACAAGTGTTTATTAACTAGACATCAAAAAATGTGACACCGTATAAGCCCGCAGCGACACGCAGGCTCGCAAAACGTGAAGCGGCGGTTGTCCCTTACTAATTATGCCGGCGATAGCCGTCCTATTTGGGATTTTAAGGGACAATAGTAGCCGCGAGTGCAGAAGGCGTGGAATGTGTGGAATAAAACAAGCCAGCACTTCTGGATGGCGCGTTGGACGTGTGGCGGTCCCGACAAGGGCAGGCAAGATGTGTGTTTAATTTGAAGACCTATTGCTAATGCCTGTTTATATACCCTTGTCGGGATGTTTTATGGAACAAAATGGAACAACTGGCGCACACCTTATTACCTGCCTTCCCGAATGTTAATGCTATTACTGCTGTTTAATTGAAAGACAAATCTTTCGACGATTGTGCGCGCAAAGGCAAAGGGTACGAGCAATGATTATCTAAATGAAGATTTAAAAAAAGATGCGTCATAAATTAACCATAGCAGTTAGTTTATTATTTGAATGATTGTGGTAATCATTGCTGGTACCGCGCGGAACCGTAGGCTCTTGTTAGTGAAGAGTGAATGGACGAATGTAGCGTGCGGAATAAGGTAATGAGTGATGAGCTGGCAAGTGCCGTAGGTGGGGTATTAAAATTGAATTATGAATGGTTGATAGGAATAAAATATAAGTTAATAAGTTTGTTAAAAACGAGCGTAACAAAAAAATGTATGGATACATCTTTTGCGTATTTTTACAGAAATTCTATAAATAAATTTTTATACATACATCTGATATATGAGTAAAAAGCATTCCGATATTGACGATATTCTAAGAAAAGTATTTGAACCAAAACCCACACAGATTAAGGAAAATCTTGAAGAATTGTTCGAAAACAGAATCGACAGTTTAAGTATTACTAAAACTACCGCACTTAAAATGATGGGGATGACGGTCAGGACCCTTGATGGAATACTCACAGGGCAGCAAAAAATGTTGGATTACACTCAATTGATTAAGCTGTCTAATTTCTTGGGTGTTGAACTTGAAGAAACTACCGTTTTGTATGTAAAAAAGTTACAAGAGGTTCACAACCCTGAAGAGGACTTAGAAAAGATGAGCCAGAAAGTAAAATTTGTCAACGAAAAATTCAATCTGGCGGAAATGCGAAAAGTGGGATTAATAAAATCTCTAAGTGATTACGATGATATCATTGAACGCTTATGTAACTATTTTGGACTTACAAATATTTTGGACTACAGAGAGCCTGATATAAATGTTGCTTTTAGCTCGGGTAAACGCGCTAAAAGAAATTGCGCTATTATGAATTGGATGTATCTCGCCGAGAAAACTTGTATTGAGCTAAGAAACACAAATGAATTCGACCAGGAAAAATTAGTATCTTATTTTCCAGAAATTAGATGGCAATCTATGGATGTTGACAATGGTTTGGTCAATGTAATTCAACAGCTATATCAACTTGGCGTGACCGTTGTATTTATACCTTCATTTCCCTCACTACATATTCGAGGTGCTACTTTTGAAGTTAATAATAAGCCCTGTATCGCCTTAACAGATTATGTAGGCTTCTATCCAACCTTGTGGTTTGCGTTAGTGCACGAGTTGTACCACGTATTGTTTGACTGGGACGAAATTAGGCTTTCTTCATATCACATTTCTCAAGAACAACAAAAGAGCCTTGATAGTCATTCTGCAAATGAAGTTGAAGCTGATGCATTTGCAAGAGAGTACTTCTTTTCTACGAGTAAAACAAATGAGGTGCGTGGTCTTATTAAAAATGACAATTACATTAGAGAATTTGCTTTGTCTAATAATGTACACCCGAGTTTCATCTATACGTTTTACGCGTGGGATACTCCTGATGCCGACAAATACTCTTGGGCCAGAGCTAAAAAATTTAATCCTGATACAACGAGACTGCTGCGTAAAATAGATTTTCCGTTTGGTAATAATATGTCATATAGCGAGCACATAAAAAATTTAAGAAGAACGATTTATAACTAAAATTATGAAAAAAACAGAGATGACTCCAGAAGAGTTGAGACAGGTACAGGCATTACAACAGAGCAAGAATGCTCAAATGCTCAAGCGTTTTATTCTTGATAAAACGGAAGCCAGAGTAAAGGATAAAACCTCGGACGAGTCATTAGACCAAGAGATTCTGAAAAGGAAAATTCTTGATACTATTGAAGACAAATGGAAGCTAAAAAATCTTGATGCGAAGGTCCTCAAAACACCTGCCGAGTATGAGCCGATTTTTACCCAAGAATATTATAAAGAGATGTTCAGGCTTAAGGGCTGGGAATATCAAGGGGTAATAGCAGAGAAACCGTGGATGGCGGGAAGACATACTAATGAGATAATCTATTTTCGTTTCTCACAAGAGGTTCTGCCATTTTTGCGGATTGTAAATCCATTCATAATGCCTGGAATCAGAAAATATAAACATCATCAATATTTGACACAGGGTGAGAGAGAGCTCCTTAAACAGTTTATTGAAGAAGCGACTGAATGTATGAGAGGGCACGCTGACTGGAATTGCTTTAGGATTGATTATTGCAAAAAATACAATGTACCATATCAATTGAAATTCAGCTTATAAAGCATTTTGTAGCCGTATATGGCATATATAAACGTAATTCTAATTAAATTCATTTCATCTGCTCCCAGCAGGAACTTATAAAGCTATTGTTTAAACCCTTTTGTCAGCACTATTTTCATCAAACGATATCAGGTTAAACATTTACTCGCAGGTTTTCTATTTTCCAAATAGGTGCTCGTGAATGTTCAACCACGCTTATCGGTGCTATTTGATGGAAAACTAACAAGGTTGAACATTTCCCTCATTCGTGACCTAACTCGCTCGCCGTATTTCTCTTGTAGCTCGTCTGCGTTGAGGTTGGTGGTGATATGTGTTTTGATGCCTTTCTGTTTGAAGATGTCGTATCTGGAAATGAGGATTTCGCCCATCACATTGCAGTCCTTGCCGTAATAACGGCCTACGTGCTCAACACCCAAGTCATCAAAGCAATAGGATTTGTGGTCTTCGTAATCCTGTATCATTTTGAAGCCTATTCCATTAAAACCAAAAACGATATTCCGGCACGGAATGAAGTTGTAACCGCGCTTGTGTGGAACGATGTGCGGTAACAACCGCATCAATGTGGTTTTACCACATCCTACTGGACCTGTTAATAGCAGGCCTTTATCTATGTCGATGTCGTACTTCTTACACTCGACTGCATCAGCTACGAAGTAGCTGCAGAGCTTGTACAACAATTGTTTGTCTTCATCGTAAAGTTTGAAGTTCTTACCGAAAAGTAACTTCCCTTTGGCATCAATGTAGCGAGCTATGCTTGCGAAATCGTATTGGATAAAGCTACCGTCAAACGTACCGAGCTTATATTCCACAGCACCTTCAATAATGATATGAGGGTTCTTTGGGTCGAATGTAGTATCCGGTGTTTTCATAACGGCTTATTATAATTCTTGTTCCGAGTGGTATGCAGGTTGTCCTGACCCTTCGACAAGCTCAGGGCAGCGTTTTGGGACAGCTCGTTTTTATTTTTTTCTTGTTTGAGTTCTTCGGCTTTTAGCATCCAATTTTTTGCGGAAGCGTGCCAATTCTCAATTTTGATTTTCCCGCCAATCTTCCAGCCGATAGATTGGTAGTGATTGAAGAATTTTTGCGCTTCGACTTCTGGCCACTCTTCTTTTTTAAAAAATTGTAGAACTTCAATTTCATTTTTAGGCTTGGGTAGTTTATAACTGTTTAGATTAGTTTGTATATGTTTATTATAACGTACCACTGCTTGTCCTTGATTTGGGACAGCTTGGTACACAGCTTGTTCCAATACTTGTCCAGAAGTTGTCCCGAATTTGAGCATCTTAATTTTTGACCCTTTAAATGGATTGTGTGATGGCTCATAGACCAAATATTTATAGTGATTTAACTCCTTAACACAACGGTGATAGGTAGATTTTGACCCAATCTTTGAGAGCTTCATCACATCTTCACGGTTGACGTGAAAGCTTTCGCGAAAGCGATGGTGATTCCAAAGCTGGAACAACGCCAGATATAAGCTGATGTGTGTAGGATTTAACCGGCTATCTTCTTGGAATGCTTTGAAAACTGCGTTGAGGTGCTGGATGTAGTTGACTTCCATTTCATCTATTGAGAATTATCAATACGGTTCTCGAGAATTACTTTGGTAATCTCATCGGCATCGTAGAAAATGATGCCACCAATTTTAGAATAGGGCAGGGTGCCGTTTATTCTCAAATTTTGAAGTGTTCCTGGGCTTACCTGTAGCAATTCCATAACCTCAGCTGACTTGAGATATTTCTTCTTTTTAGGTTGAACAGGTGTCTGAATAAGTTCTTTTAGGTCCTCGAGTAATTCCATTTTGAATTCTCTTAGGTCATCTGATGTGATAATCGATGTGGGCATAGTAAAACGGTTTAAAATTAAAACAACCGCCGAACTGATTGCAGTTCAAAGCGGTTGCTTTGCTTTGCTTTGACTTGACATTCGTTTTACAAATGTGTGGTTGTTTGATGAATTTTATTCCCAAGTTGGGAATGGGTTGGTAAGAGTTTTAACATTTCAAAGTGGTTAAGTTACTCATTCCTTATGTCTAATATCTTTCATCATCATTTTTCATTTTTTGTTCAAGATCTGTTTTGAGCTTAGTTAAAAATCTTGTTCTATCATTTTTACGCTCTTTAATTTCAAAATAGGTGCGATAGAAATTTCCTAATTCTAAATCAAATAATTTTTCACAGACCAATGCCATCTTATTGATTTCTGCCTGACCATTTCTAATCGCACCAGACGCTTGCAGTGCATATATAATCTCAACTAAATCAGTCTTGGAAGCGGTCCAGGATAAATTATTAAGAATTGCTGGGCTGTCTGGCTCAATTGATAAGTTGAGTTCTTTTTTACGTAGTCTATCCAATTCTTCATTATAATGTTCAATCAACAAATCATAGGCTATTATCTGAGCTGCCAAATTATCGTGACTGGTGCTAAATTCTGGATCTGTATAAAAGTGTGAAGAGTCAGACGCTAAGCCTATCTCGTCTTTGCCACGTACGAAATAGTATTTGTCTAAATTTTTTTCATCCCTTCGATAGTAACCTACAAAATCAATGTTTTTAAAATTATATGCCTCCAACTTCAATACGGCTTCATCAATGTGCGCCCGTTGTTTTGCTATACTTCCTTGAGGTTTGAGAAGTAAATATTTATGAAGTTTTACAAAAAACTTTAGTCGTCCATATACATAAGGTTTTGTGTATTTGAAGAAATGTACCTCAGCTTTTCTACTTCTAAATTTTGATGATCTAAGAGTAGTTCTGAAACTATGAATACACATTCTTGACTTTGCAATTCCATTGCTTACGATTGCTATATCTGATAGGTCAGATGTAATGATGGGTTCAATTTCTGTTTTGTAATTTGAAAGTGTAGCGAGTAAATTTTTTTCCATTGGTTGATGTTTGCCAAGAAAATTAATTTAAAAACAATTCCTTTCATAACAGAAAACCGTAAATGTAACTTTTGAGTAAGTGAATCATCCAGTTGACTTATTGAATTCTACAATGCTATTCCCACTTCATTTTCTGTAATCGCACAGCATTCAGAATAGCAAGCAATGCGACGCCCACATCTGCAAAGACTGCTTCCCACATTGTGGCGAGACCTCCAGCGCCTAATATTAATACAATAACTTTCACGCCAAAGGCAAGTATGATATTTTGCCAAACAACCCGACGTGTAGAACGGCCTATTTTTATCGCTCTTGAGATTTTACTGGGTTGATCTGTTTGTATAATAACATCTGCGGTTTCAATAGCCACATCGCTACCAAGACCGCCCATCGCGATTCCTACATCACTAGCCGCAAGTACAGGCGCATCATTAATACCATCACCTATAAAAGCCACCTTAGTATCTGGTTGCTGTTTTAATTTTTCCACCTCATTGAGTTTGTCTTCTGGAAGCATTCCACCTTTTGCCCAGTCGATGCCTAATTCTTTTGCTACTTCTTGAGTGATAGAATCCTTATCTCCAGAAAGCATAATAATCTTATCGATTCCTGCTGCCCGTATTTCTTTGATCGCTTGATGCGCATCGTCTTTCAATTCATCGGCGATTGTTACATAACCTGCAAATGCGCCATCTATGCCTACCATCACTATAGACTCAACAATGTTATCGGTTGCTGCTGGAACTTCTATCTGATGTGCTGTCATCAATGCTTTGTTCCCAACTAAGACTGTTTTTCCATTTACGCTACCTTTCAAACCTTTACCTGCAATTTCAGAAACGTCTGTAGCGTTATAATCTGCTCCTTCAGCTTTATATTCCATAATGGCTATTGCTATTGGATGCGTGGATTGCTCTTCCATTGCCATTAGGTATTTCATAAATTCTGCTTTCGCGAAAGCGGAACCAGTAACAATTTCTTTAATCTTAAATACTGCTTTAGTGACCGTTCCCGTCTTATCCATCACTACGGTATTAACTTGAGTCATTGCATCGAGAAAGGACGCACCCTTAAAAAGAATACCATTACGTGAAGCAGCTCCCAAACCACCGAAATAACCTAGCGGTATCGAGATAACCAAAGCACAAGGACACGAAATCACGAGGAATATCAATGCACGATATAACCAATCTCTAAACACATAATCATCTACAAAAAAGTAAGGAAGAAACGTCAGGCCGATGGCAAGGAATACAACGATAGGCGTATAAATCCGCGCAAATTTTCTAATGAACAATTCCGTTTTTGATTTTCTAGCAGTTGCGTTTTGCACCATATCGAGAATACGTGCAATGGAACTGTCCTTAAATTCTTTTGTTGTTTCAACTTCAATAACTCCATCGAGATTAATACTTCCAGCAAAAACACTATCGCCTTTAGCAATTGTATCAGGCTTGCTTTCACCTGTCAAGGCCGCAGTATTAAAAGATCCCTTTTCAGAAAGCAGAATACCATCTAGTGGGACTTTTTCGCCCACACGCACTTGTATCTTTTCGCCAATTTCAACTGTCTCGGGATTTACTGAAACATAATCGCCATCACGATAAACTAATGCCTCATTTGGTCTTACATCGAGTAGGGCTTTTATATTTCCTTTTGCACGGTTAACAGCCGCATTCTGGAAGAGTTCGCCCACAGCATAAAACAGCATTACGGCTACCCCTTCTGGATATTCTCCAATCGCAAATGCACCCAAGGTGGCAATGGACATTAAGAAAAATTCTGTAAAGACGTCTCCACGCATAATACTTTTCCAACCTTCTTTAATAACTGGAAAACCTACAGGTAAATAAGCAATGGTGTACCAAACAATCCGTACCCAACCTTTAAAGGCTGGAATGGCATCAAAATAATCAACAGCTATGCCTAGAATAAGCATTACAAAGCTTACTATCGCAGGGATGTACGTTTTAAATGCACTTCCATCTCCGTGATCGTGATTGTGACCATCATCGTGAGAATGTTCGCCTTGATGTTCTTTTGGGTCTATGTCACGTAAGTTTACTTTTTTCTTTTTCATCTAATTTTGTGTTAGCAACAACTTTTGTTTTGTTGAATTGGTGGACAAGGAACGGTTCCGTATGAGCAATACACGCAGCAATCTCCTTCCTTTGGTTTGAGAACTATTTTACAATCCTTACATTCATAAAAGAACTGACAGGCATTTGTTGGCATATTTTCTTCTTTTTTATAACCACAGGCTGGGCAAGTGATTTCCGATTTTAATATGGTTTGCATCAATTTTATTTTTTATCAGTTACTTTATACCCTGTAGCATTAATTGCTTTCTCAATTTCCGTTTCGTTCGTTTTAGTTTTATCATACTTAATAATTGCGTTAGCATTTTCGTATGATGTTTTTGAATTTACAATTCCGTTGAGTTTATTTACTTCGTGGTTTACGTGTGCTTCACAACTGGCGCAGGTCATACCGCTTATTTTATACTCTGTTGTTTTGATATTTGAGTTATTAACTATTATGATTTGTTTTTCGGTTTTTGGATATAACATACTTGAGTAGTATGGGAAAGCCAACATCACAATTGCAAATGCCGTTACAATACCTAAAAAGGTTTTTGAATACATAAATTTTGGTTTTTCATCCGTTTCACATTCGCAGTCTATTTCTTTTTCTGGTTTCAATTTTTGATACCAAGCAAACAGAAGAACCAATATGGTTAGCCCTATTAAGTAAGGTCTAAATGGTTCTATCCAAGAAAAAGTTGAAGCTACACCACTTGTTCCTGCAATTAATGCCAAAACAGGTGTGATGCAACACAATGAAGCTGTAATTGCTGTTAGGATACTTGTAACCGCTAATTTATTTTTCATTTTATTTAATTCATTAAGTACAAAAATGCAAAAAATAGTTGCGCAACTGTTGTGCAATGTCAACTACTGCACTTTTCACAAACACCTGTCACAACAAGATTTACATCTTCGGCTACGTAGCCATCTGGAAGGTTGATGTGTGGTATTTTATGTTCTGTCAAGCAAACAGTTTCATCACAATTACTGCAATGAAAATGCAAGTGTAAATCTTGATCTATCTCGCAATTGCAACCTGGCTCACAAAGTGCGTACTTATTGATTCCGGTACCATCTTCTATTTGGTGTACAATACCGTTCTCTTCAAAAGTTTTTAATGTTCTAAAGATGGTAGATCGTTCCGCTTTCGCGAAAGCGGTCTCTATATCAAGCAAAGCCAGTGCAATCTTTTGTTGAGCCAGATATTTGTAGATCAAAATGCGCATTGCGGTAGGACGCACCTTATGATCGCTCAATGTTTTTTCTATTTCAGTCATTTTTCGCGATGTTATAATTGATGTTTCTGGCTTTGTTGTAGGCTTCCCAGCCTTCTTTTGCCGCATAGGGCACGATAAGCAATGCTGCCACAGGGTCTGCCCACCACCAGCCTAACCAATTGACCAATAGTAAACCTATAAGAACGACCACGGTTTGGTATAGACAAATAAAGGTGTCTTTAGCATCGGCCATTAAAGCTGGACTGTCCAGTTTCTTTCCATATTTTCTTTTGAAATATATTAGAATTGGATTTACAGCGAGGGAAACCAATAATATAATAAGTCCCAAAGTGCTCCAGTTTGCAGTTTCTTGATTTATAAGCTTTGTAATGGAGTCATACGAAATGAAAACACAGATGAGCGTAAATGAAATTGCTATTACGTTTAACGTGATTTTTTGTCTTCGTTTTACTTTTTCTTCATCAATACCTTTAATCTCGCCGTGTAGTCGCCAGCCTAATGTTCCCGCACTTACGACTTCAATTGTGCTGTCTAATCCCCAACCAATCAATGCCGAACTATTGGCCGTAAATCCTGCTATAAGCGAGACCACTACTTCAATAACATCATAAATAACATTCCAAATCTGTAGTGTCCTGGCTTCTTTTAAATTTTGTTTTCTTGCTTCTTTCATATCTTTTAATGTTCGTGTTCAGTTTCTCCCTTTTTCATTTCTCCCATCAGGTAATAGGCATTGTTGAATGCAAAACGTGTGTTAGGATCTGGGGTTTCAAAAAAGCGTATGGCTATCCAGTCGCCATCTTTCTCGCCTGTTGTAACCTCTACTGGTTTAAAACTCCAAGCATCGCCTTCCCTTTGCGCTGTAAATACATAATTCTTTCCAGCTTCTGTAACTATGGCACTTTCAGGTAGTGCAGTAGTCTGTTGGTTATCAACTTCAATTTTACCTTTTATATACATACCAGGGATAAGACCACCTTCTTTATTCTCAATTTCAGCGTGTACGTGAACCGCTTTTGGATCTTGCTCAAAAGTTTGACTAACCGAATAAATTTCGGCTTCCAACTCTTTTCCTGGCCTCGATTGAATACTGAAACGTACTTTTTGGCCTTTCTTCACTTTGTCCACATCTTTTTCAAAAACCATTAAATCTGCGTGCACGTGGTCTGTATCTACTATTTGCATTAAGTTGGTCTGTGGCTCCACATATTGCCCAGTCTTTATAAATACTTTTTCTACGACACCTGCTATGGGACTGCGCAATGCCACACTCTGATAGATAGTACCATTGCGCACACCACTCGTATTGATGTTGTACTGTCGCAACTGCGCTTCAAGCCCTTTTACCATTGCGGTAGATGACTGATAGTCTGCCGTTGCTTTTTGGAAATTCATTCCTGATGCTACACCAGCTTCATAAAGTCTTTTTTGACGTTCATATTCCTGTTTCAGAAATTTACTATTGCTGTAAGCGTTCAAATAATCTGATTGAATCTGGATGATGCTGGGATGTGATAAATAAGCCACCGCTTGATTCTTTTTGACTTCGTCTCCTTCTATAACCTCTATGGATGCCACATTTGCTCCTGCAAGCGCGGTAATATTTGCTTCGTTTTGCGGTGGTACTTCCAGCGTACCGTTTGCTTCTACATAACCACTCATATTGCGTTGCGCGAGCGTGTCAATTTCCATTTGTAAGGCATCAAACTGCTGTGCCGTGAGCATTACTTCTTGAGCTTCGCCTTCGTTAAGGTTTTCTTGACCGGTCTCACCCTCAGAATTGTTTTCTTCTGTATCAGAATGGGTGGCTTCATCGTGGCCATCTTCAGATTTTGTGTCGCCACAGCTGAGTAATGTCAATGCAAAAAACATTGCGGTAATCGGTATATATTTTATCGTTTTCATCTTTTTTAGTTTTGGAAATATTGTAAATCAAACAGGGCTTCTAAATATTTATCAAGTGCATCGAGCGCGTCCATTTCGGTCTGTATGGCATCACGTATTATTTGCGTGAATGCTGCATAATCCAGCGCTCCTTCTTTGTATGCCAGCAATGCACCTTTGCGCTGGTCTATGGCAAGTGGCAAAGCTTCGGTTTTATAGAAAAACCAGGTATCCCGCCATCGTGCATAATTTTGTTGTGCCTGTATGAATTGCGATTGTAGCTCACGCTGTTTAAAGGCTGCATTGGTTTCTGCAATCTGTGCATCGAGTTTAGCAGCCTTTGCACGACTACGGACAGGTCCAGAAAACAGTGGTATGGAAATCCCAGCTTGATAGGTATAAAAACCACTATCGCCATTGACACGTTGCAGGCCACCTTGCAGATTAAACTGGGGCAGTAAATTTGCCCTTGCTGCGTCATAGCTTGCTTGTGCTTCGTCTATACGCTTTCGCGAAAGCGATAACTCAGGATGATCATTCAATGTATTATTAGACTCTAAAATTGAAATTTCACTAGCTCCCAATTCATCAGAAACGCCGTACATCGCATCTGGTGTCAACCAAAGGTTGAGCTTTTGCAAGGCGATGAAATAGTCTGTTTCTGCCTGCTGAAACTTATTGTTAATTTGTAGTGCTTGATTGCGCGCAGCAGCATATTCCAGTCTTGAAATGGCTTCCACTTCATAATTGAGTTCTACAGATTGTGCAAACTGATCATAAATGCTGTCCAGTTCTCGGTACAAAACAAACTTCTTCTTTGCCTGAAAAGCTTCTGACCAGGCCTTTTTGACTTCCCGTTCTATCTGGATTTCCGAAAGGTCAAGAGCTGTTTCGGCTAACTGGATGCGTTGTTGTTGCAAACGTTTTTTAGCACCTATTCCCAGTAGATCAATATTCTGTTGACCGATACCTATCAAGGTATAAATACCCTGACCATCTGCCACTTCTTCGCCACCCGTAAAGATCTGTGTACTACCGAAGTCGTAGGCATTGCCTGAGAGTGCATTCTGTCTTTCGATTTCGAGCTGGCTTGCTTTGAGTACAGGATAATTTTCTTTGGCAATTTCTACAGCTCGTGATAATGTGATGGGCGTGATGCTGTCCTTAGCAATGAGATCTTGCACAGGTGCTTGTGATTGTTGCGCTCTCCCTTCGACTGCGCTCTGGGCAGGCGCGAAAGCGGTGCCACCTAACATAAAACCAACTATCAAAATCGTAGTCAAGCCTTGCGGATTAAACGAACCAATCTTATTCTGCTCTTTGCGCTCGCGTCTCTTTTCTATAAAGGTATATAGTACGGGAAGCACGACCAACGTGAGCAGCGTAGCTGTAAGCATTCCACCGATAACTACCGTAGCGAGCGGCTGTTGGACTTCTGCACCGGCCGATGTGGAAAATGCCATAGGTAAAAAGCCGAAAATATCAGTGGTGGCCGTGAGCATAATGGGACGAATACGTTCTTTAGTCCCTTGAAATATTCTATCCTTTATACTTATCACACCTTCTTCTTTTAAGGAATTAAATCGGTTTATAAGTACCAGTCCGTTAAGAACTGCAACACCAAATAGCACAATAAAGCCGACACCTGCCGAAATACTAAATGGCATATCCCGCAACCATAGGGCAAACACACCACCGATGGCCGCCAAGGGAATCGCTATGTAAATCATTAGCGATTGTGAAAAGGATTTTAAGGCAAAGTACAGCAGTATAAATATTAAAAACAGGGCGATGGGCACAACGATTATCAAACGATCCTTTGCGCTTTGTAGATTTTCAAACTCACCACCATAGGTAATATAATAGCCTGATGGCAAGTCCAGTTCTTCATCTAATTTTTGCTGAATATCTTTTACTACAGACTCCACATCCCTGCCTCTTGCATTTACACCTACGTAGGTTCTTCTATACGTATTGTCACGTGAAATTTGCATAGGTCCAGGGACGTATTCAATTTCGGCTATTTCGATAATGGGTATCTGATTGCCATCCTTAAGATCGATATACATATTGCGTAGGTCATCGATACTTTTTCTATGGCTTTCATCAAATCGTACCACGAGATCAAATCGTTTCTCGCCTTCAAAAATTACTCCTGCGGTTCCCCCAGCGAATGCGGTACTTATGTAATCATTTACTTTTTGAATATCCAGTCCATATTGCGCCATTTTATCACGCTTATATTTTACGGTCATCTGTGGTAATCCTGCAGTTCGTTCTGCACTCACATCACCAGCGCCAGGAACGGTCTGTATAATCGCTGCCATTTCCTGAACCTTTTGTGATAACACCTCTAAATCTTCGCCATACAGCTTTACCGCAATATCTTCTCTTACACCTTCTAACAGCTCGTTAAATCGTAACTCTACTGGTTGTGTAAAGACTAAATTCACACCTACGAGTTCTTCATCTAATTTGTCTCTAATGGCATCTATCAAACCTTCTTTAGTAGTAGCTGTTGTCCACTGGTCCATATTCTTGTTTAGGATGATGTACATATCTGCAATATCCATAGGCATAGGATCGGTAGGAATATCTGCAACACCTATACGAGCTGTGACTGTTTTAATTTCAGGGAAATTTTCTAATAGGATAGTTTCTATTTTCTTGGAAACTTCAATAGATTCGGATAATGAACTTCCTGGTCTAATGAGTGCTTGCATTGCTAGGTCTCCTTCATCAAGCTGGGGCACAAATTCTCCACCCATATTAGAAAAGATAAAACCAGCAATAAGAAGTAATACGGCAGCAGCTGATAAAACAATAAGTTTTAGTTTAAGGGCTCCCTTTAATAATGGCATATATGTACTATGAATAGCACCTATAATTTTATCACTTATTTTTTCGAGCCAGCGCTCAAACCTGCCGAACCAGTTTTTGGTATTTTGTACTGGTTTCATAAAAAGCGCTGCCATCATAGGCACATACGTGAGACACAAGATGATGGCACCTATCATTGCAAAGCCAAAGGTGTATGCCATAGGTTTAAACATTTTACCTTCTACACCAGTTAGAAAAAGTATAGGCGTAAAAACGATGAGGATAATTATCTGTCCAAAAAAAGCGGAACCCATCATCGTGCTTCCTGCATCATAAGCTACTTTATCCATCACTCCTTGATTGAATTTTAGCTTGCCAGACCTAATTCGTTTTTGGATCTCATAAACCGTTCCTTCTATAATAATTACCGCACCATCTATGATAATCCCAAAATCAATAGCTCCCAAGCTCATTAAGTTTGCCCATACATTAAACTGCTTCATCAGGATAAAGGCAAAAAGTAAGGACAAGGGTATGGTCGTGGCTGTTATGATTCCACCTCTTAAACTACCCAGCAATAACACAAGGGCAAAAATCACTATAAGAGCACCTTCCAGTAAATTAGTTTTAACCGTATCTGTAGTTCTGGCAATAAGCTCACTACGATCAATTATAGGGGCGATCGTTAAACCTTCTGGCAGGGATTTTTCAATTTCTGCCATACGATCCTTTACATTTTGAATAACTGCATTAGGATTAGAACCCTTGAGCATCATAATCATACCGCCCACGGCTTCCTTACCGTCTTGGGTAAATGCACCATAACGTACCTGACTCCCAAAATGGACACGCGTTGCTACATCTCCAATTGTTATGGGAATGTTGCCTTCGTTGATAATCGAGATATTCTTGATGTCTTCCAAAGAGCGAATAAGACCTTCACCTCTTATGAAATTTGACATTTTATTTTTTTCTATGTAAGCACCGCCTGTATTCACATTGTTCCGAGCGAGAGCCTCATACACTTGTGAAATACTAATACCCAAACTATTCAACTTATCTGGGTTGACAGCGACCTCGTACTGTTTAATACTGCCTCCATAAGAGTTGACCTCTACCACGCCTTCCAGTAATGTGAGTTGTCGTTTGATAACCCAATCTTGCACGGTGCGCAGTTCCATAGGCGAATACTTGTTTTCAAAACCCTCCTCTGGCTTTATAGTGTATTCATAGATTTGACCTAAACCAGTAGAGATGGGACCCATAGATGGACTTCCAAATTTTTCAGGGATAGATTCGCCCAGTTCGTTTAGTTTTTCCTGTACCAGCTGTCGAGGAAGATAGGTTCCCATATCGTCTTCAAAAACGATGGTTACTACAGAGAGTCCGAAACGTGAGATAGATCTTATTTCGGTAACGCCCGGTAAATTACCCATAGATAATTCTACAGGATAGGTCACGAACTGTTCAATATCTTCCGTTCCCAGATTGGGCGATTGCGTGATGACTTGCACTTGATTATTGGTAATATCTGGCACAGACCCAAGATTTACCGTTGCCATTGACCAGATACCAACTCCTATAAGAGTCAACGTAAACAAGCCAATAATAAATTTGTTATTGATTGAAAAATCAATGATTCTGTTAATCATAGATTAATGTATTAATTCAGTTAAAAAACGAGTTTGCGTTTTCGCGTAGCAAAAACATAGTTGAGCATTCCCATTAGGAAAACTTCAAAAAAGGATATAGTTATCCTATGAAAACTGAATTATGCCCGAGGTGGCTGAAAAAGGGAATGGGGAATATCTTTGCCAAGGTCATCGAAATGGGCAAAGAATTCTTGAGGAATAGCAGGCTGTAGCGGTTGAAATGCAACAAGCCCAAAATTTATCGTGTGAACGTGACAACAATGGCATTGGCAAAAAGGCGAGCATAACTCACAGTCTTGGTCGTGGTCGCCATCAATATCGATTACTGTAACTACTTGGGTATCATCAGCTCTATTTGCCGCATCGCTACAAGGCACTACATTGAGTGCCAAGAAATAAAACGATAAAATGATTGCTACAACTTTCACAATGCAAAGATAAAATTTTTTTGGTGCAACTGTGTTGCAAATGATTTTTACAACGAATCAATCACACTTCCGCAAGTCAACATTGCATCGCCATAGTATGGATTTCTTATTTCTTCTTCCATACTTAGCCATACCGCACCTTTATTGTTATTTGCCATAGGGCATTTCTGAATGTAATAATTTATCGAGTTTTTTATGCTCATTGCAATAGGCACGATATTCTCGTTTAGAATGACGAAGTGAGCGCGCTGGTTTTCCAGATTATCATTGTTTGCAACGGCATCCAGCATCTCAATACTTTTGGTTAAGTGTTGTTTTTCCATCGTACTTAAATCATCAGTCGATATTGCTTTTAATTTTAATGATGTCGCTTTCGCGAAAGCGGAAACTTGACTTGCATCGCTTGCTACAAGGGCATCTTTCATTTTGAGATATGATGGTAATGCTTTGTCGAAATCAGAACTAAACGCATTGCTGAAACTCATTTCCATATCGCCCATCATTGCTGATTCGTCCTGCATCATTTGCTGATTCATCATTGATTTTTTACCCTGTAACTGTGCCGCTGCATCTACTGTAAATGTTCCATTGGTAACAATTTCATCGCCATTATTTAATCCGGCCGATACTTGGTAAGTTTCGCCAGAGCGATTGCCCAAGGTTACTTCGTGCATTTCAAATACAGGCTCGTTAGGATTGGTTTTCACATATACCAATGAGCGCTCGCCCGTCCATAACACAGCACTTGCAGGCACGGTAAGGGTGTTTTCCATAGTTTGTGTTGCGCCTTTAACCTTACCTGTAACAAACATTCCTGGTTTAAATAGGTCGTCTCTATTTTGAAGGGTTGCACGTACCGTTACCGTTCTTGTAGCATTATTTAAAATTGGGTCAATAAATGAAATTGTTCCCTCAAATTCTTTATTTGGATAGGCATTGGTCGTGATGTTGATTTTTTGCCTAACGTTGAATAGCGCTATTTGATTTTCATAGGCATCAAATTCTGCCCAAACCGAATTGAGGTTGCTCAACTTCACAATAGGCTGTCCTTGATTTACATAATCGCCTTGTGCTGCCATTACTTCTGAAACCGTTCCGGAAACCGTTGCATAAATCGGGAAATTCTCTCGTACCGTTCCACTTTCTTCAATAGCATTGATTTGTGTATCTGAAAGTTTCCAGTTTTTGAGTTTATTGCGAACTGCTTTATACAAAGCGGGTTGCGATTCTTTCAACGATGCTGCGGTAATCAATTCCTGTTGTGCCGCTACAAGGTCTGGTGCGTAAATGGTTGCGAGCAGCTGACCACGATTTACTTGTTGACCTTCGTAGTTGACGTTGAGTCTTTCTATTCTTCCTTTGAAATAGCTGGCTTGCACAGTATTGTTTTCTTCATTAGCAGCTATTTTTCCAGAAAGGGATGTCATCCCATCATCATCGCTGGCTTCTGCATTGCCCACGATAGTGGTTTGAATATTTGCTAATGCCATAGCATTTTCGGTCATTTTTATCTCGTTTGCTGCGAGACCTTCAGCACCAGCTTCAGCAGGGATTAAGTCCATTCCACATATAGGACAATCACCAGCTTCGGGTTGCATTATCTTTGGGTGCATCGAGCACGTCCACATCCGGTCTGCGCTCTCACCAGAGTGGTCGTGGTCTGACATTTCGGACATATCCTTATTTGAATCACTTGACCCATTTCCAAAAATGAGCCAGCCTGCGCCCAAACCTATGATTACGGCTATTGCTATATATAAAATGTTCTTATTCATAATCTTATTTTTCGTTTTCTAAACGTTCAATCATTTCTTTCATTTCGGCAATTTCTCGTCGTTGTGCCTTAATAATATCTTCTGCCAGTTTTTTTACTTCTGGGTCTTTAATATCTGCACGCTCACTTGTTAAAATTGCTATAGAATGGTGCGGTATCATTGCTTTCATCCAAAGTACATCGCCCACGGTTGATTTTTGGTCGCGTACCAGTCCTAATGCTCCCAAAAACAATATAACACTACCTGCGAGAATTGCAATATTCTTTTTCTTGTCTTTATACATATTCAACATAAATAACAACATAATAACAGCCATAGTAGCTATTCCTAAACACACCATATAAAATCGTGTAAGACTGAACCACACGTGGTCAAACTCGTAGGTATTTAAATACATTGTGATGTACATTGCTATAAATGATGACCCTAGCATAAGGAAGAATTTAGTGTATTGGCTCATTCCTTTGTTCTTGTTTTCGTGTTCGTTTGAATTCATAATTTTTGGTTTTATTTGTTACTAATTATTTAATTTTCTTTTTTAGTTTTCTGATTGATGGGGAGCTGATATACCACAAAACGAAACCGCTTAAGACAGTTATCAATCCCAAAAGTGAAAATGCCCTTAACAACAACGTGTTGAAATTATCCCTTCCCTGATAATCCATCGTATGGGTCATCCATAGAAAATCAAACCAGCGCCAGTCTCTGTGTCTCACCGTTTGAAAAGCGCCATTTTCAACCGCCACATAGGCTTTTAAATTTTGTGGTGTCTCATACGAGATTTCATAAGCTGGAAGTGGGCGACCTCGATATTCGTGATGTGGCCCTACAGAATCGACTAATTGAATTTTTGCTATTTCTAAATCGTCCAACATATACCTATTTGCAACTTGTTGTGCCTCTTCTTTAGTAATTCCATTTTTCCTTTGACCGGTTCTTGCATTATAAAGCTGTGCATCATTAATCCAATAATAAGGTTCATTGGCTATTTCCAGTAATTCCAAAGATTGTATGGGTTCTTTAATAGCCAGTTGGGATGTGCCGAGCAAATTATTAAATGTGGTCTTTAAAGGTGCTTCTTTCTTAAAATGGTCGCCGTGTATCTCGTCGATGTCTGTCCAGCTGAAATACATCCCACTAATCGTCCACATCAGAAACTGAATCCCTAAAAAGATACCCAAATAGCGGTGCGCTTTTCTAATCCATTTCGCTGTTTTTCTGTTCACCATTTTACTTTATTTCAAAAGGAAATTCAATCGTGACTTTTTCCCAACTCATTGATATTGTTCCGGAAGTCTCAGTTGTTTTGTTTACTTTATACTCTAAATGTTCCTTGATTTCCTCGGAAATTTTAGGTGTCACTTTAAATCGTAATACATCATCATTTTCAGTATAGTCGTCCTTACCGTGTTGGTTCCAATTCCTGTTGAAAATGACAGTCCATTCTTCTTGATTCGGAATTACAAAAAATCCATATTTCCCAGCTTTTAATTCTTTACCGTCAATTTGTATATCCTTGTTTGTTTCCAACCAAGTAGCCATATGGGCACCAGCCTGCCAGACTTGGTCGTAAGCCAACAATCCACCGAAAATGATTCTATTCCGCACGCCTGGCGACGAATAATCTATATGGATATGTGTATCGCCTATCATCGCCATTGCCGATGTATGTGGACTTAGGGTTTTTTTGTTCTCAGATGTAGGTTCACTTGGGGTATGATTGTGTTCTGTCTCTATTTTGGGATTATTCTTTTCTTCATTTTTACAGCCGATGACAGCAACGACCAATAGAATTATCAAAATTTTGTATTTCATAATTATTCAATTAGTTAGATTATATGTTTTTACTTTTTAGACGTAATGAGTTGGCAATTACCGATACCGAACTGAAGCTCATCGCCAAAGCCGCAATCATTGGCGATAAGAGTATTCCAAAAAACGGATACAGTAGTCCTGCTGCAATAGGGATACCCAGCGTGTTATAAATCATTGCAAAAAAGAGGTTTTGTTTGATATTGCGCATTACTGCATCACTTAGGTTTCTTGCCTTTACGATTCCGTGTAAATCGCCTTTCACCAAGGTAATTGCTGCACTTTCAATGGCAACATCTGTTCCTGTACCCATTGCGATACCTACGTCACTTTTTGCCAACGCTGGGGCATCGTTTATACCATCACCTGCCATTGCAACCACCTTGCCTTGTTCTTGTAATTTCTCGACTTCTTGTAATTTATTTTCCGGTAGCATACTTGCCTGAAAATCGGCGAGGTTAAGTTCGTCCGCGACAGCCTGTGCAGTATCGTGATTATCACCCGTAAGCATTATGACTGCAATTCCCTTATCCTGCAAATCCTTTATAGCTTTTGCGCTCGTTTCCTTGATTTTATCACCTATGACCACGTAACCAGAAATTTTACCATCAATGGCGAGATAGGAAACCGTCTTACCTTGCTTTTGATAAGATTGCGCTTCGTTTTCCATCACTTGAGTAAGTGTAGCATTCGCCTGTTCCATCATTTTGGCATTTCCTAAAGCCACTTCTTTTCCGTTCACTTTCCCTTCAACACCTTTTCCAGTAACCGCACTAAAACTATCAGCTTTTAAAAATTCTGCGCTTTGTTCTTTTCCATATTTTACCGTTGCTTCCGCCAAAGGATGTTCACTTTGGCTATTAAGGGATACAATGTATTGTAGCACTTCGCTTTCGCGAAAGCTTTCATCAAAAGAAACCACTTTTTCAACTGTAGGTTTTCCTTCGGTAATAGTTCCAGTTTTATCCACGATTAAGGTATCAACCTTATCCATTTTTTCAAGTGCTTCGGCATTTTTGATGAGCACACCATTTTGTGCGCCTTTGCCGACACCCACCATTACAGACATTGGTGTAGCAAGTCCCAAAGCACACGGACAGGCGATAATCAATACGGCGATTGCATTGACCAAGGCATAAACATAGGCTGGTTCTGGACCCCAAATTGCCCAAACGCCAAATGTAACAACAGCGATTATAACAACGATTGGCACGAAATATCCCGAAACGGTATCGGCCAACTTTTGGATGGGTGCACGGCTTCGACTGGCATCGTTGACCATCTGTATTATCTGTGATAACAAGGTATCGGAACCTACCTTTTCAGCTTTCATTAAAAAGGACTGATTGCCATTAATAGTTCCGCTACTTACTTTATCATCTACTGATTTGTTTACGGGAATGGGTTCACCAGTAATCATCGATTCGTCGATGGAAGTTTCACCTTCGGTAATCACGCCATCCACGGGAATCTTATCGCCCGGCTTCACACGTAGGATATCGCCCAATTCAATTTCATCGATGGCCACTTCCTGTTCTTCCCCATCAACTACCTTTATAGCCTTGTTAGGTGCCAATTTTAAAAGTTCCTTGACTGCGGAATTGGTCTTGCTATGCGCACGAGCTTCGAGGACTTGACCAAGTAGAACCAAAGTTAGAATCACCGTAGCAGCCTCAAAATAGACGTGAACCGTACCGGCTTCGGTCTTGAATTGGTCAGGGAAAAAATCGGGTACGAGCATCCCGAACACGCTGAAGAGCCAAGCAACGCCAGCACCGATACCGATAAGCGTAAACATATTTAAGTTCCACGTCTTTATACTGCGGTAGGCACGGTCAAAGAACATCCAAGTAGCGTAGAATACCACAGGAATAGAAAGCGCAAATTGAATCCAGTTCCAATATTTTAATTCTAAAACATCATATAAGGGGTTGTTGGGCAGCATTTCGGACATTGCAATGATAAAAATGGGCAATGTGAAAGCGACCGCTATCCAGAACTTTTTAAGAAGTTTTTTATAGGTCTTTTCCTCTGCGGATAAATCGGGTTCCATAGGAACTAAATCCATTCCACAAATTGGACAGCTTCCCGGTTCGTCCTTAATAATTTCTGGGTGCATCGGGCAGGTATATTGGGTGTCGGAAGTAGCCGTTAGGTTAACTTCTTCAACCAAATCCATTCCGCAAACAGGACAGTCGCCTGGTTTGTCGTAAGTCTTGTCGCCCTCGCAATGCATCGGACAGTAAAATGTTCCCGTTCCTTGACTTTTGGGTTTCTCAACTTTCTTCTTATCGTGGGTATGCTGCTGTTCGCCATTTTGATGGATACTGTATTGCCCACCATCCGCTTTTAGAGCCTCTTGAAATTTTTCGATGGGAATATGTGCTTGCATTTCGATGGTCACTTCGGCTTTTTCTAAATTGACAGATGCATTAGTTACACCTTCTATTTTGGAAAGCGTCTGTTCGACGTGGTTTCGGCAACCGTTACAGGTCATTCCGTGTATGTGATAGGTGTGTGTCATTTTATGATTGGCTAAAAATTATTTAACATTTCTGGATGATGAATGTATTTTTACTATCTGCCATTTTTCATCTATCTTCTTAAGGATAGAAGTCGCCACCCCTTTTTTCTTTATGGTTCGAGTATTGCCTTTATCATCGGGATTGAGAACTATGGTGTAGACATAAGTTTCGGTAGTAAACGCATAGGGCAAATCTACTTCTGCATCAATTTCATAATCTGAAAATTCAAACTTCTTGAAATGCCCCAATTCTGGACCTAAATGATGTTCTATATAGTGGGCATAGGTGCCTTCAACACCACCAGATTCAAAAACCTCGGAATCTTCTGTAAATAAGTCAAAAGTACCTTCGGTTGTCAAGTTTTGTAGCGCATCTTTGTAGGTTTTCATTACTTTAAGCACGGCTTGCTTTTCTGTGTTTGTATCTTGTCCGAACACTTGGCTTGTTGCTATTATAATTAATGCGAATATTGTAGTTTTTCTAAGTGCATTCATCCTGTTTATTTTTAAGAATTTTTACTCAAATTCATTTATATCATTATTCATTTTTCTAATATTTTTTATTGTGCCTGACAAGGGAAGGGCTACTAACTAACCAACCATCAACTTTCCCTTCCCATATCAGGACTTTATTCCAAACTGTCTTTTAACGCTTTCATATAATCTATTATCATCCTCTTATCTTCATCTGAAAGAATTGCATCTTTATGAATGAGTGTATAAGAATCCAAGGGCATTTTATCTTCTTCGATTTGGCTTATAATAGACCGAAGTTTACTATTCTTTCGCCGGTCTGAATATGTTGCCCATTCATTAAAATTAAGTTCGTCCTTACCTTCTTGTATGTGATCTTCCAGAAACCAAGTCGCAGGCTGTATCTTACTATACCACGGATAATCTGTATTATTACTGTGGCAATCGTAGCAAGAAACCTGCAACCGATTTTTTATCGTTGCAGGCACTTGATTTTCGACCATAAAATCACTTTGCGGTACATAATCGCTCTCGTTCAGAATTATTGGAAAGAACTGAATCACTATCAATGCCACAAGGGCAAGCCACGCTATGATTTTTAAAAACTTCAATTAGTTGATTTCTCGCTGTACTTTACCGCATTTCAACATTTTGTCACCGAAATAGGGGTTTCTAATTTCTTCGTTCATACTAAGCCAAGCACCACCCTCATTATTATTATACATAGGGCAGAATTGCTCGTATATCTTCATCTCTGTTCCAGTAATGGCAACCATATCGGTAACATCCTTGCTTAATATCTTAAAGTGCTCACGTTGGTGTGCCATATCACTTTCTGAAATGTGTTCTGCGTGTTCAATTGCGTCTTCCATAATATCCTTGAGTTCTTGTTGCTCACTATCTGAATAGCTCGATGCATCAAAACTGCCTAAAGTGCTTGCCAGCGTGGCGCCCAGTTGTTTTGCTTTGTCATTGTCATCGCCTACAAGAGCATCTTTTAAGTTGAAATAGTCATTCAAGATTGCTTCTGCTTTTGCATCTTGGTTGTCATTCATCGCCATATCGTCTTTGTCATCCATAGACTCTTGATGCATCTCATTACTCATAGGTGCAGCCGGTTCGTTCTTGTTTACATCTTTGCAGGAAACCGTTAGTACCGTTGTAGCAGCAAGTGCCATCATACCTAGTGTTCTTTTTACTTTTTTCATCTTTGTTGTTTATTTAAGTTAATTATTGTTTTAAAATCTTAATGAAAGTCCGCCACCCCATCCAAAACGGTTGTCATAGCTTCCCATTAAAGAGAAATCTCTACTCAGTACATATTCAAGTCCTACTTGCCAAGTCGTTTCTTCTTCAAAATCAGTCCCTTCTTCAAAGTCATTTACCCAACCAAAATCCATTTGGTATTCATACTCACCATAAAGGGCAACATTTCTAAATATCATAGTCGCTGTCGCAAAAGAGATAGTAGGACGTAACTTGTTATCAATCCGTAAATCGGAATCGATTAGAAGTGGAAGCAAATAACGAACACCTACGACACCTGTGGTAGATATTTCTTCAAGGCTATCCACGCCTTCGTTTTCAACATTTACACCTCCAAAAACCCTGAAATAACTATTGAGCCAACGCTCGTATGTAAACTCTGCTTCTAAATTTTCATTCCAGCCATATTCTCCTCTTAAGGTAAACTGATTACGAATGTTCGTTGCCGTATAATATAATTCTGTCATATGGCTTGCCCCAGTGACTTCTCCCCAAGTGAACATATGATTTGCCTCATTGGTAAGATTGGTCAAAGGATATCCTTCTAATCGTTCATCTCGTGGTGTATCGTAGCTAAAAATTCTAGCCATACCACTGTTTACGTGATATAGAACGTGACAATGAAAATACCAATCACCCTTTTCATCCGCAGCAAACTCAATGACTACCTTTTGCATCGGTGCAACATTAACCGTGTGTTTTAATGGACTGCGCTCACCATTTTCATTAAGTACCCTAAAAAAGTGTCCGTGTAGATGCATTGGGTGGTGCATCATTGTCATATTGTTAAGCGTTATTCTTACAACTTCTCCCTGATTGATTTTTATTTTATCGGTTTCTGAAAGAGGTACTCCGTTTATTGACCATACATATCGGTTCATATTACCAGTTAGGTTAAATAGCATCTCACGTGTAGGTCTGTCTTCGTCAAATTCGGTACTTTCTGGCGCTTTTAAATAGTGATAATTAAATTCAGGATTACCACCTGTTTTCATATTATTACCTATCACTTTGTCTTTTGGAACCATATAGCCCATTTTCATTCCACCATCCATTTGCATCTTATCGTCTTTCATTTTCATATCCTGATGAGCCATACCGTTGTCTTTCATTTTGATGGAATCTTTATCTTTCTGCATCCCATCCATCTGCATTTTGTCATCTTTCATATTCATTCCATCCATTTGCATTCCATCCATTTGCATTCCATCCATTTGCATTCCATCCATCTTCATTGCGTATTTCTTCATTTTTTCAATACTATCATTTTTTGAAGGGTTGAACTTAACTGCTGGGGCTCCCATTTTCATATCCATTGACATCATCTCTTGCATCTGTTTAATCAAATCAGGTCTAGGAACTTCTGGAGCTTTCAATGTATTGCCTGTTCCTAAAAAGGTAGATGCTTTACCAGAACCGTCTTGTGAAGTTGCAAGGATTTCCAGCTTTCCGCTTTCTGGAATAGTTACTATAAAGTCATATGTTTCGGCAACTCCGATTAATGTTTTATTGTGTGGTACAGGAACAACATCTAACCCATCCGCTGCTACTAGCGTAGGGTCTTCGCCACCGAATGTAAGCCAGAAATAAGTGGCAGCAGCTGCATTTACAAAACGTACCCTTACCTTTTCACCAGGTTTAAAATCAGTATAGTTCTGTTCAGGTTTTCCATTTATAAAAAAATAATCGTAGTAATTGTCAAGTATAGCCATATCTGGCATACGTTGCCACATCATTTTCAACTTAGCTCCAACAGCACCTCTGGCGATTACTTTATCCCAACTTTGTACTTGATTTTTCTTAATGAGGTACCATTCATTACCTCGTTTTAAGTTACGGAGTTGTGTTTTAGGATTTTCATCCATCCAGTCCGAAAGTACGAGTACCAAATCTTTATCATACTCTAATGTGGTCTCTTTAGGATTGATTTGAATTGAGCCATAAACACCACGTTGCTCTTGCAATCCCGTATGTGAGTGATACCAATAAGTTCCAGATTGTTTGAGCGCAAATTTGTACTGTTGAGTTTCGCCTGGCTTAATAGGTGGTGTATTTAGATAAGGTACACCATCGTAAAAATGTGGAAGTATTAAACCGTGCCAGTGCACAGATGTTTCTACATCCATTTTATTGGTTACGTTAATAATAGCAAATTCCCCTTCATTAAATTCTAAAGTTGGACCAGGAATACTACCATTAAAGGTCATCGCTTTTATATCTTTACCCGTGTAGTTTACAGTCTCATAATCAATAGTTAAATCATAGACACGTTCTGGCCAATTATCAACATTTTCTTCCGTTTTGTTAGCTACAAAAGGATTATCTGGTTTTTGTGCTTGCACTGCAAATCCAAATAATATTAAAAAGATTATTAATATTTTTTTCATATTTCTTTTAGTTTTTACCAAAATTAAAGCTGTTTTTGAGCGAGCTGTGTCATAATTCTGGTTGTTATCTATACAATTTGGTCTAATGAATTCCTAAAATTTTTATGGTCATCCTTGTATTTTGTCAAGCTCATTCCTGTTTCGGTCTTAAATTGTCTACTCAAATGATTGATATGGCTATAATCCAATAGTTGACTTATCTCGGTAAAATTCTTTTCCTGTGTTTGTATGAGTTCCTTGACCTTTTCGATTTTCAGTTTAATGAAGTATTTTTCAATGGTATTTCCTTGTGTGAATGAGAATACCTTACTGATTTTTGAATAGTCTTGATGTAATTTTTCTGATAGGTGCTTAGATAATTTGTCGCTTAGTTGGATGGGTAGATTTTCCATCATTTTTATAAGAATTATTTTCACCTGCTCAGTTAGTGTATCCTCAGCAGAATCGATAATTGCGAAGCCGTTATTACTCAGAATTTCCTTAAAAGCATATCGCTCATCGTCGTTCTTGATGTCAAGTTTTACACGTCCCAATTCAATTTCTTTTAGTTCAATGCCCTGCAATTCAATTTCAGATTTGAGCACCTTGATACATCTATCACAAACCATATTTTTTATGTAAAAATCCTTGACCATAATTAATTGATTAAATAGTTAATAATGGCCGATTGTACATAGTACATTTGCACCGACTCGATTTGATTCATTTGAAATTTTAATTGCAGTTCCTGAATGTCCAGCACATCATTAAAATCGATGGTGCCTGTTTCATAATTTTTTACCAGAATTTCTTCGGCATCTTGCGCTTGCTTCAGGTTGCTGTCTTGGGTGTTATAAGCGATGCGGCCTTGGTTGCGTTGTGATTGCGCTTTCGCGAAAGCGGATTCCAGCACATTCAATCGCTGTTCCCGTTGGGTTTCTATTTCTTGCTGACGCAACTCGTTTTGCCTTGAAATGGATTTATAACGGTTGTTGAAAATGGGGATGGATACCGAAACCATTGGCATCAATACATCTTTCCCATTATCGCTAAAGTTCACATCGCTACGTTCCGTTACGGGCAAGTAATCCACACCAAAACCAATCATAGGCAAACTCTCACGCTGGTTGAGCAGTTCGGATTGTGCTACCGATTCATAGAGTTTGTCATATTTGAGCAGTTCAGGATTGAGTGATAGCGCATCATTAGAATAAAATGGGTCTTCCTGCGGGATTTCCATTTCTGGAACTACGTCAACCGTCATCATTGATTCACGGTTGAGCAAATTGTTAAAAGCTGTTTGTTCTGCCGTAAATTCTTCTTCCAGCACTTCCTTTTGTTGTTGTAATTCATTTTGCCGTATTTGAAGTCGCAACACATCTACGGCACTCGCTTTACCTACTTCTACAGACGTGAGTGCAAGTTGCTCATAGGTTTGCAATAGCTGTATATTTTCATCCAGCACAGCTTGCTTGGCACGTATAGAATACAGGCTATAATAGGATTGTGCGACCGAAAGTGCGAGCTTGCGCTTTGCAATCGTGATGTCCACATATTCAGCATCTGCCATTGCGGTGGCATAATTTTCACGAGCTGTAATAGTACCAAACCACGGCAACATCTGTTTTACACCTATCCGTGCACGTTGTGCGCCCACTCTGGTTTCTGGCTCGCTCACAAAGTAGCCGGCACTTACTTCGGTATTGGGAATCCAGTTGGCTTCGTTTACCTTTTCTTCGGCGATATTATAGCGCAGTTCAAAAGCTTGAATTTCTGGATTGTTGGCTTCAGCTTCTTGGATGTAGGATTGTAGCTGTTGCGCTTTCGCGAAAGCGGAAACAAACAAAAACACGAGTATATATTTTAATTTTTTCATCTGTTTGCTTTTTTAAGTTGGTATTCCTTTTTCCAGCTGTATAAAACTGGTAATAGGAAATAAGACGTAATGTCGATTATCATTCCGCCAAAAATGGGTATCGCCATCGGTATCATTATATCGCTTCCCTTGCCTGTGGATGTGAGTACGGGAAGTAGTGCCAGCACCGTTGTTACGGTAGTCATCAAACACGGACGAATGCGTTTACCTGCGGCTTCCAAAGTGGCGAGTCTTATACTTTTTTTATTGTCTGGTTCGTTGCTTTTGAAAGATTGGTCTAAATAGGTGGCCATTACCACGCCATCATCCGTTGCAATACCGAACAGGGCAATAAAACCTACCCAAACAGCCACACTTAAATTGATGGTTTTCATATTAAACAAGTCCCGCAGATTTTCGCCGAAAAAGCTAAAATTGAAAAACCACTCTTGCCCATATAACCATATCATTATAAAGCCACCTGCAAAGGCTACGGCGATTGCGGTAAACACCATTAGCGATGTAGAAACCGACCTAAATTGGAAATACAGAATCAAGAAAATAACCAGCAAACAAAGTGGTACAACTACCGACAGCGTTTTTTCTGCTCGCAACTGATTTTCATAGGTTCCCGTAAATCGATAGCTCACGCCTTGCGGCACGACAAGCGAACCATTATCAATATTTTCTTGAATCAAGGCTTGGGCATTTTCTACCACATCTACTTCGGCAAAGCCGTCCAGTTTGTCAAACAGCACGTAGCCAATAAGAAAAGTGTCTTCACTCTTAATGACCTGTGGTCCTTGCTCGTAGCGAATATCTACCAATTCGCCCAGCGGTACAGGACTTCCTTTTTCAACAGGAACATAGATGTTTCGCAAGTCGTCTGGATTTGCCCTTAATTCTCTTGGATAGCGGACACGCACGGCGTAGCGTTCACGGCCTTCCACGGTTTGCGTTAGTGGCATACCGCCCACGGCCACTTGAAGGATTTCCTGAACGTCCATAATGGATATGCCATATCGAGCCAATTGGTCTCGCTTAATATCGATGAGCAAGTAGGGTTTGCCCACGATACGGTCTGCAAAGACAGCTTGTTCTTTAACGCCTTCGGCTTGTTTCAAGATGTCTTCCAGTTGCAGTCCAAAATTTTCTATGGACTTTAAATCCGGACCTTTTACCTTGATACCCATAGGCGCACGCATTCCCGTTTGTAGCATTACCAAACGTGTTTCGATGGGTTGCAACTTGGGTGCAGATGTCACGCCTGGTAGTTTGGTTACTCGAACTATCTCGTTCCAAATATCATCTGGACTCTCGATGTCTGGTCGCCAGTTTCGGTAATACTCGCCGTTTTCATCTTCAATCAACTCTTCGCGTGTAGCGGTAGTCTTGAGCGATGCTTTGTCATAATTGACATCTTCGTCTATCTCATTATTTGGGTTAATAATAAATTTGTCGTTCTTCAGTACAAACAATCCATCGTCATTGACCTTATAGCGTTGTCGTTGGCCAGATGCATTGCGCATATATTCAGATTTATACTGAATCACATTCTCATACATCGAGAGTGGTGCCGGGTCGAGTGCGCTTTCCGTTCGTCCTGCTTTTCCTACTACGGTTTCAATTTCAGGGATGCTCGCCACCGCCATATCGAGCTGTTGCAACACACGCTTGTTTTCTTCCACACCAGCGTGTGGTAAGGATGTAGGCATCAGCAGGAAAGAGCCTTCATTCAGCGCTGGCATAAACTCTTTGCCCGTATTTCGCATAATAATGATACCCAACGTGAGCACCGTAGCCGGAACGATTAAGAATAGATATCGGTTCTGAAGTGCCCATCGCAAAATACGCTCATAGTATATCCTGAAAATCGAGAACACACCAAGCAGTCCAAAACAGATAATGGAAACAAATAAAAAGTTCATCACAATACTTCGGTCAAAGCCTAACGGTCGCCAGTAGGTAGCGAGCAAGAATACGATGGCAACCGATGAAATGATGATATCCAGTAGATTTTTACGCTTTCGCGAAAGCTTACCACGCATCTTTAAAAATGATGTGATAGCAAAGGCGATAAGAATTAGTCCTAACCAATAACCGTAAACAATGGCGATAATTCCCAATAAAACAAGCAAGCCATTAATGGCATACTGTGTACCTTCTCGCACACTCGTCTTGCGGAACAGGAATGCCGCGATGGGTGGAATGAGAAATAACGCAATGATGAGTGATGCCGTGAGTGCCATTGTTTTGGTAAAAGCAAGTGGGCGGAACAGTTTTCCTTCGGCACCTATCATCGTAAATACGGGCAGGAAACTGATAATGGTCGTCAGGACAGCTGTTAGGATAGCACCAGAAACTTCGGCAGTTGCGTTGTAGATGATTTCGTTTGTGGTGTATTCCTTACCGTTTTCATTAAGCCGCAACTTTTCATCTTCCAAGTGCCGAATCATATTTTCGGCGAGTATCACGCCCACGTCCACCATAGTTCCGATGGCAATAGCGATACCAGAAAGTGCGACGATGTTTGCATCTACATTAAAGAGCTTCATCGTGATAAAAACCATCAAAACTGCTACGGGTAATAGTCCTGAAATAAGGATGGATGCACGTAGATTGAACACCATAATGATAATAACTAAAATGGTAATCAAGATTTCCAAAGTCAAAGCTTCGTTGAGTGTGCCCAAAGTTTCCTGAATGAGTTCGGTACGGTCGTAAAATGGCACGATAGTTACTTGCGAAGTGCGCCCATCTTTCAAGGTTTTTGTTGGAAGTCCAGAGCTTATTTCGGCGATTTGTGCTTTGACATTATTGATGACTTCCAGCGGATTTGCACCATAGCGAGCGACTACAACACCACCTACAACTTCGGCACCTTCCTTATCGAGAATACCACGTCTTGCGGCTGGTCCCAGATGAACGTTTGCCACATCCTTAATGCGTATGGATGTAAAGTTTTCAGAATCTACTACCGCATTTTCAATATCTGCTATGGACTTTATGTAGCCCAATCCGCGCACGAGATATTCCGCTTGATTGATTTCGAGCGTTTGTGCGCCTATATCTTGATTGCTCTGCTTTACAGCTTTGACTACATCGCCCATACTCACGTTGTACTGGCGCATTTTTTCTGGGTCGATATCCACTTGGTATTCCTGAACATAGCCACCAATGGAAGCTACTTCAGAAACACCACTTGCCGATGACAATCCATATTTCACATAGTAATCCTGTATGCTACGCAATTCCTGTAAATCCCATCCGCCAGTTACGTTGCCGTCTTTATCACGACCTTCCAGCGTGTACCAAAATATCTGTCCGAGACCCGTGGCATCTGGTCCTAATGATGGATTGACACCATCAGGTAATAGGTTTGCAGGAAGTGAGTTCAGTTTTTCAAGTATGCGACTGCGTGACCAGTAGAACTCGATGTCTTCTTCAAAAATGATATAGATGCTTGAAAATCCAAACATAGATGAACTACGGATGGTTTTCACACCTGGAATACCGAGAAGCGAAGTGGTAAGAGGATATGTGATTTGGTCTTCAATGTCCTGTGGCGAGCGACCTTGCCACTTGGTAAAAACAATTTGCTGGTTCTCGCCAATATCAGGTATGGCATCAACGGCAACTGGGTCTGTAGGTAAAAAGCCCGTTTCCCAATTAAAGGGTGCGTTGACCACGCCCCAACCCACAAATAGGGCGAATAGTAGAACGGCAACAAGTTTGTTTTCTATGAGAAATTTAATGCTCTTATTCAGCATAACATTTGATGTATTAGATAATTGGAATTACGTGTTGCGGAAAATGGCAAACACGAGTTTTAGCCCACGACAGCGTAGCTGTTGGGCTTCATTATAAAATCTAACAAATCAAATTAAGAAAGTCTGGTGCAGCACTTGCACATCCCGTTTGACAAAGGGTCGCGGGTAATCTTCAAAAGGAACTTCTTTAGATTCTGTTCCTTCAAAAAGGTTTATATAAGAATATGTAAAAGCAGCGATGAACGTTTGCTGCTCAAAGGTTAACTTAGTAAAGTCTTGCTTTAAATTATCCTGTCCTTCAATAATTAATTGCTCATCAGAGCAACAGGAATTTTTGGTAAGCATCGAATTTTCACAACCTATACTTGACTGCTCTTTTTCCATTCCACAGGTTTCTGCTGATTGGAACAATGAAAAATCTACAAGAGAATCCCCACAATAATGCATATCCACAGTAAATGACATCGTGGTAAAAAGTACCACGACTGCCATTAAAATAGCCATCGATTTGTGGAGGAATTTCTTCATTAAGTACAAAAATAATAAAATTTGATATAATTTGTTGTACTTTCTTATTTAGAATGCTTCTTGAAAGTATAAATTTGGTTATTAGTCTGCTTTTTTAATGCGTTCATTTTTATTCTTCAACAACTTGTTTTTCAAGATATCCATATCATTGCTAACCTTATGCTCGAGTACTCGAGCATAAATTTGAGTAGTAGCAATTTTACTATGTCCTAAGAGTTTTGATACCGTTTCTATAGGAACACCATTGGAAAGCGTTATGGTAGTTGCAAAGGTATGGCGTGCCATATGAAACGTTAGATTTTTAGTTATACCAACATAGTGAGCAACTTCCTTTAGATACACGTTCAATTTCTCATTAGTGATTACTGGCAAAAGTGTTCCTGTTACTTCTGTCATAGGATGCCCTTCATATTTAGAAATGATTTCTTCTGCTTTTCCAAGTAACGGGACTTTGACTGAAGATTTTGTTTTTTGACGTTTGGTATATATCCAATTTCCGCCATCCATACCAAGCACCAAATTATCTTCTGTCAAATTCATTATATCCACATAGCTGATACCGGTGTAGCAGCTAAACACAAATAAGTCACGCACTCTGTCCAGGCGTTCGATAGAAAACTGAAAGTTTTCCATATTGGAAAGCTCATTTTCAGAAAGAAACTCACGTTGCTTCTTCTCGTAAACTGGTTTCCATCTTACAAATGGGTCCCGTGGAATCCATTCCATATGATAAGCCAACGTTACTATTTTACGTAAACGTTGAATATGCTTCATTATAGTATTCTGGCTTAAGGCTTTTGGATGACCAGCTGGCCAGTAGTTGGCTAAGTAATTTTCGAAGTCGCACAGGAATTTATAATCGAGCTCTTTTAAATAGATATCGGTTGTTTTCTTGACTTTGTTGAGAAATCTGTTGAGGTAGTTTTCGGTCACTCCGAAGTTTCTAATCGTTCCCTTTGCCAGAGTATTTTCAATTTTTTTACTGTGATAGGCGATGAGGTTTTGAAGTGATTTGGATTGCTCGTTCTCGCCTGTGTAGTGGGCTTTTATGAGCTTGGCCGTTATCAATTTTTCTTGAAATTTTAAGTCTTGGTATATCTGGAAGAGCTTAGTGTAAGTCTGGTCGATATACTGATTGAGTTGGCGAGCTTGTGCAGAGTTACCCTTACTTCGGTTTTTCTTAGGGTCCCAAAGTTTTACCGGCACTCGTCTTTTTAAACTGATGTTAGCTCGTTTTTGGTTTACCGTGATTCTGGCATAAACCAGAGCTTCGCCATCTGTGGCGTTCTTTTGGTCTGCCCAAAAGAGAATTGAGAATGTGTTTGTTGACCGCATAGTTGTCGTCTTTAGATTATACAAATCGTCTTGACGAATGTCAAATCAACTATAGCAAGTATTTCAAAGCTTTTCTTGAAAGTGTCAGTTCAACTGACACTTTGAAAATTAACTGACGATTAGCTACCATATAGAAGCAAATCGTTTCATTTCAAATGTTGGTCTAAAAACCAGAAAACCACGCAAATCATAGTGATTGCGTGGCTTTGTTGTCATTTTGCAATGACTAAAGTGACCTCGACAGGATTCAAACCTGTAACCTCTTGAGCCGTAATCAAGTGCGCTATTCAGTTGCGCCACGAGGCCTTTAATAATTCCCAAACTCAGAATAAATGTTCTTTGTTTCGGGGTGCAAATATAAAACAATACTATAAATATAAAACAAGTATTGTAAAAAAATTTGAAGTATTCTTAATCTATTTATAGTCCGTAGTTCTAGTAAATAGCAAGAACCGAAACGGTATCGCGATCCTGACCAAATACTGCAGTAAACGCCTCTTTAGTATCTGTGTTAATACTACTATAGACCAGAGCGTTAAACTCAATATAATAATTTCCTGCGGGAAGTATTCTTGTAAAACTGCCATTGTTGTAAAGATATCCCCCTACGGCCTCTATGTCACCAGTAGCATTGGTATAAGTTTGTCCAGATACACCCAGTCCACCACCTAAAGTCGTATAAACTGTGCCAGAAACAGGGTCGTTGATAAAACTGTAAAGCGTTAGAAAATTCTGTACGAGTTTAGGGGATGGATCACTTATATTAGAGGTGTTTGTATAATCCTTACAATCAAAACTCAATGAGTAATTTACCATTACTATTGCATCTTGTTCTAATGTAAAAAAAGTATTTCCTATTACATTTATCACCTGTCCACCTGTTGCGCTGGTTCTTACTTGAACTGGAGCAGCATTATTTATAAGGTCAAATTCAGGTCGTATAAGTTCACCATCAGCAGGAGCAGTTGGGATTATAAAATCTCCATTAGTATCCACGTGCACAGGCGCGCTGCGCGTTCCTAGGTTACGGGCATTGTTTGTACTGTTAAGTCCATCCACACGCACACCACTCGTGGCACCAGCGATATGAATTGTATTTTGTGGGTCTGTCGTATTAACTCCCACCTGCGCGTTGCAATAAGAAATAGCACCTAACGTAAGTGCTAACATTGTATTTTTAAACATCTTTAATGATTTTAGGGAAATTAAAATTAATGAACTATTCGATCCTGTGGCGGATGTCTATTTACAATTGCCGAAATTTGACATTTTTTAAACCCATTTTGAACAAAATCAATCTTTCGGGAATTGAGATATTATAAAACTATGATAGATTTAAAGGAGTACATCCGTGACATTGAGGACTTTCCTAAAGAGGGGATTACTTTTAAAGATATAACACCGTTGTTAGGTAATGCGTCCGCTTTCGCGAAAGCGGCAACAGCTCTCCTTGAATTAGTACCAGATGTACAAATAGACAAGGTCGTGGGGATTGAAGCACGGGGATTCTTTTTTGGAACCCTACTCGCCGAAAAACTGGGTGCAGGATTTGTCCCAGTGCGCAAGCCAAAAAAGCTTCCGCATACTACCATCGCCCAAACCTACGAACTAGAATACGGAACAGATACCCTAGAAATGCACGTAGATGCAATTTCTAAAGGAGATAAAGTATTATTGCACGATGATGTTCTTGCTACGGGAGGAACGGCTGCCGCGGTAATACAGCTGATTGAAAAGGCGGGTGGCGCGATCGTACAGTGTAATTTTTTGGGCGAAATCGCATTTCTCGAAGGAAGGAAGAAACTTGAAGGTCAGGAAGTAAAAGCGCTGTTTCAGTTTTAATTGCAGGGCGATAGCCATAACGTTAAATTTCCCAATCATTCCTTTTTTTTGGTTTTTACATTCCCTAGGCGAGCATTAATATAGTTTATTAAAAAACCAGCCATAGTTTTGGGAATGGAACACTAGGCTGGCTTTAGAATTGAGTAGGGCGCTATTTCTAACTGAATGTGAGAAGATCTTTCATTGTAAAATCTCCGTTATTTGTTAGGTTGGGTATCCAATTTCGGTCTACGCTCAAGAAAGAAGTCGTGTCGAGTTCTAAAAGTCCTATCAACGTTTCTCCTACAATGCGACCGCCTAGAGGACCCAAGCCTTCACCTGGTTTATTTCCTCCAGCATCTTTACGGCCTATACACTCTGCCTCGGCAAGGATATAATACCAAAGTGGGGTTCCGTTAGATAGGTCTATTCCAGCAGTATTTCCCTTGACGTGTGCTGTTACCTTGTCAATTATTGTTTGGTCTATTCCGGCAGCCTGGGAGGCTTTCTCACCAGAAGGTAGTAGGAAACTTTGCCCACGGAGCAGATTGCGCGTTGCGAGAGAGTTTTCACTTCCGGCCGGTATAAAAGGCAACGCAAGCAAGTCCGTAGGCATTTTTGTATCTAATTTATCTGTAGTCTGGAATGGTGTAGCGTCTATGTTAAAAAGTACTTCCCACTCAATGATTTGCTTGTCGTCAGAGATAGGCTGAAAACCAAACCCAAGTGTTCCCCCGAAGAGTTCAAAATCGTGTGTCTGTGCTTTTCTAACTTTGAGCTTTTGAGGAGCTAGCGAATGTCCAAAACGATATGCAGCAGCACTAAATTCAATTGGAATCTGTCCCTTATGTGGGGTAAACAGTTGGCGACCTTCGCTCATTATTTCTTGCACAAGTGGTGCTCCTATCATTGTAGGAAGAAACTCATTGAGTATCATCCAGTGGTAGTGCCAGCGGACTTCCTCATTTGCCTTCTCATAGAGTGCTCCATGATTAAGGCTAGGGTCTGCTGCTTGTAAATGCGCTACAACGTGGTTATGGAAGTTTATAAAAGCCAATTGCAGTTGAGCAATCACGCGATTCTCATCGTTGCGAGGGTCACCTATAATTGCTGTACCGGTGCTTGTGCGAGCAACATCGTTATCGCGATGATTTTGTGACTGTGAGGCTAGGGCTGTGCCATCCTTGCCAGTAAGTAGTGATACTCCATCCTTAAATAGGAAATTGGAAGCTTCTGGACCGAGACCGTAAACACAATCTAAATCTAGCGCAGGAGTTCTAAAATTAAAGATTGCATTGGGATCGTTTACTTTATCTAGTCTTGATGTAGTATCTAGCGTGATGTCGTGATCAATAAATTGTCCCAAAAATACCATTCCCATAGGAATTGTTTGAGAGTCGTTACGAGCTTTACCACCATCCATAGGACCGCCTTGAGCACCTAGTTTTTTGAGTTCGCTAGGTTTTGTGTACAAAGCCGGAAGTCCTGAGAATAGTCGCCCAAAGCGTCCTTCGTTGTGATTGTCTTTTTCGCACATAGCCATAATGCCATGCTGTGGTTTCATACCGTGATGTGCCATTGTATTGAGTTTTTAAGTGTGTTACAAAACAATGAGGGAAGGAGGGATAGTGAGAGATAACCGTAGTTGTTATTTCTTGACGACAAATATAGTGTAGTGCAACTTGTTGTAAATCAGTTAAATGCCCCTTTTTTGAGGAGTCTTTAAAACGATAACCATTAAATGGAAAGAGGTGGTTAGAGCGCCCTTTTGGTCACCCAAGCGCGAAAACCAATAATGGCAAGTTGCCATTTTTTTGCTTTGGCGAGGTCTAGTTCCTTTTTTGAGTAAGATGGTAGGACGGCTTTGTTAATTTTGGCCAGCGTCTTAAAGAACTGTTTTTTCATACCCGAAAAATACAAAAAAAACCTCCCAATGTTCGATCAAGAGCAGGGAGGTTTTATGGTGAGCGGAAAACGCAAGTGCTCACCATATAATTGGGCTAATCACTTATGTTTTGCTCATTTTAGGATGTAAACATCCGTACGACAATGGGTCGCAAAGCAATATTGACATAAAATTTGTGGAATTTGTGTGCGGTTTTAAAATTTTCGCGAAACCTGGACTGAGCGCAGTCGAAGTTGCGTAATTCAAAACCTAATTAGGGGAAACGGCTACCAGATAGGCCTTTGTCTGGTTCAGTAAGGGTCAAGTTTATCCGAAGATAAGTTCAAGTGCAGTAATGATTAATTGTACCATGTGATTGATGTTTTAGTGGTTAGTAAAAAAGTTTGATTAGTGACTCAGATGTTGTACGTATGTTGCAATCGTATAACTGATGCTCAGACTTACCATAAAGATGGTGTACAATCCTAATACTTTGTTTGTTCTGGTAGTTGTGTTTTGCGTTTTCATAATAGTAAAGTTTTATAGTTGTTTGTTATTGATGAAACAAAGAAGTACCCTTTTGCCAGAATGACCAAAGAAATTATAAGCTTTTAATACAATTAACTATAAAATTGTAAGTATAAAGATGAATTGTATTTCAATATTGTTAGTTACGCTTTCGCGAAAATATCAACTCATAACCCACAATCCAGTATTGTGGAAAATCTGTAAGAACTCAAGGGCCGTTTTGACCCCTCTGCAAAAATCCTAGGGGAAAACTGTCTTAAAAGTGGCTGATTTCCGTGTTTTCATCATTGAGACCTTCAAATGTTAGTAAAAAAAGAAGCCCCATTTGCAATGGCAAATAGGGCTGATTTATCTTTTGATATGGTAGTAGCTAATCCGAAAGCACAAGAAAATCTATATTCCTTTTGGCTTTTATAACTTCGAGACCATACTTTTTAAGTTCGTCCATACCTTTTTTAGTGTTCTCTATATACCATTTTACAGTAATGTCGTATACATCATTATATCCAGTATTATCCATAACTGGCAATCCTAACACTTCTTCATAATAATTTACAAGTGTTGTTATAGGTTCACCTTGTAGTGTGACACCCTCGCCATATCTGGTAATACCGTTGGGATCGGGTTTTTGTGTAGATATGGGCAATGTTATGGAAGTGTTTGGGATTTTCTGGAGCAGGTATACATCCGTGAGTTGCGTTTCGACTTTGGCGGTTATGTTTGAAAGGTTGGCTAATTCTTTTTGCATCAGCTCGAGTCTACTTTCGCGCAAGCGGTTTGGAAAAATCATTTCATAACAGTATAACTGTTCTTTATTGTCATAGCTATATATGTCTGGGTCTTTAAAGTTTTCTTTTACCCTTGTCCAGCGATATCCATAAGCCATTTTAAATAATGAAGGCATCGTAAGATTGTAGGCAAATAGTCTATTACCGTTCCTACCATCATTACTCATCCCGGGAGCGCTTGGGTTGTAGGGGAGGAGCGTGCTTTGAAAAATAGGTTGTGAAGTATTTGTAACTAGAGAAATGCTAGGATCAAAATCTACATCTTCTTTTTTTACCTCAAATTCCATTTCCTGGCCAGATAGCAGACGTTCTATATTCTCTTGAGTAATTGCATCACCACTTGTAATGGCACGAACAATTTTATCTTTATCTAGAATGACATAATGGGGAATCACTCGGTGCTTAAAATAGCTGTTGATACTTCCATCAATATCTATCGCGATGGTAAAGGATTGTGGTCGATTCTCAAGGAAAGTGGCGATGCGTTCTTTAGACTCATCTGTAACGGCAATGATTTTAAGTTGATTACCGTAGGTTTCTTGTAGTTTACTCATCTTAGGGAAGCTACTCAGGCAAGGACCGCACCACGTCGCCCAGAAGTCTAGAATGACAACATCGGCCTCGATATCATACAAGGACAGTTTTTCCTTCTCGTCATTGAGTAGTTGATTAAACTTGAGGTTAGGTACTTGAGCACCTATGGTTGCTTCCTCAGTATTAAGCATAGCAGTTTCTTGCTTGCAACTCCATAGAATGAGGATTGCAAGACAACTTAAGATTGTCTTTTCCATAAATTAAAGTTTAAACCGCTACGGGAAGTAGCGGTGGTAAAGGTGGTTTGTAAAGGTTTTATTGATCTCCCGTATAGCCTAACCAGACTGTTGTGATGGGATCCTTCTTATTTCCAAAAGTTGACGAGGTTCTATTGCCAGATCGACCTATCAGTAACAGAGTGATTTGAGTGATTTCTCCATTTGGGTTCCGTTCAATAGTCGTTTTTTGAACGGTAATGCCTTCTTTTTGAAAAGTTGCTTTTATATTATCGATATCTTGATCTGTGGCGTCTTTGTCAATTTTGGCTTGTGTAACTCCGCCAAAGTTTGCATTACTTTTTATTCCCGTGTCGCCTTGAACTAAAAATAATTTTTGACCACTCACATCTACCGCAAATTTGTTATTACTGGGTTTTAGTTTCTTTATTGTAGCATATTTAGGGTTGCTCTTTGTGGTAATTTCAATCGCACCATACTTTGCAGTTTCTCCATAGGCTACAAGTGCTTTTTCTCCTTTTAGGATATTCATATGCCCTATATGATCAGGATCAAGCGTATTCATAGCATCATATGATATGACTTCGCCGTCTAGGATAACTAGTGGTTTTGTAGAATTGTCTAATTTTCCAAATTCCGACAACTTTAGTTTAGGTTTTTCTTGAGAGAATAATCTTTTACTTCCTATTTTATCATTACTGTCCTTATCAGTTTGTGCGCGACCATAAACTCTCCGTTCTGCTCGTTTTTCTTTCATTTCGTTCATTCTGGCTTCCATCTGAGCTTTGCGTTCTTCTATTTGAGTTTGCATTTGTTCCCTGCGCTCCTGTGACTGGACTTCCATCTGCGTGCGTCGCTCTTCCATTCTAGCTTTCATTTCCACCATACGTTCTTCCATTTCGGCGCGGGAACTAGCGTTACCCATTCCTGTGCGACCATCTGCATCACGGTAAATGAAGATATCGCTTATAGGAGAATCACTACTCGTGCTGTAATTCTTACTGTTACCATTTGCATCTTTAAAAGTGAGTTGAATACTCGTGATTTCATTTTGCGCGTTAAAATCCACATTTTTAAAATCTAATGTTGCGTTGTGCTTTTCTTTGAGCATTTGTTTTAATGCTTTGAGCTCTTCGATTGTTGTTTTTTTTGTGATTTTAAAGCGGTAGGTGTCTTGTGGCATATTCACATCAAATTCAATTGCTGTGGGTGTGGTAGTATCATTTGCTGGGAATTTTACTGCTTTATCTAGAAAGACAAGTTTTTCGGCATCTATTTTAAATGACTGACCTATCTTACCTTTTTCAATAACCACGATTTCTTGAGCTGGTGTAATTTTTATTTCATATCCATCCCAATCAGTAGGTAAGTCACTATTCCTGTCAAAACGAGTAAAAAATCTAGATTGTCCTGTGAATTTTGTTTGAAACGCAAATCGTTGTAGTTTACCGTCAGTTGCAAATTTGCGGTTGCTAAATCTAAATGTAGATTCCGGATATTTTTGAGCTACTATTTTCTCTATACGGTCTAATTCTGAAGCGGTGCTTGTGGAGTTTATACCAAAAATGTTCTGAATGCTAGTGGAGGTTTTGCCTCTATTCACTGTACCATCTTTGTCAATACTAAAAGTATCAACTGTTGCAATTTGTGTGGTGACCGTAGCCTTAAGGGTTTCCTTATCAAAAGTGAGTGTAGCGTCTTCAATTCCTTTTCCCACAACTTTTTCTTTAAGGGTGTGCCTTGTTTGTTCACCACTTCCCGCAGGATGCGTGATCACATACATAGAAGCAATTGTTCCATTCTCGTTTCTTACAACCTCTCCATAAGTAAAGACGATTCCTTTGGTAAAAAGGTCTACGGTGACGTTGTTGAAATCATCAAGAACAAAGTCTTTCTTGATGGTTACATTTAAGGTGTTTAGAGGGGTTTCCGCTACTTCGGCTCCGCTCAGCACAGGTTTCGCGAAAGCGTAATTATCCCCATCCACTTCTTCAAATTGTACTACTTCTTTCGTGTGAAAGGAATACATAAATAGTGCGAGTGCGGGAAGGATGAGTCCCAGTTTCAAAAGGTTGCGTCGTTGTGACGCGGGTTTGTTGAGCATAACGATTCGTTTTTTGATGAATGAATGATAAAAATTAGTAGTAAGTGCTGGTCTGTATGAGGTTGATGAGACCTTGACCAGTGTGCGTTGATATTTTTTGTGTGACTGCGCTTGCTGGGCGGCAGTACTATCGGCTATATATTCTAGATTTTGCTCGATGCTGTTTTTGTAAAGCCAGGCGATGGGATTGCACCATTGCAATGCAAGTGCAACTTGAGTGAGCAATACATCTATGGAATGCAGTTGGCTAGCGTGTACTTGCTCGTGTGCAAGAATCATTTCTTGATCTTCTTGAGAATGTAACTGCGGGTTGTAAACGATATACTTAAAGAAAGAAAAAGGGGTAATATCCTGATCAACGGCGATATAGGTAAACCTATTTCTTGCAACAACAGTTCCTGATTTAATGAGGCGTTGCAGTGAGAAGAGTTGTATAAAAAAGCGTGTAATCATAACGGAAACACCTATACAGTAAATAACAAAAAGTACTTGGAACCAATCGATGGTAAATTGTGCCTCAGCAGGAGTCATTGTCTCCCATTGTGCGCTGTCAAAGTTGTTTATAAATGGAAGTTCTTCTACCACGGGAGCGGGGACATAAGTGATGGTTTCAAATTCCAAGAAGGGTAGGAGAATAGCAGCAAGAATTCCTCCTATGAGATAATGCCTATTTGCAGTAAAAAATGTGTCCCGTCGCAATACAATCATGTAGATGACATAAAAAATACCTAAGATCGCAATGCTTTTTATGATGTAGGTTAGTGTTTCCATAACAACAATTAATTTATCGTCTGTTCTAAGGTAATTTATTTTTTTTCAATGATTTCCAAAATCTCTCTCAACTCAGCGGCCGATATTTTTTCCTCCTTTGCAAAGAAAGAGACCATATTCTTATAAGAGCTGTTAAAGTATTTTTGAGAGGCTGTATGCATAAACGACTTTCTGTAGTCCTGAAGTTTTACAACTGGGAAATACTGATGCGTTTTACCAAAGGCTTGGTGTGCCACATAACCTTTATCCTCAAGGTTGCGGATAATCGTGGAAACGGTGTTATAATGATTTCCATCTGGTAATGCCGCGACGACCTCTTTTACAAATGCACGTTCTAAATTCCAAAGGGCATGCATTACTTCTTCTTCTTTATTTGTGAGCTTTTCCATAAGTATAAATCGCTGTAAGCGCAATTTTTAGTGATATCTCTGGAGGTAGATAACTCCTTTGTGGTTAAATCATATTCTGATTGATAATTCAAACATACAACGATATTTTTAGTTAAACAACTATTTTTGTAGTTATTCAACTAAAAAAGTAGTATTCAGACGTGTTTGTGCTACTTTCAATTAGTTTTTAAGGGTACAATAAAGGTTAATAGAGAGCATTTCTATGAAATGAAAATTTTCAGAATAGCTTTATGAATCGCATCTAACATCGTTCTGTAGGTTTTCTCTGGTTAATAATAGGTTCAATGAGGTTCAAAACACCATCCTAAATCGTTTAAAGGTTGCCGATCCATTTTAAATGGTTTAGTTTTCTACTTCCAAATCAAAATCCTATGCAACTACGCTTACTACTCTTTTGCTTTTTAATTACCTGTATCTCATTTTCTGCAATGGGTCAAATAGATGTAGATACCTACTTTCCGACAGCTACTGCAACTCACATAGCGACTCAAGATGGAGATTGGGATGAAGCAACCACTTGGGGAAGTGCTGGAATTCCGCCAGACGGAGCAATCGTTCATATCCCTGCAGGAATCACTGTCAATTATAATCATAATTCGACAGTACACATTTTTGCAATACGTGTGGATGGTACGTTTATCTGCCAAGAGGATGTGGCAAGTCAGACTACAGCATTAAAGTTTGATACGTTTATTGGAACTATGAGTTCCGATGTACAGTTTCTAGCAAATGGCTCTACAGATGGTGAAATAGAGGTTAATATCGAAGCCTATGACCTGTCTAACCCTCCTGCAATTTGGAATACGCAAGCCCTAGGACATTTTACAGACAATGAGACGGTAAAGAATATGGAGATTACGGCCTCTGGACAAGATAGATACGATTCCTATCAAGAAGCTATTACGAGTGCAGACCCCCTAACAATTACTAGAACAGCAAATGGAGATGTAGCTGATGGAATAGGAGTGCTGGGCCGTTACAATTGGGATCCCACCCAAGTAAGCTTGGGAATAATGACAATGGGAGACGTAAAAATTGAAGGAAAGGAGAAGCTCAATATGTCACAGTTACAAAATGATGCGCTTGTTGGAACAACCACAATTCGACTAGCTCAAGTGCCTACTGGTTGGGAAGTGGGCGATTTTATCATTATAAGTAGCGGGGGAAATAAGGATGCTGCAAACAATGGGGAAGACCGTAGACGAATCACAGGTATTTCTGGCAACGATATTACACTAAACAATGGTCTTTCAAATAGTCATGAAGGAAGACCTGCTGAAGGTTTACACTGCTATGTTGGGAATTTAACGAGGAACATAACATTCCAATCACCAAATAATGTACCCATAGACGAGCGTGGTCATTTTATGGCAATGAATGGAGCAAAAGAGCATCTTATCAAAAATGCTACGTTCCTGAGAATGGGAAGAACAGATAAGTCGAGACCTACGGATGACTTCTATTTTGATAAATGGGTAGAACCCGTTGTTTTTCAGTCTAAAATCTCAACATTAGGTCAAGAATGTGCGGAGACGATTCAAAGTCCAGTAGATGAGATATCAAATATGCGCGGTCGGTACTCCATTCACCTACATAAATTAGGTGCTGAAAATGGGGCTAATAAGGCAGAGGTAATCGGCAATGTGGTTTGGGATAATCCAGGTTGGGGAATAACCCAGCACGACTCCCACGCAGATATTTCAAAGAATGTCGTTTATAAGGTAACAGGTGCTGCCATAGTCTCTGAGTCTGGAAGCGAGACAGGTCTTTGGGCAGATAACCTAGTGGTAAATGTCTCGTCAGGTCACGATGGCGATGTTTATGAATCCTCCCTTTACTACGATGATATCCTATTTTCCGGTGTAGGATTGGGGATGAAAGGAAGAGCAGTATTATGTAGGAACAATGTCATTGCAAATGCAACTTTTGGTATACGAGTAATCAACTTCAATAATTCTAAAACACATCTTGACAGGCTTGATGCTGCTGCATTGGCAAACACGAGAGTAGGGTACGAGGTAGATAATTTCCCACTGAGCACATTAGGATATAGTAAGGAAGGTGATGGCGTTATTCCGTTAGAGGCTGCGCTCATACTCGAGAATACCATTGTGATAGACTGTAGTCAGGCAATGAAATCCATAGAGCGCGATATGGGCGTAAACCACGAGTCTCGATCTATATTCAAAGGATTTAAAGCCTGGGGGGTAAACGTAGGTTTAGCCATTACCTATCAAGCAGATTATACCTACGAGGATGTTTACATTTCGGGAAAAAATAGTAATTCCTTGGGAATCGATCTTTGGAAACACTCTCATAACCAAGTATTTAACAATATTAAATTGGAAGATTTAGGCTATGGTGTAAAGGTCTCAAAAGTCGTGTTGAGCAATAATTCAAGTCGCCAGCCCAAACAGCGTAATAACGGATTTACACCTTGGTTTTTTATAGATTTGGTAACCAGTAATGTGGACCACCTCTATAAATTAGAACTAGATACAGAAAGTGCAGAACCGTCGTATCCCTACACAGAAGTTACGGATAACACCCTTATAATGAACTCTACAGATTTTTCTGATCGTGATGTGACCTTCACAATATTAGATGAAACAGCCGTGCGGGTAGATTGGAATGAAAGTGATCCAGAAAAATTACTCAAGTTTGAAATCGACGGTATCATTACCGATGACCTTGGAAGTTACAATATGGGAATTCAACAGGCACTAGCACAAGGAGACTTGCGACTAGGCTATCCTACGAGAATATATCAGTTTGCTTCTAAGGCAAAATTTAGGGAGTACATTACAAACAATGGCGTATACAAGCATCCAGATACTAATGAAACGTATATCATTATAGAGGAATCGCTCCCTAATCGTCTGACTTACGATTATGAAACTTTCCCAGTAAGAGTTTATGTAGATAATGCACCTACGGGAGGAGTATTTGCATCACCCCTTACAGAAAGTGCGATAGACCTAGCTCCAAAAGCTCAAATGATAAGTCGGTTTGCAACAGTATCTCAAAGCTCAACACGCACAGATGTGACTTATGACGATGGATATTCGGGCACTAATGTTATGCCTTACGGCGAAATTGCAATTGACGTTGCTGCAAGCAAGGCCGTGGATGGCAACAATAATGGTCGTATAAATGCACAGTATTACCAGCGTGGTTTAGTTCCAGTAGGAAGTTTTTCTGAAACTACCGTCGAAGAAGAGCCTTGGTATGCTCTTGATTTTGAGGAACCAAAAATCATACAACACATTGACCTATGGAATACTGTGGAGCTCAATGGTGATGCACAAGAAACACTGTCAGATCATTTTACAAATTTTTATGTACTGCTTTCTAACTCATCATTTGATGGAATGACCCTTGAGGAAGCACGTTGTAACGCAATTTTTGAAGCGTCACATAGTGGCGCCCCAATCCGAAAATTTTCTACGGATAATATAAATCTTACAGCAAGATATATGCGTATTCAGGCTTCTGGAACTACAAAAATTAAACTGGCCGAAGTTGAGGTCATAGGAAAGTCTATTGCAGACACCTGTGATAATACTGCCACGTTTGCGGGCGGTAGCTGGTCTCCAACAATTCCTGACGAAAACACAAAAGCAATTATAACGGAAGATTATAACACCACAGACGATGGCAATATAAATGCTTGTGAATTAATTGTGAATCAAGATGTAACGCTCACAATAAATGCCTCAAACTATGCTAAGGTGGAGCACAATGTGAAGGTGGCCGGAACTTTAATTGTGGAACACGAAGGAAGTTTAGTCCAAGTAGACGATGAAGCAGCTGTTGTTAAGGAAAGCACAGGACATATAGAAATAAGAAAGACAACCCTACCTATGAAACCTCGGGATTTTCTGTTTGCCAGCAGTCCGATGACTACAGAAAAAAGAGATGGTGTTTATGGAAATGTAGTAGATGCCGCAGCGCAGACGGTAGATCAAGCTTTTAGGGTAATCTATGTAATACCAGAAAATTTTGAGGCAGACCCAGCAGTAACAAATTTTCCAGCTTATAGTGGAGCAGAGACATTTCTCAGTTTGGATAATACTTTTTTAGGAAATCATACGGCAAATGAACCTATGGTGCCCGGCCAGGGACTTATCATATATCCCCAGGATTCATATCACGCTGGTGGAGTGACAACTACTTATGATTTTACATATGAGAAGGGTTCAGTTAACAATGGTGTAATAAAGCATCCAGTTCAATATAATGGGACTACTCAGAATAACTTTAATTTATTGGGGAATCCATATCCATCTGCAATTGATGCTGTTGCGCTTATTACAGAAAACCCGATGATTAATGAAGTATATTTTTGGGAACATGTAACTACGCCTACCACTGCATTACCAGGATATCTCGGCGCAAATCCCTCGATGCTGGATTTCTCAATGCGTAATCTTACAACCGGGATGGCGTCACCAAATAGACCAGGTAGCACACCGTCTAGATATATTGCATCAGGTCAGGGATTTGCCATAAAGGCAGATGAGGTAGCCAGTGCAACACCAGATGTTATCTTCAATAATGCAATGCGCGTTACTACGGGTAATGATCAGTATCGTAATGAAGATGATAGAGATCTTTTATGGCTTTCTGTAAGTCTAGATGAATACGAGTTAACGAGTAAGACGGCAGTAGGTTTCTTACCTCAAGCATCAGAAAATATCGATAAAGGTTACGACAGTAAAAGACTGGCAACACCTGTCTCAATTTACACTAAAAGTAAAGCTGATGAGCAGTTAGGAATACAAGCTAGAGAAACGTTTAAAAAGGACATGGTTATTCCAGTAGGAGTTGCCACTGCCATCGAAGAGCGTAAGAGCTACCGCATTTCCCTCGATCAATTTCAAGGAAGTTTACTCAATGATGCTCCCATATACTTAATTGATTTGAAAGAAGAAGTTTACGTTAACCTTAAGGAGGATAGCTATACGTTTTCATTTCAATCTTCAAATGTTGATTCAAGGTTTATTCTTGTATTTCAGGAACCTGAAATATTGGGTCTCACAGAGCAAACGCCATTTGGAACAGGTTTATCATTAGTGCCTAATCCTGCGAATAATGTAACAATTTTATCCTCAGATGTTGAAATGCTTCCTTCTAGCCTTAGAATCATTGATGTTCAAGGTAGAGTTGTGAGTAGTTTATCCTTGTCACAACCTGCTGTAGAATACCGGATAGATGTCAGTGGTTTCTCTCCTGGAGTATACTTTGTTGAGGTGAGTAATGGCTCGTCTGTAGTAATTAAAAGACTACTTATAAAAAGGTAAATGAGAATACGACATTTTTTTCTTGATGTTAACTAGCTGAGTATCCTAAGTGACGATGGGGATTTACCTCTAATCGACATATTTTTGTGCTGACAAATTATAAGTTATAATCCTCGATACGTCTAATAATTTATGGACACACAGTCAATAAAGATTTTATAAAGCTTCATTCTACTATCTGCAAGTAACCCAGTATCTTTGCAACACTCAAAAAAGACTATGGAATACGCAGAAAATATATTAGGAACCATCGGTAATACACCTATGGTTAAGATGAATGCTTTGGTAAAAGAGGTGCCCTGTTTAGTACTTGCCAAGTATGAAACCTTTAATCCAGGAAACTCTGTGAAGGACCGCATGGCCCTTCAAATGATAGAAGATGCTGAAGCAGCAGGTGCGCTAAAGCCTGGAGGAACAATAATTGAAGGAACATCGGGTAATACAGGAATGGGATTAGCCCTTGCTGCTATTATTAAAGGCTATAAAATGATATGCGTGATTTCAGATAAGCAGTCTAAGGAAAAAATGGATATTCTACGCGCCGTAGGAAGTCAAGTAATTGTGTGCCCTACAAATGTAGAGCCAGATGATCCAAGGTCTTACTATTCGACTTCAAAACGTCTGGCAGAAGAAACACCGAATAGTTGGTATGTTAACCAATATGACAATCCCTCTAATTGCAAAGCACATTTCAATAGTACAGGCCCAGAAATATGGGAACAGACTGCCGGTAAAGTAACTCATTTTATTGTGGGAGTAGGTACTGGAGGAACAATTTCTGGCGTAGGAAGTTATCTTAAAATGAAAAATCCAAATGTAAAAATTTGGGGTATAGATACTTACGGATCTGTTTTTAAAAAATATAAAGAGACTGGTATATTTGATGAAAATGAAGTTTACCCCTATATAACAGAAGGGATAGGTGAAGATATTTTACCTCTTAATGTAAATTTTAGTGTTATTGACGGGTTTACGAAAGTAACAGATAAGGATGCAGCAGTCTACACTAGACGTCTTGCAAAGGAAGAAGGTATGTTTTTAGGAAACTCAGCAGGTGCGGCAATTAAGGGACTATTGCAACTCAATGAGCAAGGAAAATTTCATAAAGATGACGTAATTGTCATCTTGTATCACGACCACGGGAGTCGCTACGTAGGAAAGATGTTTAACGATGACTGGATGCGCGAGCGTGGATTCTTAGACGAAGAAATTAAAGTTGCCGAAGATTTAATCAAAAATCACATCGATAAACCGCTCATCACGGTAAAAACAGAAGAGCTCGTTTCACACGCTATAGAGCGTATGAAACATTATAAAATATCGCAAATCCCAGTTGAGGATACTTCTGGAATCGTAGGCTCTGTGGACGAGGCAGACCTTTTCCGTGCCTATATGGAAAATCAGGATATTGCAGAGACTCCTATCAAGGAAGTAATGGGGAAACCATATCCTGTGGTAAATCGCAAGGCATCAGTAGCTTCCGTTTCTAAGCTTATTACTAAAGAGAACAACGCAGTTCTCGTAGATTTGGGAGACGGTAAGCACCACATCATTACCAAGCACGACATTATAAGCGCTATATAATTTGACAACAAGCCTGTTAGGTCTCACAGATCCGACAGGTTTTTTCTTTACTGGTTTATCATATCACAAAAAATCTTCTACCTTAGTCTTTCACAAGCTCACGGTTAAAAATTGCAAGAAGATTTTTTACATTACGTATGGAAGTTTAAGAAGTACGCTTTCGCGAAAGCGCACACTACCTCAAATCTCCCCATCACCCTCGTACAAGTAGGTCATCACAACACCCTCGCTGGCCCCGATTTCTTTAACGCAAAACTGCATATCGCAGACCAGCTATGGGCTGGAAACGTAGAAATACACTTGAAATCATCAGACTGGTATGCCCACCGTCACGAGGAAGACCCAGCCTATGAAAATGTTATCCTGCACGTGGTCTGGGAGCACGATGTGGACGTTTTCCGAAAGGACAACACGCCCATTCCCACATTAGAATTGAAACATTTTGTTTCCAAAGAAGCGCTACATAACTATCAAGAACTTTTTGCAAACCAAAAGTCAAAATGGATTAACTGCGAGGAAGATCTTGCTCAAGTTCCTTCATATACTCAAGAAAATTGGCTAGAACGACTCTATTTTGAAAGACTCAGCAGGAAAACAGAGCATATTAAAACTATTTTAGAATCTTTAAATAATGATTGGGAGGCCACGCTTTTTACAATGCTTGCGCGCAATTTTGGCACCAAAGTAAACGGCGCCTCCTTTGAGAGCATTGCTCAAAGTTTAAATTTTTCCATCGTGAGAAAATGTGCAAATGAGCCTTTCCGTCTGGAAGCATTACTTTTTGGATTGGGTGGACTGCTTCCCGAAGACACAACAGACTCCTACGCCTTACAGTTAGAAACCGAATATGAGTTTCTAAAGCATAAACACAATCTCAATAACGGCGGAGTAATGCCCGTTCAATTTTTTAAACTGAGACCTGATAATTTTCCGACCATAAGATTGTCACAATTGGCTCAGTTGTATTTCACTCATAGCTATCTGTTCCAGAAACTAATGACCACTTCATCGGTGAAGGAAATTTATGAGCTGTTTGCAGTTCAAGCATCGCCCTACTTTGACACGCATTTCTCATTTGGAACACAGCAGAAGAAGAGAGCAAAGAAGCTTACAAAATCATTTATTGACCTTATCATCATTAACACAATTATTCCTTTGCGGTTTTACTACGCACAACATCAAGGCAAGGATGAAAACGAGCTCATTCTGGAAATGATTCAATCTATAAAACCAGAGCAAAATACGATTATTAAGAAATTCAACACGTTGCGACCTAAAGCCACAAATGCTCAAGAAACTCAAGCGCTTATTGAGTTAAAGGCTAATTATTGCGATCCAAATCGATGTTTGCAATGTGGGATCGGGAACTGGTTGTTAGGGCGCAATTAATCTAAATTCGGATCTCCTTGACCTTTATACCTTTTTCCAGTTTTTAACCATTTCCTATATCCGCTAAACCGAAATTCTTGCGAAATACCTAAACCGTTTTTTACCACAAAATGCAAATGAGGTCTTGTTGAAAATCCAGTATGCCCAGAATATCCTATGTGTTGACCTGCTTTGACAATATCATTTTGTTTTACAATCACTCCTTTATAATCGAGGTGAAGATATTGTGCAAACGTACCATCTTCGTGGAGGATATAAATATAGTTTGCACTATCAAAGAGCTCACGCCCTCCAGCTTCCTTAAAAGAGTCTTCTGTTTGTATAACAACACCATCACGCGAAGCAGTAATGGGTGTCCTAATGGGTAACGCAAAATCTACCGCGTAAAATGAGGTAGGTTTATCGTGACTAAAACTTTGTTTAAACGTCTGTATTACTTCAAATTTGGAGGTACTACTATAAGGTATTTTGTAAGGGTAAGACACTTCGTGTTGAGCCTTAGGGTCTGCGCCTCTTAATTTAAAATCTAGAAAATCAGATATTTGCAGATTTATGGTGTCTATTGTTTCCTGTTGAGGTATTTTGACTAGAGAAAACACGGTGTCTTTAGAATGTAATTTTCCATAGGAGATGAAATTAGAGGTTACATTCAGGCTGTCTATTGTACTTATTTGCCACCAAAGAGGAGTCTCGCGTAGACTAATTAAGTCAAAGTAAACTGAATCATTTTCAATTGATTTGGTGACTTCGTACTGTTGCGCTAGTCCGACTACGCTATTCAGAATGCAAAACAATATGGCAAAAACTCTTTTCATTTATTATAGACAAGTTATGATTGAGGTTATCACATTATGATTATCTATTTCTTCTTACTTTTTACAAGCTCCAGTCTATCCACAGCAACGCTTGTGGTAAACATACCATAATTTACAATCGCTTTTCCTTTTTCCATTGAGTCTATGGTTCCCACGGCACGGCCGTCTTCCATACGCACTTGGTCGCCTACCTTAAGAGTAGGTTTTGGTTTCACTTCTACAGGTGCAACTTTTTTTGCCTCTTTCTTCTTCTCTCGTATTTTTTCTACGTGCTTTTCGGCTTCTTTTTTGGCGACTACTTTTTTTGCCTTTTCGGCTTTGGCTTGTTTGACGCTTTGTTTTTTGCGTTTGGAGTTTTCTATCTGGACGATTTTAAAGAGTTCGGCCATTAACTCGCGTTTTTTCTTGTCACGATAAAACTTCTCGCTGGCGCTGTCTATTTTAGTTCCTAAATAAATAAGTCTTTGATTACTGTCGTACAATTCTTGGTAGCTCTCCAGTTTTTGTTGGATTTTGGCATTAATGTCCTTGAGCTGTTCCTCTTGTTTAGATGCTTCTTGCTCTTTCGCTTTAAGCGTACTTGTAGTTTTTGCCAGTTTGCTACGCTCCTTTTGCAAGTTTGCAATGCTTTTATCAAAACGTATTTTACCTCGCTCCACCTTTTTCTTAGAGCGGTTTATAAGCGAGTAGGGGATGCCATTTTTTTGAGCCACTTCAAAGGTAAACGAGCTTCCAGCCTCTCCCATATGGAGTTTAAAAAGTGGTTTGAGCGTCCTCGCGTCAAAAAGCATATTTGCATTTACAATCTCTGGCGTCTCATTTGCCATCATTTTGAGATTTGCGTAGTGCGTGGTCACGATGCCAAAACATTCCTTCTCGTGGAAGACTTCCAGAAAGGTCTCCGCCAGCGCGCCACCCAGCTCTGGGTCTGACCCTGTACCAAATTCGTCTATGAGAATTAAGGTCTTGTCATCACACTTACGCAGGAAATAATTCATATTCTTGAGCCTATAGCTATACGTACTCAAGTGGTTTTCTATACTCTGATTGTCACCTATGTCGGTTAGGATTTTATCAAAAAGGCACATTCTCGTATACTCGTGCACGGGAATAAGCATACCACACTGTAACATAACTTGGAGCAATCCTACGGTTTTAAGAGTAATACTTTTTCCACCTGCATTAGGTCCAGAAATAACAATGATCCTACTTTCTTTATCTAGCTTTATATCCTGCGGATACGTTTTTTCACCCTTACGCTTATTGCTTAAATACAAGAGTGGGTGGTATGCCTCTTTAAGAGACAGTTCTCTGTCCGTAGTAATTTTAGGAAGCACACCATTCATAGACTGTCCGTATTTTGCCTTGGCCGAAATGACATCGATGGTACTCAGCAATTCCTGATATTCTTTAAACAACTCGATGTAAGGTCGCATCGCATTCGTAAGTGCTTTAAGAATACGCTTTACTTCCTCATCTTCTTCAAAAATTAAGTTATTTAGTTCCCGTTGCGCCTGCATTGTGGCTTCTGGCTGGATGTAAGTGATGCTTCCAGTCTTTGAGCTTCCCATTATGGAGCCTTTCACCTTTCGGCGATGCATTGCCGTCACAGCAAGCACACGTACATTCTCCACCACAGACTCTCTAATGTCATCCAGATAACCGTAACCTGCATATTGTCCCAAAGCACTTGCAAAACTCGAGTTAATCCGCCCCTTTACCTGATTGATAGACCGTCGCATCACCTGCAATTGTGGCGAAGCATCATCGCGCACTTCTCCATATTTATCTATCACAGCATTTACAGCGTCAACAATTGCCGTAGTAAGTTGCGTGTGTCGGACTGTATTATGAAGTGTGGGATAACGCTCATTAAACTTGTTAAAAAACTTTAAGTGAATATTTACGGTTTCAGATAGGCTAGAAAGTTTCTTAAAACTCCCTTTCTCTAGCACGCTATCTTCTATGTCAAGCATTTTGAGCTCGTGGTGCACAGCGTCAAACCCGTGATTGGGAATCGTGGTGTCGTGCAGGTAGGAACTGCTGTATTCACTCGTTTGATGGAGCCCAAAAATGGCTTTATCATACGTTGTATACGGAACAATAGCTAGTGCTTTTTCCTTTCCCATTTCGGTCACGCAACGTTCTGAAAGTTGGGAGCAAACGGTATCGAATTCTAAATCTTGAAGTGACTTTGGATTGATTTTAATCATATGGGTTCCGCTTTCGCGAAAATGTTAACGGTTCTTACCCCGTCGTTTTCTTTTTCTTTTTAGCTTTGAAAGTGGCTTACAAACGCCCGTTTCTCTCACAAAAATACGCATAATGGATGTAAATATACACCCCAGCTGGAAAGCCCAACTCGCCGAAGAATTTGAAAAAGAATACTTTAAAAATCTCATCGATTTTGTGAAGCAAGAGTATACGGAGCATCGTTGTTTTCCGCCAGGGAAGGAGATTTTTTCGGCATTTGATCATTGTCCTTTTGATGAGGTGAAAGTGGTCATTATCGGTCAAGACCCTTATCATAACGTGGGTCAGGCAAATGGTTTATGTTTTTCGGTAAGAGACGGAATCCCACATCCTCCATCGCTTATCAATATTTTTAAGGAAATAGAACGCGACTTGGAACAGCCGTATCCAGAATCTGGAAATCTAGAGCGATGGGCTAAGCAGGGTGTACTATTGCTCAATGCCACTTTGACCGTGAGAGCTCACCAGGCTGGTTCTCATCAGGGTAAAGGTTGGGAAAAGTTTACGGATGCGGTGATAAGTACGCTTTCGCGAAAGCGTGAAAATATTATTTTCCTCCTTTGGGGTGGATATGCAAAAAAGAAAGGAGCAAAAATTGATAAAACAAAGCACCAAATCTTAGAATCGGGGCATCCATCACCATTAAGTGCAAACCGTGGCTACTGGTTCGGTAACGAGCATTTTAGTCAGACAAACGGAATGTTGCGAGGGATGGGGGAAGATGAGATAGTTTGGTAAGAGCATAAAAAAACGACCCCGAAAATTTGAATTAAGCTTCAGGGCCGTTTTGTAGTGTATAAATCGATAAAATTCTATTCTTCTCCTTCCTCTGGTTCTGTACTTTTATTACAGCTAAAAGTGAGCAATGCAAAATTAAGCACAAGCAAACAACCGATGATGATAAGGAAAGTGGTCATAGAGTTTTGATTGGTTTCTACTATGTAGATACTCAAGATTCTAAAAGGTTGCGTAAAAACTTAAAAAAAATTAATTATTTTATTGAGGCCTTGTATTCTCTAGGTTCCAGCTTGTTATCAATCATATCTAAATCTAATAATCTGCTTTGAACACGTTCAATTTCGTCGTTAGAAATCTGTTGTTGAGACCAAGTTGTCATCCCTAACCATTTCTGAATGTCTTCTAGTTTTTGCTCATAACGATGTGCGAGCGTGCGGTCTATGGACGGGATTTTCTTGAAATCTTCGGTCACGATGTTTACTATATCCAGTATTTCTTTAAGTTCATTCGGGTATTGAGCGATAATCTCGTCGTGGGATGCAACCGCAAAACAACTCCACGGCGTGGGGAAGTCTCCTAGTCTCCTAAAAATTCCAGCATCTACCACAGGTTTTGTGGTAAAGTGTTCCCACATAAAATAATCTGCGGTACCATCAGTCAGCGCTTTAATGGCTCCTTCTAATGTGTTTACAACTTCAAATTTTAACTTCGTTGTATCCCAACCTCTCTGTCTGGCTTGCACATAGGCCATTACGTGCGAACCAGAGCCATAACGACTTATGGCGCAGGTTGTATTTTCTAGTTCATCTATAGATTGGAAATTACTTTTTGCACCTACGTGAACGCCCCATTGTAAAGGAGAGGAAACAAAAACTTGTAAGATCTTAGATGGATTTCCGTGGGCAATATCTTTTATAACACCGCCAGTAAGGATAACGGCCATATCAATTTCTCGATTGCGCAATGCTTTGTTCATCGCTCCCGTACCTTCAGGAAATTCTGTCCACTCTAAGTTGATTCCTTGCGCTTCAAACATTCCATCTTCAATGGCAAGATGCCAAGGTAAATTAAAATGTTCTGGAACGCCTCCTACACGTATTGTTGTCATTAAGTATGCTGTTCTTTTAAAAAGTCAAAAATAGCATATTGTGAGCGAATTTTTACTGCGTCTGTATCCCTTTTCACGAAAGTGTTATCCTCCTTCGCATTCTGTATACGCGCTTTACAGTTATCATTTATCTGAATGTCCAGAATCGCTTTGAGTTCGTTCTTGCAATCCTTGTCTATGATAGGAACAAGAACTTCAATTCTTCTGTCTAGATTACGGGTCATCCAGTCTGCAGAGCCTATGTATAGCTTCTCATCACCATCATTATGAAAATGATAAATGCGACCGTGTTCTAAATATCTATCTAGTACGCTAGTCATATATATGTTCTCACTCAAGCCTTTTACGCCAGGAACGAGCGAGGTAAAACCGCGTACTAGCATTCTAATTTTTACGCCTTCTTGACTCGCTTTGTAAAGCAATCGTATCATCTCTTTATCTTCGAGACTATTCATTTTGATTCGGATTTCGGCCCTTTTACCTTGTCTAGCGTGGTCTATTTCTTCGTTAATCATTCTCTCAAACGTGCGACGTGTGGTAAATGGAGAAACAAGTAAGTGCTTGTTGCGAGGCACAATAAGCTCTCCGTCCAGCACTCTAAAAACCCGGTTGAGCTCTTTCCCAATCTTCTTATTTGCCGAAAACAGGCCGTGGTCGCTGTAAATTTTTGAAGTTTTGGCATTAAAATTTCCGGTGCCTATGTAAACGTAGTTACGTTTTTTACCATCTTCAAGCCTACGAATAAGTAGAATTTTAGAATGCACTTTTATACGCGGATAACTGTAAATAACTTTTGCACCTTTCTCCTCAAATTTTCTTCCCCAGGTAATGTTGTTCTTTTCGTCAAAACGGGCTTTGGCTTCAATAAATATGAGTACCTTCTTTCCGTTCTCCAGCGCTTTGAGTAGGGCTGTAGTGAGCGGGGATTCGTCTGCGACGCGATACAGCGATATTTTAATATCTGTCACCTCTAGGTCGGTAGAAGCTTGTGCTACAAATCGTTCCACATAATTAAAGGTCATAAAAGGAAAGTGCACCAGCTGATCTTTTTCTCTAATGGTTTTAAAATAATCTTCAGAATCCTCTAACGCTTTGTGATGAATAGTTGTCTGCTTTTTAAAATGCAAATCTGCATTACCTGATGGGTCTGGAAAGCTAAAAAAGTCATTAAAGTTATGGTAACGCCCACCAGGCATCATATCTACTTTTCCTACATTAAGCAGTTTGCGTAAACTCTTCACATCTTCTGGTGACATAGAGGCATCATAAAGTAAGCGTGTAGGTTGTCCCTGATGACGTTGCTTTAGAGAGGCATAAATCTTATCTGCTAGTATGCCATCCATCTCGTCATCTAGATATAGTTCTGCATCTCGAGACATTTTTATCTCGTGTATAGCTCTGACAGTTTGATCGGGGAAAAGCTCCTTTATTCTGGTATGGATGATATCGTCTATAAACGTGATGTAGTGCTCTTCATTATTTTGCGCAAGCGTAATGAATCTTTCTATCTTGTCTGACGGAATATTTACAAAACCGATTTGTTTATCGTCTTTAAAACGTACACAGAAATACAAGGACTGATTTTCTAGAAAAATACTCTCGTCAGTATCCGTCGCTACTGTCCGTACTTCTAGGTGTTCCTTAATATGGGATTTAAAATATGCGTCAATTTCTTCTTTTTGTGCCTCGTTATAATCCTTTGAGGTAAGCAGATGAATATGATTTTCCTTAAGTTCAGGAATGATTTGCTTTCTAAAAATGTCGCCAAAGCGCTCCTGCTGTTCCTGAACGGTTTTTTTAATTTCCTTTACAATTTTATTGGGCTCGAGTGACAGTTGTTTGCGCACACTTTTTTTGACACGCTTTAACTGTCTTAACTGCGAGACACGCACACGAAAAAACTCGTCGAGATTTGTGGAATAGATGGCAAGAAACTTTAGCCTTTCGTAAACTGGGTTGTGCTCGACATCCTCAGCTTCTTGAAGGACACGTTCATTAAACGAGAGCCAGTTAAGGTCTCTATGTCTGTAATTTGTATCGTCCAGTTTGATCATTATCGGGCTTTTGCGTCAAATCTACAAAAGCCCCACTACCTTTAAATTAAGCTTTTGTTAAACTAATCTTGTACGATTTTATTCAGCGCAAAGGCAATTAATTTTTCGGTTGTCTGAGTAGGTGAGGAGCTAAATTTCATCGTGGCTCTGTTTGCAAGAATTGCGTTTAAAGAAACGGCGCGATGGCCTAAGAGTTTGGCAAGTCCGTAGATGCCTGATGTTTCCATTTCTAAATTTGTGATGCGAATATTTTTTCCGCTTTCGCGAAAGCGGAATTCACCCATCTTCCTATTCATCATTGCATCACTAGTTTTTAACCGAAGTTTCCGTCCCTGAGGACCATAAAAACCGATGTTTGTCGCCGTAAATCCCTCAATCAACTCATCAGAAGTAAACTTAAGTGCAAGCGAACTATCACAACTCACCACATAAGGAGCACTTTTGTCCGAAGACCAATCCATTTGCTTTATGAAAGCTTCTTGAATTTCGGGATGTTGCACGTGCTTGCTGTCGTAAAAGTAAAGTAGCGCATCGAGTCCAATAGCATACCTACTAATCAAAAAGCTATCTATCGATATATCTTCTTGTATTGCGCCACTTGTACCAATGCGGATGATATCTAGGCTGGTGTGCTTTTCCTTAATCGTTCGAGTTTGTAAATCAATATTAACCAGCGCATCGAGTTCATTGAGTACAATGTCGATATTATCTGTACCAATTCCTGTTGAGATCACGGTGATTTCCTTGCCTTTGTAGGTTCCTGTGCTGGTTTTGAATTCGCGTTTTTGGGTTGTAAATCGTATGTTATCAAAATGCTTCGTAACCGAATCTACACGGTCCGGATCTCCTACGGTGATGATGGTCGTGGCAATGTCTTCGGGTTGCAAGTGCAAGTGATATACACTTCCATTAGGATTAAGTATAAGTTCTGAGGGTGCGATGGTCATCATTATCGTCGTCTTCGGATGAGTTTATTTTTTGTGGCATCATAAACATATCCATATTTATCATTTCCCCCAAATCGCATATCATCTTCCATCGTTTTGAAGAAATTATCTGTGCCATTAATAGCTTGTTCCCCCTTATTGTTAAGCTTAAATACACCGTCTTGCTTATCATAAAAACGTTCCATTTTATCGATGATCCTGAACAATTGCATATCGCCAAAACCATAGTAACCCTGATGTTGCAAAGCATATCCACACAACTGATTCCTACTTACGATGCGCTCCTTTTTAATGAGTTTGAGAATTGTTGTTTCTAGTGTGTTCAAGCCTGTTACACTATCTGGAAAGCGTTCTTTATGTGCTCGGAGACAACTAGATAAATATTTAAAGTTTGATTTTTTTGCAATTTTAGGTTTGAGTCTACGCACCCGACCCTTCGAGTAGTAGGACCAGACTAAATGGGCGAGATCAAGGTCGCTTTCTGTCAGTTCTACACGCTCTTCGTAGTGTTTTTTCAACTGCGCGTCGCTCAGTTCTGAAAGCCCCAAAAGTTCATTTGAGCCTGAAACACGACCACTACATACTAATGTAATTTTCTCTTTTCGTTTTAGTTTTTTCAGGAAGCGTAAGCACGCCATCATATTAAGATGACAGAAGAGGTCGTACTCGAACCAGAGTATGATTTCGTCATATTTCTTTGCATTTTGAAGCAATTCCAATTGCGATACAAAAGAATGCTCATAATTATCTGGTGGAATACTATAGGTCTCTTCTAGAAATTGTTTGCGCTTATCCGTAAAACGTTTGTTGAGAAGATTGGTAGTGGTGGGACCTTCACAGAGCATTTCGCGCCAAGTCACGTAATCTCCAGCATACTGGAGTGTTTGCAGTTTACGGCCTAGGCTATCCCCATTTACGATGTGTAGGGTGCGATTATCCACCTACGCGTTTTGTTTTAAAACCTTTGTCTTTTAGGAAATTCATAATACGATCACGGTAATCGCCTTGTATGATAATGCTCTCGTTTTTAAAACTACCACCTACGCCTAAGAGGACTTTAATTTCTTTGGCAAGAATTTTAAAGTCAGAAGTTTCTCCGGTATAGCCCTCTATAATTGTAATAGGCTTGCCTTTACGCTTTTCATATTTGCAAATAAGCGGGTCGTTTTGAATCCAGAGGGTATCTTCCTTTGCAAGTTCCTCAGTAGGAGTTTCCTCGGGAGTATGTTCGGGGAAAAGATTTTTAAGTTGGTCTTTTAAGTCCATAAGTCAATGTACAAAATTGTCATTTATAATTTTCTTAATTCCTCATTTATGAGTGGTATACCCATTGGGAAAACCCAGACTTTCATAAAGTATGGTACATTATACAGAAAGCCAGATTTCTTAGGTTTACCTTCAAGTAGCTTGCTCAAGACCTCGCTTGTAAAATATACGGTGTAGATATAACTAGCAAATGTCGCTAGCATAAGAAAAAATAAAAAAACGGATAATATAGAGTTTGCTAGACCACCAATATATGGGTCAATAAGTAAAAAAATATCAAATGCAAAAGAGGATATAAATAGTAAGATCATCGAAAAAAGACAAACGTAAAATGCTCTTTTATACCAAATAGAATCTAAGCTCTTGCTCATTAACAATTTTTCATTTAGTCGTGTTGAGACTACCCAATGCCACCAAAAGAAAACACCAAATAGAATAAAAAATGGTAGTGCGACAATCGGAAAATTAATAATTACATCCTGATATAGCGATATAAATAATATCACAAACTGAAGAATCATTCCTATCACAGGAAACACAATAAAGAGCAATATCATCCATCCCCAACTTATGTTTAGTGCTCTATAAGGATTAGGGTGTTTCATTCAGTTTTGTGTGAACTTACTTCTTTATCAACCCAATCTCCACTAATCTCTGGTGCAAGAATTCTCCGGCTGTGATATCTTCAAACGCTTTAGGATGCTCTGCATCTATGCATTCCTCCAGACAGTTTAACTTCATATCACTACGCGGGTGCATAAAGAATGGTATCGAGTATCGTGGCGTGTCCCATTGATCCTTAGGTGGATTTACAACCCGATGTATGGTAGAGCGCAATTTATTATTAGTATGGCGTTCCAGCATATCACCTACATTAATCACAAGTTCGTCCTCGTTAGGGATAGCGTCTATCCACTCACCATCTTTACGTAATACTTGTAATCCTCCAGCAGAGGCTCCCATTAATAATGTTATTAAATTAATATCTCCGTGAGCACCTGCGCGCACGGCACCTTTGGGCTCTTCGGTAATAGGTGGGTAGTGTATGGGGCGCAGGATACTATTTCCATTATTTGCCCAATGATCAAAGTAAAATTCATCAAGGCCTATGTACAGGGCTAGTGCCCTTAAAACGTAAATCCCCGTTTTCTCGAGCATACGATAGGCCTCCATTCCGGTCTCATTAAAATGCTTAAGTTCTTTAACTTGAACGTTTTCTGGATATGCTTCGGGAAGGTTTGCATCCTCGTCTGGCTCTTGGCCAAAATGCCAGAACTCCTTTAAATCTCCTTCCTTTTTTCCCTTTGCGTGTTCTTTACCAAAAGAAATATAACCACGCTGGCCACCACCACCTTCTATTTCATATTTAGACTTCGTTTCCAGCGGAAGTGCAAAAAAGGATTTTACTTCGTCGTATAGGCTATCCACAAGATTATCACCCAGAAAATGATTCTTGAGCGATACAAATCCTATGTCTTCGTATGCAGATCCTATTTCCTGAACAAATTTTGCTTTACGAGCAGGATCATCACTCAGAAAGTCTGCGAGGTCAACACTTGGGATATTATTCATCATTATTATCTTAAAGTTCTTATACAAAGATAAGGAAACGTGAGAAGTGTTGTGATTCCGCTTTCGCGAAAAGTTGTCTGGATATATAATATGTCTATTTGATTTATTGGCATTATTGTTTTACTGAAATTTAAACGAACCAAAAATCCAAAAAGGAAGCATTAAAGAAGTCTCTTAATTCATAAAATACTATAATCGTGCGAGAGCGATAGGAGTGGATACCCTGCAGGTTGCCTAAACGTAGTGAAGGCCACCGAAGCGTATGAACGTATAGCGCGGTCACTTAGTGACTTGCCATACTGCCCAATAATAAATTATAAAGGATCATTGAGTATATAGTGGTTTGTTAAAAAATAGATTGATTATATTTAGTTATTAATCAACACCATTTGCTTGCCATGATAAAACGTTACTCATTACTCTGCGTCCTATTTATTTTTCTTACGGGAACTATTTTTGCTCAAAATGATACCATTACTGCTCTTGTAGGTGGTACCCTAATAGACGGTTATGGAGGAGCACCTATTAAAAACAGCGTAGTCATAATTAAAGGAGAAAAAATTATCGCAACAGGAACGATGGGAGAAGTCGACATTCCTAAGGATGCAAAAATAATCTCTACAGAGGGTATGAGCGTGCTTCCTGGACTTTGGGATATGCATGTGCACACGATGATAAATGGTCATGCAGATTACGCATATTGGGATAGAGAGTACCCGCCATTACTGGAAGATGTAATTATGCCATCATCTGCAGAGCAACTATTAATGGCAGGAGTTACTAGCGCAAGAGATTTGGGAGCACCACTAGAAGAGAGCATTGCTGTGCGAGATGCTATAAATAATGGCGAAAAACCAGGAGCTACTTTATATGTTTCAGGACCATTTATACAACATAAACCTTACCCTGGCACCGAAGCTTTTAGATGGGGAGTTGCTGGCCCAGAGGATGGACGTAAAAAGATAAGGAAACTCGCCAAAGCTGGCGTAGACTGTATTAAACTCATAGATCAAGACCAGATGACCATGGAGGAACTCAAGGCAATTGTAGATGAGGCGCATAAACATAATCTTAAAGTAGTGGCTCACGGTCATCGCCCAGAAGAAATCAGACGCGGACTTCTGGCAGATGTAGACTGTTTTGAGCACACGGGATTATCGTCTGCTCCAGAGTATCCCGAGGATATAATGGAAATGATTAGGGAGCGCACGGCTCAAATGAATAAAGGACCTTTATATTGGTGTCCTACAGTAGAGGGGCTATATAATTACGAATATACACGTGATAACAAGGAAAAACTGGATGGGGACTCTTGGCATAGAGGATTACCGGATTCTGTTATTGTAGATATTAAAAAAAGTATTGAACATCCAGATAGATTACCGTACTTCCAACTGACACCTGTGAGAAAGCCTACTCTCGAACGTAAAATAAAGCAATTAAGAGATGCAGGAGTTGTATTACTTGTAGGCACAGATAGCGGTATTCCTATGAAATTTCACAGCCAGTCTACTTGGAACGAGCTGGATGTGTGGGTAAATGAGTTTGGTATGGACCCGATGTATGCGATTAGAGGGGCGACCTACTGGCCGTCACTCTGGATGGGTAAAGCAGATGAAGTTGGAACAATCACTCCTGGAAAATATGCAGATATCATTGCCGTTAAAGGTGATGTACTGCGCTATATAAGCCTATTGCAAGATGTGGATATGGTGATCAAACACGGGAAACGATACAAATAGTAAATTTTAACAAGGAGGCTTTTAGTGATATTTCTCCCTCATATAAGCTACTGATTTTAATATTATTTGACTTAACACTTCGTTGTTTACATCTGCGAGTTTATTAATATAGAGGCAGGCTTTACTGGTTTTGTGCTTCCCAAGTTTTGGTAGTAAATCTTGAAACCGTGAGAATCCGGGCATAATGTATAGGCTTATATTTTGTTTACGCGGAGAGAAACCAACGATGGGCCAGTCACCCTCGCGACCACTCGCGTATTTGTAATGATATTCGTCAAAACCAACAATACTTCCTCCCCACATTTTAGGAGCTACTCCGGTAATTTCTTCCATCAATCTTAATATTTCAAAACTATCCTCTCTTTTTCCGGAATGGTCTATGGCATTGAGGAAATCTTCAACGGAAGCGTCGTTTTTCTTTGTTTTAGGTTCTGCCATATCTTTAGTTTTAGCAATTCTTGTATTTATCGTTCAATCCTTTTCCGCTCATTATCATTGGGATGCATTTCTCTAGTCGTCTTAATCTGGTGGCTTCCTGTTTTGCGCCTCCTATATGCGTTGCATATTCCCGTTGCTTTCCGGGAGTAAGCTCTTTAAAGGCATTGCCTAGCACTTTGTCATTTTTAAATGCGTGCTTTAATTCTTCTGGTATTGCTGTTACTTTTTTGGCTCTTGTAGGTTTTATTTCTTTACCTGCGTGACTGTTTGCAATGGCTTCCAAAACGTAAGCTCTGATTATGGAAGGATCTATGTCGGATGGGGATTCGTAGTGCAAGGAGCGCAAGGCTTTTGTCTTTCCTTCTTGTGCATTGCGCAGTATTCCTTCTTTGTCTTTTAGAAAGGACCCTTGAAAAAACCAAATCCCAAAGTGATTTTTAAAACTTCCTACCCCGATGACATTTTTCTCATTTACAGTATAGCAAGGGAAACTCCATTTCCAGTCTTCCTTAAGTTCAGTCTCGTTCAGAATCTGGCGTATACGTTTGAGGCCCTCTTTAAATGGACTTTCTTTTTTGTAGTAGGCTTCTAGTTTTTCGGCTTTATCCATATTCTAAATGTACAAATTATGATGAAATTACAGTTGGGCGTAAAGATTCAACAATTGGGTTTTGTTTGCTTTCGCGAAAGCGTAAAACGCCTCATTTTTACCTCACAATCAATCAAAATCATATTTATGAGAGCATATTTATACATTTTCTTTCTGTTTTGTTTAACCACACAAGCCCAAACAGAGATTTCTGGAACCGTTACCGATAACAAAGGAAATCCAATTTTAGGTGCTAACATTTTTCTGGACGGCACATACGATGGCGTTTCTTCTGAAGTGAATGGGACTTTTAGCTTTAAAACGTCTGAAAGCGGAAGCCAAACGCTCACAGTATCTTTTATATCATTTGAAACATACGTGTATACGGCAGATGTGACAACGATGAAGAATATGACTATAGCCTTGCGAGAAGATGTAAATAGTCTGGATGCAGTAGTACTTTCGGCAGGGACTTTTGAAGCTAGTGATAACAGTAAAATTTCGGTCCTGAAACCGCTAGATGTTGTTACAACAGCTAGTGCGCTGGGAGATTTTGTCGGGGCGCTACAAACATTACCTGGAACTACTACGGTGGCAGAGGATGGTCGTCTATTTGTGCGTGGTGGAGATGCAAATGAGACGCAGATTTTTATAGACGGCATCCGTGTCTTTACACCGTACACACCTACAACGAATAATATTCCCACGCGTGGGCGGTATTCTCCTTTTCTTTTTGACGGGATTACTTTTTCTACGGGTGGTTATAGTGCGGAGTATGGACAGGCACTCTCCAGCGTATTGTTACTCAATACCATAGATGAGCCAGACCAAAACAAGACAGATATTTCTATTATGAGCGTGGGTGGCGGAGTAGGGCATACCAAGAAATGGGAAAAAAGCTCACTCAGTTTAAGCACTTCCTATATTAATCTGGCTCCATATATAGCCCTATATCCAGGACGTAATGATTGGGAAAAACCTTTTGAGGCAATTGCCGGAGAGGCTGTGTATCGCTATCGCACAGCAAACGGATTATTTAAATTTTATACTGCTGTAGATGCAACAAATTTTGAACTTACACAGGAAGATATTAACATCCCCGAAGGCGTAGATTTTAAACTTAACAATAAGAATCTGTACCTCAATACGAGTTACACAGGAATGTTGGGAGACACTTGGAGCATTAATACTGGCGCGAGCTATACCCTGGCCAATAATAAAATAGATGTACTGTCTAACGAAATAGACGACACAGAAAATTCATTTCATTTTAAGGCAAAATTCAAGAAACGTTTCAGCAGTAGACTCAAATTAGCCTTTGGCGCAGAGCATTTTTACACTGACTTTAATGAGGATTTTCAAGGAGCGTTTGGCGACGTATCTATTGATGATAGTTACGGTTATGAAAGTAACATTTCTGGACTATTTGCAGAGAGCGACATCATTTTTTCAAAAAAACTCGCTCTTAAAATTGGGGTACGTGGAGAATATACGGACGTGATGGATGACTTTACGGTTTCGTCTCGAGCTTCGGTAGCTTACAAAACGGGCAAGAAGAGTCAGCTGTCGCTCGCTTATGGCGATTTTTATCAAAACCCAGTTTCTGAGTATTTAAAATTCTCGACCAATTTTGAACCACAGCAAACCAAACATTATATACTCAACTATCAATACAATGATAATGGTCGTATTTTTAGAGCAGAGGGATATCGCAAGGACTATAATTCTCTCGTCACTTTTGACACAGAAATGCCAGGCTTTGAAAGCAATTATGGTAATGATGGAGATGGTTATGCACAAGGAGTTGACATCTTTTGGCGCGATAATACGAGTATAAAGAATATGGATTATTGGGTAAGTTACTCCTATCTGGATAGCGAGCGTCAATACCTGAATTACCCGACAAGAGCGAGAGCTCCCTTTGCAAATGAGCACAATGTTTCGATAGTGGGAAAATATTTTATTGAGGACTGGAAATCTCAAGTTGGGCTGAGCTATCAGTACGGGTCAGGACGCAGTTATACCAATCCTAATACTCCAGGATTTTTACAAGAACAAACGAAATCATTTAATAGCCTAAGCCTTAACTGGGCTTATTTATTATCTCAACAAAAAATTATTTATGCTTCTATAAACAATGTTTTGGCGTTTCAAAATGTTAATGGCTATCAATATAGTAATACGCCTAATGCAAATGGGAATTTTGACAGACGTGCTCTACTGCCCGGAGCAGACCAGTTTTTCTTTGTCGGATTTTTCTGGACCATAAGTGATGATAAGAGCAGTAACCAGCTGGATAATCTGTAGAGTTTTTACGCTTTCGCGAAAGCGTACAATTCCACATCACCATTTATCGTTATATTCGTAACTAAAATTTAGAAAAACTATGAAATATCTCTTATTACCCATAATGCTATTATTTTTCATTTCTTGTGGAGACGATGATGATGGAGGAGCTGAAGAAGTAGCGACTTGTACCACAGAGGTGCGTGATGGAGTCGTTGTGACCGTTCTAGACGCAATGACCAGCCAGCCATTAGACGGAGTAACAATTAATGCAACTGAGGGAAGTTTTATGGAGCAACTCCAAGAGTCATCTACCGGAGTATTTAGAGGTCTTGCAGAGAGAGCTGGTACGTATTCCCTTGTTATTGAACGAGATGGTTATCAGACCGTTATCGAATCTGTTATCGTTACCGAAACTGAGGATTTGTGCCACGTGATTACTGAAAATGTAACTGTTACATTAGAGGAATTATAGAGTTCTATTCATCATAATTCTTAATGCCTCAATCAACGATTGAGGCTTTTTTATTTTAGGAGCACAAGTCTGTAAAATGCAAATCCTCAAACGTAAGTTCTGAAATTTCCTTGCTCTTTGCTTCTACATCATCTTGAAAAACGAGCATATCTTCAAAATTTGAGTCAAGAACTTGCGCCTTAAACTCTTCCCACGGAAATAATATACCTGGGTCAGTCCTTCTTGAAGGATCTAGCATTGCATGTGAGAGCACGTGTTCAAGATTAGGATACTTTGCCCAACAATATTTTACGATATCTGCGGTAATTTTTACTTGCCAGTCTGAAAATGGATCCTGTACTTGACTGTTTACTATCTCAATCCCTAAGGACCAATGGTTAGTTTTGTTCTTACCCTGATTTACATCCGGATGAGATATACTATTGCGTACGTGCCAGGCGGTTAATGTTTCTGGAGCACAAGCCCATACGAGGTTTTCGTGTGCTTCTTCATTTTCATCGGGTACTAGCCAATGCCAGCTTGCACGGCCGTTGCGCATTACAGACATTGCGCCGTCAGAAGAGTGACCAGCTGTGGCGTGTATCACTACGGCTTTAATTCCAAAAATTGGGTTGTATATTCTTTTAGAGGTAGATTTTTCCCACATCTGTTGAACTCCAGGATACCAGACTTCTGGGATTGTAATGTTTTTTGGTGTCTTCGTTCGTGGTAATTTAAAATGATATTCTTTGGGATTCATAGTGTTGTAAATAAGCGCATTAAAGATAATTTATTTAAAACTAAAATGAATGAGTTTGAAAACGCATTCCTGCTGGGGCTATGGACTATTTATAATACATTTGCATTATTGATGGAAAGCTTTTCCATATCCTTACTGTAAAAAGTTTAAGTTATGACGATACCCAAATTTCTTTTAGGCGATAATTCAGAATTTCAAGACGCTATTTTTGTAATTCATACTGCATTCCCGCGATTCATTATTGATCTGACTAAGGATGAGATTGAGTGGTTAGAAGAATTCGATAGTCAGGACAAAGACGAACTCGCTACAGAAACAGAAAACGCCATAAAAGAAGCTACAGCCTGGTATGATGCCGAGATTGCAAAATACGATGAAGACTAAGCTCATATGGAGACATTAATAGGCTACGATCAGGAACTTTTTCTTTTCCTTAACGGCTTAGGTAATACTACTTGGGATCCTATCTGGTTATTCATTACAAATAAACTAAGTTCGATTCCGCTATATGCTGTATTATTATTTTTAATGTTTAAAAAGTATGGGGCAAAAGGAACATTACTTACCGTATTAGTTGTAGCGGTACTTATTACTGCGACAGACCAGATTTCTTATCTCTTCAAGCATAGTGTTATGCGACCTCGACCCTGTCAAGAAGAAGCTTTTAAGGCCTCAATGCGTTTTATAGCAGAGCGATGTGGTCGTTATGGTTATTTCTCTGGTCACGCAACGAGTAGTATGGCGATAGCAGTTTTTGCTGGGCTCACGCTACAATCACGCTATCGTTTTCTTGTATTCGGGCTTCTTTTTTGGGCGGCAGTTATAGGTTATAGCAGGATTTACCTTGGAGTCCATTACCCTGGTGATGTGCTTTCTGGAATGATAGTAGGAAGTATTTTAGGTTTTAGTGCATATAAATTACAGCAATATGTACTCAAGAAATATAAGCTTTCGGTTACTCATTGAATCTTTAATAAATCGCTGGCAGCTTGAAAAGGAGAAAGTTTTCCTTGCGCTACTTTTTCTAAAATTTCAGGAAGTTCTCTTTTTACAGAATCATTATTATAGAAATCATCCTTAAGTTGATTTTCAATAGTCTGCAATAGCCAAAATTTATTTTGCCCTGCTCGTTTTTCGGTGAAGTGACCAGACTTTTTAGTTTGTCGAAAGTAGGATTCAATTAATTGCCACGTTTCTTTTACGCCAGTTTCTTTCAGGGCGCTACAAGTAATGACCTTAGGTTGCCAGTTGCTTGACTTAGGAGGATATAAGTGTAACGCTTTCGCGAAAGCGGTCTTAGCAACCCCAGCAGCTTTCACATTCTCGCCATCAGCCTTATTGATTACTATTGCATCTGCCATCTCGATAATTCCTCTTTTTATGCCTTGAAGTTCGTCGCCAGCCCCTGCCAATTTAAGTAGTAAAAAGAAATCTACCATAGAGTGAACAATGGTCTCGCTCTGGCCTACACCCACGGTTTCTATGAGAATTGTGTCAAAACCAGCGGCCTCACAGAGAATAATAGCTTCCCGGGTTTTACGAGCGACACCACCCAATGAATCTCCACTCGCCGAGGGTCTTATGAAAGCATTTGTATCTTGAGAAAGTCGAGACATCCTCGTTTTATCACCTAGAATGCTCCCACGAGAAACTGAACTTGACGGGTCTACGGCGAGAACAGCCACTTTGTGGTTTTTATTTGTGAGATATGACCCTAAAGCTTCTATAAAGGTGCTTTTACCAACCCCAGGGACTCCAGTAATCCCTATACGCATAGAATTGCCTGCGTGTGGAAGGCATAATTTTATGAGTTCTTGTGCGTTTTGTTGGTCTACAAAAGTGGTGCTTTCTACGAGCGTGATGGCTCTAGAAAGACTAGTGTGACTACCTTGACGTAGTTTGTGAAAAAGTGAAATCGCATCAACTTGACCTTTTCTCGTTTTACGAGATTGAAAAGAAGGATTGATGCCCTTAGAAGTGGTATTTTCGTTTTGCTTATCGCTCAAGTTATAATTGCTAGAGCACTAAAATAACCTTTATCGCTCAAATATAGAGAATAGGAATAACCTATTAGTCACTCCCCATATTATCAGAAGGGTTAGAATTCTCTAATATTTGAGTTTGAGAAACCGTGGCTTCTTTTTGAATTTTGAGTCGCAATGTTTCCAGATCTATGTGCGATTGCTTGATCTGAAACTCCATAGGTACCATAATCTCTAAGATATGTGTAGGTAGCCAGCCATCATTCAGAATAATAGCAATTAACTCTAAGACTACATTATCTTGTTTTATACATTCCTCAATTAAGTGATCTGCCTGAGGATTTACAAGAGCCGCTTTTACCTCGTGCCAGTCTCTATTTGGGAATCCCTTAATGACATCTAGGCGGTCTACCTCCTGTTCCTCTTGATCTAGCGCTGTAATGATATGGTTGCAAAATCTATTGCGGTTCACACTTTGATTCCCTAAAAAGCGTTTCCACTCTGTTTTTTGAATATCCTCAGCCGCGTTATAATACCGACGCTCTGCCCAAAAGCACTCATCTAGTAAGTCATTGAGTTTTTCATAGGAGAGTTCGAGATGTTTCATATAATGATGTTAGGTATGGTCAATGCTAAAATAGTGTAGTAATCTATGAATGATAGCAAAGGAATTGTTAATAGTTTAATTTTTAGAGACAAACAGATTTAAGTCAAAACTTCAATCTCAGTTTTTTAAAAAAAGATTTAGAACTTTTCTTATTTGGATCCTCTTTGAGATTTTTTCTTACTTTTTTTAAGTCTTTCCGTGATTGTTTTAATTGGAATTCGGCAGCCACTAAGGTGCTTAAAAATGGAGTAGGTAGCCATCCATCATCTATTAAAGCAGTCATTTGTTTGAGCACAACCTTATCCTGTTTGAGGCAAAACTTTAAAATAGATCTCTCATAATTATCACTCTTTAATATCTCGGCCCACTCTTGATCTGTATATGTGTCTGGAATGTCAAAAGGCTCATAGGTCTTCTTGGATTTTTGCAAAATAGCAATGAGATGTATTGCTGTTTCTTCATGTCTCTGTAAAATCCTTTTAAGTAATTTACAATAGGGCTTTCCGGATAGCTTCTCGTTAGCTAGTCCGTACCTGAGCTTAGCCCAGTAGAGCTCGTCTAGCAGGTCGCTTAGTTTTTCATATGCTAAATCAAGGTGTCTCATAGTATTTACTGGCGTAAATTTAGTATACCTTAAAATGATGATCTCACAACAGCTTGTTAATAGTTCTAGGATTTCCTACACTAATTAGAAAAAATTAAAAATTTCTGCAACATTCGTTTTTTACCTTCGTATTTAAGTAGAACAGCAACCAAACCAATCAAAAATTTTGCTAACCACAGACATTATAGAACAATGTAAACGCAATGACCGAAAGGCACAGCTGCAGCTATACAACAAATACTGCGACGGCATGTATTATGTGGCCTTTCGATTTTTGAAAGATGCTTATGAAGCAGAAGAGGCGATGCACGAGGGCTTTATAAATGCTTTTTCGAAGTTGCACCAGTTTACGGGAGAAGTCACTTTTGGGGCTTGGCTCAAACGTATCGTAATTAATAAAAGCCTCGATATGATTAAAGCAAAGCGTGCCACTATCATCCCACTTAACGAAGAAGTTATGGGTAAGGTAGATGACGATCCTCAGGATTGGAGCATAGACGATAATGTGACTGTGGAGCACATTAAGAAAACCATCGCTGCACTACCAGAAAAGTACGAATATCCCTTAATGCTGTTCTTAATCGAGGGATACGACCATCAGGAAATTGCAGAAATATTGAATATTACAGAAGTAGCTTCTAGAACCTTGGTGCACCGGGGAAAAAAGAAACTACAACAACAATTAAAAGTAAATAATTATGGCACAGGATATTAGAGAGCTACTCAAGAAGGAAGGCCAGAAGTCTGATGTAAAGTTGCGTGAGGGGCACGCGGCAAGATTTACTGCTAGACTAGAAAAGGAGCTTCCAGTATCTGCCCAAGAGACAGATTCTTCGGCAAAAGGAGGGATATATCTCTGGATGAAAATTGCTGCGGTATTTGTAATTGCAGGTGGTGTGGTGTGGATGGTGTGGAATTCCGCTTTCGCGAAAGCGGACTCAGAAACACAATTTGTAGAAACCAAAACAGAACAACCTGCTGCCGAAAAAGAAGTATTACTCAGTAATATCTCACCAGATTTTAAGCTCATTGAGCAAAAGTATCTTGCAAGTGTAAACAGCGAGTTGTCACGTCTGGAAATTACAGATGATAACAAGGAACTGGTAGATGCCTTCCTGAAACAACTCGCATCCCTGGATAAGGAATACAAGCGACTCAACCTAGAAATTACAGAAAGCGGTGTGAGTGAGGAAATGGTAAACGCGTTAATCGAAAACTTGCAATTGCGAGTAGCATTAATGATCAAGTTAAAAGCAAAATTAAAAGAACTAAAGGCAGAAGCTGACCAAGCAAACGCCGTCCAAACAGTCTAAAAAAATGAAAACAATATTTTATAAAGGATTATTTCTCATCGCATTATTTGTGATCTCAGGAAATGCCGTGGCACAAGCCAAAAAGGAAAAACTAAACGAACGTTTTAATGTAAATAGCGATGTCGAAATTGATGTAGATACCCGATATGCAGACGTAATTTTTGAGACTTGGAACAAGAACGAAGTTTCAGTAGAGGCTTACATCGAAGGAGAAGGAGCGGCAGATGCGGTACGAGAATGGGATCTTAATGTCTCGGGTAACAGCAATAATGTGCGTATCTCAAGTCGTAATGGTTTTAAGGATGCAAAAGTCTATGATCTAGACGAATTAGATAATCTCGAAATTGACTTAGGAGGTATCATAGGACAATCACTAAGCATCGTTGAGCCCGTAATGGAAGGCCTTGTAGGTCCTTTTTTAGAAAGTTTTACGGGAGCAAAATTGCCTAAGGAATATTATGAAGAAATGGGCAAAGTAAAATTTGACCACGAGGCATACAGAAAAGAGGGTAAAGCTTATATCAAGCGATGGGAAAAGGAAATGGATAAGAGTTTTGGGCCAGATTTTGACAAAGCAATGGAGAAGTGGGAAAAGGAGATAGATGAAAATTCCGAACAATGGGCACTTAACTTAGAGGGTATTTCTGGAATTCCGAGATGGCCTTTTAAAAGTGGAGGTTCTATGACCTTTGATAGTGATAAATATGAAAAGGATAAGAAAGGTTATGTTGCGATGCTCAATAAAAAGTATGGCACAAAAGTTACGGTACGCGAGGTTGACAACTGGTTAGATAAGATGGAGGACTGGGGAGAAAAATTTGGTGAGGATATGGAAGAGTGGGGTGAAGAATTCGGAAAGTCTATGGAGAAGTGGGGAGAAGCTTTTGGAGAAAATTTTGGAAAATCTATGGAGAAATGGGGAGAAAGCTTCGGAAAAGACATGGAAGAATGGGGTGAAAACTTTGGTAAGAAAATGGAAAAATGGGCAGAAGAGCACGAAGCCGATTGGGAAACTAGAGAAAACATAGATGAAAATGGTAATAAAAGTAAGGGTTTTAGTTTCTCTTATGATACGGACAATGACCGTAAAAGCACACGTAATGTAAAGCGGATTATCAAAATAAAGATGCCTAAAAAAGCAGAACTTGATCTTAATGTGCGCTATGGTAAAGTAAAAATGGCAGAGGTTTACAATGCTAAAGCAAACGTATCTCACGGCAATTTTACTGCGCTTACCTTAAGCGGTAATAAAACTGATATTGACGTTTCCTATAGCCCAATTGCCATAGGTAACTGGAATGGAGGATCCCTTAAAGCAAGTCACGTAAAAGATTGCAATATCGCCACTGCTGGCGATATTGCACTTACCTCCAACTCGAGCGATGTAAATATTACAAGACTTACAGGTTCTGGAATGATTTCTGGGTCTTTTGGAAAATTATCTATTCCCAATGTGAGTGATGATTTTGGCTCGCTTACAATCATTCTGGAGAATAGTGATCTCGCATTAAAATTGCCACAGACTGCATTTAATTTTAGCTACAGTGGAGAGCATAATGATTTTTTATTACCGAGTCAGTTGGAAACTAAATCTATAAAAAATGGTTCAACTGAAATGGTAAACGGATTTCATAAATCTAGAAGTACTGGAAATGTAATTACTATTACTGCAAAGTATAGTGATGTGGTATTGCAATAAAAGTTCATTTTGCAAAGTTAAGTTTTAGTGCTGTATTGGTATGTTACAAGCAATCCTATCCTCATTTTATGAGATAGGAATTTTATGTTTTAAGGATATTCTTGTTTGAGCTAGTGTCCTACGGGATCAATCTAGTTTAAAGATAGGTGTGGTAAATAAGAAAACCCCGTATACAAGACGTTTACGGGGTTTTTTTTGGTACCCGGAATGGGACTTGAACCCACACGCAACTAGTGCACACGGCCCTCAACCGTGCCTGTCTACCAATTTCAGCACCCGGGTAGAAAAAAAAATCAAAAAGTAAAAAGTCGCACATAATGCGCGACTTTTAGTGACCTGGCCGGGGCTCGAACCCGGGACCCTCTCCTTAAAAGGGAGATGCTCTGCCAACTGAGCTACCAGGTCATTGCCTGAATGCGGGTGCAAATATACGAGCATTAAATGTTTTATGCCAAGCCTTTTTTGAAAAAAAAATAATCTTTTTCTTGAGCGTAAGGAATACCTTTGTTTTCAGTAATTTATATATGATGGATATTTATTTAATTGGGTACATGGGGTCTGGTAAATCGACAATAGGTCGTTTGCTTGCAGATAAAATGGATCGTTCGTTTGTAGACTTTGATGATTTCATTGAAGAAAATGAAGGGATGTCTATTCCTAAACTATTCAAAACTAAAGGCGAGATATACTTCAGAAAAATAGAAATGAAGTATTTAGAAGAACTTCTATTAGAAAAAGAAGGAGGTCGTGTAATTGCTTTAGGAGGTGGAACACCTTGCTACGGAAACAATATGGACCGATTACAAAGGGCAAAGGTAAAAACAATATATCTCAACGTTTCCTATAAAGCTCTTGCACGTCGACTCTGGGATAATAATAACAATAGACCCCTAGTCGCCACGATAGACACTTACGAAGCTTTGGAGGATTATGTGAGAAAACACCTTTTTGAACGTAGTTATTTTTATAATCAGGCAGAAATCATACTGAAGATTGGGAGTGAGTCTGAAGAAGAAACTATAAATAAAATTATCAGTATTTTATTCTAAAATTGCCATATCATTACCTTTCCTGAACGTCACTCTCACAGACTCGTGAAGGGATGTGCTAAGAGAGATGCCTTTAAAATCAGCTTTTACAGGAAACTTCTTGTGATTTCTATTGATTAGGACAGCAGTTTTAAATTGTTTGAGCGGTACTTCTAAAAAATGTTTAACACCATATATTAAAGTCGTACCCGAATTTAAGACGTCATCTATAAGGATTACAGACTTGTTTTGATACTCCGAGGAATTAAGACTTGTAGATACGGTTCCCAGAGGTTCTTTCTTATCCATACTTACTTTACAAAGGACAGTTGTAAAAGGAGCAATTTCTGATAACATATGAGAGAGGCGTTGAGCAAACTTATATCCATTATCTGCAATTCCAGCTAGAATTACTTCATCTTCAGAAACATTACTTTCATAAATTTGATAAGCTATGCGCCTTGTCTTGTGCTCAATTGCCTTATTGTCGAGTATTTTTTCAAGTTTGACTTTCATTTCCTTCTAATTTTTAAACTATTCCTCATCATCTATAAAAAAACTATCTTGAGAGTAAACATCATCTATGTCACGGCGGTCCTTTTTTGTGGGTCTGCCCGTACCTCTCTTTCGATAATAGTCCTTTGAATATTTGAGTAAATCTAGTTTTTCTAAATTCTCTTTTGGGGTAACATCTTTCCTATAAATATCTACAAGCTTCGCGCCCAGTCTACTTTCTGGTAAATCCAGCACAATGATCTCGTAATCTACTTGATTTTTACGCACAGTAATTTTATCTTGTTGAAAGACATCTCTAGAAGGTTTGACTACATCTCCATTTACACGAATTTGACCTTTTTTTACGGCTGTAGTCGCAACTGTTCTTGTCTTAAAATAACGAATACACCACAAATATTTATCAACTCTCATATAAAATAACTTAAAAGTGCGTTAATCTGTATATACAACGTCGCAAAAATACATCAAAATTGTATCTTGCGCGCTCTAAACTATAATGATGAAAATTAGATTTGCACTAAGCCTACTATTGCTTACTATACTTTGTTTTTCTTGTCGAAATGACGATGACGATGACGGTATTGTTTCTGTCCCACCGCGTGATCGTGGAGAACAAGCTGCTACTGACGATGCAAGAATAAGAATGTTTCTAGAAACATATTTTTATAACTATGAGGAATTCGAAAACCCGCCAGCAGGATTTGATTTCCAAATACGATTTGAGAAAATTGAAGGTGATAATTCGGATAAGATTCCTATGATTGATCAAGTTACATCAAAGACCATCAATCGTTTTGATACAGACCAAACACTTTATATCCTTACGGCAAGAGAAGGACAAACTGTGGGTACCGAAGGCGAAACACTACATGTTCCCACAATCGCAGACTCTGTTTTTATAAAATATAGAGGTTCTAATTTAGGTCGTTTTGCCGATGGTGACGAGGATGGAATTAAGGACTACGCAGATGCAGACGCTGATGAAAATAGTAGCGCACAAGATTCTGATGGGGATGGTATAATAGATGCAGAAGATGCGGATAATGATAATGATCAAGTAACAGATGATGGTGTTCAAGATGAGAATGGAGATGGTGTTATAGACAGACAAGTTACGATCTTTGATAGCGCACCCCAACCTACTTGGTTTGATTTAACTCAAGGTATTGAAGGGTTTACAAACGGAATTGCGGGGTCTAAGTCAACAAGTGGTTTTTCCATAAGTTCAGATGGGACTCCATCTTTTGATAATAATTTTGAAATAGGTGCTATATTTATTCCTAGCGGTCTCGCTTACTTCAATGCACCACCAAATTCTAATATTCCACTATATTCACCCCTTATTTTTACTTTTGATCACTTTTTTTCAATCGAAACAGACCATGATCAAGATGGAATTATTTCCATAGATGAAGATATAAATAACAACGGCTTCCTTTTTGACGATGACGAAGATGCAGATAATACAGATGGAGATCTAGCATTTAATTTTAGAGATTCAGATGATGATAATGATAACGTTATCACGAGGTTGGAAGTTAATTTTGTAGTGCGTATTGTGGATGGAGAGGAAGTAGAAGTATTTGATTCTTACAAGGATACAGATGGCGATGGAACGCCAGATCATCTGGATACGGACGACGATGGTGACGGTCGCCCTACGGCAAGTGAGCTTAGAACAAATTCCAATACAGGAGCCATCATTTACTTTGATTCGGACGGTGATGGGATTCCGGATTATCTGGATGCAGATAGTTGATTCTTATGCTTTCGCGAAAGCGTAAAAAATAAAAAAAGGGCTCTTCATTTGAAGAGCCCTTTTTAATTGAATAATAATCAAAACTTAATTGCCAAATTTATAAGATAAACTGATGATCCATTGTTTTGGTCTAGTATCGATTCTAAAACCTGCATCTTGTACTTCTGTACTTGACACAACTTCATTCTCTTGGAAAGCCCCCTCATATCTTAGATCAATTTCTAGTTTACCTAAATCTAGGCCTGCGCCTATCTGATAACCCACGGTAACATCATTTTCTGGATCTTCGAGATCAAAGGAATCAGTATTTGCTTCAAATTCATCATCAAGTATGTATTGTAGGGACGGACCTGCTTTTATATTAAGAGGCCCTAAAATATGAATACCAACTAGAACGGGAAGATCAATCTTACGGATGTCATATCGTGCGTCGAGATCGTTGTCTTCAAAACCTGAGTTTAATTTAGTGTAAACAAGTTCTGGCTGAAGAAAAATACCGGAAAATTCGATCTTTCCAAATATTCCAAAATGATACCCGGCCTTGTTTTCGCTATCTATTTTACCATCTCCAAAAATAGAAAAAGTCGTTAAGTCTCCCGTGGCCCCATAATTAAGACCTCCTTTAATACCAAAGGATGAATTCTGTCCGAAAGCCGTGATGCCTGATAAGAGCATTACGGTCACAATGAAAATTTTCATAATTGTTTGTTTTTTAATACTAGGCTCCATTACCTAATACTTGATTAATGACAAATAAAAAGGCAGAATGTTTCAATATTCTGCCTTATGTTTCTAAAAAACGTATGTTAGGGTGTCTTTATTTCCTTTTTACAACTTTTTGTGCTGCTTTTACAATAGCATCAGCATTAAGTCCGTATTTTTCCATAAGCTGGGCAGGAGTTCCACTTTCTCCAAAGGTATCTTGTGTTGCCACAAATTCTTGTGGCGTAGGATGTTCTAGTGATAGTTCACGAGCCACGCTTTCTCCTAGACCACCTAAATAGTTATGCTCTTCGGCAGTGACAATACAACCTGTTTTCTTAACAGATTTGAGAATGGCTTCTTTGTCAAGAGGTTTTATAGTGTGAATGTCAATAACATCTGCACTGATGCCTTTTTCATTTAAAGTTTTAGCCGCTTCTAGCGCTTCCCAGACTAAATGTCCTGTAGCTACGATAGTGACGTCATTTCCTTCTTGCAATTGTACTGCTTTTCCTATTTCAAATTTCTGATCTGCTGGTGTGAAGTTGGGCACAACTGGACGTCCAAAACGCAAGTAAACTGGCCCTTTATGGTCTGCAATGGCAATAGTGGCAGCCTTCGTTTGATTATAATCACAAGTATTAATTACGGTCATTCCTGGCAACATCTTCATTAACCCGATATCTTCAAGAATCTGGTGCGTTGCCCCATCTTCACCTAGAGTGAGTCCAGCGTGTGAGGCACAGATCTTCACATTCTTGCCCGAGTAGGCAATAGATTGTCTTATTTGATCATAAACACGACCTGTAGAAAAATTTGCAAAGGTTCCTGTGAAGGGTATTTTTCCTCCAATTGTAAGACCTGCCGCGATGCCCATCATATTTGCTTCGGCGATACCTATTTGGAAGAATCGTTCTGGATTTTCATCGATGAACTGTTGCATTTTTAGTGAGCCTATAAGATCTGCACAAAGCGCAACAACATGTTCATTTGTTCTACCTAATTCCGTCAGTCCTGCCCCGAAACCCGAGCGTGTATCTTTACTTCCTGTATTTTCGTATGTTTTCATAACTTTTCTCCTAAATAGTAATCGTAGTGTATTGTTTTTTTCTCCTCGTTTATTCTGATGGCAGAAAGTAATTGATTTCCATTTTGTTCTACCTTTATAATAAGCCCTTTAGGTAGATCTTTAGTCAGAGGTTTATTTAATTTCTTTCCGGCGACCATCTCTACAATGTATTGAAATATTGCTGTGGAGTTTATATCCTTAGAATCATCTATTGTCATTAACATAGAGCTACCTGGATTATTGGAGGGATAAATTTCATAAATAGGGTATTCGCTGCCCATAACCACATTCGTCTGTCCGGTAGAAATTACTTTGAGTGCTATATCGTCCATCTTTGCTAGATTATCTTGCTTCAAGAATTGTCCAGCATTTAATTTCATCATCATGGCAGTGTCATCATTTTCTAATCCTACAATTAAATCTCCAGTTTCTAACTCAAATACAATATTTGAAGTTAATGAATTTTCCACCTTAGGATTATTTGAGAGAAAGCCCTGCCCTAAGCTTTTGGCAATAAAATCAGAATTACTCCAGAGATATTTGCCTTCTTTATGAAATGCAACTTTTACGGTATCTGTGGTTTGCTTTTCTCGGTTTGGAATTTCATAATCCACCACGTAATCAAAAGAATACATATTATTTTGACTATGGGTAACAAGCGAGAACAGAAATAAAGCTACTAAAGTAATTTTCTTCATATCAATCTTAAATATTAGTACGTTACTTAAATTTTTTGTGATATTTACGCTTTCGCGAAAGCGTAAACCTTTTAGTAGTCTCCTAAAGTTTCTGGGTTTTGAGATAAGCCATCTGCTAGTTGCTCATCGTTAGGCGCTTTCCCGTGCCAGGCGTGGGTGTGCATCATAAAATCTACACCATTTCCCATCACGGTGTGAAGGAGGATACAAACAGGTTTTCCATTACCAGAAAGTGATTTTGCCTTTTTCAGTCCATTGATAATAGCCGAAAGGTTATTGCCATCTTCTATATCCAATACCGTCCAGCCAAAGGCTTCAAACTTTGCACGTACATTTCCTAAATCCAAAACCTTATCTGTACTTCCGTCTATCTGCTGTCCATTAAGATCTACTGTGGCTATAAGATTATCTACTTGGTTTGCAGCAGCATACATAATTGCCTCCCAGTTCTGACCCTCTTGAAGTTCACCGTCACCCATCAGAGCAAAAACCGTGTGCTTATCTTTATTAAGCTTTTTTGCCTGTGCGGCACCTATGGCAACACTAAGCCCTTGACCTAGAGAGCCAGAAGCGATTCGTATTCCTGGTAAACCTTCATGCGTAGTAGGGTGTCCCTGAAGTCTTGAGTTGAGCAGTCTAAATGTATTGAGCTCTTCTACTGGGAAGTATCCAGAACGAGCTAAAACACTATAAAAAACGGGAGATATGTGACCGTTAGAAAGAAAGAAAAGGTCTTCTTCAATACCGTCCATATCAAATCCATCTCTACGCTCCATAACTTCCTGATATAGGGCGACAAAAAACTCTGCGCATCCTAATGAACCCCCAGGGTGTCCTGAATTTACTTTATGTACTTGGCGCAAGATGTCCCTGCGTACTTGTGTGACAAATGCCTCTAGTTGCTGTATGTCTGCCATTGTTTTATATTTTAAGATAAAAATACTGTTTTGATTGCCTTTAAACAATGAACCCCGAATTAGATTTCGGGGTTCAGTATACTTTTATGGAATTGATATATTATTCTATCCTATCCATATTATCTGATAATGTTGCAATAAACTTTGTGATGGGACCTTTAATCATCATACGCATCATTGCATTAAATGTACCTTCAAAGAGTAGTTGCACCTCAGTTTCATCTTCATCTATCTCATTGATATCTGCAGTTAGGGTAAACGCAAGTTTATCACTTGCTGCTCCCAATACTACTTCTGAGTAAGGAGTTCCTTCCTTGAGATCTAGAACGATTTCTGGCATACCTTTAAGTGCAAATAGAAAACGCTCGTCGCTTATCTTTTCAAACTTAGTATCCTCTGGCATTAATTTTTCAAAATTACCGATATCCATTAGGAAGTTGTAAACCTTTTCTGGAGATGCGTTAACTGTTTTTATTGGACTTTCTAAATTCATTGAGTTGGTGTTAAAAGGTTTATTGCCCCCAGTTTGCTGGGTCACTACGCCACGATTGTAGAGCTTCTTGTTCTTGAGTTGTAATATAATTAGTATCTGCCGCTTGTTCTAACAAGTGCGAATAATCGCTAAGTGTATGTAGTTGTATAGCCGCTTTTTCAAAATTCTCTGAAGCTGTCTCAAAACCGTACGTAAATATAGCCAGCATCCCCTTTACATGCGCTCCTTCGGCTTTTAGCGCTTCAACCGCCATAAGACTACTTTTTCCTGTACTTATGAGATCCTCTATGACTACAACAGAACTTCCAGGTTCTAAGTGACCTTCGATTTGATTTTTACGTCCGTGCTTTTTTGGCTCTGGGCGTACGTAGGCAAAGGGTAAGTTTAGATAATCTGCTACTAGCATCCCAATTCCTATAGCTCCAGTTGCTACTCCTACAATGGCGTCTGGTTTCCCGTACACGCGTTCTATCTGCTTTGCCATCTCTTGATGCAGGAAATTTCTAATTGCTGGATAAGAGAGTGTGATGCGGTTATCGCAATAAATAGGAGATTTCCATCCCGATGCCCAAGTAAAAGGTGCTTGTGGTTGTAATTTTATTGCGTTAATTTGCAGTAAAAGTTCGGCAGTTTTTTTTGCCGTTTCTTTGTCTAAAATCATACTGCAAATGTATAAAGTTTTTGTGAATGATATTCCTATTATACTCACAACCGAAAAGGATATAGGAAAGAAATATAAATCGATTCCTATTAAATCGGTTAAGCTCAAGAAGTTGATAAAAAAAATATATGACGGAGAGCAACTCTACATTAATCTTTATCATCGTAATGAGGAGAAATTATTGGCACACCTCAAAAAGAAAATGAAACTAGTCGTAGCTGGAGGGGGGCTTGTTTATAATGACAATAAAGAAATATTATTCATTCACCGTAATGGACGTTGGGATTTGCCTAAAGGTAAAATAGAAAAGGGAGAAGATATAGAAGAATGCGCCCTGCGAGAAGTCCAAGAAGAAACTGGTGTTGAAGGTTTAAAAATCACAAAACCGCTAGAAATCACCTATCACGTTTTTAAGCGCAATGGAAAATTTCGTCTTAAGGAAACATTTTGGTATGAGATGCATACTAGCTCGACTAATGAACTTTTACCCCAAAAGAAGGAAGGCATAAAAAAAGCAAAATGGCTTAATTTCCAAAAATCACAAAAAGCTTTAAACAAATCCTACGAAAACATAAAACTACTATTCCCTAAAGTATACTTAACGAAGCATCCTAACGATAGGGTAGCGTAGATGTGCCTTCTCGTAATAAGGGGATTGCTTGTGAATCCAGTCTAATTGTGCGTACCAATTTTGAGCAAACTGAGAGTCTTCTTCTTTTTTTGCTTCAAATTCAGCTTTTATCTCAGGGTTGTTGTTCAAAAACTCTAAGGCTTTGTTTTCCCAAACATAAGGAGAGAAACCTTCTTTTTGTTGTAAGATGGTATCAAAATAATTCCAGTTAAAGAAACTGTCCACCGCTTCTGGCTCTAGCGTTTCTAGCAGGTACCGCAATCCTTGCTTGTTGTCTTCTAACGATACTACGTAACCTCCTTTTTTTATGGTTACCTCCTCATTACTTTTTCTAACCTCAGTATTATAATGGGCATAATGTCCTTCGTAGGGACTTCGGCGGGTATCGTAACTTGCTATGTGGTACACTTCGGCAGTAAATGTGGTGTCCTGTTTCAGTTGGTCAAAACGGATGTCATTTTCCTTTAAAATCAGCGCAATATCTCTGTATCCTCGCGGGATGAAATAGGCCTTTGGAATGGTGACTTCTTTCGTTGGTTTAAAGTAGTCGTAGTAGGTGACATTTTTAGTAAACGGCTTATCGGTGTCATACTTTAGGCGTTGCATTCCTGTCACTTCACTAAGTTGCATTGCGCCTTCATACCCCAAAAATTCTAAAGTTGAAATGCGGGTGCTGTCTATGGCATATTGGATAGGGTAGGTTTCCGCTTTCGCGAAAGCGTTAAAAGCATCCTCCCTTAAATTCTTAATCCTAGAGCCTTCTTTTTCGGTGATTTCTATGACGCTTTTCATCAGTTCGTAAGTGCCCTCTACCCGAGGTTTGTAGGGTTTGAGCATATGGGTTTCTACCATTAGGCCCAGCGTGTTCCACAGCGACGTGTAGCCGGTGGAATATCTGGGTGAATCCATAAACTGTGAGAATCCTTGCTCCGGCGTACTGTTGAAGACATTTACGTAGGGTGTGATTTCCCAGTCTTTGGCCTTCAAACTGGCCTCAACTTGTGGGCGAAAATCTTGGTTTAGATATTCACCTAGAGCGCCTCCCAATTTATTGTGTTGTGTAAAAAGGTGAGTGAGTACATACTGGTAATCCGCGCCGTTGCTCACGTGGTTATCTATGAAAACGTCTGGAGTGACGAGGTGAAAAACTTCGGCAAAGGCTTGAGCGTTTTTCGTATCTCTCTTGATGAAATCACGGTTTAGGTCATAGTTGCGAGCGTTACCACGAAAACCGTATTCCTCGGGTCCGTTTTGATTTGTTCTTGTTGTACTGTTTCTGTTAAGTGCCCCACCTATATTATATACTGCAATGGCACCTATCCAAGTATTCTCAGGAGTTGCGATAGTTCCATTTGCGAGGTCGCGCATAAGCATCATCGTGGCATCTATACCGTCTGACTCACCGGGGTGGATTCCATTATTGATTAAAATACGGCGTACATCCATATCTTCTGCAAACTCGCTGTCAAAAGAGCGATTGGGATTAAAAGTGACTAACGTTAATGGTTGCCCGATGTCCGTAGTTCCTACTTCATAGGTTTTTATGGAAGGATAGGCATTATCCAGATCTTTGTAAAAGGAAATTACTTCGTCATACGTGGGCGTTTTAGTACCCTCACTTTTTTCAAAAGTGGTTGTAAAATCGATATCAGAGGGAGCGGTGCTATTTTGATTACAACCTAGTGCAAGTATGCAAATGGCTATGTAAAGAATGTTTTTCATAAAATTGAGATAGAGTTGTGAAGATACAAAGAGACTGGAAATCTGAAAGCATGAGATGTTTTAAGCGCTGTCTTAAAAGAAAGGTTTGTACTGCATTGCTCTAAAATCGATGGTCGTAAACGAGGGATCCTTTGCCTTAAGATCTTTGTAAAGCGCAATGCTCCCCACAGCACGATTTGCCGCTCCAGATGGAGCGGTGAGAGAAACCGTATTAATCGTCCGCCCTTTCCACTCAAAAGAATATTGTCTGGGTACTTCGTTTGATAAGGTTTTTAGTTTTATGCCGAGTGGTTTGATATGTTTTCTAAAAAAATATTCTGGTCCATTTTTACTATTGCCACCTGTAAAAAGCAATGTATCTATCTGAGTGTGTTTCTCGAGATATCCTAAAAGATTACGCAGCTCCACCGCTTGCATCCCGATGTCTGAGGCATCTATTTTATCTCTCCGTGATGAGGCAACAATATCGCACACACCAATTCCCCTCGATTTTAAAAAATCCTTACGTTGATCTATTGCTTTGCGAGTATCCTCAAAATCTAATTGCAGGTCAAATAGCTGATTGAGTATAGGCCACAATTGCCCATCAATACTCCCATAGCAGAAGTTTACATCACCCTTTTTTAATTCTCCCGTTGTAAATCTCGGTGGAGGCAATGTACCTACAATAAGCTTTGTTGCTTTCTCAAGATTAAAAGGTGGATAAGGATGGATATGATGGAAAAAGCTCAATATTTATCGTATAAAAACTAGTTCATTCTTATCAAGATTAGAGTGCTCCTCACTAAATCCGTAGTCTTCATAATTGAAGCCTTTAAGGTCTTCAATGGTTTTCACATCTTTATCTATAATGTACCGCACCATTAATCCTCTAGCTTTCTTTGCAAAGAAGGATATAATTTTGAGTTTTCCGTTTTTAAAATCTTTAAAGACAGGAGTGATAACTGGGACTTTAAGTTTTTTAGGCTGTAGCACCTTAAAATACTCGTTGCTCGCAAGATTAATAAAAAGCTCGCCTTCCTCCATTTCTTTATTTAACGCTTCTGTAAGTGTATCCCCCCAGAATTCATATAGATTCTCATTACGTTGGATTTTAAGTTTGGTCCCCATCTCTAGGCGATAGGCTTGCATTAAATCAAGAGGTCGTAAAATACCGTACAGACCTGAGAGAATACGCAATGAATCTTGTAGCTTATCCAGTTTCTCTGTTGGAATCGTGTATGCATCTAGTCCTGTGTACACATCTCCATCAAAGGTGTACATCGCTGGCCTCGCGTTGCTTTTTGTAAAAGGAACTTCGAAGTCGTTGTAGCGTTGGTAATTTAAATCTGCTAGCTTTTCAGAAATGGACATTAATTCACCTATTTCCTTTTTTGTTTTGCGAGAGAGATTTTTATTGAGTATTTCGGCTTGTTCTAAAAATTTGGGCTGGGTACCTCTAGCTGTAGGTAAATCTGACTCAAAGTTGAGCGACTTTGCTGGCGAAATGACAATCTTCATAACAGTTTTCTTTTTCTCAAAATTAAGAAATCTCAATCGGAAACATTGCCTGCGAGATTGTTTTTGGTTATGAATGGATGTAGGTAAGTGATGGCCTGTTCAATTTGTAAAATTAGTTTCGTTTCTTAAATTAAATGTGTCTGTAATCTAAAGGTTAGTGTATTTTTGCCTTTGCAAGTCGTTCTATCGCTGGCACGTCTCAGGGCGAGCTGGAGGAAAGTCCGGACACCGTAGGGAAGCATAGCGGGTAATCCCCGTCGTCCCAAACTCGTTTTGGGAGAGGACCAGTGCAACAGAAAGTATGTACAGATAATGCTGTAGTGAAACCAGGTAAACTCTATGCGGTGCAATGTCAAGTATACCCACAGTTAAGTGCGTCCCGTGCGTTGTGGGAGGGTAGGCAGCTAGAGTGTTGCAGTAATGTAGCATCCAGATAAATGATAGAAGTCACGCCTTGCGTGATACAGAATCCGGCTTATAGACTTGCTTTATCATAATCGTCGTACTTTAGGGTATGGCGATTTTTGTATTAATAATTGGGATTCCGCTTTCGCGAAAGCGGAAAAAGTAAATATTAAGTGTATATGTTATTGCAAAGGAGAGTTTGCATAAGACCTATTAAGATGAACCGATTATAAAAATGTAAACAAAATTTAAGGTTTAACCTGAAGTTTAGTCCTCACCATCGTCCTCTAAAGTAAGGGAAAAGAAGGAAAAAGCGTTCCCACCATAACTGCGCGTCTCATCATAGTTTGCATAACTATTTAATTTTGTCATTTTATTATGCTCAATGATGAGCATCCCATCTGCTGAAAGTAGATTATTTTCAAAAACAAGTTGCGCGATCTTGCCAAACTGTTCTTCACTAAATTCATAAGGAGGATCTGCAAAAATAATATCGTAATTTCCTGACGCTCCTTTTTCTAAATATTTGTAAACGTCACTTTTTATTGCAACTATAGGAAATTCAAACTCATCCGAAGTTTTTGAAATGAACTGGACACAAGCATAATGGGCATCTACCGCAGTAATGTCTTGACAGCCTCTTGAGCCAAATTCGTAACTTATGTTCCCGGTGCCTGCAAAAAGGTCAAGTACGCGCAATGAAGAAAAGTGAAAATTATGCCTTAGGATGTTAAATAATGCCTCCTTAGCCATATCGGTCGTGGGACGTGTTGGCAATTTTTTAGGAGCAGAGATACGCCTACCTTTATATTTTCCAGAAACGATACGTGTCATAATAATGTGCTTAGGAGTAGACCTTCAGGCCCTAATTTTTTGTGTTCGGGAGTGCTTATGGATATATTTCTTATGTACTTGTAAAGAAAGGTGTAGCGTTTGTCATTCTTATCTATCGCTCCAGATATCTTTACTTCCAGTTTTTCTGGATCTAGTTCCAGTTGTTCAATGGTAAAGAGGATGTAGTAAATAAAGTCTTCTTTTGTAATATAGTTAAAAACATTTGCCAGCTTTAATTTTTTATTTTGAATGATGACAAGTTCAAAAGAGGTGCTATGAATATTTATATGGAGACATCCTTCTGGATTAATAGCACCTTGATTTCCTATTTTCTCGATAAGTTTTGAAATAGCGTGATAGAAGCGGAAGCTCCCAAATTTTTCAAAGAAGAAATTGTTCACATTTGCATACGGAATGTATACATTCATCAGTTCTTGATTTGCTATCTCATCGTATGTTACAAAGTCCGTTTTAAGAATTTTTGTATTAAATTTTAGGTAGTCGGTGAGTGCGGATTCCTTAAATAGAGCTCTGGGAACAAGTGTAAAAAGTGCATTTACGTAAATGACATTTACCTCTTTAAAAGAATGTTGTAAAGCTTTATGCTTCTCAAAGATAGATTGAATTTTGGGCAACAATCCAGCAGCGTCTACTTTATGAGTAAAAGGCATTGTTTCAGCAGCAAGAATCTCATTAGAATCTAGATTTTGCGTAAAAAAAGAAAGTCCATCTAAGCGTACTTGGATGGACAGACTTCTGTTATATGTGGTTTGTTCTTGTTTATTCGTCATTTGCACCGTAACTCTTAGGCCAGTTACCGTTAGTATTAATATCTATCATAGATCCTAGGGTAAGGTGTGTACCATTTACACCATCTACTGAGATTACTTGTTTTTCTTTACTAACATAATCTTTAGGCTGGTCTGCAAGAAGAACGTCTTTAGCAATTTTTGCTTCAAATACAGGTACTTGAAGATTACTCTTCTCTATAAAACCTGCTTGCATTTCAAACTTAGCATTTACGCCTTCTATAGGGACGTTAATCATCGTTTTGTAACGGTCTGGGTTTGGACCTTTATATAAAGAATCTTTAACAGATCGAGTTCCCAAAGTATCAATAACAACAATATCCATTTGCATATCTACTCCTAGCAATTTGGACTGTACTTCATCACGTACTGTAGAGTCACGACGTTGTGTAAGCGTAAATTCTGCTGTATCAATAAAACGAACTAGCTTATTAAAGTCCCCTTCATATTTTCCAGTCACCGTTTTGTGAGCAAGCTGTGCTTGACGGATGTCTCTAAGATTAGCAATAGCGGCTTTGTAGCGCTTTTCTTTGATTTCATTAAACTTTACTTCGCCATAAACAGCGTTAAAAAGAAGGTATCCCAGTAAACCGATAACTGCCCAAAGTACAAGTTGTAGTAAAAGTTTCATCCGCAGGTGATTTAAAATATTAGTTACGTATCTAGCAAATCTACAATTTTTTTTTAATGACAAAAGGATTATCCCGCAATTTTCCTTTGTTATCTTTAGCCGTATTAAAACTCACGAATGATTAAAGACGCTCCTGCATTTTACCGCACCTTGAAAGCAGATTTTCCGCATACTCCGACGGTAAAACAGGATATCCTTTTACAGCAGTTAAGTCACTTTTTATACGATAAGGACTACAATAAAGTCTTTTTACTCAAAGGTTTTGCTGGTACGGGTAAGACCACAATAATAGGTACTCTGGTTACAGATTTATGGAAAGCCCAGATGAGCGCAGTACTTATGGCTCCTACAGGAAGAGCAGCAAAAGTGATAAGCAATTACAGTAAAAAGGAAGCCTTTACCATTCACAGAAAAATTTATTTTCCTAAAAAAGTGCGTGGTGGTGGCGTTTCATTCACATTACAGCTTAATAAACATCGTAATTGTTTGTTTATAGTAGATGAAGCCTCTATGATTTCAGATAGATCTAGCGATAGTAAGTTGTTTGAAAACGGCTCCCTACTGGATGATTTAATGCAATATGTATATTCTGGACATCAATGTAAGCTGCTCCTTATAGGCGATGATGCGCAGTTGCCTCCTGTAAAACTTGACGTTTCGCCAGCATTAGACATAAAAACACTCACAAATTACTATAATAAAGAAGTAGAAACGATGCTTCTGGACGAGGTGATGCGACAAGCGCAGGATAGCGGAATATTATCTAATGCTACTACCATAAGAGAATTTCTAGCCGATGGTCTCTTCGAAGATTTTAAATTTAACATTACTGGTTTTACTGATATTGTGCGCTTAATAGATGGTCACGAAATAATGGATGCCATCACAGATTCTTACGATAGCGTAGGTATGGAAGAGACGGCTATAATTGTACGATCTAATAAAAGAGCAAACCTATATAATCAGCAAATAAGGTCACGCATTCTTTTTCAGGAAGAGGAAATTTCGGCTGGAGATCATCTTATGGTTGTAAAGAATAATTATTTCTGGCTAGAGCCAAAAAGTGATGCGGGATTTATAGCAAATGGTGATATTATCAGGATTTTGGAAATCAACGCTATCAAAGAATTGTACGGCTTCCGATTTGCTGAGGTGAGTGTAGAAATGGTAGACTACCCTAAAATGAAGCCTTTTGATACTGTCGTAATGCTCGATGTCCTCACTCTTGAAACGCCGTCATTGCCTTACGAGAGCAGCAATACTTTATATCTAGAAGTTCAAAAAGATTATGCAGATGAAAAAGCAAACTACAAACGCTTCCAAAAGATAAAAGCAAACAAATATTTCAATGCTTTACAGGTTAAATTCTCATACGCCGTGACCTGCCACAAGTCTCAGGGAGGACAATGGGATACAATATTTATAGAGCAGCCGTATTTACCAGAAGGTATGAATCGTGATTACTTAAGATGGCTCTACACCGCTGTTACACGAGCCAAAAACAAACTCTATCTCATAGGATTCAAAAATGAGATGTTTGTAGAAGATTAATTTTTTAGGTTACGCTTTCGCGAAAGCGGAATGAAAAACTTTGAAAAGAGAAAAAAAATTTAAAATCAGAAACCGATGTGTTAGAAAGTATAAGGACGTGAAATAAATAGTTCTTAGATTTTTGACTTCCGACTACCAACTACCAACTACCGACTACCAACCAAATTACATATCTTCGCTATTAAAAATTATTTATGAGTATTTTCTTGGTGCTAATTGGTTTTTTGCTGCTCGTTGTGGGTGGGGAATTTCTCGTGCGTTCCTCTGTGGGATTATCCTTTAAGCTCAACCTCTCAAAGATGGTTATTGGTCTTACGGTAGTTTCTTTTGCTACTTCGGCGCCAGAGCTTTTGGTGAGTTTACAGGCGGCATATGATGGCCTATCGGACATAGCCTTAGGAAATGTAATAGGTTCAAATATTGCAAATATTGGTCTTGTTCTCGGGCTTACGGCCATTATTTCAACCCTAGGAGTAGACCGTGATTTTTATAGATTCAACTGGCCGGTGATGATGCTCTTTTCTATTGCATTGTATTTTCTGCTAGCAAACGATAAGCAACTTAGCCAAATTGAAGGTATTGGATTAATCGTAGCTTTAGTCATTTATCTCTTTTTCTTAATAAAGAGAGCGAGAAAGCAACGCGTCCCCATCGCCGAAGAAGTAGATGAGAAACTGGCAGACAGTAGTTATTTTAAAATAATAATCTGGCTCATTATTGGGGGTGCAGCATTATATTTTGGATCTGATTTTCTAGTACGCGGAGCAAAAGATCTTGCAACATCTGTAGGGGTGAGTGATTACGTAATATCGGTTTCGGTCATTGCTATAGGGACGAGTGTGCCTGAGCTAGCCGCATCTATCATTGCTGCCTTAAGAAAGGAGAAAGCCATTTCACTAGGAAATCTTATAGGGTCCAATATTTTTAATATCGCTTCTGTACTTGGACTTACGGCGATTGTAAAACCCATAAACGTGGTAGATGATGTGATTTTAAGCACAAATATCTTTTGGCTCATTGGTTTTGCCGTGATCTTGTTGCCACTTGCGTTTATCCCGACACGTCTAGAGATAGGGAAGTATAAAGGTTTTATTCTTTTTGGGGCCTACGCGCTTTTTCTGGCGCTTACTTTTCTTTAGCCTTCTTAGATTTTTTTGCGACTTTCTGATTGATAAATTCTACAAGCATAGAGAAAGCGATGGCAAAATAGAGATATCCTTTAGGAATTGCACCCACCTCGTTGCCAAAGAACTTAACGTGTGATAGATGTGCGGCTTCTGTAATCAGCATAAACCCTATCAAGATCAAGAATGACAATCCAAGTATCTGTATGCTGGGGTTTGCGTCAATGAAGCGGCGAATCTTATTTGCAAATACAATCATTATGAAAATGGATATCACTACGGCGATAATCATTAAAACCAGGTTGTAGTTACTATTGCTAGAAAGACCATTAGTCATCCCAACGGCAGTCAGAATAGAGTCAATAGAGAATATAAAATCAATGATTAAAATTTGAACAATAGCTTGTCCTAGGGATTTTATGACCTTTCCTTTTACTTCGTTCTCATCGTGTGCGGGAGCCTCTACTTTCTCACGGATCTCTGACGTACTTTTCCAAATCAAGAACAATCCTCCTAGAAGTAAAATAATGCCTTGCCAGCTTAACCCGACGTGTAACCACTCCGTGTCTATCGTGTAGAAAGGCTTACTTAATGCTATCAAAAAAGAAACAAAGAACAGCAGGATCACACGTTGTACGAGCGCTAGGATCAAACCGATGTTCGTTGCCTTGGAGCGTTGTTCTTCAGGAAGCTTGTTTGCCGCAATGGATATAAACACAATATTATCAATCCCAAGAATAATCTCAAGAAAGGTAAGCGTAAGTAATGCAAGCAAAGCATCACTGGATAGGAGAAAATCAAGCATCGTATTTTAAATTAATTCACTTAAATATTTATAGCCACTTTCTTCTTTTAAAATAATACACCAGCAGGAGCGCTACTACAATCATAAAACCCCACGCAATAAAGTATCCATTCTTAAAATGAAGTTCTGGGATATGATCAAAGTTCATCCCGTATATCCCTGCTACAAACGTAAGTGGGATAAAGATGGTGGAGACAATGGTAAGCACCTGCATCACCTTATTCATCTTATAACTTACCTCTGTCATAAAAAGATCTTGTAAACTGTTAAGCATATCGCGATAAGACTCGACCGAGTCCATAATCTGTACCGTATTCTCATAAAGACTTCTCAAGTAATCAAAGGTGCTTTCGTATACAATCGTATTTTCGGTCTTTGAGAAACGACTCAATGCCTCACGTAATGGTGCAATAGATTTTCTAACCACGATAAGTTCCTTTTTGAGATTATGAATATCACCTTTAATATCCTCGTGATGATCTTCCATGACGTCATCTTCTACCTGTTCAATGACGCTTTCAAAAGAATCTAGGGTTATGTAATAATTATCGATGATTGCATCTAGAAGCGCATACACTAAATAATCTGAACCTCGCTGTCTTACTCTACCTTTAGAGCTTAGGATGCGGTCTCGCACAGATTCAAAGAGATCGCTCGATGTCTCTTGAAAAGAGATGACCAAACCTTTAATAAGGTATATCGCTACGTGTTCTTTTGAGATTTCCTGTTTTTCCTTATCAAAGTGGAGCGCTCTAATGGTGATAAATATGCCTTTCTCATTTTCGTCAAAACGTGGCCTCTGGTTCACATCCACAATACTCTCTAAAATAAGTGGGTGAATGCCATAGGTTTTTCCTATGGCTTCTATAAGGTTCGTATCTTGCATTCCCCTTACGTCGTACCAGTCTACAATATCCTCATCAGAAGGGAGTAAAGTTCCCTTTTCGTTACTGTCAAAAACCCTATCTTCTGCTTTGAATTCGTCGTATTTGAGGTGATGTACGCTTACCTTTTCGACCGTATTGTTACCGGTATAAATAATAGAACCAGGAATTGTGGCGTGCGACTTGCGCTTAAATGGTGCTGTAACCTTTGATTTTAACTTCATGATTTAAAAGTAGTAATAATTGGGTTTAGTGCGCTTTCGCGAAAGCGTAATACTCCATAAAATTTACTTAAAATAGCAAGTCCTTCGTCTAAAATTATACAAATAGCGATACTCAAATTTTAATGGCCACCAGCATCAAATCCCTGCATCCACTTTCCCTGCACCTTTAAAACCTGCTCAATAACATCACGCACACAGCCTTTACCGCCGTTTTTATGGGAGACATATTTGGAAATCTCCTTAATTTCTTTTACAGCGTCCTGAGGAGCAGTAGGTAACCCGACGATTTTCATCACGGGATAATCCGGGATATCATCGCCCATATACAGCACGTTTTCTGGAGCGATATTTTCCTTTTCTAAATACTCATTAAGTTGCTTCATTTTTTCGTGGGCGCCCAGAAATACATCCTGTATGCCCAATGCCTGAAGACGTAAACGTACACCTTCATCTGTCCCGCCAGTAATAATACAGAGGTTAAAGCCTCTATTTAAAGCTTCCTTCATGGCAAATCCATCTTTTACATTCATCTCTCTGTGCATCCTGCCATCTGTAGTGATGTGTAATATTCCATCTGTAAGAACTCCGTCTACGTCAAAAATGAAGGTTGTAATCTTATGTAGGTATTCTTTATAACTCTTTTCCATAATGCTTGAGAAGGGAAGTTGATATTGCCTTGTAGAGATCAACTTGATTTTGTGATGTTAACTTAGCGATGTGTTGCTCGATGACGTTATGGTCTCCACGACGGGCAGGACCTGTCTGCATTAATTGTGGACTGTGTGCCATTGCCTTTGCGACGGTTTTTTCCATTAATGGATGCAACAATGAGAACGGGATACGATGCTCATCGCATATCTCCTTTGCCATAGTGTAACAATAGTTTGTAAAATTATTTGCAAATACGGCTGCAATATGCAATTGCTGTCGCTGTGCACTATTTAGAATATGGATATTTTCAGAGAGGTTCAATGCGAGTTCGCTCAATAGTTTTTTATCGGCTTTATCTTCAAACTCCAGACAAAGTGGGACATTTTTAAAGTCTACTTTATCTTCCATAGAGAAGCTTTGAGCAGGGTAGAAGACGCCTTTTCGGTTTTTGATGCTTAACATTTCCATTGGGATGCTCCCTGAGGTATGCACCACGAGTTGATTTGAAAAAGGAATCTGCTCTGAAACCGAAGCAATGACATCGTCGCTTACAGCAATGATAGTCACATCTGCAGGTTTTAAATCTTCTATGCTTGCCGTTTTGCGGGCGAGGTCTACAAAGGGCGTTAGTGCGACCGGTGACCGGCCACATACCTGTTTCAAACGTACGGATGGCAGGGTCTCGAACCGCTTGGCTAAATGCCACGCGACATTGCCTGTACCTATAATGTTTACTTGTATCACAATGTAAAAATAGGAGTTTCATAAAGGATTTAGAATGCTTGCGGGCAAATTAATTAGTTTTACTAGGCAAGAGATTATTCGTATGGTGGTGCGACTTATAATACTTATATTTAGCCAAAAAGGAAGAAGATTTATGCGAGCGACAATTGTTCAAGCAATTAACCAGAATTTACAAAATGCCATTTCCCTCATAGACGGGATTTCTCCAGAGATTTATACAGACGTTTCGGTAGGGCCTTACTACAGCAGTATAGGCTCTCACTTAAGGCACGCCTTAGATTTCTTTGATTGTATTATTGATGGTTTACAAGAAAACAAAATAGATCTGACTGCCCGTAAACGAGATGAGGTAATCTCTTGTAATCCAGAAGCTTGTAAAAATCACATTTACGAGATACAACAACAGCTTTCTTCCTTTGTGGGTGTAAATACAGATTATTTACTGCACGTTACAGACAACCTAGGTCAAGGTAAAGTAACGATAATGTACACGCTTGAAAGCATTCTCGCCCAAGCAAATACCCACGCCACACACCATTATGCCATCATAAGCTATATGTTACAAGCAATGAAGTGCGAGGTGGCCATTGAAGGTTTTGGGTATAATCCTAGCACGCCTGTACCTAAGCGTGAGGGGATTTAAAATGTCTTATGTTTTGAAAACGAATATACTGACTCAGTTTGGCGTCGTTATTTGCTTCATAATCATTTTTTGGAACTACTTGACTTTTGATAATGTCGGGGAAAAACAGCTCCTAGTTTATTTTTTACTTTTACTTCTCAGTTCTTGTTTGATCTTTTTGTTAAAAAAAAGACTTTTAAGAATTATTTGGACCTTTCTTTTCTCTTTATTTTATGGTGTGTTGGTTTTTGTAGAGTATATACACTCTCAATTATTTAATACAAATATTACTACCTCGACAATTTCAATATTCTTCGAAACTAACGCAAATGAGGCCGCAGAGTTCTTAGAAAATTATTTTGAGAAAAGTCATTTTGTAATAGGAGCGTTAATTCTAATGTCTATAGTCATTGGAATTATAGCTAGTTTTAAAAAAGTTAAAAAAAATAGATTCTCTACAAGCAGAGAAAAAATAAGCGTTTTATCGACGATTATTACATCGGTTGTAATCATTGGTAGTATTATGACATTCAAGGAGCAATTTCTTCCCTACAGAGTTATTCAAGTACTTGGTTTTTATGAATCACAAAAAGCTCTTTTAGACGCAGTTTCAGTAACCCCAAATGGTAATTTTACAAACACGATTCATAACTCAGAAAATGACCAAGAAGTTTATGTGGTAGTAATAGGAGAATCTACCACGAGGGATCATATGTCATTGTATAATTATTATCGAGATACAAATCCTTTATTAGGAAAAAGACAGGATGAACTGCTAATTTATAACGATGTTATATCGCCTCATACTCATACTATCACATCTCTAGGTAAGATGCTGACATTAGGCGACTACGATATTCCTGAAAAAAAATACAATAGTACGGTAGTACAACTATTTAATAATGTGGGTTTCGGCACCTATTGGATTTCAAATCAAAGGCCTATGGGAATTTATGAGACATCCACAAGTATAATATCTAGACAAAGTGATACAAGTATCTTTACAGATGTTTCTGAGGGTTCTCTGGATGAGAAGGTGCTCAAGCCTCTCAAAAAGGTGTTAAACAAAAAAGATGATAAAAAATTTATAGTGATACACCTTATGGGAACTCATGTTTCTTATCATAGAAGATATCCTGAGCAGTACGACCTCTTCAAAAATGAACCTAAGACGCAATTTAGAAATGAAAATGCCTACAAGAGCATAAACGAATATGATAATGCAGTTCTTTATAATGATTATATAGTAAATGAAATAATAGCCTCAATTGAGACGGAGCAACTTAAGAGTTTTGTCATCTACCTATCGGATCACGGAGAAGAAGTATATCAAACTCTCAATATGAGTGGTCATTTAGAAGAAGAGGGGTCAAAACCTATGTATGATGTGCCGTTCTTATTGTGGCGCTCAGAAAAATACCTTCTAGATAACAAAAAATTAGTATTTGATGTAAACCGTCCGTATACATTAGAGCACTTTATTCATACTCTTGCCGAATTATCTGATATACAATTTGATGGCTTAAATGTAAAAAATAGCTTGGTGAGTCCTAAATTTGAAAACAGTGAAAGACTCATTTCTAAAAAAGGAACATATGAAGAAACGTTTTGTGAAAATCAGTAAGGTTGTCCTAATAGCTGTAGTTTTTTTTTGGTTTGTCATAGTTCTGTTATTAAATTTTCAAGATGATCTTTTAAGAGAAATGTATCCTGAAAAAGTTTGGGTCCATAGAGTTAATTCTATTGCTAAATTAAATGAAGTCCAATCTAAGTATATCGGAGTAGAGTTGGACGTGGTATACGATTTAGAAAATAATCTTTTTGAAGTCTATCATCCTCCTGCACCCCCGACAGGTTTGTCCTTAAATGAATATTTTGAAGCGATAGAAAGGAGAGAGGAACAACAAATTTGGCTTGATTTTAAAAATTTAGATGCAAGTAATGAAAGTGCTGCACTCAATCGTTTAGAGGAAATATGTCTTATGTTTAGTATATCTCGTAATCAAATAATTGTAGAATCTAGAAACCCACAATTTCTCAGTTCTTTTTTTAACTCAGGTTATAGAACATCGTATTACTTACCAGGTAGCCTTACAACTCAAAAGGATACTGAAAGAAGTAACCTTTTAAAACAAATTGCATCTAATATAGACGCGTCTAAACCGACATTTATTTCAACGCATAAAGACGATGTTGACTTATTAAAAGAGAATTTTCCAAGTAAATCAATCCTTACTTGGACGATTCATCTTGAATCAGAAAGAGTACCATTCTACTCAATTAAAAGTATATATAATAGCGCTATTAGAGCTAGACGTAAACATAAATTGCTATCTGATGATCAGATTAAGGTAGTTTTGCATAGATACATTGCCCGTAGTGGAAATTATTAGCTCAATCATCAAAAAGCGCCCGCATCAACGTTTTTATGCCTTTGAAACCAAAATAAATCGCGGCCACAAATAAAATAAGGCCAATCCCCAATACAGGTATAAATAAGGGATGGTCTTGATTCTTAAAAGATGAATTTAAAATAATAGGAGCGGCAACCAGTAAAAACAAGGTGCCTCCCATTAACTTAATACCTTTAAAAAGTTTTTCTTTATTTGTGTGCATAATTCTCTATGGCTTTGCGCACGCTTCCGTGCTTTAGTAAAAGGGCATTTGCTTCTTTTTCTTCTATTTGTAAGCTTGCCATCACCATCTTCGTTCCACGCCCTACGAGCTTATGGTTGCTCAGTTGCATGTCCACCATTTTGTTTCCTTTGACGTGACCTAGCTTTATCATTACTGCGGTTGATATCATGTTGAGCACTAACTTTTGAGCAGTTCCAGCTTTCATACGTGAACTTCCAGTAACAAATTCTGGACCTACCACAACTTCAATGGGAAATTGTGCAGTTGTTGCTAGGGGGCTTCCAGCATTACAAGTAATGCAACCTGTGATAATACTGTTGTCATTACAAGCTTGCAATGCTCCAATTACGTAAGGAGTTGTTCCAGAAGCTGCGATACCTATTACGACATCCTTTTCGGAGATATTCCATTCGGTGAGGTCTTTCCATCCCTGATTGTCACTATCCTCAGCAAACTCGACTGCATTTCTTATGGCTTTGTCTCCTCCAGCAATGAGACCAATGACCACATCTGGCGCTACGCCAAATGTAGGTGGGCACTCGCTCGCGTCTACCACACCTAATCTACCGCTGGTTCCTGCGCCCAAATAAAAAAGCCTGCCTCCGTTTTCTAGTTTTGGAACAATCTGATTCACCAGTATTTCTATTTGAGGAATAGATCTTTCAACAGCCAGGGGCACCGTTTGATCTTCGGCATTTATGTTGGATAATAATTGGCTTGTGGACATCTTTTCGAGATGGTCGTAATTGGAGTCTTGTTCTGTTGTTCTTGTAAAGGACACTTTGCAAAGTTTTGGAGATTCAAAAATAAGCAAACCCTTGATGAAATCGAACCTGAACTCAAACTTGAAAATGAAAAATGACTTGAGAACTTAAGAGTTGTCTCGCTCCGCTTGGCTGGCGCTTGGGCTTGGATTAAGAAAAAGCATCTTGAGGTGATTGTCAGTGCTGCTTTTTCAGCGGAATATATCAATACTAAAAATACCAATGTAGGCTTCCCCTAATTAGGACACCTTAAAATTCGACAAATAATTATTATTTAGGTCAGATTTGATGAAGAATTTAAATTCTTCATCAAATCTGGGCATGTATTCTTTAGGAGATATATTACCTAA
>NZ_REFV01000006.1 GCF_003688895.1 Dokdonia sinensis
ATGCAATCCAAATTTATAACAATCAGAGACCGCACTTATCCAATCACCTGCTAACACCACAGCAAATGCATCAACAAAACAAACTAAGTAGAAAACAGTACAAATCAAAAAAGCTTAACGATGCTAGAATCGTTAAGCTTTAAATATTAATTTTAATCCTTTAATAATCTGTATCGGTTATTTAGGACTAGACATTCTTATAAAATCGTTCTAAATTTATTTTAGCCACCAGTTACAAACAACAGCAACAGCCCTAGAGTCAGAAAGCGTATGGCTCTTCTTAAATTTCTAAATTTCCAGGCGGCAATCATTGAGATGATAAAAATCTGTTTTCCCAATCGTTCAAAAAAGTTTATCCTCATGTCAGCTTACTTTTTAAAATGTTTTGACAAATGAATCATTACCGATTAAGTTTTAAATCGTGTAAACTTTCTAAGAACGAATATTATGAACGACCTGAAGTGGTCATCTTTTGAAAATTTTTTTTCAAGCAAATGCTATTATAAGTAAGTATATTTAAAAAGTTTCCATTTTATAGAAATCTTTGAGAGTTCTTATATATTATCAGAGTGTAATGAGTAAAATAGTTTTTTTTCTTTTTAGTTTATTGACAATTCCCGCATTTGGGCAACTGTTCAGTCCACAAATCGATAATTATACTTATGGTGATAATCAAAACTGGGGAATTAATGTGAGCGATGGGGATTTGATATTCATTGCAAACAATAGGGGACTAGTACGATATACTGGACAGCAATGGGAATTACTAAAACTACCCAAAGAAACAATTGTTAGATCAGTCTTTAATGATGGAGAAATTGTCTATACGGGTTCTTATGAAGAATTTGGATTCTGGAAGAAAAATTCAAGTAATTTATATGATTATCATTCATTGACCTATCTGTTTAATAATCCTGACTCAATTGGTAGTGAGGAGTTCTGGCAAATCTTAAAATTTAAAAATAATATCCTATTTAGGTCATTCGGCGGTCTGTATATTTTTGATGGAACATCTATTTCCAAAATTGAAAAAACTCAAGGAGTTTTTTCAATGTCAAATTACAGAGATAAATTTTTTGTAGCAACGTCTACTGACGGTCTCCAAGAACTTATAGATGGACGCCTCGAGCCTCTTAAAAATAATCAAGCCCAATACCTTACGAATATTAAGAGTTTAACATCATTAGGTGATAAGTTATTCCTATATGACGAAATTAAAGGGGGGTTCATATTTGACGGATCAAACTTTACGCCGATATCAGCATCTCTAAATAATGTGCTCAAGATGTATATCCTTAATAAAGCTAAATTTATTGACGACAATACGCTATCCTTCGGGACAATAAAGAATGGGGTATTAATTTATGATTTAAAGGATGAAGCTTTATCCTTTATAAATAAGGAATCTGGTCTTAATAACAATACGGTTTTAGGTCTTGACTATCACAAGGGCAATTTATGGGTAGCTTTAGATAATGGGATTAGTAAAATAAATTTAAAAAGTTCTTACCGTTATTATTTTGATCTAAGTGGAGCTCTTGGTACTGTATATGATATGGCCTATTATAAAGGACGTTATTATCTAGCAAGTAATACTGGCATTTATACATTCCATAATGATGATCTAATCTTAATTGAAAAATCAGAAGGTCATGTGTGGAATCTCACTATTATCAATGATCAGTTATTCTGTGGCCACAATAATGGGACGTATCTTATAAATGGTGATAAAGTTGAGACTATTGATCTTTCACTAGGGGGGGTATATGGATACACGGAAATACCTTCTGAGAGGTTTGGTTATTTGCAATCTACTTACTCCGGAATCAGCCATTTAGATTTTAATGGTACAAATGCAACAGTAACTAAAGTCGACGGTGTGGATACACCGATTAATGCTATTACGTTTAATACTGAGAATAAAGTTTGGGCTACGCATCCTTATAAAGGACTATTTCGGTATACTTTAAATAACAATTATTCTAAAATTATAGAGAAAGAAGACTTTAGTAATTATCCAACCTTAAATCAATATAAAACCGAAATAGTTAAAATAGGTGATAAGACGTATTTCTCAAATTCAAATAAGTGGTATACCTATACAGAAACAAAGAGAACTTCCAAATTTGTCGAAGTTGAAAAGTTAAAAGACTTAAAATCGATTGGTGTAGAAGAAAATGGAGTTTGGTTTTTAGATGACAAGTTTTCCCGTTCTCTCATTTTCTATAATAATAATTTTGAGGAGAAATTAAGGTTAACAGACTTTGAGTTATATAACCGTCTGGTGGCAAATTATGGTGCCGTAGTTGTAAAAAACGACTCTATACGTATGTTAAATTTAAATGATGGTTTTGCCATATTTAACGTTAATACAATAGCAGAAGAAAGTCTCTCAAGACCTATTATCGACAAAGTTTATAGTCCAAACCAAACAATTCCTATCCCTAATAATTCAGATGTGGAAATATCATTTAAAGATGCTTCCTATCTCACTTTTGAAACCTATACCCCAAACGCCTTTCAAAATGAAATGAGTTATGTTCTTTCTGGTGAAATGAAACAAAGGCAAATCATTAAAAACGGAAAATTTATTTTACAAAATTTAGGTTATGGTGATTATTCACTTAGAATTTCTAATAACTATGAGACGGAGGTAGATAAAAATATCGAAGATAATTTATATCGTGAAATCAAATTCACCGTATTACCACCTTGGTATCTTTCAAAATTAGCCTTTATCCTATATATTCTTCTTTTTATATGTTCTGGATATTTCTTATATCATCGTAATCTTCTTAAAATACGCAGGGAACAATTAGAGCTTAAGCGACAATATGCTAAAGAAACCCAAGAACGTATCTATGAGCTAGAAAAGACGAATTTGGAAAAGCAGATTAAAGATAAAAAGAGAGAACTTACAAACTCTACGGCATCCATTATCAAAAAGAATGAAGCAATCATAATATTAAGAAACGAACTAACACGTTTAAAAGATGTATCCCCAAATAGTTACCGTACAAAGAAAATAATAGCAAACTCAGAAAAATATATCAATAATAAGAATGATTGGAGGCAGTTTGAAGAGAACTTTAAGCAATTTAATGCCGACTTCTTTGACAATCTTGTAAAAAAGTTTCCCAAATTGACCACTAGAGATTTAAAATTATGCGCTTATATTAAAACAGGGCTAACTTCCAAAGAAATTGCCCCTCTTATGAATATTTCAAAAAGAGGTGTTGAACTTCATCGATATCGTTTAAGAAAAAAATTAGAAATGCATAGCGATGATAATTTCTTAGCTTTTTTGCAAGCATTTTAAGAATAAGATGAATTTTTGGGTCTAAAATTTAGAATATTAAGGTGAGTTTACCTCATCAACACTACATCAAATTGTTAAAATTAGTATTCTAAAATACATCTAAGTTATTGTATTTTAGATATTTATATTTTAGGGTTCATTTCATCACTATCTCGATAACGTTTTCGTTAGAATCAAGTCTTAAGTTTACATCGCATTAACTTGCAATAATTTAAACTGGACAAATCTTAAGCGGAAACTCAATGAATTTTAGACATACTTTCTTCCTATTTGTAGTATTGACCGTACAGAGTGTTTTTTCTCAAAATACTATAACGGGAACAGTAACTTCTCAAAACGGGGATCCTATTCCAGGAGCTACTATAATAATAGAAGATTCCAATATTGGTGTTCAAACTGATTTCGATGGGAATTTCACTATAAACGCATCTGCTAACGATACTCTTATAGTGAGATATCTTGGTTTTATTGAAGAACGTGTTTATGTTGCTTCTGACAAATCCTCTTACAACGTGATCTTGAAAGAGGACATTAATCAATTAGGTGAAGTAGTCGTTGTAGGTTATGGAACTCAAAAGAAAGAAGTTCTGACAAGTTCAGTAGCACAAATAGACGGAGAAGAATTAGCGGAAGAATCAGTTTTAAATGCTACTCAAGCATTACAAGGAAAAGCTGCAGGTGTACAAGTAATTGCCTCAGACGCACCCGGTCAAGCTTCACGGGTAGTCATTCGTGGGCTAGGTACTGTTCAGGGTGGTCGTGATCCCCTTTTTGTTGTAGATGGTGTGCTTACTGACAACATCAACAACATTAATACTTCAGATATTGAATCAATAAATGTTTTAAAGGACGCTGCTTCGTTAGCTATATATGGAAACAGGGGGGCGAATGGTGTCGTAATTGTCACAACAAAGAAAGGAAGGACAGAAAAAGTACAGATCAAGTTTAATACTTACACAGGGGTAAGGGATATTTTAAGTACTGTTGAAATGGCAAATTCTGAGCAGTTTGTCATATATAGTAATGAAGCAGCTCGTCGAGATTTGCAAAATGATAACGATCCCTCAAATGATAATGATTTTAGTAATTTCATTCCTACAAATCAAGCCTTCAATACAAACTGGCTAGATGAAATTACACAACTCGGACTTATTCAAGATTACTACCTCTCATTATCTACCGGTTCAGAAAATATTAAGGCGTTTTTTAGCGCAGGATTTAATGAAGAGCGGGGCATATTATTAAACAATGATTTTAATAGGCTCACGGTTAGAAGCAATGTAGATTATAAAATAAACAACAAGTTAGATTTTTCTCATAAAGTTGGTATTCAACTTGCGACAGGAACACCTCAGAGCTTTGGTCTTTTTACCTCAGCTTACAAACAGGCTCCAATCATTCCAGCAAGAATGGATGATGGGACCTTTGGATCTTCTATAGCAATAAATAATGTCGCTAACCCACTAATCGATGCGACAAATGCTTTTAAACGTGAAAAGAATAAATTTTTTAAGGTTCAAGGGGCATTTCAATTTGATTATGAAATTTACAAAGATCTATCATTTACATCGCGCTTTTCAATTGAGACAGAGTACGGGCGTTTTTACAATTTTAGAAATAGGCTAGGTCGTTTTTTGGCAGATAATCCATCTAATACAGAGAGTAGTTTTGAGGGAGGAGTCGATAATCCCGCTAGAACCCGTTTAACAGTAACCCATACTAATACTTATCGCTGGTTTGTTGATAATTACTTTACTTATAACAAATCATTTTTTGAAAATCATAATGTGAATGTTACAATAGGTATTACTGCTGAAGAAAATCGAAGTGAATTTTTATCAGCAACTCGAAATAATGTCCCGCTGAGTGATAATTTAAATTTTAATTTAAATAATGGTGATCAGGATGATACACAATCTAACTCAGGAGCCATTAGTGTGACAGATCGCTTATATTCTTATCTAGCGCGAATTAATTACGATTATAAGGGTAAATATCTTCTAGGCGGATCATTTCGTCGAGATGGTTCTAGTAGATTTCAGCCCGGTAGCCAATTCGGAAATTTCTATGCAGTGAGCGCGGGATGGGTGGTAACTAAAGAAGATTTTTTTGACGATACTGTATTTGACGTTTTGAAATTTCGCGGAAGCTTTGGACAATTAGGAAATCAAAATGTGCCTTTCAATATAGTAACGGCTACAACTGGAAGTGGTGGGTTTTATGCTTTTGGGCCAAATCAGGATCTACAGCAGGGTATTACAATTACGGGTACGGTACAGGAGGATTTGTCCTGGGAAGTTACAGAGGAAACAAACATTGGTCTGGAATATAAATTGTTTGATTTCCGACTCTCTGGAGAGGTTGATGTGTATAGGAGAGTCAATACAAATGCTATTTTAGAAATTGAATTACCAGACGTTATAGGTTTTGATCCTTTTAATTCTGCTGTGGGAGAAGTAGAAAATAAGGGTATTGAGTTTTCTCTAAACTGGTCTGATAAATTGAGTGAGGATTTCTCATATTCTATCGGAGGAAACTTTTCCTTCAATGAAAACGAAATTAGTAAAGTAACTAATCCTTTTTTTAGTGAGCAAATAGGCGGTTTTATTAATAATGGTGAATACACTAAGAAAATTGCCGTTGGCCAGCCATTGGGTAGCTTTTTCCTTTACGAGGTTGAAGGTATAGATGAATCAGGTGATTTTGTTTATCGTGATAATAACAACAATGGCACTATAGACGAAGGAGATCGTAAATTCTTTGATTCTTATCTTCCTAAGTATTATGCGAGTCTCAATTTAAGTGTAAACTTCAAGAATTTTGATTTTAGTACAGACATATTTGGAAATTTCGGGAATAAAATATACAACGGTAAGAAGGCGCAAAGATTTGGAAATGAAAATATTGAGCTGAGCACTTTTAACAACCGTTTTACTTCTGGAAGACCCAGTAATACGACACCAAGGGCTTTCAACGATGTTCCTATTTCATCAGATTACTATTTAGAATCCGGTGATTTTGTTAGAATAAACAATATGACCTTGGGATATACATTACCAGAGGGCGCTTTAAAATATTTTGATAATATACGTGTCTATGCTTCTGCAAGAAATCCTATTATTTGGAAGCGATTCTCAGGATTTACGCCAGAACTCCCAGGAGACCCATTAGGTGGTGCAGGAATTGAACTAGATGCTTATCCTACTTTACGATCTTTTTATATTGGATTGAACACTTCTTTTTAAAAAAATGCTGGAAATGAAAAAATTACAACACACAAAAATTTGGGTACTAGTTTCAACTATTATTGGTATAGCTACCCTACAGTCTTGTAGCGAAGATTTTATAGATGTTGAATCTAATCAGGAGACGGAATCTGCTCTTACTTCTGATCGTGCTCCAGAACTTGTAAATGCAGTTTATAATAGCCTTTTAGTTTGGGAAGTGAGTTCTTTTGCCTGGACAGGTATAACAAGTATTGCTTCAGATGATGCAGATAAGGGCAGTATTCCGAGTGATACAGGGGTAGACAAACATCTTTTAGATGCTCTGGATATTACACCAACTCTTATCTCAGTAGGTGATGTATGGAGAGGTCACTATGATGCTATTCAAAGAGCAAATCAGGCCATAAATAGAATAGAGCAATTTGATGATATGGATCCTGATCTACAAGATCGTCTTCTAGGTGAGGCAAAATTTCTAAGAGCCCTATTCTATTTTCGTCTCGTACAAACTTACGGAGGGGTTCCTATTATTACTAACATAAATAGTCTGGATGACATCACAGGAGATGTATTATCTCGGGCTACAAGAGAGGAGACTTACGCTTTTATAGAGCAAGACTTGACTGACGCAATTGAATCTCTACCTGAAAAAAGTGAGTATCCTATTTTAGAATTAGGCCGTGCTACTAAAGGAGCAGCCAAAACCTTACTTGCCAAGGTAAGTATGTATCAAGAAAAATGGGAAGAAGTACGACGTCTTACAGACGAAGTTATTGCTTCGGGTGAGTATGGATTAACTCCTAACTATGAAGATATCTGGAAAGAAGGTAGTGAAAACAATATTGAGTCCATTTTTGAAATTCAGTCAAGAGGAGATGATCCGGCTGCCGGCGTTGATAAATACAGTACAATCCAAGGGGCTCGCGGTGAAGGAGGCTGGGGATGGGGTTTCAACACACCATCACAGGACTTAGACAACGCTTATGAGGATGGTGACACTAGACGTGATGCGACCATTATGTTTGCTGGAGAAACTTTATTTGATGGAAGAGTTATAAGCATTAATGCGCCTAATCCAAGATATAATCAAAAAGCATATTCAAGCGCTTTAACAGAGGCTGAAGTTACAGGTAAAAATGTTAGAATTCTGCGATACGCTGAGGTTCTGTTAATGAATGCAGAGGCCGCTTCTGTAATAGGAGGTGATGTTTCTAGTCCACTTAATCAAATTCGAGAAAGAGCTGGTTTAGAACAGACCTCTGCCACCAGCCAAGTGGCTGTGTGGGACGAAAGACGGTTAGAAATGGCTTTCGAACACGATCGTTATTTTGATTTAGTTCGTCAAGGTCGCGCTCCTGAAGTCCTAAACTCTAAGGGTATACCGTTTCAATCAGGAAAGCATGAAGTTTTTCCAATACCTCAAGAACAAATAGATCTGAGTGGGGGAGTCCTTACACAAAATCCAGGTTACTAGATTAAATCATAAGAAACGCAAATTATTTATGCAATCATTTAATATTTTAAAAAATATGGATACGTTTTGTACCAAATTATTCTTATCAATTTTATTGTTTGGCAGTTGCAATAGCGATGAGATAGCACCGCCACCTCCAGATGTTGGTTTTGTTGAAGAATCAAATGTTGAGACCTTACCTTTTGAAGAGCTTCTCAATACTGTGCAAGAACGCACCTTTAACTACTTTTGGGATTTTGCTGAGCCTGTAAGTGGTCTTGCTCGAGAGCGTTCTCAAGAGAATGCTTTAGGCGGAGATGCGAGAAATATTGTGACTATCGGTGGCTCTGGATTTGGAATTGCTTGTTTTCCAGCAGCAGTCGAGAGGTCTTGGATCACAAGGCAAGAGGCAATTGAACGTATGAATAAAATTCTAACGTTCTTAGAAAATGCCGAAACGTATAATGGGGTGTTCTCTCATTGGTATATGGGAGATACAGGTGTAACAAGACCTTTTAGTGACCTTGATGATGGTGGAGATTTAGTTGAAACAGCTCTTTTGATTCAAGGCCTTTTAATTAACCGTCAATATTTTTCAGAGAATAACGACCAAGAACAGTCAATTCGGGATCGAATAACAGCGATATGGGAGGCCGTGCAATGGAATTTTCACGAACGTGGACAAAACGTTTTAACTTGGCACTGGTCCCCAGAAAACGAGTTTGCGATTGATTTAAAAATTCAAGGTTGGAATGAAGGTCTTATAGTTTATGTCTTAGCTGCTTCATCTCCAACCTATCCCATTCAGAAAGAAACCTATGATAATGGATGGGCGTCTAATGGGGAAATGACCAATGGGACAACTTATGTAGGTACTGAACTTCCGTTAGGAGAGCCATTTGGTGGTCCCTTATTTTTTGCACACTATTCTTTTATTGGTTTAAATCCTACAAATTTAAGTGACCAATATGCAAATTATTTTGAGCAGAATCGGGCTCATTCATTGATCAATTTTGAATACTGCAGGAATAATCCTAATGGTTATAAAGGTTATAGTGCTGAATCTTGGGGGTTAACCGCTAGTGACAATTATGAAGGGTACTCAGCACATAGTCCAACAAATGACTTAGGAGTAATTACGCCTACCGCAGCCTTATCGTCATTCCCATTTACACCAGAAGAATCTACAAGAGCACTTGAGCATTTTTATTATGATAAGAATGATGAATTGTGGGGTCCCTACGGATTTTATGATGCATTTTCTGAGGAATTCAATTGGGTCGCAGATGGCTATTTAGCAATTGATCAGGGCCCCATCGTAGCAATGATTGAAAATTTTAGAAGTCAACTTTTATGGAATTTGTTTATGCAGGATTCAGATATCCAAAATGGACTTACGCAACTTGAATTTAACTTTTAATAGAATTTATGCTACCTAAGAAAATCACATATCTATTAATTCTAGGCATTTTAGCAATTTTTTCAGGCTTTACCTATAGTCAATATAGTTCAAACAAGAAGAGCTATTCGAACAATATTGATGGGGAGGTAAACCGAAAGGTTGACTCATTATTGGTATTGATGACTTTAGAAGAAAAGATAGGTCAAACGGTCCTTTATACCACAGAATATGATGTTACTGGTCCAGTTGTGGATAAAAACTATCTAAATTATTTACGTGATGGTCGTTTAGGTGCAATGTTCAATGCAACGGGATCAGCCTTTACGAGAAAACTTCAAAAAATTGCAGTTGAGGAAACACGATTAGGTATTCCATTGTTGTTTGGGTATGACGTTATTCACGGATATAAAACTATTTTCCCAATCCCTATGGGAGAGGCATCAAGCTGGGATCTAGAACTTGTAGAAAAAAGTGCTAGGGTTTCTGCCATCGAGGCCTCTGCCGAAGGTTTACATTGGACATTTGCCCCTATGGTAGATGTCGCCCGTGACCCGCGTTGGGGTCGTATCGCCGAGGGTGCAGGAGAAGATACATATCTCTGTACAAAAATTTCCGAAGCGCGGGTACGGGGTTTTCAAGGGGAGGATCTAAGTAGTGATAATACTATTTTAGCTTGCGCAAAACATTACGCGGCCTATGGCGCCGCCCAGGCAGGACGCGATTATCATACTGTAGATATCTCCGAAAACACATTAAGAAATGTATACCTCCCACCATTCGAGGCACTTACTAAACAGGGAGTAGCGACATTTATGACTTCTTTCAATGAAGTAAATGGTGTTCCTGCTACTGGAAACAAGTATTTATTAAAAGATATTTTAAGAGAGGAATGGAATTTTGATGGTTTTGTTGTGACGGACTACACTTCAATAAACGAAATGGTTAATCACGGATATGCTGAAGATTTAAAACACGCAGGAGAGTTGGCTTTCAACTCAGGTGTGGATATGGATATGCAAGGTGGAGTTTACCTGAATGAAATGGCAAAATCCATTAATGAAGGCAAAATTTCAGAAGAGCAACTTGACGAATCTGTACGATCTATTCTCAAACTTAAATTTAAGTTAGGTCTATTTGATGATCCTTACAAGTATTGCCATGAGGATACTGAAAAAGAAATTGTTCTAAGTCAAAAAAACCTTGATATCGCCAGAGAAGTTGCTCAAAGGTCAATTGTGCTCTTGCAAAACAAAAAAGGTACTCTACCGCTAAAAAGCGATTCAAAAATAGCCCTCATAGGCCCTCTAGCAGATGATCAGTACCATATAGTAGGAAATTGGATTGCAAGAGGAGACAGGAATGGTAGTGCGGTAAGTGTAAGGGAGGCTCTAGTTGCTAGAAATAGCAAATTTGATTATGAGAAAGGATGTGAGATCAGCGGTGATAATTTGACTGGTTTAAACAATGCCATTAAAATAGCTAATGCCTCAGATGTAGTCGTTATGGTAATGGGAGAAAGTGAAAGAATGAGTGGGGAAGCAGCGAGCCGAACAAATATAAAATTACCCACTGTACAGCAGGATTTGATTCGAGAAATAAGAAAAACGGGGAAACCATTAGTAATTGTTCTCATGAATGGGCGGCCTCTAGATCTTAGGTTTGAATCAGAACAGGCCGATGCTATTGTTGAAGCTTGGTTTCCAGGGACAAGTGGCGGACATGCAATTACTGATGTGCTTTTTGGAGATTATAATCCGTCAGGTAAACTCACTGTTACTTTTCCTATGACAATTGGGCAAATTCCTATTTTCTATAATATGAAGAATACAGGGAGGCCCGCAGATATTGAAGGAGCAAATGAGCGGTATACATCAAAATATATTGATGCTCCTAATAAACCGATGTATCCATTTGGATATGGTTTAAGTTATACAACATTCGATTATGGAGAAGTAAATCTTGATAACAATACCCTTACAGAAAATACTATCATAATGGCATCAATAGAAATTACTAACACGGGAAAATTTGATGGTGAAGAGATAGTACAGCTATATATAAAAGATATGGTTGGAAGTATAACTAGACCGGTAAAAGAATTAAAGGGATTCCAAAAAATATTTTTAAAAAAGGGCGAAAGTAAAACACTAACATTTGAGATATCTGCCGAAGACTTAAAATTTTACAAAAATGGAGCCGGCTATATCAATGAAGAAGGGGACTACAGACTTTTTATAGCGGGTAGCTCTGATCACGAATTCACAAATTCTTTCAGCTTTAAATCGAGTCAAATATAATATCAACATAATCAAATTATTATGAAAAAAATACTACTACTATTAATTTTGTTTCCAGCATTAATTGGTTATTCACAATGTGTAGATCCTCTATTGACAGATTTCGAATGTGGAACACCATCACACCCGTTTTCTGGTGGAGTGGTTGTAAATAATGTGCCCAACCCCTTCAGCGGAGGCATAAACACAAGTGCCAATGTAGGAGAGGCAACAGATAATGGTACGGAGCCCTTTGATGCCATTATAGTGGATTATGGAGCACCTATAGATTTGATGACCAACCCTATTTTTCACATAAAGGTATACACCGAGCTAACAACACCCATACCATTTGTTGCTAAGGTAGAAGGTGGTACAACCCCCTTAGAAATTATGACTAATATCGATGTCTCGGACCAATGGCTGGAATACACTTTTGACTTTTCTTCAGTAGCAGATAGTGGCAATACCACTTTAGTTATATTCTTCAATTTTAATGAGAGCGATGGTTCGATCACAGACACCTATTACATAGACGATATCTTTTTTGCTCCTGCTGAAGAAGATACTATGTGTGTGGATCCTATACTATCTGATTTCGAATGTGATCTTCCATCACATCCCTTTTCTGGTGGAGTGGTTGTAAACAATGTTCCAAACCCTTTCAGCGGTGGCATAAACGTAAGTGCAAATGTGGGAGAGGCAACAGATAATGGTACGGAGCCCTTTGATGCTATTATAGTGGATTATGGAGCACCTATTGATTTGATGACCAACCCTATTTTTCACATAAAGGTATACACAGAGCTTACAACACCCATACCATTTGTTGCTAAGGTAGAAGGAGGCACAACGCCCCTAGAAATAATGACCAATATCGATGTCTCTGACCAGTGGGTGGAATACACTTTTGACTTTTCTTCAGTAGCAGATAGTGGCAATACCACTTTAGTTATATTCTTCAATTTTAATGAGAGCGATGGTTCTGTCACAGACACCTATTATATAGACGATCTCTTCTTTGCTCCAGCAGATACTATGTGTGTAGACCCGATACTATCTGATTTCGAATGCGATCTTCCATCACACCCCTTTTCTGGTGGAGTGGTTGTAAACAATGTTCCAAACCCTTTCAGTGGCGGCATAAATGTAAGTGCAAATGTGGGAGAGGCAACAGATAATGGTACAGAGCCCTTTGATGCTATTATAGTGGATTATGGAGCACCTATTGATTTGATGACCAACCCTATTTTTCACATAAAGGTATACACCGAGCTTACAACGCCCATACCATTTGTTGCTAAGGTAGAAGGTGGCACAGCCCCCCTAGAAATAATGACAAATCTTGATGTCTCGGACCAATGGGTGGAATACACTTTTGATTTTTCTTCTGTAGCAGATAGTGGCAATACTACCTTAGTCATATTCTTCAATTTTAATGAGAGCGATGGTTCTGTCACAGACACCTACTACATAGACGATCTTTTCTTTGCTCCCGCTGAAGAAGAAGAAGGTACAATGTGTGCCGATCCTGTACTATCTGATTTCGAGTGTGATCTTCCATCACACCCGTTTTCTGGTGGAGTAGTCGTAAACAATATTGCTAACCCTTTCGTTGGTGGATTTAATACAAGTGCAAACGTGGGCGAAGCAATAGATGATGGAACGGAGCCACTTGATGCGATAATAGTGGATTACGGAGCACCTATTGACCTTTTAACCAATCCAATATTTCACATTAAAGTTTACAAGACAATTACAGGGCCAATACCTCTTGTGGCCAAGGTAGAAGGTGGAACGACTCCTTTAGAGATTATGACGGTGATGGATGTATCTGATCAGTGGGTGGAATACACTTTTAACTTTTCTTCAGTGGCAGATAGTGGCAATACAACATTAGTCATATTCTTCAACTTTAATGAGAGCGATGGTTCGGTTAATGACACCTACTATATTGATGACCTTTTCTTTGCTCCGGCAGATAGTATGTGTGAGGATCCAATAATTACAGACTTTGAATGTGACCTACCATCGCAACCCATATCGGGCGCATTGCAAAATATTCCTAATCCATTTGAGGGCACCGCAAATCCAAGTGAATTCGTAGGAGAGTACACGGATGAAGGGGGTGATGCTTTTGACAATATTGCTGTTAATTACACAATGCCCATAGATCTTTCAACAAATAACAAATTCCGACTCAAAATTTACACCTCTCAAACTACGAACTTATTAGTAAAACTTGAAGGAGGAACTTCTCCAGCAGTTGAACTTGGAAATATTGGTGACCAGGGTGATAATATTGATGAACTTAATTCTTGGACTGAATACGAATTTGATTTTAGTGATCAGGCAGGAGAAAATCACGAGCGTTTAGTACTTTTCTTTAATGCCGGGAATGAGCAAGATGAAAACGAAACTTTCTTTATAGATGATTTAAGATGGGAATCCGAATCTTTAAGTATAAACTCATCTGATGAACAATCCATTATCAGTATCTACCCTAATCCATCTAGGGATATCATCCATATATCTTCAAAGTCTGAAATCATTGGCTTCGAGATGTTTGATATTTCTGGGAAGAATGTAAAAAAGCATGTTTTGGGAAGTAGCAGTATTTCTAGAATTGATATCTCATCATTAGTGCCTGGGTTATATTTCCTAACTCTTAAGAGCAGCACTGGAAATCAAACGCTAAAGGTTCTTAAAAGATAATCAAGACACCTAAAAAAAAAATACGAAATGAAAATAATTAGAACTTACAAACGGATTTCTCTATTATATGTGCTCTTAGCCATAGTTTCTTGTGAAGACAATCTTCAAGAGTTTCCACTTTTGACTACAGTTCCTTGTGAGGATACAGATGTAGTAGTAGACCCTCTAATCATTTCTGATTTTGAATGTCAAGCTAATATTGAAATTGCCAATGTTACAACTGTAAGAAACCCCACAGAGACTGGAATCAACACATCCTTATTTGTAGGTCAATTTATAGACGGTCAGAGTGCGACAGACGGTATTACAATAAACTATGGCACTATAAATCTTTCAGAAAATGCACTCTTTAAGTTTAAGGTAAAATCTGATGTCACAGGAGCCCTTGTGGTTAGATTGTTAGGAGGTAACGGCGCAACTGCAGTAATATCGAGCACCGTTTTTGGTGGTGATGCCTGGACGCAACAAGAACTTGATTTCAGTGATTTTGAGGATGGTGACTTTGATCAAATTATGATAATATTTAATGAAGGAGTAGAGACTAATGGAGATGATATTTACTTCATTGACGATATTTTATTTGATAAGGCAATAGATCCCTGTGAAGATGTACAACCAGACTTAAGTATTATAAATGATTTCGAATGTCAACAGAATTATCTTCTTGGAGATCCAAGTCAAGGAGAATCTGCTGTCGTAGTAGTTCCTAACCCTAGCGCCAGTGGAATTAATGTAAGTCCATTTGTAGGTGAATATATTGATAATGGAACGGAGCCGTTTGATAATTTGTTAATTGATTTTCAAGAAGTGGTTGATCTTATGGAGAATAGCCAATTCAGTATAAAAGTACGTTCTGGTATAGCTGGTCAGGTAATTGCAAAGTTAGAAGGCGGATTAATGCCTCTCGAAAGAACGGCAACAATCCAGCAGACGAATCAATGGTCAGAACTAACTTTTGATTTTAGAGATGCTCAGGGCGCCGAGAACACTAGACTCGTTTTATTTTTTAATGCTGGCGCAACTAATGGGACTGAAACAGACTCATATTTCATCGATGATCTTAGGTTCATCCCTTTTGCAGAAGAGTGCGAAGGTGTTACACCTGATCTTTCTATAATAAGTGATTTTGAATGTCAGCAAAATTATCAACTAGATGCTGTACCCGCGGTAGACAACCCCAATATGACGGCCTTGAATATGAGCGCAATGGTGGGGAGGTATGTGGATAATGGAACAGAGCCATTTGATAGCATTATTATCAATTTTGGAGGACCTATTGACTTATCTGAAAATGCTCAGTTAAACATAAAAGTACTATCTAGTATGCAAGCACCACTTCTGGCAAAACTTGAAGGTGGTACAGGTGCACCCACTGAGATCGCCACAACCATTAATGTCGTAGATGAATGGAGCAACTACACTTTTGACTTTTCTTCAGCAATCGATGATGGAAACACAGTACTTGTTTTATTTTTTAATGCTGGGCAGAGTGATGGCACGACGGAAGATATCTATTTTATAGATGACCTTCAATTTCAGAATGCTGGCTGTAATCAGATTGTAGAAAATTGTGATGGAGTAGATGAAGACTTGAGCATCATAAATGATTTTGACTGTCAACAGAATTTTCCATTTGCAAATGCTGGAGACATCCCTACAGTTCAAAATCCCATGGTAACCTGCGATAATAGAAGTTCAAATGTAGGCCAGTATACAGATAATGGTACAGATCCATTTGACAATACACTTATTAATTTTGGAGCACCTATAGACCTTTCTGTAAACAATCAATTTAAAATTAAAGTTCTTTCCACAGAGGCTGGCCCTATTTTGGCAAAACTTGAGGGAGGAACACCGGTAGAAATCTTTGCAGACATCACTGTCCTCAACGAATGGGTAGAGTATACCTTCGACTTCAGTGGGGCAGAGGGTAACGGCAATACAGCCCTAGTGTTATTTTTCAATGCAACAGAGACAGATGGAACTCCCCAAGATCTTTACTATATAGATGATCTAAGGTTTGAGGCACAATAAATAATATGAATATTTTTATAGCGCAGTACGCTTTCGCGAAAGCGTACTCACATTTAAATTAAATACTTAAAACGTACCCAATTTGTTATGTTTATGGTTTGTGTCTTACTCAAACATTAAAAGATTAGAATATCGCAATCATTATTAACTATATGATAGATATTTCAATCAATTCATTAATAAGGAAATAGGATAAGGCTATTCATATGATAAAAGAAATTTGAAGTATAGGGATGAGAGGTAAAACTATTATAAACCATTATTGTAGCGAAAGATTAGACCGAGCTGTGTTGTAATGGCTTTTCGTGAACTTATAATTTTACTTTTATAGCAACGAGGATTCTAATTGCTTAGTTTTATTTTTTTGCTATTGACAGATATCTTACGATATCAAGTATAAAACTCCGTAAATCTCTGATTTACGGAGTTTTTGATTCAAAATAGTTAAAGAAAATGGAGCGCCAGAATTAGAAAAAGCGTATTGGAAAACCTACTCCTGTCAACGGAATATTATAACTGCAGACGGGAAACTCTACGGGAAATATCATAAGAATCACTTTTGTAACCTTTGGAAGAGTGAGTATTCGCAAAGCCGAAATGATAATTTAGGTGATTTGATTTTAGACGGTGTTGAAAACTAAATATATGTTGATCTTGACTATCTCAAAAGCTTTTTCTGAAACTTGCAATAAACCTTCGAGAATTGTCAACGTTACTATCAACTAAAAAAATAAAGCCCCGATATCATTGCGATAACGGGGCATTTTGCGGAGAAAGTGGGATTAATTCCATTGATCCCTACAATCTCCCCTAGTGACAATAAAGCTCTATATCGCTATCGCGATATCAGGCTTTTGTATTTTACTCCGCTTACCAAAGCTGGGCTTTAAACGCTTCCTAAAAAAACAAAAGCCCGATTTTCATCAGAAAATCGAGCTTTGCTCTAAGCGGAGAAAGAGGGATTCGAACCCCCGGAGGTGTGACCCTCAACAGTTTTCAAGACTGCCGCATTCGACCACTCTGCCATTTCTCCTTGAGTGCCTCATCAGGTATTCCCTGAATGCGGGTGCAAATATACACCCCTTTTTCTTTTACAACAACCCTTTCTTGAGGTTTTTTAATAAGAAATTAGAATTACTTATAAATCAATATTATACATTAAAAAGGAAGTGCATCACATCACCATCTTGAACAATGTAATCCTTACCCTGAACTCCTAATTTTCCTGCCTCGCGCACTTTAGACTCTGACCCATACTTTACAAAGTCTTCATACTTAATCACCTCGGCACGTATAAATCCTTTTTCGAAATCTGTATGAATAACCCCAGCTGCCTGAGGACCCGTAGCACCTATATTTACCGTCCAAGCGCGTACTTCCTTTACACCAGCCGTAAAATAGGTTTGCTGATTCAAAAGTTTGTAAGCTCCACGTATAAGTTTTGCACTACCAGGTTCTTCCAGACCAATGTCTGCAAGGAACATCTGGCGCTCCTCATAATCGTCTAGCTCTGTAATGTCTGCTTCTGTGCCTACGGCTAGAACAATGACTTCTGCATTTTCATCTTTTACGGTTTCACGTACTTTATCAACATAGGCATTACCGCTCACGGCACTATTTTCATCTACATTGCACACGTACATAACAGGCTTATCCGTAATAAACTGTAACGGTTTTACGTACTCATCGCGCGTATCTTTATCAATATCTAGGGCTCTTACAGAAATCCCCTTCTCGAGCCCTTCCTTTATTTTAAGTAGTACCGCTTCTTCGGCTTGAGCTTCTTTATTTCCCGTTCGAGCCGCACGCTTCACTTTTTCAAGTTTCTTTTCGGCAGTTTCTAGGTCTTTTAATTGAAGTTCGATGTCGATAGTTTCTTTGTCTCTTATCGGGTCTACGCTTCCGTCTACGTGAACGATGTTGTCGTTGTCAAAACAACGCAACACGTGTAAAATCGCATCTGTCTCCCTGATGTTCCCTAAAAATTGATTCCCTAGACCTTCACCTTTACTCGCTCCTTTTACTAAACCTGCAATGTCCACAATCTCCACCGTAGCAGGGATTACGCGCTCTGGGCTAACAAGTTCTTCAAGTTTGGCAAGCCGTGGGTCTGGTACATTTACCACACCTATATTGGGCTCAATAGTACAGAAGGGGTAGTTTGCGCTCTGTGCTTTGGCATTAGATAAACAGTTAAATAACGTTGATTTTCCTACGTTAGGCAATCCTACAATTCCGGCTTTCATATATTGTTTTTTAGTACGTTCTGAAATGGATTCAGAGTAAATTTCGCGAAAGCGGTCTTCTCATTTACCGCCTTACGAGCGTGCAAAGATAATGGTAATTGAAAAATAAAATTCCAAACACCAGCTTTAAACTACAACGATGCTGATTTCTGTTAAATTTGGTTAATTAGTGGCTGACTTTTTCAACTTTAGTAAATCCTTGTGACTGCTTTAATCATTCTTAACAGGCTGTCACTTTATTTTTACATCATAAACTAAAACACTAATAATTATGAAAACGATATTTTATGTAGCAGCCTTTGCATTATGTACAGTAGGTGCAACGCAGGCTCAGGAAAAATCAATGGAAGATAAGGTAGAAGAAACATCTACAGTGCGGACAACAGTAAAAACTGCTTTAGGTAATGAAACCGTAACCAAGAAAACAACTACAACTAAGGTAACCGACAAAATGCTCGATCCAGCAGATGCTGGTAAAACGAATCAAAGGTTAATCGCCGCAAACACAAAAGTGCGTACAGAAACGACGTATACCTTTGATGATGCAGATTTTAAATTAACGGAAACTCCTAGTGGATTTACAGTAACACAATCTAATGACAATAATAGTGCTCAAGTCGCTACCCTAACAAAATTAGCTAGAGGAGATGTATACTTAATGCGTGCTGGGGATGAAACGTCTGTAAGCTACTTCGATAAAGATGGAAATTTAGTTTCAGAAAAGTATGATGATGAAAAAGATACTATGACTATTATTAAATACGAAGTAAAGAGACCTATGACTGCCAAATCTGAAAAGATACGTAAGTAAATCCTGATAGGGACCCAATAGAAACGCTCAACAAATTGTTGAGTGTTTTTTTTTGAGTAAAATCAATATAGTTATCCTTGGCCTTGGCCTTGGAGCTCTTGACCTATAGCCTGTACTTCATCCAGAACACGTAATAAATTACCGCTCCATAAAGCGCTTATTTCATCTTCGGAGTAGCCACGCCTTACTAGCTCTACTGTCACGTTAATAGTTTCAGAAGCGTCGCTCCATCCTTCTATGCCACCACCACCGTCAAAATCCGAACTTATACCTACATGCTTGAGTCCCATTTTTTCAACTAGGTAATCTATATGGTCTACGAAGTCGGCAACGTTTACTGCAGGAGGGAGGTTGTCCATTTTGGCGAGTTTTGCTTTTTGGATGGGTAACATTTCCTGATATTTTTCATAGTAAGCCATACGCTCTGCGACTGGTAATACCATTACATCTTTGCGTTCCATATAAGTCACGCCCATAGAGTCGGCTATTTTTTTAAGAACTTGATTTTCTGCTTCGGCGCGCTTATCATTTTTCTCTGTGTTTAGGTAACTTTTAAAGGCTACTGTTTGTACAACGCCTCCATTTTCTTGAAGCCACTTTAACTGTTCATCATCTAGATTACGGCTGTGATCGCAAAGTGCTCTTGCGCTAGAGTGGGAGGCGATAAGTGGTGCTTTACTGAGTTCGATCATCTGACGCATTGCTTCCTTACTGGGGTGCGAGACGTCTATCATCATTCCCAATCTGTTCATTTCGGCTACTACTTCTTTTCCTAAATCACTTAATCCGTTATGTAGCCAGACGTTGTCTTCCTCACCAGTATTGCTATCGCTTAACTGGCTATGACCGTTGTGAGCGAGAGACATATAGCGTCCGCCCATTTCATAAAAACGGGCAACATTACTTATGTCTTCTCCCACAGGGTATCCATTCTCGATGCCTATCATCGCTACTTTTTTTCCAGATTTCCAAATTTCGCGTGCTTGAGCAGAAGTTGTCGCAAGTTGTATCTGGTCTGGTGCTATGTCCTTACAAAGTTTATGGATAGCGTCAAATTTAGAAATGGCATTCTCATACGCCTTTTTATAGCCTTCTGCATTGAGCGAGTCTTGACCTGTGTAAACTATGAACCACGGCACGTCCAGACCGCCTTCGATCATTTTAGGAAGGTTTACTTGAGAGGTAAGTCGCTGGGTATAATTGATACTGTCTGTAAAATTTTTGACATTAATATCGCAATGCGTGTCTAGCGTCATTACGCGTTCGTGTATGGCTTTAGCTTCTGCAATAATTTCGGCTTCTGTCATTTCTTTTGGTTGTTCGCTTACTTGATCCTTGCATGCGATTAACAGCAGGCATAAAGCAATTATCTTAAGATTGTTTTTCATTGTCTTATCATTAATTTGAGTTTCTAAGGTACGTAATAAATACACTTGTTTGATTATTGATTTTGCTCCTAAAAGAGATTATAAACAAATCTTTACGAAAGCATAATCAACTATTGGACTAGTGGATAAGGCTCAAAACTAAATATTTAGTTTTGTTGATTGTAGGTGATAATTTTGAGACCGGGATTGAAGAAATAATTTGAACAAGAAAGGAAAGTTCTATTTGTAGCACAAAAGAGAAATTTTTAGAAGCTTAATGGTCGAGAAAGTTCCAAAATGTCTAGGGTGACCTTAGAAAGGTTGTAAGATCCCGCTATTGGCGTGACGACATTTTTTTAAATCAAACTTATGTTTTTTCGAATAAAAAAAGTCCCCAGATTGATCTGAGGACTTTAGAAAGGGTGGAAGATCACGCTGTTGGCGTGACGACATTTTTTTAAATCAAACTTATTTTTTATCGAATAAAAAAAGTCCCCAGATTGCTCTGAGGACTTTAGAAAGGTTGGAAGATCACGCTGTTGGCGTGACGACATCTTTTTATAAAATCGAATTTATATTTTTTGAACAAAAAAAAGTCCCCAGATTGCTCTGAGGACTTTAGAAAGGTTGGAAGATCACGCTGTTGGCGTGACGACATCTTTTTGTAAAATCGAACTTATATTTTTTGAACAAAAAAAAGTCCCCAGATTGCTCTGAGGACTTTAGAAAGGGTGGAAGATCACGCTGTTGGCGTGACGACATTTTTTTGTAAAATCGAACTTATATTTTTTGAACAAAAAAAAGTCCCCAGATTGCTCTGAGGACTTTAGAAAGGGTGGAAGATCACGCTGTTGGCGTGACGACATTTTTTTTGTAAAATCGAACTTATATTTTTTGAACAAAAAAAAGTCCCCAGATTGCTCTGAGGACTTTAGAAAGGGTGGAAGATCACACTGTTGGCGTGACGACATTTTTTTTGTAAAATCGAACTTATATTTTTTGAACAAAAAAAAGTCCCCAGATTGCTCTGAGGACTTTAGAAAGGGTGGAAGATCACGCTGTTGGCGTGACGACATTTTTTTAAATCAAACTTATTTTTTATCGAATAAAAAAAGTCCCCAGATTGCTCTGAGGACTTTAGAAAGGGTGGAAGACCGGTCTCGAACCGGCGACCTCTGGTACCACAAACCAGCGCTCTAACCAACTGAGCTACAACCACCATTTTAATTAGCGACTGCAAAGATAATCATTACTTCAATTCTTGCAATACATTTTGTCAAAAAGCACTAAAATTTTACAAAAAGAATTTAAAAAATCATTGAGTAGCAGTTTACAGACTCCTGCTATAACTACTTAATCTCCTCATGTCCATCTGCGTGCAACGCAAATCGCCCTCTTTCTTTAGGGTGGGTGTGGTCATAAGTGGGCCAAGGCCAGCCACCAAATTCTGTCCTACGAAACTCCATTATTGCCTCATTTATCTCCTGTTGCGTATTCATAACAAAAGGTCCTTGCTTAGCCACTGGCTCGGCAATGGGCTTTCCCTGTAAGAAAAGAAATGAAGATTTATTAGTTCCATTATTTATTCTCGCTTCTTTACCACTTATTAGGTCAATTGCGTGATTAATTGGGATATGGAAATCTTCAATTTCTATTTCGTCACCATTGTAAAAATATAACGACCTATTAACAGCCTCAACTTCTTTTGGGATTTCCCAAGATGCACCAGCTTCCATTGTTATAAGCCAAATAGCAACTTTGTTTGAAGGGTCTGCCGCCCAAGAATCCGGAGCTGTTAAAGGAGCTTTTGTTTTGTCGTAATCGCCAGCAATTATTTTTATAGTGATTTCTTTACCATTTTTATCTTTAAAAGAATGTACAGGGATATCTTCATTCCATAACATTTTAAAATGTGGCTCTACCATTTTATTTTTCTTGGGTAAATTGAGCCAAAGTTGAAATAACAACAATGGGTTTTCTCTATCTTCATTCAATAGCGGAAACATTTCGCTATGCTGCACACCTTTCCCAGCAGTCATCCATTGTACATCGCCATTCCCGAAGCGTCCAGCAGCACCCAGAGAGTCACTATGGTCTGCAAAGCCTTGCTCCACTATTGTTACTGTTTCAAAACCACGATGAGGGTGTGCGGGAAAACCAGGAACTGTCTTGCCGTGATACATCCGCCATCCATCTGGATTTGGAGCAAAGTCCATCCCGATATTGCGATCTGCAAGAGAGGCCTCTGGGCCCAAGTTTGCATTACCTTTAGGGTAATTATCCAGATGGTAAGCGCAAAAAAGAAATGGATCTTGTGTTTCCCATTGTGGTCCTAGTTGCTTTATTTTTTTTATTGCAGTCATATAAGGTTTTATAGCATTATTGGCAGCTCAATTGTAGACAAGTGCTTAGTTTATAAATTCGCTTTCGCGAAAGCATACTTTTTATTTAAACATATCCATCCCTGGAATATCTGGCATTCCCTCCTTAGCAACCGCGGCCATTTCTGTGTCGTGTATGTGATGCGCTTTCTCTAAAACCTTATTTAAATTGATAATTAAATAGTCCTCGAGCATTTCCTTGTCCTGCAATAATTTATCATCAATATCTAATGTCTTTATCCTACCATCTGCGCTTGCGGTAACCTTAAATAAGCCGTCTGAGGATTGTTCATCTACAAGGACTGTTTTTAATCGTTGCTTTGTGGTTTCAGCTTTTGCTTTAGCTTCTTGTAACTTGCCCATAAGGCCCATCATATCTCCAAACATAATTGTGTTTTTAATGTGTTTGCTACAAATTTATTAATTTCAGCAGCCAAACTATTCTGAAGAATGAAATATTACGCTTTACTTGCTTCCGTAAGCCTTATTTTTGCGAGCTGTAATCAAAAACAAAACCGTCCCTTGACAAAAAATATAAAGCCGCCTGTCGCCGAAAAGAAACCTACAAACCTAGAAAAGCACGGAGACATACGAGTAGACGACTATTTCTGGATGAATGAACGTGATAGTCCCGAGGTCATAGATTATCTTGAGCGCGAGAACGACTATTACGATAAGATGACGGCTCATACTAAGGATTTTCAAAAAGACCTTTTTGAGGAAATGAAAGGGCGTATTAAGGAAGATGATGCCTCGGTTCCTTATAAAAATAACGGCTATTGGTATTATACCCGTTTTGAGACTGGAAAGGGTTATCCTATACTTTGTCGTAAGAAGGACTCCTTAGAAAACGAGGAGATCATTGTTTTTGATAATAATGTAATGGCAGAAGGTGAGTCCTATTTTAGCCAGGCAGGATATAGTATTTCTGATGATAATAAAATTGCAGCTTTTGGCGTAGATACCGTGAGTAGACGGCAATACACCATCCGCTTTAAGGATCTTGAAACTGGTACATTATTTTCAGAGAAAATTGAAAATACTACGGGAAGTGCTGTTTGGGCAAACGATAATAAAACCGTCTATTATTCTCGTAAAGACCCGGAGACATTGCGTTCTAATCAAATTTTTAAGCATATTCTAGGAACAGACCCATCTAAGGATGAGTTAGTTTTTCAAGAAGATGACGAGACTTTTTATAGCTACGTTTATAAGTCAAAGTCAAAGAAATACATCATTATAGGGTCAAGTAGTACGCTTACGAGTGAATACCGTTTTGCGTCTGCAGAAAGCGGTACATCAGATTTTAAAGTTTTCCAATCCCGCACACGCGGTTTGGAGTATAGCATCGCTCATTACGAAGATTTCTTTTACGTAATGACAAATATGGATGATGCCACTAACTTTAAACTAATGAAAACTCCCATTACTGCAACCGAAAGTGGCAACTGGACAGAAGTGATACCGCATCGCAAGGACATACTGCTGGAGGATATCGATATTTTCAAGGACTTTCTTGTAGTAAGCGAGCGGGCAAACGGTCTGAATAAAATCAGAATTATGCGCTGGGATGAAATGGCAGATTATTACTTGCCCTTTGATAATGAAACCTATACCGCATACCCTACGACAAACATTGATTTTGACACGGCGACACTACGCTACGCATACAATGCGCTTAACACGCCAAGTTCTGTCATTGAGTTTGATATGAACACACAGGAGAAGACCGTACTCAAGGAGCAAGAAGTACTAGGCGGAAATTTTGATAAGGACAATTATGTAATGGAGCGCATCTGGGCAACGGCCAGCGATGGTGGTAAGATTCCAGTTTCTATTATTTATCATAAAGACACTAAGAAGGATGGAAGCGCTCCGCTATTGCAATATGCTTATGGAAGTTACGGTAGCACGACAGACCCTTCATTTTCTACCACTAGGCTTTCACTTTTAGACAGAGGATTTATATATGCCATTGCTCACGTGCGTGGCGGAGAGTATCTCGGGAGACCTTGGTATGAAGATGGAAAACTGCTTAAGAAGAAAAATACGTTCACAGATTTTATTGATGTTTCAAAACACCTCATTGCGCGTGACTATACTTCGGCAGATCATTTGTATGCTTATGGTGGTAGCGCTGGAGGTCTTTTGATGGGAGCTATTGTAAATATGGCGCCAGAGTTATATAATGGCGTTCTTGCGGCAGTTCCTTTTGTCGATGTGGTCACGACAATGCTGGACGATAGTATTCCGCTTACGACAGGGGAGTATGATGAGTGGGGAAATCCTAATGATAAAGAGTTCTATGATTATATGAAGAGTTATAGTCCTTATGATAACGCTTTCGCGAAAGCGTACCCAAACATATTTGTTACCACGGGATATCACGATAGCCAAGTGCAATACTGGGAGCCTGCCAAATGGGTTGCAAAATTGCGTGATACAAACACCGCGGACACCCAGATTTTATTTCACGTAAATATGGAAGCAGGGCACGGGGGAGCATCGGGACGCTTTGAAGCACTAAAAGAAATCGCCGAAGACTTTGCTTTTCTACTTGATTTAGAGAATATTACAGAATAATAATGAACAAAAGCTGTTCATAAATGGGTGTTAACGCAAACCCAACAACCGTTTCGTTTTAAAAATTTGTGTTATTTTTGTCGCGATTTGTGCTTTGTAACCAACCTATTATGCAAGCACAGTATCTAACCTAAACGTATGGACGAAAAACTTCAAGTGTTTGATAATGTGTTACAACTTGTAGGTAACACACCTCTTATTAAACTCAACAAGATAACTAAAGATTTTGATGGAGATTTCTACGCAAAAGTAGAAGCATTCAATCCAGGACACTCTTCTAAAGACCGTATCGCCCTTCATATTATAGAGGAAGCAGAGCGTGCGGGTGTATTGAAACCTGGAGATACCATCATTGAGACTACTTCGGGTAATACTGGTTTTAGTATTGCTATGGTAAGTATTATCAAAGGCTATGAATGTATCCTCGCGGTAAGTTCAAAATCTTCTCCGGATAAGATAGACGCCCTTAAAGCGATGGGAGCTAAGGTATATGTATGTCCAGCACACGTAAGCGCAGATGATCCTAGGTCTTATTATAGTGTAGCAAAAAGGTTACACGAGGAGATGAAAGGTTCTGTGTATATCAATCAGTACTTTAATAGTTCTAATATAGATGCTCACTTTGCTACGACGGGTCCAGAAATCTGGAACCAGACTAAGGGAGAGATCACACACCTCATAGCTTGTAGCGGTACCGGCGGAACAATTTCTGGTACAGCGCGCTATCTTAAGTCTCAAAATAAGGATATCCAGATCATCGGTATCGATGCTTATGGATCTGTGATACAGAAATACCACGAGACTAGAGAGTTTGACGCGTCAGAGATTTACCCGTATCGCATTGAAGGATTAGGGAAAAATTTAATCCCGTCGGCTACAGATTTTGATTATATAGATCGTTTTGTAAAAGTTACTGATGAGGAGAGTGCACACTCCGCAAGAGAGATTGCAACAACAGAGGGGCTTTTTGTAGGGTACACAAGCGGCGCTGCCGTTCAGGGAGTAAAGCAACTTGCTGCCGAAGGTGTTTTTAATAAAGACAGCAAAGTTGTCGTAATCTTCCCAGACCACGGGAGTCGGTATATGAGTAAAGTCTTTAGTGATAAGTGGATGTCTGAACAAGGTTTCTTTGACAGTCAGACAAAAGAAGAAGCTCAAGCGATAGAATACGTTAAATAGAATTATGGTTTTCATCATACAGAAACTCCCGCTTTTTAAGTGGGAGTTTTTGGTTTCAGAACTTTTGAACGTACAAATGTGATTAGGTAGAGATTGCAAAATTATGTAGTTTTGCGCTTCGATTGAAAATTTGACTATGGCGGATTTATTTGACAAAATTTATAAGGACAAAGGGCCTTTAGGGAAGTGGGCATCAGTAGCAGAAGGGTATTTTGTTTTCCCTAAACTAGAAGGACCTATTTCAAATAGAATGGGATTCCAAGGGAAAGAAGTTATCACTTGGAGTGTCAACGATTATTTAGGACTGGCTAACCGTCCAGAAGTGAGAGCTGTAGATGCTCAGGCAGCTGCAGATTATGGAAGTGCGTATCCTATGGGAGCACGTATGATGAGTGGTCATACAGAATTGCACGAACAACTTCAAAATGAACTTGCAGAATTTGTAAAAAAGGATGCCGCGTATCTGCTCAATTTTGGATATCAAGGAATACTATCTACTATCGATGCTTTAGTGAGTAAAGACGATATAATTGTTTACGATGTAGATTCTCACGCTTGTATTATAGACGGCGTACGACTCCATATGGGAAAACGTTTTACATACGTGCACAACGATATGGAAAGCATCGAAAAAAATCTGGAACGAGCAACTAAACTTGCCGAACAGACAGGTGGAGGAATTTTACTGATCTCTGAGGGCGTTTTTGGAATGCGAGGAGAGCAGGGGAAATTAAAAGAAATAGTCGCTTTAAAGAAAAAATATAATTTCAGACTCCTTGTAGATGATGCACATGGTTTTGGAACGTTAGGAGCAACTGGTGCAGGAGCTGGAGAAGAGCAAGGAGTTCAGGATGAAATTGACGTATACTTTGCCACTTTTGCAAAGTCTATGGCAAGTACAGGAGCATTTATTGCAGCAGACCAAGAAATTATAGATTTCTTAAAGTATAACTTGCGCTCACAGATGTTTGCCAAGTCCTTACAGATGCAACTCGTTGTAGGTGCTTTAAAGCGTCTTGATATGCTGCGCACAATGCCAGAGCTTCGCGAGAAGTTATGGGAGAATGTAGACGCTCTGCAAGGCGGACTTAAGAAAAGAGGTTTTGACATAGGCACAACACAATCTTGTGTGACACCAGTGTATCTTAAAGGAAGTATTCCTGAAGCAATGGCTCTTGTTAAGGATTTACGTGAAAACCACGGTGTTTTTTGCTCTATTGTAGTGTATCCGGTAATTCCAAAAGGGTTAATCCTACTTCGTATGATTCCTACCGCTTCGCATACTTTGCAAGACGTAGAAGAAACATTAGATGCTTTTGATTCAATTCGTGAGCGTTTAGAGAATGGAACTTACAAGAGACTTTCGGCGAGTGTAGCCGCTGCTTTTGAGTAGTAATTGAAATATCTCATAATATTTAAGACCGTTTAGTAAACACTAAACGGTCTTTCTTTTTGTATCTCTATCGTTTTGTACAAATACTTTATGTTTACAGGGATATTTTGATGTTAAGGATATTGGTTTGAGAGTTCGAAACGCTATAATATCTTTCTAATGTTTTTCCGCTTTCGCGAAAGCATACATCTTCCCAAAAGAAATCTTACATTTATAGGGAAATTATATTCCTTTGAACAAAAATTATTTTCTTCTCTTAGTTATAGCCACTTTAAGCCTGTATGTAAATGCACAGGAAATCTCTCCATTGGTTACGTTTAATGGCAATTTTGATTACAAGGCTTTTGGAAATACGATGAACCTTCAAGAGAATGGAGGAGGAGGCGCCTGCGATATTCTAGCCGAAAGTGCCGCCACTTTTGAACTTGAGGATGATCAATTTGTGCAAGCGGCCTATTTATATTGGGCTGGAACCGGAACAGGAGATTTTGATGTAGCTTTAAATGGTATTCCTATTACAGCGAGCCGAACTTTTGAAGATAGTATAGATGAAAATAGAGTGTTTTTTGCAGCATTTTATGATGTGACCGAAATACTTCAAAATCAAGGACCAGGAGATTACACCCTGAGCGAGCTTGACGTAAGCGATCAGATTCCTGCCTATTGCCCATCTGGGACAAACTTTGCTGGGTGGGCTATTACAGTCATCTTTAGGGATTTTGATTTACCACTCAATCAGGTAAATGTTTTTGATGGATTGCAAAGTGTCTCTTCTACGGTAAACACTTTAGAAATAGAGCTCGAAAATCTGAATGTTATAGATAATGAAGATGCCAAAATAGGTTTTATAGCTTGGGAGGGTGACGCAGGTCTTGCAGTGAACGAAACGTTATCTATAAATGGAAATCTTTTAAGCAATGCGCCTCTTAATCCAGAGAATAATCAGTTTAACGGTACTAATAGTTTTACGGGTGCAAATGATCTCTATAATATGGATATTGACTTTTACGATATAGAAGATAATATAAATATTGGGGATATGAGTGCGACGATCCAGCTTACTTCAGGACAAGACTTTGTAATGATAAATAACATTATTACAGTCCTGAACTCTACGTTGCCAGATGCGCTCATTGCATTAGATAATGCAACGGTTGAGTGTCAGGCAAGAGACGTGTTTGTCACTTATACCGTTTCTAATGAAGGAACTGAAGCACTACCAGCAAATACACCTATTGCCTTTTATGCAAATGAAATTCTAGTGGGAAATGCAACCACCACCGCTGTCATTGGAATAGGTGAAAACCTTACAGGAACCGCTACGATAGTTATTCCTACATCTATTCCAGATGAGTTTGACCTCATTGCCGTGGTAGATGATACAGGTAACGGTACTGGAATCGTAAATGAAACGAATGAAGATAACAATGAATCAGAGCCGCTCGAGGTCAATTTTAACAGTGTTTTTATTGCTGCGCCCCCACAGGATTTTATAGTTTGTGATGATGCGAGCAATGATGGTGTCGAAATTTTTGACTTTACATCAAATGCCACCTTAGCCATAGGTGATCAGACGAATGTAACGCTTACTTATCATTTTACTCAAGAAGATGCAGATAACGGTGTAAATCCCATAAATAATCCAGAAGCATTTGAAAATAGTGAGAATCCTCAAGATATTTTTATACGATTGGAATTATATGCAGACACGAGTTGTTTTGCGTCTGTACCTTTTATGCTTGAGGTAATTCCATTACCTATAATTGAAGCACTAGATAATACCGAAGTATGTGATGATGAGAGCAACGATGGTGTTGCCATATTTGATTTGACATTTCAGAACGAAACTATTTTAAATGGGCAATCGGAAGTTATAATTACATTTCACTTATCCGAAGAGGATGCGCTTTCTGGTGAAAATCCAATCGCAGATCCTGAGACCTATGAGAATATTGCAAGCCCGCAAATAATTTATGTACGTCTTACAAGTAGACGTTTAGAAGGGTGTATTGCTGTAAGTAGCTTTACCATTGAGGTAGATGACATTGCGGTGGTGCAAAATTCGCTAGAGGATTTAATTCGTTGTGATGGACTAGAAAATGATGGTGTAGACACCTTTGACCTCAGTATAAATGAAGCACTTGCGACTGGAAATCAAACAGATGTTGTAGTAACCTTTCATATTTCACAGGAGGATGCAAACGCAGGCATAGATGCCGTACTGAACCCTTCTGATTTTACAAACACGAGCAATCCGCAGACCATTTTTTTAAGAATTGTTCAAGATGAAGACAATGTCTGTTTCTCGACAGATTCATTTTTACTTAAAATTTTTGAGCAGCCTATAATCCCAGTACTTAATAACCAGCGTGTTTGTGATGATATTTCTAATGATGGCGTTTCTCAGTTTGACTTGACCCTTCAAGAGAGTGAAGTTTTGAACAATCAAGAAGAGTTTGTTATTTCATATCACCTACTTACAAATGAAGCGCTCACGGGAGATAATCCTATAAATACGGACGAAATTTATACAAACATTACAAATCCCCAAGAGATATTTGTGCGTCTTGAGAACCCGTTAGATCGAGATTGTTTTGACGTAAAAAGTTTTATGCTTTTTGTAGATGCAACGGCACCTACAATCACACTTCCAGATATTGTGCAATGTAATGAAGGTTTTGAAAGGTCGATTTTTGATCTATCAGAAAATATAGACGATTTAAATCTGGACGCACAGGAATTTGTAGAGGGATATTATTTCAATGCGCTTGACGCTTTGAATCAGGAAAATCCCATTGAAAACCCCTTTAATTATACAAACACCACCTCTCCAGAGACTGTTTTTATAAGGATAGATGATGATAATCCAGACACTTGTTATCGTCTTGCAAAATTCGATATTTCCATTGAGAACTGCCCACCTTTTGTTCCAGATGGCTTTTCGCCAAACAACGATGGCGTAAATGATACATTTGAAATCACAGGTATTCAAAATGTTTTTGATTATAGACTATTTATCTATTCGCGATTAGGAAATCTCATTTTTGAAGGTTCTATGGATGATGGATTTTGGGATGGCACTCCCAACAAGGGCTTTGGTGGGAGTGAGTTGCCCACGGGAACATATTTTTATGTATTGAAATTGTATACAGATGATTATGACGATATAACAGGATGGGTTTATCTAAATAGATAGGAAAATACATCTTAAAATAACGTTAATTTCGCTAGATTTGTCGCCCAAGATAAATTATGACATTTAAAGATCTAAACCTCGACAAATTTTTATGGAATGCCCTGGACGACTTAGGTTTTGAAACACCTACTCCCATTCAGGAACAAGCGTTTTCACCAGTGATGTCAGGTCGTGATGTTGTGGGAATTGCCCAAACAGGTACGGGTAAAACTTTTGCTTATATGCTGCCTATATTACGCAGCTTGCCTTACAGCCGCCAGGACCACCCCAGAGTTCTGATCTTGGTTCCTACTCGTGAACTTGTCGTTCAGGTCGTAGAGGAAATTGAAAAACTCGCAACTTATATAGACGTGCGCGTAGCTGGGGTTTATGGAGGAGTAAATATAAATCGTCATAAAGAGCTTGTTTCTCTAGGTCAAGATATTATTGTAGCAACACCTGGTAGATTATATGATCTGGCTGTGAGCCGTGTGCTTCAGCTTAAATCTATCCAGAAAATTGTTATAGATGAGGTAGACGTGATGCTGGATTTAGGTTTCCGCCCGCAGCTGATGAATATTTTTGACATTCTTCCCAAACGTAGACAACATATTATGTTTTCGGCAACGATGACGGAGGATGTAGATGCTCTTATATCTGATTTTTTTAGTAATCCAGAACAGATAGCTGTTGCCGCTAGTGGAACACCGTTAGAAAATATTACTCAAAAACGATACGAGGCACCTAACTTTTATTCTAAAGTAAATTTACTTCTGGAGGAGTTAGCTTTCGCGAAAGCGTACCCAAAAGTATTACTCTTTACAAGGGATAAGCGTATGGCAGACAGGCTATATAAAATCCTCGAAGAAGCATTCCCAGGACAAACGGATGTCATACACTCTAATAAAACACAGAATTACCGCCTAAACAGTATCGGTCGTTTTGCCGAAGGTAAAGTACGATTACTTATTGCAACAGATTTGATGGCGCGGGGACTAGATATAGATGATATTACGCACGTGATTAATGTTGATGTTCCTAAATATGCTGAAAATTACTTGCACCGCATAGGCCGTACAGGTCGTGCAGAACGTCAGGGAACCACAATTGTATTTTCTACACCTGCAGAGCAGGATAATCTCGAAGGTATTGAGGAATTGATGGATTTTAAAATTCCGTTACAAAAATGGCCAGCGCACGTGTCATTTTCTAAAGAGCTTACACCAGAAGAGCGTCCAGAAGCAAAGGAAATATTTAATCCCCACAAGTGGAATAGTAATGATGAGGATGCTCCAGGACCAGCATTTCACGCAAAAAGTGAGAAAAATAGTAAGATAAACCAAGGAGGATCGTATCGTCGTGAGATTGCACAAAAATACAAGAAGCCCAAAACTAGAGGTGATAAAAATTATAACAGAAGAAACAAGAAGTAGTAATGCGCAGATGGATTTACGTGTTTTGCTTTTTTAGTATAACCACATTATTTTTAGGAAGTTGTATAAACAGAAATAGAGGAGAAGTAGGCCCTTATTATAAGCCTATGGAAATTGTCAAACTTTCTGATCATAATTACATTCACACTTCGTTTATGAAGCTAGAAAGCGGGGCTTTTGTTCCTTGTAATGGCTTTATCTATGTGAATGACGGATCTGCAATTATTTTTGATACACCGCTCAACGATTCTATTTCTAGGCAATTAATTGATTTTGTTCAAGAAGATTTAGGTGCAAAAATTGAAGGTGTTGTTATTAATCACTTTCATAAAGATGCTGCGGGTGGTTTGAACGCTTTTGCAAAAGCAAATATCCCATCTTATGCTTCTGAACAAACAGCAAACTTACTCGTTAGAGATTCGCTAGAAATCACCAACCCCTTTACTGAACGTCAAACGGTGGTCATCAAAGGTGATACTATATATAACAGCTATTATGGTGCTGCACATACTCGTGATAATATTGTGTCCTATATTCCATCACAGCAAACGATAGTTGGTGGATGTATGATAAAAAGTCTGAATGCTGGAAAAGGAAATTTAGCAGATGCCGATGTTACAATGTGGTCAGAAACTGTAACCAAAATTAAAATTGCTTATCCTGATGCAAGCTTAGTGATTCCTGGTCACGGAATGTACGGAGGTCAGGAGTTACTGGACTATACTATTAATCTGTTCCAACCCACTCAGGACAAAGTCGTTGGTAATTTAGAATAATTCCAAAAGTCTTTCGAAGTATCTTTCCCTTATGAACTCGAACTCGAACTCGAACTCGAACTCGAACTTGAACTCGAAAAACTAATTTTAAACTGCACCGAGGTGCTTTTGATATGGAAAACAATAAAAAAAGGGGAGGAGATGCTCCCATAGCTTGTGACTTAGAAGCAGGAAAGAAATACTCGTGGTGTACCTGCGGGCATAGTGAGAATCAACCTTTTTGTGACGGTGGCCACAGAGCTGCCGAAAGCACCCCAAACCTACGCTTTGAAGCAGAAGAAACAAAAACCTACTACATCTGTACGTGTAAGCTTACCAAGAATCCACCATTTTGCGATGGGTCGCATCAGTGATATAATTATCCTATGAGAAACATAGTAATCTTTATTCTTTTATTGACTGTTTGCCACAATGTAAAAGGACAGTTTATTAAAAGTACTTCTATAAAAGCATCTGTGGGTTTGGGCATTACAATACCCAATGAAGATTATGATATTAATGGTAACGGTGTCTATGCCCAAGGTGAATATGTTTTAGAAGTTTCTAAATGGATTGACTTAAGACCTTATGCTGGCTTTATTTATACAAGTAAAGATAGCGACGATGTTGAAGATGGGGAGCTAGAATTTGACGTTACGTCAAGAGCATTTTTATTGGGAGGAAAAATTAGACTTACGATTCCTATACCTTACGTGGCGCCTTATTTTGAATTAGGAGCTGGAGCTTCCTTTGGATCATTCACGACATTTACACCTACGATATTTCTTGAAAAAAATGGGGTAATTCCTCACGTCCCTATAACCTTAGGCTTAGAGCTAGGAAAGAGTAGGAAGGTTGATTTGGCTTTTGTATACTACCTTCAGGATAGCGTTGAGCAGGTAGCCGGTGCCGCAGCTATTGGTATATCTTTTCCGTTAGGAGTAAGTAAATAAGTCTAAGTAGTTAGGCCCAACTCACCAGCCTTCTCCATCATAAACTTACGGGCGGCCTCATATTCATTAGGAATTATCCCTTCTAAAATAGCTTCTTTAATAGCCTCTTTTAAAATCCCAATCTCACGGGAAGGTTTAAGATTAAACGTCTCCATGATTTCTTCTCCAGAAACGGGCGGCTGAAAATTGCGTATGTGGTCACGCTCCTCAACTTCTTTCATCTTTTCTCTTACAACTTTAAAGTTGTTATGGTAGCGTTTGAAGCGCTTGGGATTTTTTGTAGTAATGTCTGCTTCACACAAGGTCATTAAGTCTTCTATGTAATCACCTGCGTCAAAAATGAGTCTGCGCACTGCACTGTCTGTAACAAACTCTTCTGAAATAACGATAGGGCGGGAGCTCATCAACACCATTTTCTGGACAAATTTCATTTTGTCGTTTAGTGGCATCTTAAGGCGTTTAAATAGTTTATAAACCATCTTTGCACCTACAAACTCGTGTCCGTGAAAGGTCCAGCCTACTTTCTTACTAAAGCGCTTTGTAGGCGCTTTCCCTATATCATGTAACAATGCCGCCCAGCGCAACCAGACATCATCCGTATTCTTTGAGATATTGTCTACAACTTCTAGTGTATGATAAAAATTGTCTTTATGTTTCTGACCTTCTACCTCGTCTATCCCTTTGAGTGCAACAAGTTCTGGGAGGATATGTTTTAGCAAGCCTGTATTTTCCAGCAGAAGAAAACCTTTAGAAGGTGTATTGCTTAAGAGTATTTTATGAAGCTCTGTGACGATGCGCTCATTTGTGATGATTTTAATTCTCTCAGCATTGCGAGTAATTGCTTCTAAAGATTGTCGCTCTATTATAAAATCAAGTTGAGTGGCAAATCGTATCGCTCGGAGCATACGCAACGGATCATCGCTATAGGTAATATCTGGGTTTGTTGGCGTTCTTATGATACCTCTCTCTAAATCTGAAATACCGTTAAAGGGATCCAGGAGCTGCCCGAATGTTTTAGCGTTTAATGATATTGCTAGCGCGTTTATCGTAAAGTCTCTTCGATTTTGATCGTCTTGTAACGTGCCGCTTTCTACTTCTGGATTTCGGCTGTCTTCGGAATAGGATTCTTTTCTGGCGCCTACAAACTCTACTTCGATATCTTCTGAGTGTAGCATTGCGGTGCCGTAGGTTTTAAAGACTTGTACTTTTGGCTTGTTGGGTAAGAGTTGTGAAACCTTTCGCGCAAGCGTAATACCATTTCCTACAGCTACTACGTCAATATCCTTTGCATCACCGCGCTTTAAGATATAATCTCTAACATAACCACCTATAACATAGGTTTCTAGGTTTAGTTCATCTGCCGCCTGTGCAATGATTTTAAAAATAGGTTTTGTGATGGCGTTTTTGTAATCGGGCATTCGTAGGATATTGGGAGGTACTTATTTACGTATTACGGTCACTTTGCCATCTTTTGTTAATTTAATAACAGCAGATGGTTTTGAAGATTTTTTGTTCTTATGAAGGTCTACAATATAATCTACCCCTTCTAAAATGACGGGACTTATTTCTTTAAAGGACATAGGTGTAGTTTCTCCAACCACGTTTGCACTTGTACTCACGATAGGTTTACGGAATTTTTTTACCAGAAAATTGCAAAATTTCTCTCTACATACGCGAAAGCCTAACGTATTATCTGCCGCTACAACATTCTGAGCAATTCGGATAGGATCTTCTAGAACAAGTGTTGTTGGTTTTCCAGCAAACTTTAGGATGTCATAAGCTACTTCTGGAATTTCTTCTACAAACATATTGAGCATTTTGTAATCGCTCACAAGACATATAAGTGGCATATCTTGTGTGCGCTGCTTTAATTTATAAACGCGGTCTACAGCATCTGCATTGGTCGCGTCACAGCCTATTCCCCATACTGTATCTGTGGGGTAGAGTATGAGCCCTCCTCTTTTTAATACAGCAAGCGCTTCGTCGTGTAGTTTTTTCATTAAAATTATTTTAGTTTCAGGTTTAAGATAGATAGTCCATCGTTTTCTGATAGAAGTCCCTGTTAATTTCTCTAGATTCCTCTAAAACTCCCGAATATGAAACAGCCTTTTTCAGATCTGCTTCAAAGTTGTCAAAGGTACTTATTATAGGTTGATGCTTAAGGTCAAAAAACTTAGAAGTTGTCGGAATGGCTACTGTTTTTCTACCAAGTAATGTAGCCCAATAAATTGCGTGATAGCTATTTGACACTATGGTCTCACATTTTCCTATCATCTCGACCATGGCCTCGATACTACTGGTGTTAGAAGTAGATGGATATTTAGAAAGACTGCTCACTAAGTTTTGGTCTTTTATGGAATTATGATTAAAAATTACGCCTACATCGTGCGTTATATTAAAATCTCTGTCAAAGATAGTATGAAGACAACTTACACAAGGTACATAAAGATTTTTCATAGAATAATCCCTAGTTCCCGCAAGGCCAAAGGCACTCATATCTATATAATAAGAATTTACCTTACCCCATAATGCTCGATTTGTTTCATTGTGTCCAGCTCCCCAAATGACGATCTTCTTTCCGCGCTCTGCAAGTGTTTGAAAAAGTTCCATTTGCATTTTAAAATGTCTGATGTTTAAAAGTCCGCCGCCTCCAACAATCAGAGCGTTTTCAGAGATTGCATCTGCCCAAGCATCGCGTTTGCTTTTGCTTACAACTCTAAAGTCTGATAGGTGTAATGACTTACCTTTTAGGGTGTCGAAGTAGTGGTGTGGGCCGCTGTAGTAATCACCTACGTTAGTTGGATTTACGACGTGTACATTGCGTATATCGTTATGCTGCTGTTTTTTATCTAGAACTTTTTGTACTACATACTCTTTTCTTCTCGCGCTATCCAGCATAGGAAAAACAGAACCGATAATTTTTTTGATAGCCATAATCCCTATTTTTACCCTGAGAAGCCAATGGTATTTTGACGTTCTAAATTATTTTATTTAATGAAAACTGCACTCTTACTTTCTACTTACAACTGGCCCGAAGCTCTGGAGCTTATACTTAAAAGTATTCAGATTCAAACGCAGGCGCCAGATGAACTCGTGATAGCAGATGATGGATCAACAACCGAAACTAAAGATCTTATTGATACATTTAGAACACAAGTGTCATATCCTGTAAACCATATTTGGCACGAAGATAATGGATTTCAAAAATCTATTATTCTCAATAAAGCAGTCGCAGCTATAAATGCGGATTATATTATACAGGTAGATGGGGACTGTATTTTACACAATAAGTTTGTTGCAGATCATATCGCTTTCGCGAAAGCGAACCAATACCTATATGGCAGCCGCGTAAATATTAAAGAAGAATTTGCCCAAAGCATTGTATCTGAAGGAAAAATCAATTTCAATTTACGTTCTAAGCAGATAAAAAATAAAATGCGGACCATTCACTCCCCAGTCCTAAGTAATTTTTTTAAACCTCAGCAAAAAATATCTAAAAAACTAAGAGGATGTAACGTTTCCTACTGGCGTAGTGATTTTATCGCTGCAAATGGTTATAACGAGGATATGACAGGTTGGGGAAAAGAGGATTCGGAATTTATACTAAGACTCGTTAATGCAGGAATAAAAGGAAGGCGTTTGCGCTATCGTGGAATTGTATTTCATATTTGGCACAAGATATCTTCAAAACAGCGATTGTCTATTAATGAGGACATCCAGCAAGAAACCATAGCCATGAATAAAACGAGTTGTGAGAACGGAGTAAATAAATATCTGTAGGTGGTTCTGACCATTCATTACAGGGTTTTTAAGAATAACCCACCAAGCTCAAAAGTTTATTAGAACAATTATTAGGATACTTTACTGAAGACAAATGGATTAGAGTCATATTTTTCCCTCTCATTCATAATTTCCAACTGTACTTAGTAAATTAGTACGGCTCTAATATCTCTTCTATATTATACTGTTATTTCTTGTAGCTTTGCCTCTGTGAATATAGTTTTTTCAATTACATATAAAGGCAATAAAGACGCTATACAGCGTAGCATTAAAAATTTTGAAACGCAAGGCAAAAAATTTGATGATCGTAACCGCAATGCTATAAAGTTATTTAACATTGATGGGAATGTGGTGAATATAAAGTCCTTTAAAATCCCCAATATAATTAATCGTGTCGCATACAAATTTATTCGTTCCTCTAAAGCCCAACGTTCGTTTGAGTATGCCCATAAACTATTAGAAAAACAAATACACACACCATTACCTATTGCATATTTTGAGGAAAAATCAGGATTTACCTTTGGTAGGAGTTATTATGTGAGTGAACATTTGGATTGTGATCTTACGTATCGTGATTTAATTGATAACTCGCCGTATGCAGGAAATGAGGACATACTTGCGGCATTTGCCAGATTTACCTATGAGCTTCATAAAAAAGAAATCTATTTTTTAGACCACTCTCCAGGAAACACGCTTATTAAAATCAAGGAAGATGGTTATGAGTTTTATCTAGTAGACCTAAATCGGATGAAATTTGGATCTATGGATTTTAAAACGCGTATGAAGAACTTTGAGCGTTTATCTAAAATAGAATCACAAGTCAAGATAATGGCAACCGCATATGCAACTGCAAGTGGTGAGGATAGTGACTTAGTATTTGGAGCTATGTGGGAGGGAATACAAGGTTTTCAAGAACGATTTCATAAAAAACAAAACTTCAAGAAAAAATTAAAATTCTGGAAAAAAGAAAAAACCGCCTAGACTTAAATCCAGACGGCTTTATCTTAATGTTTAAACGTTATTCTAATTAACCGAAAGCATAGACAAAAACTTATCTAAATTAGGTAAGATCACGATTCGAGTTCTACGGTTAATGGCACGACTGTCACTATCTACATTTTCTACAATAGGGTGGTAACTACTTCTTCCTGCTGCAATCAGTTTTGCAGGGTCTACGTTATATTTATCCTGTAACTCACGTACAATGGCCGTACTACGCTCGACGCTAAGCTCCCAGTTATCTTTTATGTAAGCTCCTTGTTTTACAGTACGATTATCTGTGTGGCCTTCAACTAATACTTCAATAGAAGGTTCTGAATTTACCACATCGGCAAGACGTTGCAATAGGTCTTTTGCCTTTGAGCTTACGCGGTAGCTTCCGGAATTAAAAAGCAATTTATCAGATATGGTTATCATTACGACACTCTCCTCGATATTAATATCAATGTCATCATTTGCCATACTTTCATCTAGGTTTCTTTTTAAATTTTGAGAAACGACAATATTCATACTATCTTCTAGGGTTCGTGCATTTGCAAGTTCTGCGGGATTTGCATTTGCAAGCGCTGCATTCATTTTTTCTTTAGTAGCCTTAGACATTATAACACCGCCTTGAGTGAGGTCGTATTTAGTATCATTTTCGGCAACTAGTGTACCATTTATGTCCTTAAGCGCGTTAATCTTTGAGTTATATTCGTCTACGCGGTTTTCTATAGCGGCATATTTTGCTTCTATGGCTTCTTTTTCAACTTGTGTTTTTGTGAGTTGGACACGTGTGTCATCATAGTTACCTTGCAGTTCTGTAAATTTCTTTTTACTCACGCAAGAAGTCGTAAGTAAGGTAATAGCGATACTTGCTGTTATAAAACGGTATTTCATTTTCTTTGGATTAAATTAAAGTTCTTTTAAATAAAAAAACGCTATTCCTAGCGCTTACTATTTGAATTACGGTCAGTAGTGCGCTTTGGATTACCGTTAACAATATTTTAGCATTTCTCTTAAGCAATTTAGGATTTCATTGCAGACCATCGGAAGTACGATTATATGCTGTATATTTGCACGCAATTAATTGTTGCCTACATAGCGAGAGGATGGATATGATTCCGCTTTCGCGAAAGCGTAACAATAAACATTAATTGCTATGACTGCACACGAAAACAAGATTCTGGGAGAAGGTCTCACTTATGATGACGTACTACTTGTTCCAGCCTTCTCAGAAGTACTACCAAGAGAAGTAAGTATTAAAGCAAAATTTACACGCAACATCATTCTCAATACACCTATTGTCTCTGCTGCAATGGACACGGTGACAGAGAGTCGTATGGCCATTGCCATTGCCCGCGAAGGCGGTATAGGTGTCTTGCATAAGAATATGAGCATTGAGGCGCAGGCGATGAAAGTACGCAGAGTAAAACGTGCGGAGAGCGGTATGATCATAGACCCAGTAACCTTGCCATTAACCTCTATAGTGGCAGATGCCAAACAAGCAATGCGTGAGCACAGCATTGGAGGGATCCCTATTATAGACGATGCAGGAAAACTCCTTGGTATTGTTACTAATCGTGATTTACGTTTTGAAAGAAATAATGAGCGTCCGATAAGCGAGGTTATGACTTCAAAAAATCTTGTAACAACTTCAGAAGGAACTTCCCTTCCTGAAGCAGAAGAAATTCTTCAAGACAAAAAGATAGAAAAGCTACCCGTTGTAAAAGACGACAATACACTTGTAGGTCTCATTACCTTTAGAGATATCACAAAGCTCACCCAAAAGCCTAATGCAAATAAAGACCAATATGGTCGTCTTCGTGTTGCCGCGGCTATTGGAGTAACAGGAGACGCCGTTGAGCGTGCTGGAGCTCTTGTAAAAGCAGGAGTGGATGCTATTGTAATAGATACTGCACACGGGCATACTAAAGGTGTAGTAAGCGTGCTTAAAGAAGTAAAAGCTGCCTATCCTAATCTGGATTGTGTTGTAGGAAACATAGCAACAGGAGCAGCAGCCAAATATCTAGTAGAAGCAGGAGCAGATGCTGTAAAAGTAGGAATCGGTCCTGGTTCTATTTGTACAACTCGTGTTGTAGCTGGTGTCGGGTTCCCTCAGTTCTCTGCCGTACTAGAATGTGCAGCAGCTATAAAGGGTAGTGGAGTTCCTGTAATTGCAGATGGTGGGATACGTTACACAGGAGATATTCCTAAAGCCATCGCAGCTGGAGCAGACTGTGTGATGCTAGGATCACTACTTGCAGGAACAAAGGAATCTCCAGGGGAAACCATCATATATGAAGGACGAAAGTTTAAATCATACAGGGGAATGGGTTCTGTAGAAGCGATGAAACAAGGCTCAAAAGATCGCTATTTTCAGGATGTAGAAGATGATATTAAAAAATTAGTTCCCGAAGGAATTGTAGGTCGCGTACCGTATAAGGGTGAACTTAATGAGAGTATTCATCAGTTTGTAGGTGGTCTTAGAGCAGGAATGGGATATTGTGGGGCAAAGGATATTGATACGCTTAAGGAGACAGGTCAGTTTGTAAAAATTACTGCAAGCGGAATAAATGAAAGTCACCCACACGACGTTACAATAACTAAAGAGTCTCCTAATTATTCTAGATAATTGCGATTCTATATTATAGAAACCCGTCCTAGAGACGGGTTTAGTTTTATGGATAGTTACATTTATTAAGGTTTTAACGTAGAATGTTAAATTCATTTTAAATGTTACGCTTTCGCAAAAGTGTTAACACCATAATCCAATATCTTACGTTGAACGTATAACCATTAAACAATAATTTCTAAATATTATGGAAAACGAAAAAAGCAGTAATAACGGAATAAAAATAATAACTGGTATACTCGCAGTTTTATTAGTAGTTGCAGGTGCCTTTGCAGTAAAGTTATATCAACAAAAGGGGCAGCAAGAAGCAGAACTTAAGCAAGAAAAGAACGTCGTACTTGCAGACCTTAAGCAAATGGTAGATAAGTATGATGTAGTAATTGAAGAAAATAACTTAAAGGATACAGAACTTAACGAAGCAAGAGATCGTATAAATGCGCTTATTCTTGATGTAGAATCTAAAGATGCAACTATTGCAAGTTTAGGAAAGTACCGCACAGAAGTTTTTAAACTTCGTAAAGAGCGAGACTTCTTATTTACACAAAATGATAGTCTTCGTGGGAGTAATAAATTACTCGCAATGCGTGTAGATAGCACAAGCTATGAGCTGGAGGTGCAGCGTGGGGTAGGAGACAGTCTTACTATAGAAAATGATAAACTTGCAGAGCGCGTTAGTTTAGGTTCTGCACTTGCGGCAAATAAATTGCGTGCTACAGGTGTAATCATTCGTAGTTCAGGTAAGCTAGTAGAAAATTCTAATAACAGAAGAGTAGATAAGGTTAGAGCTTGCTACACCGTTCCTCAGAATAGACTCGCAGAAGCAGGAGATAGAATTTTATATGTACAGGTTATAGACCCAAATAACAACGTCTTAGGTGATAATAAAACAATTGATTTTGAAAGTGGCTCACTTACTTACAGCGCCATTTCAAAATTCTTTTATGAGAACCAAGCCTTGGATATTTGTGAGAATGTAAGTCCCAGAGGGGACGGCTTTGAAGAAGGCGTTTATAAAGTAAACGTATTTGATGGGGAAGCGCTTATCGCCCAAACATCATTTACAATGAAGTAAGATTAATTTTTTTATTAAATAAAGTAGGTTAAAATTCCGAGTTAGACGTCACGCCTTTCTCGGAATTTTTATGCTATACGGACACGTACCTTGGCCTTCTTTAGTCTTTTGTTATCTAGTTTTAGGAGCGTATGAACTACTTCAGACTTATGGATAGCGACGTAGGATTGATCATTTTTCACCTCTATTGTTCCTAAATGTTCTCGTTGCACTCCCGCTTGCTTCAAAAAAAATCCAGCAAGATCTCCCTTAGAAATTTTATCCTTTCTTCCTCCAGATATAGAAAGCGTTTGCCAAGGGCTAGCTTCTGGAATACTTGCTTCGGGTATAAACTCTTCATCCATTTCAGGCATAAATTCAGGTAATCGTTCATTGCGCCAATGCAGGACATAGGCCGTTCCCTCGCTATGCATACGAGCTGTACGTCCATTACGATGTGTAAATTCTTGCTCGTGTATGGGTAAGTGATAGTGAATGATAAATTGAATATCTGGCACATCAATACCACGGGCTGCAAGATCTGTTGCAAGCAGTAACTGGTGCGTACCATTTCTAAATTTTAGTAAAGATAGCTCGCGATCTCGCTGGTCCATTCCTCCATAAAAAGTTCCGTGAGCAATACCCTGCTCCTTAAGATGGTCACTTATACGAGCTATAGTATCCTTAAAATTACAAAAGATAATTCCTGGTTTGTTGCCTAAATGACAGAGTGCTTTTACGAGTGTATGTATTTTGTCTTTCTCGGGAGAAATTAAAGCTTTGATTTCTAGTTTTGTATTTGCAATATGCAGATAATCTACATCTACAGGGTTTACAAGCTTTACAAAATCTGGTATTTTTACACCCTGAGTAGCAGACGTTAGAATCTTTTTTTCTAGAGAAGGAAGTAAATTTAAAATCTCGCTCATTTCTCCTTCAAAACCTACTTCTAAGGATTTATCAAATTCGTCCAGAATTAATGTTTTTATATCCTCAACAGGAAATGTAGATCTGCGCAGGTGGTCTGCAATACGGCCTGGAGTTCCTATCAAAATTGCGGGTCTATGTTTTATGGCTTGTCTATCTGTGTTGAAGGACTGCCCACCGTAAGCTGCGTGTATTTTATATCCGGTTCCCATCTCGCGAGCTACTTGCTCTATCTGAATTGCAAGTTCACGACTTGGTACTATTATTAGTAGTTGCACTTCTTCGAGCTCAGGATCAAGTTCGGCAATGGTGGGAAGGAGGAAAGCTAGTGTTTTTCCTGTCCCTGTGGGAGAAAGTAGGATAACTTCTTTAGACGCGTGTATGGCTAGCTGCGCTGCTTCTTGCATGTCATTAAGTTGAGAAATACCCAACTTATCTAAAATCTGCTTCTGATTTTTGTGTTCGCTTATCATAGCTGCAAAGGTAGCATTTTGGATGAGGAAGCACCACGAAGGTTCATATCATAAATTACCGAACATAAAAGTAAATGGACACATAATGACAGAAACTCCCCACAAGAACAAATAAGTGAAAAATTGCGTGATTAAAAGGAATCCGACGGATACTGTATAACACGGCTCCAATAGTGTAGGCAATGCCTCCAGCAAAAAGCCAAGTAATTCCCGCGGGGTTTAGATTTGTCATAAGCGGTTTATAAGCAAAAACGATAATCCACCCCATAATCACGTATAATATAGTAGAGAGTATGTCGAATCGTCCAGTAAAAAATAATTTAAGCAGGATCCCAAACAACGCGATTCCCCAGGAAATACTAAAGATGATCCAGCCTATCTCACCATCGAGAGTTACCAGCGTGAATGGGGTGTACGTTCCCGCAATGAGAACATAAATAGCCGCGTGGTCAAATATTTTAAGTCGATTTCGGCGTACAGGGTTTTTGGAATTGTGGTACGTGGTGGACGCAAAATAAAGTACGCACATACTAGTACCGAATATTATCAGGCTGATGGTAATTTTTATAGTTGCGCTTTCGCGAAAGCATAAAAATAACAATCCCACCACGCTCATTACAAGGCCAAAACCGTGCGTATATACATTCCATTTTTCTTCTAATGGGCTGTAATCTGCTGGCACATAAAGGTTTTGCGGCATACCGTTATTGCTTCAGAAGAAAGTCAATCTGGTCTTTAAGTCCTGTGAGTGCGGGTTCGGGGTATGAAGGATCATTGCCAGAGAGCATTACACCGTTTTCTACAAACCGAATCGTTCCCGAAGCATCCACAAGAATGAGCTTAGGGAACGCATTATTTTCAAGGTCTCGGGAAAGGTATTGCGCTGCATCAACCAGATGTTCAAAATAAAACGGTTTGCGTTCTAAAAATGTATTCACCTTATCTTTATCGTCAAAGGTGATAGCGACAAAATTTACCTTGCTTCCATAACTATCCTTTAGGTAATTTAAGTAAGGAATTTCTGTAATGCAAGGCGGGCAGTTCGTAAACCATAAATTTACGAGGGTCACCTTCCCTTTGTAATCTTCATTTCGTTTTAAATTACTATTGAGGTTGAGCAGTTCAAAGTCGGGTAGGGGTTGCTCAATCATAGCGGCTACTCCTGTGTTTATCCCTAATTCAGACGAATTAGACTGCGACAGAATAACTTCTACATTCTGGATGATGGAATCTTGTCGTACAGCCATAGAGCGTACTTTGTATGAAGCAGTTGTAAATTTAAAAGTGCTGTTTTCAGAATAATTGTTTTCTATAGATTGCAGTTCTACTTGAAAATCATCTGTGGAGTAGATTTTACCTTGAAAATTGAAATAGGTTTCTTGGGCCGCTGCGGTTAAGGAAAGAGCGCTTAGTAGAACAATAGTCCAAATTTTCATCATTTTCTTATTTCAATCTAAGGAAGCGATTTCTTAGAGATTCTTACGATACGTGCGTCTACGTTTATGCAGTTCGTGTTCATATCCCTTCCAGAGCTGCTGTATCGCTTTGTTTTCTTCTAATTCTGGATTGGTCTCCACGTCTGTGATTCCTTCTTTATTAAATAGTTCTTGCATCTTTTGGAAGATGACGGCAGTAACTCCTTTTCCTTGATATTCTGGCTCAATGCCTATTAAGTAAAAAGCAGCAGTATCATTTTTCTTTCTAGCTTTCAGTAAATGAAAAAAGCCAGTAGGAAACAATCTTCCATTTGCTTTTTTAAGGGCTTTATTAAATGAAGGCATTACAATAGCAAAGGCAACGAGTCTTCCCTCTTGATCCTGAATACATTTGATGTAGTCAGGATTTATATATTTTATGAACTTATCTTTATAATGGTCGATTTGGTACTGTTTTATTGGTACAAAAGTACTCAGCGTATTATAGGTCTTATTCAATAAGCCGAACATTTCATCTACGTAAGGTTTGATTTCGGCAGTAGTTTTAAAATCTAAAGGTTTGAGTTTATAACGCTCTGAGATGATATTTGAGAATTTTGCAACCTTGGGGTTCTGCTTTTCTGCAGGTTGTATTTTTATTTTAAATTCTACCCACTCGGCTGCTTTTTCAAATCCTAGCTGTTCAAAGTGGTCTTTGTAATATGGATAGTTGTACCAGGTAATCATAGTATTGAGATACTCAAATCCTTCAATTAACATTCCTGCTTTTTCCATATTTGAAAAACCTACTGGACCTTCCATCCATTCTAGATTTTTCTTTTTTCCTATTTCTGCAACCTTATCTAGTAGCGCTTTAGTTACTTCGATATCATCTATCGCGTCAAACCATCCAAAACGCATTTTACGCTTGCCTTGCTCTTCGATCTCAATATTATTTGTTATCGCACAAATACGACCTACAGGCTTCTCTTGTTTGAAAGCCATAAAATACCGAGCCGTTGCATTTTTAAATACAGGATTCTTTGCGGGATCCATACTTTCCAACTCATCAGATATAAGTGGTGGTACCCAGTTAGGTTCATTCTTATAAAGCTCAAATGGATATTTTACAAATCTCTTGAGCTCTTTAGGACTAGTTAGTTCTTTAATTTCAATCATAGGGGTTATTATATGCCGTCACCGTCAAAGTCTGGCACATCTTTACGTTTATTCTTTTTCTTAGCCTTTTTTGCGGCTTTCTTTTTCATTTTCTTGTCTAGTTTGCTTTCGCCAGTGTTTCCATCATCTAGAAATATTTTTTCATCACCATTGTGCATATCAAAACGATAAGAGGCTCCTAATGCTATGTTCTGACGGGCAGGAGTATCTTTAAGGTTAAACAAACCTGAAATGTCTACTTGAAAGTCTGGTGTAAAAAGATATGCGGCACCACCTCTAATAATCTGATCAGAATATAAATCCCCATTTATGAGTTGAAACTCTAGAAAACCAGCAATTTTTGGTGTAAAAGAATGGGTCATTGTAGTAATCCAGGTGTAGGATGGGAAATCTGTACCTATGTATTCTCCTATGACATTGTTTACCCATACCCAGCGACCCCAATTATTTTGTGTAATAATTGCTACCGTAGGGCTTATTCCTTCTTGCACCGTAAAAAATGGGTTGTCTTTTGTTCCAAAATTTGCTCCAGCATATACCGCAACAGACGGGATGAGATTCTTCCATTTGAACTTACGGTTTGCCCAGTAGCTATATAGGTTTACCTCTTCCTCTTCGTTTTTTCCTGGATCATAAAAAAGATATTTTGCACCGAGGGTCAGTGTTTCAAAATCACTAAACTGTCTTTGCGCAACGTTGCCCGTTGTAAAGTTTAGCGTGCTATTCTGAAAACGACCTAAAACACTAATTTCCAGCTGTTCTTTCCAGACTCCATAGCGTGCACTAAAATCAATTCCCCAAATATCTGTATCAGTATTAAGAAGTTGATGTTTATCACTCCCCGTATCGTATCCAGCTTCAAATTGTAATACATTTTTCCCTACAGCATAGGCTCCCTGTGACTGTCCAGGTCTATTTGAGTTTAATGTTTCTGTGTACTGCGCATAGGTTTTTCCGCTTAAAGCAAAAATTGTCACAGCACAAGCTAAAAGTAATCTAGACATAATAGTAGGGTTAGGAGTTCAAATATAGCAGAATTTATCATTTTTTTAAGCTTCGACGGGGGCTAGTTGCGGCTCAATATCATTAATTTTACCACAATGATGTGAAAATAGACAAGCCCGTATGGAAAGCTTTCTTAAAACGATATTAATCATTCTGTTGGTATATTTTTCTCTAAAGTTTTTAGGGAAGTTACTTATGCCTTATTTAATGCGTTACATAGCCAAAAAAGCAGGTCAAAAAATGGAAAGTGTCTTTAAAGGTTTTGAAGGATCTCAACAGCCAGGTAAGACGCAACCTCCCAAAAAAGAACCTGTTGCTAAAAAATCTACCAAAGTGGTAGGTGAATACATAGACTACGAAGAAATAGATTAATTAACCCTCACACGCTTTAAAGAGCAATTTGCTCAAAGTATGGCAACGCTATAGCTGTGATATTTTATGAGTTCTAATAGTAAAATCGCTTTTGGCGGTGGTTGCCATTGGTGTACCGAGGCCGTGTTTCAATCCATAAAAGGGGTTTTTAAAGTTGAACAAGGGTATATGGCTTCAGAGCTTCCCTATGATTCTTTATCTGAAGCTGTCATTATATATTATGATCGGGAGCAAATTTCTTTAAAAGTACTTATAGAAATTCATCTTTATACACACGAAAGCACCTCTAATCACAGTATGCGAGATAATTATCGCTCAGCAGTTTATTATTTTAACGAGGAGGATTTTGCTTTTGCGAAAGCATATATATCAAAATTCCAACAAGATTTTAATAGGCCCTTAATTACTCAAGTATTACCTTTTAAAATATTTAAAGCATCTCGGGAGTCTATCAGAGATTATTATAAGAAAAACCCAGAAAAACCATTCTGTAAACGCTACATTGCGCCAAAATTGAAACTAATTTTAGAAAAGTTTCAAAATCATTATAATCCCTCATTTGCGAGTTAATTGCTCGTCTGTTTTATGAAAAAAGAGACCTATCTCGTTGTTCTCGCTTTCTTCTCGATATACGTATTCTGGGGTTCAACATATTTGTGGAATAAGATTGTGGTCTCTGAAGCACCAGCATTTATGCTCGCCTCATTGCGATTTACCATTGCCGGAGCTCTTATTTTTATAATTGCAGCGGCGACAGGGCGATCTCTTAAAATCACTCAAAAGCAATTTCTCAATTCTGTTCTTGCAGGATTTTTATTTCTTGCGTATGGTAATGGGGTATTTGTATGGGCACTTAATTATGTAAATAGCGGTTTTGCCGCATTGCTGGCGGCATTACAACCGTTATCCATACTCGTAATGATGCGTATTTCACAACGTAAAGCGCTCAAACCAAAATCTATGATAGGCGTCTGCTTGGGACTCTTTGGAATGTATTTGCTTGTGAGTCAACGTGATATTGCTTTGCAAGAAGGTGCCGTTTTAGGAATTGTAATGATATTTACCTGTATCATTAGTTGGGGTATAGGCAGCCTTTTTGTTGCCAAAGCAGATTTACCCAAGAATTTTTTTATAGCCACAGGTTACCAGATGGTTACTGCAGGAGTTTTACTCGCTTTGGGAAGTAGATTTATTTTACAAGAAACCTGGAACACTCCGTTAGACTGGAGTTCTAGCGCTCAGATATCTATGGGATGCCTGATATTATTTGGTGGGATTGCGGCATTTACCTCCTTTAATTATTTACTTAAAAAAGTGTCTACAGAAAAAGTCGCCACATCTGCATATGTAAATCCTGTAATCGCCTTATTTTTAGGCTGGTATTTTCTGGAAGAAATTGTTACCACACAATCTATTATTGCCGCAGGGATTCTTCTTACTGGTGTTTATTTTATAAATACTGTTCGTCAGAAGGAGGGAAGGAAGCCCACTGGTAAAAAGGCATAAAAAATCCCGCAATTGCGGGATTTTCAATTTAATCTACTTTTTACTAGTTATGATACTTTCTCGACTTCTGCTTCGATAATATCTTCGGTATATGCTGCCGTTCTTTGAGCAGAGTTTTTAGCTTTATTTGTTTCGCGCTCTAGAGCACCTTTAAGTTGTGTTAATCTGTCAGAAACTTGTCCCTCAACATCTTCGTATGTCTCTTTTATAGTATCTCCAGCCTTACGTGCTTTAGCCTTTAATTTTGCTTTTTCTTCAGGACTCATATTTTTATATTTCCAGTATCCGAATAATCCAGCTGCTAGCGTTGCGATTCCTGCTCCTATTAATCCTTTGGTTCTTTTTTCCATAGCTCGTTTATATATTTAAATTTTGTGTATACCAAATATACTACTGCCATAGAGCACGAGCTAGTACTTTATGATGTCCATAGTAAACATTTATGACTTACTAAATCAATTTTAAGAATTAGCAATCTTCTTATGCTACAGCCTCTGTCAGGGTGTAGTAATGGAGTAAGTTTTTATAGAATGTTATGTTTCCAGCATCTGCTCTTACGCAAGACTTTAGGAAGGCATTTAGATCATCATAATTTATTGTCACATTACAGCCTTTTGATAATACGGCAACACCGAGACAAATAGTTTTTTCTATTTTATCTATCGTGACACTTGAGGCATTAAAGAAGTGTTTAATGATGGCATTATGCAGCTCTTGAAACCCTTTGTGCGCTTTCTGATTTTCTCTTGTCGAATAGTCTATTAGGTTGTGAAGACCATTAATGATAAGTGTATTTTCTTGGCTCATAACTTTCAGTTTTTTGGTTTAGAGTAAAATTAAGATTGATTTTGACACTACCTTTTGTTTTATAAAATGTTTAACTAATAATTAAAACGATTAAACAAATTGAACTCATTTGGGTTATGCTTTCGCGAAAGCGAACAAAACGAAAACACTTTCCAGCAGAAAAATTTTTGAAAAACTGTTTAATAGTAGTTAAAATAGTTTCCCATAATTGAGAATAACCGTAACTTTTAAACAAAAATATATGGAATATTTTAGCTACGCATTACAGCTCATTGTTGGGTTAAGTCTTTTAAACGTCTGGTTATTGCAATACAATAAACCAACACAATGGCGTGGCGGAAACGCTCAAAACATCAAAGAAGAATTTCAAGTATATGGGCTACCCGTATGGATGTGTTATGCTGTCGGAACTTTAAAAGTAATTGGGGCGCTAGGTCTCATTGCTGCTATCTGGTTTCCTGAACTCTTGCGACCGTGTGCAATTGGGTTAGCTATATTATTAGCTGGATCTGTAGTAATGCATTTTAAAATTAATGATCCTTTAAAAAAATCTTTTCCGGCGCTTTTATTTTTGAGTATGTGCGTTTATCTCGCTTTAAGTATATAGCATATTTACGTAGATAGAGTAAGCAATTACAGCATTAAGTATACAATAAATCAGAGAGGGTGATGACTGTAATGGCGTGTCCTTAATCTTAAGGCGCACACCAAACCCAAAAAGCATTAAAACAGATAATCCCACAGCTCCAATAAAGGCAAGTAGTGGTATATAAAAATATCCTATTAATAATGCCACGGCACCAGCAACCTGAAGTGCTCCTACGAGTGGTCTATGTTTGTCCAGATTATAGCGTATAAATTCTGCCTTCATACGAGGGTCAATAAAACAACCTATACCAAAAAAAAGAAACGATACTGACGAGAATAGGATAAGAACTAAAAGTGTTTTCATAGCAACTTAAAAGTAATGCTATTTTTTATTGTTAGGCCTGAGGATTGGATTTAATTAGAATATAGCTTTCGCGAAAGCGAAAAAAAGTGCGTAGTAAAATTTCTTTGCTTTTTTTATAGAAGCTGCCTGGCCTCTACAAATACATTGAAAAAGCAAATTACATCCTCTTACAGACAAAAACTTGCTTCCTATATTCTTATTTTTGGAGCGCTAGAAAAAGAATGAAGAATCTATTTCCCCTTTTGATTTTCCTTATTGGCAGCGGTATGTATGGACAGTTTATACAAGTAGACAGTCAGTCATTTACTGCACAAGAGTTGATAGAGGACATACTGATAGAAAGTGATTGCATAAGCGACGTTGTTGTTACAAATGTTGTGGGAGGAGATTTTCAAGGAGTAGATCAGAGCTACGGTTATTTTGACGCGTCAGGAACCGACTTTCCATTTGAGAACGGACTTGTATTAAGTACGGGTAGATTACAGAATGTAGATGGTCCCAATACCACATTAAGTGACGATGATGCTCAGGGATGGGCAGGAGATAGAGATCTCGAAGACATTCTGGATGAGAGTAACACTACAAACGCTACGATAATAGAATTTGACTTCACAAGTGTAGCTTCAGAAATTAGTTTCCGCTATCTATTTGCTTCAGAAGAATATCAGGAAAATGATGCAAATACCTGCCGTTTTTCAGATTTGTTTGGTTTTTTGATAAGGCGGGGAGATGAGCAGCAATATAAAAATATAGCGCTCGTTCCAGATACCCAAACCCCTGTAAAAGTTACTACCGTACATCCAGAAATACCAGGCGGATGTGCTGCCGAAAATGAATTCTATTTTGAAAGTTTTAATGGTGCAGACGTGCCTATAAATTTTAACGGACAGACTAAAATACTCACAGCAACAACAGAAGTTATTCCTAATATTTCCTATCACGTCAAGCTTGTCATCGCAGATGAGCAAAATTTTCGTTTTGACTCTGCGGTATTTCTTGAAGGAGGGAGTTTTAAACTTGCTACAGATCTAGGAGAAAATAGGTTGCTTAGTACTGCAAGTGCTCTTTGCCCAAATGAAACCCAGCTTCTAGATGCTACAAACTCTCAGGCGACAAGCTACGCCTGGTTTAAGAATGATGAGTTGCTATTATCAGAAACAGATCCCACCCTTCTTGTGGAGGATCCTGGAACCTTTCGAGTGGTGGTTACTTTAGGAAACGGCTGTACATCTTTCGGGGAGGTTACTATAGAATATGGAGAGCTGCCCGAAACATTTGATACGGTTTTACAGCAATGTGATCCAGATGATAATGGTCGTACATCATTTAATTTACTTCAAGCAAATGATATTATTACTAATAATGATAACGAACTTCTTGTAGTCGCATATTACACCACTCAAGCATTTGCGATCGCAAATACTAATGAAATACCGGATCCTAGATCGTTTCAGAACAGCGCAGAAAATCAAATTGTTTATGCCCGAGTAGAAAATCGTTCTGGGTGTTTTAGTATTGCCGCTGTAGAGCTCACAACAGCTTTTAATACACTTATAATAGATGATATTACAATTTGTGATACTGACGAGATAGATGATGGATTTACCGAAACGCCGTTAATCAATTTTACAAGCACCTTCCAATCTTTATTACCTTCTGGAGCGACTGTAAATTATTATCGTTCATCTGGAGATGCGTTATTTGAAGTAAATGGGTTATCAGATCCATTTACTAACGAGGTCAGAAATAGACAAACCTTATACGTAAGGGTAGAAAATAGCGGAGATTGTTATGCAATAGCTCCTTTGGACCTATTCATTGCTTCTGCGCCATTGCTTCCTGAAGATACATCTGTGGCGTATTGCATAAATGAAGCACCAATTCCAATAATGATAGAGAGCGGTGTGCAAAATCCTGAACTATACAATTATGCTTGGACCTATAACGGGTCTTCAATCCCAAATGAGACTAACGCCATTGCTGTAAATGAAACTGGAAGCTATGAAGTAACCGTAACCTCATCTAGTGGCTGTTCTCGTTCAAGGACAATAACAATAACCGCTTCAGAACTTCCTGAAGTAACAGCCGTTGTGGTTAACGATGGTATTAACAATAATAGCATTAATGTTACCGTGAGTGGAGGAGGAGCATATGAATTTTTACTCGACAATGGATCTTATCAAGAAAATGGACTTTTTACAAACGTCACTCCTGGCACCCATCGGGTCTACATAAGAGATATTAATGGCTGTGGAACAATTGTAGAGGAAGTGTCTGTGATAGGATTTCCCAAATATTTCACACCTAATGGAGATGGGTATCACGATTTTTGGCGTGTTGAGGGGGTTACTAGGGATAATCCAACAGAATCATTTATGATTTTTGACCGTTTTGGCAAACTACTTTACACAGCAAAGGATATGCGTTCTGGCTGGAATGGTAAATATCAAGGTGCTACATTACCAACAAATGGGTACTGGTACAAGGTAAAACTCTCTGATGGAAGGACTTTTACAGGCGGATTTACTTTAATTAGATGATCATTTAGATGTTATTAATACGCTTTCGCGAAAGCGTATACCAGATAATTCACCTTTTTACAAAAGACTTAAAGTGCTGAGTACCTTGACTACAGGAGCTTGGTCATTATTATTACACAAATTATTGAAAATAAAGGAATTAATTCAAGTGCAATTAGAATTAATGGCATTACATTTGCACTTAAGTAAATATTATAAATTTAATTACATTACAATGAACAAAGGAACAGTAAAATTTTTCAACGAAACTAAAGGATTTGGATTTATCACAGAAGAAGGTGTTGAAAAAGATCATTTCGTACACATCTCTGGATTAGTAGATGAAATCCGTGAGGGTGACGAGGTAGAATTTGAACTTAAAGAAGGAAACAAAGGATTAAATGCAGTGAACGTACGCGTTCTCTAGTAGATATATTTCAAGTTTTTACAAAAAGCTCATCGCAAGATGGGCTTTTTTTGTATTCAATTTATATGTTTAAATTGCTGTGCAAATTATAGCTCAAGCATTAACTGCAATCGGGAATGGATGACTACATAAAGAGCTGTACTTATTTTTTTATAGGTTTTAATTGTATCACCTTCAAAGCGTCTAAGATCCTTATAATTAAGTAAGTGATATCAATCTCATACCACTTTACACCAAAGTTTGCTCTGCTAGCGTGCTTATGGTGATTATTGTGATATCCTTCTCCCATCATCAAAAAATCAAAGCGAAAAAGGTTCTTGCTTGTATTCTTCATTTTAAAATTGACGTAGCCATATACATGTCCAAACCAATTTATGATGACACCGTGTATAGGAGCCATTAAAAAGGTAACAGGCAGTAGCAACCATTGCCACCAAGCTGTAGCAAAGAACACAAAGAATATAATATAAAAACTAATCCAAAGTATTCTTGAGAATCTTGAACTCGCAAAGGCATCAAAACTTTTCCATTGCGGTACATTTTTAGTGAAACGTTGGTCTACCGCTATGCGTTGCGTATTAATGTCTTGATAGATCGTCTTTGTTTTCCACATCATTGCAAACAAATTGTCGTCATAAGAAGGGGAGTGTGGGTCATTTTCTGTATCTGTAAATGCGTGATGTAGACGGTGCATAATACCATAACCGTAAGCGCTTAAATAACTGGAACCTTGAAAAATCCAAGTAAGCACAAAGGTGATGCGCTCCATTGTTTTTGACATTGTAAATACTTGATGTGCTGCATAACGATGCAGAAAGAAAGATTGAAAGAAAAGCCCTCCATACCAGAGCACTATAACAAAAATAACTATAGTCATACCTTTTTATGTAAAGGTAATTTTACAATAACATCAAAACAATGAACCTAAATCAATAAATTGATATTATACCCTTTTTCTTATTCTGCTCAAAGCTTGTGCTGTAACACCTATGTAAGAACTTATGTATTTTAATGGAATAACCTCTAAAAGCTCTGGCCGCTCCTTAAAAATTTTAATATACAATTGCTCAGCTGTTAGATTGAGTAGATCTTGCTCTCGTTTTGATTTTAATAGGAATAGTCTTTCTGCTGTAAGTCTTCCAATAAGATTTCCTATTTGAGTTGTTTTATAGACATCTTGTAAATCTTCGTATGTAATACTTAAGATACTAGTATCTGTAAGTGCTTGTAATTGATAAGCAGAGGGATTTTGTGTTAGAAAAGAGTCATAGGCACTTATAAATTGATCTTTGAAGCTAAAGCCAAAAGTAATTTCTTTCTCCGAATCGTCTTTAGGTATAAAGAGGCGTACTACACCATATTCTATAAAAGAGATATGGTGCTCTATTTCTCCCAATTTTAAAAAAATACATTTCTTCGGAATGTGGCGGCGCTTCAATCTCGAAGTAAAAAAAGTCCAATCAGAATCAGAGATTTCTGCTATTGAGTCTAAGTATGCCTTGATCTGATCCAAACGCTTTATTTAAGTTAGAGCATAAAGATACCTATTAACAGGAGTGTATCTCAAATCACAGAAGGTGATTTAACTAGAAGCATCGGAATATTGCCATTTTTAAAGATTAGCTATTATGCGACTTAGATACTAAAGAACCTTAAATTAAAATTGTCTTGGGTAATTTTAATATGAGCGTCGTACTATCGTCTTTTCCCGTAAGAAATGTAAGATTGCCGTCGTGTATTTCTGCAATCATCTTTGCGATATACGTTCCTAGACCTGTTCCTCTATCCTTTCCTTCTGTTGTGTATTTATCAAAGAATTTTGCTCTCATCTTTTCAGGAATAACACCCGAATTTTTGATGTTAATAACAAATAGATTATTAGTTTCTAAAGCGATAGTTACTTTTTTACCTTCTGGAGAAGCTTCTATTGCATTGCGAAGTAAGTTTTGGAAAAGGTGCTTCATATAAAATTTATCACCTTCCATCATGAGCTCATCCTCCTCTGGCTCTGCAATGATATTGTTGTGGTAAAGCTCTATTGTTGCTTTTTTTTCTTCAATGAGTTCGCGCATTTCTCCTGTTGTACTTGCAATAAGTTCTAAAAGGTCAAATTTAGAAAGCGTAGGTATATACTCACCACGTTCCATTTGGGCAAAGTCTTTGGATGAAGTGAGCAGGTTAAGGGTGTCATTGCCTATATCTTTGAGCATACGGACCCATTTAGACTGTACAGGGTCTAGATTTGATTTTGATAAAATATCTGCAATTGATACCATAGAGCCTATGCGATTACGCATATCGTGTTCGGCGAGTCTATTTGCAATATCTTGAGTTTTAATTTTATTTTCTAAAATTTCAATAGTAGTTCTAAGCCTCTTAACGGTAAGTTCAAGTTCGGCAGCTTTTACCACTAGCGTCATTTTTCTTTTTTCCTGAGTATGCTCATCTATCAGGAAAGCTGCATTTGTGATAATCTCAAAAGTTTCACTTCTACTATTTTGAACAGTCCAGCGTCCTTGAAGTTCGTATTCTTTCTCAAGGAAATCTTCGTGCAGCTTCTCAAGAGTTTGTCTATTATCTTCAGGCACTACAACGGTAAATGGCTTCCCGATAAGCTCCTCACGGGTATATCCATAAATATCACAATACGTTGCATTTACATCTGTAAAATAGCCTTTAGGATTTGTGATACAAATACCTATGGGCATTTGCTGGAAAATCTCGTAGGATAATTTATTGTTATCTTCAAAGGTGCTTTTTATAGAAGCTAATTCCCTCTCCGTTCGCTTTTGAAAATCATCTCGCATATCTGGACACTCAATTTTAAATAAAGATATTCAAAATTAATTTTGAATTGTAATGCTTAACCGTCTAGTTTGTACACTTAAAAATGATAATAGAGGCAGTAAATTAAATTTAGAACGGTTCAAGACCGTTTATCGTTTAAAAAGAAGTAGTTTCGCGCAAAATTAAAAGCCCTGACTATGAAGCGTATAACGGAATTTAAGAAACTCTTTGGAGTAGAGAAAGAGTTAGATCTCAAACAGCTTAAAAAAAGCTACAGAAATCTAGTAAAAGAGTGGCATCCAGATAAGTTTCAAGAGGGTGATCCAAGGCAAGAAGAGGCAGAGGTAATGAGCCGCCGTATTATCGATGGATACCATTTCCTAGTAAGTATGGCGCCAGAAACCAAGGCAGCAAATCTTGAGGCGTATACGGAGACCATAACAAATGCTGCAATTGCAGATTATCAGCACAAAGGGTTATTGCTTGAAATTACGTTTACAGACGGAACAACTTACGAATATTTTGGAGTGACCAAGCAGATATATATTAAAATGATAAATGCAGGGAATCTTAATCGTTTTGCAAAACGTAACATCTACCCTAAACACAATTATCGCAAGTCCAAGCGTCACTTACAAGAGGCATAGTACTTAAACTATTTTGACCCATAGATATTTACAGCTCTAAAATTTTTTAAAATTCTTAGGGCTGTTTTTGATTACGCTTTCGCGAAAGCGTAACTTACCTCCATCACAAACCGTAGTATATGACAAATACATTTACCGCATTAGGAGTTATAAATCCTATTCAGGAGGCTCTCAAAGCACTTCAGATCACGGCGCCCACAAATATTCAGCAGTTAGCGATACCTGCAATGCTTACTTCAAAAAAGGATGTGGTTGCCCAAGCACAGACAGGTACTGGAAAAACAGCTGCTTTTGGGATTCCCTTGTTGCAACTAATTGACCGTACAAATCCTACGGTACAGGCTGTAATCCTAGTCCCTACGCGGGAGTTGGGACAGCAAATTCAATCTAACCTGACCTCATTTACAGCCCATTTACCAGAAGTAACAAGCGCTGTAGTTTATGGAGGTGTTCCTGTAAAATCACAAATAGAACGTCTTAAGGAGCCTGCTCAAATTGTGGTTGCAACGCCAGGACGTCTCATTGATTTAATTGAGCGTAAAGCGATTAATATAACACAAGCAAATTATCTCGTGCTTGATGAGGCCGATGAGATGGTCACCTCACTTAAGGAAAGTCTTGACACGATCGTTACCGAAATGCCTAACAACAGGCGCACATTCTTATTTTCTGCGACGATGCCGGGTGCGATTAAGCAAATTGTGCAAAATTACTTGGGTAAGAATCCGCTCGAGATTAGCTCTGAGATGGAAACCCTTGGGAGTAAAAAAATCACGCACGAGTATGTAGTAGTGGAGCCCATAGAAAAACTGGACGTGTTAATGCACTTTTTAAACAGTAGGTTGGGGCAGCGCGGTATTATTTTTTGTAAAACCAAGGCTGCAGTAAATAAACTTGCCAAAAATCTTGCTATTAATAAGTTTTCCTCTGGGGCCATACACGGTAGTCTCTCGCAGCCCATACGTGATAGAATGATGGAGCAATTTAGGGAAGGGCACATCGATATTCTTGTGGCCACAGATCTAGCGGCCCGTGGGATTGATGTGCGCGAGATAGAGTATGTGGTAAACTATCACTTACCAGAATTTTATGATATGTATGTGCACAGAAGCGGCCGTACGGCTAGGGCGGGGGCTAGTGGTTATGCGCTCACTGTTTTGCAACAAGAAGAAGTGCACGAGATTGCCGAGTTTGAACACGAGTTAGGGATTTCTTTTTCCGCTTTCGCGAAAGCGACCCCACAACAAATAGAAGAGAACAACACCGTGCTCTGGGCTAAGAAAATCTTTAAAACAAAGCCCAACCGAGATATTTCTCCTGAGCTGAAAGAGAAAGTTCAGGCCGTATTTCATCATTTAACTAAGGAAGAACTCATCGATAAACTACTCGCAGAAAAACTAGCTTAACATAACCCTTACGGCAAATGAGTACTTAATGCCTCATTATTTTAGATTCTGGCATTGGTAGATGCTATATATCTAAAATTTTGGGCAAGTTGTATTGTAGAAAAGCTTTAGGGTTTAAATTGGCTACATTTGGTATTTAACAAACTGTACAACTCCGTTTATGAAATCATATACAGCTGCCTTCGTCTTTTTATTTACAATCACAATTGCCGCCCAAGAATCTCCGTCACAAACGTTCTGGAATACCCTGCAAGCTCATTGCGGTAAGGCATACGAAGGGAAGCTAGTTTTACCAGAAGAAGACGAAGCCTTTGGCGGGAAGAAGCTGGTCATGCACGTTAGATCTTGTGATGAGAATCAGATTAAAATACCCTTTTTTGTGGGCGACGACAAATCGAGAACGTGGATACTCACAATGAATGACGGAATCATTACGTTAAAACACGATCACCGTCACGAGGATGGAACAGAGGACGAAGTAAATTTTTATGGAGGAACATCGAGCAATACGGGCAAATCAGATATCCAATTTTTTCCAGCAGATGTGCATACCCAACAAATGATTCCTGGAGCAGCGACAAACGTCTGGTGGATTACCGTAGACGAGACATCATTTACATACAACCTCAAAAGATTAGGTACAGATCGCATATTTAAAGTAGTTATGGACCTTACTAAAGAAATTGAAACACCTGGTGCTCCGTGGGGTTGGGAAGATTAAATACCAAGATTTTAAGAGGGTATTTACCTTATAATCAAATATTTAAAAACTTGTAGGAAAAAATTATTGACTTATGAAAAGACTATTTTATATCTCACTGCTAACTGTAATCATGTTTTCTTGCGATAAAGATAGTTTACAAACTAAATCTGCATCGGTCGAAAAGAAGCCTGTAGTTTTCGACGGAATTGACAACAGCATCGCTCCGGGCGACAACTTCTACAACCACGTGAATAAAAACTGGTATGACAATGCCGTTATTGCAGATGACCAAGTGGGCGTAGGAGCCTACCGTTTCCTCAATATTCCGCAACAGGGAAAACTAAAAAATATTCTGGAAGAGGTTTCGGTTCAGAAGCACAAAAAGGGAAGTGTAGAACAGATGGTAGGGGATTTTTATGCTTCGGGTATGGACACCCTTAGTATCGACAAGCGTGGGATTGAACCTATACAACCTATTCTCAACGAGGTAAATAAAATAGATAGCGTTTCAGATCTTTTGACCTTTGTAGCCCAGCAGGTCAAAACGGGGGATTACTCCATGTTGAGTCCGTACATCTCGCCAGACCAGAAAAATAGCCAACTTAACATCCTTCACTTTTCACAAACGGGATTGGGATTGCCAGACCGGGACTACTATTTTAACGAGGACGCATCTTCTGTGGCGATACAGGAAGCTTATAAAACCTATGTTACGAAGCTGTTTGAATTGACTGGTGAGTATAACGCTTTCGCGAAACCTGACTTGAGCGCAGTCGAAAGTGCGGAAACCACATACAACTTAGAAAAACAACTTGCCGAAGCTCACAAAACCCGCATCGAGCGCAGGGTGATACAGGAAAACTATAATAAACTTTCGGTAGCAGATTTGGACAAACGCCACGCAAACATAGACTGGCTAGCGATATTAGAAACCTTGGGAGCAGATGTAGATTCGGTTGATGTGCGCCAAACGGCCTACTATGACAAACTAGACACTATGCTCAAGAGCGTCCCACTAGCCGACTGGAAAACTTACGTAAAGGCACACACAATCAGTTCATACGATAATCTGTTGCCTACAGCTTTTCAGGATGCCTCGTTTGCATATAGCAAGGTGATTTCTGGTCAAAGTGAGCTACAGTCCCGCAGTAAGCGTATGGTGCGCAATGTAGACCAGATGATTGGTTTTGCGCTAGGGCAGTTGTATGTGAAGCGATATTTTGACGAAGCCGCTAAGGAACGTGCCCTTGACCTCGTGAATAATTTTCAGATTGCATTAGAAAAACGCATTAAAAACTTGGAGTGGATGAGCGATAGTACAAAGGTTAAAGCGGTCGAAAAACTCTATGCCATCAATAAGAAAATAGGCTATCCTGATGTTTGGCGCACCTATGATGTCAGTATAGACAGGAGTCAGTTTTTTGAAAACGTAGTTGCCTTAAGTAAAGATAGTTACAATTATAATCTTAAACAGTTAAATAAACCGCCTAATCGTGGCGAATGGGGCACGACGCCTTCAACCGTAACGGCTTATTATAATCCGTCACTTAACGAGATCGTCTTTCCGGCTGGGATACTCCAAGCACCGTATTTTGACCTTTATGCAGATGATGCGGTCAACTATGGAGGTATCGGTATGGTGCTAGGGCACGAGTTTACACATGCCTTTGATGACCAAGGCGCACAATACGACAAAGACGGAAATGTAAAAAACTGGTGGACCGAAGAAGATTACACCAAATTTAAAGCAAAAACGCAACAGATTACAGACCAGTACTACAATTTTACTGTGCTGGATAGCGTGCATCTTAAAGGCTCACTTACCGTAGGAGAAAACACGGCAGATAACGGTGGTATTGCCATTGCTTACGATGCGTTTAAAATTACACCGCAGGGCAAGAGCGATACGACCATAGGTGGCTTTACCCTAGACCAGCGCTTTTTTATGTCTATCGCCCGGATATGGCGCGTAAAAACCCGTGATGAATACCTGCGCAATTATGTCGCCACAGATCCACACTCGCCACCCGTATGGCGCGTAAACGGGCCGTTAATGAATTTTACACCTTTTTACAACGCTTTTGATGTGAAGGAAGGAGATGAGAATTTTAGAACGGAAGAGGAGCGGGTTAGGATTTGGTAATGTTTAATGAGGAAATAATAATATCATTTATTTTACACCAAAATCTAGTTACGTATTTTTGACAAAAGAAGTAGAGAGGAAGAGATAAGATAATAACCTCTCGTTTAAAGATTAAAGTAAATACAATGATATTAGATTTTTTTAAAAAACTATTTGGTGGGAGTTCAGAAACTACAGGCGATAGAAAAGAAGGAACAGTAAAATTTTTCAATACTAGAAAAGGTTTCGGATTTATAACTGTAAATGGTTCTAACGAAGAAATTTTTGCCCATACGACCAATGTTATCGGCAGAATTAAAGAAGGTAATAAAGTAACTTTTGAGATAGAGCAAAGTGAAAAAGGACCAACAGCTGTAAAAGTCAAAAAGGTAAAATAGCCTCGTACTATTTTTAAAATGTAATCCCTACAACGCTCTGTTGTAGGGATTTTTGCTTTTAAGCTCAAAGCATTATTCTAGTCCAAATAGTCTTAGTCATTTTTATAATAAACGTATTGAGAATATCTCAAAAACACAGCTAATCTATATTAGAACTGAACGAACGTAACACTACGAATATAAAATCAAAAACACGCCAATTAGAATTCCCGTTAATGGGACAAGTTTCTTACGCTTATTTTTTTCTTTAAATAAAATACCACCCACAACCACGGCAATGATAAGTTGACTACGCTTAATGGCTGAAAGTAACATAATCAAAGCATCAGGGTCCTGTAAGGCCTTGAAATAAAAGTAATCTGCAGTTTGAAGCAAGATGCCCACCGCAATAATAGTCCATCTAAACTTAAAAGCTTTGCGCTTTTGAGCTATTGGAAACCACATAATGGAAAGAATGAACATTAAGATAATTATGGTGTACCAGCAGAACCAAAATTGTAATGTTTGTGGGTTGAGCGATACATTCTGAATCAAGAATTTATCATATAATCCGCTTGAGGCACCGAGAAATGTTGCACCTATGATTGCAAAAATCCATTTGTTTTTTGTAAAAATGATTCCTTCTTTTTTTCCAACTCTGGAATATAATATCACAGAAAAGATGATGACAAAAAAACCTATCCATTGTAGGAATTTGGGCTGTTCTTGGTAAATTATCATAGCTCCTATAAACGTAAAGAACGGACCTGCAGAACGTATGGGAGTGACAATTGTGAGTGGCAAGTGTTTGAGTGCTTTGTAAGCAAGAATCCACGAGGCAGCCATAATTATAGACTTGATAAAGATATATCCGTGTGTTTTCCAAGGAACCGTAGTTATATGAAACCCAATCTCTTTAAAATATTCAGGGCTATATTTAGAGCCTATGAAGAAAGGAAGAAAAAGTAGGAACCCAGAAATGAGTGTCCCTAATAGGACGGGCAAAACTTCATTATCCTGAACAGCGTGTTTTTTAGCTAAATTGTGTAATCCCAGAAAAAGTGCAGCAAGAAGGCCTAAATACATCTACATTGCGCGAATATAGTTTTTATGTATAGGATATGCCAGGAAGAATATTTAACATAAACTATGCAAAGGTGTTATGAGTATATTTTATTAGGTCATAAATATCATACACGATAGCGGTATAATTATCTTCGCAAAAATTTGATTAAACCCATTATGTCTCAAAATCAAAAAGCCTCTGATCCCAAAAGAATCCTTTCTCAGGAGGAAATAGATGCTTGTATTGCTACTTTAGAAAATTTAGTAGGAGATACAAATCAGCTCTTTGCCCTTCCTGAGGAGCAACGCACAGCTTTATTAAAAGCATCTGGAAAGCTCTCACGTCCTGACCGAGATGAGTTCCAACGCAGGAGGAAAGATGCAAAGAAAGCGGCTAAGCGCAAGAGAATAGAAAGTGATAAACACGCTCGTAAAGCAACGGGAATACGCTCTGCTAGAGAAGCTGCGCTATTTGTTGCTCCTAAACTTCTGGGTGCAGCTGCGATTCCTGAAGATACTCCAGAATTGGAATCCCCAAGAAACTGTTACGTTTGCAAAACAGTTTATACCAAACTACACCATTTTTACGATGCTATGTGTACAGATTGTGGCGATCTTAATTATGCTAAGCGATTCCAAACCACAGATTTATCGGGACAAGTAGCTCTAATCACAGGTTCTCGTCTCAAAATAGGTTTTCATATAACGTTAATGGCCTTACGCTCAGGGGCAACGGTAGTGGCAACTACGCGCTTTCCGGCAGACTCAGCTATACGATTTTCTAAGGAAGAAGATTATGGTGATTGGAGTGATAGACTTCACATACACGGCCTTGATTTACGACATATTCCAAGTGTAGAGATTTTCTGTAATTATATAGAACAAAAATATGATAGACTTGATATCTTAATCAATAATGCAGCACAAACGGTACGTAGACCCGCAGGGTTTTATACGCACCTTATGGAAAATGAGAAACTACCTATAGAAAAGCTTCCTAAGCGTGCTCAACCCCTATTAAGAGATCATTCTAATTGCTTACAGGAACTAGCAGACTTAAGTATTTCTACTGCAAAAACAAGTAAGAATAACGTTTTGCCAGTAACTTGGCACGGTCCAGAACCTGGGATAGGATTACGTAACTCTGCCCAACTTTCTCAAATTCCATACAGCTTCGACAACACCTTACAGACCTCTGAGGTTTTCCCTGAAGGTAAGCTAGATGCAGATTTACAACAAGTAGATTTACGCAAGACTAACAGCTGGCGTTTAAAGTTAGGTGAGATTGAAACCACAGAAATGGTAGAAGTCCAACTTGTAAATGCTGTTGCTCCGTTTGTGTTGTGTAATCGCCTGTCTAACCTTATGATGAAAGAAAACACAGGTAAAAAACACATTATAAATGTATCTGCGATGGAAGGGAAGTTCCACAGATTTAAAAAGGAGGACAGGCACCCGCATACAAATATGGCAAAAGCAGCTTTAAATATGCTTACGCATACGTCATCTGCTACTTTTGCAAAGTCGGGAATCTATATGAATGCAGTCGATACGGGATGGGTTACAGACGAAGATCCAGCCGAATTATCAAAGAAAAAGGTCGAAATACACGATTTTCAGCCTCCGCTGGATATTGTAGATGGTGCCGCGAGGGTAATGGATCCGCTCATTGACGGGATAAACACAGGAAAACATTGGTCTGGTAAATTTTTAAAAGACTATTTTCCGATAGATTGGTAATAGTTATGACTACCTTCGCCAGCGTAATCACCTAATTTTGAGTGATTATTAAAATTTAATATTATTATTATGAGTAACGGAACAGTAAAATTTTTCAACGAGACCAAAGGATTTGGATTTATTACAGAAGAAGGTGTTGAAAAAGACCACTTTGTACACATTTCAGGATTAGTAGACGAGATACGCGAAGGCGATAAAGTTGAATTTGATCTTCAAGATGGTAACAAAGGATTAAACGCAGTAAACGTAAAAGTTATCTAATACATATACTTCAAGTTTAAAAAGACCCCGTCTATTCATTTAGATGGGGTCTTTGTTTTTTACGCTTTCGCGAAAGCGGAATAAGCAAAGTGCTCAGAGACATCTTAAAAGTCTACTCAAAATACTATTTAAAACTATGTCGTTGCTCTTTGGTAGAGGATGCTCCTAGCAATTTATTAAAGCTCTTAATTTTGTTAAAGTCCTTAGTAATTTCTCCAGAAACAGCGATTCCAGAAATCCCAGTTGCCAAAAGAGGTGTAATATCGTCCAGAGTAATACCACCTACGCCAAGTATAGGAGTTTCTGTTTTTAAGACATCTACAATGGCAGCGTATCCAGCAAGTCCTAATATTGTAGGTAGATTTTTTTTAGTTTCTGTAAACCGAAGAGGCCCCAAGCTTATATAGTCAACTTCTTTTTCGATTAAATTCTCGCAGTCTTGTAATGTGTTTGCCGTGCATCCTATTATTTGCCAAGTATAGAGATGCCTTCTTGCTAGGGTAGGGCAGGTGTCATTTTTTCCTAGATGTACACCATCTGCTTTTACTTCTCTCGCGACCTTATAGTAATCGTTTATGATGAGCCTAGTCTGGAAGTGGGCCGTAATTGCTCGAGCTTCCTGTGCTAATAGTAGTGCCCTCTTTTCTGATATATTTTTTAAACGCAGTTGTACTAACTCTGCACCGGCGTTGCACGCTTTTTGAATATTTTCTATATGATCATTTTGAGAGCTTCCTTGAGAAATGTAGTGTAGTTTTGGGATCATTGTGAGGGTAATTTAAAAATAGAATATGAACCATTTTTAATTTGTACAAATATACGCCACATCTTCACGCAAGAATTTCATCAGTCCTTAAATCTATATTAAACTACCTTTTTAGGGAAATAATAGATCGTATTTTTGAGAGATACGTGATTTTAAAAACATTCTGAAAAACTAATAATAACAATGTAATGACCATTGAACCTTATTTTCTAATCCTTGCAGTAGTCGGCCTTTCTGTAGTACTTATGGCTTTTCTTCCTATTGTGGGAGAGAAATTGAGGATTAGCTATACCATTCCATTACTGCTATTTGGGATGATATTGTATAGTGTGGGTATTCCGATTACTTGGCCAGATCCCTTATGGCCTTGGGAGTGGACTAAAATTCTTACCGAGCTTGTGGTCGTCATCAGTCTTATGGGTGCTGGATTAAAGATAGGGCACCGCTATACTTGGAACGATTGGAAAAAACCATTTCGCCTTGTGCTTATTACAATGCCCCTTTTTATGATTTTGGTATTTGGGATTGCCCATTTTGTGCTTGGACTTAATATGGCATTGTCAGTATTGCTTGCTGCCGTACTAGCACCAACAGATCCTGTGCTAGCATCAGAGCTACAGCTGGAAAAGCATCAGGATATGCACGAGAAGAATACAGGTTTACGCTTTACCTTGACAGGGGAAGCTGGTATTAATGATGGACTGGCCTTTCCTTTTGTGTACTTAGCTATTTTATTATCTAAGATTGATACTGGTGTTCCCTTTGACTGGTGGGAGTGGAGCTGGTTTTATGTGGCCTACAAATTAGCCGGTGGTATACTAATAGGAAGTCTTATTGGTTGGCTGTTTAGTACAGCTTTAAAACAATTAGACAAAGAACGTCAGAACGAAATTCTAAACGGCTTTGTTGCCGTAGCGCTTACCTTATTTTCGTACGGTGTCGCAGAAATTGCGCTTACTTATGGCTTTATGAGCGTATTTTTTACGGGGATTTTTATTCAATACTATAGAACAAAAAAGGACGAAGATCCACATCCAGATTCTAATAAGATGTTGCTTTTTGTGAGCGAGTCAGAAAAGCTCCTTATTGTACTGTGGACGATCCTCTTTGGTGGGGCAATAATGTCGGGATTATTAGGGCTAGTGGGCTGGATAGAAGCCCTAATCGCGCTGGGAATTGTACTTATCATAAGACCACTCTTTGGTTATATTGCGCTATTTGGTACAGATCTAGGCAAGCATAAGCGTATGGCGATAGGCTTTTTTGGTATTAAAGGGATTGGGACATTATTTTATTTGAGCTACGCCTATCTCAATGGGAATTTTAACTTTAACGAGCAGGTTGTAGGAATTGTGTCTTACGTTTTACTTTTCAGTATTTTGATACACGGTTTAACGAGTCCTTCTGTCATTGCCTATTTTAAGAATAAGAATGAGACCAAAGATTAATCTCATTAAACCATCTTTTAAGGTTTAATAAAAATCCACCTCAAAATAAAATCAAGGTGGATTCTTTAAATTATGGGAACTCTTCTGAGTTACTCGTCAATAGTGACTAAAGAATCTGCCATTGAGGCTTCCTCATTTTCATCGTTAGAGATAGGTCTGGAGTCTTTTATCTTTATGAACTCTTCTATGCTTTTCATTTCTCCTTCTTCACCAGAGAAATAAGGAAAAACATCCATTATAGGGGATTCTGCAATGGCAGGAATAGTGTATTCTCCCATTGTATCTTTCATCGTAGTGACCGTATTCTCGTAAGCTTCTTTGACATCATTAGCTTGGACTAGCAGATACATATTTGTTTTGCGCTCTTTGCCACTTTCTTCGTCAAAGGCTATTAATGAAACACGAGACTTAAACCACCTATCCGAATTCTCAAAGGGATGAATCTCAGCATAGTTTGCCACTTTAATGTTTGTGATTTTGATTTCTTCACTATCGGCGAGATAGGCAGCCATTTCTTCGGTGATGCGTTTTTCTGCCTCGGTGTAGGAGATGGCATCTACCAGATAGGGCTCGGTTTTATTGGTGTGCTTACCAGAGGCTTCATCAAATTTTCTATATTTTACTTTACACTCGTACCACGTTGCGCTCATACTATTTTGTTTTTAAGGAAGCCAAAAATAGGGTTTCGCTCGAGGCGAAAATGAGAAAGGTTTCAATAGATGTTCACAATTGTTTTTCTTTTTTGATAGTGCCTTTTGCGTTAATGAGTTAGCTTTTGAAAAGATTTTTTAGCTCTTGAAACAAGTTCAGAGTAAAAAATGTGAAACTAGTGCTGAGCGGAGTCCAAAGGAAAGATGCAATAAGAATCTGAAACTTTGACAATAGTTGCTATGAGTGATGCATCTCAGTCTCTGTTTTATTAAAAAAGGGTAATATTGTTTATCTTGCGCCACAGAATAAAACTCTCTGATATGGTACCCTTGCTAAGCAATACAAGCAACCCCCAAAATGACAGCGTTCTCCCCTAAAAATTTTAAGCAATTACTAGGCTTATTCTTTTTCTTGCCTCTGCTTTTAGCTGCTCAGGAAGACATTCATCTGGATAATACCACTGCACTGGTAGAAATAGGAGCGAAGACTCAGTTCTCCGAAGATGTTACGGGTGAACTTACGATAGAGGAAATTGCGAGTGATGTGTACGAACCACAATTCCAAGCCTACACACAGGATGCAATAAATTTTGCTGGAACCGCATCTGCATATTGGCTCAAGTTTGATATTACTAAAGAAATTCCAGGTGATTTTTACCTCAATGTAGGCTCAGCATATATTGATGCAGTGGGCCTGTACGAGTTTGATAGCAATGATAATCTAATATCAACACGTCTTACGGGCGACGACTTACCCTTTAATAGTAGAGAAATAAATGTAGGGAGCTATCTTTTTAAACTAGATTATGATCAGGGAGCTACGCATACATTTTATCTGAGGGTAAAAAGTAACCAACCTTTGTTCTTTCCCTTGCGAGTGGGGACACTGGATAAATTTATGACCTTCAACCACAACCTAGATTTCTTACAGGGAATTTACTTTGGGTTTATGTTGCTTATTTTCTTGTATAATTTATTTCTGTATTTCTCTACCAGAGAGCGCATTTACCTATACTACATCGCTTATGTTTTTAGTATCACTTGGTTTATGGCGTCAATATTTGGTTATTTCTTTGAGTATTTCTGGCCAGAAACGCCGTTTCTTAATCAAATAGTTGTTGTAAGTTCTGGCTTGACAATGATTACAGCAACTTTATTTACTCAGAAGTTTTTAAATACAAAGTATGCAAGCCCTAAAATGCATCTGGGCTCAATGATTTTCTTAGTCCTAGGGGTCATCGTTTGCATACTTGTAATTCTAGGATATAGGATATCTGGTTTAAAACTTGCGCAAGGCGGCCTATTATTTATGGCTATTTACTTTATGATTCTCGGTATTCGTTTTAAAATTAAGGGATATCGACCAGCAACTTTTTACTTATTTGCCTGGGGAGCTCTCATCGTAGGAATTGTATTTGCCATTTTAGAATCTGTAAACGTTGTACCGGTGATGTCGTATCTCAATGCGATGCAAATAGGGTCTGCACTGGAAGTATTACTGTTATCGTTTGCGCTAGGAGATCGTATAAATTTATACAAAAGACAGAAAGAGGAAGCCCAGGCCATCGCGTTGTATGAATCTCAGGAACGTGAAAAAATGATACAAGAGCAAAATATCATTTTAGAGCGTATGGTAAAAGAGCGCACGGCAGAGGTTGCTGCAAAAAATGAAAAACTGATAGATCTTAATAGGGAAAAAGATATGCTGGTGAACGTCGTGGCGCACGACTTAAGAACACCATTAAGCCACATTAGGATGTTAATCCAGCTCATAGATATGACTTCTCTAGAACTTACGGAGGATCAGGTTTCTTATTTAACAGAGATAGACAACTCTGCAGACCGTCTTTCCCAGCTTATAAGTAGGATACTCGACATTCACGCGCTAGAGACGAATCAAATCAAACTTAAGAATCAACTTCTAGATGCTTCCAGTGTAGTACAGGAAGTCACAAAGAGTTTTCGCCTCGCTGCCGAAAACAAGGATATACGTATTTTAACTACTGCTCAGTCAGGAAATCACATTATAGAGGTAGACAAGAACTACCTGATACAAGTCATAGAAAATTTGCTTTCTAATGCCATTAAATTTTCAGAAAGAGATAAAAGCATCCACATTGAAGTAAATACCAGAGAGGATCGCACATATATTTCTATTAAAGATCAAGGACCAGGGATAAGCGAGGCCGATCAAAAAAAGCTTTTTGGTCGGTTCCAAAAACTGAGCGCGCAGCCTACAGATGGTGAGATGTCTATAGGTTTAGGCTTATCTATTGCCAAAAAGTATGTAGAGTCTATGGACGGCAGCATACACTGTGAGAGTAAACTCGGGATAGGGACGGAGTTTATCGTTTCTTTTGAGAGTAGAGGAGAGGCGTATAAGGTGTAGTTCTTACATCTTAATTTGCCCTGTTATTTAGGTTTGTATAAGGGTAGGGTTTACGCTTTCGCGAAAGCGTACAAAAACAAATAATCATTTTTAAGTATGCTGGTTGTAACTCTGTAAGTACGATCGTTGCTTGCAGTATTTTATGTAAATTCAGGTTAAAACAAGCGTGTTGTCTTATTTTTGTCATACAAGTACGAAGTATAAATTCCCAAATTTGTTAGAAAAAAGACAGCAATTCCCTCAAGAGGAACCTATGACGACAGACTATTTCATTTACTGCCTAGAAGGTGTTCTTGATGTAGAGATAGACGATGCTACTGAAACTCAGAAGAGTCTTGAACAATTAACCAGACAATATGGTGTGGCGAGCATTCATAAAACGTGCGACACGATAGAAGGACTGGAAGACAGCCTAAATGCACTCGTGCTCGACGATCATCATTTTAAAGATTATGAGATTATCTATTTGATTATGAGGGGTGAAGCAAACAGTATTTGCCTTAATGATTACTACTACAGCTTACAAGAAATTGCAGAAATATTTGAAGGTAGATTAGCTGGAAAAATTTTGCATTTTTCAAACGCAAAGGTGTTAGATTTAGACGAGGAAGAAGCGCAATATTTTCTGGATGTGACTGGCGCAAGAGGAATCTCTGGTTACGGAAATGAATATAAGGGAATCGCGAGTTCAAACCTCGATAAGGTTTTCTTTCATCTATTTAAGGAAGATGATGATATGCTGGAGGTTGTAGAGGAGTTACACCAGCGGCATTATGAGGCATGTAAATTGCTGGATTTTAGATTGTATTATTGAGAGAGAACGCCAAAGAATAAACTAACAAATCCAACCCTTGGAATATCAATTTTTAGAAGAAGCCAAACGAGAATTAGTTAACGGACACGCTAAAAAGCGTCATCCGTTTCGGTATTTTACTTTGGCTACTATTGAGGATGGCAAACCCCGACAACGCACCGTTGTACTTCGTAAAACACTGATCGATTTAAGTCTGGTATTTTTCACCGACAGTAGAACTCAAAAAATAGAGGATCTAAAGCAGCAAAATGTTTGCAGTGCGTTATTCTATCACCCGAAACAATTACTACAGCTACGTATAACGGGTAAGGCTGAATTGATTACCGATAAAGATGAAATAGCCACCTATTGGCATACCGTACAAGAATCTTCTAAAAAGGATTATACCACAGACCGCGCACCAGGAACCGCAATTAAAAATCCTGACTTGGTCTCCTATTCAAAAGAAGATGCACATTTCTGTCCCGTAAAGATCATCCCGACTTCTATAGAATATTTACGCTTAAAGCGTCCTAATCATATTCGTGTTCTGTTTACAAAGAAAGATGATGATTGGTCTGGGGAGTTTTTGGTGCCTTGATATGAGATAGTTATACAGGTATAAATAATTTAACAGGCTCTAAATTAGAGACTACGCGAATTCTCATAGTAATAAGGTAATCTTTAAAGATTGCTAATAGAAAATATAATAAGAAAAATTATGAAGAAAATAATATTGATTTTAGTTTTAGTAGTTTCAATGGGTGCAGTTGCACAGGAAACTGATTATTCAGTATCATCATATATAGATGAAGGTTTTAAAGCGCCAAATACCCATTATATTGGAGAAGCCTGGCTGAATAGAATTTTACAAGAGGGTGATGACTTACCTTATAATCTTGTAAAAGCTACCTTCAAGGCAAATTCAACGTTAGACTGGCATAAGCATGGTACAGCTCAAGTATTGATTATAGTTGAGGGGATAGGGTATTATCAAGAAAAAGGGAAAGAACCTTACCTAATGAAAACGGGAGATATTATTAAATGCCCTAAGAATACGGAACATTGGCATTCCTCATCTACGGATAATGACGTTACGTATTTAGCGCTTTACAGTGGAGAAATCCCAACGGAATGGACTCAAGTCGTTACTCAAGAGTATTATGATGGTGTTGCTGAGAAGCTTAAAAATGAATAACCTGAGTTTATAGTAGCCTTGTTTTTTTTCTTTTTTAAATCAAAGAGAAAAGAAACGATAACTTTTGAGGCTAACTCAGTTTTAATCTATTTGACATAATAAAAAAGCTATCACAAAAGAAATTATAGACAAAAGAACTACAAGAGTAAGTGTATAGAAATTTCTTGTTGGCGAAAGCGTTGGGCGAAATTTTATACTCTTAGGACAAACCAAGCCTATAATTCTCTTAAAAACTTTTTATAGCACAATTATCAATAATACGCGAGTATTTGAAGCTAGAGATAAAATGCTTTGTAGCGCTGGCGAGCGCTGGCGAGCGTTGGCGAGCGTTGGCGAGCGTTGGCATATTATGTTTTAAAAATTTATGGCGAAAGCCTAAATCTTTTAAATAAAACAATCGTGCGTAATTGCAGCGGCAATTTGCACATAACGACTAATTATAGTACAATTCTAACGATGGTTAATGATAGCACAAACTAAAATGGTCAATGACCGCCAGACCAAGCTGTAAATGAGTCATAACAAATAATCTTGTGGTATTTTACATAATATAGAATTATAGCTACACAGTTTGATTAAACCAAGTGCACAATGGCCAGCGCACCAACTCGCAGCCATATGCAAATGTCCCGTGGACATTCACATATAATCTCGTGTACTATAATTAATATTATGTAAAATAGAATATTCCAAAACTTACTTTTTCTTATAATAGCCAATCCCAACACCCAACCCTGCTTCATCAGAGTGATTTGTATCTTTTAAAATTTGCAAACCATTCTCCCCAGCTAATCTATTTACCAAACACAAACAAATAGCATCCACAATATCATCGCGCTTTACGTTTTTTCTTAATTCGCTTGATAAAATATCGTCATATAGTTTTCGGACATTTGTTTCAAAACATTCTAGAATTTGTAATCGTTCCTCAATTCCTGCTGTCATAGACTTTCTGGATTGTATAACTTCCCCAGCAAGATATTTAAAACACAATTCTGGATGACTCTCATAAATGGTCAGATCATAATGCTTAAAATCTTCACTTAACAGGAATTCATCTACCTCCTTAATTTTAGGCATAATGTTTAGACTTTGTTCGGAAAGGCTTTTTCCAGTGAATTTTATGTTTATTTCTCTGGCTTGCGCTTTGTCTGTTGCCCTGGTTGCAGGTCTTGCGGGTGCGTTAAAAACGGTAGAGCTACGCTTACCTAGTTCTGCACGCATTGTAGCTTCTATGGTTCTTGTGAAGTTTTCTGTTGTCAGACCTATGGGAATGTCTACTAAAATTCTGCAATTTGGAATATGTAATGCAGCTATATCTTCAAAGTTTTTGAGTACGGTGTGTTTATAGAATTCACCGTCATAATAAACAAGCAGCCACCCACTCTTACAACCGTCGATGCCTGCGTATATCATAGAATTTGTAGTTTTTATGACCTTTTAGATGTATTTGAAATCGTGGCAATTTTCGCGAACCTGCCTGTCCGGAAGGCAGGAGCGTAACCATCACAACCCTTCTATCGCCCCATCTAACCATATAAGCCTGTCACTTATCCAGTTCTTGAGATAATCCACTTCGTCATTATACGTTTGTCCCACAAAATTATTGGGCCATACGTACTGTCCTAAAACCTGCCATCTATTAAAGTTAGCCTCTACAGCGCCGCCAGTTTCCATAAGGGCTATATAATTGTCTATCTTTCCTATCATATTATTTTCGGCAAATGTTGAGGCTCTTAAATTTGTCCAGCGTTCTTTAAGTTGCGTTACAAACGTAGGGTCTTTCAGCAATCTATCCCACCAGAATGGCGTTTGCCAGACGTCTGTAGGGCAACGCTCATTAAATTTATATCCCCAAACATTTGTTGCACCACCGTCACAGTAGTCTGCATTCCCAAAGGCGAGATTAAAATCCCATATTGGTCCCATTCTAAGCTTTTCATTTTTATCTTTTGTGAGCCAGGTGCTCAGTCTGTAGCCATCTACGTTGTTAGACACCTCTGTTAAAAGGAAAAAGTCTATAAAACTGTCTACATCTATATAATTGCGATATCCCACAGCAGGATCCATAAAATCATCAGACGCTAGCGCATCTTCAAAAGCGGCTACGTATTGTGAGATATATGTTTTCTGCTCTGGCGTTATATCCTCAGCATCTGGGTCGTCGTATAAAAAATTAATATCCTGTCCAGCTTGCGCATTTAACGGCTCATAAATAGAACGAAAAGAATTAAATGGAGTGTACGATGTTTCGTCAAAACCATCTGCTTTATCAAGTTTAAGAATATAACCACCCGTAAGGTCCTCCCCGCTGTTCTCGTCCTCCTTTAACTTGTTAATGTTTATACGATTATCGTCACGCTTGAGTTTTTCCATAAACACATACACACCGTTATAGGCATCATTTATGCGTACTTCAACAAGTTTTGATCTGCTCGCATAACGTCCCATATCGTTAGACAACTCGTAAATTAAATGATTGCGCACTAGCGACTTATCACTATACGGCGCGTACAGAATCCAGTCTTCCTCCTCCGGAAATCCCATTAATGAGACATCTACATCCTCATTAGCGTCATCCCGGGTTTCAAAACCAAATTGTTTTTTAGGAAATAACTGTGAAGACGACCCTCTTATCTCGATGCCTATTGCTCCCGTATGCGTGATATTTCCAGCTTCAGTAATCGTGAGTTGTGCATCAATTTTGGGCTCATCTACTATGTTTGCCCCGTTGGTATTAATCTCAAAAAGAGGTAATCTATCTTCGGCCGCAATTTCTTGCATTGCTCCATCGTCATCAGTATTTGCGCCAGTATCTACCCCATTATCATCGCTACAGGCCGTCAGCAATAGAAGGAAGGTAAAACAGATTGTATATAATTTCTTGAACATAATATTTAATTTAAATGTGTCTACCGTTTTAAAAATACAATATATACAGTAGTATAACTATCGCTTTTTCAGAGTATTTGAATAAATCGTATAAGCCTGATTTATAATGTTAAGTATACCGCTTTCGCGAAAAAGCGCTTCCTCCCTACTCTTTTAATAATTTGTGTAAGTCCTCAATATCTTTTGCAATTAACTTTTTTGCTCTAAATAATTCTGCATAATAAGAGTCATACATAACAAGCTGAAGGTATGCAATGCGATTTCTAAAATCGCTACTCTCACTAAAATAGGTTTTACAGTCTTCATCGCATTTACTTTGTGTAATATAATCTGCAAACCAAGGCTTGGTATCTTTTAGATAATTAAGATTATCAAACATTGTTTTTGTGATTACCTCGTCGTTAAAATCTCTTGACTGACTCAAAAATTTATAGTGAGCAGCTATTTTTTGAAAAATTTCTTCTGAAATCACATTTTCAGTATCCATCGACGCTACAAGGTTGAGAACAGTATCGTCCAGCGTCGGAAGTGTAGCACTTATCATCATATCAGGACATCCATTGCAGTTAAGAATAGGCCCGTTAGAGGGTGTTAAGTAGAGAATGGTATCGATGGTTTCTTCTAGATAATCCCACGCTTTTAGCACATTACTCATTTCTAATGTATCAGAAGCCATCAATTTCAGAAGCTTTTGAGATTTTTGACGATTTAATGCTTCTTTTTGATACTCTTGGTTTTTGTTATTTACGGTAAGAGCTATCAAAATTCCAACGACCACTAAAAAGATCTCGCCAATGGCGTATAACAGATATTTCTGAAATCCCTTTCTAGGAATTAATCTTTCGCGAAAGCGCTTAAAAAATTTCATACCCCAAGTTACTAATTTTTTGAAAGCTCTAGAATGACCAAATACCTATATTTGCCCACTTATAAATGCGCTGTTTTATTAGGTTCTCTATTAAAAATGCCAAAACCTAATAAATGTCAAAATTACCCAAGCAGCATAAATTTATTGATCTCTCTGATTATGGACGCCCCATCGCGCGTTTCATAGCGATGCAACTTAAGAATACTGCCTTTACCCCCATACACGTTACTTGGCTTTTTGTTGTTTCTGGTCTCATTGGTATTGCGTTTATTTACTTAGGCTATTACTTTTTAGCCGCTTTTTTCCTGATCTTAAAATCCATTCTTGACGCAGCAGATGGCGAACTCGCACGTGTAAAGAAAACGCCTTCGTACACGGGACGTTTCTTTGACTCTATATCTGATATTATTTTGAATGCGATTATCCTCGGGACAATAGGGACTTTGACAAATACTCCTATATACTGGACATTTTTAGCCTTTTTGGGAATCCAACTACAAGGAACTTTGTACAATTATTACTACGTCATCCTGCGCAACCAGTCTGACGGAGATACAACAAGTCGTATTTTTGAAACAGATATCCCCACAGCATTACCTGGCGAAAAACAGGAAACAGTAACGCTCCTATTTAAAATATACAAAGCGCTCTATGGCGCTTTTGATTATACAATTTACAAGTTAGACCCCAATGCTCCTAAGGGAACAAACTTTCCTAATTGGTTTATGACAGGTCTATCTACTTTCGGGCTAGGTTTCCAGCTACTCCTTATCGCTGTTTTTCTCGTGACGGGAAATATTGAGTATATTATTCCATTTTTTATAGGATATACTGTGATGGTTTTAGTCTTTATCATTTTAAGAAAAGGCCTGAACAAACCTGAACGTGTCCCTATGAAAAGATGATTTAGAGGTTTTGAGCGTTTAAAAATGCGTATTCTTAATACCTTCTATTGCCATACAGCAACAGCCTCGTCGCGCATCTTCTGACTCATATTAAAATCTGCATCTCTTTGTGCATCACCGTACGCATAGTACATATCAGCATACACAAATCCTGCCTTTTTAGCATCTGCTGCAGAGACTCCATAATAGATTTGGTCAAACTTTGCCCATTTCATTGCTCCTAGGCACATCATACAGGGAACACAACTGGTATAAATGTCACAGCCTTTTAGCGTTTTAGACTGTAAGGTCGCGCAAGCCAATTGTATGCAACGCAACTCCGCGTGTTGTGTACAATCATTATCACCGTTTACTTCATTATGACATTGTGCGATGACTTTGCCATTCTGGACAATTACGCACCCAAAAGGTCCTCCTCCATCAGCCTCTTTTCCAGTAATTGCTAGGTCTATAGCGACTTTCATAAATTTTTCTTGGTACATTGTCTTGCGAATTAAAAAGGTTACTAAAGAACATAAATTCAGATTGTCCTAAGTAACCTTCTGTTGTAATTTAATTACAAATGTTTAAAGCCTATTAATCTCTTTATCTCAAAATATTTCTATTTCTGTACAGGCTCTAACCGCGGATAATCAATGTAGCCTTCTTTTCCAGGTGTGTAAAATGTATCTGGATTTGGATCTGCTAGTTGTTCATTCTCTTTCATACGATACACCAAATCAGGATTTGAAATAAACGGACGTCCAAAGGCAACTAAATCTCCCTTATCATCTTGTACATCATTATTGGCACTTTCTTTATCATAACCACCGCTTAAAATTACCGTATTAGGGAAAGTACTGCGTACCATTTCTCTAATGTTATATGGTAATGCAGGCGCTCCCATCGCCTCGTGATTTACAAGGTGCATATAGACGATGTCTCTTTTTGCAAGTTCCTCGGTTAGATAAGTATACGTTTCCTTTTGTCCTTCAAAGGGTCCTAAGTCATTCATCGCGCCGTTTGGCGAAATACGAATACCCACTTTTTCCTTTCCTATCGCTGTAACAACACTATCTATAACCTCTAGCGTAAGACGACATCTGTTTTCATCTGAACCTCCATAACTATCTGTTCGAGTATTCGTTCCAGGATTTTGGAATTGATCCAGTAAATATCCATTTGCAGCGTGTACCTCTACCCCATCAAAACCTGCGGCAATTGCATTTTTTGCAGCCTGTGCGTATTCTTCGATAACGTGTTTAATGTCCTCAACTTCCATCGCAGTAGGTTTTGGGATTTCTAGTTCTCCCTTTCCATCTACGTACATTTTTGTTTCCTCTGGCTGTATTGCGCTGGGCGCATATACTGTGCTTCCTTCTGGCATATTATCTGGATGGGATACGCGGCCCGTGTGCATCATCTGTAAGAATATCTTCCCACCATTTGTGTGTACTGCATCTGTTACTACTTTCCAGTGTTGCACTTGTTCCTCGTTGTAAATCCCAGGAATTCGTGGGTAGCCAACTCCATTAGGCGATGGCGCTGTTCCTTCGGTTATAATAAGACCGGCAGTGGCGCGCTCTCCATAGTAGGCTGCCATGATAGGTGTGGGAATATGGTCTGCTGTGGCACGTGATCGTGTGAGCGGACACATTACAATTCTATTTTTTAGTTGGATATTCCCCAGTGTATAGGGTTCAAAAATATTTTTCTCTGTGCTCATAATTGTTTTTTTTATAAAGGTAAAAGTGTATTGAGCATAAGTGGGTTAATATGCCGTTAAAGCATACTTTTAATTATGTTAATTCTAACTGCCTCATAAATTTAAAACCATAGAAACTACTTATAGATGTATAGCAATACTTCTGAATCTATTTCTAACTACTGCAAGCGAAAACATTAATTTTGCACAATGCAAAAAACCAAACAATCGCAAGCAGGATTCGTAGCCTTAATGGCTGCATTGATGTCTGTAACAGCCCTTGCGATAGATGCGCTACTCCCAGCATTAGATACCATAGGGATTGCCATAGGCACAGAAACCCCGGCAGATAATCAACTGCTCATTACAATGATATTTATGGGGTTGGGAATTGGTCCGCTGGTTTTTGGGCCACTTTCTGATGCTTATGGACGCAAACCTTCCGTGTATATCGGATTTGCTATTTTTATTCTCGCTAGTTTTATCTGTGTACATGCAGAAAGTTTAGGCGTGATGATCATAGGCCGTTTATTGCAGGGCGTTGGGCTTTCGGCGCCACGCACGATATGTATTGCGATTATCAGAGATCTTTTTGACGGGGATTATATGGCGCGCATTATGTCTTTTGTGACTGTAGTTTTTCTACTCGTTCCTATCGTCGCTCCGGCTATGGGGAAGGTAATTTTAGACGCTTATGACTGGCAAAGTATCTTCTACGTACAAGTCATTATAAGTTTACTTGTTGCCCTGTGGTTTTGGCGGGGACAGCGGGAGACTTTGATAGAAGAAAAACGAATCCCCTTCGGCACAAAGCGCATTATCAAAGGATTTAAAGAAACTATTAAGTATAAGCGAACAATGGGCTTTACCATTATTCAAGGATTTATTGTCGGGTCATTCCTAGTATATCTTAGTGCTTCTCAACAAATTTTTGAAGTACAATATGGTCTCAAAGAAGAGTTTCCGTACATCTTTGCAAGTCTGGCCATTGCCATAGGGTGTGCGATATTTTTAAATGGTTCATTCGTCGTACGGTTCGGGATGGAAAAATTGGTGACGCTTGCCCTCATTGGCTTTTTTATTATTTCGCTCTTGTATTTGATTTTGTTCTATCAAGGCAATCGTCCTGAAGTGCTGATGCTCATTGGTTTCTTTGCATTGCAATTTTTCTTTATTGGCTTTCTCTTTGGTAATCTACGGGCACTCGCAATGCAACCCGTGGGTCATATCGCAGGAATAGGCGCAGCCATCACAGGGTTGATTTCCACGCTTATGGCGGTGCCCATCAGTACATTCATCGGGCGTTATGTGGAGTTTACGACCTATCCCCTATTTATCGGGTTTTCTGTTTGTGCGGGGATTTCGCTCGTCATTTTATACTTTTTAAAGCGAGATGCAAAGGCTAATCTGGTCTTGAAAACTTCCTAATGTTACAATATTTGCTTTTACGCTCTTGAAACAAGTTCAGAGTAAATTTCGCGAAAGCGGAAAAAATATACATCGCAGGAGGCTTTAACCTACTCAATGAATTAAAAGAATATCGGGATAAACATATCGCCATTCCCTTAGAAAGAATGCACGATGACCAAGCTTTCCGAATCAAATCGTATGGTTTATAGGTCTATTCTTGATCCATTTCTTTAATAGTCCCGTCATAGCGTATCGCATTGCGCTGTGAACTATTAATTGAAATTCTGGCCGATCGATTTCCAAAAATGGTCATAAAAACCTGATAAGCTTCCGTGCGCTCAGCTATATTAAAGCGAATTTTGATACTGTTATTCTCCTGATTTACGACCTCTTCATAATCCACTGGAATACCACTAAAGGAAATTCCGGTATCCGTACTATTGAAACTGGAAATCTGTCGTTCGCCAAAAAATGGTAAGTAACCAGAAATACTGTCATTCTTAAAACGAATAAAATTAGGATTCCCTATAAGATTCACCCGACCACTAGAATTCCCGATTCCTAATAATCCTGAATTTGCAATTTGATTGAGGGAATTGGTATTTAGCGGGAATGCCCAGTCTGCAATAAACTCAAACTGCTTTTCGGCGACGAGCGAATTTGTTGCTTGGAATTGCTCTGGAGTAACTGCTGTTTTAGAGCTTTTGCAACTTATCAGACACATTATAAAAAGTGACAGGAATGCTAGATTTTTCATACTTAAATTTAGGTATTAAAACACAAAGATGATGCCCAAAATAGACATCATCTTTTTAATAATTTGCTGATGGTTTTGAAAGAATTACTCTTTGACCACCATTACAGATTTTATGTTTACAAATTCTTTAAGTCCGAAGCCTCCGTGTTCTCTACCATAACCCGAGTCTTTTACACCACCAAATGGCATCATAGGTTGCGCGAGACCGTAAGAATTTATAAACACCATCCCGGTGTCAAAGTGCTTTTGAGCTAGTTCTATCGCACCCTTCTCGTCCTTTGAGAATATGCCTCCTCCGAGGCCAAATCTACTATCGTTTGCTATGCGCATTGCATCTTCGTTGTCTTTTGCTCTTATGAGAGATGCTACAGGACCAAAAAGTTCCTCATCGTAAGCAGGTTGTCCTGGTTTTACATCACTCAGTACGGTGGAAGGATAGAAATAACCCTTGCCATCTGGAATCTCGCCTCCTACTTCTATTTTGGCACCATTTGCAACACTCTTTTTAACTTGATCGTGTAGTTCATTTCTTAAATCTTCCCTCGCTATCGGCCCTAGATCCGTAGAGGTATCAAAAGGATTTCCCATTTTTACCCCAGACATTCCTTTTATAAAACCTTCCTTAAATTGTTCATATACCTTATCGACCACGATAAATCTTTTGGCCGCGATACAGGTTTCTCCATTATTAATGATACGCCCTTGCACACAGGATTCGACCGCAGTTTTTACATCGGCATCGTCTAGTATGAGGTAAGCATCATTACTACCCAATTCCATCACTGTTTTTTTGAGTGCTTTTCCAGCTTGTTCTGCAACTTTACGTCCGCCAGCAGAACTTCCAGTAAAAGTCACCCCACGAACTTTTTCGTTTGCAATTACCGTATTGGATTGGTCGTGTGTTATAATTAATACCTGAAATAGATCTTTAGGAACTCCAGCATTTTCAAGGACTTCTTTCACTTTAAGAGCGGAGCCTGTTACGTTTTCGGCGTGTTTGAGTAGGACGCCGTTTCCCGCGAGAAGATTAGCAATAGCAACTCGTAGCGGTTGATAGGTTGGAAAATTCCACGGTTGTATACTGTAAATAATTCCCTCGGGCGAATATGTGATGATTCCTTTCCCTCCGTTTGAAGTTTCACGCTCTTCTGGGGCTAGCTCTTTTGGTCCATTTGTAGCCGTATATTGAGCGATGCCTATGCAGAGGTCGATTTCGCTTTCGCCTTGAGCGCTCGGTTTCCCCATCTCATTGGTCATAAGTTGTACGAGCTCTTGCTTTTGTTTACTCAGTTGTTCTCCTATATTCTTAATGATTTGTGCTCTTTCTTCTATGGGAGTTTCCTTCCATTTTTTAAAAGCCCTATGACAACTATTTATTGCTGTCTCTACTTCATCATCATTCATATATGTATATGAAGTTATTGTCTCTTCGGTATAAGGGTTTACGGTCATAAATCCTCCTTGTATCTCTCTATCCATAGCTATTGTTTTGGTTTTATATAAAATTAGCTCTGAATTGAAATGGAAGATGTTCTTTTAATATTTTTTGGGAATACAATTAATAGAGAATTAACGAAACTAGGGCATAAAAAAGCTCCCTTTTAAAGAGAGCTTAGTATTGTGTAATCGTAAATGAGTTCATCTTATTCTTTTTTATCATCTAAATGTAAATCTCCATCTTCATCCAGCACAAATTCTTCTTTGGGGATTATACGTCTAAAGTTAGACGAACGACGATATGGGTCTTGAAAGTCTGCGTGTTTTTTCTTTTTTGTTGGTTCCATAGCACTTGGTTTTTTAAATTAGGGCAATAAAGATATCTAATAATTAGATACGCAACATTCTAAAAATTAGTTAATTGTGTGAATTTAACAGGAGAATCTACTTATTGAACCCTACTTCTAGACGCACCTACAATTCCTTCTCTAGGAACATTTATGTAAACTATCGCATCAAGTTCATCATTAATTGAAACCCAACTAGGCAACTCGAGTTGCAGGTTTTTCTTTGCTTCGGCAGATTTACGTTGCGCAAAATTTGCAACGATATGAGTGTTTATTAATGTTTTGTTTCTGTTTTCGCCCCGCTTAACTTCGGTAGCCTTTTCCCTAACTGCGATGGCGTATGTGATTTGGGCATTGTACGGTAAGGAACCAAATTCAACGAGTAGATTGACCTTATTCTCCTTACGCGTCGCTCCATCTATAACCACATTTACCTTTTCCTTTCGGTCACTATGTTTTATGATGGCATCCTTCATATGATGCTCGTTAGACCCTGTAAAATGTACTTGTTGGTTAATAATGGCTTGCGGAGTATATACGGATGTGAGGTTATACGCTTTCGCGAAAGCGTACTGCTTCTCTGTATTTAGTTTAGAACCAAAAGGATCCTTCCAGCCGATATAATCCCAATAATCCACGTGATAAGAAAGGACAATGACATCGTCGCCGTATTCTTGAGAGACTTCGTCTAATAGCGCATCTGCAGGCGGACAACTGCTACATCCTTGAGATGTAAATAGCTCGATAACCACGGGCTGTTGCGCAAAATTTATAAAAGAAGTAAGTATTAAAAGGGAAAACAGAAATTGCTTTAAAGACATAATAGAATATTAGATATTCTAAGTCGAAAAATATCGATTCTTCTTACAATTTAGGAACACAACTTAATATTGTAATGACTCGTAACGCGCATATTGTTTTTCGGTTAAAATCACCTTAAGCTGATGGTCAAATCGCTTTTTACGCTGTTCCCAACTCTCGTTAGTTCCATTGACTTTTTTGAGTAGTTTTTCAACTTGTGCTTCCTGGGCTTCGTCCAGTTCTAAAGCGCGGTGATACGTTTCAACAGGGGTTTTAAGAGACAACGCTATTTTTTGTTTAGAAATTTTAGATGAGGAATCTTTTGGAGTATAAGACATACGTTGCGCACTTACGCTAGAGAGCGCAAAACAAAGTATGAGTACTGTCCAAAATAATTTCATAAATCATTGTCTATAGTCAATTAAAGATATGAGAAAAATCTTTTGAAATAAGTTAAAATGCTGTAAATCAATAAAAAAGGGGCGTTTGCCCCTTAATTTTGTTTCAATACTATTCTCTCAAATCATTTTAAGCCGAATTACGACTAGCATTGATGTTCCCAAACAAGCTACGGGTGACCATTTGCTCAAAAGTTTCAAGCGCTTTCTTATCTCCGTTCTCTTTTTGAAGTTTTTGTATTTCTCGCAAAGCGTATTGCTGTATGGTCAATAAGGGTAACACAATGCGTTCCCGTTCTTGAATAGAAGCTCTTCCTGCCTCCTCATTATCCATTAATTCCTTGAGCCCTGAAACCTCGAGCATCAAGCGTTTACTGCGCTTATATTCTTCAAAAATCATCTTCCAGAATGGCCCAAACTCCTCGTCATTCTCCATATAAGCAGTTAAACCAAAGAATGACTTTGTAAGGCTCATCATACTATTTTCCAGTAGTGTGCGGAAAAATGAATTGTTCTTGTAGAGAACTTTCACTTCGTCCAGTCGACCTGCTTTTTCAAATTTTTCTAAGGCCGTCCCCACGCCATAAAAACCTGGGACGTTTTGTTTGAGTTGGCTCCAAGAACCTACAAATGGTATTGCTCTTAGATCTGAAAATACGAGTTCGCTATTTTTTCCGCGCTTACTTGGACGGCTACCTATATTTGTTTTTGCATAATACTTAAGTGTACTCATACGCTCCAAATATGGCAAAAATTTAGGATGCTTTTTAAATGCGGTGTACGCCTCATAACTAGCATCTGCTAGTTCTTGCAACGTCATTCTGTCTCCATAGGACAATTCATTCTCTCCAGAAGCAAAAACCTGATTTGCCACACCACTACTTAGTAGTTGCTCAAGATTATATTGGCAAGAATCTAAGGTTCCAAAATTAGAACTAATGGTCTGTCCTTGTATGGTAAGTTGAATTTCCTCAGCCTCAATATTTGAGCCTAGCGAGGCGTAAAACTGGTGGGTCTTCCCTCCTCCTCTAGCTGGTGGTCCTCCACGACCGTCAAAGAACATTACCTTCACGCCGTGCTCTCTAGAGATTTTTGTGAGCGCTTCTTTGGCCTTAAAAATACTCCAGTTTGCCATCAGATATCCACCATCCTTTGTTCCGTCAGAGAAGCCTAGCATTATCGTTTGCTTCATTCCGCGACGTTTGAGGTGCCCTAGATATGATGGGTTTGTGTAGAGTTCCTCCATAACTTCTGGAGCTTCTACAAGATCTGGCACCGTTTCGAAAAGCGGAACTACATCTGCCGTGGGTTGTTTCCAGTCACATAAACGCAAGAAAGTAAACGCTTGCATCACGTGTAATGCCTTTTGAGAGTTACTTATAATGTAACGATTTGAGGCACGCTCTCCATTTTCGGCCTGTATGGTTTGCATTGCATAGATGGAACCCAGTGTCTTGTTGACCACTTCGTCGTCAAAGTCTTCTGGACTCAACTGCCCTTCTATATTGTTGAGGAATTTAATCTGTTCAGCTTCAGACTGCTCTAAATAACCTTCGGGAAAGAGTTGCTTTCCCTCTGCTTTTGCATTACTCACAATATGTTCAAAGACCTGCTTATGGATACTGGAATCTTGACGAATATCAAGAGTCGCAAAGTGCAATCCAAACAATTCTACCTTATGAATCAAGCTATTCAACTTCTCTATATATAGGCTTTGATGCTTCTCTTTTACCAGCGAGCGGACTTCCTTAAGCGTCTTCAAAATAGAATCCTGAGTAATTTTTACAGCACCTGTTTCAAAAATCGCCTCATACAAGTCTGCTTCCAGTTTTGCCAGCGGTGCTTCGGTGCCCACAAAGGTTATTCTTCTGCGCACGGCTCTGAGTTCGCGATAGTAGTTGCGTAGCACAGAGCTTCGCAGTCTACGCGCTACTTTTAACGTGATTTCGGTGGTGACAAATGGGTTTCCATCGCGATCCCCACCCGGCCAGAATCCTAAATCTATCACCGTATTATCAAAACTTTCATCTTGAATCAAGTGTGTATGCAGGTAATCATAAATATGACCCGCACTATGATAAAATACATTTTCCAGATACCAGATAAGGCTCACCGCTTCATCATAAGGCGTAGGTTTCTCTTTCTTGAAGAAAGGCGTTTTCCCGAGCTGAGCCAGCAAGGTGCGGATGTCGTCTAGATTATTTTGACGTATCGCCTCGCTCAAATCATTTATAATTCCTAGCACTACACCAGGATAAAACTGCGTAGGATGTGCCGTGAGCACAGGGCGAATTTTAAACTTATTCAGATACGAAATCAATTCCTCCTTTTTGCCCAGCGCCTCAGCCTCTTCCTTGATATTACGTAGGGTTCCGCGACCGTCCATATTATTTACAACACGGTAACTTGCATCCTCTATGGCGTCAAAAAGCACTACCTGACGCTCAATATATTGTATGAAGCGGAACAGCAAATCGTTGCGCTCCTCCACCGTCGTATCTCGCATATAACGCTCAAAAAAGTATCCTATGATTTCCGTGGGGTTCTTATTTTCGGCGTATCCCTTTTTACAGATACTATGAAAAAGCGGAAGTAAAACTCCCGTATTTGTGACCTCGTCAAAGGGCAACGTCATAAAAATCCCATTGTACACATCGTACTTGGCTTTTACGTTGGTATTAAATCGTTCTACTTTAGGCAGTCTGGACATTTTGATTCAGTTTTACTGTGAATTTATCGAATAAAATACGCCTTTACTATTCTTTAACCAAGATTTCACAATTTCCCAAAAAACTAGCGTTATCAATAGGTAATCTGTACTTTAGTGCTTTGAATTTTACGTTTATGCAAATGCCAAAATGGTTATTCTTTCTGGTTCTTTTTTCCGCTGTTGCGCCTTCCCGCCGAAAAAAAATTAAGGTTTACGCTTTCGCGAAAGCGTTATCACTTTTAGTGCTCCTTTTTATAGGTGGGAAAGCGTACTCCCAAGACCTCGCCGTGCTCAAATATAAAGGCGGTGGCGACTGGTATAGTAACCCGACTGCGGTGCCCAATCTGATAAAGTACTGCAACCAAAATATAAACACGGCGATGAATGAAAAGCCCGAAACCGTGGAGCCAGGAAGCGTCGATATTTTCCAATTTCCATTGCTCCATATGACTGGTCACGGAAACGTTCTTTTTAACTCCGAAGACGCCGAAAATCTGCGCAATTACCTAGAAAGTGGCGGATTCATACACATAGACGACAACTACGGAATGTCAGAATACTTGCCAAAAGAGCTTAAAAAAATTTTCCCAGACCAAGAATTACAGGAATTACCGGCAACACATCCCGTATTCTCAACTGCTTATAAATTCCCACAGGGTTTACCTAAAATTCACGAACACGACGGCAAGCGCCCACAGGCATTGGGCCTGTTTTTTGAAGAAAGACTAGTATTACTATTTACGACCGAAAGTGACCTAGGCGACGGCTGGGAAGACCCAGAAGTACACGGTGACCCGGAGTCCGTACGTCAACAAGCACTACAGATGGGGGCTAATATTGTGAAGTATGCTTTTGAGAATTGAAAGTTGAGAAAACACTTCTTGACGTGCGAACATTCTATGATAGGTAAATTTTACTCATTAAACATACCATTTACCTCATTCTAGTTTTAGAATATTAGATTAATGTGTAATCTTCAAGAAATCATAAATTAGAAAATGAAATTACTTATTCGATTAGTATTCTTGACCTTGACGATTGGATGTGGTGCGCAAACTACTGAAGAAAATACGTTAAGAAGATTTCTTAAATCACATTACGAAAAACAACATTTTAATAAATATGCCGGAGATATTAAAGTTAATGCCATAAATGAAGTTGAAGAAATTGATGAGGTACAGTTGTTTTATGATAACAAATCATTCAAATTATCTGGAGTAAGTGAAACATTAAAACTGATTTTTGAGAAGGGTATTTTATACCCACAATTAATTAGCGGATTTACTACAGAGCCTCGCAAGACTGATGAAGAACTTGATTCTCTTTCTATTTCAGAAAAAGTATTTTATGAAATGAGTAGAGGCGATAATCTTGGTATAATGAACCTAGAGGAACTTGAGTTTCTTTCTGATTCTCCGAAAATTAAAAGATTTCAATTTTGGTTATGGTTTCCAAAAACCGCTAATCCAAGAGTTTATTTATTTGAATTAACAAACGAAGAGGCTACCGATAATACTGAATTGAATGAGTTTATAGAGAATTCTAGTCTAACATTTTTAAAAATGTATAATATTTTGATTTAGTTGGAACATAGTTGACGCAACTAATAATGTATGATTCTTATATAGTTTCGCTCACTCATAGACTTTAGCGGAATTTCTCTTAGATTTAATTTTTGCAAAATTTTAAACCTTAAACCCTTCAAACCTTCCCTTTTGCTCAAAAAACTTAAAATCCTACTCTTCTCCCTACTCGCTATAGGTGGGATAACCGTCATTTTTGTGTACGGACTGTCCAGTCATATTGAAAAGAGTACGAGTGAGAAAATTTTTGCGAAAGCAGAAGATTTACCTTCCTCCTACACCGTCATCGTTTTGGGCGCGAGTGTAAAAGCAAACGGAAACCTTTCTACAATCTTAAAAGACCGGGTGGAGAGCGCATTGTTTTTATATAATGAAGGGAAAGTAAAACGCTTCCTACTTTCTGGAGACAACGGCTCCAAAGATTATAACGAGCCAAAGGCAATGAAAGCCTACCTGCTTGAGCGTGGCGTGCCAGAAGACCATATATTTTTAGACTACGCGGGTTTTGACACCTACGACAGTCTGTATCGTGCAAGTGCGGTCTTTCAAGTAAAAGATGCGATTGTGGTGACGCAAAATTTCCACTTACCACGGGCGATTTACATTGCAAATGACTTGGGACTGAATTACGTGGGCTACGTGGGCGACAAGCATATTTACAGCCACGAAGCCTCAAACAAGAAACGAGAATTACTGGCAAACGTAAAGGCATATCTCGAACTCACATTCAATAAAGAGCCCACTTATCTAGGCGCCAAAATCCCCATAGACGGCCCGCCACAATCCACATACCAAAACTAATAATCATTCGTTTTTCTATATGTAAAAACTACTGTAGTTTTACATTTGTAACCTAAACCACTCACAACTGCGTGTACGCTATCCTAAAACGTGAAATAACCGCTTTTTTTGTCTCACCCATCGGGTATTTAGTCATCGGGTTGTTTCTTGTGGTTACTGGATTGTTTCTTTGGGTTTTTGAAGGGCCTTTTAATATTGCAGACACCGGATTTGCAGACCTTGCACCATTTTTCTTGCTTGCGCCGTGGGTCTTTGTGTTTCTCATTCCGGCGGTGACTATGCGCAGTTTTAGCGATGAGCAAAAGGCGGGAACGCTAGAATTATTGCTTACCAAACCCATCACAACATTACAGCTTACACTTGGCAAATACTTGGGAGCACTTACGCTTATCGTTATTGCACTTATTCCCACGCTCATTTACGTGGTTGCCATCTACCAGCTGGGGAATCCCGTGGGGAATCTGGATGTGGGCGTGACCATAGGTTCTTATATTGGGTTATTGTTGCTTTCGGCTTCTTTTACGGCGATTGGCGTGTACGCCTCTACCCTATCTGACAACCAGATTGTGGCGTTTATAATTGCCGTGTTTTTGTGCTTCTTGCTGTATTTTGGTTTTGAAGGTTTTGCAAATTATAACCTGCTGGGCTCTGCAGATGCGTTTATTCAGAATCTGGGAATGCAAGCCCATTATGACAGCATAAGTCGTGGAGTTATAGACACTCGTGACATCATTTATTTCATCAGTATTATCATCGTTTTTATATTTCTGACGGTGCAACGGTTACAAAAAATGCGATAAGTACACTTTCGTGAAAATGTTTAAATCCATACCCGCTCTTCTTATTGCCATTGTGGCTTTAGTCGTGATAAATGCCCTAGCATCATTAGCGCATAAGCGGTATGACCTTACCCAAGACCAGCGATACACGCTAAGTGATCCCGCCAAAGACGTACTGGACCAAATTCAAAGTCCGCTCATAGTAGATGTCTTTTTAGAAGGCGATTTCCCTGCGGAATTTAAACGGCTCCAAAACGAAACCCGCTACCTCCTAGAAGAAATAAACGACTATAATCCCAATATTAAGTTTGCCTTTTCAAAACCTGTGGAAGAAGGAGCAAATCCTGACCAAATCGCACAGCAATTTGCAGATTTTGGGATGCAACCCGTAAACCTTACGGTAAAGAAAAACGGGAAGGAAACCCAAGAGCGTATATTCCCCTACGCCACCGCAAACCATAATGACAAAGCGGTACCTATTTCTTTATTTAAAAATATTATGGGTGCGCCACGAGAGCAAGTGGTGTATGCTTCCATTCAAAATCTGGAATATCAATTTATAGATGGCTTTAATAAGCTCATCAACGCAAAATCAAAAAGAATAGCAGTACTGAGAGACAATGGCGAACTTCCAGATGCCCGCATTGCAGATATGTTCCGTACGCTGGGAGAGACATACTCCATCGCCCCATTCCCAATGGATGCGGTTGAGAAAGATGCCGAAAAGGCATTGAAAGCCCTGAACAACACCTTTGATCTTATCGTTGTCGCCAAACCCACAAAAGCATTTACCGATGCTCAAAAATACGTGCTAGATCAGTACACAATGAATGGCGGAAACTCGCTCTGGCTTCTAGACGCCGTAGCAATGGAAACGGACAGCCTGCGCAACGAGAGTGGACAAACACTTTCCTTCCCGCGCGAGCTCAACCTAAATGATATGTTCTTTAAGTATGGCGTACGTATCAATCCGCTATTGATTAAGGATCTGTATTCTGCTCCGCTTAGTCTGGCTTCTGGTGATGGCTCGCAGTCGCAGTACACGGAGTTACCTTGGTTCTATCAACCATTGGTTGTTGCGCCTAACACACACCCTATTAATACGAATATCGAGCGTCCTATTAAGTTTGAATATGCAAATCAGCTTGAGGTATTAAAAACTGCTCCAGATGTTCGGAAGACGGTGCTTTTGGGGTCTAGCGTGCTTACACAATTAGAAGGTGTTCCCAAAGTTATTTCGCTTGAACAAATTGATATAGAACCAGACCCGAAGCAGTTTTCTGCGGGACCGCAACCTTTGGCCGTACTGCTAGAAGGGACGTTTGAAAGTGCTTTTACAAATAGAGTATTACCTGTTAAAACGGAGGATGTCCGCTTTCGCGAAAGCGGAATAACCCCCTCAAAAATGGTCGTTATTTCAGACGGAGATATCATTGCAAACGCACTGGACCCAAAAGGGCGACCGCTGGAATTGGGGTTTGATTATCTCACAAGAACGCAATATGGCAACAAGGAATTTTTACAGAATACGGTGAACTACCTGCTGGACGACACGGGGCTTATTAACATACGAAGTAAGGAAATTGCATTGCCTTTTCTGGATGTCCAAAAAACTGCGGTGACATTACCTACGTGGCAAGCCTTGACTATCGGGCTTCCGTTAGTGTCTTTGGGGATATTTGGATTTATATTTTACAGTCTGCGCAAGCGCAAGTATGCACGCTAAGTGTTAATAAGTTTGTTTTAAAGACCGTCCCTTTCTAAATATATTTGTAATGCGTGTCGAGCGCAGATGCCACGAAGTTTTTTCGGGCTTATAAGTCAACAGCAAATCATTCCTTATATATGAAATTTATAGTTTCTAGTTCGTACCTACTCAAACAGTTACAAGTATTGGGTGGCGTGATAAATAACAGCAACACCCTTCCTATTCTGGATAATTTCCTTTTTGAATTGGACGGGAATTCTCTTAAAGTTTCGGCGTCAGATCTAGAGACTACAATGATGGCAACCCTTGAGGTGGAGTCACAGGATAGTGGAGATATTGCACTGCCTGCAAAGTTGCTTCTGGATACGCTTAAGACTTTTCCTGAGCAACCACTTACATTCACACAACACGAGAATAATACGGTTGAAATAAGCTCAAACCACGGTAAATATGCGCTGGCTTATGCAGATGGGGCTGAGTTTCCTAACGCGGTTTCTCTGGAAGACCCCAGTACGGTAAATATTCCTGGTCACGTGCTTGCCACTGCGATAACGAATACGATTTTTGCAACAGGAAACGACGACCTTCGTCCTGTAATGAGCGGTGTTTTCTTTCAGTTCTCTACAGAAGGTTTAATTTTTGTTGCTACGGATGCGCACAAACTTGTAAAGTACGAGCGTTCTGATGTGAAAGCTTCGCAAACGGCAGAATTTATTATGCCTAAAAAACCTTTAAACTTGCTTAAAGCAATCCTAGGCGGTAGCGAAGAAATGATTGCGGTGGAATATAACGAGTCTAATGCTAAGTTTACTTTCGAAAATACAGAGCTTGTTTGTCGTCTTATCGACGGGAAATATCCTAACTATGAGGCGGTGATTCCTAAAGAGAATCCAAATAAACTGACGATAGACCGCAATCAATTTTTAAATTCTGTGCGTCGTGTGTCTATTTTCTCAAATAAAACCACGCATCAAATTCGCTTGAAGATTGCAGGTGCCGAGCTTAATATTTCGGCAGAAGATATTGATTACAGCAACAAAGCTGAAGAACGTCTTACTTGCGATTATCAAGGAGACGATATGCAGATTGGGTTTAACTCTCGCTTCTTAACAGAAATGCTTAATAACCTGAATGCGAGTGATGTTTCGGTTGAAATGTCACTACCTAACCGCGCGGGAATCCTCACTCCTATCGATGGACTAGACGAAGGAGAGCGTGTTACAATGCTCGTTATGCCTGTGATGCTAAATAACTAAGACTTTTATTAACCAAAATATATCTTTTAACTCCCTCGATTTTATAATTGAGGGAGTTTTTTGTTTAGAAACATCACTCGAGTAATACCTTTAAGTATAATTTATGATGAGTACGCTTTCGCGAAAGCGTAATATTCCTACAAATTTGCTATTTTCGAATTTCACAAAATATTTAAAATGAAAAAGTTACTTCTCGTGGCCACTTGTGTGTCACTATTTGCTTGTAAAGAATCTCAGCAAACCATTAAAGAACCGGCAAAGCCAAACTTCATAGACCTTACTACACTTGATGGAAAAGGTGAAAAATATCTCAAAAAATACATTAAAACCATCACCGAAGATGAGCTTAAAGAAATGCTCTATGTGTATGCGAGTGATGAGATGGAAGGTCGTAATACTGGAGACGCTGGGCAAAAAAAAGCGGTGGAATATTTAAGAAACTATTACAAAGACCAACAAATTGCTTCTGGAACAAAAGACGGCAACTATTTTCAAATAGTTCCTAAAGAATTTTTTAGAAAAAACAGCGGACTTAACGCATCAGAGAATGTGCTAGCGTTTATTGAAGGTTCGGAAAAGCCAGAAGAAGTGCTTGTAATCTCTGCCCACCTAGACCACGTAGGTATGGATAAAGACGGAAATGTGTACAATGGCGCCGATGATGATGGGTCCGGAACAGTAGCCATACTAGAAATCGCCGAGGCTTTTAAACAAGCGCAAAAAGACGGTGTAGGTCCTAAACGTTCCATCCTATTCCTACACGTAACTGGAGAGGAAAAAGGATTATACGGTTCACGTTATTATGCTGAGAATCCAGTATATCCCCTAGAAAACACCATCGCCGATTTGAATATTGATATGATCGGCCGTAATGATGATGATCATAAGGAGGATAATGATTACGTCTACCTCATTGGTTCTAGAATGCTGAGTCAAGATTTGCACGATGTGTCTGCGGCGATTAATAAGAAGTATTTTGATATGAACTTAGATTATCGTTTTGATGCTCCTAATGAACCAAATCGCTTTTACTACCGCTCTGACCACTATAACTTTGCAAAGAACGGAGTTCCTGTAATCTTCTATTTTAATGGAGTACACGAGGATTACCATAAGATTTCTGATACGCCAGATAAAATTAACTATCCGCTTCTTACTGAGCGTACAAGGTTGATTTTTGCAACGGCTTGGGAGCTAGCAAACCGTGCCGAACGTCCAGCAATGAATGGAACGGATGTAAAGACGGAGTAGTCTAGACGATAGTATTGTAATTAAAAAGCGCTGCTCAATTTGAGCAGCGCTTTTCGTTTTATGAAAAAAGTTGGATAATCTTAGTACATATTACGAAGTGCGGTAATATCGTTTCCGTTGAATTCTCCATCCTCGTTTGTAGAAAAACAAGCTTGCATTACAGATGTAACATCTCTTCCTGTAGGAGTTCCTGCGACATGAACCGCTCCGTCAGAACCAGAGCCTTCATTTCCTTGAGCTGATGGTGGACAACTTAAACGATCAAACCAATCTGAGTGGCGGAAGCCTACAGAGTGTCCTATTTCGTGTGTAATAACATGCTCGTTTACATTTGTCGAGAAGCCCTCTATACCATAGATCTGGACAAACTTATTAGGTCTACCTTGATTATCCGGAAAACCTGCAACTCCTCCTTGAGATCCAGGATTATTTGCGGTGTTGTCATACACAACCATATCCTTGTTTCCAAAGTTAGTTCCAAAAGTAAGATTAAATTGCAACGTCACTCCACTTAAACGGTTGTAGTTATTTACAGCCCAACGCAATGCGGTCTGCGCCTTATTAGATAAACCGAATTGATCATTACCCGTATATCCTATAATATCTATCGTACGGTTTGAACCAGTAACTAAGTTAAAAGTTCTATACTGCTTACTTAGATCCTCGGTAAAAGGCTGCATTTCCATCAATACTTCTTGTGCAACAGCAATATCATCTCCTATAAAAATACGGGGCTCCGATGTACCATCAGGAAAATGGAAATCCCTTATGGTTGCAGGGCGGTTATCCACTTCGAGATTTGCAATTTTGTCAAGAACTTCTTGATCTGTAACTAATTTAAATTCAGCAATAGCATCTTCTTGTACGATTGCTTCGTCTGCGTCACGTTCACAAGATGTAAACGTTACGGTCATCGCCGCTAGAGCGAGGACTCCTAGATTAAATTTTAACTTCATTGTTGTTAGTGTTAAAAGGTTAAATATTGAGTTTGTGTTGTGACAAATTTAACACATATTAACACACTATCGACATTAAGATTTGTTTTAGAGACAAATCGTTGCATTATTATCAAATAAATATCAATTTTTATGATTTATTGAGAATTCAAGAATTTTCTTACTACAACGTTTTCGTTCACAACTGAAACTTCTTGAAATCCAGCGGATTAAAGTTTTTAAAATGTCCGTTGAGTTGTATCAATTCTTTAGTCCGATTGACCGCTCTTACCGTCGGAATAACAGCATTTAGGTGTTCAATTAAATATTGATACCGGTCTGATTGTGAGGTAATTTTGAGGATTTCGTATTCTTGTTCTAGACTTAAACCCATCTTATGAGCGTACGTAAAAGCGTTTATTTCTTCAAATGGAAGCTCAGGAAGCTCTAAATCCAATAAACCATAAAAATACTTTAGAAGATCTATAAGCTTTGTTTTAGAAATATCAGAACCGTCAGTAACATAAGAAATAAAAGCCACATCTGCACCAGCATAAAGTTTGTCGCCTAGTACATTATAGAATCTGTCCATTTTAAAAACACGTTCTCCGCGACAAAGGATGTCACAGGCTCCAGTTTCATAACGTTTTACCACCTTCTCAAGACTGACCTCAGTCCCATAAAGCATCTCATTATTAATGTAAGCTGGTATACCGAAGGTAATTTTTTCACTCTCACAATCTTGTATAAGCTGTTGATACCGATCTTCAAAAATATGCAGCGCTAGAAGTTCTCCAGGAAAGCAAACGAGTTCTAAAGGAAACATGGGTAATGTAGCTGTAATCATAACTTTTTTAATTACAAATTACGAAATGTATGGCGGCACTTTGTAAACATTTGTTAAAAATTAAGGAATTTACAGCATTTGGTGGCTCCTAATTGCTTTCATTACGTTGTTCTCTATTAATTTAGTAGGCTTAATTATTAATTTAAAAGAAATAATGACAAATCAAGACCTTTTACAAGTGGTTCAAGAGTACGGTAGTCCCGTATATGTGTACAACGCTGAGAAAATTGAAGCTCAGTATAAACGCTTAACAGCTGCTTTTAAAAAGGTCAAACAGGTCAAGATAAACTATGCCGTTAAGGCATTGAGCAATATTGCGATTCTCCAGACAATGAAAAACCTAGGAGCAGGATTAGATACCGTTTCCATACAGGAAGTTAGACTAGGTCTGGCCGCTGGAGTAAAGCCAGAAAATATCATTTTTACTCCTAACGGTGTTTCTCTCTCCGAAATAGAACGCGTGGCCGCAATGGGCGTTCAGATAAACATTGATAACCTTTCTATTTTAGAACAGTTTGGGACAAAGCATCCAAAAACACCTGTCTGCATACGTATCAATCCGCACGTGATGGCGGGTGGGAATACAAATATTTCTGTGGGACATATTGATAGTAAATTTGGCATCAGCATCCACCAGATTCCGCATATCCTTCGTATTGTGGAAAATACGGGGATGAAAATAAACGGCGTGCATATGCACACGGGAAGCGATATTCTAGATATCGAAGTATTCCTTTATGCTTCGGAGATATTGTTTGATACGGCAAAGCATTTTGAAGATTTGGAATTCATAGACTTCGGTAGTGGGTTCAAGGTGCCGTATAAAGAAGGAGATATAGAGACGGATATTGAGGAGTTTGGTGAGAAATTGGGGGAACGTTTTAACGCTTTCGCGAAAGCGTACAAAAAACCATTAACCCTCGCCTTCGAACCGGGCAAATTTCTCGTAAGCGAGGCTGGGAAATTCCTAGCTAGCGTAAATGTGGTCAAACAGACGACCTCGACCGTTTTTGCGCAAATAGATAGCGGTTTTAATCACTTGATACGTCCGATGCTCTACGGAAGCCAGCACGAGATTCATAATATTTCAAATCCTGACGGAAAGCAACGATTTTATAGCGTGGTAGGTTACATCTGTGAGACGGACACCTTTGCAAACAACCGCCGTATTGCCGAAATAAGTGAAGAAGACATTCTTGCTTTTAGCAACGCTGGAGCCTACTGTTTCTCTATGGCTAGCAATTACAACAGCCGTTACCGTCCTGCAGAAGTGTTGTGGAAAAACGGGGAGTCACAACTCATCCGAAAGCGAGAAACCTTTGATGACTTAGTGCACAATCAGATTCCACTTAAAGAACTTCAATCTATAGAGGTATAAATTTAATTCCAATATTCAAGCCCGAATTATTAAAGCATCTAGCTCGAAATAATTCGGGTTTTGTAATTTACCATCTATGAAATACTGCTACTTTTTAGTTCTCACAATTTTGATTTCTTCTTGCTCCTCGCCTATTCAAGAGGTGATGAAAAGCGACCACCCTGCAATAAAACAAGTAGCCAAAAATCTGAAAAATCACGAAGTACAGATCATTTTTACTCAAATCGATAGTACTGATAATGGATCTATCGAATTTACAGATCACGCATTCCAAGTAAACGAAAAAGATTATTTCTATCCAGCAAGCACTGTAAAATTACCCGTTGCACTTCTGGCCGTTGAGAAACTCGCCACCGATTCCCTACTTCATCTGGATATCTTGTATAAATCTGAAAGAGATGACGAACTTCACAATGTTGCGGGAGATTTGTTACAAATTTTTGCAGTGAGCGATAATGAAGCCTATAACAGATTGTATGAATATATGGGAAGGGATTATATAAATGACCGCTTGCGCGAAAAAGGGCTCGCTCCCACCCGCATCGCGCACAGACTATCAACGAGTAATGCCGACGAAGCGCAAACAGCACAATTAAAATTCTTTCCGTCTTACGAAGGGGATATCGTACTAGAAGGAAATATAAAAGATGGATCTATAGCCAAAATCAAAGTCAAAAGAACCGAAAAAGGAGTTGGCTATATGAAAGACAGCCTACTCGTAAATGCACCAATGGATTTTTCCTCAAAAAACTATTTTCCGCTTGAAGCACAGCACGGAGTGATGCAGCGACTGTTTTTTCCAGAGCAGTTTAAGGAAGAAGAGCGTTTTCAGATACCATCAGAAGACTTGGTTCGTATTAAACAAATGATGCGTTCCGTACCGAGACAAGCGGGTTATGACGAGGTCGATTATTACGACAGTTACGTGAAGTTTTTTATGTACGGAGATACGAAAGAACGTATTCCGGAGCACATCAAGATGTATAATAAAGTGGGCTACGCGTACGGAACACTCACTGAAACAGCTTATATCGTCGATGAAAAGGAAAATGTGCAATTTCTTCTATCTGCCACCATACTTGTAAATGAAAACGGAATTTTTAATGACAATACCTACGAGTATGAAACTGTGGGTATACCGTTTCTCGCTCAATTAGGAAGGGAATTTCATCAGTACGCGATAGGAAATAAATAAGATGATGAGTAAGTGGGACCTATAAATCTCTAAAACAAAACACCCGATGCTCGCATCGGGTGTTTCAATAGGGTTCAATAGGTGATGTGATTACCCGTTTCTTCTTCGATTTCCGCCAGATTTTGATTTGTTATGTCCGCGATTTTCATTTCCTCCACGACCACTATTGGATTTTGGTCGAGAAGCACTTCTACCACCACGACGGTCTGGTCTTCCTGAGCCTTGTTGCTTTTTAGCCTCTTCTAGGCTTGCAAGTGTGTCTGTAGGCTCAAATCCGTCCACGGTTTCCTTTGGGATTTTCATATCGAGCAGGCGTTCGATTCCTCGCACGTAATCTTTCTCGTCCAGCCCAACAAGAGAAATAGCTTCCCCACTGGCTCCTGCCCGTCCTGTACGGCCTATGCGGTGCACATAATCTTCTGGTACATTTGGTAATTCATAATTAATAACATGTGGTAACAGAGGAATGTCGAGACCACGTGCAGCAATATCTGTAGCAACAAGTACACGGATGGAGCCTTTTTTAAAACCGCTCAAGGCTTTTGTTCTCGCATTCTGTGTTTTGTTCCCGTGAATGGCTGATGACGAGATTCCAGCTTTATCTAGTTTCTGACTCAATCTATTAGCACCGTGCTTGGTTCTTGTAAAAATTAACACTTGGTCCCAATCCCCTTCTTTTATCAATTGAATGGTGAGCGCAGTTTTTTTAGATTTATCTACGCGATACATCATATGATCTACCTTCTCTGCAGTGGTATTCTCTGGAGTTGCCTCTACAAGCACTGGGTTGTGAAGCAAGTCACGCGCAAAATTTTTGATTTCTCGAGAGAATGTTGCACTAAATAATAGATTTTGACGCTGTTTAGGTACAAGCGATAGTACTTTCTTTATATCTCTAAGGAAGCCCATATCGAGCATACGGTCTGCTTCATCGAGCACAAGAAACTCCACATCACTAAGTGATAGAAGTCGCTGATTTTCTAAATCCAGTAAGCGACCAGGCGTTGCGATAAGGATGTCTACACCTTGTCTGATAGTACGCACTTGCGGATTTTGATTTACCCCGCCAAAAATCACTGTACTTTTCAAGTCCAGGTACTCACTGTATTCTCTTACATTGTCGTAAACTTGAGCTGCAAGTTCGCGTGTAGGAGTAAGAATAAGGGCGCGTATTTTTCTCTTGCGCTGTGGTGATTCCTTTGCAAGTATTTGTAACATAGGCAGTGTAAAACCTGCCGTTTTCCCAGTTCCAGTTTGCGCTGAAGCCAGTACGTCTCTTCCTTCGAGTATTTTTGGTATTGCTTTTTCTTGTATGGGAGATGGGGTGGTATATCCTTTTTTGCTCACTGCTTTGAGCAAGGCTTCAGAAAGCCCTAATTTTTCAAATGACATAAAATGGTATTAGTAGACAACGCTATTTTATGTTGCCTTAAGAAGCGCAAAGATACCTTTTATTAATGGGGCGAGGGTCTTTTTTGACGAATGCTTTAACAGTAAAGATTTGTAGGGATTTTTGATGGTTCCGCTTTCGCGAACCTGCCTGCCGGCAGGCAGGAGCGTAAATCTTCAAAGGTAACTAGAAATAAAAACCCTATACACGAAAACGTTGTCATACAATTAGACCGCCTCTCTTAGCACTAGCCCGAAGAATACCATATCTTTGCACGCTTTAAAATAGCCCTAATGAAACCTATTTTCAACAACTTTACTGAGAACCCAAAAAATGATATCCTTTCTGGACTTACTGTGGCTCTAGCCTTAGTTCCAGAGGCAGTTGCTTTTGCATTTGTTGCGGGAATTGATCCACTTGTGGGTCTTTATGGTGCTTTTATGATGGGAATCGTAACAGCGCTTTTTGGTGGTCGTCCTGGTATGATATCTGGCGCCACGGGGGCTATGGCGGTTGTAATGGTTCATATGATTCAAAAGGGAAATGAAGTGGGCGATGCGCTCGCGACGCCCATTGAGAATCTTGGATTACAATGGTTGTTTATAACACTCCTCTTTGTGGGTGCCATCCAAATTACGGCTGGGATTTTCAAACTAGGTAAATTTGTTCGACTCATACCACATCCAGTGATGATGGGATTTGTAAACGGTCTCGCTATTGTTATTTTTCTCTCACAACTGGGCTTATTTCCTAATGTAGTTTCTACTGAAACGCCATTCTGGAACAACTTGGGAGGATGGTTTTCTGAGCTCTTCAGCAACGGGAACTTCTGGTTAATGCTAGCGTTTGTAGGACTTACGATGGCGATTATGTATTTCCTGCCTAAAATTACTACTAAAGTTCCCCCAGCGCTTGTAGCAATAATTGTGGTTGCTGCTATAGTAATCTTTGGCGGACTAGAATTAGGAACCGTAGGTTCTTTCATCAGAGAAGGCGGTGGTACTGGTCTCGAAGGTGGTCTTCCTACCTTCCAATTTCAGATATTTTCATTACTGGATACTTTAAATGGACACTGGGGATTAATTATCTCTACAGCGGGAATTCTGGCGGCAGTTGGTCTTATAGAATCCTTAATGACCCTTAATCTTGTAGATGACCTTACGGAAACGCGCGGAAGCGGTAACCGTGAATGTGTGGCTCAAGGAAGTGCAAATATCCTGAATGGTCTATTTGGCGGTATGGGTGGTTGCGCGATGATTGGGCAATCTATTATCAATGTAGAATCTGGTGGTCGTGGTAGGTTGTCTGGTGCAGTTGCAGCCGTAGCGCTTTTATGCTTCATTCTTTTTGCAGCTCCACTTATTGAGCAAATTCCTATTGCGGCGCTTGTGGGAGTTATGTTTATGGTAGTCATCGGAACTTTTGCGTGGTCTAGTTTTAGAATCATAAATAAAATTCCGCTCGCAGATGCATTTGTACTTATAGCCGTTTCGGCAATAACGGTATGGCAGGATTTAGCTGTTGCCGTAATCGCTGGTGTGATTATGAGTGCGTTGGTTTTTGCTTGGAAAAACGCTACGATGATTCGTGCCAGAAAAACGATAAAACCAGATGGGACTAAGGTTTACAGTATCTGGGGACCTTTATTCTTTGGTTCTATTCAGAATTTTAATTCAAAATTTGATGTGCGTACAGATCCAGATAAAGTAGAAATAGATTTTATTGAGTCCCGTGTAAACGATCACTCTGGAATCGAAGCGCTGCACAGTCTGGCCAATAAATATCTAGATGCAGGAAAGGAAATTAAGCTCACGCACCTTTCTCCAGAGTGCAAGGCGCTCTTGCTCAAGGCAAATCCGCGATTTGATACGGTTATCGAAACAGCGATAGATGATCCACGCTATCACGTTGTGACAGATTTAATGGATGCAGAGGTGTAGTTCAAAGTAAAAAAAGGTTCTCGGTATTTACTTCAAGAATCAATGTTTTGCTTTCGCGAAAGCGTTATGCTTCTACCTTATAAACCCAACTCCCGCAGTCGTATTTGATTGTGGGTCTATCAGAATAAATGCTCCTGTTGCCTTGTTCTTTACAAATGTATCGTTTAACAAAGGTTTACTTAGTTGAATTTCTACATCTCCTATTTCATTAAGGGAGAGGTAGTTTGCCTGATTATCTGTTCCAGAGAAATCAGGATGGATTTTATAGTCGATATTTTTTATGCGAGCCAGTACTTGTGCAGTTCCTTGCTGCACAAGGTAATTTGTACTGGGTTGTAACTTCTTATTATCCATCCAGCAAACGGTAGCGTGAAGCTGTCTGGTAGTTTGTGGCAGGGCAAGACCAGTAACGAGCACATCTCCCCTACTGATGTTAATATCATCTTCCAGCGTGAGCGTACAAGAGGTACCCGCTCCCGCCGATTCGAAAGAGTCTTGGTAAAACAGTATTTCTTTTACCTTACTGGACATACCAGATGGTAATACCGTTATAGCATCTCCCACACTAATATCGCCACCTTCGATCTTTCCTGCGTAACCCCGAAAATCGTGGTATTCATCTTGTTTAGGACGGATAACCGTTTGTACCGCAAAACGAAAATCATCTGAAGTTATATCGCTTTTAGGAGTGTATTCCTCCAGATATTCAAGAATCGTTTCTTCTTTATACCAAGGCATTGCCTGCGACGGTTGTACTACATTATCACCTTTGAGCGCACTAATGGGAATGAAAGTGATTTTTTGAGCATTGAAACTTTGATGCTCTGCCAAATCCAGAAAATCCTTTTTTATAGATTCAAAAACAGATCTATCATAATTTACAAGATCCATTTTATTTACCGCAACGATAACTTCTGGAACGCACAACAGGTCATTTATAAAGAAATGGCGATACGTTTGCTCCACTACTCCCTTCCTAGCATCAACGAGAATAATGGATGCCTGTGAAATAGATGCGCCAGTAACCATATTGCGTGTATATTCTATATGTCCAGGAGTATCTGCAATAATGTAACTTTTCTTTGCTGTAGAGAAATAGATATGTGCCACATCTATAGTAATTCCTTGCTCTCTTTCGGCAACTAGTCCATCTGTGGCAAGGGAAAAATCTAAGTAGTCGAACCCGTTTGCAATACTTTTGGCCTCAATCGCCTCTACCTTATCTGTCGTAAGAGATTTCGTATCGTACAACAAACGACCTATCAACGTGCTTTTACCGTCATCTACACTTCCTGCAGTTGCTATTTTTAAAACTTCCATAAATTCCTTCTTGTTATACTTTTGTTTTTTACGCTCCTGCCTGCCGGCAGGCAGGTTCGCGAAAGCGTAATTATTGCAATTACAGTATGCGTAGCTTGCCTTTTGAGATGTATATAAATGTCTCTCCTTAAAAATAACCTTGTTGCTTCCTTTTTTCCATAGCTGCTTCAGAACGCTTATCGTCTATGCGTGCACCACGCTCTGAAATGGTGGCGTCCTTAATTTCTTCAACCACCTTCTCGATAGTGTCTGCCTTAGAGAGTACAGCGGCGGTACAGGACATATCTCCCACAGTTCTAAAACGTACCGAACGCACCTCAACCGCTTCATCAGGGGCTCTAAAAACCACATCATCCTGAGCAGACCAAATCATACCGTCGCGCAAAAAGGTTTTTCTGTGATGGGCAAAGTAAATAGAAGGGATCTCAATTTTTTCCCGAGCAATATAGTTCCATACATCAAGTTCTGTCCAATTGCTTATAGGAAATACGCGAACATTCTGCCCTAGATCGATGCGACCATTAAGATAACTGAACAACTCAGGTCGCTGGTTGCGTTCATCCCATTGTCCAAAATCGTCGCGTACTGAAAAAATACGCTCCTTAGCACGCGCTTTCTCCTCATCCCGTCTCGCACCGCCTATGGCTGCGTCAAACTTAAACTCCTCTAATGCCTCAAGAAGCACCGTGGTCTGCAAGCTGTTGCGGCTGGCGTATTTTCCTTGTTCTTCGATAACCTTACCATCATTTATGGCATCCTGAACGTGCCGTACGATAAGTTGTACGCCAAGTTCTTTTACCAACGCATCTCTAAAAGCGATAGTCTCTGGAAAGTTATGTCCTGTATCAATGTGCAATAGCGGGAATGGGATTTTTGCAGGATGAAATGCTTTTTGAGCCAGTCGCACTAATGTGATGCTATCCTTCCCTCCAGAAAATAGGAGTACCGGCTTCTCAAACTGGGCAACAACTTCCCTGAAAATAAAAATCGCCTCGCTTTCTAGTGGATTCTGTTTGAGAATAGGTTGATTTATTCGAGTTATCTCTTGAACTTCTATAGTTGCCATAAATGTTATAGGTGTATACCGCACTCTCTATTTTCAAGTGCTTTTGTGGGGTCGTAATAGTTAAATTCGTTAGGTAACTGGTATTGCTCTAGATAGGTATCAAGCGCTTTGTCATCATAATGATAAAACGGACTTACCTTGAGCACTCCCTTTTTATCGGTACTAAAAATATCCAATGTATCACGCAATGCCGTTTGCCCTTTGCGGAGGTTCGTAAACCACACGTCTGGCTGAAAAGTTTGCATTGCTCTTTTAAAGGGTTCTAGTTTTACTTGTTCTGTAAATAATACGTGTTCTGGTGTATCTACTTCTGGAATACCTAGGGTAATATTACGGTGAGCTACCGTTTGCTTAGGTACAAATAATTGAATATTGAGACTAAGTGTATTAATCAATTCTTCTGCGTGCCTATAGGTATGTGCAGTATTGTACCCTGAGTCGCACCACAAGACCGGTATTTCTGGATGATTTTTTGTCACCAGATGTAAAATAGCAACCTCATAAGGCCTAAAGTTTGTTGTGATGACTGCGCGGTTTGCTTTCGCGAAAGCGTAAGAAACAACTTCCTCTGGCGATGCTTTCCTAAATTTCTCATTGAGATGGGCTATCTCTGTCGGTGTGTGTGCCTTCATAGTCATTATTTCCCCCATTGAATACGATTCCAAATGCGTTCGTGAAAAAAGTAGAGTAAGAGCTTGGTTACAAAATCTATAGAAGCGATGGAAGTCGCAAGCAACCATTCTCCTGTCAGTAAGTATGATACTAATAGCGTATCAATCGTACCGATGAGGCGCCAGCTTATAGCTTTGACAACACTTCTAAGAGGTTTTTCGTTAGAAATATCTGCCGTGTACCGCTTCTTATATCCCTTATTTGAAATGAGTATTTGGTCTAAAATCATACTATTCAATCGTTTAGTCTATTAGTCTATGGATTTAGTAGACTATTAGATCACAAAAAAAAGAAATATATATGACGCACCCAATTATTTATGAAGGTTTTTTGTTTTACGTAGGTCTATGAGGAAGATCAAAAATCCTTGTCCTCCATATACTGCTGTATCTTACGTTTCTCCCATTCCTTATTAAAAATAGGACTCCAGTTAAAGGTTTCTGAAGCGTGACCCGCAACTCCTAGCCCCCAACCTCCTATGGGAAATAAGGCCCAAGGAAATGAGGTAGACTGAACATTAAGGTAAATAAATATGGGAACAAAAAGGAGGTAAATAGCAAAGTGTACGTAAAAACCTTTCATTTTTTCTACCTGCTCTTTGGCCAATTTATATTTTTTATTCTCAATATAGGTTTCCTGTACAGCCTCCATAGGACTTTGCTTCGTGAGCATAGGAATACCCACGCTAAACTGTGTTTTACTTTCTAGTATCTCTACATTACGTTCGGTTAATAGCTGGTAGCGTTGCTTGATATTTTGTAACCCTACTCCACTACTCTTTTTTAGAATCTGTTTGGGCTGTAGGTTGTTTGACACGGTGAGCATTCCATCCTTTTCGGCTATTGTTATGAAAAGCTTTTTAGACGGTGTGACCATATTATGTTTTACAGCGTTCTCTAGTAATAACTGTAAAGAAAGTGGAACAACTTTGGCTTCTGGATTTGAGGCTTTTTCTGGGATTATGATTTCTATACTATCCTCAAAACGCATTTTAATAAGATTCATATACGTGCGCGCAAACGCAAGTTCCTCATCTACAGGGACGAGTTCTTTGCTTTTTTGTTCCAGTACGTAGCGATAAACTTTAGAAAGCGAGGTTGTAAACTTTTGCGCCTGTTGCGGGTTCTCCTCTATCAAGCTCGTAAGTACATTCAAGCTATTAAATAAAAAGTGTGGATCCAGCTGATTCTTAAGTGCATCAAACTTTGCCGAAGCAGTTCCCGCAATGATACGACTACGCTTTACTTTTTTGTCCTGTTTACTTTTCCAGTAAAAAACAGCATAATAAATGGCGGTAGCTACCACAGATATAGATAGTGATAAGTAATACTCGCTGATGCGCTCATTTTCTACAAACGCTGAGAATGTTCTATATCCAGGAACTACGATGAGTGTAAGGCGTAAAAAGAAAACCGTCACAATAGATGCCATTGCACCTAGAAAAAGTCCGAGAAGCACCTTATTTACCGTCCAGAAATTCTCATCATATCTGCCATAATATACCTTAAAAACGTAGGTGTTAACGAGATAGAGCGCTACGGAGAACATTTGGTTCTGATAAAAGAACTCCCAAGGGCTTTGTCCATACCAAGGATTCCCAAGTAAATACACCACTAGAGCGTGTACCACAAAGATGTTAAGCCCTAGTAGAAAAGCGTTTCTAAATTCTTTTAAAAAACCAGTCATTGCTTACTTGTTACATTTCTTTAAAACTTCGGCTACCCTTTCTGCTCCGTAAGAAGGGTGAAACTCAGTTTCTGGAGTAAAGGTAGTAAAGAGTTTTTCAGCACGGCGCACGTCGTCACAATAGGGCTCTATAGGTGTCCCAAAATAGCTCGCACTCCCCATATCCCACTCGGCTTTAGACAATACTAGCATTGGATTTTCTGGTTCCATTTGTACAGCTTTGTCATACAGTTGACCGACCGTTCCCGCATATTTCATTCCGTATTTCATCCCATCGTAGGCAATCCAAGCGGTATATAACTGTGCTTGCATTTGTAGCGCATATACATTTTCGCCAGCCTTGGTTTTCATCATATTTACATACTCCTGTGCTTTATCGAGTTGAGCTTTCAGTACAGCCTCATCTTTCATATCCCAACTTTTAAGTACTTGAATTTGCGCGACGTAATAATCTGGCAACCAATTGTCCTTTTCGGCAGTAGCGATGCGTTCAAAGAGGTTTGAGGCTTCGTCCAGTTTTTCGGCTTCCCACAGTTCGAAGGCCTTGCGCATTCCTTGTTCGTATTTGGATTGTGCCTGCATTCCTATTGAAAAAGTGATGGCGAGTAAAAGAGAGATTGATTTCATAATGGTTGTTTTTTGATAGTGTAAATATTGGGATTTGTACGCTTTCGCGAAAGCGGAACCTCCCCAACCGTCATTTATCACGACCGAATTGTAGTTTTCTTAGGAATTCTGGTTCTCCTGAGCCAATATGTAATAAATATAACGCCAAAAACTGTGGGTAGTAACCAACTCAATAGCGCCGGCAAGACATTATTGGTCACAAAGAATGCGGTAAAAGAGGCTATGTATGCTCCAGAAATTTTTCCAATATGTAAACGTATACTCTTCTTCCGAAGCATTTTTAAATCTCTGAAGGCTCTTAAGTCGATAGACGCATTAAAGATGGCAATTAAGCCAAACACTATAAGAATAGTTCCCATATTAGCCCCTCGAACAATAGAAGAAACTCCAAAAAATATCATTCCTAGACCAACTATGAACATTCCCCAAGAAAGTATTTTATCCCAAAGTAATTGCTCCTGTGACTTTATACGCTTAAATCGTAACGCCCGATATCCAGATAAAACCAAATAGAAACTGAATAAACCGACGACAAATAAAAATGGATTGACATGTCCCGGAATAAAGGATGCTACAACTCCCGATAAACTGGCAACGAGCATCCCATAATAAAAAATAATCCCTGACTTTTTATGCCAGCGCCCGCCCTTTCTTGCGATTACCGAGATAGTTCCCGCGAGAAGTGAAATGCTCCCAAAGAGCGCGTGTATAGAAATAAATATTGTAAAAAATTGGTCGATGGTCATTGCATTGTTTTCTACTCGCAATATAAAAAGGGAGTAGTCACTTAAAACACTATTTCTATCTCAGTTGCAGAAAAACAAGGCTGAACTTTATTATGGGACTACTTTTTAAATGGCAATATTTTCCAATATGAAATACACCTCCAGAGCCATTCCATAGGGCCATATTTAAAATATTGTAACCAAAGCGTACTTATTATTATTTGAAAAACAAAAACAATGAGAGCAATTAATAAGGTTTGATAAGGAGAGAATGTCTCATACTTTTCGAAGCCCAATGAAGAAAAGATAATTAACCCTATAAAGCTCTGTAATAAATAATTAGTAAGCGCCATCTTTCCCACCGCTTTAAGTGGTATAAAAAGATTAATCCATCGTTTGTATTGGCATAAATAAGCAATGACCCAAACGTAAAACAACCCCATTAAAGTATCACAAATTTGCATCAAGTAGATGAATACTTCCCGCCAAAAAGGGTCTTTCCAAATATCTAAATCCCAAAGAAAGAATAAGAAAAAGACACGATATAGATTGGAAACCAAAGCAATGAGGAGCACCGATTTCTTGATTTGGTTCACCTTAGAGCTTATTTCATAAAGCCAATCTTTCTTTCCTATTGCCAGTCCCAAAACAAACATTGCGAGCGCGATAGGCATAAGGAATACAAACAAAACGGTCACGTTACTTTTATACTCTTGTATTCTGAGTTTTATACCATCTATGTAACTACCGCCTCTTATTGTGTCCACAATATCTGTAGCACTATATGCAGATAGGTAACTTTCTGGCGTATATCCGGTAACGGACAAGAGCCACTCGAACAGCTGATTATAGAAAGGGAATATTAAAAGTAATAGCGCAAGCCAAAAAAGTCTCTTAGAAGACAATCGCACTAAAGCAAATGTCAAAACTCCTAAAACAGCATACAAATGAATGACGTCTCCAGACCATAAAAATAGGATATGAGCAACACCAAAAATGAAAAGCGCAAACATTCTTCTGTAGAAAAATGAGGGCGAAATTCCTTTGGATCTAATATTCCTGATCTGAATACTTATTCCTATACCGAAAAGCAAAGAGAAAATAGGAAAGAATTTATTGTAAAAGATTAACTGTTTGATGCGTACAGCTAGCTTATCCACCGTTCCTGTCCATTGCGCTCCAAAAGCGTCTTGATTCATAAAAACGCAATTCATAATCTCGACATTAACCATAAATATCCCGAAGATGGCAAAGCCACGTAGGATATCTAAAGTTTCAATGCGTTTATTGGGCTGTGTGGGTCTTGAAGAAAGATTATCTGTCATTATACTACTGCAATCACTTACGAAAGTAACTATTTTAGTACTTTTTATGTACCTTAAAGTTCGATGAGTAAGATGTCATAACATTAACCGACAGAAACTCACTAGCAAATCACCGTTTATGAAATCAAGTAAAATAAGTTTTCAAAATAATAAGGGACAATCCCTAGCCGCTCGCCTCGATTTACCAGCGGACCAGCATCCCCATAATTTTGCCATTTTTGCACATTGCTTTACTTGCACAAAGGACTTTTCTGCGGTGCGTAATGTAAGTCGGGCATTGGCCTCTCAGGGGTTTGGGGTGCTGCGTTTTGACTTTGCGGGCCTTGGTGATTCAGATGGAGATTTTGCAGACACTAATTTTTCCAGTAATGTAGAGGATTTAATAGCTGCGGCCGCTTTTTTGGCAAGGGACTACAAAGCTCCTTCCCTACTCGTAGGTCATTCTCTAGGAGGCGCGGCTGTGATATTTGCAGGTAAAAAAATCGATACGATTAAAGCGGTTGCTACCATAGGAGCTCCTAGTAATCCTGCACACGTAGAGAAACAACTAGGGTCACAATTAGAAAAAATAAGAAATGAAGGGCAAGCCGAAGTAACCCTTGCGGGACGTGATTTCACCTTCAAAAAGCAATTTATAGATGATCTCGAGGCTCAATCGTGTGCCGAAGCTGCCCACGACCTTGATAAAGCTTTGCTCATACTTCATTCCCCTCAGGATGCCACGGTATCGATTAAGAATGCTGAGGAAATCTACCACGCCGCAAAGCATCCTAAGAGTTTTGTAACTCTAGACGGCTCAGAACATTTACTTATTGATAAAGAAAACGCCTCATATGTGGGTAAAATAGTTGCTGGATGGGCTGCAAGATATATTCCTAGTCCAGAAGTGGAGGAAATTAAAACTACCCATCAAGTGGCAGCGAGTCTCGATGACGAAGACGGATTCACTACTCAGCTTAAGATGGGCAATCATTATATGCGAGCAGATGAGCCTGTTCGAGTAGGTGGTAACGATTACGGACCCACGCCTTATGAACTCGTGGCGGCTGGATTATCTGCTTGTACCGCTATGACCATACAGATGTATGCTAAGCGTAAAGGCTGGAAAATAGATAATGTAGAAGTTCATACGAGTTACTCAAAAACGTATGCAGCAGATTGCGAAGCTTGTGAAAATGATGAAAATGCAAAAATTGACACCTTTCATAGAGAGATAAAGCTTATCGCTGATCTAGATGAGAAACAACTCGCAAGAATTTTAGTAATTGCAGATAAATGTCCTGTACACAAGACACTTCATAGTGAGACGCAAATTCTTACGAAGCTCGTCTAGTTTTATCGAGACCAAAAAAAACCGCTACAAGAGCGGTTTTTTCTATTTTAATGCTAAATTTTCCTATCGGATAGATCTAGCTTTATCTATAAATGCAAAATAAGGTGCTGTGTCTCTTAACATACTATAGGCTGATATTTTATCCTTTACACGTCCACTAGCATCTAAGGCTAAAAGAGTTGGAAATGATTTTTCCTTATTATATTTTGCTTGAAGCGCCTTGTTTTTCTTCATCTGCGACTCGGAGATCACGTCAAGTCTAAAGGGCACATCTACTTCTAACAGAACAAAATCGTTAGATTGAGCTACAAATTCTTCACTCTGCCAGAAATCTTTCTTTAGCATTTTACAAGGTCCACACCAGTCGCTTCCTGTGAAGTACATTAATATGGGCTTTTTCTGTTTTTGCGCTGTCTTTTTTGCTTTTTCAAAATCTGTAAGCCATTCGGCTTCCTGCGATTGCACGCCAAAGGCTACAAATAGGAATAAGATTAGAGTAATTCGTTTCATTAGTTTCAAATTAGGGTTCTTGCAAAATATAAAACTCTTACGAAATAACAAGAATCTTGCCATTATATTGTCCATTTAAGTAAAGCAAGGGTGTCTTTTATAGTTCTAGAACAGCTGCTGCAGTACCTTTCCGCACTTTTTTAAAGCTTGCAAACATATCGTCATCTGCACGATACCCTACGGGCATAACGAGAACGGCATCTAGTCCCTTTTCTTCCAAGCCTAAGATCTCATTGTACCCCTCTGGAGAAAAGCCTTCCATCGGGCAAGCGTCTATTTTCTCTAGCGCACACACCGTTAAAAGATTACCCATTGCCAGATACGCCTGTTTTGTTGCCCATAATGCAATAGATTCAGGAGTATCGTTCTCAAATGTTTTAAGTAGGTAGTTTTTAAAGGGCGCAAGAATTTCCTCTGGAGTTTTTCTTATTTGTACTACGTTGTCAAAATAGGAGTTCACATAATCTGTTCCTATCTCACGCTCCCTGCAGAAAACGAGGACGTGTGATGCTTGTGCAATTTGCTCCTGATTCATTGAAACCGTTACAAGCGCACGCTGTATTTCTTTATTTTTTACAATAGCCAGTCTCACAGGTTGTAAACCAAAACTTGTTGCGGTAAGGTCAAAAGCTTCCTTTATTACCTCAATCTTCTCATCAGGGATAAGTCTTTGATTATCAAATTTTTTTGTGGCATAACGCCATTTTAGCGCTTCTATTACTTGCGTCATTGTTTCCTTTTTTTAACCTTGCAAAGGTACGATGCTCGTTATGGCTTTCATAACAGACAGTATCATAAATGCTGATACCAATTAATATGGAAGTTATAGAACAACGTAAAGCGGCAAGTGAGACACGTATTTTTAAAGCTGTTTTCCCTAATACTACGAACCACTACGACACGCTATTTGGCGGGACGGCGCTCCATATGATGGACGAAGCATCCTTTATTTGCGCAACACGCTTTAGTAGAAAACGTGTCGTAACTATCTCTACAGATAAAATTGATTTTACAAAACCCATCCCACAAGGTACTATTATTGAGCTCGTAGCCCGTGTAGAAAAAGTGGGAAGAACAAGTTGTGTGGTGCGTGTAGATATCTTTATGGAAGACATGTACAGTCTAGACCGCGAGACAGCTGTTACTGGCTATTTTACGTTTGTGGCTATAGATGAAGACAAAAAACCCATACCTATGTTAGATTAATTTGAAATGGCTGATCGACAACTATCCCATACAGACCACTCAAAACCGCATATATCAAAACAAATTATATTGATGTGTGATGGCGTTCAAAGTCCTGCCAATATAGGGTCATTATTTCGTCTAGGAGATGCTTTTGGCGTAGATGAAATAATTTTTGGAGGGGTACAGATAGACCTTTCGAGCAATAGACTGCGTAGGACGGCGCGCAATACGTATGAGGTTGTCCGCTTTCGCGAAAGCGAATACCTTACCACTACCCTTACTCAACTCCACAGCGAGGGATATTCTAGTATCGCTCTCGAGATTACACAAAACAGCATCCCAATAGACCAAATCAAAACAAAACCCAAAAAAGTGGTGCTCATCATAGGGAATGAGCGCAATGGCGTTTCTGAAGAACTCCTCAAACTCTCACAACATACTGCCCATATACCTATGTTAGGAAATAATAGCAGTATGAATGTGGCTCAGGCCGCTGCGATTGCTTTTTATGAATTGCGACGTAAATAAAACTATTATATTTGAATCGTGAATTCAAAAGCAATAGCTTACGGTATATTACGGGCGCTTGGCATCCTTGCTGGGATATTTTTTTTGCTATGGTTTCTATATGAAATACAGAGTGTCCTTGTTTATCTAGCCGTGGCAGCTGTGATTTCATTAATAGGTAGACCTATCACTATTTTCTTAAAGCGTAGGCTTAAAATGGGAGATACGTGGGCAGCGATAACTACTATACTCTTTGTATTTCTGTTTATTGCTGGAGTCCTTACGCTTTTTATTCCTGTGATTATAGATCAAAGCGCGCACCTCTCCAACATCGATTTTAATGAGGTGAAGGTAAGTATTGATAGGCTTTACGGAGAAATTGCCGAATATTTTGGGGTTAGTCGCACAACGATCATTAGGAGCGTCCAAGAATCCAATTTTATAAAGGATATTGACTTTGGCATTATACCGAGTTTCTTAAATGGGATCATTGGTAACCTAGGTGCTGCGCTTATTGGGATATTTTCTGTCATTTTTATTACGTTCTTTTTCCTAAAAGATAGCAGACTTTTAGTAAGCAGTATTCTCGTGTTTGCAAATCGTGGTAATGAGGGTAAATTTCTTAGAGTTTTTGAAAAAATTAAGTACCTGCTTTCCCGCTACTTTATCGGTTTATTATTGCAAGTATTTATAATGTTTGTTTTGTACTCCATTATTCTAAATTTCTTTAGTGTAGAAAATGCTTTTGCTGTGGCGCTTTTTTGTGCTACACTTAATCTTGTACCTTATTTAGGACCATTAGTAGGTGGTGGCGTAATGCTTTTACTGGCAACATCAAGTAATCTTGATGCCGATTTCCAAACGGTGATATTGCCCAACCTTATATACATATCTATATGCTACGGTTTTGCGCAGCTCATAGATAACTTTATATTACAACCCAAAATTTTTGGGAATAGTGTAAAATCTCATCCTCTGGAGGTTTTTCTTGCGATAATTATTGCGGGATTATTATTTGGTGTAATCGGAATGGTACTTGCAATTCCTACGTATACAGCTATTAAGGTTATCTCAAATGAGTTCTTAAGCGAATATAAAATTGTACAGAATCTAACGCGTGACCTGTGATTAACGAGGCATTATTTACAGATGAAGTCCAAGCTTATCTTGCAGCCCACGAGAGCACACCAATTTCTAGTTTTATCTTTAAAGGAAGTCCATTTTCTGAGATAACGATACAAGAACTAGCTCAGCAGCTCGAAGGAAAACGCCGGGCAAAAGAGAAACTTCCGCTTTGGTACGAAACCGATGGAATAATTTTCCCACCCAAACTTAACCTTGAGCAAACATCCTCTGCGCAAACGGCAACGTACAAAGCCAGTTTAATTACAGGTCAAACTTTAGTTGACGGTACAGGTGGTTTTGGAATAGATAGCTACTATTTCTCTCAAGTTGTTCCCGAGGTTATCCATGTAGAAATGAATGCCAAGTTATCCGCTTTCGCGAAAGCGAACTTCAAAACTCTAAAAGCCAAAAATATAACTTGTGTAGCAGGCGATTCCATTTCCTATTTCCAGAACACGGAGGATACCTACGACACTATTTTTTTAGATCCAGGAAGAAGAAACGACAACAAAGGCAAAGTCTTTATGCTCGCCGATTGTTTACCAAATGTTCCTGCATCATTGCTATTGTTGCTTTCTAAATGTAAGACCCTTTGGGTTAAAACTGCGCCTATGCTGGATATTGCCGCAGGGCTAAGAGAACTACACAATGTCACAGAAATTCATATCGTTGCGGTAAAAAACGAGGTTAAGGAATTGCTTTGGAAAATAGAGGGGAAAGTTTCACCTACTGGATTGCGGGTGCATTGTGTAAATTTAAATGAAAGATCGAGCGACCATATAACGATGAGTTATGAAGCTTTAATTCTTGCTAGTGCGACATATGGAAATGTGGCGAACTTTCTCTACGAGCCTATGGCAACGCTTATGAAAGCAGGCGCCTTTCAATGGGTTTCTGGTCATTTTAAGCTAGCCAAACTTCACGAGCATTCGCATCTCTATACTTCTAAAGACCTCGTAGAGTTTCCTGGTAGACGATTTAAGGTAATAGATGTGCTCCCTTTCTCAAAATCTTTGCGCAAGCACATAAAGTTTGCAAAGGCAAATGTGACAACGAGGAACTTTCCATTATCTGTAGAAGAAATTAGAAAACGTCTCAAAATAAAAGAGGGTGGTAAAGATTATTTGTTCTTTACCACCCTCGATAAAAACCATAAGGTTGTTATCGTATGTAAGAAAATTTAATTGAGAATTGTACCGTCTTCACGCATCTCAATATCCAAGTTTTTACCCTTTTGCTTAAATTCTATATCATAAAAGATTCCCTTGCTGTGGTGATCTACACGTTCTGCCTCAACAAAATCTTCATTTCCAAACTTTTCTTTTATTGTTCTTAAAACAGCCTCTGGTAAATTTTTCTTTTTTAAACTATTTTCTGTCTCAATCCAAGAGCCATCTGAGTTATAATCTGCTCTATATTTTTCTCCATCTATTTTAAAGTTTGCTTCCCAGCTTCCATTTGCATCTTGATGCCAGTCTGGATCATTCTCACCTGGATACTTGGCTTGAAAACTTTTTTTTACAGCCTCTGGTGCTTGTGCGTTACTTTTGTTCTGACAACTTATCAATCCTAGAATTAAAAAAGCTAGTAGTGTTACTTGATATTTCATGATATAAATTTAAAAAAAACCACATACGAAAATATGCGGTTTTAGGGTAATAATTATTTATTTCTGATTATTTCTTCTCCATTAATACATTATCGATTACATGCACAATTCCATTAGAAGCCTCAACGTTACCTAAAACTACTTGCGCCTTCTTTCCTCTAGAATCTTGAATCACGATTTGATCTCCATCCATCATTGCTGTAAGTTCACTTCCTTTTACAGTTTTGAAACTATACTTGCCATTAGCAGCTTTTATGGCACTAGATAATTTTTCTGCATTTATGGTTCCTTTTACAACGTGGTATTGTAAAATTCCAGTTAGCATTTCTTTATTTTCTGGCATTAATAGTGACTCTACGGTACCCTTTGGTAATTTTTCAAAAGCAGAATTAATCGGTGCAAATACAGTATAATTACCTGGCTCGCTTAACATGGCTGCTAAGTCTGCGGCTTTTACCGCAGCCACTAATGTAGATAAGTTATCATTACCCATTGCTTTAGCTGCAATACTGTTTGCGGTTGCTTCTGCCTTCATTTTCTTTTTATCTTCTTCTTCTTTCATAGCCATTTGAGCTTTCTCTTCGTCAGCTTTTTTCTGAGTTTCAAGTTTTATTTGCTCTTCTTTCTTCTTATCATCTCCACAGGCAGTAAATGCAAAGGCTCCTGCGAGTAGTAAGACAATAGGTAATTTTCTATATAGTTTCATAATTATAATTTTTAATAATTTATATGACGTAAAGTTAAAGATATGTGTTATTTACGATGAATTATATTACATAAGGTCTGGTTAAAAAATGGATATTTTTTATGATGAAAATAACATAACCACGACATACAAAGTAAAAAGCCACAATTTATGTTAAAATTGTGGCTTGAGCTCTTCTTACTGAGCTGATGTAGGTCAGTCTTTAGCTTTCGCGAAAGCGTAATATAGGCTCTACTATTTCAATGACTCCATATCAATTACAAATCGATATTTTACATCGGAGTCCTGTACACGTTTGTAAGCTTTATTAATGTTATCCATATCGATCATTTCTACATCACTCACGATATTGTGTTTTCCACAAAAATCTAACATTTGCTGCGTTTCTTTAATACCACCTATTAAAGAACCTGCAATATTCTTACGTCCCATTATAAGATTACCGCCATGCACTTCTGGAAGAGGTTCAATGGCTCCTACCATACACATCGTCCCATCAATAGTCAATAATTGTAAATACGGATTTACATCGTGGCTTACGGGAACTGTATTAAGGATGAAGTCAAAACTTCCTCTGTGTTTTTTCATAGCTTCATCATCCTTCGAAATTAATACACCGTCTGCTCCCAGTCGCTTCGCATCTTCCTTTTTAGACTCAGAAGTTGTAATCATAATAGTTTCTGCGCCCATTGCGTGAGAAAATTTGATTCCCATATGTCCGAGACCGCCTAGTCCAACGACTCCTACTTTCATACCTTCTTTAATATTCCAATGGTTTAGAGGGGAATATGTAGTAATACCAGCGCACAACAATGGTGCAACGGCTTTAATATCTAAATTTTCAGGAATACTCAGTACAAAATGCTCATCTACTGTAATTTGTTGAGAATATCCTCCAAAGGTATGTACACCTAAGTGTTTATCCTTTCCGTTGTAAGTACCGACCATTCCTTCTTGGCAAAATTGCTCCAAATCTTTTTTACAAGGATCACACTCACGACAAGAATCTACCATACATCCCACGCCTACTAGATCTCCTTTTTTAAAGTTCTTTACTTTATCTCCAACTTCTAATACTTCACCTATGATTTCGTGTCCAGGTACGACTGGATATTTAGAATTGCCCCAATCATTTTCTACTGTATGGATATCGCTATGACAAACACCACAATACGTAATTTTAATCTTTACATCTTTGGGCTGTGTATCACGACGCTCAATGGTCATCTCTTTAAGGGCGGCTCCTTTATCTTTTGCTCCGTATGCTTTTATTTCTGTGCTCATATTTTTTTTGGTTTCGATTAAAGGTAAGTACGCTTTCGCGAAAGCGTAGCTACTCACGCAACTTTGTAATTATTTTAACTTGAATCGTTAAGGGTATTAACTTTTTCTGGGACTTTCCTTAAGTCATTTTGCAAATAACGATCGGCATACACCCTAGTAAAATGTGCGCCGAAGAAGAGAATCAAACTACTATATGAAACCCATAGCATCACCAGAATAATTGACCCAGCAGCACCATAAGTAGATCCTGGTTCCATCTTATTAAAGTAAAGTGCTAGAAGATACTTGCCCATTACAAAAAGTAAAGAGGTCAATCCAGCACCCACGCGGACAGCTTTCCATCGCACACGGATACTAGGCAGGAACTTAAATAATGCCGCAAAAAGAACGTAAATAAAAATTAATGAGAGTAAAAAATCGATTACAAACATACTATCCAGCAACGCTTCTGGTAGAAATAAGGCGAGTCTGTTAGAAAACGTACTTAGCGCCGCTGTGAGAACAAAACTAATAAGTAGTAGAAATCCTAGAATTAAAATAAAACCAAATCCCTTTGCTCGACTCTTTAGTATCCCAATAATACCTTTAGGCCTTTTATCTTCGGGAATGTCCCAAATTACATCCAGTGCTTCCTGCAACTGATAAAAAACACCCGTAGCACCATATAAAAGAGTTCCTAAACCAACTATGGTTGTAAATAATGATGTCTCTTCATCCCCACGATCTACCATCATAAGGCGTATACTTTCGGCGGTTTGTTGTCCTAATGCCTTTGTAATTTCATCTAGAAGTTCCCCTTGCACGATATCCCTTCCCCATACGGCTCCTACTACATTTAAAATAATAACAATGAGCGCGGGCAATGATAGGATGGCATAGTAAGCTACAATGGCGCTCAATTTAAAAGGCTCGCTTTTATCCCAAGACTTGTAGGTGGATACCAAAAGTTTTGGAATATGCTTAATTTTGAACGTATCCTGTGCCTCAATATCTTCCATTAAAACCAAATTACAAAATTAGCATATTGGAAAAGTGATGCTAGCGGTTAATCCCTTGTTAAATGTTACTTTGGCATACATAACTATATCACTAGAGTTCTTAAAAATTCCTTAACAGGACTCTAAAACAAGGCTCATTATGGTATTTTCCAACCTCAAAAAATAATATATGAAAATTCACTACCTACTCGGCTTTTGTTTTCTCTTTTCCTTTGGGCTCCAGGCGCAAAGTGACTACCAGAACGAGCAACAAGTCACCGCCACTTTAAAGAAGATAGCTTCAAATAAAAATGCTCAGCTAAAATCATTAACAAAAACAGCAGGCGGTAAAGACATCTGGATGCTCACATTATCAGCTGGTGCACCAGATGCTCATCCGGGTATTGCCATTATGGGCGGTGTGCAGGGCGATCATTTACTGGGAACAGAGCTCTCAATCAAAATGGCAGAAAATATCCTACAAAATCATCCTGAGGCACTCAAAAAGACAAGTTTCTATATTTTCCCGAATTTAAGCCCTGATGCAACTGCGCAGTATTTCTCAAGTATGAAATATGCGAGACAAGGCAACGCCAGTCCCACAGACGATGACCGTGACGGAAAGGTAGATGAAGATCCTTATGAAGATTTAAATGGAGATGGAATCATCACAATGATGCGGGTAGAAGATCCTACGGGAGACTACCAGATGCTGGAGGAAGACAATCGAATAATGGTCAAAGCAGATCCAAATAAAGGCGACCGAGGTACCTACAAACTACTGTCGGAAGGCCGAGATAATGACAAGGACGGCGTTTTTAATGAAGATGGAGCTGGTGGTGTATATTTCAACAAGAACTTTACCTTCGGATTTCCTTATTTTGAAAAAGGAGCTGGTGAGCATCCAGTTTCTGAAGTAGAACATAGAGCATTACTAGATTACCTATACACACAATGGAATATTTATGCGATACTCACTTTTGCTCCTGAAAACAACTTATCAAAACCTTTAAAATACGACAAGGGTAAAGCGTCAAAAAGAGTTATCACCAGCATCTTAGAAAATGATGCAAAACTCAACGAGATGCTCTCTGAAATGTACAACGAGATCATCCCAAAAGACGACGCGCCCGAAAATCACGGAGAAGGCGGTAGCGCGTTTGAGTGGAGTTATTTTCACTTTGGGAGACTAGCAATGAGCACTCCCGGATGGTGGCCCGAAAAAGCCAAAGGCGACTCCATAAACAAAGCGCCAAAAGACAAACACGCAAACTTCCTACGCTATGCGGAAGAACAGGGTATGGAAAACGTATTCATCCCTTGGCAAGAGGTACAACACCCAGATTTTCCTAATAATAAAGTGGAAGTAGGCGGTATAAACCCCTTTGCAATGACGCATCCTCCCTACCCGCTTGTAGATAGTATCGCAATAAAACACACAGATTTTATTCTCAAAGTAGCCCAGATGCAACCAGAATTGCAACTCGTAAATCTCAAACAAGAAAAAGTAGACAATAATTTGACAAGAATCACGGTAGACCTACACAATAATGGCCTACTGCCTACACATACCGAAATGGGCGATAAATCCAGATGGTTGCGCAAAATCAATGTGTATATGAAGGTAAATGGCAATCAGCAATTGATTTCTGGTAAGGGTCGCCAAGTTATAGAAAAGCTGGACGGTGATGGCACAATGCAATTGAGCTGGCTCGTACAGGGCTCTGGAAAGGTCACTATCGAGGCTACGGCACCACAAGCTGGCACAGCGACACAAACCATTAACCTCTAAAGAAATATCACGATGAAAAATTATATATATAAATTTATTTGTGTGGTTATGGTCTCCGCTTTCGCGAAAGCGCAATCCCCACAAGACATATTTCAGGCCGCAGGAACACCGTCTAATCCCAAGGTTTCGGTAGCCTTTAATCAGTACTACACCGCCGAAGGACTTGCTGAAATCGGAAAGAAAATCGCCGATGCTCATCCCAAGCTCGTAAAGCGGATGTCCATAGGAAAATCAACCGAAGGACGAGACATCTGGCTCCTCGCCATAACCGACTCTAGCACAGGAAATCCTGACCGTAAACCCGGATTTTATCTGGACGGAAACATACACTCTAACGAAATTCAAGGTGGGGAGATAAGCACGTACACAGCTTGGTACTTGACAGAAAGTTTTGGCAAAGTGCCATACATCACAGAGATGCTCAAGGATCGTATTTTTTACATTGTAGCAACCATAAATCCCGATGCACGTAACAATTATATGAAGGAGCCTAACACAGGCAGTAGCCCCAGAGCAGGAATGATTGCGCTGGATGATGATAGTGATGGGCTTTTTGACGAAGATGGTTACGATGACCTTGATGGAGACGGTTCCATCACTCAGATGCGTCGCAAGAGCGCAACGGGAGATTATATAATTAATCCACAGGACCCACGCAGGATGATTCGTATAGGCCCCGATGATGTGGTAACGGGACAGCGTTATGAAATGCTAGGTCGCGAGGGAATCGATAACGACGGAGATGGCGTGATAAACGAAGATACACCTGGTTATTACGACCCCAACCGTGATTGGGGATGGAAATGGCAACCCGATTACGTACAGCGCGGAGCCTATAAATATCCGTTTTCTGCCCCAGAAACAAGAGCGGTTGCAGATTTTGTAAAAGCCCACCCTAATATTGCGGGAGCCCAGAGTTTTCACAATAGTGGAGGAATGATTTTAAGAGGCCCCGGCGCCGAGGAGGATAAGGACACCTACAATCGCGCAGATGTTGCCATATACGACGCTATAGGAAAAAAAGGCGAAGAGCTATTGCCGGGTTATAATTATCTCACAGTGTACAAAGATTTATATTCTGTTTTTGGTGGTGAGTTGGATTGGTTTTACGGAGGTCGTGGGATTTATACCTTCACAAACGAGATCTTCACAGGCTTTGCTTACTATAAAAATAAAGACGGCGATCGCGACCAAATTTATGATGCTGGAAAAGACCTTCTATTAGGCGACGGATTCACACCTTTTAAAGCGTATAATCATCCCACGTATGGAGAAATAGAGATAGGCGGATTTAAGAAGAACGTAGGTCGAGCGACACCTGGATTTATGCTGGAGGAAGAAGCACACCGTAATATGGTTTTTGTTTTTTATCACGCTTTCCATATGCCTCATCTTTCGGTTGGCGATGTTTCTGTAAAATCATTACCTAATGGTTACAAAGAAGTTACCGCCACTATTGTAAACAATCGCTTAATGCCTACGCACGCAAGTCAAGATTTAAAATACAACATCGAAAGACCAGATTATATCAAACTTTCTGGTGCAAAAGTACTAGCAGGGATGATAGTCGAAGACGCTGACTTTAACGTGACGAAGGAGCAGAAAAACAACCCTGAATCTATTCAAGTAAAAAATATCCCAGGAAACGATAAAGTAATGGTACGCTGGATTGTAAAAGGTGGCAATACGATGACCATTACTGTGGATAGTGCAAAAGGTGGACTGGTCGAACACAAGGTTAAGTAGATTTATTATCACATATTTAGAAAAACACAGGGGACGGAGATAATTCCGCCCCCTGTGTTGTTTCGGGCTTTGCTAAGAGATAATCCAACTAATTTAATTTTTAACTAGGAATTATTCCATAATATCGGATTATGTGTTATTTTAGCTTTCGCGAAAGTTTAATCTGAACTCGTTTCAGATTTCTAATATCTAATGTACTCTCGTCTAAAGAAGCTATGCATCCAGAAATTTACACCATCATAGACGTTGAAACTACCGGTAAGGGAATCAACGGGAATCGTATCACAGAGATATGCGTGGTGCGTATGGAAGATGGTGTGGAAACGGATCGATTTGTTTCTTTAGTAAATCCCGAGCAGTATATTCCGCCGTTTATTACGAACCTGACAGGTATTGATGACCAGATGGTTGATGATGCCCCGCTATTTGCAGACATTGCCGAACGCGTAGCGATTATAACGGAGGGAGCCATATTTGTAGCGCACAACGTAAACTTTGACTACAACGTAATACGGAATGAGTTCAAGAGAATGGGTATTAATTTTACGAGAAAGAAACTGTGTACGGTTAGACTTTCGCGTAAGCTTATCCCAAATCTGTTTAGTTATTCGCTCGGTAATTTGTGTTCGTCCATTAGCATCCCATTAAACAACCGCCATCGTGCGGAAGGTGATACAGATGCCACCGTTATTTTGTTTCAACGAATTCTCGACCTTGACCCGGAACGTGAGGTTATCAATAAATTTTTAAATGCCCGCTCTAAGGAAGCTACGCTCCCGCCCCACTTACCTGCGCGCATCATTCAAGAATTGCCAGAAACTGCGGGTATCTATTTATTTAAAGATCGAGGCGGTAAGGTGATTTATGTGGGGAAAGCAATTAATATCAAGAAAAGGGTACTTTCTCACTTTTATGAGAAGAAGAACAAAGAATACTTACTAGGTCAGGAAACGTTTCAAATAGATTATGAAGTGACTGGTAATGAGCTGTGCGCCTTATTGTTAGAATCAGAATATATCCAGCAATACTTTCCAAAATACAACCGAGCGCAGAAGATGCCTGTAAATACCTACACTATTATTTCTTATGAAAATAGGCGCGGTATTATTCAGCTGGCGGTTGCAAAGACTAAATATAGACATAGTGCAACTCAAAAAGTATTTACAAAAAACAAGGCCATTGAACAGCTTCTCGCACTTTGCGAAGAATATGAACTATGCCCACGCTTTTGTGGTTTGCAAGCAACCTTTGACAAATGTTCTCATTACAGCTTAAAAAACTGCAAAGGCATTTGTGATGGAAAAGAGAATGTTACTGCTTACAATAAGAGAGTAAAGAAGGCTTTAGCATTTCTAACAGATACTCAGGAAACCTTTGTGATTAAGGAAAAAGGGCGCACGATAGATGAAGAAGCCTTTGTTTATGTGGATAATGGGGTATATCGCGGTTTTGGTTTTGTATCTGATACCAGCCAGATATCTCACGTAGATGCGTTGGAGGACAATTTACTTCCTAAAAAAAGCACCTATCACACCGATATAATTTTAAAGAGCTATTTGAGAAACAAAAAGAATCCTACAATAATAGCCCTAGGCGCCACAGCTTGATATGAATGCGACCATATCATATAAAGAGCATTACATGAACTTGGCAAATGAGCTAGTCAAGACCTACCCTGAGTTCAACTTTGAAAATCACTGTTACTTACGAATTGCACTAGACAACGCAGTGGGAACTAAATGGGATACAAAAATTGCGAGACCAGCCTATAAAAACTTGACCATAGTTCAGCGAGCATTGGTCATCGACTATCTTGCTCATTACTTGAGCGACCGAGATATGTTATTGTCCCACAATGCGATTTCGCTCGCATATCGTGGGAAACTCGTTTAAACCAGACCATTTTTAAACGAGCTTCAACTTTATTTTGAGATAATACTAGACTATCTTGCACCATTCCCTATTTTCAAATATAAAGTAGACATCAATGCACGATAATAATATCCATAAAGAGAACTATAATTTTAAGACGCTTGTAAAAAGTGTTCCTGAGCTTCAACCACACCTAAAAAGTATCACGGGAAAAACGACCATAGATTTTAATGATGCTTCAGCAGTTTTTCTTTTGAACAAGGCGCTTCTTTTGTCACACTACGATATAAGAGATTGGAGTATTCCCGAAAATTACCTCTGCCCTCCTATTCCGGGGCGCGTAGACTATATACATCATCTCAAGGATCTAATAAATAAGAATGACGTAAAAGGTTTGGATATAGGAACCGGAGCAAGTTTGATTTACCCACTATTGAGCGCAAGTGTTTATGATTGGGAAATGACAGGTGTTGAGGTGGATGAGACCGCTTTCAAGAAAGCAAAAGAAAACCTATCCCACAACCCGCATTTAGCATCAAAAATCAATATCATTCATCAAAAAGACCGAGGCAACATCTTCAAAGGCGCCATCGCCGAAGAGGAATTCTATGAATTTACAATGTGCAATCCACCTTTTTATGCCTCTGAAGAAGACGCTGTAAAAGCAAACCGCATTAAAAATCAAAACTTGAAGGCTCGAAACCTCACAAGAAATTTCGCAGGAGTCTCCACCGAACTCTGGTGCAACGGTGGCGAAGCACTTTTTATCAAACGAATGATAAAGGAAAGCGTCGATTTTAAAACGCAAGTGGGATGGTTTACAACCCTCGTCTCAAGAAGTGAGCACCTTCCTAAAATCTATAAACAATTGGACAAATTAAAGGCAACACATAAAACTGTCGCTATGGAACTTGGGAATAAGAAGACGAGGTTTGTGGGTTGGAGGTTTTGAATTTTACTGGGCATTCAATTTATTGGCAGGTACTAAAATTAGAATAATACTAAGGCCGATGTATATGGAGAGAGGGATTTGGAAGCCGTGATAATCAAATTTTTCTAATGGGACTTCAAAGAAACGAGAAGCAATAGGCAAAAGCATCAAAATGAGACTCGCGATTTTGACAGTTCTTTTAGAATACCACTTTGAAAACAAAAGGACAATACCTAATATTCCTATAATAGCAAAAAATTGTCTTTCACTTCCAAAATCAGCCATTTCTACAATGAGCCAAAAGATAAAAGGAATACCGATCATTTGTCCCATTAATAGAATTGAGAAATAGGAAATAAGTGCTAATACTTTAAGGGACGGTTCGAGATTCACGGGCTTTGGAAAAATATGGCTTTTTACGGAATTAGATTTGTATTATTATTATAAGATTCACTTCAAATCAAACAAACTATCCACCGCAGGATACCTTTCTACCGTAAAACCTTCACCGTATTCTGTGCCGATAAGCCTTCCTAAGTCTCGCGCTCTATAATTAATACTTTCCTTAAAAGTAAGGCTGGAAATAGGTGTATCTCCACTTTCTTTATCTGAGGGGTCGTAAAACTGTGTTTTATAGGCAAACACGGCTTCACACTTTTTTTCTATAAAGTCGCTTACATCCACCACGATATCTGGCTCTAAGTTTTTCCATTGGATATAGTGGTATACGAATTTTGGACGCCATTTTGTTTGTTTCACGTTATTAACAGAAGTCTCAATCTTTTCCAATCCACTTAGGAAACAGGCGTCGCTAGCTAGTTTTGCTCCTTTGCCGTGGTCTATATGCCTATCATCTATCGCATTGCAAAGCACCATTTCTGGCTGGTATTTACGTATGATTTCTATGATTTTAAGCTGGCTCTCTTTATTGTTTTCAAAAAATCCATCGCCTAAATCGATATTTTCTCTCACAGAAACACCCAGGATTTTAGCTGAGGCGGTTGCCTCTTCCTTTCTAGTTTGTGCAGTTCCCCGAGTTCCCAATTCGCCACGAGTGAGGTCTAGGATGCCAACTTTTTTTCCTGATGCTATTTCCTTTGCAATCGTTGCGCCACAGCCTAGCTCAACATCATCTGGGTGTGCGCCTATGGCGAGTATGTCTAATTTCATATAGGTGTTTTCGTAAGTAAAATTCTAGCTTTCCACAAGCGTTACCGCGCTGTGAACTTCGGCGAGGGCTTGCTCGATGTCTGCTATTAAGTCTTCTTTATCTTCTATTCCGACGGAGAAGCGTATCAATCCATCGGAAATTCCTTGTTTTGCTCTTTCCTCTTCGCCCAGCAATGCGTGGGAAGTTTGCGCAGGACACAACATCGTACTCTCTACTCCTGCAAGGCTCATTGATGGTTTAATAAGTTTTAGTGCTTTTTGAAATGCTTCGGCATCAATGTGATCTTGAAGTTCAAAAGACATCATCCCGCCAAATCCTGTCATCTGCCTTTTGGCCAATTCATAATCTGGGTGAGATTTTAATCCTGGGTAATACACCTTGGCTACAGCATCATTTTTTGACAACCATTTGGCTAACTTCTTTGCATTTTTATTTTGTGCTTTTACACGTATCGCCATTGTTTTCATACTTCGTTCTAGCATCCACACAGTCATATCGCTCAAGCTCCCTCCCAGATTTTTGGCAAGATTCCAGATGCGCTCCGTATGTTCCTTACTAGTTGCAATGGCTCCTGCACAGATATCGCTGTGTCCGCCCATATATTTGGTCGCACTATGAATAATCACGTCAATCCCAAACTGTAGAGGATTCTGATTTACAGGCGATGCAAAGGTATTATCTATCATTGTGACAATGCCATTTGCTTTGGCAAGGCTACTCACCATAGTCATATCTGTCACTTTCATAAGCGGGTTGGACGGAGTTTCTATGTAAATGACTTTAGTTTTGGGAGTAATCGCTTTCGCGAAAGCGGCCTCATCAAGACCTTTTGTAAACGTATATTCTATTCCGTACTTGTGGAATTCCTCCACCACCAGATTATAAGTACCTCCATACAAGGTTTCCTGCAACACAATATGATCTCCAGCCTTGAGAAACGCCAGTAGCGCAGTGCTCACAGCTGCCATGCCGCTGCCAAAAATTAGTGCATCCTCCGTACCCTCAAGTGCTGCAATCTTCTTGCATAAAGCTTCTTGATTAGGTGTATTGAAATACCGCGGATACCGCTTTACGTCTACATCCATAAACGCATATGAGGAAGATAAGTAAATAGGAGAAATCGCTCCTTTGAACTGTTCATCCTTTACTTCGCCCACGTGGGTGCAGATTGTATTTATTCCTTTAGTTCTGGATTTCATAACTCATAAATTATCCTCTAAAAGTACAAAAACTTCTTACGACTGCAGTTCCAATTTCTGACAAGGAAGAGGCGTATTTTCGGCATAAATCTGCTACCTTTATGTGATATGAAATTGATTACAAACATCCATCAGTTACTTGTGACTGGAGAATTCCTTAAACCGCTCGCCGGCAAAGAGATGCACGAGCTACCATATATTGAGAATGCTTTTCTCGCCATTGAGGATGGCCTCATCTATGAATTTGGAAAGATGGAAGACCTACATCCGCTCGCCGTAGCCGAAGTTATAGATGCCACAGGACAGATTGTCTTACCCCTGTGGTGTGACTCTCACACCCATCTTGTGTATGCTGCAGACCGTGAAGATGAATTTGTAGACCGTATTAAAGGACTTACCTATCAAGAGATCGCTCAGAAAGGTGGCGGTATTTTAAATAGTGCCAAACGCCTACGAGAAATGGACATCGACACGCTGTATGAAGATGCTGCAAAACGCCTTGAATCTCTTATCGCGATGGGTACTGGCGCAATCGAGATTAAAAGTGGCTACGGCCTTACGGTATCTTCAGAGCGCAAGATGCTGGAGGTTATTGCGAGGCTCAAAGAAAACTTTGACATTCCAATAAAAGCAACCCTACTCGCCGCTCACGCTATTCCTGAATTGTATAAGGATAGACGCGAGGATTATATAAAGCTCATTGTTGAGGAGATGATTCCCGCTTTCGCGAAAGCGAACCTCTGCGATTTTATAGACGTTTTTTGCGAGTCTGGCTACTTTACGGTGGCAGAGATGGAAACCATTTTAACCGAAGGAAAAAAACACGGTTTGCAACCAAAAGTTCACGTAAACCAATTCAACTCCATAGGTGGCATTGCCAAGGCAGTAGAGCATAAGGCGGTAAGCGTAGACCATTTAGAGGAACTCACTGAAGCCGATATTATAGCACTTCAAAATGGAACAACTATTCCCGTCGCATTGCCCGGGTGTTCATTCTTTTTAGGAATTCCGTACACACTGGCGCGCAAGTTAATAGATGCTGGATTACCACTCGCAATAGCAACAGATTACAACCCGGGGTCCTCCCCTAGTGGCAATATGAATTTTATCGTATCCCAAGCTTGCGTAAACCTGCGACTCACCCCGCAGGAAGCAATAGCCGCAGCCACCATAAATGGTGCATTTGCAATGGGAATCGCTACTGAAACAGGAAGCATAACAAAACAAAAAAAAGCCAATATTATGATCACACAACCACTCAACTCTTTCAACGCGATTCCCTATCGCTTTGGAAACCCGCAAATAGATAAAATTATGATTAACGGAGAATTTATATAGCTATGCTCCCTAATTTTAGATTATCAAATGATAAACCCCTCTCAGAGCGTTTTCGGAATAAAGGTATGGATACCTTTCACGATGCGATACGCTACGTTCAGAAGTTACCTTATGGTAGAAACTCTAGCACACGCAAGGCTTCAATTATTCTGACAGAAGGTAAAGGAACCTGCTCGACAAAGCACGCGTGCCTCAAGACTCTCGCCGAAGAAAATGAAATCAATAGCATCGATTTTAATCTCGCAATTTACTCGATGAACGGTGAAAATACTCCCGGTGTAGGCCAAGTTCTCAAAAAGTATAATTTGGACTATATTCTAGAAGCCCACACTTATTTATCTTATGATAGTGAGCGTTTTGATTATACTTTCCAAAAAGCAAATAATAGGGCTTGGGAGAAAGATATCCTAATAGAAATACCCATAGACGCAGATCAAGTGGGGAGTTGGAAAAAAGAATATCATCAGTCAGTTTTAAAAAGCTGGATTAAAAGAGAAAAAATGCCATATAGCCTCGATGAAATCTGGGATATACGTGAAGAATGCATAAAGGCTCTAAGTCCTAGAGAAGTATGATACAGCTTCATTTTCATACTCAAGAAGATTCTCATAAACAACTCTCTGCTAGAGATGGAGAAACAAAACTTGGTCAGAGCATACAATACATCTCGAGCTTAGATGATCTGAAGAATCACACCTCTAGATACGTTGTTTTTGGGATTTGCGAGGACATGGGAGTTCAGGCAAATTTTGGAAAGACTGGTACCGCAAAAGCTTGGTCTGCCTTTTTAAGATCGTTTCTTAACATACAGGATAATAAATACAATCACGGATCATCTATAATACTGTTAGGACATATATCTGTCAAACCTGATTTTACAATTACAGCAGAAACCCCAAAAGAAGAACTAGGAGCTGTAGTAAGCAGAATAGATAAGATGGTTACTCAAGTCGTAAAAGCAATTGTAGCTGCTGGAAAAATTCCTATTGCCATAGGTGGAGGCCATAATAATGCTTTCGGAATGATAAAAGGGACTGCTACTGCCTTAAATACTGCCATTAATGTGATTAATATAGACGCGCACACAGATTTACGTACTGCAGATTATCGTCATAGTGGTAATGGTTTTAGATACGCTTATGAAAACGAACCTCGTCTTTTAAACAAATACTGCATTTTTGGTCTACACAAAAATTATACCCCAGCGTATATTTTCGAATGGATTGAAGCCCGAAAAGAAGAAGTAAAATACGTGTTATTTGAAGATATTATCGCAGAGAATAATGGTAGAGAATTGTATAAAGATATGATAGCAGAATTATCTGTCACGTCATTTGGATTAGAGTTAGACTGCGATGCTATAGAAAATTTTTCAAGCAGTGCAATAACTCCTAGTGGTTTCAATTTGAGTGATATAAGAAATTTAATCTCAATTACAGGTTTAAGTAAAAAATGCAGTTACTTTCATCTTTGCGAGGCAGCGCCTACTAATAAAAATATGACTCAAATAGGTAAAGCACTATCCTATATGGTTACAGATTTTATCCATTCTAAAAATGAAGATTAGACCTTTTACACATAGGGATGCAGAAACTTTTAAAGCGCTCAATGTGGCTTGGCTTCATAAGTATTTTTACGTGGAGCCTTATGATAATGAAGTCTTGAGTAACCCATTTCAATATATTTTGGAGAAAGGCGGCTATATTTTTATGGTAGATTACGAAGGTAAGACTGTAGGAACGATGTCTTTAATATTTATAGAAAACGGAGTTTACGAGTTTACAAAGATGGCGGTAGATCCTTCTGTGCAAGGCAAAGGTTTAGGGAAAAAGATGATGGAGTCTGTTATTGCTTTCGCGAAAGCAGAAAAAATGAACACCCTCATACTCTATTCTAACAGGATTTTAGAAAATGCCATCCACATCTACAAGAAATATGGATTTGTGGAAATACCTTTAGAAACTGAAAATCAATACGAAAGAGCAAATATTAAAATGAAACTAAAACTGATATGAAAAAGATACTTTTTACAATGTCCATATGTCTTGCATTCTTTGCGTGTAAGAATGACAAAAAAGAAAATAATACGGTACAAACTAATGAAGACGTAACCGTAGAATCACCTACAACAAACTTTGAAATAATCCCCATCTCCCACGCTACAATGGTTTTAAAGTGGAATGGAAAGACTATTTATGTAGATCCTGTAGGTGGTGCCGAGCTTTTTGCAGATTATGATAATCCAGACATCGTGCTAGTTACAGACATACACGGCGACCATCTTAACGTGGAAACACTTGAAGGTTTAAATATGGATAATGCCACCCTCATCGTTCCCAGTGCAGTAAATGAAAAAACACCGCAGGGAATTTCTTCTCAAATTATAGTACTAAACAATAGTAATACAGCAGATGTGCTCGGCTTTAATATTGAAGCAATCCCAATGTATAATCTCAGAGAAGAAGCTCTTAATTTTCACACTAAAGGTCGTGGTAATGGTTATGTAATTGAGAATGACGGGAAACGTATCTATATTTCGGGCGATACGGAGGATATCCCAGAGATGCGCAATCTTGAGAATATTGATATTGCATTTGTCTGTATGAACCTTCCCTACACAATGACTGAAGAAAGTGCTGCTGCCGCAGTTCTGGATTTTAAGCCAAAAACGGTCCTGCCCTACCACTATCGTGGCAAAGAAAAGATGAGTGATGTATTCAAATTTAAAAACCTTGTCAATGCCGGTAATGAGAATATTGAAGTGCTAATGATGGATTGGTACCCAGAACAGTAAGAAACTATTCTTTTCTAGGTTGCTTAGGAGGCATAGGTCCCCGAAGATGAATAACGAGACCATTTAAAAAATTACGCAAGAACTGATCACCGCATTCCATATATTTTGCGTGGTCCGGATGACGGAAAATAGCTCCCAGTTCGCTTTTAGACACTTGAAAATCTACGAGTTCACAAATCTTGATAATATCATCGTCCCTTAATTTATGGGCCACACGGAGTTTTTTAAAGATATCGTTGTTTGTAAGTGCCATAGCTTTTAAAGTTTTATGCAAGTTACGGTTAAAATTGCGCTTTCGCGAAAGCGTAATCCTCCACCTTCGTACAATTTACTTAAGAATATAATCTAATGCAAAGCAATCACATAATTACCTGTAATTTTGCAACATATTATGGAAGAAAAGAAACAGACCAGAATTAATAAATATTTAAGCGAAATGGGCTATTGCTCACGTCGCGCCGCAGATAAGCTTATAGACCAAGGAAGGGTAACCATAAATGGTAAAATACCCGAAATGGGAACGAAAGTCTCTGAAGGTGATGAAGTACGTGTGAATGGGGAACTTATAGGTGGTAGTGGAGAAAAACCTGTATATATAGCTTTCCACAAACCCGTTGGCATCGTATGTACAACAGATACGAGGGTTGAGAAGGACAATATTATAGATTACATAAATTACCCCTCACGTATATTTCCTATAGGTAGACTCGATAAACCCAGTGAAGGTCTCATTTTATTGACAAACGATGGAGACATTGTAAATAAGATTCTGAGAGCGCGCAATAATCACGAAAAAGAATATGAAGTAACGGTAGACAAGCCCATTACTCCATCATTTATAGCTCAAATGAGCAATGGGGTTCCTATTCTAGATACGGTTACAAAAAAATGTAAAGTAGAGCAGTTGAGCCGTTTTAAGTTTAAGATTATCCTGACTCAAGGATTAAACAGACAGATACGCCGTATGTGTGAGTTTCTGGATTACGAGGTCACTCAGCTTAAGCGTAATCGAATTATGAATATCGCTTTAGATGTTCCCGTAGGAGAATGGCGCGACCTCACTCCTGCTGAACTTAGCGAATTAAATGAGTCTATTCAAGATTCTGATAAAACGCATAATTAAGAACTATAAGTACTTAAACAAAGAAAAACGGGCTATTGAGCCCGTTTTTCTTTGTTTTCTTCTTCGGTTTTTGTCCGCTTTAGTGATTCGTCTTTTGCTTCTTTTTGTGCGAGTTTCGATTCTTCTCTATGAACCCCATTCCCTATCGAAATCGGTTTAGGATCATCGCGAACGATACGCGCATCTATTTCTTTTTTTCTTTCTTTCTCAGTCATACATTAAAGATAAATATGAAAAGTAACGTCTAGCGTTAAGATGTCGTTAAACCTACACCTTATTTAAGCTCAAAACTAACCGCAATGCGTGTAGTGATTGTAAGTTCACCGGGAGCAATGGTTTCGCCTCCGCTACCATCCATCTCGGCAGACATCATTCTTGCTTTATACATAGGTGGTTGTGGAGATACACTTCCCTCTTCAGAAATCTGAACCGCTTTTCCAATAGATTGTCCCAGGGCTCCAGCGTAAGCTGTTGCCTTTTCCTTCGCATCTTGAATGGCCTTGACACGGGCTTCGGCCCGTAGTTTCTCCATATTGGACGCTGTAAACTGGACACCATCTATTCTATTGATTCCAGAAGATAATAATCCAGACATAATAGCCTCATATTTCTTAAGGTCTTTTAATTGTACTGTGAGCGTCTGATTTGCTTTGTAAGTGTATGTTTTGCTATTGTAATCATAGTTTTTATTCAGATTTATATATTCAGTCTGAACGTATTTACCTTCTATTCCAGCACCTCTCAAAAATTTAATAACATTATCGATGGACTGGTCGTTTTCTACCTTAACGGACTGTGCATCCTTACCTTCACTTTCTACCCGTACGCGTATGTCAACACCATCTGGTGCAACTTTTACTTTTCCTTCACCTGTAACATTTACAAGAGGTTCCATTTTAGACTGTTGTGCGGTTAGACTCATAGTTACAAATAAGATTATGGCTGTTATGTATTTCATTATAGTCATTTTTAAATTTCAATTACGTATTGCAAATGCAATGCCGATGTGGCTGCTGTAACCTAAATCTTTCCTAATTTAATGAGAATAAACAGAACAATTATAGGAATAGCAAGTAGAATAATCATAAGCAAGTTTGTTTGAAAAAGTATAGGAACCATTGCTAGGGTAATGATATAACCTCCTATTGCTCCGCCAAAATGCGCATCGTGACCTATGTTATCTCTTCTCGATTTCATCCCGTAAATAGAGTAAAATAAATAACCTATTCCAAAAATGTATGCAGGAATAGGGATCGGTATAAAGAACATATATAAGCTCATTCCTGGCTGTAATAATATAGCAGCATAAAGTATTCCCGAAACAGCACCACTAGCTCCTACAGCACTATAGTGATACTCTTCTTTGTGAAAAAAATAGCTTAACAAATTTCCGAGAATTAGACTTCCTAAATAAATAATTACAAAATTTAATGGTCCTAACTGATAAATCACCGCATCTGCAAAGAAATACAGCGTCAACATATTAAAAAACAGATGCGGAGTATTTGCGTGTAAGAATCCAGAAGAAAGCATACGTATTTGCTCTCCCCGGGAGATACCACCTATATTAAACTTATATTTTTCGAAGAAACTAAAGTCATTAAAACCCTTCATAGAAAAGAGCACGTTGACAAGTATTATTCCAATTGTTACCGGATGTAAATCCCCCATTTGCGCTTATTTTACTTGTAAAGATAGCTATATTTGCCCGATTCACTTTGTAAATAAATGTAATGAAAGCTGTTGTTTTTTGGATATTTTACCCGCTTCTTTGGTTGCTATCTGTGCTTCCATTCCGTTTACTTTATATCATTTCGGATTGTTGCTATTTTCTTATATATAGAGTGATTGGGTACAGAAAGAAAACTGTGCGTTACAACCTGCGTACCTCTTTTCCAGAAAAATCTGAAGCTGAACTAAAATCTATAGAGCGCAAATTTTATAGTCACTTGTGCGACATGTTCTTAGAGATGATTAAGTCTATGAACATAAAAAAGAAAGACCTACTAGAGCGCTATCAATTTGCAAACGTCGAGGCTATCACAGACTACGACCAGGCAGATCAAAGTACGTGTCTCATCATGGGGCATTATGCCAGTTATGAGTGGGTTTTTGCATTACAACTTTACGTCAAGCATCCAGGTTATGCGATTTATAAAAAAATAAAGCATAAACAATTTGACAACCTCATTAGAGACATACGCGGGCGGTGGAATACGTTTATGGTAGATTCTAAAGAAGCTATGAGAACCATCCAGAAACTCGAGAGCGAAGGAAAAACAGGTTGTTATGGTTTTGTGGCAGACCAATCTCCCCGTTTTCATAGAGCCAAATACTGGACACAATTCTTAGGTCACGAGCTACCGTTTTTTACCGGTGTTGAGCGTATTGCTCAAGAATTTGACTTACCGGTAAGGTATCTTGGTGTAGAAAAAGTAAAGCGTGGCTACTACGTGGGCACTTTTCAATCACTTACCACCAATGGGAGTCAGACAGAAGAGGGTGAAATTACTTCCGCTTTCGCGAAAGCGTTAGAAACCCAAATACGCAACCGTCCAGAGTTTTACCTATGGACGCACAAAAGATTTAAGCTCTTAGGAAAAAAGGAAGAAGTCCTTGCCGAAATTGAAGCAAGAAGAAATAGAAATCACACTTAGAACTCAAACCAAGAATCTATTGCAATACTTCTACTTTTAGAGGTCTTAGCATCATCCTTATGCAGATACTCGTTAGTTTCTGGCATATAATTATAATCATTTTTCCATTTCTTAAAATTTGAAGCGACTTCTTTAATGCCATTACAGATAAGTAATATTTCGTCATTGGTCATTGTCGGGTGAATGGACATTCTTATCCAGCCTGGTTTACGGAGGTAGTTTCCAGAACTTATCTCACAGGTTACCTCGTGAGACATTTTTCTGTCTACATTTAAAAGGTAATGTCCGTAAGTTCCTGCACAGCTGCAGCCTCCCCTAGTTTGAATACCGTAACGATCATTTAATAATTTTACCGCAAGGTTAAAATGTAAATCGCTTATGTAAAATGACACTACACCGAGCCGTTCCTTATGTTCTCCTGCTAGAATTGTGAGGTTTTCTATATTTCCTAGCTCTTTCCAAATGATATCGATAATCTCGTGTTCTCGTTGCAAAATATTTTTTACCCCCATTTCCTCTTTGAGCTTTATAGCCAAAGCAATTCGAATAGTTTGTAAAAATCCTGGAGTACCACCATCCTCTCGTTCTTCAATATTATCTACGTATTTGTGCTCGCCCCAAGGATTGGTCCAAGAGACAGTACCACCACCTGGATTATCTGGCACTACATTTTTATACAAATCTTTATTAAAAATCAAAACACCGGAAGACCCAGGACCGCCTAGGAATTTATGTGGAGAGAAGAAAATGGCGTCCAAACGCTCTTCTGGATGCTCTGGATGCATATTAATAGTAACGTAAGGAGCGTTACAGGCAAAGTCTACAAAACATAATCCTCCGTGTGCGTGCATTAGCCTTGCGACATCGTGATAGGGAGTTTCGATTCCCGTAACATTACTGCAGGCCGTAATGGAGGCAATCTTAAAAGGATGATCTTCATATTTAAGTAATTCTTTCTCAAAATTATCTAGACAAAAGCGACCATCACTTTTTGCAGGAACTATAATAACTGTTGCCATCGTCTCTAGCCAAGTTGTTTGATTGCTATGGTGCTCCATATGGGACACAAAAACGATAGGCTTAACTTCTTCTGGAATAGCAGTAAATTTTCTAATATTCTCAGGAACTTTGAGGCCAAGAATACGCTGAAATTTATTGACCATTCCCGTCATCCCGTTTCCGCCTACAATGAGCACATCATTCTCATTTGCATTAACATGCTGTTTAATGATATTTTTAGCCTTATGATAAGACATTGTCATAGCGGTACCCGATACGGTTGTTTCCGTATGTGTATTTGCAACATACGGTCCAAAATCTCGTAACATTTTCTCCTCGATAGGTCCGTATAACCTTCCCGAGGCCGTCCAATCTGCATATATAAGCGGTTGGCTGCCATAGGGCGATGTGAAGTGCTGATTATAACCAACAATGTTTTTACGAAAGCGAGAAAAGTATTTCTCTAGTTTATCACTAGACTTTATAGGTTTTAAGATTTTCATTACCAGTAGATTAGCAACTCAAATCTAACAATTCTTAAAGAAATATAAAACGGGCATTTACCCTATTTTCCAAAATAAAAAACCAGATTTCTATTTCTAGAAATCTGGCTCAGAACTGAGTTGTTTAGTTTATATCCCAGCAATCTCTTTAATCGTCGCAATCATATCATTTGCAACACTATCTGCCTTATTTTGAGTAGATGCTTCCGTGTAAATTCTAATAATGGGTTCTGTATTAGACTTACGCAGGTGTACCCAATACTCTTCAAAGTCAACTTTTACACCATCAATGGTAGATACATCTTCGTCACTATACTTATTTGCCATTTTTTCGAGCAGTACATCTACATCTAATTCTGGAGTAAGCTGGATTTTTTGCTTGCTCATAAAATATTGAGGATAGCTGGCTTTGAGTGCGCTCACAGAAATTTTTAGATTCGCAAGATGTGTCAGAAACAATGCTGTTCCCACCAGGCTATCACGTCCATAATGAGAATCTGGATAAATGATACCGCCGTTTCCTTCTCCACCTATGACAGCTTTTACTTCTTTCATTTTCTCTACCACGTTAACTTCACCTACTGCACTCGCGTAGTAATCGCCACTGTGTTTTCGGGTAATGTCGCGCAGTGCTCTAGATGATGATAGGTTAGAAACGGTATTTCCTTTCTTTTCTCCTAACACATAGTCTGCGCAGGCAACGAGGGTGTATTCCTCGCCAAACATTTCTCCCTTTTCATCTATGAATGCAAGTCTATCTACATCTGGGTCCACTACAACTCCAAAATCTGCGCGCTCGTCAACGACCATTTTACAAATGTCTCCCAGATGCTCTTTGAGCGGTTCCGGGTTATGAGGGAACTCCCCATTAGGTTCACAGTATAACTTAACGGCTTCGACACCCAATTCCTCGAGCAATCGTGGTATAGCAATTCCTCCTGTAGAGTTTACTCCATCTACAACAACTTTAAATTTTGCGGCTTTGATAGCAGCTACATTCACAAGTTCTAGGGCGAGTACTTCCTCAATATGGAGGTCTATATAGGCATCGTTTTTTGTTATTTTTCCTAGATCATCAACCTGAGCAAATGTAAAGTCTTCATTTTCTGCATAGTTGAGGATTTTTTCTCCTTCGGCGCCATTCAGGAATTCTCCTTTACTGTTTAAGAGTTTTAGCGCGTTCCATTGTTTAGGGTTGTGAGAGGCAGTGAGAATAATTCCTCCGTCTGCGTGTTCCATAGGCACCGCAATCTCGACAGTAGGTGTGGTAGAGAGTCCAAGGTCTATCACGTGTATTCCCATCCCGATGAGTGTATTCATTACAAGATCCTGAATCATTGCTCCAGAAATGCGGGCATCTCGTCCCACAACGACTCTGTAAACGTTCTTGTTTCTATCATTCTTGAGCCAAGCTCCATAGGCCGCCGCAAATTTTACAGCATCTATAGGTGTTAGATTATCGCCGGGGCTTCCTCCTATTGTTCCGCGGATTCCTGAAATGGATTTTATGAGGGTCATTGCTTGTTTATTTTGATTTGCTGTAAAAATAAAGATTTGTGAGGCTAATTGCTATGAAGATGTTTACGCTTTCGCGAAAGCGGACCAAAAAATTTCTCCATTTGTATGATAAGAAGTATCTTAGAACAATGAATTTCCTCGCTCATATTTACCTCACAGACGGTTACCCTATGGAAACCATAGGCAATTTTATGGCAGATGGTATCAAAGGAAAAAAATACCTGAAATATTCTGATGAAATACAGCGCGGTATCCTCATACATCGCTGGATAGACAGTTATACGGACAGTCATCCCATTGTAAAACAGAGTACAAAGCGATTGCACGCCAAATATGGGCATTATTCTGGTGTGATTGTAGATATATTGTACGACCATTTTTTGGCAAAAAATTGGTTACAGTATCACAACACACCACTAGATGAATACATTACAGACTTTTATAACCTTCTCCAAGAAAACCACCATTTACTCACGGGTCGTATCCAGAAAATGATGATTCCTATGATGGAACAGAACTGGTTACTTTCCTATGCAAATCTAGACGGTATTGCTACAGTGTTGTATAATATGAACATACGCACAAAGCGCCGTGTCGCGATGGATGAGGCTATTGAGGATTTAAAAGAATACTATAACCTTTTTGAAGACGAGTTTACTCGATTTTTTGAAGAACTACGAGCCTTTGTAAAAAATAAATTTGAAGAACTATAAACCATTATGATCACTATGAGATATTTATGTACACTTCTCTTTGCTCTACTCATACTAGGGTGTAAAACCGAAAATCCTAAAAAAGAAACAAAACGTGGACTCATAACCCAGAAAGCGATGGTCGTTTCTGCACGTGAAGAGGCCTCAAAAATAGGCTCTGCCATCATGGAGCAGGGTGGTAACGCCTTTGATGCGATGGTTGCGACAGAAATGGCCCTCGCAGTCACCTATCCTTTTGCGGGTAATTTAGGCGGTGGTGGCTTTATGGTGTATAGAACAACATCGGGCGAAGTAGGAGCACTAGATTATCGTGAAAAAGCTCCAGGCGCGGCTCGCAAGGAAATGTATCTAGATGAAGAGGGCAACGTAATTCCCAAGCTAAGTACAGAAGGTGCAATGGCGGTGGGTGTTCCAGGGACAATCTCGGGAATATTTGCTGCTCACGAGAAGTTTGGGTCCTTGCCTATTGAAAAATTATTGCAACCTGTTGTTGATCTGGCACGTAACGGTTATGTGGTTACCGAGAATCAAGCGAGGCGCTTTGAACACTATGCTCCTGTATTTACAGAGGTGAACGGTGACAGTACGATGCTTTATAGTACCGCTTTCGCGAAAGCGGAAACCATTAAAAACACCGCCCTAGCCGAAACCTTAGAGCGCATCATCGCAAATGGAAAGAGCGAATTTTACGGTGGAGAAACTGGACAGAAAATGGTGGAATATATTCAGGCCAAAGGTGGTATAATGACTGTTGAAGATCTACAAGCTTACGAGGCGCAATGGAGGGATCCCGTTATCTTTAACTACGATAATCTCAGAATAATATCAATGTCCCCGCCATCATCTGGAGGCGTGGCAATGGCACAAATTTTTGAATCCATCGAGCCTTATGATGTATCTCAATACGGACACAATACAGAAAAGACCATCCAACTCATCACCGAAGCAGAGCGCAGAGCCTACGCAGATCGTAGTTTCTATCTGGGCGATCCTGATTTTGTAAACGTTCCTGTAGCCGAGCTGATTTCGGAGAAATATAATAAGAACAGAATGGATGATTTCTCTTGGGATAAGGCGACGCCTTCCAGCGATCTGGAACACGGAAAATTACCGGGCTATGAAAGCATGGAAACAACTCACTACTCCATAGTCGATTCGTTTGGGAATGCCATTGCGGTAACTACAACGCTTAACGGCGCTTATGGCTCTAAATTATATGTAGACGAGCTTGGCTTCTTCCTAAATAATGAAATGGACGATTTTTCGGCAAAGCCGGGTGTGCCTAATATGTTTGGACTTATAGGTGCAGAGGCAAATGCTATCGCGCCTGGAAAAAGAATGCTATCCAGTATGACACCTACTCTGGTTGAGAAAGATGGTAAATTCTGGATGACCGTAGGAACACCAGGAGGTTCTACCATAATCACCTCTGTGATGCAGACGATACTTAACGTGCACGAGTTTGAAATGAGTATGCAAGAGGCCGTGAACGCTCCTCGCTTTCACCATCAATGGTTACCAGATGTGGTAATGTTTGAACCTGATAGTTTTGACCAAGAGATGCTTAAAAATCTTTCGGCAAAAGGGTATAACATAAATCAAGAGGACTCTCCCATTATCGGAAAGGTAGATGGAATTTTGGTTCTTCCAGATGGGTCTCTAGAGGGTGGTGCAGACCGTCGTGGTGATGATACAGCGGTGGGGTTTTAGGAGGTTTTCGGCTACTAAAACGAGTTGCGTATAAATTTCGCGAAAGCGGAAAAATAATATAGTGATTCATATGACGTTTTGGGAATATTATAACAGTTCTTGCTAGTATATTTGGCAACCTTTTTGTATACTTTATATTAACCTAATAAAACAAACCACTATGAAATATATAACGCTCATTATAGGCGTGTTAATTTGTTCTTTTGCAACTGCTCAGAGTCTTCCTGTGGAAGTGGATAGTGTTGAGCCTCTTGAGACTTATGAAAGTCCAATTTTAAAAGAGCTGTTATCTCAAGAAATAAATAAGAATCCGCAGTGGAAAAGCCTCGTTAGGTCAAACAGAATGTCTGTTGGGATTGTAGATTTGAGCAATTTAGACAATATAGAATACGCTGGTATAAATGACGAATTTATGATGTATGCAGCAAGTCTTCCCAAAATCGCCATACTACTAGCTGCGATGGATGCCATTGATAAGGGTGAACTTAAAGATTCTAAAGAGATTCGAAAAGACATGCGCCTTATGATTAGTAAGTCTAATAATGCGGCTTCTACTAGAATGATAGATCGTGTAGGTTATGATAAAATCGAGTCAGTATTACGTAGTGATCAGCTTAAATTATATGATGAGGAAGTAGGTGGTGGCTTATGGGTAGGCAAGCGTTATGCGGCTGGAGGCAAAAGACATCCTGAGCCTATGAAGGGGCTAAGCCACGCTGCAACTGCGAGACAAGTGTGTAGTTTTTATTATCAACTCGTTTTAGGAAATCTGGTAAGTCCTAAGCGCTCTAAGCAGATGCTGGACATAATGAAAGATCCTGCATTACACCACAAATTTGTAAATACACTTGATAAAATTGCGCCAAAAGCAGATTTGTACAGAAAATCAGGTTCTTGGAAAAACTATCACTCTGATTCCGTACTCGTTTGGGGACCCGAGCGCAGATATATTTTAGTTGCGTTAATAGATGATGCAAATGGCGAGCAAATTGTAAGAGATTTAGTTATCCCTTTAGAAAAAGTAATGAAAAAATCACGTTCTTTAGCGTATAACTAATTTGACAATATTTTAATGCTAAAGAGGCTTTACAAGAAAGCATTTGACATAAGAGATGGTGAAATCACTATCTCTTTTTTTATGCAATTGTACATATTCCTTGTAATCACGGTGTTGCTCATTGTGAAGCCCTCGGTAAACGCATTATTTCTGTCTGCCCTAGGTGCAGATAGTTTACCGTATGGATACCTGCTCGTAGCTATAGTCGCCATATTGAGTTCTTACTTTTATAATAAGGCAATTAGAAAATATTCTTTCCGTAGGGTTGCTACTATTTCCCTATTAAGTTTTGCATTACTCTTTATCTTTTTGAGTGTTGCCCTGCATTTAAGATTTCTAGAAGTGTGGGTGCTCTATTTTTATTACGTCCTAATTTCACTATTTGCTGTTGTGATCACTTCGCAATTCTGGATACTCGCAAATATGGTTTACAATGCTCGGGAGGCTAAGCGATTATTTGGATTTATAGGAGCTGGGGCAATAGCTGGAGGAATTTTTGGTGGATACCTTACTACGCTAGTCTCAGCAAACTTTGGGAATAAGGTTTCTATATTCATTGCAGCAATACTTACTTTGGGTTGCATTCCTATATTGTTTCGCATTTGGAAGATGCGATTAAAAGAGCTTTCTGTCTACGCAAGAAAGAAGAAAATACACGAGGAATCAACACCAGACACACACGCTTTTCAGCTAATTCTTAGGTCAAAACATTTACTTTATACAGCTCTTATAATAGGTGTGGGAGTTCTTGTTGCTAAACTTGTAGATTTCCAATTTTCAGATTTTGCACATAGGGCAATTCCAGATTCTGACGAGTTAGCATCTTTCTTGGGTTTTTGGTTTTCTACGTTTAACGTAATTGCTCTTTTAATACAGCTTTTTGCAACTAACAGAGTACTGGGCTATCTAGGTGTTACCTCTACAATGCTAATTTTGCCCTTGGGAATAGCGCTGGGCTGTCTTCTATTTATTACTGTTCCAGAACTCTGGGTATTAATAATCATTAAAGGTCTCGACGGTAGTTTTAAACAGTCTATTAATAAAGCCGCAGCAGAACTTTCTATTCTTCCCATCCCCTACGCTATTAAGAACCAAGCAAAGTCTTTTATAGACATCGTTGTAGATAGTGTTGCAACGGGTCTTGCTGGCTTCTTGCTTATTTTTGGGATTAGAGGAATGGAGTTGGGAACACTTTTCGTGTCAGTTCTTATTTTACTCTTTTTATTTGTCTGGCTTATTCTCATTTATAAATTGAGAGATGCCTACTTCTCATCGTTTAGGAAAAATCTTGAAAGCCTTGTTGAAGATAAGATAAAGAACAAATCTCGAAGAGAAACAACGATTACTTCGGCGAGAAGAGTTCTATCACAAGGTAATGAATCCGAAATTTTAATTTTACTTGACCGCATTGGAACTACAAAATTAAAACCATTACAAAATCAAATCATTGAGTTATTAGATCACCCTTCCACGGCTGTTAAACTTGCTGCCATTGATCAACTATATTCTTATAGGGAAGGAACAGCAGTAAGAAAAGTGCAGTCATTTCTTAAACTCAAAAACGACGATCTTACTATTGGCGCACTCCAATACCTCTTGCATCATACAAAAATAGATGACCGCAATATCTTTAGAGACTATCTTGATCACAAGGATCCTTCTGTTGCTAGAGCAGCTCTACTTTGTCTTGCTAAAGATGCTCAGACCAATAAACGTTTGGGCATCGAGTTTGACCTTTTAAAACGAATCAAGCAAAGAATAGATATCCTCTCTACTCCCGAAGGGCTTGAAAATGTAGAAGAAACCGAGGAACTTCTCTTAACAATCGCCTATGCCAGAGTTAAGGATTATTATTATTTTATCTCAATACACTTCGGAAATAAAAATGATGCTGTCGTAAAGAGTGCTATTAAAGCTGCTGGCATTACTGCAGATCCAGTTTTTATTCATAAACTATTACCATTCCTTGAATTTAAAAAATTTAGAAAAAGAGCTATAAAAAGCTTAACTGCTTATGGTCCAGAAATAACTACAGCAATCTTAAAACTAGAAAATGATGAGGTATTTAACACAGAGGTAAGACGATATCTGCCTAAGGTTGTTGCGTCTTTTAACACCCAAGATTCCGTAAGAGTACTGTATAAGTTTCTGTTAAGCAAAGACGTTATCACACGACGCCACGCTTCAAAATCATTGCAAAAATTACAGCGTACAAATGCTAATATAAATATAGACAGACGCCGTATTACTAAATTGATTTTAAGTGAAAGTCAGTTTTACCAAGATACTATCGTTGCTTTAGCCACCTTCAGTCAATTGCTGAATAATACTGAATTGAGTAAAGAAATAACAGACCAAGAAACAGAAATACTTGTTGCGCGTGAGACTATTGTTCAAGTATTACGAGACCAACTTAATCAGAGTTTAGATAGTGTATTTACGCTACTGAGTTTGCGGTATAATCAGGAAGACATAAAGGCGGCTTACTTTGGTGTTAAAAGCAACGATAAAGAAGCAAAGATTAACGCCATTGAATTTCTGGATAATCTACTTCACATTAAATTAAAGAGTAACATTCTTCCCCTTTTAGAATATACGGTTATCGAAGATAATGATATTCAGGTTGCGAGCTTTGATTTAGAAATAGAGAACGAAAGTAAGATTATAAAATCTTTACTAGCAAATCGTGGCAAACGTATGAAACTAGCCTTACTTAACCTTATAATTCATTTACAAGATAGCCAATACCTTCAGCAGATTAGTAGGCTGCAATATCACGAAGACAAGCAGATAAGAAAATTAGCAAAGCGCGCTGTGACAGCGTTAAATGCTGAAAACAAATAAATAAAAAAGCGAGACTATAAAGATTACAATCTCGCTTTCAATTTTATGAGCTATGTTACTCCTATGATTCTTTAGGATTTATAAGCTTATCGATGCTACTTGCTAAATACATGTGAGCTCCAGCACTATTTTTATTAAGAACATTAGTCATTAAGCAACAGATGTACTTCTTACCATTAGGTTGCTCTACAATGATTACGGAGTTCATATAGTTGTAAACATTACCTGCGTACGCGCTACAATCAGGATTTTTTACTCTGTCACATTTATAAAAACTACCAGATTTAAAATACACTGCAGCATCATCTAGCTGTGGTGCGCGAGCATAACGTATTCTGCGATCGGTCATATACAGTAGGCGCTTCATCTCGAGGCTACTCTGCTCATCAATTACATTTCCTTGTTCGAGGCTTACTAAGAATTTCATAAGTCCTATTGGTGTGCCTGTGCTCCCACCTTTATCACCTACGTACTTATTTGCAGCACCGGTAAAGAAACTACCTAGACGCCATTCATCACTAGAAATTCCAAGTTTGCGCAGAGGGTCATTCACGATACGATTTGCACGATCTGTTAATGAGTCACGTGGAGTATCTTTAAAATAAGCCTCAGCTTCCTCTTCTGTAATATCTGCGTATTTTTTGCCAAAATGAGAAATCAACATTGCTTCTCTCCACACCACACTCGCTGCACCATTATTACTTACAGAAACCATATGGTCGGCCCATTCTATTACAGAGAATTCATCACTTGCTACTACCTGACGCTTTGTTAGTTTATCCTTTTCTATGTCATAAATTGGGATTGTATGATGGTCACCCGTCCCCCAGTACCTTGCTTTTACGCGCTTATTACAAATTAAACCCATTCGTAAGTCAAAATCTGCCGAGTCCGGATATACCTTGTGAAGCTCCGTAAATAAGGCCGCTAGTACAGCAATTTTTCCTACACTTCCAGGCTGGTAGCCTACATTCTCACGATGGTCTGCATATTTTAAGCTATCTGGATTAGACATATCTAGAATAGCCAGTGAATATGCTCCGCCTGGAGTAATACGTTGCACGGCACGAGAAAATTCAGGATCTTCTATAAGTAATGCAGAAGCACTATCCCGCCTTCGCGAAAGCAAATTCAGCTTAATATCTGCAAGCTTTTTATAAGCTCCGTCAGGAATACGTTTGTTATCTATACTATCCATCTCCATTTTCTGAAGGCGGTAGAGGCGTTTGATTCCCGTGCGATCATATCCATCTATAGGATATAAAGACATTAGAAACAGTGCCGAAATTAAAATCGCGGGTATTATAATTAGTTTAGTTTTCATTATTTAATGGGTGCATCTAGAGTTATTAAAAAGTCATTATCTATCTCTGGAGAAATAGATTCTAAGTATTCTGAGGTTTTTGCATTCTTATTTTCGACAAATGGACGAATCTGGAACAACCATAATTTGTCATTCTCAAATCCCAGCTCAACATCATAAGCGCCTTTATAATCTGAATTTGTCATCTCAGGAAGTCGCTTCCGTATTGCGGAGGCAATCGCTCTAATGTCCGAAATATTCTGCTCATTTAAAATTTCATTTTCAAACGTGGCGGTTTTCTTGGCCGTTCCACCTGTTGATGGTAATCTTATATAGTCACTCTGCCTCGCAGGCGACAACAGTCTATTCCCTGTGGTTGTTACAAGTCTTGTCTCGGCGGCCTGACCGTCTACAGCTCCTCCTGCCCCACGACTAAAAGCGATAGTCAAATCATCATCTGTCCCCAAGTTGATTCCTTTTGTTATCATCACCCCACTATACTCCACATCAACCGATGGGATAATGAGAATAGAAGGAAATACATTTTCTGGATTGCTTAAGTATTGCTGTCTCCACTTAAAACTACGCTCTGTGTATGGAGAAGCCCAAACGTCTTTAATTCCCTTGAGAATACGTTCTTCCTCCAGAATATTAAATAGTGTAAGGTTTAGTCCAGCACCAGTAAACTCTTCTAGATCCTCCATATTTGTATCACTACGTAGGAACACAGGGACTTTTCCCATAGGAGCTTTGAGCACGCTTTGAAAATCTGCCTTTAGGTTTTGGATAAAAGATGGTTTTAATGTCATCTGTGCAATGGCGCCTCTTAAACGTTGCAACTCTCCTAGCTGGAAGTCCTCAACTTCTTTAGAAGAAGCACCGTCTTTTTTGAGTTTTTCCGCTTTCGCGAAAGCGTCATTAAGAAAACCCCAATAAGAGCCCTCATAATTAGGCATCTTTTGGTCCATATGATCTTTAAAAATCCCAAAAGGGATTACAAGTCCTTCAACTACTTGATCTGGAAACATTTTCTTGAGTTGGCCCAAATTGGCTGCCTTAGGACCCGTCAATTTTCCAGAGGCGCTGGCATCTATGTCGCGCATATTAATCACGCTTGTCTGGTCGAGTTTTATCTGTTCTACGGGAACAGTAACTTGGTTTGTAGAGCGTTCTTTCTTTGAAAACAAAGCGAGTTCTTGCTCATCCATATCCTTCTCTGCTTTGATAATTACGTTGCCTCTGTTTGAGACGGCGTAAAAAACTTTCTTACCACTATATTCCATCAAGTCTTCAAGATTTCCTTGCGATAAGGCCGCATTAGGAATCCCTAAATTTCGCGCCAGCAACTGTACGTGGGACACAAGATTCCCTTCAGAAACCGTCATAATTCCAGCTACAGGTTTTAAGTCTGATGGTGGTCGTTCAAAAACATAAATCTTCTCTGTATCGACCTCAATGTTTTCTGGAGTTCCCTGCACTACAACGAGCTCGCCATAAGCATATCCAGGATTCAATCCCCTTACAGAAGCTTGGCCGTTTATATCCATAACTTTATTTTCAAGTCCTGAGTACTTAGTTATAAAGGCTCCTAACTTACTCACACTTTCTCCTAAGTCCAGCGCCACAGACGACCGAACACGATCATCTATAAAGCCGTGTGCTTTAGGCTCGAACTGCGCGTAGCGTTCTACAACATCTTGATAGTTTGCTTTTACCTGAGCGGCGCTCCACTCCACTATTCCTCTTGAGGTTGCTAGAAAATCATTGAGTTGGGCTACGCTTTTATCCTCGTGGTAGCTTTCGGCGACGAGATAGGGCTCTATGGCATACCACTCTCCTAGCTCAACAAGTCCTGTACCAGCGGTGGCGTAACTGAGGGTTTCTATTTTTTGCAATAAATCGCCTAGTGTTTCTGGTTGCCACTCCTGCATTTTTAATAATAAGATATCTTCGAGCTCATTAGTAAGGTCTAGCATTTGAAGTTTATCACTTGCTCTGGATAATGAAGTAATATCCTGACGGATGTAACAGAGCACGTCTGCAATTTCGGTGACGAGTTTTTTAGCATCTTGATCTTTTGACCCATTTTCTAGAAAAGTTTTAACTCTGCTTACTAAAACATCATCAGACTTGATTTTATTAAGCTGGGCATTGAGTGCCGTGAAGTCAATAGGCGCGTAAAACTCTTTCATCGTTTTTTCCAGCGCATCAAATTCTTTGGCAATTGCGGGAGAAAATTTATCCTTATTCCTTGCGCGAAATTCCTGCACCATCTGAATATCACTTACATCCGGTTTTCCGTGGATTTTTATTCTAGCTTCCATAAATTTTGGAAACTCTTCGGCAATCGTTTTAGACTGACTGCGCATTGCTTGTGCTAGGTTGCTATCGCCGTCGTGCGGGATATCTCTCAGGGATTGTCTAAGTAGGTAATAATTTTCGCGTAAGCGGGCATCATCTCTTAATAACCATTGATAAAACTCAATACCCCAAGCTTCCTCATCTTCTGATTGAACGGCACCACGGTAGTATTGTGATTTACGTTGTACCCAGCCATCATCTACACTTGCTAGGTATCTTGCAAGTTGGTATTGTTTTAAACGGCTGTGGTTGTTAGAGCTGTCCCAGAAATCTTCTTTATCCGTATTTGTAAGAATATCTGCAAAAAATAAGTGATACTTATTTCCCAAGTCTTTTAGGTCGTCGCGGTAACTGGCGTGCTGTACGCCACCGCCTATTTTATCTGGACAAGGGTCTTTAGAATCACGGCGGGTTCCATCTTTACAGAACCACTCAATTTGTTTGTAAGGCCCTCTATAATTTTCCTTATAAAGTTCAATTTGCTTTTTTATAGAAGCGACGGGAAGGTCTTGCGCATTTACAGTAGACACAAAGAAACTGGCGACCATAATGGTCATCCCTAGTATAGTATATTTCATAAAAATGGTTAGTGTTTTCAGTATGTTAAAGGTACTTGAATTGCAATGTTCCAAAAGAATGATTAACCTTTTTATAACAGCCCCGTTTTAGCCTGAAGTGCCAAAAACTGTGTCATTGAACGATTCCATTTTGTACATCGAAAAGTTTTTCGTTAATTCGCTCAAGTTCTGCATTAGCAAATAAGCCCAACTTATTGATAATGAAGTTTTTAAATGAAATTTCTTAATTTTGTCAAACTAGTTGTGCCCAAAATTCCTGCTCTTGTGAGTGGGCTTTTGTGTTTGGCAATTCTCTATGGCCTATACTTTTATCTTCCTCCAGATTATATTGACTCTGAATTATTAAACCGTATCCTTCTCATTGTCAGTTTTATAAGCATCATTCTCGTATTTGTTTTTATTGCTTTTATTTTTTCGAAGGTAAATCAAGCACGTTTTAAAGGCAGTAATCTAAACGCAGAGATATCAAGCCTTACACAAAAACTACATCATTTTAGAGACCTTATCGATGTACTCCTGCGTTCTAAAGTTTGGAATCCGGGGTTAAAAGAATATATAGATGAGGAGTTTGCAGACTTGAACTACTTCCAAATGAAGGAATTTTATAAAGGTCGTTCTAAAATTGCGCTAGAATTTATTGAAGAAAACAACCGCTACGGGGAGACAGAAAATCTTTACCTAGAGGCAAAGTCCCTGTTACTCAATGATCCCTCAAAAACACGCGTGGAGGGTTACTCTAACCCACGTGTTTATGACAAGAATATATTATCAAAATGGGTGGAACATAAGTGTGGCTCTGGCTTGTGGTATTACTTTGGGTACAAATACACTAATTTTAAAGATGAGCTAGAAGTCCAAAGGGTTTACGAACGTCATCAGGATAAAATCACAAACCTTGCGATACAAATAGATGCTCAAAAATATCAAGATATGGGCTTTAGTGAGGAGCTCCTTTCTAAGGTAGGCGAGCAAATGTCTGAAGATATCATTCCGCGATTGCATTCCTTAACAATGCAATCCCACAAACGACTGCCTAAGATCGTAAATGCCGTATATGTTTTGTTGCTTGCTACCACCCTTTTAGGTGTTTTTTTGCCCCTTTCTACAATGCTTTTAAAGCTAAATGAATTTTACGCATTTCTCTCCATAAGCACCGTATTAAGCATCTTCATGTTTGTTGTTTTGGGTATATATCCCTATGTAATTAAGGAGATTAATAGGAAATGATTATAGGTACGCTTTCGCGAAATTTACAATAAGCTAGTTTCAAGAGCATTTATCTCATCTTTCAAACTTTTTAAATGCAAAATACGCCTCACAATTAACAATTGCTTAAGTAGTACTCGCCTTTATTTTGTGCTCCCTTCTCCGTAAATTTGAGGTTTTGTAAAAAATTGCTGTGACTGAAGAATTTATAGAAGTATACGGGGCTCGTGCCCATAATCTGAAGAATATTGACGTGATGATTCCCAGGGATAAACTGGTGGTTATCACAGGACTTTCCGGAAGTGGAAAAAGCTCACTAGCCTTTGACACTATTTATGCCGAAGGTCAACGTCGCTATATCGAAACGTTTTCTGCCTATGCCAGACAATTTCTAGGTGGGTTGGAGCGTCCAGATGTAGATAAAATACAAGGCCTCTCCCCTGTTATTGCTATAGAACAAAAAACTACCAGCAAGAGCCCACGTTCTACCGTAGGAACGATTACAGAAATTTACGATTTTCTAAGACTACTTTATGCCCGTGCAAGTGATGCTTACAGTTACAACACGGGAGAGAAAATGGTAAGCTATAGCGATGAGCAAATCAAGGAACTCATTTTTGAAATATTTAAAGGGAAGCGCATAAATATCCTCGCTCCCACGGTAAGATCTAGAAAAGGACATTACCGTGAACTCTTCGAACAAATCGCTAAACAAGGCTTTGTAAAAGTCCGCGTAGATGGTGAAGTGAGAGATATTGTAAAGGGAATGAAAATAGACCGTTACAAGACGCACGATATCGAGATTGTAGTGGACAGACTGGCGATTACAGATACTGAGGATAATGATAAACGATTAAGTGAGAGTATTAATACAGCAATGTATCACGGTGACGATGTGCTTATGGTGCTGGATCAAGATAATAACGAAGTGCGCTACTTTAGCCGTAACTTAATGTGTCCTTCTACTGGAATATCCTATCCTAATCCAGAACCAAATAACTTTTCATTTAACTCTCCAAAAGGTGCTTGTCCTAAATGCAATGGTATAGGAGAACTCTATGAGGTGAATCCAAATAAAATAATTCCTGATAAAAAGTTATCGATTAAAAACGGAGGTTTAGAGCCCCACGGGCCTTATAAGAACAATTGGATTTTTAAACAACTTCAACTCATTGCAGACCGTTACGAGTTTAAACTTACTGACCCGATAGAAAAAATTCCAAAAGATGCCCTACAATTTATCTTTTACGGAGGAAATGAAGAATTTTCTGTTCAGTCTAAAGCATTGGGAGTTACTAGAGATTATAAAATAGACTTTGAAGGTGTTGCAAACTTTATAGAAAGTACCTTTAATAATGCAGACTCGACCTCGCTTAAACGCTGGGCAAAGGGATATATGGACAAAATTTCTTGTCCTGTTTGTGAAGGGTCTCGATTGAGAAAAGAGTCGCTCTACTTCAAAGTAGCAGATAAGAGTATCGCAGACCTTGCAATGATGGATATCATTGAGCTTCAAGAATGGTTTAGTACGCTGGACGTACAACTTTCTGAAAAGCAAATGGCTATTGCGTCCGAGGTGACAAAAGAAATAAGAACCCGTATTCAGTTTCTTGTGGATGTAGGTTTAACCTATTTATCGCTTAACCGAGGTTCCAAATCATTATCTGGTGGTGAGGCACAACGAATCAGACTTGCTACACAAATAGGTTCTCAGCTCGTAGGAGTATTATATATTTTAGATGAGCCTAGTATTGGGTTGCACCAGCGTGATAATGAGAAATTGATAAACTCTCTTATTTCGCTACGAGATATTGGAAACTCTGTGATTGTCGTAGAGCACGATAAGGATATGATTGAGCGAGCAGATCACGTGATAGACATAGGTCCACGTGCAGGAAAGTACGGTGGGACGATAATAAGTGAGGGTACTCCTAAGGAACTTCTTAAGCACCACACGCTTACCGCTCAATATCTCAATGGCGAAAAAGAAATTGCTGTTCCAGAAAAAAGACGTGAAGGCAATGGTAAGTTTATTGAGCTCAAAGGAGCTACGGGAAACAATCTTAAGAGTGTTTCTATAAAAATACCTTTGGGTAAAATGATAGCCGTTACTGGAGTTTCTGGAAGCGGAAAATCTACTTTAATAAATGAGACCCTCTACCCTATAATGAATGCTCATTATTTTAATGGCGTAAAGAAACCGATGCCGTATAAAAGCATCAAGGGGCTCGATAATTGTGATAAGGTAATAGACATTAATCAATCGCCTATTGGGAGAACACCACGTTCAAATCCTGCTACGTATACTGGGGCTTTTAGCGAAGTGCGAAGTCTTTTTGCCAAAATTCCAGAGGCTCTCATACGCGGTTATAAGCCCGGTCGCTTTTCATTTAATGTCAAGGGCGGTCGTTGTGAAACCTGTAAAGGTGGCGGACTGCGCGTGATAGAAATGAATTTCCTTCCAGATGTCTATGTGGAGTGTGAAACCTGTCAGGGAAAACGTTTTAATAGAGAAACCCTAGAAATACGCTACAAAGGAAAGTCTATAGCAGATGTGCTGGAAATGACCATTAACGAGGCAACAGAATTCTTTGAGCACATTCCAAAATTGTACAGAAAACTTAAAACCATAAAGGATGTTGGTTTAGGATATATTACCTTAGGACAGCAATCTACCACCCTTTCTGGTGGAGAGGCACAGCGTATAAAACTAGCAACAGAATTAAGTAAGCGAGACACAGGAAATACATTTTACATTCTCGATGAGCCTACTACGGGACTACATTTTGAAGATATTAGAGTTTTAATGGATGTTCTCAATAAATTAGTGAATAAAGGAAATACAATCCTTATCATTGAGCACAATCTGGACGTCGTAAAAATGGCAGACCATATTATAGACATAGGTTACGAGGGTGGAAAAGGCGGAGGTCAACTTGTTGCACAAGGAACTCCCGAAAAAGTCATTAAGGATAAGAAAAGTTATACTGCAAAGTTTTTAAAGAAAGAAATGAACTAAGGCAATCGCCTTGTCAGAAAAGCAATATTATGAGAAACGAAACGAGACCAAAAGGCTGGAACGAAAATAAAACTAACGACTCTTGGGCCATATTCAAGATTATGGGAGAGTTTGTAAACGGTTTTGAGCGTATGAGTCGCATCGGGCCTTGCGTGTCCATTTTTGGAAGTGCGCGTACTAAGCCCGATCATAAGTACTACAAACTTGCCGTAGAGGTCGCTGAGAAAATTGTAGAAAATGGCTACGGAGTTATCACAGGCGGTGGCCCAGGAATTATGGAAGCAGGAAATCGTGGGGCGCACCTTGCTGGTGGAACTTCTGTAGGACTTAATATAGATTTACCGTTTGAGCAACACGACAACCCTTATATAGATCCAGATAAGAGTCTTGATTTTGACTATTTCTTTGTGCGCAAAGTGATGTTTGTAAAGTATTCTCAAGGTTTTGTGGTGATGCCTGGAGGATTTGGAACACTGGATGAACTTTTTGAGGCCATCACCTTAATACAGACCAATAAGATTCAAAAATTCCCAATTATCCTTGTAGGTAAAGACTTTTGGGGCGGTTTGTTCGAGTGGGTAAAGACGACTTTACTCGATAGCTTTCAGAATATCAGTCCACAGGATATTGATTTGATTCATCTGGTAGATACTTCTGATGAAGTGATTGAGGTGCTTAACAAGTTTTATGATGAATATAAATTAAGTCCAAACTTCTAGTAGTTACGTAAGTATTAATGTTTTTTCCGCTTTCGCGAAAGCGTACTCCTCTTTATGAAATACTTTTTTGCATTACTTTTCATTTCTTTAGGCACTCTTGTACAAGCGCAAGAGACCATAAATCTTGCATTTTATAATGTGCTCAACTATCCGAGTGCCCCGCCCGATAATCGGGAGGTAATCTTACAAGATATTGTCGCCGAAATGAATCCAGATATTTTTATGATATGCGAGCTAGAGTCTGAAGATGCTGGAGGTGACATTCTGGATAATAGCTTGAACGCTTTTAATGATGTTTACAATCAGGCGCCATATTTTAATAATACATCGAGCGGTGCAGACTTGCAACAACTGCTGTATTATAATCGCAACAAATTTGAGTTAGTACTTACGGACATCATCGAGACCTCCGTGCGAGATATTAACCGATATAGACTTAGGGTAATTGTAGAAAATACGGCAAGTGAACCTTTATTTATGGAGGTTTTTGTCGCACACCTCAAAGCGAGTCAAGGCGCGCAAAATGAGTTACTACGTTTTGATATGGTAGAGCAGTTTACGGAGTATCTGAGCGAGCTAGACCCAAATGATACCGTAATTTTTGCTGGGGATCTTAATCTTTATACCAGCGATGAGCCTGCTTATCAAGAGCTTATCAATAGTTCTGGTGAGTTTGCACTTACAGATCCCATAGATAGTCCCGGCGACTGGAATAACAACTCCAGCTTTGAGTTTTTACACACACAGAGCACGAGGATAAGTAATGATGAGTTTGATGATTTTGGCGCAGGTGGAGGTCTGGATTCCCGTTTCGATTTTATTTTACTTTCGGATAACACCTTTGACGAGGATGCGTCACTTCGCTATGTGGATGGGAGTTACAAGGCCTTTGGCAATAACAGCAACTGCTTTAATGACCGGATAGATAGTAGCGACTGCGGTGGCGACTATACACTGGCTACGCGAGAGTTACTGTACCAAATGAGCGACCACTTACCCGTAATCGCACAGCTTGAAATTTCAGAGGAGTTTCTTTCGGTAGATGTGGTTCAGGATGAAAAGTCGGCTTGGTTTGTGCGGGGTAATGTGGTGAGTGATGTGGCTGAGATTGCTTTCGCGAAAGCGTATACAAACAAGTCTATTATTTTATACAACACTGTAGGACAACAATTAATGCAATTTAAAACTACAGCCGAACGTTTGTCCATGGATACAAGTTTTCTGGCAGATGGTGTTTATTACCTCAAATTAAATGACAACACACTTTTAAAATTTATTAAAACTAGGTGAACGCACGTTTAAACTTCATTTTTCTTCTCTTTTTAGTACTTCCTACTGTATTACTATCGCAGCACAGGATAAATATTACCGCGCGATTGATTCCTGAGTCGAAAACTATTGAGTTACAGCAGCAATTAACCTACGTTAATGAAAGTAAGGATACTCTACATAGCCTATACCTTACCGACTGGGCAAATAGCTTTTCTAGCAAGACTACTCCCCTAGCCCAACGATTTGCCGAAAACTATGACAAATCCTTCCATCTTGCCAAAATGGAAGATAGAGGATTTACAAATGTAAAATCCGTGCAATCGCAAGGAGATTCACTCGTGTATTCTCGACCAGCAGATCATCCAGATATCCTCAAAGTAGAATTTAAAAATGCGATTGCTCCAGCTGAAAGTCGCACATTTTTCCTCAAATACGATGTTATTCTTCCTGATGAGAAATTTACTAGATATGGGGTAACAAAATCTGAGCAATACAATTTAAGATACTGGTTTATGACTCCAGCATCTTACAATGATGGATGGCAATATTATAGTAATAAGAATATAAACGACAGGTTTATTCCTAAGACCGATATTGAGATTAGCATCTCCATACCTAAAGATTATTTTCTTATATCAGATCTTGAGACAGCCGTTATGAATAGTTCATATAACGCTGGAGAGAAAATTATTCGTCTAAGTGGTAATAATCGGATAGATGCAAAAGTCTTTTTAAGGAAGTCATCAAAATTTGAATCTATAGAAACTGATTTTTTGACGATTATCACAGACATTACGGATGAGCAAGTACCCCCTCAGAACCGTGCTTTAATCATAGATAGAATTGCCGGATTTTTAAATTCTGAATTAGGTAGCTACCCACATAAACAAATTTTAGTATCTAATTTAGATTACCGGGAGAATCCCGTCTACGGGCTCAATCAATTACCTGATTTTATAAGACCGTTTCCTGACGGCTTTCAGTACGAACTAAAGCTGCTCAAAACAACAATTAATAATTATGTAGACAATACCGTGCTTATTAACCCCAGGTACGACCGATGGGCTGTTGATGGTATAAAGACGTACTTGTTGCAGTCCTATATGGATACGTTTTATCCGGATTTAAAAGTTGTTGGAAGTCTCAGCAAGTACTGGCTTGTACGTCAGTTTTATGCTTCTAATCTAGAATTTAATGACCAGTTCAATCTCCTATATATGCATATGGCTCGTTTAAATTTAGACCAGCCGCTCACAAAACCAAGAGACTCCCTAATAAAATTTAATCTCAATATTGCAAATCAATACAAAAGTGGTGCTGGTTTATTTTACTTAGGCGACTTTATAGGACAAGAAAAAATAAGTTCAAGTATTAAGAAGTACTATAACAGTTTTAAGCTTGAGTCTTCTAAAACTTCAGATTTTGAACGAATTCTAAGAGAAGCAACAGATAAAAATATAGATTGGTTTTTTGACGATTTTGTAAACACCCGCAAAAAGATTGATTTCAAATTTGGTAAAACGAGGGTTTTAGGTGACTCGCTCTATGTTGATGTAAAAAACAAAAAAGACAACAAAATGCCCGTATCTGTCTTTGCTTTTAAGAATGACACTCTGACCTCTAAAACTTGGGTAGAAAATATTACAGACAAAAAAACAATAGTGTTACCTAAGGATAGTGTAGACAGGCTTGTTTTAAATTATAACAGAGCACTTCCAGAATACAACTTACGAGATAACTATAAAAAGCCAGGCGCATTTTTAGGATTAAACAAACCCTTTCAATTCAAGTTACTCCAAGATTTAGAAAATCCGTCCAAAAATCAGCTGTTTTTTATGCCCGTTTTTGAGTACAATTTATATGATGGCTTTACTTCGGGTATGAAGGTTTATAACAAGACATTACTAAGAAAAGAATTTAACTACAAATTAGAACCGCAATGGGGTGCTCGTTCTAACACGATTGTAGGCAAAGCATCACTTTCATACACTCATAATTTAATGGACAGTAGGCTCCATAGGATACGTTACGGTTTCTCAGGAAGTAGATTTTCTTATGCAGATGATTTATTCTTTAGAAAATATACACCATTTATACGGTTAGATTTCAGAAAAAGAGATTTACGATTAGATGAAGGACAAAGTATTACTGCGCGATGGGTAAATGTAGATAGAGACGAAGATGTGAGCTTAGTAGATCAAGATCCCAATTATAGTGTGTTTGATTTGCGTTATACCAAGTCTAAACGAGGTATTATTAGTGTTTTAAATTATAATGTTGATTTTCAAATAGCCAAGAATTTTAGCAAAGTATCTAGTACCGCTTTTTATAGAAGACTGTTTTTAAATAATAGACAACTGAATCTCAGATTTTTTGGAGGCGTTTTCCTAAACAATAATGCTCGAGATAATGGTGATTTTTTCAGCTTTGCTTTAGATAGGCCTACCGATTATCTCTTTGACTATAATTATTATGGTAGATCTGAAGATACTGGCCTTTTTAGCCAGCAGTACATCGTCGCCGAAGGTGGGTTTAAATCCCAACTAGAGCCAGCATTTGCAAACGATTGGATCTTAACCACCAATGCAAGTACCACAATCTGGAAGTATATCTATGCTTACGGAGATTTTGGTATTGTTAAAAATGAAGGAATAAATACTCGTTTTCTATATGACTCTGGAGTACAATTGAGTTTATTAGATGACTATTTTGAACTATACTTCCCTGTATACTCAAATTTAGGATGGGAAATAGGGCAACCTAACTACGAAACAAAGATTCGATTTACGGTTTCTTTAAGTTTTGATACGCTTATAGGTTTGTTTACTAGGAAGTGGTACTAACCTGTATCTCAATACTGCAAAGTTTCTATGTTCTTTAAAATAAAGTTATCTTAATTATAGATTTCTTAACGATTTCACAAAAAACATTTGTTTCTTATATTATTAATAGCAAAAAATACATTTTTGTGAAAAAAATGCAAAATTTTAGCTATATTATGAATTGCATTGGACACTCTTTTAACCTATTTTTGCGATTGAAAACCATTTAATTATGAAGACAAATACTGCTCACAAAGCTTCTCTTTCATTTGATGATTTTAAAGCCTCTGTGCTAGAAGATTATCGTGTTGCTGTGACAAGTCGTGAGTGCAGTCTTCTGGGGCGAAGGGAAGTTCTTACTGGTAAAGCAAAATTTGGAATTTTTGGAGATGGGAAAGAGGTGCCACAGCTTGCTTGGGCTCGTGCTTTTAAAAATGGAGACTTTAGATCTGGTTATTATAGAGATCAGACATTTATGATGGCCATAGGCGAGTTAACTATCACTCAATTTTTTGCCGGATTATATGCTCATACAGATCTTAATTACGATCCTATGAGTGCTGGAAAACAAATGGGCGGTCACTTTGCCACACATAGTCTTGATAAAAATGGTAATTGGAAAAACCTTTTAGAACAAAAAAACTCAAGTGCAGACATTTCTCCCACTGCCGGGCAAATGCCTAGACTCTTAGGACTCGCACAAGCTTCGAAAATTTATAGAAATGTAGCCACAACAAATAAAGATAATTTCTCTGACAATGGTAATGAAGTAGCTTGGGGTACTATAGGTAATGCGAGCACGAGTGAAGGCCTGTTTTTTGAAACTATAAATGCCGCTGGAGTATTGCAAGTTCCTATGGTTATTAATGTATGGGATGATGAATATGGAATCTCTGTACACGCAAGACATCAGACGACAAAAGAAAATATATCAGAAATTCTCTCAGGATTCCAGCGCACAGAGGCCGAAAAAGGTTACGAAATAATTCGAGTAAAAGGTTGGGACTACCCTGCACTAGTTGAAGCTTATGAAAAAGCAGGAGCCATCGCGAGAAATGAGCACGTTCCTGTACTCGTACACGTTAATGAACTAACCCAGCCGCAGGGACACTCTACCTCTGGTTCTCATGAGAGATATAAAGATGAGGATCGTCTTGAGTGGGAAAGAGCGCACGACTGTAATCTAAAGATGAGAGAATGGCTAATAAGTCAGGGACTAGCTACAGATGAGGAATTACAGGAAATAGAAAAAGGAATAAAAAAAGAGGTACGCGACGGCAAAAAAGAGGCTTGGACTTCTTTTATGAAGCCTATAAAATCTGAACAATCAAGTTTAGTAGGTCTAATCAAGAACCTAATACAAGAAAGTGCAAATGGTGTTTTTTTAAAACCTTTACTAAAGGAATTAGAAGAAAATAAAGAACCTTTAAAATCTGATTTGCTCAAAATCGCAAGAAGATCTCTTCGATTTGTTATCGGAGAATCCAGCACAGCAAAAGAGGCACTCTTAGCCTGGATTACAACATATATAGACGCAGTACAGCCTCAATACTCTGCTCATTTATATAGCGAGACAGCGTCTAATGCTACTTTAGTAAGAGAGATTAAACCAGAGTATGGAGAAGAAAATCTTGTAGACGGAAGAGTAATTCTGCGAGATAATTTTGATCATATTTTTGGGAACCATACCAATACGTTAATTTTTGGAGAAGATTCAGGCGCAATAGGCGATGTAAATCAGGGGCTTGAGGGACTGCAAGAAAAATATGGAGACTTACGCGTGGCAGATGCTGGTATACGCGAGGCAACAATCCTTGGACAAGGTATAGGAATGGCAATGCGTGGACTACGTCCTATTGCAGAGATTCAATATTTAGATTATTTACTCTATGCTCTACAAATAATGAGTGACGACCTCGCTACACTACGTTATAGGTCTCACGGTCGTCAGAAGGCACCATTAATAGTCCGGACCAGAGGGCATCGCTTAGAAGGAATCTGGCACAGCGGCTCTCAAATGGGAGCAATCATAGCATTACTGCGAGGAATGTACATCCTTACTCCACGCAATATGACAAAAGCCGCAGGGTTTTACAACACGCTATTAGAAAGTGATGAACCAGCACTTATAGTAGAATGTCTAAATGGTTACCGCCTTAAAGAAAATTTACCAACTAATATCGGTCAATTTAGAACGCCAATCGGTGTTGTCGAGACCGTAAAGGAGGGCGTAGATATGACGGTACTTTCCTATGGGAGTACATTGCGTATCGTTCAGGAAGTTGCAAAGGATTTGGTGGCTGTAGGGATTGATATTGAAGTTATAGATGCACAAAGTTTACTGCCATTTGACCTTAATCACGACGTAGTAAAAAGTATTGAAAAAACAAATAGACTTCTCGTAGTAGATGAGGATATGCCAGGAGGAGCAAGTGCTTATTTACTAGATAAAATTCTTAATGAACAAAATGCTTATCAGTATTTAGATTCTAAGCCTGAGTGTCTCGCTTCAAAGCCACATCGTCCTGCCTATGGTACTGATGGAGATTATTTTTCAAAACCTTCGGCAGAAGATATTTTTGAGAAAATTTATGCAATGATGCACGAGGCTGATCCTTTGAGCTACCCTAAATTGAGATAAGAGTATTTTAAAATTATATGAGCCCTGCAGCGATGTGGGGATTTTTTTTACGCTTTCGCGAAAGCGCACCTCTAATTAGTCAAAAAAAATTATTCTGGATACTCAATTCTTAAATGATAAATATTATTAAGCTTACGTTTGAGCACTTTCTTAATCTGCTGGATTTCTTTAAAGGTGATATTTGCATTAAGAAACTGTCCCTCATCCATTTGCTTTTTGACAATTTTTTCGACAAAAGCGTCAATTAAGGTTGATGTAGGATTTTTTAAACTTTTACTTGCTGCTTCTACACTATCTGCCATCATTAAAATAGCTGTCTCTTTACTGAAGGGCAATGGTCCTGGATAACTAAAGTCTTCCTGTTTTACATCGTCATCAACCTCCTTTGCTTTCATGTAAAAATAATAAACCGTGCTCGTCCCGTGATGCGTTCTTATAAAATCAATTACGCGGTCCGGGAGCTTATTTTTTCTTGCAATTTCTATCCCGTTAATAACGTGATCTACAATGATTCTGGCACTTTCCTGAGGTGATAAATCTTCGTGGCTATTTACTCCTGTTGCTTGATTTTCGGTAAAATCTGTAGGATTTGTCATTTTTCCTATATCGTGATAAAGGGCTCCTACCCTAACCAACATGGCATTTGCTCCAATCTCATTTGCCGCAGCCTCACATAAATTTGCAACATTAAGGCTATGGTGAAAAGTACCTGGAGCATCATCTGCTAATTGTTTGAGCAATTTTGTGTTTGTATCTGAAAGTTCTAGAAGCGAGACATCACTTACAAGTCCAAAAATTCTTTCATAAACATATATCAAAGGCTGTACAAATAGCGTCCCTAAACCTGCAAGTCCAAACATTGCAAAATTTTCCCATTTTAAATTGTCTACACTTCCTTCGTGTATAGCGTGAAAAGCAAAATAAGCAATAATATATACCAGAGTAATTTGACCTACGGAGATAAATAGATTTGCTCTTTTGTAAAGCTCTGGAACTGTAAGAATGGTAACAATACCAGCAATCACTTGTAAAAAGAAGTATTCAAAACTATCTGGGACAATAAATCCCAACAATAAAATAGTAATCACGTGTGTAAATAATCCTAATCGTGCATCAAAAAACGCTTTTAAAATAAGCGGAAGTATACACAAAGGAACAACATATACATACTCAGGCTTAAGTTTTACAATAAGCGTCGTGAGCAACACCATTAAGACCACATTGAAGAAAATAAATGTAATCTTCGTATTGTTCATATAAACCTCAAATCGATACGTTTTTATAAACAATACCAGCATTACTAACGCTAGCATTACTAAAAAAATATAACCAAGTAAAATCCAATTGTAGGTCGACTCACTAAAATCTTGTGATTCATATTGTGACTTTAATGACAGTAGCTTAAGTAATGTTTCACCCTCTACAATTTCTCCTCTTGCGACAATCCGACTTCCCTTTGCCACCACACCACGCGTTGGGCTTATTTTAGATAATCCATCTTTAATAGCTGCTTCTGTCAGATCAGAATTAAAAGAAACATTTGTCTTTATATTTTCATAAAGCACTTTGAGCAATTTACCTTTAAGAGGTGCATATGGAGATGTGACGATTTCATTTTCTAAGAATTTTGATACTTGTGCAGTAGTGCGTAACTGACTCAAAGTTATTTGAGATGCTTTATTTCCTTTTTGAAGGTAAATAAGTCTTTCTTCATTAAAACTATAGGCTTGATCTATAACACCAAACTCGTATATAGTATTAAGAAGATCGGTCGTAAACTTTTCTAATTCACTTTTGTCACTACCTAGATTTTTTAGTGTAGAATCATTACTTATTGAAGCTATTTCGTCTTTTACTTTACTAACCGTTGTATTAACTTTTTCTTCATCATAAGTAAAATAGAGAATAGCATTATCTCTAACCGCTTTTTTTTCTTCTTCAATTGATGATTCACTCTTTAGTATGGCAAAGTCATCGTCAGCATAAAGATTATTGTAAGACCAGGGAAATCCTTTCTGAATGTCATACTGAAACTTCCCACTCTTAGGTAAGGTGTATACAATAAGAACCGCACTCGCAACAACTAGTAATAACTTATAAAGAAGGTCTTGATGTTTATAGAAGGACTTGAGATAGTTTTTCATGCGATGATTATCTATCTCAAAAATACTAAAATTTAACTGGGAATTGTTAGGGTTAAAAGTACATCAGCAAGAAATGTAATAGGTCAATTTTCCTTACATTCGCAAAAGAAAACACCCTTAAATAGGAATTGAGATATGAGCAAAAAAGTTGTAATTGTTGCCGCCGTAAGAACACCTATAGGAAGCTTTTTAGGTAAACTTTCCTCCGTAAGCGCTACTAAATTAGGAAGTTCGGCCATTAAAGGTGCTTTGGATAAAATTAACCTAGACCCAAAACTGGTAGATGAAGTTTATATGGGTAATGTTGTACAGGCTGGTGTTGGGCAAGCCCCTGCGAGACAGGCTGCACTTGGAGCTGGTATTCCTGAAACCGTTCCTTGTACTACGGTAAATAAAGTCTGTGCATCGGGAATGAAAGCGGTAAGCAATGCCGCACAAGCAATACTCGTAGGCGATGCAGAAATTGTTGTTGCTGGAGGTATGGAAAATATGAGCTTAATTCCTCATTATGTTCACTTGCGTAATAGTCATAAATTTGGGCCTCAGACTTTTGTAGACGGAATGCAAAAAGATGGCCTTGTAGATGCTTATGACGGAAACGCTATGGGAGTATGTGCAGATGCATGTGCCTCTAGATATGAATTTAGTCGTGAGGATCAAGACAGTTATGCAATTCAGTCCTATGAGCGCAGTGCTGCTGCTTGGAACGCAGGAAAGTTTAAAGATGAAGTAATTCCTGTAGCTGTGCCGCAACGTCGTGGTGATGATATCATTGTCGATACAGACGAAGAATTTACAAACGTTAGAATAGATAAAATACCTGCGCTGCGACCAGCATTTACTAAAGATGGTACAGTAACAGCTGCAAATGCTTCTACCATAAATGATGGAGCAGGAGCTGTAATACTTATGAGCGAAGAAAAAGCAAAAAAACTAAACCTTACTCCGCTATGTACTATAAAGGGGTATGCAGATGCTGCTCAAGAACCAGAATGGTTTACTACCGCTCCGGCGAAAGCTTTGCCCAAAGCACTCGCTAAGGCTGGTGTAACACAAGATGATATAGACTTTTTTGAATTTAACGAGGCTTTTTCAGTAGTAGGACTAGCAAATATGAAATTACTAGGTCTTACAGATAAAAATGTAAATGTAAACGGTGGCGCAGTTTCTCTAGGTCATCCATTAGGATGTAGTGGTGTTAGAATCTTAATCACCCTGATTCATGTTCTAAAACAGAACAATGCAAAACTTGGTGCTGCAGCAATTTGCAATGGTGGTGGCGGCGCCTCTGCAATAGTAATAGAAAATCATATTTAATAATTTCTGTTTCATAAAGTATGCGCTACGGAATATGTCCTCTTAGTATCGTCCCAATGCGAGCTGAACCTTCAGACCGCAGTGAGCTCGTAAACCAAGTACTTTATGGTGAGTATTTTAAGGTTTTAGAACAGCGCAAGAAATGGAGTAAGATTAGACTTGCACACGATAATTACGAGGGGTGGGTAGATAATAAACAATATGTGGAGCTTAATGAAAGTGATTACGCTTTCGCGAAAGCGCAAAAAACAACCTTAACCGCAGATCCCGTGCAATTTGTTACTACTCCTGATGGATCTTTAGTCACGACCGTCTTGGGATCAACAATATCGACAACTTCGCTTCTTGAGCATACTTACGACGGTCAAGTAAAATCGGGGCGGAAAGACAAGATACACCTTATTGAAACAGCATTACTTTACATCAAAGCTCCATATTTATGGGGAGGCAGATCACCTTTCGGTATTGATTGTAGCGGTTTTACACAAATGGTTTACAGACTCAACGGTCATAAATTACTACGTGACGCCTCACAGCAAGCTTCGCAAGGAGAACCTTTAAGTTTTATAGAAGAAAGTCAGGCAGGAGATCTTGCATTTTTTGATAATGCAGATGGGGATATAACTCATGTAGGTATTATTATGGATGATAATTATATAATTCACGCCCACGGTGAAGTACGAATAGATCGCTTAGATCATTCAGGGATTTATAATATTCATTTAAGACGACACACTCACAAATTAAGAGTAATTAAAAAAATTATTTGAAATAAGTTTAATATTCATTCTAGATTCAAAACAAAAAATCCAGTAATTTAAAAATTACTGGATTTTTTGTTTAAAGAATAAGGCAATTATTCTCCTCCCTCAAGAGCGTCTATTTTAGACTTAATAGTATCTGCCTTACTTTGCATATCCAACTGCTGATAGATTCCGTAAAGAGATCTTGCCACCTGAATGTTTTGTGGTTTAGCTGCAAGTGCTTTCTCGAGATAAGGCATAGCGTCTCTATAAATATTCTCGCGCTTTACTTTTAACTCGTCGTACTTTTTAAAATCTGCTTTTGAAGTGCCTAGGGAATTCATTTCATCTACAATCTTTTGCTCACCAGATAAAATTAGAGCCGCTAAGTTATTGTAAGAACTACCATAATCCGGATTGAGCTCAATAGACTTCTTGTAATACAACATAGCTTGTTCCTTATCACCTAACTGATCTGCACTAACTCCAAGATTGTAAAATAATTCTGGTTTTTCGTCTTCACTAGCCAATTTTAAAACCTCTTCGATGCTTTCCTTATACTTATCCATCTTATTCATTTTGAGATAGATATCTGCTTCCGAGCGGAGTAATAAGATATCGTCAGGATTTTCTGCACGAGCATCTGCCATTGCTTGTAACGCTTTGTCATTATCTTCTTTAGAGATGTAGATAAGAGCTATGTTTTTTGCAATTTCGGCGCTTTTTGAGTCAGTAAGTTTAGTGTCCGGCTTGATATGAGTTTTACCAAGTACTGCTATCTCACGTTCTGCGGCATTTCCAAACTCTTCTACTTCTCCCGTCTCAACGTTTGTGGCAATAAGAACCTGCTCTCTTCCTTGGAATTTCATATCCTTGAGTTGCGTATAATATTTAAGCGCAGTATCATAATCCTGACCATTTACAGCATTTGAGGCTGCGTAGTATAAGTATATGGTATCTTTTTTACTCATTTGGTACGCCTGTTCTAGCTTTTGAGCAGCACCTTTAAAATTCTCAGCGTTCTGATCTGCAATGGCACCATTAACAGTATTTGAAATTATGGTATTGAGACCATTCTGTGCATCTTCACTATACTTTGAGTCTTTAAGCATACTAAAAGTCTCTGCAGCTACTTTAAGATCTGCTGCATTTGTATTATTTACACCTAAGTATGCTTGAGCTTTTAAGAGCAAGAATTTCTCTTTTGTCTTTTCATCCATATTTCCCATAAGAGCTTCTGCTGCTCCTACAGCAGCTTTGGCCTGGCCATAACTACCAGACTTTACGGCTTTCTCTATTGCTTTGACTTCTTTCTTTTGAGCAAAGGCTACTGTTGTCAAAGCAAAGGCCAATGCAAATAAAAATTTCGTTTTCATCTTTTAATGTGTGTTAATTATATAAAGGGTTAATCAAATTTAAACATTTTTAGACAACCCATATTTATTTCTATTTATTCCTCCTCGTCAGAGGCTTTAGTATCTTGGATTGTATCTACTTGTGATGTTTCATCTACTTCATCATCATCTATATCATCCTCATCACTCTTTACTTTAGCAACTGCAGCAATGGAGTCATTTCCTTTTAAATTAATCAATCGTACTCCTTGTGTCGCACGACCCATCACTCGTAAAGAAGCAACTTCCATTCGGATGGCAATTCCAGATTTATTAATAATCATAAGATCATCATCATCTGTAACGTTTTTAATCGCAACCAGTTCTCCAGTCTTCTCTGTAACAGAAATAGTTTTTACACCTTTCCCACCACGATTAGTAATTCGGTAATCTTCGAGGCTACTTCGCTTACCGTAACCCTTTTCGGAAACTACAAGAATATTACTCTCCGTATCGTTTACAGATACCATTCCTACCACTTCATCATTATCGTTTGCAAGAGTTATGCCACGAACGCCAGATGCGTTTCTTCCCATCGGTCTCGTCTTACTTTCTTCAAAGCGTATTGCCTTACCAGACTTAAGCGCAAGCATTACCTGACTTTCACCAGTCGTAAGTTTAGCAGAAAGTAGTTCATCTCCCTCTTTAACAGTAATAGCATTAATTCCATTAGTACGAGGACGTGAGTATTGCTCTAGAGCAGTTTTCTTAACCTGACCTTTTTTAGTCGCCATTATAATATAATGGTTATTAATATAATCCTCATCTTTAAGATCACCAGTACACACAAATGCTTTTACTTCATCATCTTGCTCAATATTTATTAGGTTCTGAATCGCTCTTCCTTTTGATGTTTTGCTGCCTTCAGGAATCTCAAACACGCGCATCCAGAAACATTTTCCTTTCTGGGTAAAGAATAACATATACTGGTGGTTCGTACCGACAAAAAGATATTCTAAGAAATCTTCATTACGTGTTGTAGAGGCTTTTGTTCCTACTCCTCCTCTATTTTGAGTTTTGTACTCTGAAAGTGATGTCCTTTTAATATATCCAGCATTAGAAATCGTAATGACTACTTTCTCATCTGGAATAAGATCTGTAATACTCACATCACCTCCTGCATATTCAATTTTTGAACGGCGTTCATCACCATATTTTTCTTTTACTTCGGCAAGTTCTTCACTTATGATTTGCATACGACGCTCTTTTTTGTCAAGAATGTCTTTTAAATCAATTATCGTTGCCATAATTTCATCGTACTCAGAGCGCAATTTATCTTGTTCCAGACCTGTAAGCTGGCGTAGACGCATCTCGACAATTGCCTTTGCTTGTATTTCAGAAAGTTTGAATCGCTCAATGAGGTTTGCGCGAGCTTCATCTGCATTTGAGCTTGCTCTTATGATCGCAATAACTTCGTCGATGTTATCTGAAGCGATGATCAATCCCTCAAGAATATGAGCGCGCTCCTCTGCTTTATTAAGTAGGTATTTTGTACGGCGCACAACAACCTCGTGGCGATGCTCTACAAAGTGATGGATCATATCCTTCAAGTTGAGCATTTGAGGACGTCCTTTTACAAGGGCGATATTGTTTACACTAAAAGAAGATTGCAGGGCAGTATACTTAAATAAGGTGTTCATTACGATATTCGGGATCGCATCACGTTTTAAAACGTAAACGATACGCATACCGTTGCGGTCAGACTCATCACGTATAGCAGAAATTCCTTCGATTTTCTTATCGTTAATCATATCTGCGGTTTTCTTAATCATATCTGCCTTATTGACCTGATATGGAATCTCGCTCACAATGATACACTCACGACCTTTTACTTCTTCTATCTCTGCTTTTGCACGCATTACTACACGACCACGACCAGTTTTAAAAGCTTCACGCACTCCGTCGTAACCATATATAATCCCACCGGTAGGGAAATCTGGTGCTTTTATATGCTCAATCAGTTCGTCTATTGTAATATCGTGGTTTTCAATATAGGCCTGAATACCATCGATAACTTCAGATAAGTTATGCGGTGGCATATTAGTCGCCATACCTACTGCAATTCCTGATGCTCCATTTATAAGGAGACCTGGCACACGCGTTGGGAGTACCGTAGGTTCTTTTAAAGTATCATCAAAGTTGAGTTGATGATCTACCGTATCTTTATCGATGTCTGCCATCATATCCTCGGATATCTTGCGCATTCTCGCCTCCGTATAACGCATAGCCGCCGGGCTATCTCCATCTACAGAGCCAAAGTTACCTTGACCATCTACAAGCATATAGCGTAAGCTCCACTCCTGAGCCATACGAACCATTGCATCGTAAACAGAAGTATCACCGTGTGGGTGATATTTACCTAATACTTCTCCTACGATTCTTGCACTTTTTTTATGTGCACTATTTGCACGTATTCCCAACTCGTGCATTCCGAAAAGAACACGGCGGTGCACAGGTTTCATACCATCGCGTACATCTGGCAAAGCACGGGAAACAATAACCGACATCGAGTAGTCGATGTAGGCAGATTTCATTTCATCTTCAATATTAATCGGGATCAGTTTTTCTCCTCCAGCCATATATAATTTGATTAGATTTAAGTCAAAATTTACTAGCTAGCAATGTAGCGATTTTAAAGGGGTTTTGAGTGTTTACGCTTTCGCGAAAGCGGACTTTTTATCAACAATATTTAACAACTATTTTTAATAACTCTGACACAACATTCTTGGCAAACTGTCAGTTATTTTGTCAATTAGCTACTAACAGTTTAAGGCGGAATGGTTTTTGCCCTTTATTGCTTAAATTTACAGATAACAGAAAAGGAAGATTGAAGTATGGATGATAATTTTTCACCAAGAGTCAAAGACGTAATCGCCTACAGTAAAGAGGAAGCATTGCGCTTAGGACACGATTTTATAGGTACTGAGCATTTACTGCTTGGATTATTGAGAGACGGTAGCGGCAAGGCCATAGATATTTTAGGCGCTTTAGATATAGATTTAGAACATCTACGTCGTAAAGTCGAAATACTGAGCCCTGCAAACCCAAATATTGCGCTACAAGGAAATGATAAGAAAAACTTGCACCTCACAAGACAGGCGGAGCGTGCTTTAAAAACAACATTTCTCGAAGCAAAACTTTTCCAAAGTTCAAGCATTAATACGGCTCACCTTCTGCTCTGTGTTCTTAGAAACGAAAACGATCCCACAACAAAGCTTCTTAATAAGCTTAAGGTAGATTATGATAATGTTAAAGACCAGTTTAAAGTTATGATGTCAAGTGAAGATGAAAATTATATAGAGCCTATAAAGTCAGAATCATTTAGTGAAGATGAGACTTCTGGTGATGATGCATCAAAGGATAATCCTTTTAGCGCTCCTTCAGGAAATAAAGGAGCTACAAAGAAAAGTAAAACACCTGTCCTAGATAACTTTGGCAGGGATCTTACTACGATGGCAGAAGAAGATAAACTTGATCCTGTCGTAGGTAGAGGAAAAGAAATAGAGCGCGTATCGCAAATACTAAGTAGACGGAAAAAAAATAACCCGCTTCTCATAGGTGAGCCTGGTGTGGGTAAATCTGCTATTGCAGAAGGGCTGGCGTTGCGCATCGTGCAACGTAAAGTTTCACGAATTCTTTTTGATAAACGAGTAGTTACGCTTGATCTTGCGAGTCTAGTTGCGGGAACCAAGTACCGTGGACAGTTTGAAGAGCGTATGAAGGCGGTGATGAATGAGCTTGAGAAAAATGATGACATTATTCTCTTTATAGATGAGATTCATACGATTGTAGGTGCTGGAGGAGCTACTGGCTCCCTAGATGCCTCTAATATGTTTAAACCTGCCCTCGCTCGAGGCGAAATACAATGTATAGGAGCAACAACTTTAGATGAATACAGACAGTATATTGAAAAAGATGGAGCCCTTGAGAGACGTTTTCAAAAGGTTATTGTAGAACCAACTTCAGTTGAAGAAACAATCGAAATCCTGGACAATATAAAAGGCAAGTACGAAGAGCATCATAACGTAACGTATACTGATGAAGCTATAAAAGCTTGTGTTACACTTACAAATCGATATATGACTGATAGGTTCCTGCCGGATAAAGCAATAGATGCTCTGGATGAAGCTGGTTCACGTGTGCATATCACAAATATAGACGTACCAAAGAAAATTCTCGAACTCGAAGGACAACTTGAACAAGTACGCGAGCTCAAAACATCTGTTGTTAAAAAGCAGAAGTATGAAGAAGCTGCAAAACTTAGAGATGATGAGAAGAAAATAGAAAAAGAACTTGCTACTGCCCAAAAGCAATGGGAGGATGACGCAAAACTTCACAAAGAAGAAGTAAGTGAGGACAATGTCGCAGATGTGGTTAGTATGATGACTGGAATTCCTGTAAATCGTATCGCACAGACAGAAAGTAATAAACTTGCAGAACTTCCTGCAACTATCAAAACAAAGGTTATCGGTCAGGATGATGCTGTAGCTAAAGTTGCCAAAGCTATACAGCGTAATCGTGCAGGTCTCAAAGACCCTAATAAGCCCATAGGTTCATTTATATTCTTAGGGCAAACAGGAGTAGGAAAAACACAATTAGCAAAAGTTCTAGCAAAAGAGCTTTTTGATAACGAGGATTCTCTAATTCGTATTGATATGAGTGAGTATATGGAAAAGTTTGCCATATCTCGATTAGTTGGAGCACCTCCTGGGTATGTAGGATACGAAGAAGGTGGACAACTTACCGAGAAAGTGCGCAGAAAACCATATTCTGTGATACTTCTGGATGAGATAGAAAAGGCACATCCAGACGTTTTTAATATGATGCTTCAAGTCTTAGATGATGGGTTTTTAACAGATTCTCTTGGTCGTAAGATAGATTTTAGAAACACGATTATCATAATGACTTCTAATATTGGAGCTCGTAAATTAAAGGACTTTGGTCAAGGTGTAGGATTTGGTACAGCGAGTCGCAAGACACAGTCTGATGAAAATGCTCGAAGTATTATACAGAATGCACTCAAGAAGGCTTTTGCTCCTGAGTTCCTAAATAGGATTGATGACGTTGTAGTCTTTAATGCGCTTGAAAGAGAGGACATTCACAAGATTATCGATATTGAACTAGCAAAGCTTTATTCACGCATTAAAGGTCTCGGATATGACTTATCTCTGAGTGAGAAGGCAAAAGATTACATAAGTGATAAAGGATTTGATAAAGAGTATGGTGCTCGACCACTAAAACGAGCTATCCAGAAATACATTGAAGACGCTCTAGCCGAAGAAATTATAACCTCGAATCTGGAAGAAGGGGATGCTATTTTTATGGATTTTGATGAAAAAGAAGATGAATTAACTATTAAAATTAGCAAGCAAGAACAACCCTCTGAGTCTAAATAGATTTTAGTTTTATTGTATAACAAGGCATACGTCGCTTTTAAAGTCTTCGTATGCCTTTTTTTATTTAATGGGAATTCCGTTTAAAAAAACAGAGATGTCAAAATAGGTGATTCACAGCACATAATATTTTTAAGTCTAAAAATATCCCATAATTCTTTCGTAAATTTAAGGAAACCAGCTGCTTGAGTTTATGATTAAACATTACCACCTAGAAGTTAGTGAAGTATTTATTTATGATAATTTTCTTGTAAATCAAATCTATGAGGGACAGGACATACAACCACACCATAATAATTTGCTTAAGACAATAATCCAAGAACACTTTGCTAGTAGTCCTTTAATATATATTTCAAATAGGCTACACTCCTATTCTGTAAATCCGCTTATATACATTGAGGCGGGACATATAACCAATCTTGTTGCTATGGCAATGGTCATACATGATGATGAGCAACGGAGAATGGCTATGTTTGAAAAAACTTTCTTTAAAAAACCATTTAAAATTTTTGAGAATCTTACAGAGGCAATCGTCTGGTCAAAACAAGAACTTACCAAATTCCAAACGCAAAACACTAAGAACTAAACTTGTAAGTTACTGACTAATGGTTCCTTAAAATCTGGTTTGTTTTATTGGTTTTTTTATTAGTATTTTAGTGTTAAATGTTAATTTTTCATCTCCCTAAATGCAAAAAAAACAATTACTAAAACAGGCCATTTTTGACTTTGGCACAGTACAAATAATAGACAATATTGTTATCGCTGAAATAAATGAAGGTGTAATATTTGATGAAGAACAGAATAAACAGATGCTCGAATTTTGTAGCAATGTCTTAGGTGAACGTTCATACGGTTATATCTCTCATCGCAAAAACTCTTATACTGTTAATCCTACGGTATATCTACAGTCCTCAAAAATATCAAATATGGAGGCTATTGCAATAGTATCATCCAACCCTTCTAACAAACTAAGTGTTTCGGTTGAGAAGATGTTCTTTAAAAATCCCTTTGAAAGCTTTGATACCATAGACCAAGCAAAAAACTGGATGCATAATATTCTAAACTAGCTAAAGAGTTCTGTATCATCAATAGTAAAGGAGCTTAAAAAAGTAATCCCCTTTTGAATATCTTGAGACAGTATCCGATCATTTTCTACAAATGGAACTTCTTGTCTATATGCTGCAATAAATGATTCTAAAAAAGGAGCTGTTTTTAATGGCGCTCTATAATGTATTGCTTGCGATGCGTTGAGCAGCTCGATGGAAAGAATCGTTTCTATGTTGTCTACAACCTTGAGTAATTTTGTTGCGGCATTTGCTCCCATACTCACGTGATCTTCTTGTCCATTAGAGGAGACAATGGAGTCCACACTCGCTGGAGTTGCTAGTTGCTTGTTTTGGCTTACAATGCTAGCCGCCGTATACTGTGGAATCATCATCCCACTATTAAGTCCAGGAGTATCTACAAGAAATGGCGGTAACCCTCGTAGTCCACCTATGAGCTGGTAGGTTCTGCGCTCACTTATACTTCCTAACTCTGCCATTGCTATAGCTAAAAAATCGAGTGCTAGCGCCAGCGGTTGCCCGTGAAAGTTGCCACCGCTTATAATTTTATCGTCTTCGGCAAAAATGTTAGGGTTATCAGTAACACTATTAATTTCTGTTTTAAAGGTTTTTGTGGCACTTGCAATAACGTCTTTTGTAGCACCGTGTACTTGGGGGATACATCTAAAAGAATATGGATCTTGAACATTTACTTTTTCGAGTTCTGCAATTTTGCTCTCAGCGAGAAAGGTTCTTACTCTATCAGCCGTTTTGATCTGACCGCGATGTGGCCTAACAAAATGCACTAATGGATCAAAGGGTGACAAGTTACAATTAAAGGCATCGATAGAAATTGCTCCAATGACATCTGCCAGGTAGGAGAGTTTATGACATTTTAATAAGGCATATACTCCGTAAGCAGCCATAAATTGAGTTCCATTAAGCAAGGCAAGCCCTTCTTTAGATTGAAGTTTAATAGGCTCTAGGTTATGTTTACTTAAATGCTCATCTGCAGGAGCAGTCTTATCACCATCCCATACTAAGCCCTCTCCTATTAAGGGAAGTGCGAGATGTGCTAGTGGTGCGAGATCACCGCTTGCACCCAGAGAACCTTGTGTATAAACTACGGGTAAAATATTTAAATTATAAAAATCTAAAAGACGTTGAACTGTGTTGATATGTACACCGCTGTGCCCATAACTTAGCGATTGTATCTTAAGCAATAACATCAATTTTACAATCTCTTTAGGAACATAACCGCCAGTTCCACAAGCGTGAGACCGGACTAGGTTTTCTTGCAATAATGTAAGATTTTCATTTTGGATGGCGACATTACACAAACTTCCAAAGCCTGTATTAATTCCGTAAAGCGGGACAACACTCCCTGTTACCTTCTCATCAAGATAAGCTCGGGATTTATTGATGTTAAGCCTACTCTCCTCACTAAGCTCGAGTGTGTAGTTTTGATTTATTATTCTTGAAATCGTACTAAGATCTAATATCTCAGAACTTATATAGTGCGTATCACGCATAGTCGGGGTATTGTTTTGGGTTGTCTGGTTGCAATTTCGCAAAAAAACATTCATTCTTATGGATTCTTCAAAAGTACTTACGAACAGACTTGTAAATTCAGAAGACTTTCACATATTCCAATAGCAGTATGGCAAATTTTATATCCTGTCCATAAGTCTCACGATAGATATACAAAATAAAAAATGCTACTCAACAACTGAGTAGCATTTTTGTATTTAATATTACGCTTTCGCGAAAGCGTATATACTATCAAACACCCTTATCAACCATAGTACCTACTTTAGAATCTTTAAAAACGTATGTGTAAAGCCACATTAACGTAAAAGAAGGTACAACGTCAACAAAGGGAATAATTTCTTCTACAAATGTGACAACTCCCGCAACTTTTCCCGCTGTTCCCTTGTACATCTTTGTCATTATCCAAGCAGAAAATGGCGCCCAAGCGATGTCTGCAAAATCACCAACTCCTGGTAGAATCCAACTAGAGGTCAGAATACCCACGGCATCCATAAGAATTCCGATGATGAGTATTTTATATTTATTTGTTGTGTCCATAAGTGATTATATCATTAAATATAACACTTTTGTTAGAACAAAAAAATAGACGTATTTAAGATAAATCAGAGCTTATGAGCTTTAAGAACTCGTTACGAGTTTCCTGCTTTTCAAATTGCCCTCTAAATCCAGAGGTTGTCGTTGTAGAGTTTTGTTTTTGCACACCACGCATCATCATACACATGTGTGCTGCCTCGATAACAACTGCTACTCCTTTGGGTTTTAATGTATCATTTATGCATTCTAAAATATCGTGTGTTAGTCGTTCTTGTACTTGGAGGCGACGTGCAAAAACATCTACAATTCTAGGTAACTTGCTCAAACCTACGATATGACCGTTAGGAATATATGCAATGTGGGCTTTTCCAAAAAATGGTAACATATGATGTTCACATAGAGAATACAGCTCAATATTTTTTACGATAACCATATCATCGTAATCTTCTTTGAACATTGCACCTTTCAGGATGGCGCCCGCATCCATTTCGTAACCTGAGGTTAAGAATTGCATTGCCTTTGCGGCACGCTCAGGGGTTTTTACAATGCCTTCTCGGGTTGTATCTTCTCCTAACTTATTGATAATAGACTCAAAACTATTTTTTACATCCTCAGTTACTTGGATGTTATACTCTTCAAACTGTCTGTATGGCATATTTATTTTTATTGACTAAGTGATGTAGACTTAAGTTGATCTTTAAAAAACTGCTTTAATTTTTGAACTTTTGGGTCTATGATAATTTGGCAATACGGCTGTGAGCGATGAGAGTTGTAATAATCTTGGTGATCCTCATCTGCATAATAAAAGGGACCGAGCTCAGTAACCTCTGTGACAATATCGTTTTCAAAAACAGCAGCTTTATCCAATTGGGCAATAAGCAATTGCGATTCTTGTTTTTGCTGCTCCGTAGTGTAAAAAATTCCTGAACGGTATTGCGTCCCCTTATCATTACCTTGTCGGTTTAGTGTAGTTGGATCGTGAGTAGCAAAGAATATCTCTAAGAGCATTTTAAAAGAGATTATCGAGGGGTCGTAAGTTACCAAAATACCCTCTGCGTGACCAGTCCGACCAGTACAGATCTCTCTGTAAGCAGGGTTCTTAATAGTGCCGCCCGTATAACCTGAGTTTGCCGAAATTACACCTGCAACTCTTTGAAAAACCGCCTCTGTGCACCAAAAGCATCCAGCAGCAAAAACTACTTTTTCTAAATTTATATTTTCCTTTTTCATAGATTGACTGCAAGATAAGAACTGTTGAACTATTTTTATCTTTGCTTAAACGAAATAATTCTTTTTTTAACTTATAATTAATAATCCTAGATAATCGAACTTATAGATTTGTACTTCATCAAGTTCTATTTATGCGACAATTTTTGTTGAGCGTTTTTGTCGCTCTAGTTTCTTTTTTTATAAATGCTCAGGAATCAAAAACGATTCGGGCTACTCGTATAACAAATGCACCAAAGATCGATGGGATTCTAGATGATACTGTCTGGAAAAACTTACCTACCTATAATCAATTTTATATGCTAGAACCTAGTAATGAAGGTCTAGCAGCACCAGAGGTGCAAACGGAAATAAAACTCGCCTATGATGACCTAGCAGTTTATGTAGCCGCCTATATGTATGATGACCAGCCTGAACTTATTCCGATGCAGTTTAGCCAACGAGATGAAGTCTTTGTACAGGCAGATCAATTTATGGTGGCGCTTAACACGTACAATGATGGAATAAACGAAACTAGATTTTGGGTCACTAGTGCAGGAACTATAGGAGATTCTAGGCTTACACTAAATAATCAAGATTTTGGATTTAACGTTGTATTCCAATGTCGTGTATCTCTAGACGATAAAGGCTGGTACGCCGAATTTAAGATACCCTATAATACACTTCGTTTTCCTGAGATAGATGTGCAAGATTGGAGTATAAATTTCTTTAGGCGATTAGTACGTCAGAATGAAACGCATTCTTTTAATAGAGTAAACAAGTCTATAGGCAGAGAGGCTCAATATAGCGCACCGGTTACAGGTGTTAGAGACATAGACCCTCCTGTGAGACTTACATTTTTTCCTTTCGCGCAGGCGAGTCAAACTATATTTGACGGAGAAAGTACTACAGAATTCTCTGGTGGGATGGATGTAAAATATGGTTTAAGCGACAGTTTTACGCTAGATGCGCAATTAATACCTGATTTTGGACAGGTAGCCTTTGACGCAGTTCGACTTAATTTGGGTCCATTTGAGCAAACCTTTAGTGAGAATAGAGCATTTTTTACCGAGGGAATTGATTTATTTAACAAGGGAAGAATTTTCTTTTCTAGACGCATAGGAGGTGCGCCTACTGGCCGTATCGATCTCAATGATAATGAGACTATCACAAATTCACCTAGTAAAGTAAATCTCATAAACTCGATAAAGGTCTCAGGACGAACAAAAAATAACTTAGGTGTAGGAATTTTAAATTCTATTACAGAACAAACTTTTGCTACGGTAGAAGATTCTGAGACTGGGACAATGCGAGAGGCAGAGATTGAACCATTGACAAACTATAATGTGGTTGTTCTTGACCAACAGTTTAATCAAAATTCATCTGTATCCCTCATTAATACTAATGTTACCCGCAACGGAAGTAATAATAGAGATGCAAACGTATCAGGACTGGTCTTTAGCCTTGCTAATAAAGAAAATAGCTTTCTTGCTTCTGGTAGAACTATTGTGAGTAATGTAAATGGTCTGGAAGGTCTGAAGACAGGCTTTAGTTCTGAGTTTGATTTTTTTAGAACTAAGGGTAATTTTAGATATCGATTTGGTCACGACTTTGCAAATACGACCTACGATATCAATGATTTAGGACTGAATTTTAGAAATAATTTTAACAGTTTTGCAGCTGGAAGTTCCTATGAGACCTTTGAACCTGTAGGTGTATTTAACAGACTTCGTTTCAGTATTACTGGTAGACATAGAAGACTTTATAGGCCAGATGTTGAGACGGGAACAAGCTTTGATTTTGACACCTTCTTTGCCTTAAAGACTAGGGATGCTTTCGGAATTGATTTTGACTATGATTCTCCAGAAAACGATTATTTCGAACCGCGATCCCCTGGACGTTTTGTTATTTATGATGAAAAATATGGAGCAAGTGGGTTTATCTCTACTGATTATAGAAGACGACTTGCGATCGATATACGTGGTGGTTTTCAAGATTGGGTAGATGTAGATGATCAATTTTTTTACAGGCTCAATATCTCTCCGAGATATAGATTTTCAGAAAAACTATTACTTATCCTAGAGTCCAGTTATCGTAATAACACTAACAACTTTGGATGGGTAGATAGCTCGGATACCGAAATTTTCTTTGGTAGAAGAGATATAACATCCTTAGAGAATACGCTAAGTATTGCATATAACTTTGACCCTTATAAGGCAATAAATCTGAGATTCCGTAATTTCTGGAGTACTGCAGACTATAGTGACGATACGTTTTTTACCCTGAATGAAGACGGTACACGAACACCTACAAATTATGATCTCGCAGAGCGTCGTGACCCGAATACAAATTTTAATATTTGGAACTTGGATTTGAGCTTTAGATGGAGATTTGCCCCAGGAAGCGAAGCCTCTCTACTCTACCGTAATCAAATCTTTAATCAAGATGAGTTATCGCAGCTAGGATATTCTGAAAGTTTAGATAGTTTATTTGATCAACCCATACAGCATACCGTATCTCTAAGGGTTACATATTTTATAGATTACAATAACATTAAAGGGATCTTTAATAAGACAGAATCTTAGTATTGAACTCTACGAGGATTGTAGTATTTTCACAATTCTAATTTTTATAATGGTACAGGCAACACATCTCAATAAATTTTACGGAGACTTACAGGTTCTTAAAGACGTTTCTCTTCATATAAAAAAAGGGGAAGTTGTTTCTATAGTCGGACAAAGTGGTGCTGGAAAAACTACCTTACTACAAATCCTAGGAACATTAGATAGAGCAGAAAACGATGGTTCTGTACTTAAAATTAATGATGTTCTTGTGTCTTCTTTAAAACATAAAGAACTGAGTACTTTTAGAAATAAAAATATTGGTTTTATATTTCAGTTTCACCAGCTACTTCCTGAGTTTACGGCTGTAGAAAATGTGTGTATACCTGCTTTTATTGCAAAAACACCTAAAGCTCAAGCCGAAAAGCGTGCAAAAGAACTTTTGGATTTTTTAGGTCTAAGCCATAGAATTAATCACAAACCCAACGAACTGTCTGGAGGCGAACAACAGCGTGTTGCAGTAGCGAGATCACTGATTAATAATCCCGCACTCATACTGGCAGATGAACCCTCTGGAAATCTTGATACCGAGAGTGCTGACGCCTTACACAACCTATTTTTCAAACTGCGAGAGGAAATGGGACAAACTTTTGTCATCGTAACTCACAATGCAGAACTAGCTCAAATGGCCGACCGTAAACTCACAATGGTAGACGGATCAATAGTAAACGAGTAAAATGCTTTCAATCCTTATATACTGGTGCTTCCTCTTCCTTATTACCAGCGCCTTTGGGATTGTTGTTTGTAAAATTTTTAATTTTAGTGATACTCCTAATCCAACCATTATTCTTCTTTTTGGCGGCTTCGGAATTACAGTCATCGCTAGTATAGTTGCAATATTTGGGAATCTAGGTGTTTACTTTGAGGTGGCTCTAATAATACTGAGTATATTTATAATATTGATATACAGACGGTTACTAAATAATATTTTCCTTTCGCTTAAAGCGAAAATAGCTACCCTTGCGATATCTCTTAAAATTATATTCATTGCAATTCTAATATTAGCACTTGCTCAGAGTGCCACGGCGCCGTATATGATAGATAATGAGACCTATTATATCCAAACTGTCAAATGGTTAGATAACTTTGGATTTGTACCAGGGCTAGCAAATCTACATTTTTTCCTGAGCCAAATGTCTGGTTTTCACATCTTACAAGCTGCAACAAATCTTGATGGAGTTTTTCACTATTTTAATGACTTGAGCGGTTTTTATTTAGTTGTTGGAAACTTATATGCTTTATTCCATATACAACGCTATTTTGAGAGTAAGGAATTACCAAATTTAATCATAGGACTTTTCCCTATTTTTAATGTTTTTCTTTTCCAATTTATAGGAGCTCCGTCACCAGATATTCTCATTTATGTGCTTTCTCTCGTCATTTTTGGCGAGTACTTAAAAAATTATAATGAGGCAGATTATAAAACGATAGTGCTCTTATTTATCTTAACCGTATTTGCAACTTATACTAAGCTTACTGCAATTCTATTAGTCGTATTACCATTACAACTCGCTCTAAAAAAACAATCTTTAAAAAAACTATTTATACCGTTATCTTTAACAGGAGTACTTATGTTACTACTGTTTCTTATTAAAAATAGTATAATTACAGGACATCCGTTTTATCCCTTAGTATTAGAGTCCACAACAATTGCAAGGTGGGCGCTTCCTGAAAATTTACAACAATTTTTCTCAGAGCAAACAAAACTTCACGGCTACTTCCTGCAAGCTACTGAGTACAATCAGGCCAGTACAAGAGAGTTGTTTACACGCTGGCTCTTCCTACCCAAATTACACGGACTCTTTAATTTTGGTATGATTATCCTACTTACGATTATGCCATTTCTAATTAGAAAAAATCCTATACGCAACTCCTTATTTTTTATATATGGTTTAGCTGTTTTACAGATGGTATTATTATGGGTAAGCTCCCCTCAATATCGCTACTTCTTTATGTTTTTTATGATATTGTTATGTATTTGTATAGCGAGCTTAAAACTTAAAAAAAACATACTAATCATTGGATTAGGAAGCGCAACGATACTCATTGCTATTCCACTATTTGTTCCGTTTAATTTAAATAGTTTAACGACAAATGAGTTTCATATGAGTCTTTCTACATTTTCATCAGATTATAGTTTTTTACCTCACAGTAAAACAAAATATACTGATGCAAAATATGAACCATTTACAATAGGTAAAGACACACTTTACACACCTACAAATATTGAATTCTTTTGGGCAACTGGTGATGGCCCACTACCTTGTGTACAGCGGGATCAGGTGCTATATTTTGCTCAAGAATATAAAATAATACCCCAGCGCAGAGGAAGTTCATTAAAAGATGGTTTCTTTTCTAAGGAGATAACAAATGAATAAAAAGGAACTCAAGGCATTTCTAGATGAAAAAGCAGTTCAATACGAGAAACCGGACTTTATACCACACGATCCGATACAAATACCGCATCGTTTCTCTAAAAAAGAGGATATCGAGATTGCCGCATTTCTGACAGCGACAATAGCTTGGGGCAACCGTAAGAGTATTATAACTAATGCTACTAAACTTATGGATATAATGGGCAACGCACCGTACGATTTTATTTTAAATTATAACCCAAACGACGCATACCTTTTTGAAAGTTTCGTACACAGAACCTTCAATCAGGTAGATTTGGAAACATTTATAAGGTCATTACAAAACCTATATTTAAATTATGGCGGACTCGAAAAAGCGTTTGTTTCTGGAATTAAGGAACGCAATGTACAATTGGGAATTTCAAACTTCAAAAAACTCTTTTTTGAAGTTGAACATCTACAAAGAACACAAAAACACGTGAGCGATCCTCTCAAGAATTCGGCGGCAAAGAGAATCAACATGTTTTTACGATGGATGGTCAGGGATACTTCTGCAGGGGTAGATTTTGGCATCTGGAAAAGTATCTCACCCGCGCTTCTCTCCTGCCCTCTTGATGTACATACTGGGAATGTAGGAAGGAAGCTTGGTTTGCTTTCGCGAAAGCAAAATGATGGAAAAACCCTTTTAGAATTAGATACTTCTCTTCGTAAGATGGATGCTACAGACCCTGTAAAATATGACTTTGCCTTATTTGGGTTGGGCGCATTTGAAAAATTTTAATGCTATTCAAAAAATTGGGATTTACTTCACAAACTTTAGTTTCATCTTTGTGTAAATATTGAAAAGACCTCGCATTAAATGAAGAGAGCACCGATTCCTGTACACGAAGATAAACGCCTTGAGGCAGTTTATTCTTACAAACTATTAGATACATTACCTGAAAAGTCGTACGATGCGATAACTTCTCTTGCATCTGTACTTTGCGACACTCCTATTTCATTAGTTACTGTAATGGATGCAGAACGTAATTTTCTAAAATCACATCTAGGCGTACCCTTTAATGAGTCCCCTCGAGACATATCCTTTTGCGGTCACGCCATTGTTGAACCTGAACCTATATTTATTGTAGAGGATGCACGTGTGGATCCTCGATTTGCAGATAATCCCCTTGTTGCCGAACACAATGCCATCTTTTATGCCGGAGTACCTTTACGCACAAATGATGGATACGCCCTTGGCACGCTCTGTATATACGACACAAAACCGCGCAAGCTTACAGAGGTACAAAAAGATGGACTTCATAATCTAGCCCACCAGACTATGGAGCTTTTTGAGGCACGTTTACGCAACTTACAGCTAGAGGAGGTTACAGAAGAACTGCAAGAAAGAAATCACCAGTTGCAAGCCTTTTCAAACTTGATTGCCCACGACTTAAAATCTCCGGTAAATAGCATAGTAGGACTAATTAGACTTATTCGTGAGGATTTTGAAGATACACTCACAGATGATCTCAATGAGTATCTACATATGATAGAAAAATCTTCCTACTCATTAAGTAATTATGTTGAGAACCTACACGCCCATTATAAGTCTAAAGATTTACTCAATAAACCGAAAGTAGACGTAGACTTTATAGTTATGATAGAGGATATAAAATCACTCCTTCTCATTAAAAATGAGGAAATAATAGTACCCACATCAATACGTCTCAAAGGCATCAATGAATCGGCAGTAAAGCAAATTCTTGTAAATCTTATTACAAATGCTCTTAAGTACAATGACAAAGAACAGCCAGAAATAAGGCTAAAAGCTCAAAGTTCTGACTCACATTATATTTTTGAAATAAGTGATAACGGTATGGGAATTTCAAAAGAATCACAAGAGCGTGTTTTTGAAATGTTTAAAACTGCAGGAGTAAAAGATAAATCTGGAAACCAGGGATCTGGAATAGGTCTTGCAACGGTAAAAGAACTAGTAACAAAATTAGGGGGTACTATCACCCTAAAATCTGAACTGGAAAAAGGAAGTACTTTTACATTTACGATCTTAAAATAACGAAGTGATTTCCTTACTTTTGAGCAAAGACTTAGACAAGAATGCAGTTTAGACATCCGGAACTTCTTTATGCCCTTTTTTTACTGATAATTCCCATCCTTGTCCATTTATTCCAACTCAGGAAATTTAAGAAGGAAGCCTTTACCAATGTTGCTTTCCTTAAGAAAATCAATATTCAAACCCGCAAGAGTAATACCATAAAGAAACTGCTGGTAATGCTTACGAGGATGGCGGCACTTGCGATGATTATCCTTGCCTTTGCCCAACCTTTTTTTACTTTGAGCGATAGTGCAGTTAAGGCAAAGGAAACTGTTATTTATTTAGACAACTCTTTTAGTATGCAGGCTAAGGGTAGCGCTGGGCCATTACTTAAACAGAGTATTCAGGATTTAATTAAGAATGTTCCAGAGGACACACAATTCTCACTCATAACAAATGATCGAGTTTTTAAGAACACTCGTATAAAAAACATACGTCAGGAGCTCCTTACTCTTCCATACACTGCGAGTCAGTTGTCTCAAGCAGCGATAGCACTCAAGGCGCAAAACGAATTTTCTGATGATCCCTCTACAGAAAAGCGTTTGGTGCTTATATCTGACTTTCAGGATAAAGGTCAGTCACCGCTTTCTGTTTCCGAGGACTATAAGTCATATATCGTACAGCTCACTCCTGCTACGTTGCGCAACACAAGTATAGATAGCGTATATGTAACTAAAAATCAATCTAATACAATAACACTTGCCGTATTGTTATCGTCTAGTGAAAAGCAAGAAAGTAATATTCCGGTCTCTCTTTACAATGGAGAAATTCTAGTAGCAAAGGGTACGGCATCTTTTAGAGAATCGCTAGAAACCACCGTAAAATTTGACGTGCAACCTGAAGGCGTTTTTGAAGGAAAGCTCATAATAGAAGATCCAGACCTTAACTTTGACAACAGTCTATATTTTAGTTTCAATAGCGGCACGAGCGTAAAAGTGTTAAGTATTAACGAGAGTGATGACCGTTTTTTGGCTAGAATTTTTAGTCAGCCTGATTTTGAGTATACTGGTGTTTTGTTTCGCAATCTCGATTATAGCACGATTGCAGATTATAATCTAATCGTGTTAAACGAAGTGGGGTCGCCTTCGGTGGCGTTAGTAAATGCGTTGTCCGCTTTTGCAAAAGCGGGAGGCACTATAGTCATCATTCCTAACCAAAAGAGTGAGCCGTCTGCCTACAGCACGTTACTGACAACTTTAGGCGGAATGAGTTTTTCTAAAATAAACACTACCCAAAGACTTATCACAACCATAAACTACGACCATCCTTTATACACAAACGTATTTGAAAACCGGATCAAAAACTTCCAATACCCGAGAGCTTTAGTGAGTTTTAACCTTAATGGCGGTGATAGATTACTAACTTATGAAGATGGAGCTGCCTTTCTGGCAACAAGAGGAAACACTTATGTATTTACAAGCGCGCTCAGCGAGGAGAATTCAAATTTTAAAAACTCGCCACTTATAGTCCCCACCCTTTTTAACGTAGGAAAACAAAGCCTCAATCTCCCAGAACTCTATTTTACTATTGGAAAAGATAACGTTTATGATATTCCGATCTCGCTAGGGGAAGACGCTATTTTAAACCTATCTCATACGGAGCGAGCAAGCGATAATCTTATCCCCTTGCAGCAAAGTTTTGCTACTAAAGTAAGAGTCACTACTGGAGAGACTCCCGCAGAAGCTGGAATTTATAATGTAAAATTAAAAGACAGTGTCATACAGCGAGTGAGTTATAACTACGACCGGTCAGAAAGTGTGTTGCGCTATCTGGAACAGCAACCACAAGAAGGTATCTCATATACCACCTCAATTATTACGTTATTTGACAACCTGAAAGCTGCAGATGATGTACAGTCGCTTTGGAAATGGTTTGTTATTTTTGCACTCGGCTTCCTATTACTGGAAATGCTCATCTTAAAATTCCTGAAATGAACGCACTCATAAAAGCCGCCACCGTCATAGATTCCAAGAGTCCACATAATGGAAACGTCGTAGACATCCGTATTAAAGACGGAATCATTACAGAAATTGCCTCCACGCTTACTCCAAGTAAGAACGAAAAAACAATAACTTTTGACGATTTAAAAGTTTCCTCGGGTTGGTTTGACACTAGTGTGAGTATAGGAGAACCAGGTTATGAAGAGCGAGAGACCATAAAAAACGGACTTAAGGTGGCTGCTCTATCTGGATTTACTGGAATCGCCGTAAACCCAAACACAAATCCCATTATAGACACCAGTGCAGACGTTGCTTTTATGATGCACAAGAGTGCTGGTAATGCCACGGAATTGTTTCCCATAGGTGCGCTTTCGCGAAATAGTGAATCCGTAGATCTAGCAGAGCTTTACGATATGCAACAATCTGGAGCAGTCGCTTTTGGAGACTATCAAAAACCTGTGTCAAACCCTAATTTATTAAAAATAGCATTACAGTACACACAAGGGTTTGATGGACTCGTACTCTCATTTCCCCAAGAAAATGATATTGCCGGAAAGGGTCAGGTAAATGAAGGAGTAATGAGTACGAGAATAGGTCTCAAAGGGAAACCTGCAATTGCCGAAAGTTTACAAGTCGCTAGAGATTTACACATTCTAGAATATACGGGAGGAAAATTACATATCCCCACTATATCAACAAAAGCCTCAGTACATCTCATTGCAGATGCTAAAGCAAAAGGTCTAGACGTTACATCTAGTGCGGCAATTCACAATCTTTTTTTTACAGATGATGTCTTAGAAGATTTCAATACAAATTACAAGGTCACTCCACCATTACGCAATCAAGATGATGTTGAAGCGCTTATTCAAGGCATAAAAACTGGTGTGATAGATTTTGTAACCAGCGACCACAATCCTCTCGATGTGGAGCGTAAGCACGTGGAGTTTGATAATGCGACGTACGGAACTATTTCTCAAGAGGCAACTTTTGGTGCATTGCTAACTCTGGTAAGTGAGAAAAAAGCGGTAAAACTTTTGACCCAAGGACGCGCAAGATTTACAAATAAAGAACAATCTATCGTCGAAGGTGCAAATGCAAATTTGACGCTGTTTAGTATTAAGGGAAGTTACACCTTTAGCGAAAGCGATATTAAATCAAAATCTAAGAATGCGGCTTTCTTAGGAGCAAAACTTAAGGGTAAAGTGTATGGAATTGTCAATAACAATCAAATCATCTTAAACGACTAATGACGGAAGAAACTATTTTTGAAGGCAAACCGGCAGCAGCTTTAAGCTATTTTACCTTCATAGGCTTAATAATCGCTTATTTTATGAATGCGGATAAGAAAAATCCTTTTGCCTCTTTTCATATCCGGCAGTCTCTCGGGCTCACTTTAGGGTATTTTCTCGTAATGCTTCCTCTTGGCTTTTTTGACTCTTGGCTCATTTCTGGACCGTTCATGTTTGCATTTTTTGCGCTGTGGTTATACGGAATTGTTTCTGCATTTCAAGGTCAAACCAAGCCTGTTCCGATTGTAGGCGAGTTTATACAAAAGACCTTTACTGTTAATAACTAAAACCGCATTAGTTTACAAAAAATAGTACTTTAGGTTATTGGAAATCAAACACTAACCAAAATCTATTTACTATGTCCACACCAACATCAGAAGGAAAGAACATCGCTATAATTGCTTACATCACCTTCATCGGTTTAATTATTGCTATTGTTATGAATAATGATAAAAAAGATCCCTTTGCCTCGTTTCATATTCGGAATATGTTAGGACTTATACTTTTTGGAATTATAAATTCTTTTCTAGCAAGGTTTATACCCGTAGTACCACTATTAATTTGGATAGGATTATTCGTTTTCTGGATTATCGGTCTTATAGGTGCGGTACAGGAAGAGCGTAAGGAATTACCTGTTGTGGGACCTCTCTTTCAAGATTGGTTTAAAAGTCTATAATCGTTTTAAAAATATAATTATACGTTATTTAAAATGCCACTTTCACAGTGGCATTTTTTATTTTTGGAAAATGGAAAAACTCTCACTAGAACACATAATTCAAAAACCTAAAAAATCAATTACGGGCAAAGCCCCACTCCTACTTTTACTGCACGGTTACGGTAGTGATGAGAATGATTTATTCTCATTTGCCTCAGAACTACCAGAGGAATATTTTATAATCTCTGCGAGAGCTCCGCACGCAATGCAACCATATGGCAATGCCTGGTATGCTATAAGCATAGACCCAAATGGGGTCAAGGAATCTGATAATGTAGAGGCAGTAGCATCCCGTGATACTATTGCACAGTTTATAGATGAAGCGGTAAAAGCGTATGACCTCGACCCGTACAATGTTACCTTGCTCGGTTTTAGTCAGGGCACTATCTTAAGTTATGGCGTTGCCCTTACCTATCCTGAAAAGGTTAAAAACGTTATTGGTCTGAGCGGATATATCAATGAAGAAATTATAGAATTGAAGTCTGCACCCGCGTATGCGCATCTTAACATTTATAATTCTCACGGTACGGCAGACCAAGTCATTCCTATAGAAGCTGCGCAAAAAACACCAGATTATCTCAAGGATTTAGGTATAGAAAGCTCATTGAGTACTTTTCCCGTAGGCCACGGTGTTCATCCCCAAAACTTTTACGAGTTCAAGAAATGGCTCGAAGAGCACAACAACTTCAAATAGAAAGAAAATGAAAAAAATTATTACAACCCCTAACGCACCAGCACCCATAGGGCCTTATAATCAGGCAACCCTATCCGGTAATACCCTTTTTACTTCGGGACAGATCGCCATAGACCCAAAAACGGGGGAACTCTTTAAAGGTTCCATTTCTGAGGAGACTAAACTCGTAATGACTAATCTTAAAGCCGTAGTTGAAGCTGCTGGGATGACCATGGAGCATATTGTAAAAACTTCCATATTTATAAGTGATATGGAAAATTTTGGGGCCATTAATGCTGTATACGGAGAGTATTTTGACGAAGCTACGGCTCCTGCAAGAGAAACTGTGGAGGTTGCAAATCTTCCTAAATATGTAAATGTTGAAATTTCTTGTATTGCGGTGAAGTAAGGTTTTTTGGTTTGCGCTTTCGCGAAAGTATATTCCTTTCGCGAAAGCGTAATCATCATTAATTAACAAGCTCCCATCCCCGGAAAAGCTAGCATTTCCCCTAGCCCAACCGTAAAAAGCCAATTCCCATACACAGCGTGCTCAATGGAAACAAGCGTTGTAGACCTGGATTTTTCATACGTGTAGGCAAACAGTAGTCCGCCTATAAAGGTGAGTACCGTCACTAGTACATTCTGCAAAAAAATATGTGCAAGTGAGAATATCACAGCATTAACAAATATCAATACATTCCTGTTGTTGAAGAACTGCCCATAGCGCTCAAAGAAAAAGGTCCTATAAATCGCTTCTTGTGGCCATACAGATAGAAAGGTATAAACGAGTAATATTATCCCGAAAAGCTTGAGGTCTGTTCGGGGAACGCAAAAGAGTTTTGTAGCATCCACTACATATACATAAATTCCAGTTACGACAGCAATTACTAAAAATTTTGAAAGTATCATCCAGAAAAACCATTTCCAGTTAATGTCTTTTTTTATGGTAAATGATATAGCCGTTTTTCTGAACAAAACAAACAGCAAGTAACTAAACGCAATAAGGATAGTAGCTACTTTTATCCTAAAATCATAAGGTAAAAGTAAGCTTAGTGGAGTTGCAACAAAGAGTACGAAAAACTCTGCAATGAGATAATTTCTGGTGGAAGATAAAGGCTTTTGACTTGTCATCACAATAAAGATAATATTAAATAGAAACTGCTGTGGTATGCTTCACTTCGCTTATCACAAAGGAGCTCTGTGTACTTCCTACGTGCGCGAGCGAGGTGAGTTTTGTCACCATAAATTCTCGGAAAGAAGCCATATCTGCCACCAGCACCTTAATAATATAATCGTAATCACCACTCACGTGAAAACACTCTACAACCTCTTCAAGCTCCATAACAGACTGCTCAAATTTCATTAGATATTCCTCTTTATGCTTTTCTAATTTGATGTGACAGTACACAATAAAATCGCGCCCTACTTTAGATTTGTCTAGCAATCCCACATATTGAGAAATAACGCCAGAGCGTTCTAGTTTTTTGATCCGCTCATAAATTGCTGTTATTGACAGGTTGAGTAGCGCCGACAGCTCTTTATTGGTCAACTTACAATCTTTTTGGAGATGTTCTAATAGTTTTTTATCAATTGCATCTAGCTTCATAGTAGAAATTATTTCTAAGGGAATGTGCTTTTAGTACGCTTTCGCGAAAGCGTAATCATCATTATCCCAAATATACCGAATAGTTATCTAAATTTTATTTGTTATGATGACAAATAATCTAACAACATTTATATTTACTGAAGTATTAACCATTGTGATTGCGGGATGTCCCGATAGCTATCGGGATCCGCTTTTGCATAAATTCTTTTCAAACTATGTCATTCAAACCAGCAAATGAGATTCAGGATTTACAGTATTTTGGAGAATTTGGAGGAGTCAATCCTTCAATTTCAGATAGTTCAACCTATACATTTTTGTCGGCCAAAACAATGTTTGACACTTTTGAAGGAAATGCAGATGGTTGCTATTTATACTCTAGACATTCGACCCCTTCTAACTTATATTTAGGAGAAGCCCTAGCTGCAATGGAAGGAACCGAAACGGCAAATGTTGCCGCAAGCGGGATGGGAGCCATCACGCCTACCCTTTTGCAACTATGCCAGAATGATGATCATATCGTCTCTAGCAGAACGATTTATGGAGGTACGTATGCTTTTTTAAAAAACTTTGCGCCCAGACTGGGCATTACTACAAGCTTTGTAGATATAACAAATTTAGGGGTGATAGAAGCCGCTATAACAGCAAATACGAAAGTGTTATACTGTGAATCTGTAAGTAATCCTTTGCTGGAAATTGCAGATATAGCGGCCCTATCCAAAATTGCTAAAAAACACAACCTCAAACTCGTGGTTGATAATACGTTCTCACCACTTTCTATCTCTCCTATAAAACACGGGGCAGATGTGGTAATACATAGCTTAACGAAGTTTATAAATGGCTCTTCAGATACCGTGGGTGGTGTCGTTTGTGGGACGCAGGAATTTATAAATGAGTTGCGTAATGTAAATGATGGTGCAAGTATGCTTCTAGGTCCTACGATGGATAGTCTTAGAGCTGCTTCTGTTCTTAAAAATTTACGCACACTACATATTAGAATGCAACAACATAGTCATAATGCACTTTATCTCGCTCAAGAATTTGAAGCTCTAGGGTTACGAACGGTTTATCCTGGACTCACTTCGCATCCTAGTCACGAGGTATTTAAAAGCCTTATGAATGACAAATACGGTTTTGGTGGGATGCTTACGATAGACGTAGGCTCTTTAGACAAAGCAAATGCCCTTATGGAATTAATGCAAGAACGGAATTTAGGATATCTCGCTGTAAGCCTCGGATTTTATAAAACACTTTTTAGTGCTCCTGGAACATCTACATCTTCAGAAATCCCAGAAGATGAACAGGCCGCAATGGGACTTACGGATGGACTCATACGCTTTTCAATAGGCCTAGATGCAGATATTGAACGTACATTTGAGATGATGAGAGACTGTATGGAAGAGGTTGGGGTTTTGGAAATGGCTGTTTAGTTTATTTTTTCGATTTTCACGTAGCATTGCCCAGCAATTACAGTTGCACCTGGACCTCCGACCATTTGAAAATCGATTGCACCTGAGGCACTTGTTATCTCAACTATGGCAACTAAATTAGTTTCACTTGCATTTGTACTATTACTGGGAGGATTTGCAGAGCCACGAATGCTTCCAGCTATTTCGGTGCCATCTAATCGCACTGCCCAATCCACTGAATTATTACTATTTAATCTCAAATTTGATTCAATTACATATACTCCCCGAGGAAGAATAATATCATCAGAGACATAATTCGAACCTGCTATATTATTAAATGATAAATTTGGAAAATTAAAAACGTTCCCTGATGCTCCAACTCCACCTGTACTCAAATCAAACCTTCTCAACATTACTCCAGTCTTAGGACCAAGTCCCTGCCATTGAGATCCATCCCAATATTTAAATCCTACATCTATAGCATTTACATCAGTACTAGGTGTTGAGGCGGTAGTATTAAAAACGAGGGTACCTTCCTCTGGTGTTGCACTAACGCCATCTGGGTGAATGACACTGGCAACATCATCTGTTCCTGAAAGTGCATAAGTGGGAACAAGAACTCCACCTTGAGTACTGTTAGCAACTTCAAGCGCCGCACGGGGAGTTGCTGTGCCTATTCCTACTTGAGCCGTAGAACTAAGTATAAAGGATAATAGAACTAGGAAAAAAATAGAATGCTTCATAATCAATATCTTTAATTGCAAAGATATTACTCAAGGCTATCCAACTCGAAACCAATATGTTAATAAAGCACTAAAAAAAACACCGACTAAGGTATTTAGTCGGCGTTTTGAAACTATTGGGCTAGTAAATCTTATTATTTAGTACTTTTTAGAAGCGCTTTAATTTCAGCAAGCTCATCTTTTAGATGCTTAAGTTCTTGAACTTCTCTCTTTAAATCTTCAATTTGTGATTGTTGTTCTTGCACCGCTTTCACTAATGGGACAACAAAGGATGCATAACGCAACCCGTAAATATCATTGTCATCTTCAGGAGTTTTGATACCAGAAAAATCAAAGTTTAAATCCTGAGCCAGTTTTTCTACATCTTGCGCTAAGAAGCCCACCTCTCTTTTGCCCGTATTTTTTGCGACTTGCTCTTCCCCCAGAAAAGCACTTAGTTTCTCATTGTTAAAAGTATAACTTACCGGCTGTAGACCTGTGATAAATTCTAATCCCGAAATATCAGTTTCAATATTTTCTTTAAACCGGGCGTCAGAAGTAGCTGTGATTCCTACTTGTCCCATTATATTCGTGATCCCTGTATTTCCTAAACGTATTTGATTAGACTGAGTAGGTGATGCTTGAAAACCAATACCCACAGCATTAGTTCGACCATTATCAATAGTAATCGAATTTCCGAGAGCGACTACATTAGATGCTCCGCCAGCAATTGTATTATCATTCCCGAGTGCAATGCTGTTTGTCGCTCCATTACTAATGACACTTTCCATGCCAATTGTAGTTACTCCATTGCCACTGCCATTATTTTCCGCTTCCCAACCTATGGCAATGGATCGTGTTGCCCCATTGATTGACTTCGCTCCATTTCCTATAGCAATACTTTCTACAGCTTGTGCCTGTGCGTTATCTCCTATAGCGATGGCATCTTCACCTGTCCCCTGCGCACCTGACCCTATGGCAATAGCTTCATCCCCATTAACCCTTGATGATTTCCCGATTGCAATGGCAGCATCAACACCATCAGTTTGTGTATCAGCATCCTGACCTATATAAATATTACTATTACCCGTCTTGTTGTTATCTCCAGCATTGGTACCCGCACCAGTATTACCTGATCCAGTAGTATTACCACGCAAAGCATCATTACCAAAAGCTGTATTTTGAGATCCTGTTGTATTATTCTGAAGTGTTTCATCTCCAATGCCACTATTGAAATTACCGGAAGTATTTTTAGAAAGTGACATCGACCCTACTGCAACATTATCTCTTCCTGAAATTGTCTCTTTCCCAGCTTGAAAACCTATAAAGGTGTTCTGCTCTGCGGCCGTATTATCTGGATCATAAGATTCCCCAGCTTCAAACCCTATAAAAACTGATTTTTCTGGAGACTCAAGTTCGAATTGACCTTTTTCTGTAAGTCGCGCTACAAAAGTATTATTTACTCTAAAGTCTACTTCTTGAGGTATTGTAGTTCCTAGAAAATGAGTTCCGCTTGTGACATCATCATTTCCTCCTATCTTCCATCCTTCAAATTCTTCTGACGCAAGTGCAATCCAGTTTCCTGTAGTCTGCGCAGCGTCATCCCAATAATAAAATCCTTTTACATAATCCTGTGCATCTCCAGCTACAACCTCTCTAGCAGTAAGATCACTAGTAAGGTAAACTAACATAGACTGTTGCTCTGCCTCTGGATTAGTCGCAGGAAAGTCTGTAATGCGTGGTATAAGGATACCATCTGTGCTCTGAACAACGTCTGAGGCAGAAATATCTAAGGTAGCTTTAGGCTCGGAAGTATTGATACCCACCTGAGCAGTCAGGATAGAACATACCAATATTGTAGGTATAAGTAATAATTGTTTCATAACTGTAATGATTTGGGACTACAAAGAAATACTATTATTAAGTTTTTATAAACTGAATCAAGTCATTATTCGACAAAATCATCTAAACCTTCGACGAATAACGCACCATAGTTACGAAAAAAGCACACTTCTGGTTTTAGTTTGCTATTGTCCTCAAAAAAAGGACCTTCTGCCCCGTAACTTCTCAAAATTTCAAATTAGAACCTATTAGCAATGGTTGAACAGGATCTTTTAATAATTGGACACTAAAATTCTTCTTAAATGGGTATTCTTTTCATTCCTTCTGAAATCAAAATTACTTATTCCCTATTCATTCAAATTATGAAAAAGCTTGTAGCCCAAATTATCGTCAAAACGAATATATTTAACGACAAAGAGCATAATCAATAGCATTATTAATTTTTCAGGTTCTAATAAGGCTTGCTCAGTTCACGCATTAATCGTAACATTACGTTTCTAAACAACACTTCCTATGGATAGTCAGACCAAAGACAAAAACAACGAAAAAATTGTAGAAAATACTGCGCTCAATATTTGGGAAGCCCTAATCCCTGTTTTTGCGCTTGTGGGAATGCTTGCTTTTAATGTTTTTGTTTTTGGTGATGATGCTCTGAGTGGCTCAAATCAATTTATACTCCTATTAGGAGGTGCTGTTGCTGCTATTGTAGGTTATTTCAATAAAGTAAAGTATGATACAATGGTGGAAGAAGTATCGCAAAACTTAAAATCCACCTCTGGCGCTATTCTCATTTTACTTATGGTAGGTGCGCTTGCGGGAACTTGGCTCGTTAGCGGCATTATCCCTACGATGATTTATTACGGACTACAAATTCTAAACCCAACAATCTTTCTCGCCGCTTGTGTCATTATTTGTGCAGTTATCTCCGTGGCTACAGGAAGTAGCTGGACTACTTCTGCAACAGTTGGTATTGCTTTGATTGGAATTGCAGACGCTCTGGGGATACCACTAGGAATGACTGCAGGAGCAGTACTATCTGGAGCCTATTTTGGGGATAAACTCTCTCCGCTAAGTGACACGACAAATCTTGCACCAGCGATGGCTGGAACAGATTTGTTTACACATATAAAATATATGACCCTAACGACGGTGCCTACAGTAATTGTGACACTTATCGTTTTTATCATTTTAGGGTTCACTCTAGAAACTTCCGGAGAGGCAGATACGGAGGCTATACTTGCATCTATTGATGCATCATTTAATATATCGCCGTGGCTATTTATAGTTCCTGTTCTCGTGATAGGACTTATCATAAAGAAGACGCCACCACTTATCGCGCTTTTAGCAGGAACGTTATTAGGTGCAGTAGCCGCATTGATTTTTCAACCTGATGTGATTCTTGCAATTTCCGGTGCAGACTCATTAACCTTTACCTCAGCATATAAGGGAGTATTAAATGCCATTACAGTAGACACCGCAATCCCAACAGATAATGAGTCTCTTAATGATTTATTTTCTTCTGGTGGTATGGCAGGAATGCTCGGCACTATTTGGTTAATTATCTGCGCAATGGTTTTTGGAGGGATAATGGATGCTATTGGGGCTCTTGCTACCATTAGTAAAGCGCTCCTCAGTATGTTTCACAGTACTTTTGGATTATTTGCCAGTACTGTTGCAAGTTGTCTTGCTTTAAATGTTACGGCAAGTGACCAATATCTGGCTATTGTCGTGCCAGGAAAAATGTACAGTAAAGCCTTTGCAGATAAAGGTCTCGCTCCAGAAAATCTATCCAGAACACTTGAGGATTCTGGAACTGTAACCTCGGTACTCGTCCCTTGGAACACCTGTGGTGCTTATCAGAGTGGTGTTTTGGGCGTATCAGTCTACGACTATTTTGTGTATGCCATTTTTAACTGGCTATCCCCATTTATGACGTTACTCTTTGCTGCTTTCAATATCAAGATTAGACAGCTCAAGGATGCTCGCAAAGCAGTATAGAATCTTTTTTACGCTTTCGCGAAAGCGTAACCACTCTAATTCAACACGTTATTCTCTTGTATAAAGAGTGTCAATACTGCTATTGATTTATCCCATTTGAGCTACTTCGCAGGTCGTTTATTCGGAGGTATTTTTGCACCCGAATTCAAAATTGAAAACAATGACTTTAGTAGGAAAAACATTTCCAAACTTGAATGTAGACGCTATGGACGAAATGGGCGATACATTTAAAATCAATATTCTAGAAAAAGCAAAAACCGAAGGAAAGAAAGTGATCCTTTTCTGGTACCCTAAAGATTTTACCTTTGTTTGCCCGACAGAGCTTCACGCTTTTCAAGCGGCACAGGAAGCCTTTGCAGACCGAAATACAATCGTAATAGGAGCATCTTGCGATACTCCAGAAGTACACTTTGCGTGGTTAAATACGGCCAAAGACAATGGTGGAATAGAAGGTGTCACCTACCCTATCCTTGCAGATTCTAACCGTAACCTCGCAAACCAGCTCGGAATTCTTGATGTCACAAACGAGCGTTATGATGAAGAAACTGGAGCAGTTATGGTAGATGGTGATAACGTAACCTACAGAGCGACATACCTGATCGATGAGGAGGGAACGGTTTTTCACGAAAGTGTTAACCATATGCCCCTAGGTCGTAACGTTGCTGAATTTTTAAGACTTGTAGATGCTTACACACACGTGCAGGAAAAAGGAGAAGTTTGTCCTGCAAATTGGGAAGACGGTAAAGATGCAATGAATGCTAATCGTGACGGTGTAGCTCAGTACCTTGCGGCTCACGCAAACTAAAACCGGACCTATGATTCAAGAATTAGAACAAGATAACCTGGAACAACTCGTATCAGAAAATGATACGGTTGTCGTCCAGTACAGCGCGTCCTGGTGCGGGAATTGTCGCATTATGAAGCCTAAGTTTAAAAAACTAGCTTCAGAAAATGAGAACATAAAATTTGTAGTTGTAGATGCAGAGAAGCATCCAGAAAGCCGTAAAATGGCAACTGTAGATAACCTACCTACGTTTGCAACGTTCCAGAACGGAGCATTTAAAAATCAAGTACAGACGAACAAATTTGACGTACTTAAAGACCTTTTAAATGAAGTTACCCCTAATTAAGCAACTCGTAAGTTTTATAGAGGAAAATGACCAAGATTTTGTTATTGAAGCCGTAGAGGTTTTAGAAAATCTCACAGAAGTTTCTTCTCTCAAGGATGACGAACTCGATACCATAGGAGAACTTATCTCAAATATGTACGGAGCACTAGAAGTACATAGTGATATGCGTTCTGGCACAGATAAGAAGACCGCACTCAATGGATTTATGAAACGCGTTATGGGTTCTATAGATACCTAAAATGTGATCTTTGTATTAAAAAGCCTCGTTTATAACGGGGCTTTTTTATTTACCGCTTTCGCAAAAGAGAATTGCACCCTAAAAATATAGTTTAACGTTTGTTGCTAGCCTTTTAACCTCGCGTTAGGATAATAATCTAAAAGCCGTGCTTATATTAGGAGATATGATACAACAAGATAAGTGCGCCGATAAAAACAATGAATTTTTAACTGAAACTATAGAATACCTAGAAAATAAAGGGTTCGAAAATATCAAAGCAGATTTGGATGGGTATGAATCTCCTAAGTCTTTTAAAAGATCGTCTACAGGAAATTCTCTAACTCCAGATATCATCGCCGAAAAGCGTGGCATTCCTTACATATTTGAAGTTAGTTTAAAATCTGCAAAACCTAAGTTACTCAAGACAAAATGGTTACTTTTTGATACACTTACAAAGATTAAAGACTACCGTTTTAGAATCGTAACAACCCGCGGTCACCTAAGCTTTACTCGTGACCTTATTGAGGAAGCAAAATTGAACAAAGAGTTCATTCGTATATAGTATTAAATTAATTATAATATTAAACCCGCTCCATTCATTTTGAGCGGGTTTGTTGTATTATAGCGGTAATTTCTAAGAAAGTGTCATACTTTAAACCCAATCAAATTGAAAGAATATTTACGTATCTCAAACATATCTAGGTTTTACATTCTTATTGTGACTACATTCTTTGTGAGTTGTGGTGTACAAGGTGACTTATATCGCGATAAATCAGTCACAACAACTCCTTTAAAAATAAAAGCGCAATCTTATAGAAGTATTTACTCCATTGCAAATGCTGGAGCATATCAAAAGGGGCCAAATGAACCCTTAATGATTGCAATGGGCAATTATCTCAGTGCAAATAGCAAAGAGGATGACTACCTCCTCTTTTTGGGCGATAACGTACACGGAAACGATTTAGAAAAAGACATCAATAAACGTCAACTCCAGATACAACTCGAAACTTCTCAAAAATTTAAAGGTACTCCGCTATTTCTTCAGGGAGAACTGGACTGGAACGAAGGTGGTGTAGATGGTCTTGAAGATTTAGAAACATATATCGAAGATTTTTACAAGGAGGAAGATCACTTTTTACCTAAAAACGGCTGTCCCATAGAAACCATAGATGTAAGTGATGATATTGAACTTATTTTAATCAATTCCCAATGGTATATTGAGGATTGGAGTAAGATCAAAGGTTTGAATGATAAATGCCAGCTAAAAACACGTCTACAGTTTGAAAACCTATTGAGTAGTGAAATCAGAAAAGCTGCTCACAAAACCGTGATCATTGGGATGCATCACCCTTTATATACTAATGGAGTGTATGGTGGAGAAATTCCAATAGATGTGATGTATAAACCATCTCAAGAAAATGGTTTCATACCCTTCGGAGGATTTTTGTGGTCATTCCTACGTTCGCAAGGTGGTTTATCTAAACAAGATCGTTTCAACCCAATAATGAATGACTTGATGAATATTGTTGAGCTTGCATCTAATCAAGCAGAGCGGGTCATTGTCTTGTCCGGACACGAACGAACATTACAACACATAGACCACGAGAACATCCAGCAGGTAGTTGCTGGTACTGGCAGTTCAATAAAAAGTGTAAGATTAGGGAAGCGCGGTCAATTTTCATCTACTAAAGCAGGATTCTCTGAAGTTCGTATTTACGACGATAACTCATCTACCATTCATTTTTTCACCTTAAACGACGACGGGACATTTAGCGAACTATACAACAATAAGCTTTTTGAACTAGAAGAAATGTACGATATGAGTACTTTGCCTACGTCATATCCCAAGACTCAAAAAGCATCCATTTATCCAGCTGAAGATATTCAGGTAGATGCAAAATATGAAAAATTCTGGGGCAAACATTATCGTTACGTATACGGCACAGAAGTCGAAGCCCCCATTGCGCTACTTGATACACTCTACGGGGGGCTAAAAGTTGAACGTGCTGGAGGAGGAAATCAAACGTTATCATTAAGGTTAGTGACTAAGGATGATAAGGAATACAATATGCGCGCAATTGCAAAAGATCCAATTGCCTTCCTCAAATCTTCAGGGTACAACGATCTAGACGAAGAATATTTTGATAATACTGTACCTGCCACAATCATAGAAGATTTTTATACTGCAGCTCACCCATATGGAGCCTTTGCCATACCAAGATTAGCGGGGGCAATAGAAGTAAATCACACCCACCCTATCCTCTATTACGTACCTAAACAGAAAGCTCTCGGTAATTTTAATGAAACTCACGGTGATAAACTCTATATGATTGTAGAGAAGCCTGATGGAGATTTTTCAAATTCACATATGTTTTCTAATAGTGAAGAAGTCGAGAGCACTCCAGACCTTTTTGAGGAACTGCGCGATGACGAAAACCGAAGATTAGATGAACGTAGTTATATACGTGCCCGCATTTTTGATATGCTTATAGGCGATTGGGATAGACACGAGGACCAATGGCGATGGTCTGAAAAAGAAAAAGATTCGGCAAATATTGATATTACGGAGTACATTGCTGTCCCGAGAGATAGAGATCAGGTATTTGCAAATTTTGATGGACGGTTCATAGAAAAGCTTCAGAAAGTAATGAGTGGAACCCGCTCCTTTGGGAAATATGGGCCAGATATAGAGTTCATAGCGGAGTTTAGTGAGAGCGCCATAAATCTAGATCGTGCTCTCGTTGCTAGGTCGAGTAAGGAGGTTTGGTTAGAGGAAGTGGCCTACATACAGAAACATCTTACGCCAGAAATTGTGAGTAAAGCTTTTAAAGAAGCTCCTATTGAAGTTCAAGATGATGTATGGATGGGAATACAGGAGGATTTGCTTTCGCGAAAGCGTAACCTTAAAGACATCGTCCTACGCTATTACGAGTATTTTGCCAGTTTTCAAGTATTGAAAGGAACAGATAAAGATGATTACTTTGTGATTAACAATTTAAAAAATGGCGCTGTTCAAGTACAAGGTTTCCGAATAAAGGATGGCGAGAAAGGTGCTGTTTTGTTTGATCGCACATATACTCCCGATGAGACCCAAGAAATCTGGATTTACGGATTAGATGATACGGATACTTTTGAGGTTAATGGCACCGAAAAAAGCGCTATTAAGGTCGTTATCGCTGGAGGTCTTGAAGAAGACACCTATACCGTTGAAGGCGGAAGAAACGTCAAGATTTTTGACCAGAAAAGCTATAAAAATACAATCCACTCAAAGGGTAAAGCTTCCTTCCACATAGATGACATTTATGAAAACCACGTATATGACAGCGAGAGACGTCCCGATGGTGGGATGGGTTTTGGTCTGGATATTTCGTACGATCCAGACAATGGTGTGACGCCACAGATCCAATTGAGTAAGAAGAAAATGGGTTTTGAACGCAACCCTTTTACGACAATGACTGAGATAAGTGCTCAGTACTTCTCACTCACCCAAGCCGCCGACTTTAATATGGCCTGGCATAGAAGTCACCTCTTTCACGACTGGAATTTTAAAGCTTCTGGTAGAGTCACGACTGCAAACTACACGGAAAATTTCTTTGGAGTAGGAAATGAATCTACAAATAACTTTGGATCCTTTGACGCAAATAGAATCCCACTACAAATAATTAAAGGTGGAATTGGGACCTATTATGACGGCGAGTACGGGACTTCTACATCGCTAGATGTTTTTTATGAACGATTTGATATTGATAATGCGCCTCAAAATAATAATCTACTGACGGATAGTGAATATGCTACTGCTAGGGGCATTTATCAGTATCATAGTGTAGATGATGAACGATTTACAACCAGAGGAATGCATTTTAAATTAGTCGGTAGTTTCTCAGACGAGGTTAATAGCACAAAATCTGTAGCGCAATTTGATCCTTCGATTACATTTTGGAATGCAATTGATAGATCACGAGATTTGGTTTTTAAAACACAGATCAACGCTCAACTGAGATTAGGTGACGACATTCCTTTTTATAAGTTAGCTCAACTTGGAGCAGCAAATGGATTGCGCAGTTATCGATTTGGGAGATTTCAAGGGCAACAAGCTTTATCAGGTTCTATAGATTTTGCTTATAAATTCAAACCCTTGCGTACCTCATTTTTCCCATTGAGAATTCAAGGATTTGTAGGATATGATACTGGTCGCGTATGGATCTCCGAAGAACAAAGTAATACACTACACTATAGCTACGGCGGTGGCATAAAGTTGACCACAGCTTCTGTATTAAAAGCGAATGTCCAATATTTTACTGGACCTGAAGGTGGCAGACTTGGATTTGGGTTAAGCGTAGGTTTGTAATATGATTTTCAAAATGTAAAAATGGCTTTCTAAAAAAGGAAGCCAATTTTTTATACAACCACCCCTAAATTTTGGAGGTGCTATTTATACTATATTATAATCTAACTCCTAACCTAAAGTCAATTCTCATTCCATCTTCTCCCGCAAAGGCCCCTACCTGTCCAGATACGGTTTCTACCATATTTCTAAATGAGATAAAACGGAAAGTATAAAAAAATGACTCCAAAAAAGGTAGCCATTTTTTTATACAACCACCCCTAAACTTTGGAGGTGCTATTTAAACTATATCACAATCTAACTCCTAACCTAAAGTCAATTCTTACACCATCTTCCCCCGCAAAAGCTCCTACTTGTCCAGACACAGTTTCGACCATATTAATCCAAAAACCACCTCCAAAGTCGTTGTGCCATCTTTTACTATCCTCACCATCTAACCAGACGCGACCTAAATCTGCACCTCCAAAAATTCCAATCTGAATGGGAATAAGACCCGTCTGGAAACGTTCAAAACTGTAGCGCAAATCTGCACTTCCAGCTAGGGCAGACTCGCCTATCCATCGTTGGAAACGGTACCCTCTCATTCCTGTGCGAGCTCCAAGTGCCGCACCCTGATAAAATTCAAAATCATCACCAAAGTTTATATGACTCTGCACGAGTGTCTTGAGAACGAGCTTCCTATTTCGCGAAAGCGCATTATAAAATCCTATTTTAGGCTTGAAGTAAGCATACATTCTGTCTCCTGCGCTTAAATTGCGCTTCCCTCCTATGATTGCAGCAAACTCCATTCCTCTAGTAGGATTTGCCGCATTATCTGCACTCACATACGTATAGGCGCCCTCGAGTCCTACAAAAGACTGTCCTCCAAAAAAATTATCGAGCTCAGGAATAAATACTTCATTAATAAATCGACCGTCTGTTTCTTCGATTTCGATACGCTCAAAACTTGCAACAAAGCGCAACTTACTTCCAAATGTATTATCTGACTCTACACCTATGCGGCCCATTATATTCCCATTGCGCACACGGTTATAATCTAGTCCAAGTTCGTCATCATTGTTCTCCGTTTCGTTTCCGAAACCAAAAAAGTTACTAGCAAAACTCTCGTTTGTGAAGCGTCCACCCACAATAAGATTCCATTGTCCGAAAGCATTTGCAAAGCTACCGCTGTAATTAAGGTCTACACCTTGTGTTGCAAAATAGTACCCTAGTTTAAAGGTATGTCTACTTGCAAATGGATCATCCTTAAAACCATTTGTCACAAAAACATCTGTTACTCCTATTAAAAATCCGTCGTCTGGATTAAATCCTATTGCTGGCAGAATTGAGTTCGAGCTACTAATTTTACGCTGAGGATCATAGGTATTAAAGTTGTAAATATTTGAAAACTTAAAATTTGCGCCTCCTCGTTGTTTTATGGTGTTTGGTTTTGTTTTATGTTCATAAACTTTTAAACGGCGCCCATCTTCTATATCATAAACATCATTATTCTGGCCTCCTACAATTTTCATCTTTATAGGTCTTTTTCCTTCTCCACTCACGTGAAAAGTATCGTCGTCATCTAAACCATAAATCCAAATCTCATTAGTATCACTTGCTTTTATCGTGCGATCTACAAATGGTTTCTGAATGTTTCCATCTTTAATTCTTGAAATTTGAACTCTAGTTTCGCTCTCATTACGCGTAATTTCAAAATGATCATCCTTATCTGTTCCTGTAAGAATTACTAATGAAGACAAATAGTCATAATATTTTTCTGTGATTTTTACGATGTTTTCTCGGCGCTTGCGAAGGCTCTCTTTAATCTCATCTACACCTAAATCTTGAACCTCTTTCGGTAATTTCAGGAAGGCGCGATCGATTGCCTCGTCGGAAAGGTTTTCTTGTATATATGTTGCTTGAGCAAGCCAATCTTCCTTTACAGCATTCTTTACGAGTGAGCGATCAAGCTTGATTCCAGCTTCATTGAGCCATTTAATATTTTTGAGGTTTCCATCGTAGTTCTGAAACTGCTTCGTAGCAGGTATTAACGTTTTTAATACTCCTAAAAGAGCGCCGTCAAACTTTGAAAAAACCTGATCTCTATCTCTCGGAATGGGTCTATATATCTTCTTACCACCATTGTCAAAACGTGCCCACCTCCATTGATCTGCGTGTCTATCCCAATCGCCTATAAGCATATCAAAAACACGCGCCCGCAGATAAGCGTCTTCATCTAGTTGATATTCTTCGTCATCCCTGAGGTTTTCAAATAAGTCTTCTGTACTGTCTATAGCATCTGGATTACCAAAAGATGCTACATTAAGAAAGCCTTCATCAGGACGTTCTTCTATGATATAGAGCTCATTTCCATACTCATCATTATATTTTCCTAACGCTCTTTGTTTTGGAACATAAATAAGTTTGGGGTTGGTGTGATATATTCCCACAGCGTCAGAAAGTTGGGCAACTGCAAGACTAGCGTAAGGATGGGCAGAGGTATAAAAATCTAATATAACGTCTTCTGTAAACGTATCTTCAAATTCATCTTGAACAAACTTGTCTTTAAAAGCTACGGTCTGTAAAAACTGAACTGCACTCTTACGAATGGCTCTCATATTATAATTATGACCTTTACTGTCCCTTAGTCTCAAGGATCTTGTTTGATGACCGCCGCCCTTTCTGTCGACCGTAAAACCACCCATTAAAGTGTCTAACAACGCTACTGGTGCTTCTACAGGTGTGCCATAGACTTCTCTATAATGGTCTCCCCAAATGGAACGGTGAACCTCGGAAACATCTGTATCCTCCTGTTGATAAACAGTTGCCATCACCGTTTCTGGAAATACGGTAGGTAAGCTATCTAAATTTACTTCTTTACGTGGGGGAAACACCTCTGAAGTAAACAATAAAGAGGGTTCTCCCTTGTTAGCCGCAAAATAACGTACAGCAGATGACTCATCTTCATAAATATCTAAAATTGCAAAACCCTGACCTCCATAAGAGAATAGACCATCATCTCCTAAGGCTGCTGCAGAGTTTTTTGCTCCAGCACCACTAACAATTTGTTTTATCCCATCATTTTCTATGTACTGAATACTATGTTCGTGCCCTGAGGCAAAAATTACTTTGTCTGTATCTTTTGCTAGGGTAGCGATACGCTTCATCAACTCATTATACCTTTTATTGTAGCGATCTTGAATTGATACACCTCCTTGAGATCTAATTTGAGTAATAAGTGATGCTAGTCCTGGTAATGGGAGTTTTCCCTGAGTGGGATATAGTTGTTTTCTTAAACCGTATTTACCACCGTGTATTCCATTAGTATACATTGGGTGGTGCATCGCGACGACTATCGTTTTTTCATTATTTTTCTTGAACTCGTTTTCTATTTCCAGAAAGAGATCTTCACGGTTTCTAATTGTACATTCATCATTTATGGTTGGGTAGTCATCCCAGTTGGCTAGATACCACTGAGTATCTATAATCATAAGTTCTACTTGATCTGAAACTTCTTTCATTTCGATAGGACAACCATTCTCCGGCTGGAAAGCCTCATTATCGTTTAAAGCTTTCTCTATATATTTCTCTTGCCGTTTTACACCTTCTACACCACCGGCGTACCAATCGTGGTTTCCAGGAATGAAATAAACCTGCCCTTCAAATCCTTTAACAGCATCCAGTTGTATATTGAGACGACGCTCTGCCTCGGCGCGATCTGGTGCATCTTTTTTTGGAAGGCCGGCGTCATAAATATTATCACCCAAAAAGATCGCATATTGATCTTTAGTTTTAGAAGTATCTACTACTTTTTTAAGGGCATCAAGGGCATAGGTACTACCTCCATCTTTATCTCCTCCAGCATCTCCTATGAGGTAAAAAGTTTTATGAATTTGCTTTCGCGAAAGCGTACTATTATCAAAATTTTCTGGTCTAAAATTCTCATCTGCATACTTAGCATCGTAGGTCGCACAACCCGTAATAAGTAGCCCTAGTATGAAGTTAATAAAAATGTAATGTTTTCTCATTTGTGTGAATTTGATGTACTTTAGTGGTCTAACTATCATACATTATCTATGACTGAATTACTGGAAAAGACCGATAAATTTGTAGCTGAACTATTTGAAAATGAACTCCCTAAGACGTGCATTTATCACAACTATGTTCATACAAAACGTGTTCTTAAAAGTACTCAAGAAATCATAGATAATAGTGAAAGAAAACTTAAAGATGATGAAAAGCTCATCTTACAACTTGCTGCACTTTTACACGATACAGGTTATGTAAACGGTACTAAAGACCACGAGGCTAGGAGCGCTGAAATAGCAAAAAAATTCCTTGCTGAAGAACAGGTTGATCAAAACATTATAGATGAGGTAGTTAAGGTAATTCTTGCTACCCAAATGAGCGTTGAGCCGCAGACTTTTCTAGAGAAAGTCTTACGTGATGCAGACGCCTCACACTTTGCAAAAAAATACTTTCCTGAAGCCAGCGAGTACTTGCGTCAGGAATTAAAAATTAAGGGTATTAAGGAATATACTCCTGAAGAATGGGTGTATGCAAACATTGATATGTTTACGGTACATCATAAATATTATACAGATTACGCGCAAAAAGAGTGGAAACCTAAAAAAGATGATAACCTAAACTCACTTACCAAAATACGCAAGAAGAATAAAAAAATGCGTAAAAAGGAAAAGTTTAAGGTAAAGATGAAGGACGCAAGTCCAGAAAAAGGGATACAGTCTATGTATCGTATCGCCTTAAGAAATCACATAAAACTAAGTGATATAGCAGATACGAAAGCAAACATTTTACTTTCTGTAAATGCTATTATTATTTCTCTTGCACTAGCAAACCTAATCCCAAAACTTGAGAATCCTTCAAACTCTCACCTTATATACCCTACCGCAATCTTCGTACTCTTTGCTATAATATCCATGGTATTATCTGTTCTGGCAACACGACCTAATGTTACGCGAGGTGAATTTGATAAGGAGGACGTTAAGAATAAAGAGGTTAACTTGCTTTTCTTTGGTAATTTTCACCAGATGAAATTAGAAGATTATGAGTGGGCAATAGGAGAAATGCTTAAGGACAAGGATTACATTTATAGCGCACTTACTAAGGATTTATATTTTCTAGGGGTCGTTCTCGACAGGAAATATAGATTACTTAGACTGACCTACAATGTCTTTATGGTCGGAATTATAATTTCGGTATTAACGTTTGCCGTATTCTTCCAATTTAGAGATAAAGTGCGTGAAGTAGTGCCAGAAATTGATGTTACTGCCATTCCCGATATATTACAATTAACCTTTTTATCGTAGCTGGAATAGGTAATCACATAAACCAAAATACCCGCGATGGTAAAATCGCGGGTATTTTTTCATTTTGATTTTTATCTAATATAGACTCCTGGAACTAAACAGATAGAATAACTTAAGATTTAATTTCCTCTAAAAGGTCTTCGTATGTGTAGTATTCTTTGTTGGCCCCGCTAGACTTAACTTTATAGAGAATATTTACCCGTATAGCCTTGAGTCCAGTAACTGCTTGTAGGTCTTCAAGTTCTACGATTTCAACTTCATTCCCTAAGTACTTTTTAGATTGTAAAAAATGTATATATCGCAAATACTCTTCTTCATCAGATTTTTGAGAGTAGACGATGGCAAGTTTTCCAGATTGGGTAATTCTATCTTCGGTACCTTTTATATAAGCCTTGTCTACGCGCTTTTTTACAACTTCATAACGAGCATTATAGGTACCATCTACATCAAAACGCTTTTCATCCATTCGGAAACGTACGGATAACGATGTGTTAAATACTAATATCATTGAGGCCATTTCTAGTGGCTGGGCAAGCTTTCGCGAAAGCTTAGCATATTCATTCTCCATCTCACACATTACTTGCAATTGCCAGAGGCGCAGGTTATAAAGGTATACCTTGTTGAAGTTAGTCTGCTTCGTAATAGATTCTCCTATATACATATTGTGCTCTACCCCGTCGGTTTTATAACGTTCGAAGAAGTGTGGGTACATCGCTTGGGCTTTCCTCTGCTGTTTATCCATATAAGAAGATAAACCTTTATTAAGCGTCATAACAGAGTCATCGTAGGCTTTTCTAAATTTATAAACAAGTCCTAAATTATCTTCAATCTGACCTCGATACTCATTGATAAGTCTTGCAATTGTACCTCCCTGTGTTATTAAATGAGAAAAAAGTGGTCTTATATCACGTGAGAGGAATTTTAAAACCTTACGCTCGCTATCTACATCAAGAACATTTTCTATCTCTTGTATATACGTACGAAGGTTATAAATTAATTGCTCGTAAATAGGCAATTCTTCAATTTTTAGGGCCTCATTAAGAATATCCATTGCCTTTGTAAGCTGCAGCAGTATGTCTTGTTGCGTAGCAGAGTTTCTGGCTTCAGAAGAACCTTTTATATCAATCTGACCGTAAAGAGGGTAGACATCACGAAATACTACGTCTCTAAACTGGGTATTAAAATCTCCTTCTAATTGAGCTTTATGAAAACGTCTTGCCTCCTTCTCAAATTTCCAGTAAACACTAGGGTGTATAGACGTACATTCATTTTGGATAATAAGCTCAATCTCATTTTCTTGCTGTTCCTTATCTCTAAGTACTGCATCTACAAGATATGGCATAATGTCATACAGCTTGTTTGCATTAATACTATTAAGCTCATAGGCATTAGGTGAGGCAATCTCTAGAAGTCCCAGCAGTTTCTTCTTATGACGGATTGGAGCAATTATAGCGCTTCTTATACCCTGCTCCATAAGGTTTGTATACATCTTTACAGAGGGGTCCATTTTATGATATCGCTCTACATTAGATATTGCAAAAAAATCACCAGTATTAAAAACAGTTTCGTAAGATCCAGAACAAAGGACATTTTTACACTTACTCTTTTCTGCATCATACAATAAGTAACTTTTAACATCCTTAAAAGGCACTACCTCAAACGTCCCTTCTTCAAAGTTGTAGTTAGAAAATCCTATCTCTAAGTCTGGAAGATTAAAAATAGACTGGAAAATCTGATTAAAATCTGCTGTAAAATCGTCTTGTTCATAATCGTATTTTAGAAGACCTGATTTAAACTCAGATAAGGATACATCTGTTGTTGCATCGTACATATTTGCAATGACAAATCCTCTGAAGATATAGCTATTAGGAGGAAACTTAGATCTCCACAACTCTATGTTTTCAAAGTTATCCAGCAATTCATTTACATCATCTTGAGTAATTTGGGGGGCATCGTCCGTTTTTTCTATGTCGATGTAATCACCGTTATATAAAATACGATAATGTCTCACTATTCCATTCTCATCGGGGATATCGTGATAAAATGGTCTTCTAAAATCTATATTATATTTATAAAATTGCATAAGAATAATACTACACCCCATTATGTAATAGTTATCCTCGTCAAAATTGCGAATGCTCAATTCAAAATCTTCTCCAGCAGCTGTAAGTATATTCTTAAATCGCTTCGTGCTTTGAATTATGGATTCATTAAAGGGCATCGATGCTATCTTGATTTCGTTAGATTGCAACACCATCGGGAATAAATCCTGAAAAACAATATCAAGTTGCTTTTTATATTTAGGTAACTCTTTAAAATCACTAATTCCCTCTTCTAATGCTGGATGATTGTCTAAAATCTCAATAATCTCGTTGGCACGTAGGCGTAGACTTTCACTCTCAATATCTTGAGATTCACGATACGTCTCTCCTAGCTTTTTTAAGCTAAAACGAAGGTCAAGTGGGAAATCGCGATGTCCTAAATACATTTTATTAAATTTTAGTACAAATATCCGACTTATTCGGCGATTGTATTGCTTTGAATGTGCCTTAAACTGTACTTTTGCTACCTTAATATACGATTTTTATGAAAAGATTAGCCTTAATAGTTACCATACTTTTAACTTACGCTTGCGCGAAAGAAGAAATCCAATCCGTTCAAGGTACCGCCGTTGGTATTACAGACGGTACTGAGGTATACATACAAGAACTTGGTGAGAACAATAAAATGATACCGCTAGACACAGCTGTAGTCACAAATGAAACGTTTAAATTTAAAAGACCCACCATAGCAGGTAAAGGACTCAATATTCTATCTGTTGCAGGTGTAAATGGCAGGTTACTACTTGTACAAGAAGCAGCGCCATTATCAGTTACAATTTATAAAGACAGCGTGGGCGTTTCTAAGGTTACAGGCGGTAGAGAAAATGAACTCTTTAACAACTATGTTTTAAGCAATAGAGCCAGAAACGTAAAAAAAACAGACTTACAGCAAAAAGCTAATCAAGCAAATGCTGAGACAGATGGCATTGCTGCACAGGGTTATATGAATCAAGTTAACGAATTAGATGAATCATTCATTTCTGAAAACAGATCGTTAATCGAGGAACATCCATCATCTGTAGTATCAGTTATTGCACTCTCAGACCTCATAAATGCAAAAGTCCTTAAAATAGAAGAATCTGAAACATACTTTAATAGCCTCGATACCGAAATCCAAAATTCGACTATAGGGACTAGCATTAAAAATTATATCGCACAACTTAAATCACAACGTATCGCCGAAGGTCTAGCATCTATCGGGAACAAGGCTCCAGATTTTACAGCGCCAACTCCAGATGGCAAACAACTCTCACTTTCTGAAACCTTAGGCAAGTATACTATTATAGATTTCTGGGCATCTTGGTGTCGTCCGTGCCGTATGGAAAACCCTAATGTTGTAAATGTTTACAAAAAATATCACGATAAAGGTCTTAATATTATAAGTGTATCTCTAGACAAAGCTGGGCAGGATCAGCGCTGGAAAGATGCTATACAAAAAGATGAAATGGACTGGTATCACGTTTCTAACCTCCAGTTTTGGCAGGACCCTATTGCAAAGGCTTATGGTATTCGTTCTATTCCAGCAACCTACCTACTTGATGAGAATGGTGTTATCATTGCAAAAAATTTAAGAGGAGCTGCTCTAGGTAAAAAAATGGAAGAACTTTTAGGTCAGTCTTAGGATTCACCTAATCAAATAATAAATAAAAACTAAAAAGCGCAATCTTTACGATTGCGCTTTTTACATTTACGTGTGATCATAGCATTAATTCTCATTTTTATAATTACACCTCTCCTACCCTTGCTTCCATCGCAGCATTGGTCAATACGCTTTTTTGATTTTGTAAGAATCCAATCTATCGTAATTCAAGTATTGATCCTTCTGTCTGCTATAATCTTTTGGGAGCAATGGCAGTCTATACAATGGGTTCTTATTGCTGCTCTTGTCTTGGTTTTAACATACCAATGTCACCTCGTAAGGCCATACACCCCTTTTTATCATAGACGAAAACCCGAACAAGCATTTGCTCCTAAGAAACTGAAACTTCTTACTGCAAACGTGCTACAAACTAATACTAATTATAATGCATTTATTAAAATCGTAAAGGATACTGATCCAGATATAGTAGTAACCATGGAGTCTGACAAAAAGTGGAAGGAAGCACTCTCCAAACCCTTTACTGAATACAAGCACAGGTTAGAAGCTACATTAGATAATTTTTACGGAATGCATCTGTATTCTAAAATTCCCTTTGATAAAGCAAAAATCAAATATCTTGTAGAAGCTGATGTTCCTTCCATGCATTGTGAGCTTACGTATGCTGACCAGACCTTCAATCTAATCGTAATTCATCCTGCACCACCAAGCCCAACAGAAAATGAAACCGCTGTAGAGCGCGACGCAGAGCTTATGATTGTAGGCAAAATTTGTCGTGAGCAAGGAAACTCAACTGTGGTTTGCGGTGATTTAAATGATGTGGTCTGGTCTAGAACCTCTCGCCTTTTTAAGAAAATGACTGGATATTTTGACCCGAGAGTCGGTCGCGGCCTATATCCATCATTCCACGCAAATATATGGCTATTACGCTTTCCGTTGGATCACCTGTTTTATTCTAAAGATATGCACGTCCCCGTTATGAAACGTTTGCCACGCTTTGGCTCAGACCATTTTGCGATGTATTATGAACTTGCCTTTCCTCTTGTAGATATAGACGTTGAGAACCCTGAACTCACAAGAGAAGAGCAGGAAGAAATTAATGCTCTTATAGAAGAGGCAGAGTAATTGGACGATCTAGTACTGGACAACTTTGCTTGTTACGCTTTCGCGAAATTTACTCTGAACTCGTTTCAAAAGCGTACTCAAAACCATTACCAATTTACCCTAAACCACGGAGCTCAGAATATTTTATAAATCCCTCTTTTTTAATAAGGCATACGACCCATATATAAACAAAGCACTCCAAACGATAACTATGACGACCTCATACCAATGTACGGCATAGTCAAAGCCTACATCTGCATTGAGCTGTCCAGCTGCACTCTGAACAAAATTCATACGCGTTACTGGCTGATTAATGAGATTTTGCATAGATCCAAGCGGAAGAAAATTCCAAACACTCCATCCCAAGTCTTTTCCGAAGAATTCAGCAATCACTCCTAAAGTAATCCACTCGATAACCCACCAGAAGAATAAAAACCCAAGTGCAAACGCCGAACGTTTTACAAGAATGCCCAGAAATAGGCAGAACGAGAAGAATGCAGTGAGCTTCAGGAAATAAGCTCCTAGAAATTCCAAATCACGCATAACAACACTAAACTCCGTAAAGTCTGAGAAGGCATATCCCAATATAAGAGACATTATAAAAACAAAAACAGTAGAAAAACCAGCAAATACAAGAACAGTGTAGAACTTAGAAAGTATAAACTCCTTCTTGCTCAATCCGTCGATGAGGTTTTGCTTGAGCGTACGATTGCTATATTCATTAGACGTCATAGAGACGATAACCACCGCTAAGAAAATTTTAAGAAAAGAAGCTAGCCAGGTATTTCCGTGCCAGATAAAAGGGAAATTAAAAATTCCTTGGTCTGCAATACGCACTTTTATATCGCCAAAATTAAATTCTATAGAAACGATGAGTGCTATACAAAGTAAAATACCAAAATAAGCGATACTCAGTACTTTTGCAGATTTGCTATAACGAAGTTTTTGAAATTCTATATGTAGAAGACGTAGCATAAGATGATGTGGTTTAGTTAAGGTTGTTAGTAAGTTGTAAAAACTGCTCTTCAAGACTCTCCTTACGTTTTACTAGATGTGTAAGCGCGATATCTTTAGAGTGTAGCTCGCTATTTAAAGCGTGAGCTGCTAAAGGTGAGACTAGATATCCCGTTATAAGATCACCTTCTACCTTAACTTCTCCAAAATCATTGTGATTATTTAAGTAGTCTACTAATAGTTGAGTCTGCTCACATTTAAGTTCAAAAAAGCCTTGACTTGCATTCATAGCGTCTACTCGACCAGAATAAAGCTTTACACCTTTGCGCAGGATGACCACGTGAGAGCACACTTTTTCGACCTCGTCTAGAAGGTGTGAAGCGAGTAAGATTGTAGTGCCATCTTGAGCAATTTTTTTTATAATCTCTCGGATCTGATGAATTCCTTGAGGATCTAATCCATTTGTAGGTTCGTCCAGAATTAATATCTCTGGATTATTGAGCAAGGCAGAGGCAATAGCTAATCGCTGTTTCATCCCCAGAGAAAACGTGCTAAATTTACTATCTTTTCGCTCTAGAAGCCCCACAACATCCAGTTTCTCCTCAATACGATCTGTAGGCACATCTTTAATCTTGCATACTAAAGCAAGATTTTGCTTTGCGGTCATATAGGGATAAAAATTAGGCCGCTCTATTATCGCTCCTACTTTCTTAAGCGCATCGTGAGTTGAGTTTTTCCCGTCAAACCAATGAAAATTGCCGCGAGTAGGATTAACTACATTGAGCACCATTCCGAGTGTGGTAGACTTTCCGCTTCCGTTAGGTCCCAAAATGCCATAGACGTTTCCTTTTTCTATGGTAAAAGAAAGGTCATTTACTGCCTTTACTGCGCCATAATGCTTTGTAAGATTATTAATCGTGAGGATAGTTTCCAAGATGAAAGGTTGTTTTTGATTGCTAGTGATAAGTAGACGACCTCTTCTCTCTTTTGTTACAAGCTTCTGTATCTTTACCCCAAAAGCTATGCTATGGATGAAAACCTGATGTCACGTAAAAAGCCTACGTATCCGGTTAATGAAACGCTGCAAAGATATCTTCAAAAATATAATCGAGATGTAAGAATATCGGTACACTACGATGATCTATTGCGTTTTTCTGGAGGGATAAACCTTTATGATCAGGACGACAATGACACTCTTTGGATAAGTGTATACTACCCAGAGCACGAACGTCCTGAAATAGAAGAGAGCCTCAAGAAGGTTTACGCTGTACTTATTTCTGATGGTAATGATAATGTGCTTCCATTCCTACGGGTTGCCTCTATAGACTATTGCACCTTTGGAAACTCAAAACCTTTTCGTATCAAAATTCAGAATATTTATAATGATAATTACACTTACTTCTATGTAAAGCAAGCAGATGCCAGTCGCGTATATGGCTTAGAGCTAGAGCATATACTTTCTCCTAATAGAATAAATTTTCTAGTACATCAGAAAACTCTTATAGAAGAACACATTTCTGGGATTCCGGGAGACGAGTTTATTGCGAGTTATTTGCCGCTATGTGACGACGTGGGAAAGTCCCAAATTGCAAAGGAGTTTGTAAAATTTAATGAGCGTTGTATGATTTTACTTTTAGGGGATATGCGCTCGTATAACTATGTTGTAATTCCTACTCACGATTTTGATCATATTAAATATAAAATACGTGCAATAGACTTTGACCAACAATGTTATGAAGGTAATTTTAAGGTATATAGGCCTCACATCTTCAAAGAAAACTTTAAAATGGTTGATCTAGTTTCAAATAGACTTAGCACCCAAGTAATTGAGTTATATCAAAAGGAAGAAAGAGCTGTATTAGCAAAACGTATACTGGCTTCAAAATCAAGATTAAGAGAACTCGTGCGCTGTATGACCCAGGATAAAATTTCTAACACAGACAATCTTAAACAGCTGCGCAATGACCTTTACGAATACACGAGAGACGTAAAATTTAAACGCGCAAAATCAATGGGACAAATCGTAAGAACTGCAATTGAATTTGTGCGCAGAAACTATGAGGATGTAAGTTTAAAGCGTTTAATGCAACCTTAATTCTGCTCTTTGTTAAAGTAGATTAAGTAGTAATACATTTGCTTCTCTTCATCCCAGCCTTTTTCTACAAACTTCTCCGCACTTTCTGGGTTTATAAAATCCATTTTAATCTGGATATTTGTATCTAGTTGGATTAAATTTTTAATCTTTTTGCGCTGGGAACTAACTGCCTGATTACTGATAGGGAAATCTGTGAGATCTTCAATACTATACTTAGGAGCTTGCTCCGTTTTATAGTGACGAAATTCAGGTATTAAATCCGGATTATCAATCACCTCATTTACAAAAGCACTCTCATTAAAAGAATCATTCTTTGCAAAATGATTTACCGCGCGATTCATAAATAAAACCTCTTCCTTCTTATCTTCTGCTGGTAGTACTACGTCTTTTGCAAAATCTTGACAAAATTTAAGATACTTCTTAGTGTAGAAATTATCATCTTCAAACATCTGGACAGATAAGAAATTTTCAAGCCAGTACTTTGTGTCATAGCGATTAGAATCCACAGAAAGCACTTTGTAGCCTTCCTCCTGTTTATAATTAAGAATTAAGGCACCCTTGTCTAGCTTATTAAGATTTATACCTTGCTCCAGCATCATTTCTAGATTAGAGCCATTTTCTTTAAACTGTAGAAAATCTTGCTTGAGCTCACTTTTAAAGATCCCTATTGCATCCACTTTTTGATTATCTATGCTAACATTTTCTATGTGTGCAATGTAAAGCTCTCCTGCCTTTATGTGAGGATGCTCACTCTGATCGTACAAATGCTTTGTGATTTCTTCTGATAAAAGGTGTGTTGCTCCAGGGGTTTCAAAAATCTTAGTGACAATGTTATATAGCGTGTGGAACTCAAGATCTTGCTCGTGCGCAAACTTGTAATAATTTTCTTCCTTTTCCCTAAAAGGCTTAAAAAAGAACTCTTTAATAAGTGGCGTGATTTCATCAGTAAGCGGGTACGGGTCATTAGAGACAAATAGTCCTTCGGCTTTACTCTTGTTTCCAACTCGGTGTATGGAAAGAGACTCAATTTGAGCACTATATAAGTTAATCATAAGATTGGGTATGCTATATATGTATTATTAATTAGAGGGGTTACGCTTTCGCGAAAGCGTATAAATCATTTGTTTTAGGAGATAATATTAATTCCAGTTTTCGTCAAAATTGAGATCCTGAAAATCATCTACATCATAATCATTGTCAAATTCATCTTCAGCATCGTCATCCAGCTCTACCTCAAAAGCAATGTCAGGGGCGTGAGCTGGTACTTGACCTTGAACAAACATTAAATTGGGATACGTTTGAGCTTCGTTCTTCTCTACAATCTCAGCAAGCTCTACCATAAACTGCCACATATTAAGAAAGTCATAAACATAAATTAGTCTGGTGTGATTCTCGTGTACAACGTGTTCTAATAAGGTCTCGCTCATCGTGCGTACAATTTCATCACCCTCAGAGGTATCAAACTGCGGAAACTCTACGCCTTGCTCCCACTTCTCATTACTCATATAAAATGAAGCGACTTCCATCCCATCAAAACCAAAGGATTGTATAATAGCATTGCTTAAGTCTTCTAAGGTAGCTGTTTCTTCAATTTCTAAATCACGAAAAACATCTTCCTCTGTATCCAAAATTATTCTAAAGCGATAGATCATATCGTTACATTTTTTAAGAGGGTAAAGATACTTGGTTTCCTAAGAATTGAAAGGTGATATTATACTAGTTTTAGACAAACTTTCTAACAATCTATCGGATTGTAATGTGTTATTTTTGCTCCGTATGGCAGATCATAAACATTACAAACTATATAAACCTTACGGTTACATAAGCCAGCTTCTCAGTAATGATGAGAGACAGGCCCGTAAAAAGAAATTCTTGAGTGCGCTATACAATTTTCCAGATGGAACGATGGCTGTAGGCCGTCTGGATGAGAAATCTGAGGGTCTGTTACTTATGACTACAGATGGTAAACTGAGTGATACTATAAACCGGTCGGGTATTGAAAAGGAATACTACGCCCAAGTAGACGGAGCTCTTACCGATGAGGCTATTAAACAAATATCTAACGGAGTTGAAATAGGATTTAACGGTAGAAAATATCAAACTAAACCTTGTGCTGTGCATCGTATAGTAGGAACACCAGATTTTCCTGAGAGAGAAAAAAAGATAAGGGATGAAAGACACGGACCTGCACCTTGGGTTTCTATCACAATCAAAGAAGGTAAATTTAGGCAAGTACGTAAGATGACAGCGGCGGTAGGGTTTCCTACACTACGACTTGTGCGAGTAAGAGTGGGGAGTGTTACGATTGATACTCTTAAAGTAGGCGAGGTAATTCCCGTACAAGAATTAAATCCATAAAAAAAGCCCTCTAAAAAAGGGCTTTCCTACAAATTTTAAAAAAAGTTTTAGCTTACTTTCTTCACCTTAATTGCGTTAAGACCTTTAGGTCCTCGCTCCAGTTCAAAAGAAACTTTATTACCTTCCTTAAGCTCACCATCTTGTACAGAACTTATGTGAACAAAATATTTTTCTGGAGTTTCAGAATCTTTAATAAATCCAAATCCTTTTTCGCTATTAAAAAATTCAACAAACCCTGTTTTTACTGGATCTTCTACTTCAGTTTCATCCTTTGGAGGGATTCCTAGTATAATATCTTCGGCTTCAATCTCTGGCTTCATATCAGGATCTGGTGGAGTATCTACCAGTTGTCCTAGGTGATTAACATACACAAACTCATTGAAGTCTTCACCTCCGTTTGCTTTCTTCTCTTCACGACGCTTGCGCTTTTCTTCGTTCTTTTTCAAACGTTTTTTCTCTCTTTCCTTCTTGCCAAATGTTTCTTGTGGTCTAGCCATTAATTTCTGTAATCGTATTTAGTTAAGAGCATAATCGGTTACTCCGCTATGCTGTGTAATTTATCTAACCAGTAGCAAGTACCGCGCCATAATTTCATACACTATAATAGCAAATATACGAGGAAAATGTGGATTTACGCTTTCGCGAAAGCGTAATAAAATCAAACCCAGCAACTAATGAGCCGATTTTAACAGATATGTTATACTTTTCCTTACACACGGTTAAAGCTTATGCCGAGACAGTTCTTTTATCCTATATTTAAGAAAAACAAATGATATGAAAACACCAGATACAGAAATTGCAAAAACTACAGGGTCTATACAGAAAACAACATCCCACAATAAAGGTGAAGAAAAATTTGTGGACACCTCATATAATAGCAATGTGACACAAGACGACCTGCAAGCATTGGGACAAGATTTTCAAAATAATTTACGACAAGATGCTGGAGATGATAGGCAGCTTAATGATAGAATGAAAAGAGTAGATTTTGCTGGAAAAGATCTAGATATTCCAGGAAGAACAGCAGCAAATAAGAACACGACAAACAGACTAACAGATGAAGAAAATAAACTGCATAGTCAGGGAAGTTCTTCTAATGAAAATCTAGAAGAGCAAAGTCGTCAGTATATTAAATAGATCTTACCAATACAAGTTCATAGGCTCCTAAGGAAAATAGGGGCTTTTTTTATTTAGCATTAATTTAACAAGTGATTTCCGACCGAACCTGCATATGCTCCCGTATATGTTTATGATTACCTTAGATAACAAAATTCTAGACACAATTGTCTAAGGAATCAAAAATCATAACAAAGGATTAAAAAGATCCGCTAACACTAAAACTCAATATTATGAAATCACTTTTTATGCTTCTGTTTACAGTAAGCGCTTTAATTACAGGAATTGAAAACAATATGGTAACACAGGAAGACCAAACTGTCGAAGCTTCCTTTCTGGGCATTGTAGATGGAGAGTATCACTTTGCAACGGCAACAGACAAAATTGCTTTTCAGAAAATAGATGAAGATGTTGCCGCAGCAATAAACCTTGAGGACAAGGCATTACAAGGCAAAAAATTTACAGTGAGCTACTCAACAGTAGAAGAAGAGCATGGAGATGGCGAAATTATAGAGGTTAAGACAATTACAAATTTGAAACCTCTCGAGTTATAGCACATTAAAGAATCAATCACTTTTAAAGGGACTTTTACGAAGTCCCTTTTCTTTTGAATTTATTAATCTCTTATAGTCGTAGCATCGTATACTATTACTTTGCTCCATAGATGCGAAGCCTCTTTAACAAATTTTTTATGAGCCTCTTCTTCCTGGTAAGCCACCTGTGACGCTGAGGAGTCAAACGTGACGACGAGATTGTAGGTAAAACTATCGTCCACTACATCTCTAACTGCTTTAGGTGGAGCCCCAATAAATTGTGTTTGAGCGTATGCTGAGTTATTTAAAAATGTACGTAGTGATTTTTCAAAAAGTGCTCTATCCTGATCATTATTAGGTCTATTTAACCAGAAATAAACCACGTGAGCGTAATTGGGATTAAATGTTCGGTTAGCATCTCTCTTTTGTAAGGCTTCATCCAGAACTTTAGGGATTTCTGTATTATCCTTAGCATACGTTGAATTAGTTGATAAATCTTTACAACCTACTGTAAAACAAATCATAGAGAGAAAGAACAATTGAGATATTTTTTGGTTCATATAGCCAGAGATAATTTTTGATTTATTTTTGTCTCGTGTAGTAATTTATCAAAATTTCCGCCTTACCTTATCGGCCTAGTTTAACAAATTAGCAAACCGCTCTAATTCTAAATATTTTGTTAAAGAAAATGGTCCGACAACCGATTAATGGGCGTTGCGGAGCTTAAAATTAACAATTATAGTTAAACTTTTGGAAATGGTATACTTAAAAGTTACACTAAAGTGTTATAATTGATAAACCCAACAGGAATATATGAGACAACTTAAAATCACCAAGCAGGTTACTAATAGAGAAACCAAGTCGCTTAACAGTTATTTACAAGATGTAAGTAAGATTGATCTTATTACAGCAGATGAAGAGGTAGAACTAGCACAGCGCATTCACAAAGGTGATCAAATTGCATTAGAGAAATTAACAAAAGCAAACTTGCGTTTTGTTATTTCTGTTGCAAAACAATATCAAAATCAGGGATTAGGACTTTCTGATCTTATTAATGAAGGAAATGTTGGGCTCGTTAAGGCAGCACAACGTTTTGACGAGAAGCGTGGATTCAAATTTATCTCCTACGCAGTATGGTGGATCAGACAGTCTATCTTACAAGCAATAGCAGAACACGCTCGTACGGTAAGACTTCCTTTAAATAAGATTGGAGAAATCAGTAAGATTAAAAAGGCATCAGTCTATTTACAACAATTACACGAACGTCCTCCTACCGCTGCAGAGCTTGCGCAACATCTTGATATGAGTGTAAGTCAAGTAGAGTTATCCCTTAAGAATACAAATCGTAGCCTTTCTATGGACGCTCCGTTTGCAGAAGGGGAAAACGATAATAACTTATACGATGTTTTAAGTTCTAGCGAATCTCCTAAGCCAGACAAAGATCTTATGCAAGAGTCTTTGAGCACAGAGATAGACAGGGCGCTTCAAACGCTTACAGACAAAGAGGCAGATGTAATCAGATTAAACTACGGTTTAGGTGACCAACCTGCAATGACTTTGCAAGAAATAGGAGATACTTTTGATTTAAGTCGTGAGCGTGTTCGTCAGATACGTGAGAAGGCAATACGTAGATTGAGACATACCTCTAAAAGTCATATACTTATGAAATATTTAGGATAAACTTAATAAGTTTTATAGAAATGAGGCTGTCTGAAAACTATTCGGACAGTCTTTTTTTATTAAGGGCTATTTCTATTATTCAATCGTAAATGTTTTACAAGTGCTATTTGTTATCAGTTAGTAGTTATCAGTCTGCTTTTAGATAGCTA
>NZ_REFV01000007.1 GCF_003688895.1 Dokdonia sinensis
TACTCCTGATGCTATGGATGATACTGCCACTACAGATGAGGATGAGCCTGTAACGATCGATGTTCTTGACAACGATGGATTAGGTTCAGAGCCAACGACGGTGACCGATGTGACCGATCCAGCGAATGGAACTGTGACCATCAATGCTGACGGAACAATCACCTATACTCCAGATCCAGACTTCAACGGTACGGATACCTTTGAGTACACGATCACGGATGACGATGGTAACACAAGCACTGCTACAGTAACAGTTGTTGTTGTATCGACTCCTGATGCTGTGGATGATACTGCGAGCACGAATGAGGATACCCCTGTGGACATCGCTGTCCTTGACAATGACGATCTGGGTACAGAACCGACTACGATCACCGATGTGACTGATCCAGCCAATGGAACCGTAACGATCAATGGTGACGGAACGGTGACCTATACTCCGGACCCAGACTTCAGTGGTACCGATACCTTTGAGTACACGATCACGGATGACAACGGGAATACGAGCACGGCTACGGTAGATGTAACGATCACTGCCACTCCAGATGCTGAGGATGATACGGCGACTACGGATGAAGACACTCCAGTAGACATTTCCGTATTGGACAATGACGATCTGGGTACGGAGCCAACAACGATCACCGATGTCACTGATCCTGCTAATGGAACAGTAACGATCAATGCTGACGGAACAATCACCTATACTCCAGATCCGGACTTCAACGGTACGGATACCTTTGAGTACACGATCACGGATGACGATGGTAACACGAGCACTGCTACAGTAACAGTTGTTGTTGTATCGACTCCTGATGCTGTGGATGATACTGCGAGCACGAATGAGAATACCCCTGTGGACATCGCTGTCCTTGACAATGACGATCTGGGTACGGAACCGACTACGATCACGGATGTGACTGATCCTGCGAATGGAACAGTGACTATCAACGGTGACGGCACGGTGACCTACACTCCAGACCCAGACTTCAGTGGTACCGATACCTTTGAGTATACGATCACGGATGACAACGGGAATACGAGCACGGCTACGGTAGATGTAACGATCACTGCCACTCCAGATGCTGAGGATGATACGGCGACTACGGATGAAGACACTCCAGTAGACATTTCCGTATTGGACAATGACGATCTGGGTACGGAGCCAACAACGATCACCGATGTCACTGATCCTGCTAATGGAACAGTAACGATCAATGCTGACGGAACAATCACCTATACTCCAGATCCAGACTTCAACGGTACGGATACCTTTGAGTACACGATCACGGATGACGATGGTAACACAAGCACTGCTACAGTAACAGTTGTTGTTGTATCGACTCCTGATGCTGTGGATGATACTGCGAGCACGAATGAGGATACCCCTGTGGACATCGCTGTCCTTGACAATGACGATCTGGGTACAGAACCGACTACGATCACCGATGTGACTGATCCTGCGAACGGAACAGTAACGATCAATGGTGACGGAACGGTGACCTATACTCCAGATATGGATTTCAATGGCACGGATACCTTTGAGTACACGATCACGGATGACAACGGGAACACGAGCACTGCTACGGTAACAGTTGTGATCAGTGATACTCCTGATGCTATGGATGATACTGCCACTACAGATGAGGATGAGCCTGTAACGATCGATGTTCTTGACAACGATGGATTAGGTTCAGAGCCAACTACGGTGACCGATGTGACCGATCCAGCCAATGGAACTGTGACCATCAATGCTGACGGAACGGTGACCTATACTCCAGATATGGATTTCAATGGCACGGATACCTTTGAGTACACGATCACGGATGACAACGGGAACACGAGCACTGCTACGGTAACAGTTGTGATCAGTGATACTCCTGATGCTATGGATGATACTGCGAGCACGAATGAGGATACCCCTGTGGACATCGCTGTCCTTGACAATGACGACCTGGGTACGGAACCGACTACGATCACGGATGTGACTGATCCTGCGAATGGAACAGTGACTATCAACGGTGATGGCACGGTAACGTATACTCCTGATATGGATTTCAACGGAACGGATACTTTCGAGTACACGATCACGGATGACAACGGGAACACGAGCACTGCTACGGTAACAGTTGTGATCAGTGATACTCCTGATGCTATGGATGATACTGCCACTACAGATGAGGATGAGCCTGTAACGATCGATGTTCTTGACAACGATGGATTAGGTTCAGAGCCAACGACGGTGACCGATGTGACCGATCCAGCCAATGGAACTGTGACCATCAATGCTGACGGAACAATCACCTATACTCCAGATCCGGACTTCAACGGTACGGATACCTTTGAGTACACGATCACGGATGACGATGGTAACACGAGCACTGCAACGGTAACAGTTGTTGTTGTATCGACTCCTGACGCTGTGGATGATACTGCGAGCACGAATGAGGATACCTCTGTGGACATCGCTGTCCTTGACAATGACGACCTGGGTACGGAACCGACTACGATCACGGATGTAACGGATCCTGCGAACGGAACAGTAACGATCAACGGTGATGGCACGGTAACGTATACTCCTGATATGGATTTCAATGGCACGGATACCTTTGAGTACACAATCACGGATGACAACGGAAACACAAGCACGGCTACGGTGACGATAATAGTGGATGCAGGACTTGACTTAGTGGATGACACAGCTACAACGCCAGAAGATTTCCCAGTTAACATCGATGTGCTGGATAATGATACTTTTGATCCTGGGGCTACAGTAATAGTTTCGGAGGTTACAGATCCTATTAATGGAACGGTAACGATTGAAGCAGATGGCACGGTAACCTATACTCCAGATCCAGATTTCAATGGAACTGATACTTTTGATTATACTGTAATTGTCACTAATCCTGATGGAACAACAACAACTGGAACTGCAACTGTAGTGGTTACGGTTACACCATTAGACGATATAGATGATGATGTTGCGACTACAGATGAAGATACCCCAGTGGATATCGATGTGTTAGAGAACGATGATTATGCAGGAACTTATGGAACAGACTTCGAAATTACCGAAGTATCTGATCCTGCAAATGGAACGGTAACTATCGGACCTGACGGTACGCTTACCTATATCCCAGCAGATGACTTTAACGGTACAGATACGTTTACGTATACTGTAACGGTAACGAATCCTGATGGAACAACTACTACAGAAACAGCTACAGTAACCGTGGGAGTTAATCCTATTGCAGATGTTGTGGACGATGCAGACAGCACACCTGAGGATACACCTGTAACGGTTGATGTTCTGGCAAACGATACGTTTGAAGGAACGATGAACGAAGTGACTGATGTAACTGATCCTGCAAATGGAACAGTAACAATCAATGCTGACGGTACGGTAACGTATACTCCAGATACTGGATTTACCGGAACTGATACGTTTGATTATACGGTAACGGTGACGAACCCAAATGGTTCTACTACTACAGAAACAGCCACGGTTGTTATCACGGTGACTGGTGCATTAGGTGCTCCAGATGTTGCTACTACAGATGAAGATACCCCTGTTGATATCGATGTGTTGGCAAACGATGGTTATACAGGAACTTATGGAACAGACTTCGAAATTACAGAAGTATCTGATCCTGCAAATGGAACGGTAACTATCGGACCTGATGGTACGCTTACCTATATCCCTGCAGATGACTTTAACGGTACAGATACGTTTACATATACTGTAACGGTAACGAATCCTGATGGAAGTACATCTACAGAGACTACGACAGTAACCGTGGGAGTTAATCCTATTGCAGATGTTGTGGATGATGCAGACAGTACACCTGAGGATACACCTGTAACGGTTGATGTTCTGGCAAACGATACGTTCGAAGGAACGATGAACGAAGTGACTGATGTGACTGATCCTGCGAATGGAACTGTAACAATCAATGCGGACGGTACGGTAACGTATACTCCAGATACTGGATTCACGGGAACTGATACGTTTGATTACACGGTAACGGTAACGAACCCAGATGGTTCTACTACTACAGAAATAGCAACGGTTGTTATTACAGTAACAGGCGATCAAGGAGTTCCAGATGTTGCAACAACAGATGAAGATACCCCTGTTGATATCGATGTGTTGGCAAACGATGGTTATACAGGAACTTATGGAACAGACTTCGAAATTACAGAAGTATCTGATCCTGCAAATGGAACGGTAACTATCGGACCTGATGGAGTTCTTACATACATACCTGCGGATGACTTCAACGGAACGGATACTTTTACATATACCGTAACGGTAACTAACCCTGACGGTAGTACGTCTACAGAGACAACTACAGTTACAGTGGGAGTTACTCCTATTGCAGATGTTGTGGATGATGCAGCCAGTACTCCTGAGGATACACCTGTAACGGTCGATGTACTTGCTAACGATACCTTCGAAGGAACGATGAACGAGGTCACCGATGTTACCGATCCAGCCAATGGAACGGTGACGATCAACAATGACGGCACTGTGACCTATACTCCAGATGCTGGATTTACAGGCACAGATACCTTTGACTATACTGTAACGGTAACCAATCCTGACGGTTCTACTACAACGGAGACCGCCACTGTTATTATTACAGTTACGGGAGCGCCTACTGGAACGGTTGAGGGTCATATTTATAATGATCTCAACGGTAACGGAACTCAGGATGCAGGCGAGCCAGACTTAGCGGGTGTAGACGTAGAAATAACAGATGCAAACGGAAATACTCAAACTGTTACTACAGATGCAAACGGAGATTATACTGCAACGGTAGTAATTGGAGATGCCATTGTAGATATTGTAGAAGCTACGCTTCCGGCTGGAGCTGATCAAACGGAAGGGACGGATCCTACTACGGTAACTGTTACTGAAAATACTGTGACGTTTGAAGAGAACAATGGTTATACGATAGCAGATCCAATGTTAGACATAGAGAAGCTAAGCGTATACAATGTTGGGACTGGAGTCATAACTTATACCTATAATGTAGTTAATACAGGAAATGTAACGGTCTTTGATATTGCTATACTAGAGGATGCTACCATATTTACGGGAACAGGAACACTTCCTGCTCCAGTATATCAATCTGGGGGTAGTGACGAGGATGGAGAAGGTGATGCTCTGGATATTTTACCAGGAGAAACGATAACATTTACTGCGACATACAATGTAACACAGGATGATATTGATGCTGGTACAATCGAGAATCAAGCAAGTGCTACAGGTGAAGATGAAGATGGTAATCCACAGTCGGATGTTTCAGATGACGGAGATGATACTGACGGTAATACGGAGGATGATGTGACAGTTACAGATGTAAGTGCTATGGCGCAGCTTACTTTCGCGAAAGCGTCATCATCTACAGGAAATAATGTAGGAGATATCATCACGTACACATTTGAAGTGACTAACACTGGACTTGTGACTGTAGATAATATCACAATAGATGATCCTGTATTAGGAATTACTGATTTACCAGTTACTCCATCATCATTGATGCCAGGTGAAGTGGGAACAGCAACAGCTACGTACACAATTACGCAGGCAGATGTTGATGCAGGTGAGGTCGTAAACTCTGCAACGGCGACTGGACAAGATCCTGATGGTAATGATGTGACAGATGTTTCGGATTCTGGTAATCCTGCAGATGATACGGGAGCTGGAGATGATGAAACTGTTACTACTATTACATCTAATCCTGAGCTCACTTTCGTGAAAACGTCTCAAGCATTAGGAACAGAGGTAGGTGACATTATTGTATATACGTTTACAGTAACGAATACAGGAAATGTTACGATTGCTAACATAACAGTGAGCGATCCTATCGTAGGGGTGACAAACTTGCCTATATCGCCAGACACATTAGCTTCTGGAGAAACTGGAACAGCAATGGTTAACTATACCATTACTCAGGCTGATGTGGATCTTGGTTTTGTAGTTAATACTGCAACAACAAGCGGAACAGATCCTGATGGCAACCCTGTAGATGATACATCTGATTCCGGAAACCCAGGAGATGACACAGGTGCAGATGATGACGAAACAGTAACATCTCTTTCACCTAATCCTAATCTGGATTTACGTAAAACGGGTGTGGCTGTGGATATAAATGGCAATGGAATTATAGATGCAGGAGATGAGATTCAGTATACGTTTACCATAAGAAATAATGGTAATGTTACTGTAACAGGTATTACAATAAATGATCCAATCTTAACGGTTGTAGGTGGACCTATTGATCTAGATCCAGGACAAACAGATGCTACCACATTTACTGGGGTGTATACTATTATGCAAGCAGATGTTGAAGCGGGACAAGTATTAAATCAAGCTACGGCTTTAGGTACAGATCCTAGCGGAGTGTCGGTATCTGACGTATCTGACGATCCGAGTGATGATACTAATGTTGATGCGGATAGCGATGGTGATTTTGAAGATCCAACGATAGTTCCTATTGAAATTATCACAAACTTGGATCTCTTAAAAACAGCTACAGCTATTGACGTAAACGCAGACGGCTTAATTACTGCAGGAGATCAAATTCAATACGTATTTAGCGTTACGAATAATGGTAATGTTGGAGTATTTGGTATTGTAATAGGAGATCCTATTATTACAGTTGTTGGGGCACCTATTGACCTCCAACCTAGTGAAACAGATAGTACTACTTTTACAGCTCTTTACACGATAACAGCATTAGATCAAGAAAATGGATCTGTGATAAACTCTGCTACAGCAGAAGGGGTTAGCGTTATGGGAGTAGATGTTGTTGATATTTCTGATGACCCTAATGATCTAACTAATGTGGATCTTGATAATGATGGTGATTTTGAGGATCCTACAATTGTGTTGCTTGATAGTGATGTTCCAATAGATGGGGGTAATACAATTGAAATTCCAAATGGAGTTTCTCCTAACGGAGATGGTATGAATGACACTTGGATAATACCGCTTCTGGATCGCTTCCCTAATAATACGGTCCGTTTATTTAACCGTTGGGGAGTTGAAGTTTATGGGGTAGACGGATATGGGCAAAATGGAAATACATTCCGTGGATTCTCAGAAGGACGAGCAACCATAAGTCAAGATGAGATGCTGCCTGTAGGTACTTATTATTACGTGATTGAATACGTTAATAATGAGAACAAGACTATTCATAGAGCAGGATATATCTATTTAACACGATAAGGATTGTAATTATACTGGCGTGGTAATAGTCACGCCAGTTTTAAACAAGACAATATGAAAATAAAAACATTAATAGTAATTGTAATTGTTGCTTTTGGCTTTTATAGCCCTTCTAAGACTTATGCGCAACAAGATCCTCAATACACTCAATATATGTATAATACGGTTGCCATAAATCCAGCTTATGCAGGTAACCGGGGTGTAATGAGTATTGTTGGTTTACATCGGAGCCAATGGGTAGGATTAGAAGGTGCTCCACAGACGCAGAGTCTGAGTGTACACTCTCCTATAGGAGAAGGAAAGGTAGGTTTGGGTTTATCTATCGTAAACGATGCTTTAGGACCAGCAGATGAAACATATATAGGAGTAGACTTTAGCTACACTATAAACACTTCTGATGAAGGGAAATTGAGTTTTGGACTTAAAGGAGGTGGACATATTCTTGATGTAGATTTTACTAAACTTAATCTTCTTAATAACGGAGATCCACTTTTTGGTCAAAATATAGATAATAGGATATCTCCTATCATAGGCGTCGGACTTTATTACCACACGGATAATTTCTATGTAGGATTAAGTGCTCCTAATCTTATCGAGACGGATCACTTTGATGAAAGCAATAATAGTAATGACTCCTCCAGTTTTGTGGCTAAAGAGCGTATCCATTATTATGGTATACTCGGATATACATTTGATTTGTCTGATCAATTAAAGTTTAAGCCGAGTACGCTAATAAAGGCAGTAGCTGGGGCGCCTCTTCAGGTTGATCTTACGGCAAATTTTTTGTTGTTTGAAAAATTACACGCTGGAGTAGCCTACCGCTGGAGCGCGGCGCTAAGCGGTCTAATAGGTTTTCAGGTGTCAGACAGTATGCTGATAGGTTTTGCCTATGACAGAGAAACTACAGACTTAGGAGATACGACCTACAATGACGGAAGTTTTGAAGTGTTTTTACGTTTTGAACTGTTTAATGAATATGATAGAATGTTAACACCTCGATTCTTTTAATTATATTATCTTTTAATCCGTTACTGTTCCCCCATTAACAACTACAGAATTTATGAAAATCATTACATTTAAAATCACACTTATCTTGATTTTTTTAGTGGGATCAACAGCACTAGGTCAAGAGGGGAAGCTTAAGAGAGCTGACAAAAAATTCAATCAGTATGCCTTTGTAGATGCGCGTAAGATCTATTTAGAAATTGCCGATGAGGGGTACAGCTCTGCAGAATTGTTTGAAAAACTAGGAGATTCTTATTATTTTAATGCTCAGTATGAGGATGCAGAGCGCTGGTATCAAAAACTAGTTTCAAATTATGAGGCAGAGATTAGACCAGAGTATCTCTTTCGATACTCCCAGACGCTTCGTGCTTTAAAGAATTACGATGCTGCAGACCGTATGATGAATAAATTCAATGCGGTAAATGGGGATGATCTCAGAGCAGAACTTTTTGAGGAGGAGCCTAACTATATTAGAAATATAGGATATCAAGAGAGCAACTATACCCTAGAAGATGTTAGAGCAATTAACTCACGATATAGTGATTTTGCACCCACAGAATATGAGGGTAAATTAATATTTGCCTCATCCAGAGATACCGGAGGTGCGAGTAAACGCATTCACAAATGGAATAATCAACCATTCTTAGATTTATATTCCACTCGAGTGAGCGAAGAATCCTATTCTAGGCCTTCACGTTTTAGCAAAGAGCTTAATTCTAAATTTCACGAGAGTACGACAACCTTTACTAATGACAGTAAAACAGTATACTTTACAAGAAATAATTACAATGAGGGTAATTATAGGAAATCAGAGAGCGGGACTAACAAATTAAAAATTTATAAGTCGACAAAAAAAGGATCTACTTGGAGCACGCCAGTAGAGATGCCATTTAACAGTAACGAATACTCGACTGCTCACCCTACATTAAGTCCTGATAACACAAAGCTTTATTTTGCTTCAGATATGCCAGGGACGATAGGTCAGTCTGATATTTGGTTTGTAGATATAAATGAGGATGGTACTTATGGAGAGCCTAAGAATTTGGGGAGGCCTTTAAATACTGAAGGGCGCGAGACATTCCCTTTTAAAAGCCTAAATAACGATCTGTACTTTGCATCAGATGGTCATCCTGGACTTGGAGGTCTTGATATATATGTGCTAGGTACAAAGAAAGACGGAAGTCCTGATATTATAAATCTTGGAGAACCTATAAATAGTAGTTACGATGATTTTTCTTTTATAGTAAATGATAGTACGCAGGTGGGTTACCTTGCATCTAACCGTAAACGAGGAATGGGAAGTGACGATATTTATCGCTTTGTACAAGAAATTATCCCTCCTTGTGAGATGGTAATCACAGGTGTCGTAACAGATTCTGATTCGGGAGAGCTACTTCCTGGCGCTACAGTTTTACTTATGGATGAGGACAATGTACTTGTTGAAAAAGTAACTGTGGCAGATGATGCTATATTTTCTTTCGATGTAGCGTGCGAGACATCGTATGTTGTGCGAGGATCTAAGGAGAAGTATAATCCAGCCGAAAAGTCAGCAGTCACACCCGCAAAAAGTGGTAAAGTAACTGTCGGAATCGCCCTTGAAAAGGTTATAAGAAAAGCAGCCGTTGGGGACGATTTATTCCAAACTTTGGGATTAAACCCAATTTATTTCGATTTTGACCGCTTCAACATACGTCCAGATGCCGCATTCGAAATTTCTAAAGTACTAGCATACTTAAATGAATATCCTACCTCAAAAATTGATATTCGTTCACATACAGACAGCAGAGGTAATGATGCTTATAATGAGAGCCTCTCTGATAAGAGAGCAAAGTCTACAATGGCTTGGCTCATAAGTAAGGGCGTAGATCGTAGCCGTCTTACGGCTAAAGGTTACGGCGAGAGTCAACTTGTAAACGAATGTAGTAATGGCGTTAAATGTACAGAAGAAGAACACCAGCTTAATAGACGATCTGAGTTTATCGTGATTAGTCAGTAGGGAAGAATAATATAATATGTACAAGGAGTGATAGCGATATCACTCCTTTTTTTATGCGTAAATGTTTAGGAGGCCGCTTTCGCGAAAGCGTAAAAAGCACCATTTATAACCACGCAATTAAAATTTATAACTAAATATTTAGTTTAAACTAATTATTTAGTTATATTTACAGTGTTATATTAATACACTATGAAACAACTCACAAAGGCAGAAGAGGAAGTAATGCAAATTCTATGGCAACTTGAGGAAGGTAATGTCGCGTCGGTCATAGAGGCGATGCCAGAGCCTAAACCAGCTTACAACACCATATCTACCATCATTAGAATTCTTGAGAACAAAGAATTTGTAGACTATCGTAAAGAAGGTCGAGGGCATATTTATTTCCCTAAGGTTACAAAGGAAAGTTACAGCGCAGCCTCTATGCACAAGATGGTAGATGGCTATTTTAACGGAAGTTTCAAGAGTATGGTAAGTTTCTTCGTAAAGAAAGATGATATGTCTGTAAAGGACCTCGAAGCGATTCTTAAAGAAATTGATAAAAAATAGAAACTATGGGACAGTATATTATAGAGGTGCTCTGCTTTCAAGCTATTTTCCTGGCGGTTTATCTTACATTTTTTAGAAAAGAAACATTTTTTCAGTGGAACCGGGGCTACCTCCTCCTTACACCATTACTTTCTATGTTGCTTCCTTTTGTTTCGATCGCCGCATTTCGGGCAGCAGTCCCCTCGGGAGAATTTGCAACACTGCTACCAGAGATTTTTATAGGCTCTGGTCCAGATACTGGTATCGATTTAGGAACGGAGGCTGGTGGATTTGGAATTAATTGGTTGCTTATTTATAGTCTTGGTGTCTTGGGTGCGCTCGTGTTTTTCGGCAGTAAATTGTGGAGGCTTACCCAATATTTTAAGTACAGAACGGGTGGAGAAAAGATTATTCAGATTCCAGAAAGCAGTGCGGCATTTACATTCCTCAACCATATTTTTATAGGGGAGGAGGTAGAACCGATTTCGCGAAAGCGTATTCTTGCCCACGAACACATTCACGTAAAGCAACGCCATACTTGGGATCTGTTGTATTTTGAAATTTTGCGTGTGATATTTTGGTTCAATCCATTCATTTATATATTCCAAAAGGAGATTACCATCGTACACGAATATCTTGCAGATGCCGAAGCTGTGCGCGATACCTCAAAAGAAGAATATTTTACACAGTTGCTCAATGCCACATTTGGCACCCAGCAGCTCTCATTTATAAATTCATTTTTTAATCATTCATTCATCAAAAACCGAATCATTATGTTACAGAAATCAAAATCAAAAAAAATCGCCATTGCAAAGTACGCACTCATCCTCCCGATGATTGTCGGAATGTTGTTTTATGTTTCCTGCTCTGAGGATAGTCAAGTAGAAAAGACAGAAACCTCTATAGAAACGCAGTTGGCAGACCTTAAATTGGCATTAGAAGACAGAGAAAGTTTATCTGATGCAGAAACAGAACAGCTCCAAGCAATACTAAGGCAAGCTGAGAATAAGAATGCTTCAGATGTTGAAATCATTGAAGTTGTCGAAGTCCAAGAAGTGGATGATTTTGACCCTAATCTCGATATTCCTTTCGCCGTTATCGACAATGTTCCTGTGTTTCCGGGCTGTGAAAGCGCAGGAGATAATACGGCCAGAAAGAAATGTATGTCTGAGTCTATTTCTAAAATGGTAAACCGTAGTTTTAATACAAAGCTAGGGTCTGATCTCGGTTTATCGGGAATTAATAGAATCTTTGTCCAGTTTAAGATAGACAAAAATGGAAATGTCACAAACGTTCAGTCCAGAGCACCACATCCAGAATTAGAGACAGAAGCAGAGCGCGTCATAAAACTATTGCCACAAATGAAGCCAGGATTACAAAAGGGAAAAGAAGTAGGTGTTCTTTATTCGTTACCTATTACTTTTAAGGTAGAGTAATTTATGAGATATATTTTCATAATTCTTTTTGGGCTTATTATTTACAAAGCCGAGGCGCAGTCCTCGGCTTTGCGCGTGGCAGACAGTCTTGCGGCGGTAGGTAATCATTCTAAAGCTATTGCCACATACTCAGATATTGGGATTATGAATGCACCGGTAGCCCTTAAAATTGCCAGATCTTACAAGGCATTGGGCAATGATAGTAAAGCATTACAATATTACCAGTCTTCTTTAGAACAGGACAAGACTCAAGTTATCGCAGCTACAGAGTACGGGCGCCTCCTCATTGCTACTCGAAAATTTAAAAAGGGCGATAGCATATTTAACAGCCTGTCGGAGAGATATCCTGGCAATCCAGAGTTTTACTACCAGCGAGGGAGAGCGCTTAAGGCTATGGGGCCGCAGATTGCGGTTACAAATAGTGATACTATATGGAACTGGAGTGATGACGCTTTCGCGAAAGCGTTAAAAGCAGATTCTACACACCTCAAAGCAATGTATGAAATCGGGTTGGGGTATGTAAAAAACAGAACATACGACAAGCTGGAAAAGCTCGCGCCAAAAGGCCTAGCCATAGATCCAGAAAACATTGAATTATTAAGTCTACTTGCTCAGAGTTACTCAAATAAAGGTTGGTACTCAGAGGCTATAGATTATTTTGAAAAACTTATAGACCTCGGTCAGTCCACACCTTTTATTCATCGTAAGCTTGGATTTGCTTATGCAAAAGATGGATTTCCGCAGCTTGCAATAGAGCAGTATGCGATTCTCATAAATGAAAAAGGGGAAGATAAAAATCCCGAACACCATCTCGCACTTGCAAGATTATACCAACGTACTAAGGATTTAGATAAGGGCATTCGTCACGCAGAGATTGCACTGTTCTTAATGGACCAACCACTGGAAGACCCCTATTTTACACTAGCAACGTTGCATAAACTTAAAGAAGAGTATCAGCTCGCATTAGAAAACTACCAGTTTGCAGTCCGGGAGAACCCTAAAAATATTGCTGCACATTATGGAATAGCCGTTGCGGCAGATAATTTTTATAAGGATAAAAAGGAAGTCTTGAGACTTTATGAGCGATTTATAGAACTATTTAAGGAAGATAACCGCCGTCAGGCAAAATACTATAGAGATTTAGCGCAGTACCGTGTCGATATTTTGACCCAAGAAGTATTTATGAAAGCAGACAAGGGTGGATAAGAGGATTACGACCATTACTATGTGGTTTTTTCGTAATTTTCCCACTGTAAGTAGCTTTTTATGATCCAGCGTTTTATTCTTCTCTTTCTGATGCTCCTTTTATGGGGTTGCTCTCAATGGGAGACTAAAAAAATTCAATCAGAAACATATTTTGCAGAGGGTTGGAAAGCCATTGATATTAATGAAGTAGATTCCTATCCCACTTTTCCTAATTGTGATAGTATAGAGAATCAGTCTGCGCTTAAAGCCTGCTTTGAGAACGAAATAGCAACTGCGTTTTACAATAGTTTACAAGCGCAGCCACTTGTGGTGACTTCTAGCTTAGAGGATACCGTCTGGATCGATTTAAAAATAAATCAGGAAGGGAAACTGTGTATAGACAGTCTTCACATTACTGAAGCCGTTTCTTTTGAAATTCCTGATTTCCCAGCATACATACACGACGCGGCACAGCAGTTACCCAAAGCTTTTCCAGCCACAAAAAGAGGCATTCCCGTAAAGACTAAATTTAAGTTGCCCGTTGTTGTAAAAGCGGAATAGTAACAAGTGTTAAGTGTGGCGCTCCCGTTTTTCAAAGTTTTTGGGAGTGCATCCGGTGACTCTCCACGCAGCGTACTCCTTTTTGCGTCTCTTAGCAAGAAAAAGGAAATTCCATTTTTCAATTTCGATTTCACTCCTAAAGTCTAATCTTATAACCCGCGCTCACATCCACAGGAAACTCGTCGTTTGATTTGTTGAAAATAGAGACTGCATCGTGATAATTAACTGTGATAAAACCTGGTCCTACCTTTATATCTGCCCCTAGGCCAAAAATAATAGGCGCCTGTAAGCTTGTTCCTTCGTCATCTAGAGTTACTTCTGTCATATTTTCATCCGTAACAATTACTTCGGTGTCACGTTGGGCATTAGTAACAGTGATCAACTTTGTGTTGAGGAAAACATCAATAGTGTTGGACTTGATGAACTTTAAACGATGGTTTATAGAAAACTGTGAAGAACTGTAGTCAAATTCATCTGTGGACAGCGTCTGTTTGTACTGAAAAACCACAGAATGGCTGGGCAATGCAATCGCATCGTATAACTCAAAATCAATCCCAAATTGAGGTGTCGATTCATTGTTTGGGTTAAACGTAAAAATATTGTTTGTCACCCCGCCAAATGCTCCTAGACGATACTCCAGATTTGTAAGGAAGCTGTTGTCCTGATAAGTCGGATCCACCTTTTTATTGTAGTCATTTACAAATTTGCGTAAACTAGCGAGGGTAAGGTTAAGTCTATTGGTGTTCATAGCAACTCCAGCCGTAGCGTTTTGCAATTGCGCTTTGTATTCTTGTTGGTAATCGCCATTTTTCTCTGTATTAGTCAGCTCAGTCACGACATCATCTTTCTTGATAAAGTAGCGATATTCTTGAGCTATTACATTCCACAATAGGGTTAAGGGGCCTTCAACTTCAGTTTGAAGCTCATAGGAATTTCCATTAATCGTGTATGATTGAGTTTGGGCTGTGGCCACTGTAAAACAGCATAGAGCAACGCAAAGGGTAAGTAGGAGGCGTTTCATAATTGTAGGTTTGGGTCGTAAATATAGTAAATTCTATTGTTTGAATTGCCTTCCCTTCCAGCGATACGTTCCGGTAAACGCGCGCATCGCAACATAAACACTTACAAACGGATAGAGCAGTGCCACTATAGGGTATGCGGTGAAGTCTCGTCTTGAATCTGTAAAGATTAAGCCTTTCCAGATCAAAATGGCGTCTATGATGAACTTCCAAAATATAATGAATAGTAATGTGGGTAATTCCGCTTTCGCGAAAGCAAAACCACTACCCATCAAAAGAACCTGATTGAGTAGAGTTATAAAAAGTCCTAAAACAACAAATACCGATGTAAGATTCGTCCAAAATACTAAAACTCCCACCACCTTAGGGAACACTGCCGAATATCCCGTAGCCTTTGCGGCCCAGCGCACCCGTTGAGAAATGAACCCGCCCCAATCCGTCTGCGCCGAAGTTTTAACAAGAACATCACGATGCTTTAGGTACATCACTTTCTGCGGAAAAGCTTTAAGAAATTTTTCAAGTATAAAAATATCATCACCACTCGCAATGTGGTCATTACCATCAAAACCGTTTACAGCTAGGAATGATACCTTTCGGTAACACAAGTTTGCACCATTTGCCATAAATGGTTTCCCTAACCCAAACGCACCTATGGTTGCGCCTAGCAAACTGTGAATATCAAGACTTTCAAAAGCATAGAGAAAACCAGAAGTCTTGGGTGTTGCTAACGTTACAGGAGCGGCAATAAGCTCTGGATGATGCGCTTGAATAAAACTGTCAGATGATAGCAACCACGTCGCTGGAACGAGACAATCTGCATCCGTAGTGAGTATCCATTCGTTTTGAGCACAGTGTATTGCCGTTCTAATAGCATCTTTTTTAGGTGAGGCAGACGTTCGAATATTTTCTAAAAGATGTATGTTGTTAAACTTTTGATTTGCAATAAAATCAAGCACCGTTTGCGACGAGGTATCTTCTGAGCTATCATTTACCAAAAATATTTCATATAGTTCCCGAGGGTACTGCAGTTGAGAAAGACTTTGCAAAAGTGCTGGTAAATGCACTGCTTCATTACGAAAAGCGATAATAATACTAAAACAAGATTTGGGGGATTTCGCAGGTATCGGTACTATGGGTGTTCGATTAAAACCAATAATAAAAAACAGTAAAAGAAGCGTGTAGATCCCTATTATGATATGGAGATAGAGTATCATAATGTGGTATCTGTTAAATTATGGGAAGTGAGCAGGCTCTTAGACTTCAACAGTAAATAGCTTCCGGGTAACAGTGGTAAAACGATATTAAGGAGCCACATTGTTGTGGTAATGATTAAGATTACACTAGCGGGAATTTGTGCCAGTCCAAATAGAAGAACTGCAGTTCCGCCACGTACCACTACATCAAAAAACTGCATTACAGGAACTAGCGAACTCAACAGGTACATACTCGCAATAAGTGACAGGGCAGGAATATATGTAATCTCGATGTCGAGCATAATGAGTATAAAGTAAAATTGATGTGAGAAGACGAGATATTTTATCACTGATAGGACTTTCGCTTTGTCACGGATGGATTTGGAAATACGCAGCACATATTCCTGAACCCGTTGCCAGGAGTATCCTTTAATACTCCACCGCAATCTATTCAAATTTCGAGGGACTAAAAAGCTCACACCTATTACCGCAAGGACAAAGAGTATATACCATACAAAAGAAAGTGGCTTAAAAATAAAGCAAACAACTCCTAAACCGATTGCCCCAAAAAACAGTGTTGCCAGCATTTGATACATATTTCCCAAAAAATTGAGGACGACGATTTTTTTTCGATATTTTTTGGGGAAGTAAAGTGCTTTGGTTCCATATTCGCCAGTTTTTGCGGGAGTAACAAAAGCTGTGACGTGTGCAACAAGTGTTTGTCTAAAAGCCTCACCCATATGTATTTTATGAATGCTACCTACGAGAACTTTCCAGCGATAGGCGTCTAGCGACCAATTTAGTGCTGTCAGAATTAGTAATATTGCAATATTTAAATATAGCGATGATGGATCAATTTGATTTTGAAATATATCCTCAAAGGATTCCCAATCTTTTTGTAACCGTTCCCACACAAAAAGAAATGCGACAACCACGATCATAATTTTGATAGTGACCGTAATGAAATGTTTAGCTTTGCGAGAAAAGTGCACCATAGCGCAAAGAAACGATAAAAAGAGCAGTGGCAGAAGAACGTATCATTTTAGGCATAGACCCTGGAACAACTATTATGGGATTTGGTCTTATAAAAGTGGTCAATAAGAAAATGGAGTTTATGCAACTCAATGAGTTGTTACTCTCTAAATACAAAGACCCTTATGTAAAGCTCAAACTCATATTTGAGAGGACTGTTGAACTTATAGATACCTATCATCCTGATGAGATTGCTATAGAGGCACCGTTCTTTGGCAAGAATGTACAAAGTATGCTCAAACTAGGAAGAGCGCAAGGAGTTGCAATGGCGGCAGGATTGAGTCGCGAAGTGCCCATCACAGAGTATCTTCCTAAAAAAATAAAAATGGCAATTACCGGCAATGGAAACGCTAGTAAAGAACAAGTGGCAAAAATGCTCCAAAGCCTTCTCAAGCTAAAGACCCTTCCTAAAAACCTGGATAGTACAGATGGGCTCGCAGCAGCCGTTTGTCATTTTTATAATTCAGGAAAAATTGAAACAGGGAAACAGTATTCTGGTTGGGACGCCTTTGTAAAACAGAATGAGAAGAGGGTTAAGAAATGAGTTAACCGTGACAGTAGAAGTATGATACATCACTGTTTGTAATGACCTCATTTTAAATTTCCTTTTGGCCTCTGCAAAATAAACAGGAAAAGTACTCCTACAAATTTTTATAAAGCAAAAAAATCTATATATCTTACCCTTAAACCCTTAAACCCTTAAACCCTTAAACCCTTAAACCCTGGCCTCCATCTACATCCACATACCGTTCTGCAAGCAGGCGTGCCACTATTGTGACTTTCACTTTTCCACCTCCATGGGAAAGAAGGAAGCGATGCTGGAAGCGATCTCAAAAGAGATTAAAATGCGTGCTCCCGAGTTCAAAAAAGAAACGGTTTCGAATATTTATTTTGGAGGAGGAACGCCGTCTGTGTTAGAGACTGGTGAGATAGATGCTCTTATCGATGCCTGTTACAACTATTATAACATCCAGGAGAGTCCAGAGATAACGCTGGAGGCAAATCCAGACGACCTCACGGAGGAAAAGATAGAAGCTTTGGCGGCTTCACAGATCAATAGGTTGAGTATTGGTGTACAGTCTTTTTTTGAAGAAGATCTAAAGCTTATGAATCGGGCACATAATGCTCGGGAGGCGGTGGATTGTATTACGCTTTCGCGAAAGCGGTTCAAAAACATTTCTCTAGACCTCATTTATGGGATTCCTGAGATGACAAATGCTCGCTGGCTGGAAAATGTGGAAAAAGCGTTGGCCCTCGATGTTCCGCATATATCTGCGTATGCACTTACAGTAGAGCCCAAAACTGCGCTTGAAAATTTCATAAAAAAGGGTATTATTCCTCCAGTCGAAGATGAGGTGGCTCAGGAGCACCATACGTTGCTTATCGAGAAAATGGAAGCAACGGGATATGAAAACTATGAATTTAGCAACTTTGCTTTGCCTGGTTTCTATTCCAGAAACAACACGGCCTACTGGCAGGGAGAGAAGTATATAGGCATAGGACCAAGTGCACACAGTTACGACGGTGAGCGTCGCGCTTGGAACATCAACAACAATCCTAGATACATTAAAGCAATTACTGCCAGCGAGCTACCTCAAGAGGTGGAAGTCTTGTCGCTTACAGATAGGTATAATGAGTATGTAATGACACGATTGCGCACGCAACAAGGACTGTCATTGGTTGAGATTGCCGAGAGTTTTGGCGAAAAATTCCAGGGCTACCTTCTGTCTCAAGCCCAAAAGCATCTAGAAGAACATTTACTCTTCCTAGACGAAGACCAGCTGGTTGTCACCAAAAAGGGGAAATTCCTAAGTGATGGTATCGCTGCAGACTTATTTATGTTGAACTTGTTTCAGCATCCTGATAATGAACATACCAATTAATATGGGAGTTCCTGGTTATTTTTATATGCTTACAAATCACAAAAGAAAACTTTTGTACGCTGGAGCAACTAAGGATTTAAGAAAGAGATTAGTCCTGCATAAAACTGGATATGGGGCTCGATTTCCAAAACGATATGGAGTAGATGTCTTAGTTTACTATGAAAAGTTTCCAGATGTTCACGATGCTTTTTTGAGAGAAAAGCAGATTAAAAATTGGCATAAAGAATGGAAATGGAATCTCATTAAAACTAAAAACCCTAATTTAGAGGAGTTATCGGACTTTATCGATTAATAACCCTTTTTAAAGGGTTGTCAAACAAGTTCAGAATTCGGCATTTCAATTCTAAGATGCTGAAACAAGTATAAATACAAATTTAGCGTTTTGGTTTACAAGATGCTGAAACAAGTTCAGCATAAATGAAAGCAACCATCCACCATAAAGACAAACTCTACAACGTAAATCTAGCCAAGCCGATTGATATTTCAATTCCGCTTTCTGCGGGTGAGAATCCGGTGGCTTGGTATCTGGATGCTCCCGTTTTTGAGGCAGTAACAGATGGCGATTGGGTAGGAAGAGTGAGTGCAGGTGGCGATGTGAATTTTACGACCATTACTTTTAACCCGCACGCACACGGCACGCATACAGAAACCGCCGGGCATATTACTGAGAAGATTCACTCTATAAATAAACACCTCAAACAATTCTTCTTTATAGCCGAAGTCATCACAGTCGTTCCTGAACCTGAAGGTGACGACCTTATTATTTCAAAAAAGCAGTGCGACGCTCTTCTCAAAGGAAAACATCCAGAAGCTTTGGTAATCCGCACCTTTCCCAATAGTCGTGATAAACAAACAAGGAAATGGTCGCATACCAACTGGCCATTTATAAAGGAAGATGCGATGATAAGCTTTCGCATGAGCGGTATAAAACACCTTCTTATAGACCTTCCTAGTGTGGATAAGGAAAAGGATGACGGCGAACTTCTTGCACATCACGCGTTCTGGGACGTTCACGGGAAGATTAGACTGGATGCCACGATTACAGAAATGATTTATGTACCCCATAATGTACCAGATGGCACCTATCTGCTCAATCTTCAGATAGCCCCTTTTGAAAACGACGCGTCTCCTAGTAAACCCATTTTATATGCTGTGGAAAATAGTTGATTTTAATTATGAAGAAGGTTTTAAAACTTGAAGAAGTAGCTCAGTTTATATTTGGTATCTATCTTTTCTCACTGTTGGATTTTGAATGGTGGTGGTTCCTGATTTTAATATTGTCACCAGATATAGGAATGATAGGATATATTTTAGGCAATAGGGTGGGCGCTTGGAGTTATAATATATTTCATCATAAGGGTATTGCAATTCTAGTATACTTAGGAGGGGTATACCTCCAGTTAGAATGGCTTCAACTTGTAGGAATCATTTTATTTGCTCACGCGTCCTTAGACAGAATGTTAGGATACGGCTTAAAATATGAAAAAGGATTTAAGTTCACGCACCTCGGAAATCTCTAATCTTCAAATCTCGGTTTTAGTATCTTTACACAATGGAACTACTGTTTATAGGACTCGCTTTTGGGAGTGTGATCGCTTATTTTATTTATGGTCGTTTTGGCAAAAAGAGAAGTAAGCATAGATCTCAGACGCAATCCGTTATTCTTATGGAGAAGATACGTGCCGTATGTAAGTTCATAACGGTCGAAGGTGATTTTGCCGAAATCTATCATTACGAAAGCCTTAAAACTAAATGGGTAAATAAACTACTAGGTACAAAAAAGGCGCTCATCCTTATCGATGCAAAAGCGCATATAGGCTTTGACCTCACAAAAGTAAAAATGGAGGCAGATGTGGATAAAAAAACGATCAAGCTTTACGACTTTCCACAACCAGAAATGCTCTCTGTCGACACAAACTTTAAATATTACAACACAAAAGAAGGTTGGGCAAACCCTTTTACCAGCAACGACCTTACAGAAATTAATCGTGAGGCAAAGCAACACATTATCGATAAAATTCCAGATAGTGGCCTGTATATGGAAGCCTCAAAGCAGGCATTAAATACCATAGGACTTATGGAGCAACTCGTTGAGACTATAGGGTGGAAACTGGATTATCAAGCACTTAAGGTGGATACCGTAACACAACCAAAGCTGGAAGAAACCACACAAGGATGATCCATTTTATATTTGGAAATACAGGTGCTGGAAAAACAACGTATGCTCAGAAGTTATGGGACGAGCAGGGCGCCATTGTGTTCTCGATAGATGAGTGGAACAATGCTCTATTTATCCCAGATAAAACGGAAAACGACGGCGTAGATTGGTTTTTGGAACGTATCGCTCGGGTAGACGCAATGATCAAAAAGCTGGTCGTCCAGTTAGAAAGCGTGGGTAGTGACTGTATTCTAGATTTAGGATTTGCAAAACGGGAGCGGAGGGATGATTTTTACGCTTTCGCGAAAGCGCACAACTTCCCCACAACCGTTCATTTTCTAGATACCGAATATCAGGTAAGGAAGTCACGTGTTGTCAAAAGAAATATCGAAAAAGGAGATACCTTTCAGTTTGAAGTCTCCGAAAGTGATTTTGACTTTATGGAATCTTGGTTTGAGCGCCCCACAGCATCCGAATTGAAAGGTGCCAAAATCATAACAGATAACCTATGAGATATGTTTTCGTTCTAGTCTTTGTGTGTATAGGTCTACATTCCCAGGCGCAGGATACAGATGAAGTAGATCGCATCGTGTCTCTATATCCCAAACGTTTTGAGTCCGCGCAAAATCTGGCAACTTTAATCAAGCGAGATTTTAAGAATCCAGAGCAACAGCTCAAAGCATCCTATTCCTGGCTCATCCACAATGTGGAATATGACCCGAAAGAGTATTACAACTTTAAATTTCAATATCGTGACCTTGCGGAGAAAAACCAGAAAGCCGCAACGTCACGTGAGGCGATGATAAATAGAACGCTGATTAATGGAAAAGCAGTTTGTGAGGGCTATGCGCTTACATTAGAACGGTTGTGTGAGTTATTAGGGATAAATAGTTACATCGTACGTGGTGATACGAAAACACGACCGCAGGATATAGGTAGGAAGTTTGATAAAAATCATATGTGGAATGTAGCGATCATAGATGATGAGCCGTATCTCATAGATGCCACCTGGGGAGCAGGGCGTTATAATGGAAAATTTATAAAAGCACCTACGTCCTATTACTTTAAAACACCTCCAGATGATTTTATAAAAAACCATTTTCCAGAAGTTTTTGACGATGCTTATGTTAATGAAGAAATATCAAGAGTTGCGTTTTCAAATAGACCCTTATTAATAGACAGAAGCTTACGTCTAGATGCAATATCACCCAACGAAGGAACGATCGCTGCAAAAGTGCTCAAAAAAGGATTGCTTTTTGAATTACCAGTAGATGATACTGCAGACATTACATATTCCTTAAATGGTGGTACACAATGGCCTGTAGAGCGATTAGAAGGCAATAGATTTATGATTACGGAACGGGAGAAAAGCACATCCCTGATTATTTATGTAAATGCTGAACCAGTCATCGGTTATAAAATTAAATAGGGATGGATATAGAATCATTCAGATCGTATTGCATAGCAAAGAAAGGAGTTACAGAAGAATTTCCCTTTGACGCCCAGACGCTCGTTTTTAAAGTAATGGGCAAGATGTTTGCCCTAAGTGGTTTAGAGCGATTTCCTTCTCAAGTAAATCTAAAATGCGACCCAGAGCGCGGTATCAAATTGCGTGAAGAGTACGATGGTGCCATCATCCCTGGGTATCATATGAGTAAAGTGCATTGGAACACGCTAATACTCGAGCAGTTGCCACCTAAACTCATTCTGGAGCTCATAGATCATAGTTATGAATTAGTAGTTGCTGGATTGACAAAGAAACTTAAGGCGGAGCTTCAGACCTTGTGAATTTTCTATTAGTTCGTTCAATTAATAATAAGAGTTGGCAAGAAATTTGCACAACAGTATTTAAAATATAATGATGAAGAGTTTATACATAGTACTTGCTGCAATCCTGACATTGCAAGTGGCCACAAGCCAGACATTACCCACAAATACAGAGTTTTATAAGAATAAGGGAATCGAGGCAAAGCTCGAAGATTTTAATGGTTCAAAATATCTGAATGATAATTTTGCGCCCTCTGTTGTAGAAGATAGGCTTACTCAGAAAAAGACTGACAAATACCTTCGTTATGATGCGCTCAATGATTTTTTTGAGATGCGAGATACTAAAGAAGCAAGTAAGCCTGCGTTTTTAAAAAAAGAGATTGGTTTAGATGTTGTGTATGACGGTAAGCCATTTGTTTATATGTTATATTTTGATGAGAGTGGACAGCAGCAATATGGATACTTACACAGACTTGGGACTTTAGGTAATAAGGTCGTATATGCAAAATATGGTAAGACATTGAGAATGCCAGAAAAGGCCAAAACAACATTAGAAAATGACCGCAAAGGGCGCATAAGCGACGAAAAGTATTTCCTAGTAGAGAACCGTGGAAGCGTATCCCCTATAGACATAGACAGAAAAAGTGTCGTTGATTTTTATGAGAAAAATCAGCAAGCTGCAATTAAAAATTATATCAAAGAGAATAAGTTAAAATTCAAAGAGGTTGATGATGTAATACAACTCTCTCAGTTTATGAACTAAAAGACTTTACAAGATATTTTTTTTAAAAGAGCATCTGCTTTATAGCAGGTGCTTTTTTTTTTCTTACCACAAAATTTTACTCTACACTTGTAGAATTAAAATATTATTCTACATTTGTAGAGTAATTAGTCTAAACAAAATAAAAATGGCACTCTCCACCTCCGAAGAACAATTAATGCAATTACTCTGGAAACAAGAAAAGGCACTTATGAAAGATCTTATAGAGGCCTATCCAGATCCAAAACCTGCCACGACTACTGTTGCTACGCTACTTAAACGTATGCAGGATAAGAAGTTTGTAGATTATAAGCAGCTGGGGAGATCACGGGAATACTTCCCGCTCGTAAAAAAGGCAGATTATTTTTCAAAACACGTAAATGGCCTGATTAAAAATTTTTTTAATGACAGCGCTGGGCAATTTGCCTCCTTTTTTACTAGAGAGACCAATCTTTCTCAAAAGGAACTCGAGGAACTGAAGGCCATAATTGATAGTCAACTCAAAGCCAAAAAGCAATGATACTTCCTTACCTCCTAAAGAGCACGCTCTGTCTGGCGATTTTGTTTGGATTTTACAAACTCGTCTTGGAGCCTAAAGCGATGCACCAGTTCAAGCGGTTTTATCTTTTGGCAAGTTTAATTTTTGCCTTTACCATACCGCTTATCACATTTACCTACACCACCGAAGTTCCTGAGGAAGAAATTTGGATTCAAGATTTTGCGCAGGCGTATGAAGTATCAACTCAAGAAATACAGATGCCTCACGAGACTCCAGAAAAAGAGGATACAAATGTCATTCTTTGGAGCATTTATGGATTGGGAGTGCTACTTTTTGGAGTGCGGTTTGGGTTAAATTTATTTCGCTTAAAGCGAAAAATCTATGCGGCAAAAACCATCGAGGAGCCTGATTTTACGCTTGCATTAATGTCACAGGCTGTAATTCCGCATTCTTTTTTATGGTGGATTTTCCTTTCGCGCAAGCAGTATGAACACCAAGAAATCGCACCCGAAGTATTGGCTCACGAGGCGACTCACGTAAGAGAAAAGCATACGATAGATATACTTTTTATAGAGTTGTTACAAGTTGTTTTCTGGTTTAATCCTATGGTCTGGCTGGCCAAAACATCCATAAAACTCAATCACGAATTCCTTGCAGATCAGGGAGCCCTGCGTGAGCAAAAAGATATCACACATTATCAAAACATACTCCTAAGCTATGCAAGCAGTACTCATCATACTGTGCTCGAGAGTCCTTTTAATTATTCATTAACCAAAAAACGAATCGTTATGTTATCACAATCATTTAGTAAGAAGCGGGTAGTGCTCAGAGCACTGCTCCTTGTTCCCGTCCTTGTGGGATGCGGGCTATTGTTTAATCAGGCTATTGTAGCTCAGGAGAAGGAAAGGAAAGAAATCCCAATTATAGGAGAATGGATTACAGAAACAGCGGAAATGCCATTTGTTAACATTTATGAGGAGAATGACTCACTTTGGTGCGCAATAGGTAAAGACAAGTTCTTGATGCTTGAAGATAATAAAGGATATTATCTTAAAACTGGTGTTGAGAATAAACTCAAGCATTATGTCGCTGTTAACATGGATGGCTCTCTTAAATTTGGAGACTACGGTTATAAAATAATTCCAGCATCTAGAGGTGTCAAACAATCGTTATTAGGAACCTGGAAAAAAGAGAATTCTGGAGAAGAAATTGTAAACTTTGTTCTAAATAACGGAGGATTGATATGTCATATAGTCACGAGCGACCAAAAAAGCACTAGATATTATCCTAAATTAAAGGATGGAGGCGTAACCTTTACTATGGGAAATAAATGGGTTTCCTTTAAGCGTAAAGGAGAGGTGCTTATAGATGGAGATGGCAATAGGTATATCCAGCAAGAGATTCGTATTCCAAAAGGGGTAACAGCTCAAAAATATTTGGATTTATGGCAAGATACCAATGAATACAAATTATTTCTAGATGAACAACCTATTGCAAATGCAGATATTCTAAACTATAAGCCTGAAGAATTACCCCACTACGAGACCAAGTTTGAAAATGGTCAAACAGTTGTCTCTATCTGGACACAACCGTTTTACGAGAAAATGTCAAAAATAGGCTACTCCGCATTTTCAGATACAGATTTTAGTCGAGTACCCGTAGTAGTTGTTGAGGAAAACACGGTTACTATAAACGGAAAAAAATCCAGCACCGAAACCTACGTAGAGGATATGAACTCGGTGACTGCTGGATGGACGCAAAAGGAGATGAGACAGGCATTTCCAGGACAATTTATAACTAAAAATGCAGATCCTGAATTACTGGAAGCGCTAGATGAGCAACTCAGGAAAACAGACTACTGGAAAGCAAACATCAGTCACTCAGCACAGATTATGAAGGATGTTATTATATATAGCAAAAAACCTATCCTCATCTCTATAAATAATGATGAAATCAGTATAAACGGTAAATTGTCTTCTCTAGCAAATCTAAGAAAGGATATAGACGCAATAACCGAGGACTGGACCCCTACGGAATATAGAAAAACTCCTGTAAGCACTTTTATGACTAAGGGCAACACTCCAAGCTTTCTTCAAAAAGCCGAAGCTGAGTTTCAAAAAACAAAGCTTGCTCAGGCAAATGACGGTATAAAACTAGTGCCGCCTCCACCAGCATCGCCATCCCCAGGTTCTGAAGATTTCTTACCGCCTCCTCCACCTCCTCAAAAAAGTTACGCAAATGAATTTATACAAGGAGCCGCCCAAAACGGCAAAAAAGCTCTCGTCATTCAGATCCTTAATGATCAAATCAAAATAAATGGACACCAGTCCTCGCTTTCTAAACTGAGGGAGGACATTGATGCCATCACGAGAGACTGGGAGGAAGAGGATTATAAAGATGCGGTACCTTCTTTTTTAGTTAAAAACGGCGGCTCCTCTTTCTTAGAAATTGCAAATGAAGAGTTCTTAAAAACTCATTTCTCTCGGGCAAATGGAGGGATGAAGTTAGTACCTCCACCACCACCTGCGCCTCCAGCTCCTGGGGCACCATTGCCACCGCCACCTCCGCCACCGCCAAGCCCTTTGAAGTATCTTCAGAAGATGAATGAGCTAGGTGGAAAATTTTATCAAGAGGAAAAAGAAATTTCTTATGAGAAAGCTGTTGCAATTTTAAAAGCAAATAAGAATTTGAATATCCAAACACCTGTACCATATTCAAATCCACCTAAAACGTATATAACTGAGTACCCTATGCTTGGTAGTTATAATAGTATTCACTCAGCTAAGGATAATTTCAGGCGAGATAAAAAAATAGGCGATACGGTAGTATACTCAGATGGCTACGATCAGAAATTTTTAATGGTAAAGGATAGTGATAATGGTGGACGTACCATTGTTAAAAGACCCAAAGATGCAGGTGTGGATAAAGTGCAATTAGACACTTACAATAAACTTGCAAGAAAGTATAATAAACAGCCCAAAGCAACTCGTAAAATTCCAGCGGGAGAACTTAAAGTGATAGAAGATATTTATCGCAATATGAACACGACTCAAAAAATAAAAAACGAACCTTTTCCAGAATGTGAAATTAAATCGACTGAGAAAGGAAGTGGATTTTCTGATAATGCTCAAGGGACTGGAGACTTCAAATTAGATGACAGACCATCATCATCTTTAGCCCTAGGAGGTTCTAATTATGCGCCAAGAATCGAGATTGGAGAGATAAAAATTAAAACAAGACTTTTAGGAAAAGCAGAGAATGATGTTAAAGTATCTCCTTTTAATAAAACATATTTCTCTAGCCAGAAATCCACTTACAAGAAGTTAGAGTAAACAAGCCGTAATCCGTATAAATACATATTTAAACCTGTTAGGTCTTTGAGACCTGACAGGTTTTTAAGAATAATGATACCCTGGATTAAGTGATGTGTCCCTTATAAAGAAAGAATAGCGTTATTCATTTTAAATTACTGCATTCAAAGTACCTGAAAAATCTTTTAGTAGCTTTGTAGTTATTCCTACCAACTATAATACACTCAATTTTGAAACTATACCTCGTTCCTACACCCATAGGTAATTTAGAAGATATGACTTTTCGCGCTGTGAGGGTGCTTAAAGAGGCAGACCTCATTCTTGCCGAGGATACTCGAACGAGCGGCAAACTCCTCAAGCATTTTGATATAGGTACCCAGATGATGAGTCATCATATGCACAATGAGCATCAAACGGTGCAGGGAATTGTAAAGCGTATTCAAGCTGGAGAGACAGTCGCGTGTATAAGCGATGCAGGAACACCAGCGATTTCTGATCCAGGATTCTTACTCACAAGAGCCTGTGTAGAAGCAGGAATAGAGGTAGACTGTCTTCCAGGAGCAACTGCATTTGTGCCTGCCCTTGTAAATAGTGGTTTTCCTAATGATAAATTTGTTTTTGAGGGATTTCTTCCCGTTAAAAAGGGACGCCAGACACGATTTCTTCAGCTTCAAGAGGAGACACGCACTATGATCTTTTACGAGTCCCCTCACAAACTGGTTAAGACTTTGGGACACTTTGTATCGTATTTTGGCGAAGATCGTCCTGTTTCTGTATCAAGAGAGCTTACTAAATTGTTTGAGGAAACAATACGAGGAACGGCCTCAGAAGTTCTTGCGTATTATACGAATAAGCCTCCTAAGGGTGAGATTGTAATTGTTGTGGGTGGTAAGGGGAGATAGTTACGCTTTCGCGAAAGCGTAAAAGAAAAATTAAACCTTTGCTAGTAAAAAGTGACTTAGCTTTTAAAAATTATAAGTTGCCGCCAGAATTAAATTTCTTCCAGCCGCCGAAATTCCAGAGGAATATGTACGATACCGTTGATCTGTAATATTCTCAAGATTTGCGGTAAAAGACCAAGTGTCAGAGAGCACATACTGACTGCCCAGATTTAAGGTGTACCAACCTGGTGAGAATGGATTGCCATCAGCATCTGTAGCATACAAATCAGGACTCGCCTGCTGACTAGGCGCAAGATCGTCAAAATCAAACTTGCCGCTGTATTCCACAAAAGCATCTAACGTTAATTTCTTTTTCTTCCATATCAAATGCCCATTCCCAAAAAGCGGCGCGACGTGTCTTACTGGAACATAACTGCCGTCTTCTTCCTGCTCCACACCGTTTGTATAATTAAAGTTTCCAGTAAGTTGTAAGTGCTTTGTTAGGTTTGCTTTTGCTCCCAATTCAACACCATACACTTCGGATTTTGAGGCGTTTTGTATCGCTTGTATGTTGCTCACTTCGCCCTGATATTCTATTTCTGTAACACCGTTCAGGTTAAAATCACGACGTACCAAGGCATCGTTAAGCAAAGTATAGTAGCCATTAATGTCAAACCTTAGCATATTAGAGAAGTTTAGGTTTATACCTAATTCTCCATTGTAGGCGTATTCAGATTTCAAATCAGGATTGGGCACTACAACAGAGCCGGGCTCACTATCAAAAATCTTTCCTACGTCGTCTATGTTAGGCGCCCTGAAGGCTGTTCCTAAATTTGCTTTAAGCCCTACGGTTTTAGACAGCTGGTGTGTTACCCCGATACTTCCAGTTAGATTTCCTGTACTCAAATCTGCTTTATCAAAGGGAAAGGCAAAAAACGCATTGTTCTCTGTAAAATCTGCTGTGAGCCAAATATGATTATAGCGCAGTCCAGATTGTAATCTTGTTTTTGGATCCAGCTCAATTTGAGTGCTTACATAAGCGGCGAGTGATTGCCAAGTGGATCCATCAGGATACCTAGAAGCTGTTCGGGTTACATCTCCTGTCGTTATATCTGTGACCTGACCACTAGACCCTACTTTATTATACACGTATTCTAAACCGTAAAAAAGTTTGTTTTTTCGATTTTTTAAATTCCTGGTAAAATCTAGTCCTACAGAAACGGCATCGACATTCTCATCGGTCTCAAAAAAATCTGCCCCACCAAAATCTCTATCATTTCTGCTTTCTTGCGAGTTTTGATAGGTGATAGTTGCCTGAGCGCGATTATAAATTATACCATTACCTTCTTTGTTTATTTGGAAGTTGGTCATAAACCATTTTTGTGGCCCATAAAACCACTCGGCCGATCTAAATTCTCCGTCCCGTTTGCGCGTTAAGCGGTCGTAACGGTCGTAGTCCGAGGTTGTCGCATATACGAGTCCGAGATTAAAATCCCAAATCTCATTAGGAGCAAAACGTACTTTTTGCATTAGGTTTAGGCTATTAAAAGCAGAACCTACTTGGATAAGAGGGTCGTCATTTTGAACCGTAGTATCTACACCATCTATAACCTGCACAAAATTATTACGCAAGTAGTCGTCTGGACCGTGTTTACCCTGTCGCGTGTCGTCATAATCCGAGTAGCTCGCACTAGTAAGAAATGACCATTTTCGTTTTCCAAGAGTAATATCAAAATGTCCCGTACGCTCATTATTTGCTGTATTTACACGCGCAACCGCAGTCCCAGAGATAGTAATCTCGTCTGTAAAGGATAATTTAGGTTGCTTCGTGTAAAAGTTCATTACACCACCTATCGCATCACTTCCGTAGATCACGGAGCCTGGACCCAGTAAAACTTCGGTTCGGTCTATAATGAAGGGGTCTATAGAAATTATATTTTGAACGTTTCCACCCCTAAAAATAGCGGTGTTAAAACGCACTCCGTCTAGGGTAATTAATAACCTGTTTGTCGAGAAGCCTCTTATCAGAGGACTCCCACCACCTTGCTGGCTTTTTTGTACAAAAACAGAGCCACTCGCTTCGAGTAAATCTGCTGCTGTTTGTGGATTTGCTCGGGTGATATCGTCAGATGAGATTCCCACAATTTTTTGCGGAACATTCTTTCGGCTTTGGGCAAATTTACTCGAAGAGAGTACAATCTCACCCAGCATATTTTCTTTCTGCTTCAGGAATACCCTGTATTTAAAGGTTTCAAGCTGCGCTTTAGTATACTGTGCAGTCTTGTGAGCTACGTCTTGAAAGGTGATTAATTCCGCTTTCGCGAAAGCGGACACATCTACCTTCCCATCAAAATCTGATACAGCCGTCTTACTTTTATCTACATTATAAATTGCAACACCTACAATGGGTTCACGGGTATCAACGTCGAGCACAGTAACTTCTTGAGCCGAAAGAGTAAGCGAAAATAAGATGAAGAGAGATACTATTAATCGCATTTAATTAAAAATTGTATTGAGTACTGCTAGCGAACGTGGTTTTTTAAAACCGTGCAAATGTAACTCATAATAAAGGAGCAACATGTTTACAAAAGCGGTACGCTGGTTTTGGTTAAGTTTTATCGTTTCCAACGTATCAAATTTTGTGCCTAAGAGCTGTTTTAGAAGCTCAATGATTTCTCCATTCCAACAGTAGTTATTGAGCTCAGATAACTCAAAGGTGCCGTCTATAAGATTAAAGTACTCTCTATCAATGTCTGAGTCATCTGGATAGAAACCCAGATACTGGGACAATCGCAATAAAAATAATAGGTGAAAATTTGCAATAACATCGTTGCTATCAAGCCAGCTAGTTGCCGCTACGAGAAAATTAAAAAGCTCTAGATTTTCCTCCTCTTCTTGAATAGCAGAGCGTAGTATGTCTGAAAGGAAGAAAACAATAGCGCTTTTTGCCACATTAGTGTAGAGCGTCTGGTAATGATAAGCAACTTTGGCCTCTCGTATACTTTCGAGTGTTCCTTTATCCTTGTGGTTTGCCTCAATGTCGAGTTGAGTGAGTGGTTGGAACATTGCGGTTCTTAACTTCCCTTTTTTTGACTTAAGGATTCCGCGGAGTAGGTAACTTTTGAGTCCGCTGGAGGCGGTGTAGCATTTTACAATGAGATCTGCCTCTCCATATTTGAGTGCAGAGATAACAATTGCTTGGGTTTTGACAAGCATTATCTGATGATGAGTAGTTTTACGATATTCGTCTCTAGTGCATCTGGACCTGTTACAAGTATGAGATAAACGCCGGAGGCCACTTTATGCCTCCCAAAGGCTGTGGTATCCCAAGTGAGATTTCCTGAGCTTGCCACCTCCTCATAAACGAGATTTCCTACAAGGTCTGTGATTTTTACATTAGAACGAGCCGTGAGTCCATCTATAGTTACGAGCCCAGAAAATGTAGGTCTCACAGGGTTGGGATAAACCCCGACATTTTCTAAAGTTTCTGCAGGTGGTTGAGACGTCCCATCAAAGGAAACCATACCTCTGTCTGTAGCAAAATAAATAGTACCGCTCTGAGGATCAATGCTCATTGAGTTTACATTGTTTGAAGGTAACGGCGAGTTCCTGGTTGTAAAGTTGGCTAGTGTTTCCTGACCATTAGGAGAGACAAAAAACACTCCAGAGCCTATTGTAGATATCCACTTATTATTGGAACCGTCTACAACAATCTCTGTGATAACTTGATCATTAAGTAGCTCCTGTGGAATATCATCCTGTAATATGATAATAGGGTTTGTCGTAGTTTCCCCTTCTTCAAATATGGAAGAGGGTGAGAATAATAATCGTAAACCTCTTCGAGTTCCTATCCATAGCGTACCGCCACGATCTACTGCAAGTGCGCGAATATCATTTGAGGGTAGGTTTGCAGCACCTTCATCTCCAGAAATTCGAGCAATAGCGCCGTTACTTGGATTGTATCCTATGAGTCCAGCGCTATTTGTTCCTAGGAATAGGTTCCCATCAGAACCAAAAACAATATCATCCAGCCCGCTGGGTCTGTCTCCATCTGGAAAAACCTCTGCAATACTTATACCTTGGAATTGCCCTCCTGGAGTAACTTTAAAAAGACCATTACTGGAAAGCGAATTTGAAATCCAGAGATTATTACTGCTGTCAAAAGTGCCGCTGTTTACTCTTACCCCACCATTAGATCCGTTAGAGTCAAAAACCCTTTCTAAAGGACTATTAGTGTCGTCAAAAAGCATTGTAGGTATTTCTTCGTTTATTTCCAATAATCCTGCTGAGAATGATGGGACAAATACTTGAGTTGGATTTTGAGGGTTTATTGCCACGTTAACCATGTCGGTGGTAAATAGAGCGTCCTCAAAGCTGATGTTTTTCCAACCGCTATCTATTACAAAGTGACTCAACCCTTTTTCATTAAATGGGAAAGGGTTATAGAAAACATCGTAGTCACCATAAACTGCCCAAACCTCATTAGTTGCAGCCTGGATATTAAAAATATCATTTTCTAAAGGACCATCTGGTAGATACTGCCTAGGCATCCCATTTGCCAGAGGTACTTCTATCATTCCAGAGCCTCTGGTACTTATGTATGCAGAGTTGTTTAACGTGAGCGCTGTATTGTAGTCATTAACAAATTCACCCACCGTTCCTATGGTTCTGGTGAGATTGTCGTTCTCATCATATATAAGGATGCTTTCTGGTAATGTAACGGTAAGTTCTGTATCTGTTGCGCGGATATCCCGAGGTGTTATATTATCATACCTAAATGCAAAAGAAAAGTTTACTCCATTTGTGGTTTTAAAGGCGTTACGACCTGCAATTCCGTAGAGCGTTTCGTTAAAAATGGCAAGTCCTCTAAAGGTATTCCCATTTGTCGTGCTCCAATTATTAAAGTCAATGATATTAGAATTTCCTACAAGAGCTCGTCGTAAGCCAGATGATGTGGCTGCATATACGTAGTCGCCAAAGACGGATGTTTCAAAAATATTGAGCGAGGCACCATTATCTCCTATAAAATAAGAGTCATCGAACTCTAGCCGTCCCAAGTCAAATAGGGATATACCAAAACCAGTAGAGATGTATACAAACCCGTTAAACTCGTGAAAATGGTTAATGCGCTTCTCGGTAGGAGTGATAGAGGGTTTGTTAAGAATGTCAACTACGGTTAAAACATTTGCATTGCCATCTATAATAACATCTATAAGCCCATTCTCATAACCCACGAGCAATGTTTCAAAAGCCGCACTATAGTATATACTAGAGATTGGTTGTCCCGAGAGACCGTTAATAGTAGATCGAGTAGTAAGTGATCCATCTAGGGTAGAATATGCAAAAACTGCATTATCTGACGCGACATAAACTACGCCATTTCCTTCGGTGATATCCTTTGTTTGAGCATAGGCAAAATAGCCTGTCCACTCATCAGAAAAATTTTGGCCTTGTAGCCAAAATGAAATACTTAAAAATAGAAGTATTAGCAGGTTCTTCACGCACACAATTTTGTAATTATACAACCCGCCAAAAGTACAATTATTGCCTGAAGGTTAAAAGAAGGGATATCGTTAGGTTTTAGCTTTTGCAAAAGCGTAACATTTATAATCATCACGCTTTAAAGGTAACAGAATAAAAAAAGGACGACTAGAAGCCGTCCTTAAATATTTAAAAGCTGAAGGGTTAAACAACTCCCTGAGCCAGCATCGCATCTGCAACCTTTACAAAGCCAGCAATGTTTGCTCCTTTTACATAATCTACATAGCCAGAGTCATCTTTTCCGTACTGGACGCAAGCTTCGTGTATGTCCAGCATAATTTTGTGAAGTTTTTCGTCCACTTCTTCGGCAGTCCAGCTATATCTAAGACTGTTTTGGGACATTTCAAGTCCCGAAGTGGCAACACCACCAGCGTTAGATGCCTTTCCAGGCGAGAAAAGAATCTTTGCTTTTGTAAATACAGCAATAGCTTCTGGTGTAGAGGGCATATTTGCTCCTTCCCCTACGCAGATACATCCATTATCTACAAGTGTTTTAGCATCTTCTTCTTGAAGTTCGTTTTGTGTTGCGCAAGGAAGGGCAATGTCACATTTGATGCCCCAAGGTGTTTTGCCCTCGTGATATTCGGCATCACTATATTTATCTAAATACTCCTTGATACGACCACGACGTTCATTCTTAATTTCCATAATGTAGTCAAGCTTCTCTTGATCAATGCCGTCTTTGTCGTGTATAAAACCGCTAGAATCTGAAAGTGTAACTACTTTTGCTCCTAAAGAGATTGCTTTTTCTGCAGCATATTGAGCTACATTTCCAGAACCTGAAATTACAACTGTTTTTCCATCAAAGCTCTCTCCTTTAGTTTTTAACATACTTTGGGCAAAGTATACGTTCCCGTATCCTGTTGCTTCTGGACGCATTAAGGAACCTCCGTAAGAAAGACCTTTTCCGGTAAGTACACCTGTAAACTCATTGCGTAGTCTCTTGTACTGACCAAACATATATCCTATCTCACGACCACCCACGCCTATGTCTCCTGCTGGGACATCCGTATCAGGCCCTATATGACGTGAAAGCTCAGTCATAAAGCTCTGACAAAAACGCATCACCTCGTTATCAGTTTTTCCTTTTGGGTCAAAATCAGATCCTCCCTTACCTCCTCCCATAGGAAGGGTTGTAAGGCTATTTTTATACACTTGCTCAAAACCTAAGAATTTTAGGATACTCAAGTTTACAGATGGGTGAAACCGTAAACCTCCTTTATAAGGACCTATCGCGCTATTAAACTCTACACGATACCCTCTGTTTACCTGGATATTACCATCTGCATCTGTCCAAGGGACTCTAAAAATGATGGTACGCTCAGGTTCCACCATTCTTTCAAGTAAATGTTTTCCTTGATATTTTTTATTCTTTTCTATAAATGGGATAACCGCCTCGGCAACTTCATGTACTGCCTGCATAAATTCAGGCTCGTTTGGGTTGCTTTGAGCAACGCGGTCGACAAAGTTTTTAATACTGTCTGACATAATGTTTTAGGTTGTATATAATTAATGTCGTTTTTAAACGTTTTTTAATAATGCAAATATAAGTTATCCTAAGATTTTGCTCTTTTATTTTTCGATTTTCGTAAAAATATGTATGTATTTTTAGGATTTTCCACTTTCAGGTCGGTATAGGGTAGTAAAAATTTCCCTGTGTCGCTAGATTTTATATATTTGTCGCTGTCTCAAACTACCCCTCCTATGAAAGCCAAATACCTACCATTGGCAATTTTAATGTTGTTTTTGACTCATACAGAGTTAAAAGCGCAATTTGGATTTTCTCACGAGATCGGTTTTATTACCGGTCCTGTGGCTTTTCAATCCGATTATGGTGAGCGAAGTGATTTTGAAACTAACGCAGGAAATGTTGGTTTTGGAATTGGAATCGTTCACTATCTCAATTTCTCTTATCGTGCAGACTGTAACTGTTACTCTCGCGACACCTACTTTAATGACCATTTTAAGGTGCGCAATGAGATAGATTATCACGTGACAAATCTTAACAATTTTGGACCGGAAGCAAGTGATGATGATTTTGGAGGTCTAAAGCTAAGGAATCATAATGGTAAGGCAAAGGTTCTTGAATTAGGTACTCAACTAGAGTATTTTCCTATGAGTATTCGCGATTTTGCCGCAGGGGTTTATAAAATTGCTCCATATTTTAGTTTTGGGGCACATTTTGTGTCTTACAATCCAGAAATAAGTTCAGATTTTGAAAATTATAACGGTTTAAATTCTCAAGTTCAGAATCCAAACACCGGCCAATTTGAATCTGTATTTTTTCAAGGTTTTCTTCCAGGTGATGGAAAATTCGGAGGATTAGATGATAGTCCAGGTTCTACTTGGGCAATTACCTTCAGCACAGGAATACGTTATAAATTAAGCGCCTACAGCGATTTGCTTCTGGATGCGAGATGGCACTACTATACGAGTAACTGGGTAGACGGTTTAAATCCAGATCCGAGACCAGTTAACAGAGCAAACGATTGGATTTTCTGGTTAAATGTAGGGTATATTTATTACTTAGATTAAAGGTGTTTAAGCTTTCGCGAAAGCAAGATAAAAATAAAACAGCCTCCTACTTTAGAGGCTGTTGTTTGTTTACAAAGCAGCGGGTGCTTATCCCAACGCTTGTTTAAGATCGTTTATTAAGTCTTCTTCATCTTCAATGCCTACACTTAATCTGATTAAAGAATCGCTTATGCCTAATTCCTCACGTTCTTTTTTGGGAATAGAGCCGTGGGTCATTGTTGCTGGATGTCCAGCAAGAGATTCTACACCTCCTAAACTTTCAGCAAGTGTTATTATTTTAAATTTTTTTAAAATCTGTAACGCTCCCGCGAGCGAGTCTTCCTTAGTTGAAAAGGACATCATCCCTCCGAAATCGCTCATCTGATCCTTTGCAATATGGTGATTGGGGTGATCTTCAAAACCAGGCCAGTACACTTTATTTACTTTAGGATGGTTTTTTAGATAGTGAGCTATGGCTTTTCCATTTTCACAATGGCGCTGCATTCGTACATGCAAAGTTTTGATACCTCTCAGAGCTAGAAAACTGTCTTGCGGGCCGCAAATAGCACCGCTGGCATTTTGAATAAAATATAGCCTTTCTGCAAGTTTTTTATCTTTTACAACAAGAGCTCCTAAAACGAGATCGCTGTGCCCTCCTATATACTTTGTAGCGCTGTGCATCACGATGTCTGCTCCTAAGTCTAATGGCTGTTGTAGGTAAGGTGTGGCAAATGTATTATCTACCGCTAGGAGGATGTTATGCGCTTTGGCAACGTGTGCAACCGCTTTAATATCTATGATGTTCATCATAGGGTTCGTAGGGGTTTCTACCCAGATGAGTTTTGTATTATTAGTTACATAGTTTGCAATATTTTCTGCATTTTGCATCTTAACAAAATGAAACTTAATCCCCCATTTTTTAAAAATGTTGGTAAATAATCTGTAGGTTCCTCCGTAAAGGTCGCTGGTAGATATAACCTCGTCTCCTGGATCGAGCAATTTTATAATAGCATCTATAGCCGCAAGCCCAGAACCAAAGGCCAACCCAAATTCACCATTTTCAATACTTGCAAAAGCTTCCTCTAGGGCGTGGCGTGTAGGATTTTTAGAACGACTATAAGCATAGCCTTTATGGTCGCCAGGAGCAGACTGTGCGTACGTTGAGGTCTGATAAATAGGAGTCATAACTGCTCCATAGGCTTTATCTGGATGTTGCTTGCCGTGAATGGTCTTTGTGTTAAATTTCATAAATGTAATTTGTAGTGTCTTACTCGAGTTATAAATGTACCACTCCCTTTGTGCAATCCCAAAATTGCTCCTACCTTTAGGCTATGATTAACACCCCTTGCTACAGTATGCGTATTTCTATCGTCACTTTAATTCTGTTTTTCTTTTTTTCAAGTTGTAAAGAGGCAGTTATATATGATTTTAAGCCCATTACTATACAAACAGAAGACTTTAAGGAATGTGTAGATGAGCAATGTCCCACCTTGTTCTTAGATTATTTTGAGCTCACTTCCCCAAAATCCCTCACCGAAACGGTAAATCTCACCATTAAGAAACAATTCATCTCTCAGTTGGTTATCGATGGGCAGCAGTCCGAGACGATACAACAAGCTGCCGAAGTTTATTTAAATAACAGCCAGACCGCATATCCAGAAGACTCTATAATGTCTGCTCAGCACGAGCTAGAAATGATTCTTACGCCCACCTATACCTCAGATGAGGTGTTAAGTATACAAACCAATTTTTATCAATTTTCAGGTGGAGCACACGGATATGGTGGCGTACTTTTTCAAAATTTTAATGTCAAGACCGGTGCCGAAATGACCATCCCAGAACTGTTTAAAGATGTGGAGGCGTTTACCGCTTTCGCGAAAGCGGAATTCCGCACCCAACAAGAAATACCTGATGGAGCATCCATAAACAGCACAGGATTTATGTTTGAAGACGATGTGTTTGCATTACCTGAAAACATAGGTTTTACAGACGAGGGAATGGTACTTTATTACAATTCTTATGAAGTCTCTGCATATGCAGACGGCGCACAAGAAATCATTATCCCCTGGGAAACTGCCGAAGCGTATCTTAGCTTTTAACTAAACGTGAAAGCTGGATACAACATCCTAAATGTAATCCCTCGTGAAAATTGTTGAACTCAATCGCGTGCTCCACCTTAGAAAGCACACCTCCGGTAGTCGATAGGGTGTACTCTTTAAAGTCTTTAAATACGCCAGCATTATAGTCTGCTTCTAGTTGCTGTAGCGTAGTATAGAGCATCTCTTTAATACTATCTACTTCGTCTTGAGTAACGGTGCGCTCTGGTTTTGTTCCTTTTTTATAGCTACTTATAAAATCCATTGGGATTTTAGGCGTGAGCCCAGAAAGTCCGTAAGTAAGTAATTGTTGTGTAGCAAGTGAGTGACCGATATTCCAGATAATATTATTATTAAAACCTGACGGAATTGCATTGAGCTGCGCCAGCGTGTGGCCGTCTATAAAGCGTTCTAATATTTTTCTGTTTTTTAAATTAATATCAAAAGAGTAGTCCATACTGTTTAATTTTTTCTAAAAATACCCAAATCTGAAATGAGAGAAGGTATTTTTGCACTTGAAAAAAAGATTAAACGCTATCATTTTTTTAATCGATTATCATTATGAAGAAAATATACCACTTAAGCACTTGTAACACTTGCCAGCGTATTATCAAGGAAATAAACCCAAGCGACGATGTCATTTTACAAGACATAAAAACTGAGGCTATTACTGAAGAGCAGCTAGAGGAAATGAAGGCTATGGTCGGCACTTATGAAGCATTATTCAGCAAGCGGGCACAATTGTACCGACAGCGAGGACTCAACGAGCAAAATTTATCCGAAGATGATTATAAACGATTGATTCTAGAACATTACACCTTCCTTAAACGTCCTGTGATGATTGTAAACGATGAGATTTTGGTAGGGAATAGTAAAAAAGTAGTCGCTGCTGCGACAGAAGCATTTTCTAAATAACGTTTTATGTCTAAGCGCCACCTTGCGTTTCTTGCAGCCTTTGGCGCTAGTTTTATTTACGGGGTAAACCACACCCTTGCCAAAGATTTAATGCCTACCTATATTCAAGCATATGGGTTTATAATGCTGAGGGTTTTGGGCGCGGCTGTTTTGTTCTGGATTACGAGTTTATTTTTTCCTCGCGAGAAGATTTACCGTAAAGACTGGTGGAGAATGATTCTATGTGCTCTCTTTGGGATGACCATTAATATGTTGATGTTTTTTAAGGGATTAGAGCTATCGACTCCTATTAATAGTAGTGTTGTTATTACACTTTCACCTGTGATATTGCTCATTCTTTCAGCCTTTATGCTTAAAGAAAAAATCACCTTACTTAAAGGGGCAGGAATCGTGATTGGACTTGTTGGAGCGTTAGTCCTGATTTTATTTGGAGCGCAGCAGCAGGAAAATGCGCCTAATATACCGCTGGGCAATATTTTGTTTATTATTAATGCGACGGCATATTCTTTTTATCTTGTTTTGGTAAAACCCTTAACTGCAAAATATTCGTCTGTAACCTTAATGAAATGGTTCTTTTTAATCGCGGTATTTACAAATGCACCTGTCGCGCTACCCCAATTCCTGGAAGTACAATGGACGGAGCTGCCTCCTCGGGTAATGGGTGTGATGGCGTTTGTAGTCATAGGGACGACCTATCTTACGTATCTTTTTAATGTTTTTGCGTTAAAGCAATTACGTCCTTCGACAATAGGAGCTTTTATTTATTTGCAGCCCGTTATTGCAACTTTAGTGGCAATACTTTTGGGCGCAGATTCTCTTACAACCATCCGTGTTCTTGCGGCCGCACTTATTTTCTTAGGCGTATATTTGAGTACAAGAAAAAACAAGAAGGCTGTTGAAGGTATTAAAAACTAAGTATTGTTTCTCTATTTCTGAAGTGTCAGAGGATACTTTTAGGACTTTAGGTTGCGACCATAGTTTCTATTTTTCAAGGCATTTTCTCGCCGCTTTTGAAACCTCAAATCCTCACATCTCCTTTTCATACTTGCTTTTTTACGAGGATAAGAGTCCTGTTGCGCTTGCCATTTTACAACAAATGGATGTAGCACTAGACAATGCTATAGAGAATCTTCCGCTTTCGGATAGGATTGCGAGGTCAGTGCAATGCTATCTTAACAACAGAAAATCCCGAGTTCTAGTTTGCGGGAACATTTTCTTGAGCGGTTCTTTTGGGTTGTATGTAAAAAATGGATTTTCTAAGAGAATGGTGTACGATACGCTTTCGCGAAAACTTGCCCCGAACTTATTTCGGGAGTTCAAAAGTCTCAAAACTCAGCGTTCCAGCAATGTTTTTTTCCTCAAGGACTTCAATGCACAAGAAGATGCCTACGCAAACGTAGCTGAGCAACACCAGTTTCAATCATTTACGATGGAGCCGAACATGAGACTAGCGATAAATTGGCCAAGTTTTGAGAGATATAAAGAAAGTCTAAAGTCAAAATACCGTGTCAAGGTGAACAAGGCAGACACGACAAGTGCGTCTCTGATCGTTAAGCATTTGAACTCTGCAGAAATTTTAGAACACAAAAAACGACTTGAAGAATTATACAGTAACGTAACAGAAGGAGCCACTTTTAATGCAGGCAAACTCAATATTGAAACCTATGTCCAGTTAAAAGATGCCTTCGGTAAAAATTTAATTTTCAACACCTATTGGAAAGATCAAGAATTAGTGGGCTTTGCAACCGGATTTAAGGTCGGAAAGCAACTAGATGCACATTTTATCGGGATAGATTATGAGTACAATAAACAGTTTGCCATTTACCCGCGTATGCTCAATGATTATGTGAGAATGGCAATCGATTTAGGTGTTGCAGAGGTAAATCTAGGACGGACCGCCGCTGAAATTAAGAGCACATTAGGTGCTGTTCCAGAGCATTTACGCTGTTATGTTAAACACAAACGTTCTGTAGCAAATATGCTGTTTAAACCTTTAATTCGCCAGATTAAAATGACAGAGTTCAAACAGCATACGCCATTTAAGTCACTAAGCAAATAATGGTCTATAGTGATTCCAGTACTTGTACATTAAATATCCATTTAAAACTGCAACTAAAAGTGCTGGTCCTATATTAGGAAGATTTACAAATGCGTGAAACAAGACAATATTTACCGAAATGGGAACGAGTATTACAAGTGCGAGTGGCACCCATTTCTTAATAACCAGTAACAATCCTACAAGGACCTCTGTAAAGCCCACAAGACCCATAACATATCCTTTTCCAGTAGCTTCCTGCCCAGAAAAACGAAGTGCTCTAAAGAGATGTTCTGCTTCTGGGTAGCCCGTAAAATCAAAGTCAGGCATAAACCAGAAAAATTTATTGAGTCCAAAGGTGAGGAGCAAAAGACCGAGTCCTACGCGGATGATTAAATTTACAATTTTCATATTAGTTGGTTTTTGGTTATTATGTTGTCTTAAGACGAAAATACAGAAAGCCCCTTACAAACAGCAAAGTACTTACTTCTTTAGATCTCCCATCTCCCATCTCCCATCTCCCATCTCCCATCTCCCTGCTTCCTGCTTCCTGCTTCCTGCTTCCTGCAGTCTTTTCCCTATCTTTGCACCTCATTTTTCATAACCCTTAAAAAAGTATAGCATGCAACTGTACAACAGACTAAGCGCTATTGAAAGAGCAGCCCTCATCGACAAAGCGGGAGAGGAACGATTTACGCTGTCTTTCTATCAGTATGCCCGTATTGGGAATCCAGAAATATTTAGAAATCACTTATTCATTGCTTGGGATGCAATGGAAGTCTTAGGGCGCATTTATGTGGCTCACGAGGGTATCAACGCCCAACTTTCGGTTCCTGCAAAGCGGTTCAATGAATTTAAAGATTTTCTAGACGGTATCGATTTTCTTGAAAATGTGCGTCTCAACATTGCGATAGAGCAAGACAACAAATCTTTCTTAAAACTTAAAGTAAAAGTGCGCAACAAGATTGTAGCAGATGGACTGAATGATGAAACCTTTGATGTTACTAATAAAGGAGTGCACGTAGATGCGGCAGCTTTTAATGAACTTATTGAGGATGACAATACTGTTTTGGTAGATATGCGCAATCATTACGAGAGTGAGATCGGCCATTTTAAAAATGCCGTTACTCCAGATGTAGATACATTTAGAGACTCATTAGATATCATCGAAGAAGATTTAAAAGACCACAAGGAAGACAAGAAACTTGTGATGTATTGTACAGGTGGCATACGATGTGAGAAAGCGAGTGCCTATTTTAAACACAAGGGCTTTAAAAATGTGTACCAGTTGGAAGGTGGAATTATCGAGTATGCGCGCCAAGTAAAGTCACAACATCTAGAGAATAAATTTAAGGGAAAGAACTTCGTTTTTGACCATCGTCGTGGTGAACGTATTTCTGATGATGTAATTTCCAATTGTCATCAATGCGGTAAGCCTTGTGATACTCATGAGAATTGTGCAAACGAGGCCTGTCACTTGCTTTTTATACAATGTGAAGAATGTGCAGCGGTAATGGAAAATTGCTGTAGTACGGATTGTATGGAGATAAATAGACTTCCTTACGAGGAGCAAAAGGCATTACGTAGCGGTAAAGGAAACAGTAATAAAATATTTAAGAAAGGACGCTCTGAGAAGTTGAAATTCCAGAAGAAGACTTAATTTTAAAAATGATTAAAAAAGAACGGGCAGCAAATTTTTGCTGCCCGTTTTATTATATACAATAATAAGCTTATTGTTTTACAACCCGTATCGTCATTTGCGCATCACTGTTAAGTGCATTAGCATTTATAAAATAAACGCCAGCTGCATACGCCGAAAGGTCGATAGTAGATTTAAAGTCATTTACAGCTTGCTCTTGAGAAAGAATTCTTCCAGAAATATCATAAAGAACAAGGGATCTTAATGGAACAGCTGCTTGAATATTTATTTGATCACTTGCTGGGTTTGGGTATGCCTCTAGCTGGATAAGAGCCTCATCAGTAACTGAAAGTTGCCCTACGTTAAAAGTCTTAGTTACCGTTTCTCCCTCATAGGATGCGCTAAATTCCCAAACTCCTTCTACAGATGTGGTAGGAACCGTATAATACCAGTAAGAAGAGCCAAAGGTGTCTGTAAAGTCCTGTGTCCAAGCAGCAACGGTATCGCCATTGCCGTCTTTTACGTTGTAAGAAACAGATGTCCCATTCTGTTGTGCACGATAGTAGGCTGCCACAATTACATCATCACCCGGGGTAAACTGATCACTATCATTGGGAACTTCTGTCACGCCACATTGATTAAAATTAAATTGAGGTGGAGCGCTGTGTGTGAGTAATGTATTGATTTTTGGATTGTAATATGGTTTTTGTTCGCTCCACCAAGTAGAAGAATTAAGATCATTGCAATTCCCATCATAAGGGTCTATGAGGTTGTTGTTACTATCATATATTTCCATATGTAAATGCGGCCCTGTTGAGTTTCCAGAGCTTCCTATAACTCCTAGGTATTCTCCTATCTCTACCATATCGCCTACACTTTTTGTGGTAAGACTTCCGTCTTTCATATGTCCATACCAAGCTATGCTTCCATCACTATGTTCTACATATACGGCATTCCATTGATCATTATTAAAGGCACAATTACGATCAAAGGAACCATCGTTTTTGTAAACAATCTGGCCAGCTTGTGCTGCAATGATATTTGTTTGATCTTCGTCCATTTGTTTCCACCAGAAAGGCCAAGTATAAATGTCAATTCCTTGATGATTATAACCACCTCCAGTATCATATGAGCGTGTACCACAATCCCAATCTGAAATTTGATTTGGGAAGGATGTATTATGATCTACGTAGTTTGAAATTGCCCACGTGCTATTGTAATCAAAACCATCTGCTTGAGCTATAGGCCAGTCAAAAAGAACTTGCTGGGAAGCTCTATTTACATTAAAGGCACGTTTATTTTGTGCCTCGAGATTTGTTATATTTTCTGCAACGGCTTGGTGATAAAAGTCATAATCTTCGTCAGTAAGGCAGGGAACACCTTCTGGATTAGGATGTAACTCACCTCCTTGAGGCACTACAGAGCGTTGTCCATACATCGCAAGTCCAGAAAAAAGGAGGATAGCGACAGCTAAAGCTCGGTGGGTAAAATGTTTCATAGGTCGTCGTATTAGTATAATTTTGTTTCCGCGATTTATGCTTAATTTATTTCGCGCAAAGCGTAATCGTTACATCATTTGTGGATAACAACGATACACTCCTCAAAATATGAAGATAAAGATGTCTTAAAAATACTATCTTTAACGGACTTTGATTACCAAATATAATAATAATCACGAGTAATGCAACTTATAATCGGGTGTTAGTAACACGTTTTTAGGGGCTTACCTCAATATATAGATAGAATATGGCGTGTGGAAATTGCGGTACGGGTGCCGATGGGCAACCTAAAGGCTGCAAGAATAATGGTACCTGCGGTACCGATGGATGTAATAAACTTACCGTTTTTGACTGGCTGTCTAATATGCAACTTCCTGAAGGGCAAGAACCTTTCAACTATGCGGAAGTACGCTTTAAAAACGGTAGAAAAGATTACTATAAAAATAGTGAGAACTTACAATTAAGTATTGGTGATATTGTGGCGACAGAGGCTGCATCTGGTCACGATGTAGGAATGGTAACACTCACCGGAGAACTTGTACGAGTACAAATGAAGCGTAAGAAGGTCAAAGCAGATACAGACGAAACGCTTAAAATATACCGCAAGGCTTCTCAACGTGATATCGACATCTGGACAACGGCACGTGAGAAAGAAGAGCCGATGAAAGTTAAGGCAAGGCAAATTGCCATACGGCTGGACTTACAGATGAAAATCTCGGATATCGAGTTTCAGGGTGACGGTTCTAAATGTACTTTTTACTACACGGCAGAAGATCGTGTAGATTTTAGACAGCTTATCAAGGAGTTTGCTCAAGAATTTAGAACGAGGATCGAGATGCGACAGATTGGTCTGCGCCAGGAAGCTTCCCGTCTGGGTGGCATAGGTTCTTGTGGCCGCGAGTTGTGTTGCTCTACTTGGTTAACAGATTTTAGATCGGTAACCACAAGTGCAGCGCGATACCAGCAACTTTCTCTCAATCCGCAAAAGCTTGCTGGGCAATGCGGGAAACTTAAATGTTGTCTTAACTATGAGCTGGATGCTTATATGGATGCGCTCAAGGATTTTCCTAAAACAGATCAAAAATTATATACTCAGAAGGGGATTGCCGTTTGCCAGAAAATTGACATTTTCCGGGGCGAACTTTGGTATGCTTATGAAGGAGAATGGATGAACTGGCACAAGCTCACCACCGCTCACGCAAACGAGATTATTGCTGCAAACCGTGCCAAAGAACCTATAGCTAGCCTAGAAGAATTTGCCGCCGAACTTATTGCAGACACTAAAATCGATTTTGGTAACGTTGTAGGACAAGACAGTTTAACCCGTTTTGATCAACCCAAGACCCATAAAAAACGTCGCAATAACCGAAAGAAAAAACAACCCGCAACTGCTCAAAAAGGAAATCAAAGAAATCCAAAAGCGAGGCAGGAACGTACAAAAGATAACCCAAAGGGGCCGAGACCAAAGCGTAACAATGACCAGCAATCCAGCATGGATACAAAGCGCAAGACATCGCAACCTAAAACGCGCAGGCGTGATACTCCACGTAAACCAAAACCAGGTACAGATGCGTAGCTTTTTAGGTTTGATTATTGTTTTGGCGTTTTCTGTTTCCTGTGACGATGCCAGTATTTATACTAGTTACGAGACTTTAAATGGTGGTTGGGACAAACAGGAGCCAGTTACTTTTAAATTACCAGAGCTAGATAGTGTTGCATCATATAATACCTTTATTACTATGCGTGTAAATCACGAGTACGCTTATAGTAATCTTTTTTTGATAACGCGTATGGGTTACCCTAACGGCAAGGTTGAGACGGACACATTAGAGTACAAAATGGCCGAACCCTCGGGGGAGCTCTTAGGTAAAGGTATAGGAGATATAAAGGAAAATAAATTGTGGTATAAGGAAGGAGTACGCTTTCGCGAAAGCGGAACCTACACCGTTACCATAGAACAAGCAATGCGCGCAAACGGAAATGTCGCGGCAGACCAAAAATTAAAAGGAATCACCGAAATAGGATTACGTATAGAACGTCAAGCGGAATAAATTAATGGCACAGCAGAAAAAAACAACAAAAAAGAAAACAGCAGTGGCTGGAAACTCTTTTACGAGATACATAAAATGGTTCTGGGGACTCTTTCTAGGAGGAGTGCTAGCTTTTGTTTTATTGTTCTTGCTCGCGAGTTGGAATGTTTTTGGCGAGTTGCCCACCTTTGAGGAATTAGAAAACCCGGAGAGTAACCTTGCGACAAAGATTTTATCTGTTGATGGGAAACAGCTTGGTACGTATTATAATGAAAACCGTACACCGATTAAATATGAAGATCTACCTCAAAACCTTGTAGATGCACTTGTCGCTACAGAAGATGAGAGATACTATGAGCATTCTGGAATTGATTTTTGGGGTACTACACGAGCCGTAGCATATCTGGGACAAAAAGGTGGTGCAAGTACGGTGACGCAACAACTGGCAAAGCTTTTGTTTTCTAATCCTCCTAGCTCCACATTTGAGCGGCTTATTCAGAAAGTAAAGGAGTATGTGATATCTACGCGACTTGAGCGTCAGTACACCAAGCAAGAAATCATTGCGATGTACTTAAACAAGCAAGGATTTCTTTTTAATGCCATTGGGATCAGTAGTGCTTCTCGTATTTATTTTAATAAGGAAGTACAAGATTTAGAACTGCACGAGAGCGCTGTTTTTGTGGCAATGCTTAAAAATCCGAGACAATACAATCCTTACCGCACCATTTCAAGAGAAAAATCACTGGGGAGAAGAAATCAGGTCTTCAAGCAGATGGAGATTAACGGTATGATTACTACTGCCGAAAAGGATTCCCTACAGGCGTTGCCTATGGAGGTGAAGTTCACCCCAGAAGGTCACGCAGATGGGATTGCGACGTACTTTAGGGAAAACCTCAAGAAGTTCCTTGCAGAGTGGATTGAAGAAAACCCGAAAGGAGAGGATGCAGATGGAAACTTAGAATACTACAATATCTATCGGGATGGTCTCACCATTACGACGACTATAGACAGTCGTATGCAAAAAATGGCCGAAGAAGCTGTAGCAAAGCATATGTCAAAGCTACAAGCGGAATTCGATAGTCAGAATGAGAAGAACAAAACGGCTCCATTTAGAGATATAGATGAGTCCGAAATAGACCTCATTTTTGAAAGAGCAATGAAATCTTCCTCCAGATGGAGACTTATGGCTCGTGAAGGAAAAAGCGAAGAAGAAATACGGAAGTCGTTTGATGTAAAAACGGATATGAGTATTTTCTCTTGGCAAGGTAACATCGATACCATAATGACCCCTAAGGATTCTATTAGATATTACAAGCGTTTCTTACGCACAGGTGTGATGTCTATGGTACCACAAACAGGAGAAGTACGTGCTTGGGTAGGGGGAATTAATATGCAACACTTCCAATACGACCACGTACAGACAGGAAAACGTCAGGTAGGTTCAACCTTTAAACCTTTCTTATATGCAACTGCCGTAGACCAGTTACACTTGTCGCCTTGCGATACTTTGCCTAACACCATTTATAGTATTCCAGCTGGAAAACACGGAAACACAAAAGACTGGGCTCCTAAAAACTCCGGAGGAGAATACGGTGGGATGATAACAATGAAAAAAGCGCTAGCACAATCTGTAAATACAGTTTCTGCCAGACTTATGGACAAAGTGGGGCCACGACCAGTTCTAGAGCTTGTAGAAAAGCTAGGTATCGACACAAAGAATATCCCAGAAGTTCCATCTATTGCTTTGGGAACTGCAGATTTGAGCTTGTACGAAATGGTAAGTGCCTACTCTGCATTTGCAAATCAAGGTGTTTATGTGACACCACAAATCGTAAGTACCATTCAGGATAAAAATGGAACAATCTTATATCAACACGTACCGGAGACACGCGATGTATTAAGTGCAGAGGCGGCCTATGTAACCCTGCAACTTATGGAAGGCGTGACTCAAGCAGGTTCTGGACAACGATTGAGAACAACGTGGGCATCTAACCGCGCCGATTATAAAAAAGCAGTTACGGGATATCCTTACGGATTTACAAACCCTATCGCAGGAAAAACAGGAACTACTCAGAATCAATCTGACGGTTGGTTTATGGGAATAGTCCCTAACCTTGTGACGGGCGTTTGGGTAGGAGGAGATGATCGCGCAGTTCATTTCCCAAGCTTGCGTTACGGGCAGGGAGCGACAATGGCATTACCTATATGGGGAATGTATATGAGAGATGTTTATAAGGATAAAGATCTAGAAATCTCTGATGATGCCTTTGAAAAACCAGATAACCTTACTATTGAAATAGATTGTGACAAGTACAATTCTGAAGGTGTAAGTGACGAGCTTCCAGAGGAACTTGAAGATTTCTTTTAACCGCGTAATGATACCCTGGGATTAAATTTAATGAGGCTTGCTTCTGGATGAAATCTATATTCGATGATCGCTTAATATTAGGAAAAGCGGCACGCTTTTATGACAACCATTTCCATACACAACAATACGTTTAGACTACAGCCTACGGGCACAATGTTTTGGGAAGAGCGAGCAATGCTTCTCATTGCAGATGTGCATTTGGGAAAAGTAGCTCATTTTAGAAAGCACGGGAGTGCCGTTCCTCAAGAAGCTATTTCAAAGAACTTTGAACAATTGGACACAGCAATTGACTGTTGTGAGGCAAAGGAAATTTGTTTTCTCGGCGACCTTTTTCATTCCACTCTTAATACAGAGTGGTTGCATTTTGAACAATGGGTACAGCGTCAGGAGACAGAACTTTCACTCGTCATAGGAAACCACGATATTATATCGCCGTTGCGCTTTGAGAAGCTTGGTATTACATTATATGAGGAGCGTATTCTAGAAAGCTTCTTACTCACGCATCATCCCGAGGAACGAGAAAATCTGTTTAATTTTTGTGGTCATATACACCCAGGCGTTCGACTTAAGGGTATGGGGAGGCAAATTCTCAAGATGCCTTGCTTTTTTAAGAAGCCTAGTCAGATGATATTACCGGCATTTGGAGAATTTACAGGGAATTACATGCTAGAGCCAAAGGATGGAGATGAGATTTTTGTCGTGACCCCAGATGAGGTAATTCTTGTGGAATAGGTTTTTTTCTTACGCTTTCGCGAAAGCGGAATCCCCACAACACAACACCTTCATTATTTTTAATGGTCTGAGCAATAGTCTACCTTTGTCATTCCCTAAAAGAGAATGATGAATAAAGACACTTTAGAGCTCTCTGCCGAAGAAATGAGAAGCTACGGCTACAGTATTGTAGATACGGTTGTAGAGCATTTTCATACGCAACGAGAAAAACAGCCCAATGCTTCTGGAACGCGAGAAGAGATGGATACACTCTTTTTAGAAGAAGCTCCAGAAAAATCTTCTGACCCACAGGAGGTACTCGATTTTGTGGTGGAAAAAGTGATGAAAAAGAGTGCCATTCCCTCACATCCCAAAGCATTTTCATTTGTGCCGGGACCGAGCAACTATATTAGTGCGATGGCAGATACGCTGGCCACTGGATTCAATATTTTTGGCGGAGGCTGGTCGCAATCACCACCTGCAGCTGAGTTAGAAATTGTGACGATAAGTTGGTTGCTCAAGATTTTTGGTTTTCCTGTAAAAAAGGGAGGTGGGATTTTTACAAGCGGTGGCTCTATGGCAAATCTGACGGCAATCGTTACCGCAAGACGAGTAAAATGTGGAGACGATTTCTCTAAGGCGGTTATCTATCTTTCTGACCAAGCGCACTCTTCTAACATTAAGGCGCTACGAATTATTGGATTTCTTAAAGAGCAAATACGACTCATCCCAACAGATTCTGAGTTCAAATTTTCAACCATAAAGTTAAAAAGTGCCATCGCTAGAGATAGACTGGAAGGCTATCAACCTTTTTGTGTCATAGCGACAGCGGGAACGACAAACACGGGAACTGTAGACCCGCTGGGAGATATTTCAAAAATCTGTAAGGCAGAGGATCTTTGGTTTCATATAGATGGAGCGTACGGTGGCGCGGCCATTCTTGCCAAAAACGGTAAACAGCTCCTCAAAGGCATTTCAAAGGCAGATTCACTCACCGTAGACCCGCACAAGTGGTTTTTTCAACCGTATGAAATGGGATGCCTCCTCATAAGACATCACAAACACTTAAAGAGCACTTTTGTTGAGAAGCCTGAGTATTTAAGAGATATTGAGGGTAACGAATCTGAAATCAATTTTTACGACCACGGCGTGCAACTCACCAGACGTTTCCGCGCTTTAAAGTTTTATATATCCATCAAGACTTTTGGCCTCAAGGCCTTTAGAAACGCCATCACCTACAACATAGAAATCGCCGAAAAAACCGAACGTTTCCTCCGGAAAAGTGCCAAATGGGAAGTGGTTTCTCCTGCCACGCTCGCTATAATAAACTTTAGATTTAATCCTATAGGGAACAGCTATTCGGAAAAACAACTTGATGCGTTAAATCAAAAAATTTCTGGGGCCGTGATGGATTCTCGAGAGGCACAACTGGTCACCACGGTGCTCAACGGGCAGGTGGTGTTGCGTATGTGCTTGATAAATCCGCGCACGACGTTTCAGGATGTGAAGGATACTTTGGCTTTGTGCGAGCGTTTTGCTTCAGAGATAGAGGGTTGAGCTGTAAATTCTTAGGATAATTTTGGGTACGCTTTCGCGAAAGCGTAATTACCTTTATATAAAATTTTGGGCATTATGAAAAAAACCTACGCTATTGTAAACGCACTTTCTGTCATCCTTGTGCTTGCCGTAAACGGATTCTCCCAATCCCAACGGTGGAATGATACGACCATAGGCGAGATGTCTGACCAGTATAGCAATCTTTTTACACCGGCGGGTTACGCCTTTGCAATTTGGGGGCTAATCTTTTTGATGCTTGTGGGGTACTCCATTTTTCAAATAAGGCGCGCTTTTTTTAGCAAGAAAGAGTCGCCATTTATAGAACAAACGGGATGGTGGTTTGCACTCGCAAATGTTTTTAACTCGGCTTGGGTCGTTGCTTTTATGTATGGCTACGTGGGACTTTCTGTGATTATTATGTTAGGTATTTTAGTGAGTTTGTTACAGATCGTCAGAAAAACAAATATGGAACGCTGGGATGCGCCCATTGAGGTTATCGCCTTTGTCTGGTGGCCTATCTGTATTTATTCTGGGTGGATTGCCGTTGCGACTATTGCAAATGTGAGCGCTTTTCTAGTGAGTATGGATATGGGCGGGAGCGAACTCAATCAAATCATCTGGACAATGGTGATGATTACAATTGCGGTCTTGGTAAACGTTCTTATGGTCTGGTTGCGCAATATGAGGGAGTTTGCTGGAGTGGCCATCTGGGCGCTTATCGCCATATTTGTAAGACATAAGGACAGTCTGGAGAGTGTGGCATATTATGCACTTTTAGGGGCCATCGTTTTATTTGTAATTGTGGGATTGCACGGTTTTAGTAATCGCGATACTGCGCCCCATATAAAATTGAAAGAGCGACTGCAAGGGTAGTTTCTAAAAATAGATCTCTTGCGCCAGCCTAAAGGTGTTTGCGTGCGCATCTATAATGACCTTGATATCTGGAGAATATCCACCACCCATACTGCATTGTACAGGGATTTTTAAGTCGTGACACGTCTGTAGGACAAAGCGGTCGCGCTCTTTGCATCCTTCAATAGAACAGCCTAATTTTCCCAGCTTATCACTTGCCAAAATATCCACTCCACACAGATAGAAAATAAAGTCGGGTTGTTGCTCTTTAATGAGTTTTGGTAGGGTTTCTTTTAAAATTTTCAAGTATTCCTCATCTTCCGTATTGGTTTCTAAGGCAATGTCGAGGTCTGAAGTTTCTTTTTTAAAGGGATAGTTTGCCTTGCCGTGCATAGAGAAGGTGAAAACGGACTCATCATCTTGAAATATTTCTGCCGTGCCGTTGCCTTGATGCACGTCTAGGTCTACAATCAGTATTTTTTCAGCAAGGTTTTGGGATTGTAAATAGCGCGCGCCCACAGCTTGGTCGTTTAACAAGCAAAAAGCCTCACCGTGGTCGGTGTAGGCGTGATGAGTACCGCCCGCAATGTTCATTGCGATGCCATTTTCTAGGGCGTAGTGGCAACCGTCTATAGTTCCTTGGGTAATGATAAGTTCACGGTCTACTAGCTCCTGCGAAAGCGGAAACCCAGTCTTCCGTTGTGCTTTTGGAGTGATATTAAGCGCTTTTAGATTTTCAAAATACTCTTGAGTATGACAGCGGAGTACGTGCTCGTCTCTTACTTTCTCTGGAGCAAAAAGATTGTCTTCGCTACAAGTACCTTCGTGTTTGAGTTGGCGGGGGAGCAAGTCGTATTTTTCCATCGGGAAGCGGTGTCCTTCTGGGAGTGGGTGTTTGTAGATGGGGTGGAAGGCGATTTTGAGCATTAATGTGTATAGATTCTGGTCTGTTCTCAAAGATACAGGCGCTACTATTTTTCTCGCAACCGTTTTAAAGGAATTTAAAGAATAGAACCTTTGTAAAAGGTATAATAGGGTCAATATCGCCTCACTAAAAATTAAAAGCGCCATAATATTTATTCGTATTTTTAAGTCAAATAACAGAATAGATGATTACAAAAAAAGTAGCCAATGTAACCGAAGCCTTAAAAGGTGTTAAAAGCGGGATGACGATGATGCTGGGAGGTTTTGGGTTGAGTGGAATCCCAGAAAATGCCATTGCAGAGCTTGTAAAGCTCAATGTAGATAACCTTACCTGCATTTCTAATAATGCAGGTGTTGATGATTTTGGGCTAGGACTTTTACTGCAGAAAAAGCAAATCAAGAAAATGGTGTCCTCCTATGTAGGAGAAAATGCAGAGTTTGAACGACAGATGCTCAGCGGCGAACTCGATGTAGAGCTTATTCCGCAAGGTACACTGGCAGAACGTTGCAGAGCGGCACAGGGAGGTTTTCCAGCTTTCTGGACTCCTGCGGGATACGGGACTGAGGTGGCCGAAGGAAAAGAATCTCGTGAATTTAACGGAAAAATGCACATACTAGAATATGCCTTTGATGCCGATTTTGCTTTTGTAAAAGCTTGGAAAGGTGATGCCGCTGGTAATCTTATTTTTAAAGGAACTGCACGCAACTTTAATCCGAATATGTGTGGAGCTGCAAGAATCACCGTTGCCGAAGTAGAGGAACTAGTCCTTGTGGGTGAACTAGACCCAAATCAAATCCATATTCCAGGGATTTTTGTACAACGCATTTTTGAAGGAAAAGACTACGAAAAGCGTATCGAGCAACGCACAGTGAGAGAAAAGACGACATAAGTTTAAGGCATCTATCGCTCTTTTAAAGTTCTCTAGTAAAACCAAAATACGATGTCACGAATGAAACATCCTATGAAAGTTGCAATGGTGAGTGTTCTTGTAGCTGACCCTGTAAAGGCCTTTACTTATTATACAGAAGTTTTAGGTTTTGAAGAGGTGATGTACGACCCTGTTAATTATCTCGCGATTGTAAAATCGCCATTAGATCCAGATGGGGTAAACATCCTACTTGAACCTACAGAACCCGGAGGTATTGAAATTGCTAAAAAATTTAAAGCGCAAATCTATAAAATGGGTTATCCTATAATATCTTTTAGCGCAATGGATATTGAGAAAACAGTTAAGGAGCTTAAGGAAAAAGGGGTCACTTTTAAAAAGGAACTCACAAAAACGGATTATGGGTTTGACGCCGTTTTTGACGATGACAATGGGAATTATATACAATTACTAGAATTTAATGTTTAGTGTGCTCCCAAAATAAATTCGAGATAAATTTCGCAATAGCGGAAACTTTAAAATAAAATTATGGCTTTAGATAAGAATCAAATTGCACAACGCATTGCAAGAGAGGTAAAGGATGGGTACTACGTAAATCTAGGTATCGGGATTCCTACGCTCGTAGCAAATTATGTGCGGGAGGATATTGACGTGGAATTTCAAAGTGAGAATGGCGTCCTGGGGATGGGTCCATTCCCGTATGCAGGTGAAGAAGATGCAGATGTGATTAATGCTGGAAAGCAAACGATAACCACTTTACCTGGAGCAAGCTTTTTTGACAGTGCTACAAGTTTTGGGATGATACGCGGGCAACATGTGGACCTCACTATATTAGGCGCCATGGAAGTTTCTCAAGATGGTGATATTGCAAATTGGAAAATTCCCGGTAAGATGGTAAAAGGTATGGGCGGGGCCATGGATCTTGTAGCCAGTGCCGAAAATATCATTGTTGCGATGATGCATACGAACAGAGCTGGTGAATCTAAACTTCTAAAAAAATGCAGTCTCCCACTTACGGGAGTAAAGTGCGTTAAGAAAATCGTTACAAATCTAGCAGTGCTTGAAGTAGTGGATGGAGGTTTCAAACTTTTAGAAAGAGCTCCAGGAGTTTCGGTAGAGGAGATAGATAAATCTACAGAAGGAAATTTAATAGTAGGGGGGGGAATTCCTGAGATGCAATTTTGAGATTACACAATAACTAGTTAAAAATCCCAAGATCAAAATTTTGATCTTGGGATTTTTAGTGAGTACCCGCTCTTAAAAGTGTTGAAAAGGATCAAAATGGGGCCTATGCATTTGGACGTCAAAATCTACTTTTAATCTTTTGATTCATTTTTATCCGATTAAAAACGTAATATTTTCGATGAAATACACGTTTTTTTAACATTTATCTATAAAAATTAAGAATAAAGTTTGGTGGATTGGATTTTTATGCTACTTTAGCAGTCCCCAAAAACATAATTGAAATAGTGATGAAAACATAAACGCTTCGCCCCCACGTTGCGATTGTGTATCATCAGAAAGTATAACTTTGATACCTCATACGAGTGTTACGAGTTATGATTTGTTAGAAATCCGCGGGGGGAGCCCTGCGGATTTTGTTTTTAAATTTTTGTCAAAATATCCTACAGATGCAAACATTAAGAACGCTAGCCCAAAACACAAAAGAAGCTTTTCAATTTGTAGGCAATTGCGCCCATCTCGCTAAGAAGGTATTTTTATTTATGTTCTAGTAAGAGGATTAACCTCTAGGAATAGCTCCTATTAATTTTTCAGTATAGCCACTTTGAGGATTAGCATAAATAGCATCTGCCTCTCCCAGTTCCTCTATTTTTCCAGATTGCATAACCACTAGTTGGTCTGCCATATATTTTACCACAGCAAGATCGTGTGAAATAAAGATGTATGTAAAATTGTACCCTTCTTTAAGTTCATTAAGAAGATTTAAAACCTGCGCCTGTACTGAGATATCCAGCGCACTCACAGACTCATCACAAATTATCAGTTTAGGTTGCACAGCAATAGTACGGGCAATGCCTATGCGCTGTCTCTGCCCTCCACTAAACTCGTGAGGATATCTATTATAATGCTCACGTTCTAATCCTACCCGTTCTAGCAATTCCATCACTTTTTCTTTGCGTTCAGGTTTAGAGCCATATAGCTTATGAACGTCCATAGGTTCTATAATCGCCTGCCCAACCGTTAAACGAGGATTAAGAGAGGCAAATGGATCTTGAAAGATAATTTGGATTTCCCGACGTAAGTTTCGCAATGCCTTCCCTTTGAGCTTCGTGATGTCTATTCCTTTATATAAGATGCTTCCTTTAGTTGCTGGATCAAGTTGCAATATGGCCTTGCCCAATGTTGATTTGCCACATCCGGACTCTCCCACTAGACCTAAAGTTTCGCCCTCATAAAGTTTAAATGAAACATCGTCCACAGCTCTTACAGCTTTGTTTTTTGCAAATAGACCACTACTTGAGAAATAGGTCTTCTCCACATTAACAACTTCAAGTAGTGGTTTTTGGGCGTATATATCCTTATGTTTCCTTGACCTTTGATCTGTCGTAATAACTTCGGTTTTTGGAGTTCCGTTTAAAAAATCTGAAATCGTAGGTAATACCTTTAACCTGCTATCTAAAGAGGGTCTGGCACTTAAAAGCGCCTTTGTATACTGGTGTTTAGGGGTTTGGAATATCGCTTTCGCGAAAGCGGACTCCACAATCTCACCTTGATACATTACCATTACCCTGTCTGCAATCTCACGTACTAGTGCAAGATCGTGCGAAATGAAAATCACACTCATTCCCGTCTCCTGCTGAAGTTCCTTTAAAAGTAAAATAATTTCTTTCTGAACAGTCACATCAAGAGCAGTCGTGGGCTCATCTGCAATGAGGATATCAGGTTTGCAGGCAATGGCCATCGCAATCATCACGCGCTGTTTCTGTCCCCCACTAATCTCGTGCGGGTAAGTATTAAAAATTTCTTCTGGTCTCGGGAGTTTAACCTTATTAAATAGCGTAATGGTTTCTTCTTTTGCCCTCGCACGGGAGACATCTGTATGTTGCAGGAGAATCTCCGTCACTTGTGCTCCACATTTCATAGAAGGATTAAGCGAGCTCATAGGCTCCTGAAAAATCATCGAAATTTTGTTCCCACGTATTTTTCTAAATTCCTTTTCTGAGAATGTTGAAAGTTCTTGATCGTTAAAATCGATATCACCAGAAATCACCGCTTTCTTTTTAGGTAAAAGGCTTAAAATGGCTAGTGTTGATATGGATTTTCCCGATCCCGACTCCCCAACGATAGCGAGAATCTCATTCTTATTTAATTCAAAATCAATACCGTGCACAACGGTATGATATTTACCCTGACGTTCAAATTGAATTTTGAGATTTTTTACGGTAAGAATAGTTTCGTCTTTCACACTTTAAAAGTACGTAATCCTATCATTTTGTTTAATGTTTTTAATAGAAGCTTATACTCTTAATTTATTGTTAAAAATTTTTGTGTAGTTCATCGAAAAAATTAGAGACTTTAATAAATATTTAAGATATTCAGCAAATCTTTGAGAAAAAAGCACTCAAAGAGCTCAATAATTAATCAATACTCAAACTATTATGAAGAAGCAGTACTTTTTTGTTTTGGCATTTATGATGCTAACGCAACTTATTTACGCTCAAGATGTAAGGAGTGTCGTAAATGACTATCTCAATGACCTTACGAGCGCATCTAGTCTCAAGACAACAGATGTTACCGATTTTAAAATTACTGATGTGGTGCCATCTATTAACCCACAAATTAAGCACGTTTACGTGCAACAAGTTCATCAGGGAATCCCTGTAGAAAATGGTAGATTTAAGCTCACGCTAAAGAATGGACAGATTTCTTATGCCATTAATAATTTTGTAGGAAACATTGCTGAACAAGCAAGTAAGCTTCAAGGTTCTCTTACTCCAGAAGATGCAGTAATGAGACTTGTAACGGCAAAAGGATTAGCTACGCCTCAACTTAGAGCCACGAGTAAGACGGCTTTTACTGCTAATTATAGCGATTCTAGAGTAAGTAGTGAGCCTATCAAGGCCGAAAAAGTTTACGTAAGTGAGAACAACAACCTAAAACTTGCTTGGAAGGTAAACTATTATGAATTAGACGGATCACATTGGTGGGATGCTCTAATAGACGCCAGTTCAGGACAAGTTATTAAGGCTAATGATTGGGTTATTACATGTTCTTTTGAGGATCCAGATGGAACTCATAATCATAATCACAACCCAGAAAGTGATAATAATCTTAATGTTGGTCCTCAAACTGAGGAGGCATTTTTTGATACTAAAGCCACACTTGTGGGTGGTGGTTCGTATAATGTCTACCCATTAGGAATTGAAAGTCCAAGTCACGGTAGCCGTTCTATAGTTACAGATCCTGCGGTTGCTAACGCCTCTCCTTTTGGATGGCACGATACAAACGGAGCGTCTGGTGCGGAGTTTACAACAACCCGTGGTAACAATGTATGGGCTCAAGACGATACGAATGGTAATAATGGGACTGGAGTGGCTCCTAATGGAGGCTCTAGTTTAAATTTTGATTTCCCTTTAAATCTAAATAACGCGCCGTCTACTTTTTTACCTGCGGCGACAACTAACCTTTTCTACTGGAATAATATTATGCACGATGTGTGGTATCAGTACGGTTTTACAGAGGCAGCTGGAAATTTCCAAGAAAATAATTACGGTAAAGGTGGTGCAGGAAGTGACTCTGTAAACGCAGATGCACAAGATGGAAGCGGTACAAATAACGCAAACTTTGCAACTCCTCCAGATGGCAGTAACCCTAGAATGCAAATGTTCTTATTTACGAACCCTACTAGAGATGGAGATTTAGATAACGTAATTATCGCGCACGAATACGGTCACGGGATTTCTACAAGACTTGTAGGAGGTCCAGGAACAAATGCGTTAGGTGGTTCTGAGCAAATGGGAGAAGGATGGTCAGACTGGTTTGGACTTGTAATGACAATTCGCCCAGGTGATACGAGAGATACTGCCCGTGGCGTAGGTACCTATGCTATAGGACAACCTACTACTGGGGCAGGAATACGCCCTACGCGATACTCTACAGACACAGCGGTTAATGGAACAACTTATGGAAGCATAGGGTCACTTTCTATACCACATGGAGTAGGATATGGATTTGCCACTATTTTATGGGATATGACTTGGGATCTTATAGATCTAGAAGGATATGATAGTGATCAATATAATGGTACGGGCGGTAATAATATCGCTATGGCATTAGTTATCGAAGGATTAAAGAATACTGCAAACAATCCAGGATATGTTTCTGGACGTGATGGTATTCTTCAGGCAGATCAAGATCTTTACGGAGGTCAGTACAACTGTTTAATTTGGGATGCTTTTGCTGCTAGAGGTGTAGGTGTAGATGCTGTAGAAAATAATAACGGAGGTACAAATACGAATACCGACCAAACTGTCTCGTTTACAAGTGGATGTTCTGGACCACCACCACCAGCAAGTTGTGATTCTCAAGTATCATCTTTCCCTTATAGTGAAGGTTTTGAAAACACACTTGGAGCTTGGACTCAAGGTTCAGGAGATGATTTTGACTGGACGCTACGTACAGGAGGAACACCGTCTAACAGTACTGGACCTTCTGGGGCTTTTGAGGGAACTCACTATGTATACGTAGAAGCTTCTGATCCAAATTTTGGAAATAAATCTACTATTTTAAATTCACCTTGTTTTGAACTCCCATCGGCTGTTGCAACTGTAGGGTTCCATTTTCAAATGACTGGAAACTCAGTAGGAACAATTCAATTAGAAGTGCGCAAGGATGGAGAAAACACTTGGACAGAAATTTGGTCGCAATCTGGTGATCAAGGTGCAAACTGGATAGAAGCTTCTGTTTCTCTAGCGGCTTATGCAGGGCAAAACATACAGCTTCGTTTTAATGGCACTACTTCAACTTCTTGGCAAGGTGATATTGCTATTGATGCATTTGAAATTACTGCTGCAACAGCAGACACTCAAGCGCCTACTGTGCCTACTAGCTTAGTTGCTGGAGGAGCGACAGATACAACAATAGACTTATCTTGGAATGCCTCTTCTGATAATGTGGCGGTAACGGCTTATGACGTATATCAAGGAGCTACCCTTCTTGGAGAAGTTGCCGGAACGACAGCGCAAGTAACCGGGCTTACTGAAGCAACGGCTTACACCTTCCGTGTAAGAGCAAAGGATGCTGCAGGTAATGTATCAGGTTTCAGTAATACCGCAAGTGCAACAACAACTGGAGGTTCATCCGGTGGATGTGCTGGAGGTGTTACCTCATTCCCTTATGCAGAGAGTTTTGAAGCAAACTTAGGTCTGTGGTCTCAGGGTGGTGGAGATGACATAAACTGGACAAGAGATGCTAGTGGCACTCCATCTAGTGGAACTGGACCATCTTCGGGAAGTGCTGGTTCTTTCTATATGTATGTAGAAGCTTCTGGAAACGGTACAGGATATCCTAATAAGAGAGCAATTTTAAATTCTCCTTGTTTTGATCTTTCTGGAGAAACAACGGCAGATTTCACCTTTAGCTACCACGCAAATGGTTCTGGAACAATGGGAAGTATTGCTCTAGAAGCGAGTAATGATGATGGTTCAACGTGGACTTCATTATGGAGTCAGACTGCACATCAAGGCAATGCTTGGAATACACAAACAGTAAGTCTAGCAGCTTATGTAGGCGGAAGCGTTCAGTTGAGATTTAATAGAGTTACTGGAAACACTTGGCAATCTGATGTTGCTATAGACAATACTCGTCTAACTGCGGGTGCTGACCAAAACCCACCTTCTGGATACTGTGCATCAAATGGAAATAATACAAATGATGAGTACATTCAGAGAGTACAGATAGGTAGCATAAACAATGCAACTGGAGCATCCGCTGGAGGTTATGGAGATTTTACAAATCTTTCTACTAATTTAGGTTCTAGTAATACTATCACAATCACTCCAGCGTGGACTGGAACAGTTTATAGTGAAGGTTATGCTGTATTTGTAGACTGGAACCGTGACGGTGACTTTACAGATGCTGGAGAAACTGTTTACACAAGAGCTGCCTCTACCGCAACTCCTGTTACTGGAACATTTAGTGTGCCATCTGGAGCATCGCAAGGACCTACACGTATGCGAGTTTCTATGAAGTACAATGGAGTACCAACAGCTTGTGAGAGCTTTACTTATGGCGAGGTAGAAGACTACATCGTGAATATAGGTAATACAGCATCATTTGGCGGAAACGAAGTTGCCCAAGACAACCTCTTATCGTCAGAAGCTTTTGAATTCTCGATTTATCCTAATCCGGTAACTCGTGGTCAACTCAATGTAGAAGTTCTAGGAGCAACTGCAGATCGTTACACGATTTACAATATGCTAGGGCAAACGGTACGCGCCGGAGAATTTACGAGCACGCTAGACGTCTCAAATCTTCAAACTGGCGTATATATGATTGAAGTACAAGTGGGAGACACCACAATGAACAAACGCTTCATCAAAAAATAATTCTTAATAGACACTAACCGTCAATTATGAAAGAAAGCCCGATATCGAGAGATATCGGGCTTTTGCTTTTATTGATTGTTGCTTTTACGCTTTCGCCATTTATCCTGAGCTTCTCTCAAGGAAAGCGAAACAATAATCTCTTTAACTATTCAGAAATCCCTTAAAATCCTTTATCGTTAACAATTTCCAAATAAGCAGAAACCCAGCAATCACAGAAACACCCATCCCAAAAATGAGCAATTCGGGAGCAAACTGCCAATGCATTACTTTAAACAAAGAACCCGCAATGGTCAGTGTAAATCCCAGTACAAATAGTGCCAAAATATGTTTTACTTTCATAGTCTTTGTTTTAATATTAAACAGATAAGATTTCGTGTTCCTCGAGAATAGGTTCATTGCGCAAGCGCAATAAGATTTGAGCTACTGCAACAGTGTCCTTCTCACAATAAATGATAATTCTATCGATGTCTTTGTCTTCGTAAAAGACCTTTCTTACTTGGCTACCGTCTATATCATCTTTAGGTGAAGGAATTCCTAAAATTTTGGTCATTAATTTGAGCGAAGTATAATGTTTATAGTCACCAAACTTCCACAAATCCAGCGTATCAATATGTGGGATCTCCCAAGGTTTCTTGCCAAAAAGATTAAGCTTTATGGGTAAGGATATCCCATTTATGACCATTCTTCTTGCGATGTACGGGAAGTCAAACTCTTTACCATTATGCGCACACAACAAGTGGTTGCGATGGTTAAAATGAGTCTCCAGTAGATTTTTAAATTCTTGGAGCAACGAGCGTTCTTCTCCGTGATAAGAAGTTGTTCTAAAACTCCTACCATCACCACCATTTGTAAAGTATCCTACAGAGATACAGACTATTTTCCCAAACTCCGCCCAGATTCCAGCACGCTCATAATAATCTTCTGGCGTAAATTCATCTTTGCGCAGGTATTTAGTTTTATCTGCGTACAATTGTTTTTCCGTATCGTCCAGCGCATCAAATTGTTCGTGCTGAGGTACGGTCTCTATATCGAGAAATAATATATTCTCAAGTTGTAGTCGGTCTATCATTTATTGAGTTTAAAAAGTACCATAACGTTACAATATGCCACTTGAAATTGAGTGTCCTCCTTTACGAGTTCTAGTTGTTTGAAATAAACTTTTACAGCGATACTGTCATTGTTTCCTGTGGCATAAATAAGCTCACTATCAAACGAACCATTATTACCCCCGTTCTTACGCAACTCAGCCGTTACGGTGTCTAATGAGATACTAAGGACCTGCTCTTGATCTTTTGTGACTTGAATAGCATTGGAATTTTCTTCTAATGAAAAGCGATACCCTTGTATGATGTTTTCTGGATTATTATGTCGCTGTTGCTTATTGAGATACAAGTCCTTTATATAATCGTATCCAGAAACCACGTATGCATTTGCCTCGTCATTATAGTAGGCTAGTCGCTCTGGATTTTGGTTATAAAGAGAGATTTTCAGTCCCAAACTGTCTAAAATCTTATCTCCCATATTCCAACTTCTAGCATCAGGAAACGCTACTTTGGGGTTGTATCCTAAAGTGCTTTCGGTTTTATCTAATGTATTTCGGTCAGAGAGATATCTTGTTATGGAAACAAAGCGATCAGCGGTTTCACGAGATAATGTGGTGGAGTCCGCTTTCGCGAAAGCGTTATAAACCTCCTCAAACTGCTCCAGCTGACTGCGCTCCGAAACCGAAAACGCTCCCCAAAATCCAAAAGAACCCACCATTGCCATCACCGCCAAAGCCATAGGTAAAAATCGCAACTGTTGCTTCCTGCTGAAAATTAAGTAAAGCGTCGCTCCTGTGATAAAAACGGCTATGAGTACTAGAAAATATCGCGCCTCTGTCACACCATAATCCGCAATCCGCCTGTATATGGCAACGTAAAATAGAAATAATAACGGGAGCATCGCCCAGTAAAACGCTGGTTGAAATTTCCGAATGAGTCGTGATGAATGACTCAGTCGCACAGGATGAATGATAATCTGAATGATAAAAAGTAAGGTCGCAAGCGCAATAATAAGGTAGCTTACCCAGCCCTTTGGCAATTCCCAAAGCGCCAAAATTTTAATAGCATAAGCATACAAAATAACAACATAAAGTCCCGCCAGCGGGATCAAAATAAACTTTACAAAAACCTCAACAGGCTTATGAAATTCCATCCGAATATCGTGCTGGATTTCTTTTGGAAAATCGGACAGGTAAACCCAAGTGTTTACAATCCCCAAACAAATAATAAAGAGTTGAAAATAACGTATCCCGTCTATATCTATTTCAAACAGAAACTGTACAGCGAGCATCGCCAGTACAAGTCCCAAATATAATACACCAGAAAATAGAGCGCTCCGAGCAATCGCAATAATAATATTACTTAGGTAATTCCAGTACGCCTTAGGGTGCCATACGGTTATAAATGGTGCAAAAAATAGTGCGAGATGCCCAGCGATAAAGTATAATGTCCACCTAATATACGGCGTATCATCCGTATCAAAACGACCTACTTCATATTCTGGAAGCGTAAAATATAAAGCTATAAGCAGTCCTATAACAACAATCTTAATCCACCAAAGTGTTTTTTTCTTGAACTGCTCAATGTAGAATTGCGCTCCTATGAGCCAACTAATTCCCAGCACAAAAATCAAAATAAGATTGCCGTGTCGCTCAAAAGCACGCTCGCCTGGATCAACCAGAATAATGGTGATAACCGCACTTACGATTGCCCAAACCAGCGTAAACGGGAAACGTTTAAATGCCTCCGTGGCTTTTCTGGAGAACTCTGATAGTGAGAATAATTTCATATAACATCAAGAATGTTAAATGAAAATACAACAAAAAAATGAAGTTCATTTGCTCATCGAGTGTTGCCGAGCATCTCATACCCTGCATCTATGTAATCATAAAAGTCTTTTGTAAACGATTTACCATCAACCCAAGCGCCTCGCTGATGTCCTAAACGCACAATTATCACATTGTCTTCTGGGATTGTAATAACGTATTGTCCGAGGATGCCTCGCATTACAAAAATCTCCTTATTACGATGATTGCTCAACCAGAAACCATAGCCATAATCATCATCTGCAGGGAAACGTGGTCGGATGCTTCTTACTACAAAAGTGGAATCTAGTAGTTGAGTTCCATTCCATTTTCCGTGGTCTTTATACAGCTTTCCGAAGCGGGCAAAATCTCTTGCATTGCTCGCAATACAGCAATATGTTTTTGCAAGTCTGTTATCTTCATCGTCCAGTTGCCACAATGCAGGTTGCTCCATTCCCATAGGTTTCCAGAAACTTTCTGAGAGGTACTGCGCCAGTGGTTTCCCAGTTGCTTTCTGAACAACCATTCCCAGCAATTGTGTGTTTCCAGATAAGTATTTTACACGCTGTCCAGGGGTTTCGGTTACTTTTTGATTAAGGATAGTTTCAGCAAGATCGTCGTCGTAATAGGCTCTTGCCGTCACGCTAAAAGGGCTTTTATAACTCTCTTCCCAATCTAGCCCAGAGGACATAGAAGAAAGGTCTCCTACCGTAGTTGTCGCACCCTCGTACTGCTCATAAAAATCTCCAAGTGGCTGGTCGATACTTTTAATAGCTCCCTGCATAATGGCTTTTCCGAGCATTGCACTCGTGATACTTTTTGCCATTGAGAAGGAATTCGTTTGGGAAGTTGCGCTGTAACCCTCTGCATATTTCTCGTAAAAGATGCTGTCATTTTTAATGATAAGATAAGCTACGGTACCTAGTGCCTCATTAATTTCGGTTAACTGTTTAGTGGGCTCAGCGGTATTGTAGTCTTTGTGTTTGGGCCACAGCTGCGCAGTTCCATTATCAATAGTATCATTTTCGAAATATTTGTGATCGTCTATAAAAGCTGTGGTGTGACCCGTCATATAAACGACACGCACTCCCTTTAGTATATACTCATAATCAGTAATATATAGTGCGATAACTATAATGACCAGCAGCCCGATGAGCCCTTTAAAAAAACCTTTGATGTATTTCATATTGATTGCTTTATTGCGATAAAAATAGGATAAGTACGCTTTCGCGAAAGCGTAAAAACTCCCCTTAACCCTTGTTAACTCAAAATAATGTTCCTTGCGTGACGGGACTCTCGTGTTCCAGCAACCATTGCTTCCTGTGCAATCCGCCGGCATATCCCGTAAGCGCCCCATCGCTCCCGATAACACGATGACAGGGAATTGCAATAGAAATAGGATTGCGACCGTTTGCACTCGCAGCTGCTCGTATCACTTTCGGGTCGCCCAGTTGCTTTGCCATATCGAGGTAGGTGGTTGTCTTCCCAAAAGGTATTTCTCTTAACTCCTCCCATACCTTCTTTTGAAAATCTGTCCCTTGTGGATTCTGTAAAAATGAAAATGTGGTTCTCTCCTTCTTAAAGTATTCCTTGAGTTGGCGCACGGCATCCTCAAGTACTTCTGGAATGACAGTAGTTTCAGGATGATTGTCGTCCATAAATGTGATAGCGGTAACCCCTTGTGTGTCTCCTTGGACTTTGAGGCTGCCTATGGGAGAGTTTAAATATGCAATTTCCATAGGTTAAAAATACTATATAAACGATTGCGTACAACTTCTGGGTTAATCCTGCGTTTTTTGGTTATCATAGTTGGAATCACTAGATTTGATATGCCCCCTAGATTCGTTTTTATATGAAGCATAACTTGCTTATTATCATTTTTTTACTGTGCTTCACCAGCGCATTAAAAACCACCGCTCAGCAACGAACCATATCAAAAGATTCGTTAGAATCACTTAGCGATATAATCATCGACCATCGAGATGATCTAGACTATAAAGGAGCTATTGAAACGGCAGCGCTCCTCATTTCAAATGCCAAAGATTCTAAACAAAAATTCTATGAGTTTCTGGGTTATGACCAACTGGGAACAATCTATACCGAGCTTAAAGACACGCTTCAAGCACGGTTAAGTTACGAAAAAGCCTTAGGAATTGCTCGTGAGACAAAGGCAGATAGTCTTTTGTCCTGGTCTTATGTCAGTCTAGGAAATGTAGAGTCAGACCAAAAGGAAAATTACCAGAAAGGAATCGACTATTATGAAAAGAGTATTGCCATAAATGATGCAAATAATAAGCAGAATCAAAACTTAATTCCTTATCTAAACATAGGGTGGACCTACCTAGATGAAAATCAAGAGGATAAAGCACTTTATTTTTTACTTAAGGCAAAAAATCTAGCCACACAGGATACTTTAAATTATAGAACACAGGTAAATGTCAAGACATTATTAGGTCGTTATAACATAAAAAAAGGAAACTATACGCTTGCTGATGAACTTCTTAATGAAGCCGCAACACTCGTAGAGAAGTATAATTGTGTATACGAGGGTTCAGAAGTATATCGCTACTATGCACAATTGGAAGAAGCGCGCGGAAACTACAAAAAAGCATATAGCTATCTCAAAAAGAATAAAGAACTAGACGCTCGCATTTACGAGTCTGATAAATTAAGCGAAATACAGATAGCAAGTGCACAATTTAAGATAGAGCAATATGAGCGTACCATCGCTACCGCAGAGAAGGAAAGTCAGTTTGCTGAAGAGCTTGTAAAAAAATCTAAACAACTCAATTACATTTTTATTGCCGCATCTCTTATTCTTCTGGGAGCTTTGATAGGAATTTACTTTGCCTTTAAATCTCGTAAAAAATACATAAAACGCTTACACGAGAAAAACAACCAGCTTATGGCAGCAAAGGACAGCGCAGAGCGCTTGTCTAAATTAAAAACCCAGTTCTTCTCTACAGTAAGTCATGAGTTACGCACTCCACTTTATGGAGTAATAGGAATAGCCTCTATCCTTCTAGAAGATAATACCATCAAAACACACCAAGATGATTTGAAGTCATTAAAATTTTCGGCAGATTATCTTCTCGCACTTATTAATGATGTTCTTCTCATTAATAAGATGGATGCAAATGGAATTAAATTGGAGCACACCCCTTTCCGACTAAGTACACTTACTAAAAGTATAACCCGTTCTTTTGAGTTTAGTCTAGAGCAGAATAAGAACAAAATACATCTTGCTATAGATAAAAATGTCCCGAATAAACTTATAGGCGACTCCGTACGGCTTTCTCAAATTCTTATGAATTTAATAGGGAACGCCATAAAATTTAACGAAAACGGAAATATTTGGGTGAACATAGACTTGATAGATAAAACCCCTTCTGGACTATATCGTACACAATTTACTGTAAAGGATGACGGTATTGGGATTCCGGCTAGCAAGCATCAGAGTATTTTTGAAGAATTCTCACAAGTAGAAAACCGAAACTACAACTATCAGGGAACAGGTTTAGGATTACCCATTGTAAAAAAGCTGCTAACACTACACGATAGTGAGATAAATCTAGATAGTTCTGTGGGTAAAGGTTCAACCTTTTCATTTATTCTGAACTTAGAAGCAGATGCATCTGTAAATATGGAAGTCCATATGGGCGCGCCATTGCAGGATTTAGAAAATCATACCATACACTCTTTAAAAACAGTTCATATTCTAGTTGTAGATGACAATCGTATCAATCAAAAAATCACTCAAAAAATCTTAGAAAAGCGCAAGTTTAAATGTAGTCTTGCAAATGATGGTGAGGAGGCCATAGCCCTTGTTCAAGAGCAGAACTACGACCTTATTTTAATGGACATTCATATGCCTAAAATAGATGGGATCCAAGCTACAAAGGTTATAAGAAAGTTTGATAAAACTACTCCTATTGTTGCTCTTACAGCGGTTGAGATGGATGAGATGCGCGCTACGATTATGAATTCTGGAATGAACGATATTATACTCAAGCCCTACGATATCTCACAATTCCTCACAATTATATTGAGAAATCTTAATGCCGCTTTCGCGAAAGCGGACTCCTAATCACCACCCGCTATAACTGGGAGGTTCAATTTCATTCAAGTTTAAATAAACTATGAGTTGTCCCCTGTGATGAGAAAGATGATCGTGTAATAAATTGAGGATTTGGAGTTTTGATTTAGGTCCAGCAAAGAAGTCGACTGTAGTCTTAAAATCAGCTTCTGGAGTATTTTCAATCGCTACTCTTGCCGAAGCAAATGCTCTTTTCAAGTTTTCCAGTATCTGATCCTTCTTAGTCCCAGAAGTGGCCGAATCAATTTTTGAGGCGTTAAAGTACTTTGAACTCAGCCAGCTTATATTTCCCTGAATATGTTCTAGTTGTTCATTAAAAGTCATTTGCCTTTCAGTAGGTCTAAAATCATACCCATCAGCTGGCATAGCCTCAGCAATTTCAATAAGATAATCCCTTGAATTGTCCCATTTCTCCAGAAACGCTCCTTTAAAATTATCTTGTTGTCCCGCTGCAGACAAGGATACGCATAGTAAAAGTAGAAATATCTTATTCATTCGTATCAGCTTCATTTTCATCTATTAATCCGAGATCCTTAGCACGTTTTTTCCAGTTTCTACGGGCCAGCGTTTGTAGATCTGCAACGCTATCACTTTCGTCCATAATCTCTAAGCCCAATAAGGTTTCAATAACATCCTCCATCGTTACAAGACCGCTTACAGTACCGTATTCATCTACCACAAGTGCTACGTGGTTTTTTGTAGAAACCAGTTTGTCAAATAAATCTGGGATAGGAAGCGACCTACTTGTAATCATAATAGGACGTTCTATCTCCTTTAACGTTCTATCGTGATTGTCCAGCGCCATTTCTCTAAAAACCTCATTTTTAAGAACAATCCCGGTAATATGATCGCGCGTCCCTTCAAAAATTGGAATACGTGAAAAGCGTAAGCTTTGGTTCTCGGCAAAGAAATCTCCCATTGTCATCGTCGCATCTGCCATTTTAATAACAGTACGTGGGGTCATAATATCTTTTGTGAGCACCTCTTTAAACGTTAGAAGATTGTTGAGAATTTTAGATTCACTTTCTTCAAAAACACCTTCGTCCCCCGCGATCTGAGCCATTGCCGTAAAATCCTCACGACTTAAGACACTCTCGTGGTGACCACCGCCACCTACCATTTTTGTAAAGAGTTGTAACAACCATAAAACGCCTGTATACTTTAGGACGAGAACCATAATCTTTAATGTTTTTGCAGAGAAGTTTGCAAGTTGCTTCCAAAACTTTGCACCTATCGTTTTAGGGATAATCTCACTGGCAATCAAGATAAGTAACGTCATTAACGCCGAAACAAAACCAAGAAAATTAATTTCTGTAAATCCTAGATTGATGACAAACTCTGGATACAAATCTGCCGCCACGGTCCCTACCATCATAGCGCCCACGGTATGCGCGAGTGTATTGAGTGTGAGGATAGCGATGAGTGGTTTGTCTACATCTTTTTTAAGTAATTCGAGAGTATCGGCATACGATTTACCTTCCCCTTTTTTAATATTAATAAACGTGGGCGTGACACTTAAAAGTACCGCTTCAAGTATGGAACAGAGAAAAGAAAAGAATATCGAGATGGTTGCCCAGAATAGGAGTTGACCCATAATATTTTTTTTGATTTCTGTAAATGTATGGAAAATGCTGTGATGCTCGAATGCAATTCACAGGAGTTTAATGTTGAGTGCGCTTTCGCGAAAACGTGTTCCGTATTTGTTTCGGGAGTGTAAAAAAACTATTCAGGCCTTTCAAAAATCTGTCTAAAAGTAAAACCCTGCTCACTAGCTCCGTGCTCTTCGAGATAATCTAAACGTTTAATCGCCTCTTTTTCTGAAGGGAACTGTCCAGCCTCGATCCACCAAAGCACATAATGAGCCGTCCCATATTTCTGGAACCACTCCTTTTGTCTTTTTATAAATTCAGAATGAAAGGTCTTGTATGTAAAGTTCCTGAGCGATGCTACATCTTCCCAAACTGAAATATTAATGAGCACTTGCTCATCATTTAATACATTAGGCTCTTTGGGTGCTTCTGTATCTATGCTATCTCTCCAGATAAAGCCGGGGGATGTTTCTGCAAGCTCATTAACCCGATCAGTATTGTCCCGAAAGTCCTTCATTTCTGGATCATCTATAGATAGACCTTTCATTCTCGCTACATTTATCTGTGCAAGTTGGTACTTCATCGGGCTTAATTATTTTGTGAAAGATAGAAGTTTAATCGATAAAAAGTATAGTTTAAGGTACGCTTTCGCGAAAGCGAACTTCTCCCTAAACGTTGTCATTACTAAAGTGACGGGCAAATGTCGGGTTAAATTCATCTGTAAAACTGAAACAGAATGAAATCCTACCCTACTATTGTACTGTAGAACTTCTTGTAAATTTGACACACATCATTACAAGGCAAAACAATTATGATGAAACAACCACAATTAGGACAAAAGATTTTAGAACTGCGCCAGCTCAAGGGTCTGACGCAGGAAGAACTTGTAGAACAATGTAACATCTCCGTGCGCACTATACAGCGTATAGAAGCTGGTGAGACTATGCCACGCGTCTATACGATTAAGACCATACTTTCGGCCTTAGATCGTGATCTGGATGATTTACAACAAGACTCAATTTTTGAGACAAAAGTAAAAGAAGCTATGCTTCTAGAAATAGATGAAAGTAAAGATGTCTCCTTTATTTTAAAGAATCTACATATAGGATGGATTACTGGTATTTTAAGTATGATCGCTTTTATATTTCAATTTATTGAGGACAGCTACTTTATAGCACAAGGAGATTATTACTTCGGAGGGTTATTCTACATCATTTTAGGTGTAGTATCTATTATACTTTTTGCATTGCATATGCGTGCGTTTATTTTGATAGGAGAATTATTTAAGAGTTACTTATTAAAGGTTACATCAATACTGTTCATATCAATTAATACGCTATTAATATTGTATGTTATCATTGATTTGAACTTTGATTATATGCCACAAGGAGCTTACGCTATTATATTTTGCGTTTTTTATGGCTTGGCTTATGGTTTCTTTGGCTATGCGCTATTAAAATTGAGAAATCTGGGTCAGTTGCCTAAAGCCGCCGGGATAATCCAAATGATAATAGGCGGTATGTTCCTAACAGTACTATTTTCTATTGTTGCTGCTCCTGCAAGTATTCTCATACAAGGATTGAATGTGGCAATTATTTTAAAAGTTTATGAGGTAGTTAAAAAGCAGCTCAGTTAACTCCTAGTTTATTTTGAGACCATTTTAGGGTTTTCTAAATCGTCTTATATTTATACTATGATTATAGGTTTAGCATTATCTGGTGGTGGCGCAAAGGGAATTGCACACGCAGGTCTCATAAAATATTTGAAAGAAAAGAATATTAAGATACGAGCTGTGTCTGGAACTAGCTCTGGTGCGCTCGTGGCCGCACTCTTTGCGGCTGGAAATGATGCAGAAAAGATATATGAGTTTTTTAAAACACCCAACCTCTTTGATGTAAAGAAATATGCCTTCGGTAGACCTGGTTTGATACGTTCTGAGGTTTTTGAAGCGCACATAAAAAAATACATTCTAGAAGATAGCTTTGAATCCCTCAAAATACCATTAAAAATTACTGCAGTAAATATTAACTCTACAAAACTTAAAGTGTTTTCGCAAGGCGAACTTTATAAGCCTCTTCTAGCAAGCGCAGCTTTTCCAGGTTTATTCACCCCCGTTGTAATAGACGACGAGACCTATGTCGACGGTGGAGTTATCAATAATTTTCCTGTAGACCTACTTGATGATTGCGACTATCGCATAGGTTGTTATGTAAATCAAGTAGAAAAACTGGGATCAAAGTCCTTAAAACGTTCCTATGACGTTGCGGGTAGAGCTTATGCAATAAGTCAGTACTCTAAGGATGCCAGTAAATTTCACCTTGCAGATGTTCTTGTAGAACCACAAGAACTTTACCACTACGGTCTTTTTTCGTTTAAATCATTAGAACGTATGATGGAGTTAGGGTATCAGGCAGCAACGATTTCATTAAAAGACGAATCTACTTTTCTCAAGTAAAAAAGTATAGAAGTGCGTTGGGAATATTAAAAAAAGTAAAAAGCATCCTCAAAATGTTGTAGCCGCTCTTCCTTAGAATTTTTAAGCACTCCGATAATATCAAATCGTACCTCAACATCGAGATCGTTTTCTTGGATGTAGGCATCTGCCACTTTTACGATGGTTTTTTGCTTGCCTTGACTGACAAAACTCTGCGGATCGCCAAAGAAATCTGAGTTACGCGCTTTTACCTCTACAATCACCAGGATTCCCTGCTCCTTCTGACAAATAATATCAATTTCTATTTTCCCAAAAAACCAATTACGCTCGAGAATGGTATACCCTTGCTTAATTAAATGCAGGGTTGCCAGTTCTTCGCCATATTCTCCTAGTTCTTTTGGGGTCATTAATTTTTGGGTTTCTAATATGCCAATCACAGTAGCGGAATTAATTCTACCTCTATGATGATTACCATAATTGTTATTATTCTTACAAATACTGCAAAGACACCTTCGAGTCATCAATATTTATCTCCACCTCACTCCCCAAAACAAGCGCTCTGTTATCATCTACGTGTCCAGCAGGAAAATCAAAGGCTACGGGAAAAGTACATTCCTTTACAGCATCCATCACAATTTGTTGCGCGGTCTTGCCAAAGGGAATGCGGTTATCGTGCATTTTTGTCATTCCTCCCACAACCATTCCAGCGCAATGGTCTAGCATTCCGTTGCGTTTTAGGTTTACCACCATTCGGTCTATATGGTAGAGGTATTCGTCCAGGTCTTCGATAAAAAGTATTTTCCCACTAGTGTCCAGACTACTGCTGCTTCCGCAAAGGCTGTATAGGATGGAAAGGTTTCCGCCTACGAGCTCGCCTTTGGCTGTGCCAGGGCGATTTAAGGAGTTTGTGGTGTTGTAAGTAAAGTCAGGTTTCTTGCCAAATAGTGATTGTTTTAGGGACGCTTTCGCGAAAGCGGTATTATCCTCAACACTTACAGGCATTGTAGCGTGTATTGTTTTGAACCCAATCTTGTGAACGTGGCTGTGCAATACCGTCACGTCAGAGTAACCCACAATCCATTTAGGATATTTTACAAATTTGTAAAAATCTAGTTGGTCTATAATACGCACCGTTCCATATCCTCCCCGCGCGCACCAAATCGCTTTAATATCGGGGTTATCCAGCATCGTTTGAAAGTCTTGAGCTCTCTGGTAATCTGTGCCCGCATACTGATTGTCTTCCAGACCTATGGTTTTTCCTACCACGGGAACAAGCCCCCAACTTTTAAGAAGTTGTATCCCCTCATCCAGTTCATCAAGAGAAATTTTACGTGCCGTAGCAACCAAACCGACTTTATCGCCGTATTTAAGAAAAGGAGGTGTAACCATACATCGTTTTTAAATGTCTCAATGTACTAAAAATTAAACTTTTTAGTTTTAAAGTAGTCATAGTTAATATATTGTTAATGCGGGAAGATTGTTTTATATTGAACCGCACCTAATCAATACCTTATGGAAATTCTTACTTCTTGCAACACAGCTTCCATCGCACCTTTTGTTCCGACAGGATCTAATGAGTGGGATGTTGTTAAGGCAAAGCACGTGTATAGGCGCGTGGGTTTTGGCGCTTCTCAAGCTCAAATTAATATCGCGCTGTCAAGCTCGCCTTCTGCATTTATAGATGCGATCATAGATGAGGCAATCGCCGCTGCAAATTCTCCAGTTCCTGAATGGGCAAACTGGTCTTTTCAGGATTATAATGACTATGACTTGGAAGCTGGTGAACAGAATACATACATCTACAGACAAACAGCAAACTATATTAAGGATTCTGGTCTTAAGGGGCGTCTTTCACTTTTCTGGCATAATCATTTTGTGACAGAAAAAGAAGTGTATAATCACCCGCCATACGCATATCAATACTGGAATTTATTAGAGACTTATGCTTTGGGTAATTTTAGGGAATTTACCAGGGTGATAGGTGTAAGTAATGCTATGTTGCTGTATCTCAATGGTTTTGAGAATTCAAAATTTAGCCCTAATGAAAACTATGCTCGCGAACTTTATGAGCTATTTACATTAGGGGAGAACAATGGTTACACACAGGAAGATATCGTTGAAACATCCAGAGCGCTTACAGGTTATAATCAATGGGATGACTACGGCGCACAGATTAATTTTAACCCTAATAACTTTGACGATACTGAAAAAACTATTTTCGGGCAGACGAGTAACTTTGATTATGATGGGGTGATTGATTTACTTTTTGAAGAAAAGTCAGATCTCATTGCCACCTTTATATGTACAAAACTGTACACCTTTTTTGTAAGTCGTGATACTAATGAGGCGATTATACAAGAAATGGCTTCTACATTTATTACAAATGACTTTGAGATTGTTCCGGTCTTGCGTCAGCTCTTAAAAAGCGAACATTTTTTTGATACAGACGCTACGGGACTCATTGTAAAAAGCCCGTTTGATATGACTTCAATCTATCTTAACGAACTAGGATTTACATACGAGACACCCGAAGAAGATTACACGGATTTTATCGTATATCTAAACGCAAACTTAGGTCAAGAAATTTACGAACCTACGGACGTAGCTGGTTGGCAAGGTGATCGAGATTGGATTAATACGAGTACTCTAACGGGAAGGTGGCTCAGTATGGAGTATCTTACTTGGCCTATGTGGAACGAAGATGAGGAGCAGTTTAGAGAATTTGCTAGAGACCTTACTAATAATAGTGCAGACCCTGCATTTATCACAAAAGAAATTATAGATTTCTTCCTTTCTAAACCTTTGTACACAGAGGCAGATTACGATATAGCGACAACAGTATTTAAATGGGAAGTACCAGAAAATTATTATGAGGATGGCACTTGGAATCTTGATTGGGGCTCTGCGGCCTATCAAGTGTTGCTCTTGATGCATCATATTTTTAGAATGCCCGAATTTCAACTTAAATAAGAAGAGCTATGTGCAATCACGATCATAAGAATAAAAAACGCGCAGCGGCTATTAAGAAAGGAATCAGTCCCTCCGCCAAAATTACAGATGACCATCACGATGAAGAACACAGCTCCTGGAATAGACGTAGTTTTTTAAGAGCTCTGGGGCTTGTAGGAGGAGGTAGCATCGCCTTGGGAGGTTCTAATCTTACAGCATCATCGCCATCTAGAATGACCGCCGCTCTCGCAAATGCAGCAAGTGAGGATAGGGTACTTGTTCTAGTAAGACTCAAAGGAGGAAACGATGGACTCAATACAATCGTTCCTATTTACGACTATGATTTTTATGCTGGAAACAGACCTTCTGTAAGACATCAAGAAAATTCTTTATATCAGTTAAATTCAGACTTCGGAATACCTCCATCTATGCAGCCCTTGCAATCTTTATGGGGAGAAGGTGCTATGAAAGTGATACACGGAGTAGGGTATCCAGACCAGAATCTTTCACACTTTAGGAGTTCAGACATATGGGCGAGTGGGCAGTCTATAGAAGTGGAGGATACAGGAGTCTTAGGACGCTATTTTGAAGGACTGTATCCAGATTTTTTGATCTCACCACCAGAAATCCCTCCGGCAATACAGATAGGAAGTATAGGTAACTTAATATTTGATGGTGCAGAAAGTAGTTACGCCTTTTCTGTAGCAGACCCGCAGCAGTTATCTAGTATTGCCGAAAACGGTGTCATACACGATGTGACAGACGTCCCTGGTTGCACCTTTGGTGAGCAGCTGGAGTTTATGCGGGGAATTACAAATACGACATTTACGTATGCAGGTGTCATAAATGAGGCGTATGAAGCTGCAACAAATGCGGTAGAATATCAGAATCAATCCTTAGGTAGGCAGCTTGCTATAGTCGCCCGTATGATAAAAGGTGGATTAGGCACTAAAGTGTATCTGGTAACCCTAGGCGGTTTTGACACACATGCAAATCAGGTAGAGGTTCATAACAACCGTATGAATCAGGTTGCGCAAGGAATGAAAGATTTTTATGAAGATCTGGCAGCATCTGGAATGCAAGATAAAGTGATGTCTATGACCTTTTCAGAATTTGGACGTCGCATAGAAGAAAATGGCTCTAATGGTACAGATCACGGAGCCGCGTCACCAGTAATGGTTTTCGGAGATGGACTACAGGGTAATGGTTTTGTGGGATCACATCCAGATCTTCAGAATCCAGATGCTAATGGTAATTTACAGTTCGGCACAGATTTTAGAAGTGTGTACGCTACGATGATGAAAGAGTGGCTTTGTATAGACGGTGGAACTGTAGATGAGCTATTATTCGGTGATTATGAAACGGTAGATCTGGGCTTTAGTTGCGATTCTTTAGGGGTCACAGATTTAGGGCAACGTGATACTTTTCAGCATTTTGGGACGTATAGCAATGGGCGCACTTATCTAGAATTTACAATGCCTACCACTGCAAAAGTAGATATCACACTCTTTAATATACTTGGACAACCCGTGGGAACATTAAGTAACGACTTCCTAATGGAAGGTCCCTATAAAATTGATGTTCAAGAGCAAATTAAAAAACGTCTTTTTACGGGACAGTATATTTACCAGATAAGCTTTGCTGGTCGTAAGTACAGCAAGAGTATCCTTATACGGTAAAATACATAGCCGTTTGAGAAAGCCGCAATACTAAAAGGGTGTTGTGGCTTTTTTTGCGCGATGATTTATTTTTTACGCTTTCGCGAAAGCGGTACCAACATCATCCTCAATTCATATTTTAAATTTTCAAAATGCCAAGTAGTTATACCTTTAAGGCGCAATGTACATAAGGTCTTAAACGTTTGAATACATTTCTGCTTTTGGAAAAGCCTATTCAAAACCCATCTTTTGTAAGCTAAAGATTAGGCCTTTTATTACAGATATTATAAAGACCTTTAGGTCTGATCATAGATTCGATTTCAATTCCCATTTCTTCACCTTGAAATCCCTATTTTTGTGGCTTCAAAATTCAAGAAATGTCACAACGTTATACGATTACTGCTGCCCTTCCATACACAAATGGACCCATACATATAGGTCATCTTGCTGGGGTTTACGTGCCAGCAGATATTTATGCCAGATACCAGCGCCTGCAAGGGGCAGACGTAGCCTTTATTTGCGGAAGCGATGAGCACGGTGTGCCCATTACCATTAAGGCAAAAAAAGAGGGGATAACACCACAGCAGGTTGTAGATAGATATCACGCAATTATCAAGCAGTCCTTTATAGATTTTGGAATCACCTTTGATAATTACTCACGTACGAGTGCAAAAGTTCACCACGACACGGCGAGTGAGTTTTTTAAGAATATGTATGATCAGGGGAAATTTCTTGAGGAGACAAACGAGCAATTATATGATGCAGAGGCAAACCAGTTTCTGGCAGATCGATTTGTGACAGGAACTTGTCCTAAGTGTGGTTTTGAAGAAGCATACGGCGATCAGTGCGAGAATTGTGGTACGTCTCACAACGCTACAGATCTTATCAACCCTAAAAGTGCCATTACCGGAGCGGTACCTACGCTTAAAGAAACCAAACATTGGTTTTTACCCTTAGATCAATACAATGACTTCTTTAAAAAGTGGATCATAAAGGGACACAAAAAAGATTGGAAAACAAACGTTTACGGACAATGCAAATCGTGGATAGACGACGGCCTGCGCCCGCGCGCTGTAACTCGTGACCTTGATTGGGGAATTCCTGTTCCAGTTGAGGGAGCAGAAAGTAAGGTACTTTACGTTTGGTTTGACGCACCTATAGGCTACATTTCTTCTACAAAAGAGTGGGCAGCTAGAGAAGGCAAGGAATGGGAACCGTATTGGAAGGATGAAAACACAAAGTTGCTTCATTTTATCGGGAAGGATAATATTGTCTTTCATTGTTTGATTTTTCCTGCAATGCTCAAAGGACACGGCGAGTATATTTTACCAGATAACGTTCCAGCAAACGAATTTTTAAATCTTGAAGGTCGCAAACTTTCTACGTCTAAGAACTGGGCGGTGTGGTTGCACGAGTATCTAGAGGATTTTCCCGGTCAGCAGGATGTATTGCGATATACCCTTACTGCAAATGCTCCAGAAACTAAAGATAATGACTTTACGTGGGCAGACTTCCAGTTGCGTAATAATAGTGAGCTCGTAGCTATTTTTGGTAATTTTATTAATCGAGTGACGGTACTTACTCATAAATATTATGATGGGGCTGTACCAGAGCCTAGGGAGTTTAATAACGTGGACAAGGAAACGCTACAAACAATGCGTGCTTACCCTTCGGTAATAGGCAGCTCAATTGAGAAATACCGCTTTCGCGAAAGCCAAACAGAGCTCATCAACCTCGCCCGCTTAGGAAACAAATACCTAGCCGATGAGGAGCCTTGGAAGACCATAAAAACAGACGAAGCCCGCACCAAAACTGTAATGTACGTAGCACTTCAAATTGCTGCCGCACTCGCCGTTTTGAGTGAACCATTATTACCGCATACGAGTGAAAAATTGAAAGGTATACTGAATTTAACTCCAAGCGATGGCGCGGAGTCTCTTGTGTGGGGCGAGGTCGCTACCCGAGAAGCCCTCTTAGATAAAAATCATGTGATCAACACATCTCAACTCCTCTTCTCAAAAATAGAAGACGACCAAATTCAGAAACAATTGGACAAACTAGAAGCGAGTAAAATTGCAAACGACCTCTCGGCTACGCTCGAGGTGCAGGAGGTCGCCCCGCAGAAAGAGACCATCACCTTTGATGACTTTACAAAACTCGATATGCGCGTAGGCACCATCATCGAGGCTGAGAAAATGGCAAAGACTAAAAAGCTTCTTATCCTAAAAGTAGACACAGGCATAGACACAAGAACTATAGTCTCTGGCATCGCCGAAAGTTTTACACCCGAAGAAGTGGTAGGAAAGCAAGTAACGGTACTTGTAAATCTTGCTCCTCGCGCATTGCGCGGTGTGGAAAGCGAGGGGATGATACTGATGACGGAGGATGCTAGTGGGAAGTTGGTTTTTGTGAATCCTGACACCGCGGCTACGCTCGGTGCAGGTGGGGTTGGGAACGGGAGCGTGATAAGTTAGAAATACTCAAATCATAATAATGAAAAAATCAATTCAATTCATTGCATTGCTTATTTGTGCGTTCAGTTACGGTCAAGGTGTTTATCACAAAATCTCCTTAACAAATAAAAAATCAGGTACCGCTTTAGAAAATGTACATCTAGTTCTGCACGATGATTCTGGTAGCTTTTCGGTGTTTGCAGAAGAACCTAAAACTACCTATGGATACCTATACAATGCGGATAAGGAATTACAATCCCAACTTGTTTCAGAGGGTTTAAAAAGAAAATACAAAGAAATCATTGGTCAAGCCGTAAGTCAAGGTCAAGTGAGACTTGTTCAGAAAAATAGTAAAGGAAATAAGTTTGCGAGCATACTTTATAATTTTAACAACGATACGACCCAAGAGGTAGAATATGACCTCGACCTACGCCGCCAGGTATTCCTGCAGAGTTATAGCCGAGGAGCTCACTGTTATGTCTTTACGATTTTAAAAGACTCAAATTTGATAAGGAAGTGGATATTTCATGTGGACGGAACTGTTGCTACGGAGGATATAGATTTGGCAGAGGAGCTTAATAGAAATTCAGTTAAATCTCTTGACATTTATAAACTAATGCAAGAATCACAAGGGTTTAACTCCGATATTTCTTTAGCAAAAATTGAGAATAACCTTCCCAATACATTGGAAATTACCACCGAGCAAAATAAAATGTTCGAATACAATGAGGGATTTTATTGGACACTTGACGAGGATGAAAGCTACACAGTTCTATTTGACTTTAAGTTACCTTACTTGCAACCTAGTTTACGCTTCATAAAGAAACCAGCACCTTTAGACAATTCTAAGAACAACCCTACAAATTCCTATGTGATAGGAGATAAAATTGCACAACTTGTCTCTAACAGTTCGATGATGCACCTTGTGATTAAAAATCTTGAGACCCTAGAAGAGGTTCAGCATTTTAAACTTGAAAAAGATGACCCTATAACCTTCAAAAATTCCCCCATTTTACAAGAGGGTTCTGTTTATAGTTTTGGTGCAACTAGAAAAATGGAGAAAACATCAAAGTTCTTAAGGAAAATTGCTCAGATAAAAATGGCATATCCCTGTTTAGAACTAAATATGGTTATCGTATGACTGTAGGCGGTGTTCGTCCTCAAGGCGGTGGAGGCGGTATGATGATGCCAGGATTTGGTGGGCTTCCCATTGCTACAGTAGGAGCAGTCACAATGAGTTTCAATCCAGCATCATTTGCTTATGGTTCCTATGGAGCAACTGGCTCAACTCGAATTGAGAGTATGTTTGACGGAGATTTTAATCACATTGACGGGGAAGTCGTCGATAACATTTTTGATAGGATAGACCGTCATACCGAAAGACTAAGAAAATTTGCAGATAATATTTTTTTGAAAGATGGGAAGGTTCTATTTGGGAATTATGACCCCCGCATTAAGGAATACACGCTGTATTCTTTTGAGAACGATTAAATACAATAGCGAATGAATAGTTCCGTCTTTATTGCTGAACAAAGTACAATTTCCATTGAAAAAGTCAAAAACACCCTATCCCTCCTCGCACAAGACTGCACCCTTCCCTTTATCGCACGTTATCGTAAAGAAGCCACTGGCGGTCTGGATGAAGTCGAAATAGGTAAAATCATCGAACTTAAAGAACAGTTTGAAGCTTTAGAAAAGCGTAAAAAAGCAATCCTTAAATCACTCGAAGAGCAAGAAGTTTTAACTCCTGAGTTTAAAGCAAAAATAGAAGATACGCAAGACCTAACCACCCTCGAAGACCTTTACCTACCCTATAAAAAGAAACGCCAGACCAAAGCCGAGACAGCCCGCAAAAACGGACTAGAGCCACTTGCCAAAATCATAATGGCACAAAACGCCACAGATGTAGAAGGCCTCGCACAACGCTATACAAACGACGAAGTCCCGGATGCAGAAAGCGCCTTTGAAGGCGCAAGACACATTATTGCAGAGTGGCTTAACGAGCGCACGGACATACGCAACAACATCAGGCGCCAACTCACACGTCACGCCCTTATAGAAACCAAAGTCGTAAAGAAAAAAGCTACAGGGGAGAAAGCACAGAAGTTCAGAGATTATTTCGACTTTTCGGAGCCGTTGAGTCGTTGTCCTTCCCACAGATTACTCGCTATTCTCAGAGCTGAAAATGAAGGGTTCATACGTGTAAAAATTATCATAGATGATGACCGAGCACTCGATATGATAGCCCGTAAAATCATAAAATCCAATAATGACTGCGCCGGCCAAATAGAACTCGCTATAAAAGACGCCTACAAGCGCTTACTTCTACCAGCATTATCTAACGAGACCCTCACTGAAGCAAAACAAAAAGCAGATGAGACGGCCATCGCCGTATTTGCAAAAAATCTCAAGCAACTTCTGCTCGGTTCACCACTGGGAGAGAAACGCATACTAGCGATTGACCCTGGTTTCCGCACGGGGTGTAAGGTGGTTTGTCTGGATGCTCAGGGGCAATTACTACACAATGAGACCATATATCTACATCCTCCTAAGAGTGATGAAAAAGGAACCATAAAAAAGATTTCCAGTCTTACAGATGCTTATAAAATCGAAGCTATCGCTATAGGAAATGGTACCGCCTCCCGCGAGACAGAACGGCTCATAAAACGCGTTCATTTTAAAAATCCCATTGAGGTTTTTGTGGTGAGCGAGGCTGGCGCATCCATTTACAGCGCCAGCAAGATTGCCCGCGACGAGTTTCCTAATTACGATGTGACCGTGCGTGGCGCTGTCTCCATAGGTCGTAGATTACAGGACCCGCTGGCAGAGCTGGTGAAAATAGATGCAAAGTCCTTAGGCGTAGGACAATATCAACACGATGTGGACCAGACCGCCCTTAAGAAAAGTCTTGACCAGACGGTAGAGCTCTGTGTGAATGCCGTGGGTGTAAATGTAAACACCGCAAGTGCTCCGTTACTGAGCTATGTTTCGGGAATAGGAGAAAAATTGGCAGAGAGTGTTGTACGCTTTCGCGAAAGCGAAGGACCCTTCATCACCCGTCACGACATTAAAAATGTTCCACGTTTGGGAGCGAAAGCTTTTGAACAATCGGCTGGGTTTTTACGGATTAAGAATGGCACAAACCCGCTGGATGATTCGTCGGTGCATCCTGAACGCTACGCACTTGTCCAAAAAATAGCCAAAGACCAAAAAACTTCCGTGCAGGAATTGATAGGAAATACTAAAAATCTCAAAGACATAGACCTCAACAACTATGTCACTGAAGAGGTAGGTCTTCCAACCCTTAAAGATATTATCGCCGAGTTAGAAAAACCAGGTTTAGACATACGAGAAAAAGCAAAAATTTTCACCTTTAATCAAAACATCCGAACGATAGAAGATGTGCAACCCGGACAATTATTACCTGGTATTGTGAATAATGTGACAGCCTTTGGCGCATTTGTAGATATTGGTATTAAAGAAAGTGGTCTCATACATATCTCAAACCTGGCAGATGGATTTGTGAGCGATGTAAATACCCACGTAAGCTTACAACAACAAGTGATTGTAAAAGTGCTAGAAGTGGATATAAAACGGAAGCGGATACAATTGAAATTAGAGAAGGTATAAGCTGGTATTTAGTGTTTTCTTGAGTTTAAAATATTCACTATTATTGTTAGGCTATGAAATATCTATTATTACCTATACTCTTAACACTCACAAGCGTGAGTGTTTCCCAAGAAAAACTTATCGACATTAAACTTGCTTCTCGCAGTGATAACAACCCGATAATCGATTATTCTTTTGAGGGTTATGATGAAAAAACAGGCGAACTAGGGTTATTTCTTTTTAGGATAAAAAGCGTTGAAGCCGTTTTACTGGACAGCTCTTTGAAAACTATTAAAAGCACTTTTATAGACACTTACGATAGCGTTCAAAAAGTATTTCTAGCGAGCCAGATCTCAGATAAAAAAGCTATACTTTGGTTTACAGATAACAGCCTAAAGGTATTTAAAGCGCTCACCTTTGATTTTGTGAGCAAGAAAATGAGCATTGAGATTGTCGATTTAAAATTCAAAAAAGAGACTTTTCTAGGAGCTTATAACGAGCAGGGAAAGACCTATTTTATCTCTGTAAAAGATAAATCTTCTGTTATCCTTGTGCGCACAGTAACGGGTAATGAAGTGATTGCCATAAATGAGGTGGCAATTCGCCCCAAGGCATTTAAAGGGTATAAAAATAAAAGTGTAGACCTATATGAACTCGTTTCTCCCGCTGAGGTCATAAGTAATAAACATCATTATTATCTTTTTGAAACTGCAAATCCCACAAAATTATATCCCGACACAAACGGATTTAAACTTACGGTAGATGAAAATGATTCTTTCACGTATCTCATAGATGTAAATACAAACGACTATTCAAAAAAAATTAAAGTTTTTCGGAAGGCTGACCTCTTTTTATCAGGGACGCTAGCAGAGACTAATTCGCTTTTACATAACTATAAGATTACCACGGTTGCCTCAAACAATTTTGTAGCAAAGTTTAAAATATATGATGCGCTAGGTGCCGCGCTTATTAATGAATTTGAGTATACTTACGATGAACCAAAAACTAGAAATACCGCGTTTGTATCGAGTTATAACTTTGATTTTATTTCATCCTTCAGAGTAGATCGGGTGTACGACACATTGTCTACACTATATACACGCGGTTTTGAAAAGTGGAGCACCACAAGAGGGATACAAAACCCTTCTATCGGAGTAGGTTCAATAGGCAGACAGGATCTTATAACCCGAGTAGGATTATACCACGATGGAGAAGCTGGGATTACTCTGGGTTTAAGTCGTTTCCCGCAAGATGTAAGTAAAGACAAAATCGCTCCATCTATAAAGACAGAATTACAAATACTTAAAACCATCCAAGGAGGCTTGTTGAGAATTAGACCCTTTATGGCCACAACTTTTGAACTTTCTAACCCTAAGAGCCCTCGCAATATTTACCCCATCGATAAAAACCATCTTGTAAAGAAAATGCTGCTCGATCGTAAATTTAGGGGGCAAGAATTCAACCTTATGGCAGGCGATAGGCAATTATTGGGAATTATTAATGAAGAGACAGATACATATCAACTGTATGCCTTTGACTAACAACACATAGCTCACGCATTTTTTAAAGCGCCCGTATTCTTGTTACACTAATAATTATATAAGCTTCTGCGAAAGCGTATTTAAGATTTATACATTTATGAGAACACAGATTGTCGCTATTTTCTTGTTATTCTTGAGCACATTAATTTTTGGTCAGGAAAAAGTCTTTGAGTTTGAAAATAAACTTAAAATAGGTACTAGGAAAATTAATATACTTTATACCAATTCAAATTCTGAGGGAGAAAGCCTATTTCTTATTCCAGATAGCGGTAAAATCGCAACCTATCTATATTCAGAAAATTTTGAACCTGTAGGCCAGGGGTTGCTTATCGACAATGTTTTGTACAAGTATCCCCAAATATCAAGTTTTATAGGTACTGGAAAAAAGCGTACAATTTTCCTTCGGAAAGCAAATAACAAAAAATGGGGAGCCGTCTTTTTAGATTTTGATAACAGGAGCGTACGTCAAGTTGATTTGGATTTTAAACATAAGGGCGAAAATTTTATAAACGAATTTAGTCGCAATGGCTTTCATTATGTAGTTGCCTTATTGCGTAATAGTTCTACGTTTAGAATGTATCGTTTTGACCAAAACGGAGACATCACTCACACAGATTACAATCTCTCCTCAACAAATTTTACTCCCAAGAAACGTAGAAGTGGAGATTTAAGTGATATTATAGAACCGCAAAGGGAAAACTTTAAGACTAATGTTGTGGAGGAAGGTACGCCTTTGGCGCTCAACACCGTAAACGAGGTTATAAAGCTGTACCCACAAGATGATAAAGTACGTATCACTCTCGATATGAGACGCACGTACACCTTTATCATCGATTTATTTTTGGAATCAAATAAGTCCGAAGTGCATATCATAGAACGCCCCAGCTTAAGAGATCCGTCCAGTATGGAAAAGACCAATAGCTTCCTGCAAGGTGACCATCTTTTCAGTTTTAAAACTTCGTACGATGAGTTGTTATTTGCTATCATTGACTTAAAATCCAAAAATGTTTTAAAAGAAATTAGAGTTGATGAAAAGGAACACATCTCTTTCTCAAATACACCCATAATTCAAGAAGGAGGTGCTCTAGATGATTACAGGGAACTCGATAGAACACGGCAGTTTCTGAGAAAAACTGTTTCATCTAACCCCGCGGTGGCGGTCCTTAAAAACGGAGATGATTATGTAGTAACCCTCGGAGCATCTCAAGAGATCGAGTCACCAGGAGTCCTGATCGTAAGCTCCTCGGTGGGTGGAGCGATAGGGGCCGGAATTGTTATTGGAATAGGTAACGCTGTTTTTGGCAATTATCTTAATTATACCCGTACTAAAACTGCCCGTATACAAACAATTCTTAATAGAGAATATGATCATTTAAAAGGAGCCATCGTTCCTGTGAATATTTTTGACCGTATCCAAGCATTCGAATTAGAATTAGATGAGGAATATGGTAACGATAAAGGAGCAACAACGCTATTTAAAAATGGAGATGATTTTATCTTGGGGTTTTATCACCGTACACTCAATACAATAAATTTATACCGCTTCAAAAACTAATCCTTCGCAAGGATTTCGGTATTACCGCTTTTTTTTACCCGTTTTCTTCGTCAGAATCGCGGTCATCCTTTTGATTCGATCTGCTAGTTTCTCACTACTCAACTTTTCGCGTAAGCGGTCAGTAATAATAGGGAAGGATAGGGGAGTTGCCTGCTCGCATTGTTTCCAAACGATTTCTTGCGTGGCGATGCGTTCTAATGATTCTTGCAGTCTTCCTTCTTCCAGAGAATGTTCAAAGGTCTCTGTAAACGCCTGTTGAAATAACAGATTGTCCGGCTCATAATCCCGAAACACATCAAAAAACAGCTGGCTACTACTTTGCAAATGTTTCTGCTTAAGTTGTTTGTTAGGGAAACCCGTAAAAACCAATCCAGAAATCACCGCGATATCGCGAAATTTTCGGCGCGCCATTTCGGTTGCATTTAGACTTTTCTGGAGGTCATCGTGCATATATTCCACCGTAAATAAATTATTGTCTAAAACAGATTGTATATCAATCGGTTTATCGGACAGTAATTCAAACCCATAATCGTTAAAGGCAAGTGAGAAGGTAATCGGGTCCAGCAGACTCACACGATATCCCAACAAACTCCCCATCGCCTCGTGTACAAAACGACCCTCAAACGGGTAAAAGACGTGATGATAACCTTCTCGGGTTTTAAAGGTTTCTATCAAAAATTGGTCAGCTCCCGGCACAATGCTTTCCACTTTCTGCCGGCGGAAAATATGTTCTAGGGCGTTGATTTCGGGGCTTCGCTTTCGCGAAAGCAAATTCCCCGTATACAACTCCTCCCGTAACAGTTGCGACATCTGGCTGCTTAAGGTCAAGCGACCACCCATCCACGAGGGGACTTTATTGGTCTTTTTTGTGCTATTGCGCACGTGCACTTCCATATTTTTAATGCGAATGAACTCTAGATTTCTACCGGCAAACGTAAACACATCGCCACGCGTAAGCTTGCTGATGAAGAACTCCTCTATCATCCCGATGTATCCGCCTTTTTGGTATTTGACCATCAGACTGGCATCGCTCACGATGGTTCCTATTTGTAGACGATGACGCATCGCGACCATTCTAGAATTGACTTTAAAACGGCCATCTTCTAGAACTTCAACTTTTTTATACTCGTCGTAGGCCTGTAGGGATTGCGCGCCCATTGAGATAAAATTGAGGAGCCATTGCCACTGGTCTTTTGTCATCGCCTGAAAACAAAAGGTGCTCTGCACCTCAGGCCAAATTTCCTCGGGCAAAAACCCATCAGATACTGCAAGCGTCGTGAGATACTGAATGAGGACATCAAAACTGTTGAGGTAGGGAATCCTATCTTCCACCGTATTTTCTTTTACCGCGCGTTGCAACGCACTGGCCTCGACCAGCTCAATAGCGTGGGTGGGTAAGAAATAAATTACACTTTCTTTTCCAGGGCTGTGTCCCGAACGTCCCGCGCGCTGTAAGAAACGCGCAACACCCTTCGGCCCACCTATTTGCACGATGGTCTCTACGGGTGCAAAATCTACTCCCAAGTCCAATGATGAGGTGCACACAACTGCTTTTAAGGTTTCGTTGCGTATGGCGCCTTCTACCCAAGTGCGCGTTTCCTTATTGATACTCCCGTGGTGCATCGCAATCTCCCCCGCATACTCAGGATGCGCCGCAAGAATTTTCTGAAACCAAATCTCGCACTGACTTCGCGTGTTTGTAAAGAGTAGCGTCGTTTTACTATTGTTTATGATGGGCACAACATATTCCAGCAGGTGTATCCCCAGATGACCCCGCCACGGAAACGTTTCCATCTCATCAGGAATGATGGATTTTACAGTTATTTTTTTGTTGATGTTTGCTTTGATAGTTACGCTTTCGCGAAAAGCGCTACTCGTAGGTCCCAATAATACTTCCCGAGCCTGTTCCAAATTCCCAATAGTTGCCGATATCCCCCAAATTCTTAAATCTTTGGCTACCGTTTTGAGTCGGCTTAAGGCGAGTTCCATCTGTACACCGCGCTTGGTGCCCAGAAGTTCGTGCCACTCATCAATGACAATGGCAGAACAATCTTTAAACACTTTATCATATCCTTTAGAAGCCAACAGCAACATCAGACTTTCTGGTGTTGTTATCAAAAGGTCGGGCATCGACCGTTTTTGTTTTGCCCGCTCCGATTGAGAAGTATCTCCAGTTCGAATCCCCACCGTCATCTGCGTGCCCAAATCCTCTGTAATACGATTGGCCGAAAGTTCAATTTCATTAGAGAGCGCACGTAAGGGGGTTATCCAAATAGCCTTTAGACCCTTTTTGTGTTTGGTTTTATAATCCGGATTTTGCTTGATGTAGTTGAGCACAATGGGAAACCAAAGTGCATACGTCTTACCACTACCCGTCGGTGCATTGAGTAACCCATTTTTACCCGCAAGAAATGCCTTCCACGTTTGTTTTTGGAAGGGGAAGGGTTTCCAGTTTTGAGACTGGAACCAAGTTTCAGCGATATGTAGGAGTTCTTTTTGGGTCATAAGCAAGCGAGCAACAATTGCGAGCAAAGCGAAGCAATCTGTGCGGATTTAATACCTACTAAACCAAACACACCCCACGCAACAGTAAGCACGTAAAATAATTGCGAGCGTAGCAAAGCAATCAGTACAGATTTGGAATTAAACACACCTCCTACCATATCTCCTCAATATAAAATAATTCCGAGTGTAACGACGGCACCTCTCCAAGCGAAGCGAAGGAACCAGCCAAATCCTTCCACTCAGGATTCCTACTATTGATTAATTTTTCTTTACGCTTTCTATTCCCTGCTTTGAGTTGTTTTTCTCTTGCTAGCGCTTCTTTCCACGTGTCAAACACTTCGTAGTACATCAAATTATAGCAATTATATTGAGCACTAAAGGACTTGGGATAAAACTTAGTTTTGTGCTGAAATATTCTTTTTCTCATATCACTCGTTGCTCCTACATAAAGAACTGTTTTGTTTTTGTTCGTTAGGATGTAGGTGTAATAGGGCATTTGTTTACTCTTTTGTGAGTTTATTTTTCTCACTCTTGTGCGGTGATTTGGCTATTGCTTCTTGGATTTCTTTTGTTTTGTGGTTGGGAGAGATTCCTTCTCCTTTTGCCCTTCGGGCAAATTGCTCGGAATTAGTAACCTCAAATCCTCCAGCGTATTAGCCTCCTCAATCTTCTTATCCTGTCGCCATCTCAAAATTCTAGGAAATCGCGTAGCAATTCCACTCTTATGTCTTTTTGATAATGCAATCCCCTCAAAAGCAATTTCAAAAACGTGATGCGGAGTCACACTGCGCACGGGGCCGAAACGTTCCAACGTATTTTTCTTAATCCAAGCATCTACTTTTCGGAACTCGGCGTCGGTAAGGCCTGAGTACGCTTTCGCGAAAGTCACTAGCTCGGTCTTATCCTCATTCCACAAGCCGAAGGTATAGTCTGTAAATAAATTGCTTCGCCTTCCGTGACCTCGCATAGCGTAGGTGAGTACGGCGTCTATAGTGAGCGGGTCTACTTTCCACTTCCACCAGTCGCCTTTTTTTCGGCCTACGCGGTAGGGGCTATCCTTTCTTTTAATCATCAAACCTTCAGAGCGCATTTCTCTACTTCGGTCACGCTCGGTTGCCATAGCCTCCCAGCTGTCAAATTCCATTGTTTCTGAAATGCCTATTGGCAGATCTTTATCTGTAATATTGCTATATACCGATTCTAAAATATTTCTACGTTTCGCGAAAGCGGTCTCACGTATATCTTCTCCTTCCCATTCTAAAATATCGTAGGCTTTAATAATCACGGGTACATCCTTGAGCATCTTTTTGCTCACCGTCTTCCGACCGATGCGCGCTTGCAAATCATTAAAAGTGCCTATCTGCCCGTCATAAAATGGTAACAACTCGCCATCGATTACGGTGCCGTCTGGAATGTGCTCCTTTAAGATTTCCAGCTCGGGATATTTGTTGGTCACAAGTTCTTCCCCACGGCTCCAAATAAAGATTTCTCCGTTCCGGAAAATAGTTTGAGAGCGTATGCCGTCCCATTTGTGTTCGGCGAGGAAGTCGTTTACATTGCCCAATTCGCTAGCATCATCTTCGATCGCGTAGGCTAGAAAAAAGGGATAGGGTCTGGAAAATTCTTGACTCGCATCTTCCTCGATAACAAGGTCGTGAAAGTTAACCGTCTTTGGGTCCCAGTTGCCCATCAGTTTATAGGCAAGTTCGTCTTCATCAATTTGGGTTGCTTGTGAGAGCGCACGGGTCATCAATTTCTGACTCACCCCGATGCGGAAACCCCCTGTAATTAATTTTGTAAAAACGAAACGTTCATAATAATTGAGATTTGCCCAATTATCAAAAAGATATTCTTTTTTTTCTTCATCACTTTTTCGCTTGAGCGCAATCATCTCCTCAAGAAACTGGGTGAGCGATTTTTCAGAAGAGTTTGTAGCGGTTGGGATGACAAGCGCTATGGTTTCGGCAAGGTCACCCACGATATGATAGCTCTCTTCAAACAACCAGAGCGGAATGTTTGCGAGTTCGCTCGCCCACTCGCGCAATAAAGTTGTATTCACAGGTCGTGGCGGGCGACGATGCGAGAGTATTGCAATCGTCCATACCTTGTCATCATCTGGAGCCTCTTGAAAATAGTGCGCAAGGGCTTTTACCTTTTCGTTAGTTTTATTTGTGGAGTCTAGGGTTTTTATGAGGGAGGCAAATAGTTTCATACGGCGGTTTCCTCCTCTTCTTTTTTGGTGTCCATTTCTGCAAGTTCACCTTCATATTGCGTTTCTTCAGTTCTGGCATCATACCCAATACTCCGAAGGTATCTTGAGAAAATATCAGTATATCCGTGGGTGCAGATTATTTTCTCAGCGCCTGTGGCTTCTATGCTTTCTAATAAAGCTGGCCAGTCACAATGGTCGCTCATTACAAAACCTTTATCTATCGCCCTGCGACGACGGGCACCTCTAAAGGTCATCCAGCCACTGGCACTAGCAGTCACATAGGGCACCATTTTTCTAATCCACGTACTGCCGTGGGCACTGGGTGGGGCGAGGACGATGCTTCCTTTAAAGTCGGCTTTTGGGGTGTCTCTGGTTATCAATTCGGTGGCGGGCATATCCATCATTGGGCGCAGGACTTCGGTCATTTTTTCTATCGCTCCGTGGGTCATTATTTTGCCAATGCTGGGATCTAGATGTTTTAAAAGTCGCTGTGCTTTTCCTAAGCTGTAGGCAAACAGTACAGAGCATTTCCCTTCGGCTTTGTTTTGCGCCCACCAGGTGTTGATGTCGTGCATAACTTCGGCTTGCGGGGTCCATTTAAAGGCAGGAAGGCCGAAGGTACATTCGGTTATGAATGTGTTACATTTTACAGGTTCGTAGGGTTCAGAAATGCCATCAATTTCGGTTTTGTAGTCGCCAGTAAATACCCATACTTCACCTTTGTGCTCTACTCGTATTTGACTGGAGCCGGGAATGTGTCCTGCGGGGTGAAAGGTGAATTTTACGTTGTTTATGTTTACGCTTTCGCGAAAGCGTACTCCTGAAACATTTATATCTCCTAGACGATGTGAAATGATAGGCACATTGCTCTCGTGGGTGATGTATTGTTTGTGTCCCCACCGGCTGTGGTCTGCGTGGCCGTGGGTAATGAGGGCTTTATCCACAGGCTTCCACGGGTCGAGATAGACCTTTGCGGGTGGGCAGTAAATGCCTTTATCTGTAAATTCTAGGAGTGGTTTTTTCAAGCTGGATTTTTCTTTTTCAGCTTAAAGATACGCGTGGGGAGATTATAAATTTGATGTCTTAAGAGAACTTTAGAACTAATGTAAGGGGTAAATACGTCCACCAACACTACACATTATTATGCGAAACTGACATTTTGTACCCAAATGAGAAAGGCACAGATTTTGTTTTTTTAAGTGCAATATTAAATTTAAAAATTGTTCAAGATGAAGAGATTAATCATATTTCTATCGACAGCAATTTTGGCTGTCAGTTGTCAGGCGCAGGAAGAATCTTCTCAGGATTTTGCGCATAGAGAAACACAAAAAGATTCGGTAAAACCAAAAGGGCAATGGCGTGTGAATAGAGAAGTAGATGAGCACGGAAATATCGTGCGCTATGACTCCATTTATTCTTGGTCTTCTTCGGGTAACAACCTGGCCGAACTACAAGAAATAAACCCCGATAGCCTTATGGCACAGATGCGCGAGCGTATGCGCAGTTCCTTTGGGATGATGGGAGGTGACCCCTTTGCAGGTTTTTTTGAAGAGGACTCTGAGCAAGGTAATCCATTTATGGACGACTTTTTTAACAATGATCCGTTTGAGAGTTTTCCCAATATGGATGCCATAAGAAAACGTATGGAGGCAATGATGCAACGTCATAGTGAAGCGCCCGGTTTTGGTAGACCGTGGATACCCGCCGAACCCGAAAAAGCTAAGGAACCAGCTGGTGGGAAAACCGAAAAAACTACTTGGAAGCACACCATTTAAATTAAATCCCATCTTAAAAGATGGGATTTTTTTAACACCCACATTTAGGTTCATTTAGTTACTTTATTAAAGAAAGAACAACCTGATAATGGAATATATAGACTACTATAAAACGCTAGGCATTCCCAAAACGGCTTCTGATAAGGAAATCAAGAAGGCGTATCGGAAGCTCGCGCGAAAATACCACCCCGACGTAAACCCCAATGACAAGGAAGCCGAACGTAAGTTTAAGGAGATAAATGAGGCAAATGAAGTTTTGAGCAATCCAGAAAATCGTAAAAAATATGACGAGTACGGAAAAGACTGGAAACACGCAGAGGAGTTTGAAAAAGCAAAGCGTTCTGGTGCCTATCGCCAAGGAGGCGGAGATCCTTTTGGAAGAGGTCGTACGTATACACAGACAGATTTTGGGGGAGAGGATTTTTCAGATTTTTTCAGTTCGATGTTTGGAGGCGCTTCGGGAGGAGGTTTCCACTCAAGACAGGCACAGTTTAGAGGGCAGGATTATAATGCAGAGCTTAAGCTCAATCTAACGGATGTTTATACTTCCCAGAAACAAACGCTCACTATAAACGGAAAGAACATCAGACTCACCATCCCCGCAGGTGTTGAGGACGGACAAACCATAAAAATTTCTGGATATGGTGGCGAAGGGACAAATGGAGGGCCAAAAGGAGATTTATACATCACCTTTAAAATTTTGAACAACACGGCCTTTAAGAGAGATAGGGCAAACCTTTACAAGGATGTGGACTTAGATATGATTACTGCTGTACTTGGAGGGGAAATCACAGTTGATACCTTTAACAGCAAGGTAAAACTCAAAGTGAAGCCCGAAACCCAATCTGGCACCCAGGTCAAACTAAAGGGTAAAGGCTTCCCGAAATACAAACAGGAAAACAATCACGGCGACCTTTATATTACTTACAAGGTAAAAACTCCGACCAATCTTTCTGCCCAACAAAAGGCCCTGTTTAAACAAATTGCAGACTTAAATAAATAGCTATGAGTACAACATATATTAAGATAACGGATTTTTGCGGTAGCCACGGCATCGAGACAACGTATGTAGAGCGTCTTCAAGATTACGGACTCATAAGCTTGCACGACCGTGAGTTCATTCAGCACGAGGAACTTCCCAGAGTAGAAAAAATCATCAGGCTCAATCGGGAGATGGATATTAATTTTGAGGGGATAGACGTAATTCTCAATTTGCTAGAACGCATAGAAAAACTGGACACCGACGTACAAAAATTACGTAATAGACTGAATTTATACGAATAGTAGCAGCATAAATGATATTGAAAAGAAAAGGTCAACCTTATTGGGTTGACCTTTTTCTGCTTTCGCGAAAGCGAAATACGCATCATTAAATTCTACTATCGAACAACCAGTTTTTTTGTAACCTCGACACCTTCTATTTGCATTTTGAGCAAGTAAATTCCCGCCGAAACTGAAGATAGGTCTACTGCAGATGATAAGCTTCCATCTGTTACTTTAGAAGAAAGCACACGTTTTCCTGTGATGTCATATACATTAATTTCAGTAACGAGACTGTTACCAGCGCTTCTCCATTGCAGATTAAAAATACCATTAGATGGATTAGGGAAAATACGCAGACTGTTGCTTGAAAATGAATCTACAGATAGTGCTTCTTGAGGTATAGCACTCTGCCAAATTCCTCTTCCGTAAGTCCCTGCCGTTATATTCCCATCTGTATAGTTTATCTCTAGATCACGTACGGTAACATTAGGCAATCCATTATCAAATGGAGTCCAATCTTCTGTCACATCATCATATCTCCAGACACCTATGCTTGTTCCTAAAAAGAGTGGATTATCAGAGTGGTTATTTTGGTTTTTAATAACAAGTTTTGGAATATTAGGTAAAGAGCCTGTGATGTCGTCTATGTCATCTACTTCACTAATATCATCATCATCTAGGGTGATTTTAAAAACTCTACCATTAGCACCTCTTGTAGTCACATATAGAATGCGATTATCTTCTCCGTCTACATCAACCCAGGTAATATCGCTTGAGAAGGATGTTGCTAGGGTTGTGAAACTCGTTCCGCCATTTACACTCTGGCGCAAGGTATTGCTATAAGCGACGTACATAATATCATCGTCACTAGGATCAAGAGCCATATGCTTAACGGTTCCACCTGCTGCAACTGTGCTAGAGAGACGAGACCAAGAAAGGGTTACGGGATTAAATTCCCATATGCTTCGATATGCTCCAATAACACGGCCGTCCTTAGAATAGCCAAGAGGTGTAATCCAGTCACCACTATCAGGACCGTTTGGGAAACCATTTGTTGCTAGTGAAGCACCACCATCCTCTGTTATGTAAGGCCCGCCACCGCCTTGAATAAGACCAGTCATTTTATTTGAGTCCTGCGGGTCAATGACCACATTCATTCCATCTGCTCCGTAAAAGTTATGCCATTGATTGTTTGATCGACCATAACCTCCATTATCCTGAAGTCCTCCCGCAATAATTTGCGAGTCATCTTTTGCGACATCAATTCTATAAAACTGACCGATTGCTAGATTTTCTGTAAGGTCGGTAAAAACAACTCCGTTATTTTCTGAAACATAAATCCCACCGTCACTACCACAATATAGTTTCCCGTTAATGTATCGGAGGTTGTGAATATCTGCGTGTGTATATGAGGGCTGCTCGGGAGAACTCCAATTATTTATCCGGACAAAAGAGGCTCCAGAATTTGTAGATCTCCACACATTTAGGACTCCAGTAAAAATAATATTCTCATCTGTATCAGAAACGGCGAAAGCAAAGTCATACCAGGATTGTGAAGACCCATCAAACACTCCTGGATCACCATTACTTGTTAGGGTAAAGGTTTCTCCTGCATCTGTAGATTTATAAATTCCTTTAAATTGATTATTACCGTTTGCAGCAAAAATATAGACTACATCAGGATTTGCAGGTGTTACGTCTATCGTGAGTCTGTTTACGGCTCCATTCGGAGTTCCGTCTGTGCGCAAAGACCAAGTGTCACCACCATCTACAGACTTATAAAATCTATTAGAAGATACACAGTACAATATATCAGGATTACCTGGTTGTACGCGCATATCTCTTATGTTTCCAGAGCGAACTAATGTCCAGTCGTCACCACCGTTAGTCGTTTTATAAACACCGCTAGAGGAAGAAGTCCATAAAATATTACTATCTGTTGGGTGAATAAAAATCTCATTAAAAGAAAGCGGAGAATTTGTTTCATTAAGTCCGGTAAAGTCCCAGGTTTCTCCACCATCTAAAGATTTTAAAACTCCAACCCCATCACTATCTCCAGCATCATCATCTCCAGTTCCTATGTATATTATATTAGAATCATTTGGGTCTACCATAATAGCAGAAACTCCTATTTGTGGTAAATCATCCGTAAGTGGTTCCCAATTTGTCCCCGCATCTGTAGACTTCCATAGACCACCATTAGGGGCACCTACATAAAGAATATCATCATTGTTAGGATCTACTGCCATAGCATTTACACGTCCTTGACCTGGAGACCAAGAGCCTGTTTCTAAATGACTTAAAGGGCCCACGGACTGCCAGTCGCCACTATCTTCTCGATTAATGCGCATAGACACTTTATCCCTCCAGCCCTGAAGTTGCTGTTGACTTGTCATTAACGTTCCATCTGGATTAAGGAAATTCTGATTAATGGATTCCCACCGTTTAAAAGGTTTATAACCACTTCCTTTTACAGTTTCATCTTTATCTGCCCAATACGCATAAAAAGCTTCTTGAATATCTTGAAATTTTGCCGCTCTTGGATTTTCAGCAAAGGATTCCATCCACGGGGCGTCTGTTCCTATTTGTGCAAAAGCGCTTCCTGCGACTGCGCAAAATGTTAGTGTGAGGAGAGTTTTTTTAATCATATTGTAGGATTTATTTAAAATGGAAAACAAATATAAGAGCCGAACGGCGGAAATCATAGGAAATTCTTAATAAATGAGGGATTACAATGAGATTAATACTTAGAAAAAGGTATAAGGCTTGTTTAGTTGATAAATTCTCAACTGTTTTAGTTGTCATTTCTCATTTTCTCCATCTGCTTACGGTCCCAATCTGCTTTCATTACTGTTAGGGCAGAGACATTTTCATTAGGAACTGCGATGGAAAGCACGTAGTGCTGGACCTTCCAAGTGTTACCAGTTTTCTTCATTACTCCAGAGCCTCTACAGATTCCCATTTGTGTGTCTAAATGTTCGTCGAACCACGCTGTTTCTCCATCTATATCAAGATAGATATTACGCTCTAAAGTTGAGAAAGACCAAGCTTTACCTTTATCAAAATAGGGCTTTGAGAAAGCCTTGAATTCTTGTATTTGCCAGTTTTCTGTAGCATCAGTGCCCAGAAAGACAGCATCTTCGGTCATTAGTCCAAAATAGGCGTCAAAGTCTGCACCTGCGGCAGCCTTGTGCCAGGCCTCTAGGGAAGTGTCAATGGATTTTTTAGGATCAACTACGGTACTACTTTTCTGAGCAGAACAACTTATAAGTGTTATGAATAAAAAGCAAATAGAAAATGTATAGCGCATCTTGTTTTTTTGTCAAGATACAAAATCAATAATTTTCAGAAAGGGATAAAGATGGTCTACTCGTAGGAGTTGTTTCATTGATGTCTCGTGCATCTTGTTCTTCCTGCTCCTCACGTAGCTCTTCTAGCATTTGTTCTATGCTTTTTGCATAGCGCTCATTCATCTGTAATCTTAAGTCTTGGAATGCGTTGTGCAGTTCAATGAGCTGTACCTCGATGGCATTTATATCTATAGATTCTTTAAGAAGGAGGTCATTTAAAATTTTAATTTTAGTTTCTATAACCAGTACACGAGCATTTACGGCAGGTGGCTGTTTTATTGCTACGGGCATAGAGATATTATCTTCTTCGGCTTGTTCCTTTTTGTCAAAAAGCGCTCTCGCATTTGCCATCTCTTCCTTGAGGTCGCCCAGATTAATATCCTTTGTTTTGAGAAGTATCTTCTCCAGGCTGGTGTATAATGTCCAATTTTTAGAAGAATCTGACGCCTTTTGAGTGAGTCGTAACTCTGGCTTTAATCGATCAATTACATTTATAGAAAGTGTGTCCACCGCCGCGGTATCTTCGGCAACAACTTCGGTGGTTTGATTTGTGTCACCACAAGCTATAAATAGCGAGGAGGCGATGAAACCTAGGCACAATAAGAATAGGTAAAAGGGCGTCTTCATTAAGGCAAAAGTATGTGAATCTGTTTGAGAACAAAAAGGTTTTATGATTATGTTTGCAGTACGCAATCGTTATCGTAGTGACGGATGTTTTAAAGATACTTTTTACGCTTTCGCGAAAGCGTACTTAACCCCACACAAGCTTTATGAAATCAAGAATACTTATTATAGGCGCCTGCGGGCAAATAGGGACGGAACTCACGATGAAACTCCGCGAGCGTTTTGGAGAAGATAAAGTGGTAGCAAGTGACATACGCGAGGGAAACGATGAACTTATGGCGAGTGGGCATTTTGAAACTCTGGATGCAACAGATTTTAAAGCGGTCGAAGATGTAATTTTTAGATACAAAGTAGACACCGTTTATCTTATGGCAGCAATGTTAAGCGCAATTGCCGAGCGTTTTCCTGCAAAGGCGTGGCATCTCAATATGACCTCGCTATTTAACGTACTTAATCTTGCCAAAGAAAATAAAATCAAGAAACTGTTCTGGCCATCAAGTATAGCCGTTTTTGGACCCACCACTCCCGCCGAAAATACGCCTCAAACCACTGTTATGGAACCTACCACAGTATATGGAATTTCTAAACAAACGGGGGAACGATGGTGCGAGTATTACTTTAATAAATTTGGTGTGGACGTGCGCAGTATACGTTATCCTGGTCTCATAAGCTATACCACGGAGCCTGGAGGAGGTACCACAGATTATGCGGTAGATATTTACCATCGCGCCTTAAAGCACGGCCAGTATCGTTGCTTTTTAAAGGAAGGAACAATACTTCCTATGATGTATATGGATGATGCCATACGGGCAACAATAAGTATTATGGATGCAGAAGAAGAGGAGATAAAAATACGCTCTTCTTACAATCTTGCAGGAGTAAGTTATGCGCCAGAAGATGTGACTGCGAGTATCAAAAAACATATTCCTGATTTTGAAATAAGCTATGACATAGATTTCCGTCAGGAAATTGCAGACAGCTGGCCTAACTCCATAGATGATTCTCGAGCGAGGGAAGATTGGGGCTGGAAACACAAGTTTGGACTTGATGAGATGACCGCTATAATGCTGGAAAACCTCCAGCCAAAATATAATTGATCTTAATCTTGAGTCACCAGAACTTCTTGATTTTTTGAATCAAATCCCCAACGTATCCCTAGGATAGAAATCAAATCATTAGTGTCTCCAAAATTGTTTCCAAAAGATCCCACTAGATCTATCTTCTTTGTAAGCACATAACGTATGTTGCCCACAGATCTAAAATCATCCAGATCACCACTGCGTTTTACATACTCGTATCCAATAAATAATTTATTGAATTGAAGCTCTGCTTTTAGTCCGATGTCCAGTGCATTAAACGCCGTGTTTCCTATCTCATCCTCGAGATAGCGCACAAAGCCAAAGGCGTTGAGGTAATTCCTGTTATCTAAACTGCGACCTATGGGAATCGTAGCCGTTGCTGTAGCCCAAATGCCGTAACGACTATTACCGTCTCCTTCTTCATAGTTGTCATTATAAAATCTTTTATTGTAGGCCGCAGCAACGTCAAGTGCAAAAAGTGGTTTAAGCTCTAGTGTCTCGAGAATGTTTGCTGCGGTGGCAGGTCTTTCAGCGGTGAGTTCTGGGAGTCTTTGGTTGTAGTAGATTTTAAATTGTTCTGCATATTCTAATGGATTAGCACGTTCTAACTCCTCATTGCCAAACTCATCTTTTATCTGCTTTTTTAAGTCAAATAAATCGTTTATTGCTCGATATCCTTCGGCAAAGCGGGCGATATCTTGCGCGTGTTTGATTTCTATGAGTGTCGTTCTTGCTCCAAAGGAAATATTGGTAATCGAGTCTTGATTTTTTACGTGAGCAAAGGAAACCACCAGATTTACCAGCGGATTAAATCCTTTGTTTTCTAGTCCTGAGCCGTCGGCAGTTGGTCGCAATCCTTTTAGGTCAAAGTAAGAGAGTTTCTTGGGCTTTGTCATCCAAAACGGGGCAAACTCCACCGCGATATTATCAAAGGCGTTTCCGTCAAAATTCTGCAATAGTTCTACGGCAAATGCTTTGGGCGTGGCGGGCCTTTCGATAATGGAGGGTGCTTCGTCCAGCAATACGAAAGCGGGTGAATTAGGTAAAGCAAGATTTTCTAAAGGGACAGCAAAGGGTTCTTGTTGCGCTTTCGCGCCCGCCTGTCCGTCCGGCAGGAAAGCAGAATAAAAAAGCAATATCAAACAGAGCGTTAGCAATCGCATACTATGAAATTAGGTCTATATATTTTGTGAGAAATAGGTCATCACCTATTCTTATCCATCGGGATTCGTGAAGTCGATACAATTTTTCACCATCTGGACCGCCGTCTAGGTAATAACTAGAGCGGGTCATTAGGAGCGCCTGTTTTTTCTGAAGTTCCGTAAGCGGACTCAAATCCAGTATCGAGGTAATTTTGAAAGTTTTGCCCTGCAATTCTTTATTTATGCCGATAGCCGAAGGAAAAATACTCCCTCCGCTAAAATCTGGAGAGGTCAGAATCTCCGTCCCGTCCACTTCTACATAACTTCTGCCAGGTGCAGGACTTACTAATTCTAAGGTCAGAATAACGGGCGTGTTGCTTGTATTTAGCCTATAGGTGCTCATAAGTTAAAGTTACAGTATTATTTAATATGCTGAACGAAAGCGTGTTACTTATTGTTTTTATTAAAATAAAGATATCGCTTTCGCGAAAGAAGATAGCAGGGTATTTACCCTATTATCTTCTTTCAAGAGTTGTTAAGAGGATTGTAAAGCATTATTTTGTCTAATGAATTATAAATATCTTTGAACATAATGAGTAATCACAAGAAGCAACATTTACCCGAAAAGATTTGTGTCGTCTGTGAGCGACCTTTCTCGTGGCGCAAAAAATGGGAAAAAAATTGGGATGAAGTAAAGTATTGTAGTGAGCGATGTAGGAGGAGTAGATGAGCGGGTGAGCTATGAGTGGTGGATTTTGTGTAATTTTTTAGAGTGTGCTTTGCTCGAATTTAATTTAGTTAAAAAATAATGGATACAGTTTTAGTTTGGTTTAGAAATGACTTGCGGGTGGCAGATAATCACTCGCTCAAAAATGCGATCGCAACAGGCAAGCGGGTGATTGGATTTTATTGCTTTGACCCAACTCATTTCGCCGAAACTGACTTTGGTTTTAAGAAGACTGGCAAGTTCAGAGCACAATTTCTAATTGAAAGCATCACCGATTTAAAATCAAATCTAAAAAAAAGCAATATAGATTTATTGCTTTATAACGATGATACCATTGAATCATTAATTGATTTAGTAAAAGAATATAATGTTTCTGAGATATTTTTACAACGAGAATGGACGCAGGAGGAGAAGAAAACCTTAGATGGAGCAAAGGAATCATTGCCTGAAGTAACCTTTCACGAGAAGTACGACCAGTTCTTATTTCACCCAAAAGATATTCCGTACAAATCGTCACAAGAAATCCCAAAGGTGTTTACTGAGTTCAGGAAGAAGTGCGAGAAAGAGGCGTCCGTTCGAGAGCTGGGTAAGGATATTGAAGCATTACCAGAAAATAATAGGCTTGAAGAAAATAAGACTGCTATCCCATCTCTGGAAGACTTGGGCTTTGAACCTTTTGAACAGGATAGTCGCACCGCATTTCCCTTCAAAGGTGGAGAAACTTCGGCGATGGAACGGTTACATTCATACTTCTGGGAAACCAAAAATCTGGCACAATATAAACAAACCCGTAACGGACTTGTAGGTAAGGACTACAGCTCAAAATTTTCCGCTTGGTTGGGATTGGGTTGTATTTCTGCACGACAGATTTATTGGGAAGTGAAGCGATTTGAGAAGGAGGTCAAAAAGAATCAAGACACTTACTGGATGATTTTTGAATTGATATGGAGAGATTATTTCAAATATATCTCACTTAAGCACGGAAATAAAATTTTCCAAATAGGAGGAATTCTAGAAAAGGATTATGACTGGAAAAACAACAATAAAGCATTGCGTGACTGGATTAATGGCAATACGAAATATGATTTTGTGAACGCCAATATGATCGAGCTCAAAGAAACAGGCTGGATGTCAAACAGAGGCCGTCAGAACGTAGCTAGCTTTTGGGCCAAGGAACAAGAACAAGATTGGCGCGTAGGCGCATCGTATTTTGAAAGCGTCCTTATAGATTACGACGTACACAGCAATTGGGGCAACTGGATGTATAATGCAGGAGTAGGAAATGATCCGCGAGATAGACGATTTAACATAGAAAAACAGGCTAATAATTACGACCCGAATAATGAGTTTGTGGATTTATGGCTTGACTAAATTGTATAAATGGAGAAGGGGTGGTTGTTTAAAATTTTTGAGAGTTTTTCAGCTCGAAAATTTTAAACTTTCCGTTTCACTCTTTTTAAATCTGGAGTAGGGAATGATCCGCGAGATAGACGATTTAACATTGAAAAACAGGCGGATAATTACGATCCAAATAACGAGTTTGTGGACCTGTGGTTGGAGTGAAATGAACCAGAACTCGAACTCGAATTTGAAATCGAAAACACTTTACGCCATCGTGCTTTTGCAAGAAATATTTTTTCATTTTTCCGATAACCGATAACCGATAACCGATAACCGATAACCGATAACCGATAACCGATAACCGATAACCGATAACCGATAACCGATAACCGATAACCGATAACCGATAACCGATAACCGATAACCATTGAAAACCTTAAGACTCATACTAGGCGACCAGCTCAACCATAAACACTCGTGGTATAATGACCCGAATGAAGACATCATCTATTTTATGGCCGAAATGCGCCAAGAAACAGATTACGTAAAACACCATATTCAGAAAGTAGTGGCTTTTTTTCAGGCGATGCGGGAGTTTTGTGCGTGGCTGGAGGAACGCGATCATAGGGTGATTTATTTTAGACTGGACGATAAAAAGAACGGGCAGGATCTAACAGAGAACTTGAAGAAACTCATCAAGGAACACGATATTGAAAAGTTTGAATATCAATTACCTGACGAGTATAGACTCGATGAACAGCTTAAAGATTTTTGCGAGAGCATATCCATCGACACCGAGTCCTTCGATACCGAGCATTTTATGACTACCAGAACAGAGCTCGCCGAATTTTATGAAGGCAAGAAGCAGTTTACAATGGAATACTTTTACCGTATGATGCGTAAGAAGTACGACATTATGATGGTAAACGCAAAGGATCCTGAAGGCGGAAAATGGAATTATGATCACAGTAACCGTAACAAGTGGAAAGGCGACACGGAGATTCCTCACGAGCGCGGTTTTAGAAAAGACGTTTCTGATATTGTGGATTTGCTCGAAAAGGAAGAAGTAGAAACGATGGGGCGGATAGAGGCTAAAAACTTCAGTTGGCCCACGAGTCGGGAGGATGGACTTTCGGTGTTGAATTATTTCTGCAAGAACCTACTGGTACATTTTGGAGATTTTCAGGATGCGATGGATCCGGAGGAGGCCTACCTCTTTCATAGCAGATTGAGCTTTGCGATGAACAGCAAGTTGCTCTCTCCGCAGGAAGTGATTGAGACCGTCATAGGCTACTGGCGCGACCATCAGGATGAGATAGACATCAGTCAGGTGGAGGGTTTTGTACGGCAGATTCTAGGCTGGCGGGAATATATGAGAGGGATGTACTGGAGGGAGATGCCCGCTTTCGCGAAAGCAAACCACCTAGAAAACTCAAATAAACTACCCGATTTTTACTGGACGGGCGATACTAAAATGAACTGCCTAAAATGCAGTATTAATAATAGTCTGGACAACGCTTACGCCCATCACATCCAGCGCCTGATGATTACGGGCAATTATGCCCTACTCACGATGTGCGACCCAGATGAGGTGGATGCGTGGTATCTGGGCGTTTACATAGATGCTATCGAGTGGGTGGAGATTACAAATACCCGTGGGATGTCACAATGGGCAGACGGCGGAAAGATTGCGACAAAACCCTACGTTTCCAGCGGGAGTTACATCAATAAAATGAGTAATTACTGTAAAGGATGCCATTATAAAGTGAGCAAGAAAACGGGCGAAGACGCGTGTCCGTTCAACAGTTTGTACTGGAATTTTCTGGACGAGAAACGCAGTCATTTTGAGAACAACCAGCGTATGAATATGATGCTGAGCTTGCTGGATAAAATGAACAAGGACACCCTCACGGCTCACAAAGAACGTGCGCAAGATATTATAGAAAATCCATCCAATTATTAAGGAGACTGTCAACATATTATGGTTTAAACGGGACTTGCGCTTGCACGACCATATGCCGTTGTACAATGCACTTAAGGAGGACAAATCATTGTTGTTGCTCTATGTTTTTGAACCTTCTTTACTCAAGGACAAGCATTACAGCGAGCGACATTTTAATTTCATAAAAGAGTCTTTGCGGGACCTTCAGCAACAGCTTTTTGGGTTTGACGCAAAGATTTTGATAGTTGAGGGAGAGGTGGTTCCTATTTTTAAGCAATTGCTTGAGTGCATAAAGATTCACACGTTGTTTTCTCATCAAGAAACGGGATTGCGGATTACGTATGATAGAGATTTGGAATTGGAAGCTTTCGCGAAAGCGTTAAAATCCCAAGGTTCTCCAGATAAATTTGGTTGGGTGGAGTATTGCAACAATGGGGTACAACGCGGACTTAGAAACCGCTACGGCTGGTCGCAGGATTGGGAGGCGTTTATGCTGGAAAAGCAATTGCCTTTTGCTCCAAAACAAGGCGATTTAGTATCAAAAGGTACGATTGAAGATTTAGAAAGCTACTTTACAATCCCATCGCTCCAAACGCCGAAAGACACTCCGTTCCAAAAAGGAGGAACAGCAATTGGAAGACGCTATTTACAGTCTTTTTTACACGGAGGACGCCATAAAAATTACAGTAACCACATCAGTAAACCGCTAAAAGCCCGCAAAAGTTGCTCGCGGATGTCGCCGTATATCGCGTGGGGGAATTTGAGTATTCGGGAAGTGTGGCAAACGGCTAAGGTATTTAGAAACAATAGTTCGGCCACTTCAGGTGTTCGGGTAAATAAACGCGCCATCGACGGATTTACCTCGCGACTGCGCTGGCAGGCACATTTTATCCAAAAATTTGAGATGGAAGATAGGATGGAGTTTGTTGCTGTAAACGAAGGGTATCACAACTTGGACAAACCACGTAATGAGAAGCATCAAAAGGCTTGGCGAGAAGGGAAAACTGGATTTCCATTAGTAGATGCTTGTATGCGTTGCCTTAACGAGACAGGCTATCTCAATTTTAGAATGCGAGCAATGGTTGTTTCCTTTTTTACCCATAACTTATGGCAACCGTGGCAGGGTTGTTCGGCGCATCTGGCACAGCAGTTTTTGGATTTTGAGCCTGGAATTCACTATCCGCAGTTGCAGATGCAGGCTGGGGAGACGGGCATTAATACGTTGCGCATCTATAACCCAGTAAAAAATAGCGAAGAACACGATCCCGAAGGTGTTTTTATAAAGCAATGGATTCCGGAACTAAATGCAGTTCCCACGGCTTACATTCACGAGCCCTGGACGTTGCCACTTCTGGAACAGCAGTTTTGCAATACATTTATAGGAGTGGATTATCCAGAACCCATCATTAAGATGAAGGAAACCGCAAGAAAGGCTAGTGATATTCTTTGGAAATTAAAAGATAACAATGTGGTGCAACGGGATGCCTTGCGCATTCTGAAACGGCATACGTTAGCAGATAGGAATAATTTTGATTGAAATGAAAAAAGAGAGTGGATATGAAGTCTGCTTTCGCCTCGTATCCGACGAGCGAGGCACGAACGAGAGGAATACGATTTTATAAAAAAACTATGGAAAAAGAATTTACAATAAGAGAACTGGATAGAATCATAGAAATGGCGTGGGAAGACCGCACGACTTTTGATGCAATTGAATACCAATTTGGTATTCCAGAAAAGGAAGTCATTGAGATTATGCGTCGCGAGATGAAGCCCAGCAGTTTTAGAATGTGGCGCGCACGTGTGCAGGGACGTAGAACAAAGCACGAAGCAAAACGGAATTTTGGTATAGACGACGCCCGATTTAAGTGTAGTCGCCAAAAACAGATCACGCATAATAAGATTAGTAAGCGGTAGTTGAAGACTGTAGTTTAATAAAAATAGGATTTCCACCTTCGTGGAAATGACAATTATGACAATTAAGAAAAGACCAGATCAAGTCGTTTATAATGAGAAAAAGGAGCGCTATGATGCTTCCCTAACACCATACGCCACGAACATAGGCGCCCCAGCCATCGTGACTGATGATGTAACGACTTGGAAAAACTCAAATATAAATAAGGTTAACCATCAGTTTAAAACCGAATTTGAAGACTTAAAAGCTAAGTATGAGGCAATGATGGAGCAGTTTGAGTACAACAACTTGATATACTCAGCTAAGTTTTCATTTGAGCCTATTGTGGGTGAAATCTATCACCTCTACCGCTCTAAAAATGGAGAGCCATTTCTCTCCCTTATCTCGCCTGAGGAGTGCAATTGGGACTATGTAGATACTTTTAAATTAAATACGGATAAGGTTTGGGGGAAGGTTTCTTGAGGGCTTTTTGTACGCTTTCTTGCCTACCGGCAGCCAGGTGCGAAAGCGTAATAAAATCTATTTTTCAAAGAAACTGATGGAGGAGCCTATCCAGCTATCTTCGGTAGCGTAGGATACGTTTATGAGTTCGCCCTTACTCATTCGGGTGAGGTTGATTACCGGTTTAAAACAGGCTTCCTCTTTGTTCCAAGTATATAGCATACGCAACTCTACTTTTGAATTTTTGGGCGTGTTTGTTTCTATAACGGAGGCGTACTGTACTTTTTTCTGTAAGATGTAATTGTGCTTGTCCTGAATGGCATCTATTGTTTTTTGGTCGGGATGGAGGTTTACACCTTTTCCCGCAAAAGAAAATAAAGGTTTAAGGACATAATCGGTCAGGTCAATATCTGCTGGAAAGTCGTTGAGGTAATAGGATTCTGGTATGTTCTTGTGCTTGAGCATAGGAACAATACACTTAGAAATCATAAAAAACCAATCTGGATGACTTACATATTTTACGTCAAGATCGTCCGTAAGGCTAAAGTTGGCCTTAAAATTTTCGATTCCTTTTAATTCGTCTAGAATAACGCGATTGTATATTCTGTTTATGGGCGTTTTTTTTCCGTCTTTGAGGTAGTATAATTTTCTACCTTCTTTAAGCACTTTAGTCATACAGACCACTTCTATGCCTAAGGCTTTTCTCGTTGCCCAGAAGTCTATTCGGGTTTTTTGCTTCTCAGGAAAAAGTTCAAGTAGGATGACATTCTCTGGCTTTTCATCTCCTAAAATGACTTCCTTGAGCTCTTCAAAATAAGTTTCGTCATTCAGTCCAGAGAAGAAATAGTCAAATCCTTCTTGAGGAATGGTAGGATAGTTTTTCTTAAATGTTTTCCCTAACCACGGCTGATAGAAAAATAGTGTAGGAAAAGCTTGTAGCTCTATAAGTTGAGGTGTGATGCCACCATTTCCATCTTCACACATCCCAAAATCTATCGCGAGAAATTCTGGCTTATCCATCGGTACGGGACAGCGCAATTCCTTAGGAATAAAACGCTCTCTTATTTCGTCAAAATCCAGTTTCCATAACTGTTCAATAATGGAGTCGCAAGCTTCAAAAATAGTATCGCTAAGTGCTTTAGGGATAAAAACAGGCGTTTCTGAAATCCGAAATGCTGTGGGCTCGCCCAAATCTTTTACAGTATCCTCCTTAAGACCTTCGTAGTATTCTTCTTTAAAATTATCGTTAAAGGTCTTCCGGATGCTTGGTATCATTTGGTGACGAGTTGAGTTTTATCTTTGGCTTCTGCAGCAAGTTGCAAAAAACGCGGGATAATGGTTTGGTTGGTTTTCATAATCTTATCATCATCGTACAGATGATCGATCATATCTTGATATTTTTTCTTGCCGTGCTTCTTGATAACAATCGCCTTTTTATCTTCTTTTAAGAAATAGCGTAGCATTCCTTCGGCATCTGCCTCAGGGTGAAATTGTGTTCCAAAAATCTCGTGACTAAAGCGTATAGCCATTACTGCACGTTCCAAAGAAACATTAGGGCGTATTTTTTCGCGACAGAGTACTTTCCCATCTAAGGATTCCAACTTCCATTCTTGGGGGCCTATGACTTGATAATCTCTAGAGTCTACCGCAAAAAATGGGTCTTCCAGACCTTCCAATAATACTTCTCGGGTGCCACTCAAGGTTTTATGAATGGGTAAGATCCCAAAAGATGTAGTCCTTCTTTTAGTCACTTTAGCTAGATCCCAATGCCTACAGGCAAGTTGGAAGGAGTGACAAATCAAAAACAAGTGTTTCTTGCAATGGTGGGTCATATTATAGTGCAAGAAAGTATCAAGAAAATGAAAGAAATGACTCTCCCAAGCTTCTCCAGAGGCTAGCGGTGAGCCTGGTCCTCCAGAAGACAAGAACATATCGTAGTCTTCTATCTCTGGAATTTCTCCTTTTATACGCACTTCAAAAACATCGTAGTTTCCTTTAATGCCCTCTTGCGCGAGAAAGTCACCCGCAAGCATTTTTAAACAGCGCATTCCCTCATTGGGCTCGCCAGCATTCATATCTAATATTGCTATTTTATAGCTCCTTTCCATCTGCATTTCTTTATGCTATTTATATAACGTGCAAAGCTAAGTTATTTAAAGCCCCTTTGCGGTCTGTTGCACTACATAATCGGCAACTTTTCTCAGGTCTCCAGTGTCTTTGTAGACTTGCAACTGTCTGTCTGCTCCCGCGCCTTGTTCTATCATTTGATATACATAGTTCACTTCTTTTCGGCATCCTAGTCCATCGACCACATCGTCTATAAATTCCAACAACTCATTCATAAGTTGGTGGAATGGAACTTCTTCTTCCTTACCAAAATCAATAAGTTTTGCATCAATTCCCCATCGTGCGGCACGCCACTTATTCTCATTGAGGAGTAAACGACGATAGGATTTAAAGGTCTGATTTTTTTGGTGTAATTTATAAATTTTGGCCACAATACATTGCATTAAAGCCGCAATACATGTCACTTCATCTACCGTCATCACCACATCACAGATACGAAATTCTACCGTTGGAAAAAATGGATGTAAACGGATGTCCCACCATATCTTTTTCGTGTTGTCCAGACATCTCGTTTTTACCAGAATTTCTACAAACTTGTCATATTCTTGGATGCTATTAAAGAACGGAGGAATACCTGTACGTGGAAACTTATCAAAAACCTTAGATCTGTAAGACTTAAAACCCGTATCACGACCTTCCCAAAAAGGAGAATTTGTAGATAAGGCATATAAATGTGGCAAGAAATAACGAGCTACGTTCAGAATATCCAGACCTTCTTGTCGGTTAGGAATCGCAACGTGCACGTGCATCCCAAAAATGAGATTTCCTCTTGCGACATCGCCCATTTCATTTACAATTTCATCATATCGAGGCGCATTTGTTATAAGTTGTTCATCCCAAAGAGAGAATGGATGCGTTCCCGAGGCGCCCACTTTAAGACCTTCTTCAGCTGCCAGCGCAATAACTTGTTGTCTTAAATAGGAAACTTCGTCACGTGCCTGATTGATGTTTTCGCACACGTTTGTACCCATCTCTACGATAGACTGGTGCATCTCTTCTTTAATGCGCTCCTGTAAATGTACTTTTCCGCCCTCAATGATTTTTGACATCTGTGACCTCAATTGCAACGTATCACTATCGAGAATCTGAAATTCTTCCTCTATTCCCAGTGTAAACTTGTGCATAAACCTCTTCTTATTAATTTTCTAAAGACGGGTATTTCTTTTTTTTCGCTTAAAGCGAAAACGTAAACCCTATAGGAAAGGTACTTATAATTACCTTTCTGCCTTATATGACATCTGAAACTAAATATTTCAACCGAAAAACTAGGCGCTGTAAACACCTAGCTTCTCTGCTTAATATGTTGTGTTCTATTTTTTAGGTGTAGCCTTCTTTACAGTGGCTTTCTTTGTTGCTGTCTTTTTAGTCGCGACTTTCTTCTCGATGGAGTCTGACTTTGCGGCTGCTTTCGCTTTCACAGTATTAACTTTGATTGCTTTTGGCTTTGCTTTGGCCGGAGCTTTCTTTTTGGCAATTGGCTCTTTTTTGACAGATTTCTTCGCTTCGGCTGCGGTCTTTAATGTCGTTTTGTTTTTGCGTGCAGGTGCCGGGGCGATGGCCTCTTTCACGAAAGTGCCCCAAGAGGTATTGTCATGTCCTGCTTTGTGTGCTTTTGCTTTCTCAATAGCATACTTTGCTACGTGCTCCACTACCCAGTCAAAGTTTTCCTGACCCACAGAATTTACATCTGCATCTGGTGCAGGATTGCAAAAATCTATTGCATACGGCACTCCGTCACGTATCGCAAATTCTACGGTATTAAAATCATACCCTAGCGCTTTATTAAGTCTAAGAGTATAATCTTTAATAGTCTTCATCAGTTTAGTGTGCGCAGCTCCCGTAGTTTTAGGAGTTGTTTCATATCTTAAGTGTGGCTCATTGTCTGGAGCGTAGGGCATAATGTGCACATACTTCTGTCCGATAGAATACACACGGTAGTAATCTTCAAAAATGATTTCTTCCTGGAGCATCATCACGAGTTGCTCTGTCTCTGCAAATTTTTCCCAAAGATCTTCAGGGCTTTTTACTTTGTACACATTTTTCCAGCCACCACCATCGTGAGGCTTCATAAACGCTGGAAAACCTATATGCTCAAACATATAGTCCCAGTCCAGTGGTGCTTCGAGATTTCTAAAAGAAGTTGCCGTCGTGTTGTCTGGGCGCTCTTTAGAAGGGAGTAATACTGTTTTTGGGACAGGAACTCCTAACTTGAGTGCAAGCGCGTTATTAAAAAACTTCTCATCTGCACTCCACCAGAATGGGTTGTTAATGATCGCCGTACCTTGTAATGCAGCGTTTTTTAAATATGCTCTGTAAAAAGGAACCTCTTGAGAAATACGGTCAAAAATGACGCTGTATCCATAGTCGATGCCCTGTTGTAACTTATCTATTTTTACCGGCTCTGCGATGATTTTACCTGCTCCCAGTTCATTTACTTTATCTATAAATGCCCAAGGGAATGTATCTTCCATCCCAAATAATATACCTACTTTCTTTATCATAATATTGTGTGTTTTGTTGTGGTTGTGTTAGTTAAAATATGTGCCTACGTACTCTGGAAAAACCATTCTCCAGAGCGGCCAGTCGTGAGAAATCCATTGTTTCTCGTCATACCAGTGATCAATGCCCTTTGCATTGAGAATGGCAGACATTTCTTTATTGCGTCCCAGACAAATGTCCCAATCTGAAGTGCTCAAAACGATGTGCATATGTTTATATTTCCAGGTCTCTTCGCCGGGCATAAACTCGTTAGGACAGTTAAAGTAAATGCGCATATCGTCAGATAGTGGCGTCATCGTCCTGATATTAAAGGTGGCACTCATTGCAAAAAGGTGTGAAACAAGATCTGGAAACCTAAATGCTGTATTTGCCGCGTGATATCCGCCAAAGCTAACTCCAGCCACCGCAACGCGATGGGTGTTGCACTCTTTTTGAAGGAAAGGAATAAACTCCGTTGCTATAAACTGCATATACAGGTCATAGTTGTGAATTTTTACATCTGTAGGAAGATGCTCATCGTAAAAACTTAGATTATCAATGGTTTCTACATTGTAAAGCTTTATTTTCCCAGCATCTACAAATTTCATTACGGACTCATTGAGTAAAAAGTCTCTATTCTGAGTATATTCTCCACCAGAAGAAGGGAACATAAGTACGGGATAGCCCCAGCTTCCTGTAACTTCTACCTTGATGTTTTTACTCAAATTATTTGAGTAATATTCAAAATGATTGGTTTCTGCCATAAGCGGCAAATATACAGCGTATTAACATTTCTCTTTGTAGGATTAAGAACGATTTAATATTTGGCAAAAAGCAATTTATTTTTCTGTATTGATTTGGTAACTTGCGCGCCTACTTATGAATGCTCAGAAAATGATTACTGCAAAGGAAAAGCTATTCTCAAAACATCTCAATCGCGAGGTCACCTACCGCTGGGCCGCTCCCGCCGATTACAAGACATCTGGACTGCAATATCCCCTTCTATTAATGAATGATGGGCAGGATTACGAGAAGATGAAACTAGCGGCTACGCTGGAAAAATCCTTTACTTCAGAACATACGGCGCCATTTATTTATATGGGTCTGGAGACTAATGAAAATAGGATGCAGGAGTATGGTCTAGCACATTCGGCAGATTTTAAAGGTCGTGGGTCTAGGGCAAAGCAGTACACAGCTTTTGTACTCGAAGAGTTTTTGCCTTCTGTAAAAAGAAATTTTCCGCTTTCGCGAAAGCATACCGACTATGTTTATTGTGGGATGTCATTAGGTGGTCTTTCTGCTTTTGATATCGTGTATAATAATGCGCACTATTTTGGAAAAGTTGGCGTCTTTAGCGGAAGTTTCTGGTGGCGCAACAAGGCGTATGTGAAAAACGATATGCACGACAGAAGCCGTATGGTTTTAGACTTGGTCAAAAATAATGTAGCTCCCGCACATCTTAAGTTTTGGTTCCAGTGTGGCACTTTAGACGAAAAAGCAGACCGCAATAATAACGGAATCATAGATGCCATAGACGATACCCAGGACCTCATAAAGGAATTACGTAAAAAGCGATATATGTACCCCCGTGATATTGTATATGTAGAGGTGCCCGGAGGCAAGCACGATCTTCCTACGTGGGGAAAGATTTTTCCAGAATTCATCAGTTGGGCATTTGGAAAGGCAACCACAGCTGAAACTAATGTAAAGTTGAAAAGAAAGGGTGGGGTTTTTACGAGTGGTTTGGAGTAGTCATTTAAGGCAGTTTATAACTACAATTTTACTTTAAAAATAATTTTAGGTTTATCAGGACAGTATTCTATTGTTCTATCTAAAAATGAGCGAAGTTTCCTACCTTTTACATACCTTTGTTTGTTGTAAATTATTGATTATGAAGAAGTTTTACTTTATCGTTGTTTTCTTGTTTTCTGCTTATCTAACTGCTCAAAATCCAGCAGAAAATTTAATTCCTACTAGTGCTGTAACGCATACCGCCACTGCAGACGGAGACTGGTCAGACCCTGCAATCTGGTCGCCATCTTCTGTACCTGGAGAAGGAGCTATTGTTCATATTCCGCAGGGAACTTCTGTAGCCTATACTTCTGAAACTTCGCCACATATTTTCGGGATTCGTGTAGATGGAAATTTTACAGTTAGTCAGACCGATGCCGCAAAGATAACACGATTAGAATTTGATACATTTTATGGTAGTCCAAGTTCGGTCGTCCAGTTTCTAGCAAGTGGTTCTACAGACGGATCTATTGAGATTACCATTAACCCCTTTGATATCCTTAATCACGAAAGCACAGTAACGACGGGCGATAATGCTTGGAGCCCCTCGGCGCGAGGGCATTACAATGATGGACTGGACGTTAATCAAATTGATCGAGAAGTAGTTTTACCTAGGCGCTTTAATACATTTGACGATGCAGTTGCTGCTTATGCTGGGCAATCTCCTTTTAGTGAAACATCTACCACTTACAATGATGGAATAGGAGTCACAGGAAGATATGAGTGGGATCCTATGCAAATGTCTATTGGGATGATCATCAGAGGAGAATTTGAAGTCATAGGTCAAGAGAAAACAACTTATGTGCAGCTAGCGCAAGACGCTTTACGTCGTCAAAACAGAGTAGTACTCGCAGAAGCTCCTATGGGTTGGAACGTTGGGGACGAAATTCTCATTACAAAAAGTGGAAAACTTGATGCTACTCAAAATGGAACAGAGACATTTATTCTAGATAGTTATGACACTCCTACCACCTTAGTTGCTACAGATGATCTCGATAGAAATCACGAAGGAACTCCCGATGCCGATTTTACATTACATTGTTATGTGGGTAATCTTTCCAGAAATATTGTTTTCCAATCTGGCTCTACTCTAAACATTCATCACAGGGGTCATCTTATGATTATGCAGGCAGATGAAAATGTTCAGATAAAAAATGCCCGTTTTAAGGATATGGGTCGTACGGATAAGTCGCGGTGGCTAGATGATTCCATATTTAATGAGTGGGTTGAAACAGATATCTTAAAGTCTAAATATTCTCCACTAGGACAAAGTATAGCCAACTCTTATAGGCCTAATCCAGAGGATATTACGAATCCTCGAGGGCGTTACTCCATTCACTTACATAAAAATGGTTCTACTCCAGATGATAATTTAATACAAGTTACCGGCAATGTGGTTTGGGGTAACCCTGGTTGGGGTATTACACATCACGATGCTTATGCAAATGTCTCAGATAATGTTGTATACGATGTAACCGGAGCAGGAATTGTATCTGAAACTGGGAGTGAAACAGGATTTTGGGATAATAACCTTGTTGTAGATATAAAGAGACGACCTGGCTCAGGCCCTGCCACTGACCCTTACATAGGTTCTTTGTTTTTTAATGATTATTTATTTAGTGGAGCAGGATTAGCAATGAAAGGGAGAGCAGTAATCTGTAATGACAATGTCATTGCAGACGTTGTGCGAGGCATCTCTATTATGAATATGAACCCTAACGTTGGGAGTATAGATCGTGTGGATCCAATACAACTAGCTACGGTAAGACCAAATTTTCTGATTGATCAATTTCCTTTGAGCCAGAATGGTTATAGTAAAGAAGGAGACGGGGTAATGCCCGTAGAAGTAGCGCTTGTAATGAACAGAACAACTGTCATATCCTCTACTCTAGGATTTCGGTCTATAGAACGGGAGATGGGATTAAATCATGAGTCGAGATCTGTATTTGATGGTCTTATACTTTGGGGAACTAAACAAGGCATTACAAATACTTATCAAGCGGACTATACCTTTCACGATGTTTTTATTTCTGGAGATAAGTCTAATAGCGGTTCCCCCACAGAAGGGCTATATATGTGGAAACACTCACACAATCACGTATATGACAATATTAAGTTCAGAGATTTAGATAATGCAATGGTACCCTCAAAATTGGTTTTGAGTGGAAATGGAGAGTATAAGACTAGAAATAACGGATTTACTCCGTGGATATTCATTGATTTGAAAGTCCAAAACGTTGCCAAATTTTATGAAATTGTAGATGAAGATAATAATGTGAACGCTCTCTATCCAGAACACGCAGATAATCCAATATTCTTCACCTCTCAAGATGTGATGATGGATCGAGAGACTACTTTTACCCTGCTTGATGAGGCAAGTACAGGATTACCGTATTATGAAATTCCCGGAGATTTACAATTTCCTTTTGCTGCAATAGATTACACAGAAGCTGATCCTGAAATAGCATTTGGGTTTGCTGTGGATGGTGTTATTACAGATAAATTGGGTACATATAAGTTTGGTACAGAACAGGCGGCTGCTCAAGGATCATTGCGTAATGGTTACCCAGAGCGATTATATCAATTTGCCTCTGAAGCTAAGTTTATAGAATACGTAACAGAAAATGGGGTTTATGAGAACCCTAATGATGGATCTCTGTATTTTATAATAAATGAAATTGTTCCCGACAGACTAACGTCTGTTTATAAGTCATTCCCCATAAGAATTAAAATTATGAATGCTCCCAGTTCAGGAGTTTTTGCAAATCCTCAAACAGAGGCTGGTTTTGGTTGTGAAGCCGAAGATCAGCTTATCAGTAGAAAGGCTGTTGCCACTCAAAGTAGCACGCAGTCTGGTGTCGTAGTTTCATTTAATGGTGAAGACTTGCCTGTAGATCCTAATCCTTTTAAAGCAATAGATGGAAATAATAATGCGAGAGATAATGCCCAGTTCTTACAACGTTTTTCTGAAACAGGGGTTCCAGTAGGTACTTATTCTCTCACAGAGTCTGAAAATCAACCTTGGTATGATTTGGATTTTGGGGAAGAAGCAGAAATCACCTACATAGATATATGGAATACTGTAACCCTCAACGGGCAGGATATCGCACCAACCAATAATGACCTTACGGATTTTCATATTCTACTAGATGACGAATCTTTTGCAGGAAAAGATTTGACGCAGGCGTTGGCAGATGCTAACTGGTCTTATCATCAAACTACTCCCGTAGGTAGAAAATTATCTCTGGATACTGAGGTGGCTGGAACAAAAGCACGATATATGCGTATTCAGAAGGTAGGAGTAAATACGCAATTAAAACTCGCAGAGGTCGAAGTTTTGGGTAGGATGATTACTGACACAACGGCTCCGATGGTTGTAACTCAAAACATAATCGTACAATTAGACGAAAATGGTGTCGCGAGTATAGTACCTGATGATGTTGATAACGGAAGTCAAGATGCCTGTGGTATTGATGAAAAGTCCTTGGATATTACTTCTTTTGACTGCAGTAATGTAGGTAACAATACGGTAACTCTTACAGTCACAGATGTAAATAGTAATGAGTCTACAGCAACGGCAATCGTAACGGTAGAGGATAATATTATACCAACGGTCACGACTCAAAATATTACGGTGTCTCTAGATGCTTCTGGAACGGCTACAATAACCGCTGACCAAATTGATAATGGGAGCACAGATAATTGTGATATGGATTCTCTTTCCCTTGATATCACAACCTTTGATTGTGATTCCATAGGCGATAATACGGTAACTCTTACAGTAACAGACGTAAATAATAACGAATCTACAGCAACGGCAATCGTAACGGTAGAAGATAATATTATACCAACGGTCACGACTCAAAATATTACGGTGTCTCTAGATGCTTCTGGAGCGGCTACAATAACCGCTGACCAAATTGATAATGGGAGCACAGATAATTGTGATATAGATTCACTTTCCCTTGATATCACAACCTTTGATTGTAATTCGATAGGCGATAATACGGTAACTCTTACAGTCACAGACGTAAATAGTAATGAGTCTACAGCAACGGCAATCGTAACGGTAGAAGATAATATTATACCAACGGTCACGACTCAAAACATTACGGTGTCTCTAGATGCTTCTGGAACGGCTACAATAACCGCTGACCAAATTGATAATGGGAGTACAGATAATTGTGATATAGATTCGCTTTCGCTTGATATCACGACCTTTGATTGTGATTCCATAGGCGATAATACGGTAACTCTTACAGTCACAGACGTAAATAGTAATGAGTCTACAGCAACGGCAATCGTAACCGTAGAAGACACAATAGCTCCGGAAATAGACTGTCTCGACGACCAGAGTATTGTAATAGACGAAGCCGCCTATGAACTACCCGACTATTGGACGAGCGGTCAAGTGACAGCGATAGATAATTGCACCACACCTGTGGTCATAACTTCACAAAGTCCTGCTCCTGGAACAGCTCTAAATCAAGGTATATATACTATTACCCTAACAGCAGAAGATGATGCAGGACTTATAAGCTCTTGCGCATTTGAACTGGAAGTCGCTTCTACCTTGAGCATTGAAACTTCAGAAAACTTGGATAACAATATTCTCTTAACGCCAAACCCTTCTAATAGATTAGTACGAATTGAGTATAAAGGATCCTCAAACCTTGATCAAATAAGCATGTACGATATTGCTGGAAGATTAATTCGCAATATTTCACTAAAAGAAAATAGTAAGGTCGCGGAAATCGACGTAAGTAACTTAAGCAACGCAGTCTACCTAGTCATCATCAAAACGGTAGATGGCGGTATGGCAGTAAAGCGACTTATAAAAAACTAAAGCGGGATAATATTTTTTCCGCTTTCGCGAAAGCGTACTCAAAAAGAGGTCTTACGCACTAAGGTCTCTTTTTTAATTTTACCGTCTTTTGATGGGTCTTGAAAACAAAGAGGTTTTTCAAAAATTATGAAGATCAGTATGCTATAAATATAAAGTGTGGAACGTTAAGATACAATTGTACTAGAATTGCAGTAGAAATTACATAAAAGCTATTTTAGCGATTTGACTGTAAAACCATACCCCTACAAATAACCCTATTCCTTATTGTTTTAGATTTATCGGAAGTCCAATTCCGAAACCAAATCGTAAGTCATCATCGTTGCCATTGGGACTTAGGCTGAGATCTGTCCGATCAAAAAATGCTTGAAGTACAAGAAGCGGCTTGTCTTTTGTTTTATTTGCAATATTATAAATGATACCTGCCCGTAAAGGTGATAATTCTTTATCGGTAACATCTTTTTTTCTACTAAAGTTGATGTATTCATACCCAATATTTCCAAAAAATCCGATGGGTATATTAAAAGGATAAATATAAGCCTCTATATTGAAGCTATTAGAAGTCCCGTATTCGTAAGTGGCATTACCTGTAAATGCGGTGTTTGTGGCATTCAAAACTATGGGGTTTCCTTCAGCATCATTACCTACGGGACTAGTAAAGTTTAAAGTGCTATTGCTGAAGGTTGAGATATTTGATGCTCTAGCCATTGCCGTCGTAGCTCTGGCAAAGGCGCGTCTTGTTCTAGTCTTACCCCAAGTTATATTGTGACTAAAAAAGATACTCCCACCGTAAATATCTCCCCTTTCATCATTAAACATTTCGTTAAATGTAAGTGTTGAGTCATAAGTGAACCTTTTAAAACTTTCTCTCTGATAAAAAGGGCTAAAACCGTAAAAGGTTAGATGCTCTATAGTCCAAGAAGATGCGGCTTCCTTTAATTCTACGGCTATAATTTTTTGTTCTAGACTCTCTGTAATATACTTGCTTTTATCTGCAAGCTCCTTGCGTATTTTGGATGTGTTATAGGTAGTTTTCCCTTTGTTATCCTTACCCTTTTCATAGGGTATTTCTTTAAAAGGGCGAACTTTTAACCTATTAAAAGCAACGGCTTGCTGAATATTTATATAAGATTCCGACACGGTGCATATAGTTTTGTTTACTTCCTTTTCTTGCGCCACGTCTGTTTCATTTAGACCTTTTGTAGATCTAGGATCTTCCCCATCACTAGTAGCTTTTTTTAATAAGTTGTAAAGATTGTAGTAATCAGAATAAGCAGTTTCTACAAGCTCTTCAATTTGATAATGTATAATTTCTTTTGTGTTTTCATTTGGGGTGTAAAAAGACCAGCCTTTGAGTGTTTTAATATAGTTTACCGTAATTTTTCCCTTTTGCCCACCTTTTTCTTCATCAAAAAAATAAACTCCATTTGTAGATGCAAGATCTGCTTCAAGAGAGATAATACTACCCAGTCCTTTTCTCAAAAGACCATTTAATTTTATAGAACTTCCTTTTTCATTAAGCGTAGCACTCAGGCCTTGCTGAGGAGAATTTTCACCTAATATAAGGTAGCTAAAATCTTTACTTATTTTTTGTGCGTACGCCTTAGAACTTATAAGTCCCGTATCATCAGAAAACTCAATCTCTAGCGCTTGATCTTTGTATGGTCTAGATAGATCAGAAAGATCTTCAGGAATCAAAAAAAAGCTATTCAACTTATCTTTAGAGATTCCTTCTTGATTATAAAATTTGTAAGCAATAATTGCTGAGTCTAGAATTTGAGATATCTCTTTCTCTACATCTATAAGTGAAGCTTGTAAGCGTAGTCGTTGCGATTCTTGAGATATTTTGAGGTTGTTGTACTCTTGGACTTTACTGTTATAATCGTCTTTTTTTATTTTAAAAAGGGCACTTTTAGCCACTAGGTCTATCTGCGCTTGGGTAAGTATATCAGTTTGCCCTATAATTTGATAACTCATAAAGAAAATAAAAATCAGTATTAGAGGTCTCATGAGAAATGGTTTTGGGTGGTTACGTTGTAAACATAAGAAACAATGAGCTGTAATATGTACCCTATATTGGGTACTTTGGATATAATTTTTCTCCTAATCTTTGCCAGATACATTTAATAAATGCCTCAAATAACAATTGCACAGCGATGAGTAAAATAGTTTACTAAAAGTTCACAATAAAAAGGAGTTGTGGATCTCTGACTTTAGAAAAGAATGTTGGAATATTTTAATGCTGGTAGCATCTGCCATTTGCACTTTTTGTCTTTCGCTTACATCTATTCCCAGCTTTATTCTGGCCGCTACACCTTACAGCGATAGTCCTCGTAGTAGATGCTTTTGTAAATGAACTTGTCTTCGATAGATGGTTGTTGTGTGTCTTTTTTGTCACTTTATTGGGTTTACAAACAGCGCAGGCAGTATATCCAAGTTCTATTGCTTTATGAAGGGCTATAGCGGCCTTCGATCTGTTGAGATAATGACACGTCTCGGTATGATATTTTTCTCCGGTTTTTGTTTTGTAAACAGTTTGTGCACGTACACTAGTTGCTAGCGAGACAGAGATTACAAACAATAATAGCTGTAAGGTTTTCATCACAATAGTCTCTTAAAGGTGAAAGCATTTATATGTTACTTCAATAGGAGAAACTTTGCTTAAGATTAATAGAGGGCGACCGTGCACCCTCTAAAAATCAAAATTGGTTCAAAGCCCCTAACAATTGAACCGTAACAAGATTAGTATATTCTTTATTACATCTTTTACGGGTTCCCGTAAAGGATGTGATATACTTGTATCTTCGATTAAAAAATAAGTATAAGTTGTTGTTAGATACATTTTTAATAACTTCAAGCTTAACTGAAATTTAGAATAAATCGCAGAAGCGTAAAATCAAATCAATCCCAAGTCTTTTACAAGCGAGATAAGATGCACTCTATTCTGAGCGCCAAATTGCATTTTTAGCCCGTTAATCCGTTTTTCGATGGAGCTTACACCACTTGGAGTAATGTTTAAGGCTTCTAGCTGAGTACTCATAGATTGATGTGAGTGTCCTAGAGAGAGTAATTTAAGAAGGCGGATGTCATACGTTGTGATCTCGAGGTCTTGAGTAGGGGAGAGTGCCTGCGATATCGCTGGAGAGATAAACCTTTTGTCTATAAAAACATCTTGTACCGCTTTTTGCAGATCGCTTAATCCTGTTCTTCCCTTGCCTACATAAGCATCTACCCGTATCTCATTGTAAAGATGCCGTATGCGTTGAAACCTATCCTCAACAGAATATATAATTACTTTAAGTTCAGGATGCTCTTTTTTTATTGCTGTTGCAAGTGCATCACCAGAAGTAAAGGTCTGTTTACGATAATCTGCCACAAAGGAAAGGTCAGAAATTAAAAGGTCAAAAGGTGCCTTTTTAAGCAGACCTTCCTTAATCTTAAGATATGCCTCATCACAGTATTGTACTTGGACAATATCATTTATACCCAGTTTCTGCAATAACCCAAGTACACCATCATTTATGCTGCCTAGGTCATCTGCTATTAAAACTTTGTTGAACATTTAAATAGTAATAAGTGCTGTGAAACCTTTGTTAGCTTCGGAGTTAAAAGTAATGGTTCCATTAAGAGCCTCAATACGGGTTTCCACATTTTGAAGGCCATTCTTACTTTTGAGCATCCCACCTTCACCATTGTCTTTATACAGAATTGCTATTTTTTTACCAGTTTTTGAAAAATCTATAAGGGCAATCCCTGCCTGACTGTGTTTTTTAGTGTTCGTTATGAGCTCTTGTAATACCCTATAAATTGTCATCTTTTTTAAGTCTGATACTTCATCCCATTGTAGTTGGCCATCATATTTTGTAATAATATTGAGTGTGGGACTTTTGTAACTTAAAAACAAATCGTTGAGCAACTGCCGAAAATCCCCCGCTACATTTATCATATTGTTTTCTCTAGAAATATCTCGAGTTTTATTATAAATTCTGTCTAAATCATCCATTAGATAACCTACCTCCGTTGGGCTTGTCTGTAGCTTAACCATTATCCTATAAATATCGTTAGCCACCTCGTCGTGTACGCGCTTAGAAATTCGAGTTTCGGTGATGTATACTTGCTCTATTTGTTTTTTTCTGTGCCTTATAATGAGAATAATAAGGAGTGAGGTTGCCGCAATAATAATAAGAATTACGATAAACTGATAGGTTCTCGTTTTTGACTTAGCAACAGCACTTTGGAGCAGGGCGCGTTCTTTTTCTTCCTTTTCGATATTAAGATTATACTTTGCGCTAGCGTATTTGTTCTCATTAAGCAACTTTGCAATAGCGATACTATCATTTAGTTTAAGATAGGCTGTTAGATCAGGATCACTATTTAATGATAACTTATTATAGAGCGCATCTTGCCTATACTGTGCAGAATACTTTTCTGCAACTGTTAATCCAGAATCTGCATACATTCTTGAGATTTCTTCTTCTCCAAGGTCTTTATAATATTCTGATAAGTGCTTGTAACTAGAATATAAATAGCTTTGTGCTTTAATTCGTTTTTTAAGACGTAGCGCTATTTTTAAGTTATTAAAACCGTCGGGATTATTGAGTTTTGCCTGAGTAGCTCCCCAATTATCTAAGACAATCGCCTTAGACAGGGTATCTGTCGTAGTTGTTATCCTTTCATAGGCTAATTTGAAATGAGTGTTGGCATTTGCATAATCTTTTTTTTGAGCATAACTGGCACCTATATTATTATACAAGTTAGAGCTGTCTTTTGCATTTTCTGCAAAGGCCAGAGCATCCTTAAAACGTCCAATAGCTTCCTGTCTTTTCTCAAGATTATTGTAGATGATACTTAGGTTTGCATAAGCAGACTTTCTATTAGCCTTTATAGTGGCTGGATCTCCATTATAATTATCCATAGTCTCCAAGGCTTCAACTGCAGAACTCTCTGCATCATAGTAAGCACCTATTCCCATTTGAGAAATTGTTATCATATTTAAAGCATAAACTAAAGCGGTAGTATCTTGTTCCTGCTTGCTCTCTTCTTTAACATTTTTGTAGTAGCGATATCCTTCTATGAGATCTTGCGAAGATTGCGGCTTTGTTACTTTCTTGTAGTAATATCCTTCAGTTTTTTCTTGGCTAAGCAATTTGGTGCTATAGCAAAATATGATAAACAATAAAAAGAGGAATGAATGGGGTCTATTATTCATTCCTCTAAAATAGGTATTTCTAGGTTTTAGATGTTAGTTATTAGGAATAGTGTCTCGAGGCGGTGGAGGGATAGGTATCTCCTCCCCGCAACACGCTTGCGGATTAAATCCTTCGTAAGCCTTTTCTGGTGTACAGGAAAATATTCCTAAAATGAGGAAACTCGTAATGATAATGATATTTAATTTTTGCATTTTGTTTTTCTTTATACTGGACATAGCTGTGGCTATCCAGATTGTTCATATTGTACTGGACGAAGTGAATCGTGCTTAAAAAATGAAGAGGCGCCGTCTTCGGTCTGAGAAGTAAATGAGCTGTAAAATCAGTGCAATACTTCTCTGGAGATAGCATTGATTTATGAGATCATTCCTGAGGCAAATAAAGCACGGAAGAGAAAAAAGAAATGGAAAAGCCGTAGAACTTATATGGAAAAGAGTTTCCATAAAATTTCCATAGGTGAGTAGGTAGGAACTTAGAATTATTGATTATGCATAGGGATATTATTTTATCCGCTTTCGCGAAAGCAAAAACAGAAGAATTCAAAAAAACAAGAATAGAGCCTTCCGTAAATAAGGCTTCAAAATGTATTGAAGCTTATATTGCTGATTATAGTACAATTCCTTTTAGTGCAAGAAGTCTGCGCAATGCTCACAATGATGCATTAGATAAAACCAAAACAGTAAAGATCCTTCAGCCAGATGTGCTAAATGCGTTATGTATGTATCTGGGATTTGAGACTTATGCAGATTATATTCGAGAAAGGGAAGCGCATTCACCCGAGGAAAAAGTACAGCAAGAGGATAACGAGTCTAAACAATCTGTTAAGCACTATAAGTGGATTGCTCTTTTAGCTTTGGTAATGTTGGTCGGGTCAAGTATTTATTTCTTTTCAAATAAGCAACGATGGATGATCTGGCAAGAAAATCAATATGTTGAGGTTCCCTTTGACAGAATAATGCTCAAAGAAGGGAGATTAAAACTTTATAAAGAAGAACGTTTAGATAATTTTAGAAAAGTAGTGCTCACTTGTGATACTACATTTTTTACAAAAGCTGGTAATCCTCGGTTTTGGTACGGAAAGAATAACGATAAAGAGTTAGAGTTCTTTACAGATCTAGCTCAACATCCCGAAACAGGTAAATCATTAAAGCCTATTACCATATATATGATTAAGAAATATTTATGCGCAGAATAAAAAAGTGCCGTCCCAAGTGTTTATAATTTTGAATTTATAGAGAGCGCAAACCATTAGGAGCAGAATATAATATTTAATCGGCTCGATTGATAAATAATAAGAAAAAACAGGACTTGCTAGGCTTTACATATGTAGTAGAAAATATAGAGGAGAAGGTATTGAATCTATTAATAAAGTGTGTGCCCAAATGGATATCTAGAGCGCTTAGATCAGAAAAAAAAGTGACCCATCAAAAGATAGGTCACTCCAAAGACAATTATATAATTCTAATCTCGACGATTTCTTCTCTTCTTTCTCCAAGGTGCATTTTTTTGCCAATCTCCAGCCATAATACAACCGTAGGGCATCACTTCGTCTAGTACAGTTCCTAGCCCAAATGTATCCATTTGCTCACGAACTGCCGTTGCGGGTTTGTACGCAGATGGCAATTCAGAAATATCAATCTCATTAGAAAAGAACCGGGCGTCTATTCCCTTGGTTTCTTTAGCAAAGATTTCTTCATTTGTTAGGTGGTCTAGATTACGCTTGTGTTGTGACCTGCTCATATTACGCCCTGCACCGTGAGGAGCAAAGCCTAGATTTGTTGCTGTCGTAGGTCCTTCTACGATAAGAACGGGCTCAGCCATATTTAATGGTATTAATCGAGGTCCAGTTATATCAGGCATAAACTTAGCATCTAGCGGTGTAGCACCTTTTGCGTGGTAAAAGATATCGCCATCTTTAAAAACAAAATTGTGCTCATTCCAAAATCTATTTTCCTTAACAGCCCTAGCTTTTTCGGCAACTGCATCGTGTAAAAGTTCGTGATTGAGCTTCGTCCATTTTCTAATAGTTTGCAACGCTTCCCAGTAATCTTGACCTTCTTCTGTGTCAAAGGGTATCCACGCATTTTGACGCAAAGTCTCAGGAGAGAGTATCGCTTTAAAACGTGCAGCCGCAGCCATTCCTTTATTGTACAATCTGGCACCCGGGCCACGTGAACCGTGATGCGTGATCATCATGGTATTGCCAGTTTTAGCAGATTTCCCCACAAACAAGAAATGATTTCCATCACCTTGTGTGCCCAAGTGTTCTTGAGCAATGGAGAGGGACTTTTGATCAAATAAAAAGTCGTTTGCCTCAAAGGCTGCTTTTAAATCATCTGGCAGTTTAAATTGCTGTCCTCGAGGGCGACCTCCAGGGCCAAAATGGGTTGTTGCTTGTGCGGCGTCTAAAATTGTTTTAGGATGCGCTTTACCGAAATCCGTAAGCATCACAGAACAACAAATATCTGCACTATGCATTCCTGGGTGTATAGCATTTTTTGTAGCAACTACACCACCTACAGGAATGGTTCCCACAGGGCCGGCAGGACAGGCATCTGGCATAACAGAGCCACCCACTACTGTAGGTGTACGCATTACAGCGTCCATAGTTTCTCTTACCTTAGCAATGTTCTCTTCTTCCAATTCATTATCTGCTGAAATATTGAGATTGTATGCCACAGGTTCCTCAAAAAGCGGTTGTGACGGTGGTAATTTAAATTGCTCTAGGTATGCTTCAATATCTTTCTTAGATAAGTTATTGTTGTTAATATGGACAATGGCAGATCGGTACCACTTCCCAGGAGGGAATCCCATATCTCTTATGTCTTTACCTGTAATGATTGTTGCTGTTTTCATAATTTTGATTTTAATAAGCTCCGCCACTTCCTCTGAGTGACGGAGCACTACTTTTTAAAAAGAAGGTCTCATTCCAAAAACAACCTTCTTTCTTTCTCTGTACAAATATTTCCATTCTACTACGCAATCTTTTTGCGTAGTAGAATTAATTTTCTAGATTCACAATATATTTTTAAATATGGCAATAAATAAAAATGCGCTCATACGTTATAAAACCATAGATAAGTGTTTGCAAAACAGGATGCGCGACTGGACACTTCAAGACTTAATAGAGGCTTGTAGTGATGCGCTCTATGACTTTGAGGGTAGAGATGTAAACGTAAGTACACGAACGGTACAGCTGGATATACAGATGCTACGTAGCGATAAGCTAGGATATAATGCACCCATTGAAGTTTATGAGAGGAAATTTTATCACTATTCAGACCCTAATTATAGTATTACAAATATTCCGCTTACAGAGAATGATATGAATGTGCTATCTGAAACCATGGATATGCTGCGCCAGTTCCAAGATTTTTCTTTATTTAATGAGTTTAAAGGAATCTTTAATAAGTTAGAGGATAAGATTTATACCGAACGACATAAGAAACCTGCAGTAATTCATCTCGATAAGAATACTGACCTCAAAGGTTTAGAGCTCCTTGATGAATTATATCAGGCCATACTGAAAGAGGTGGTTCTAGATTTAATGTATCAATCTTTCAAGGCTAGAGTACCTCAGACATTTATTTTTCACCCTCATTTCCTCAAGGAGTTTAATAATCGCTGGTTTCTTGTTGGGCAACGTGCTGGGAGCAATATAGTTTTGACGCTGGCGCTGGATAGGATAATGGGGGTTGACTATGACTTTACAGTCCCTTACAAGTCATCAGAAATACGTGCAGATCAATATTATGCGAACACCATTGGCGTAACGGTTCTCAACGATGCTCAGCTACAAAACGTCATTTTTAAAGTGAATAAACAAAACGCTCCTTATATTGAAACAAAACCGTTTCATACTTCACAGCAATTGGTAGAGAAACATCGTGATGGGAGTGTTACCTTTCAGATACGAGTTCATCTCAATTTTGAGTTGGAAAGACTCTTACTAGGTTTTGGAGATTCACTTGAGGTTTTAGCACCGCGCCAGCTAAGACGCCGGATGCGAAATAAGTTTAGAGAAGGGCTAAAGTGTTATGAGCGTAATTGATTTTTTTTGTTGCGCTTTCGCGAAAGCCTACCCTAAATACAAGTGCCACTTCCTAAGGCTGCTTTTGACTTTTCAGGTATCATAAAGTTGCAGAAAACTTCCCTGAATTTTATGGTAGCAAGAATATAAGCAAATCTGGACCTAGGGTTTAAAAATGAAATTGTATTAGAATCGCGTCACGGATAAAACAAAAAAAGCCTTTCCAAACAGGAAAAGCTTCTCATCGGATTCAACTACAAATCCTTACCACGTGTGACGTGGCCAACACAACACCTTAAAAAAAAAGCCCTCGAGTGAGGGCTTAATTATGCGGTCTGGACGAGACTCGAACTCGCGACCCCCTGCGTGACAGGCAGATATTCTAACCAACTGAACTACCAGACCGTTACTCCACTTTTTGAGACTTTGAGTATGTCTTAATGTTTTCAATATTTCAACTCTAATTTCTTAAAGATGCAACTCGCTTTTGCTTTGTTGCGGGTGCAAATATACACGCCTTTTTTAATTGCACAAACAAAAAAATAAACTTTTTACACAAATTTTTGACGCTCTACCAAAAAGGTGGTCAGAATAGGCGCAAACCCCTTTTCGATAACCGCAGGAATATACTTTATACGGTACTGAGCACAGCGTAATTGCAGGTTTTTAAAGTAAGTTTCAATAGCTGCAGTGTAAATGTCCCTTATGTTATCTGCATAAAGATTCAAGGACTCACCACTTTCTACATCTACAAATTTCTTTGGACTATTGCTAAACTCAAAATTATATTCCTTTTCCTTACTGTAGGTGTGAAAAAGCAACACCTCGTGCTTATTGTATTTTAAATGTTGTAGTGCTTCAAAGAGCTGTTCCTGTTCCACATCGTCTTGTAGCATATCTGAGAAAAGAAAAACGAGAGAACGCCTTTTTAACTTTTCGGCGATGAGGTGGAGGTGTGCGTAGGTGTTGGTTTTTTTTTCCGCTTTCGCGAAAGCGGAATCCAGAACCCCATTGAGTTGATCCAGCAACATATGATGATGCCTATCACTGCCCTTTTCGCCAGTATAAAACTCATAAGTATCACTGTAAATACTCATCCCAACAGCGTCTCGCTGTTTTTTCATCAAATTCATAATTGCAGCGCTCGCTAGTGCCGAAAAACTGATCTTATTGAGATTTGACACGCTGTGCTCCTTAACGTGAGGAAAGTGCATCGAGCTACTATTGTCTAGGATAAGATGACAGCGCAGGTTTGTTTCTTCCTCGTAGCGCTTCGTATACAATCTATCAGTCTTCGCATACAACTTCCAGTCGATGTGCTTTGTGCTTTCCCCCGGGTTGTAAATCTTATGCTCTGCAAACTCTGCTGAAAACCCGTGAAACGGACTCTTGTGCATTCCCGAAATGAAACCCTCTACTACCTGCTTTGCAAGCAACTCAAGGTTGCCAAATCCAGATGTTTTATTAAGTTCCTGTTTAATGTCCATAGATGGGAAGTACCTTCCTTTTTAAGCGCAGTGAGTATTGTGAAATGTAAAATGTGAAATGACTAAACCAAACCTAAAATCCCAGTCCATTTTAAAACTCCGATGAGGAGCGCGGTAGATAAACCACCTATGAGCAATAACCAGTTCCAGTGATAAAACATACCATTTTTCCGCTCCTTCTTGCTTATGCTTTTTCCATACATCTTCATCGCTGCCAGATGCAGTGCAATAACTACACAGGCAAAAAATACGATAGCAATAATAAATATAAGTTCCATAAGCTTGTTTTAAATCGGAGGGATTGCCGCCTCTAAGGTATCAGTGCGTTTTAACAGCTTCTTAGCCTTCAAAAATCCCGTCTGCAATGCCGTAAGCAACGGATTCTTCTGCGCCCATCCAGTGGTCACGGTTAAAGTCTTTCATTACTTTATCGTAGTCCTGCCCACAATTATCGGCAAGAATACGAGCACTTAATTCCTTGGTTTTTAAAATCTCCTGAGCTGTAATTTCAATATCAGATGCTTGTCCGCGTGCTCCTCCAGAGGGCTGGTGTATCATAACCCGTGCGTGTGGCTGGATAAAGCGACGTCCTTTTTCTCCCACAGAGAGCAAGATTGAACCCATACTTGCTGCAAGGCCTGTACATATTGTAGAGACAGGGCTTTTTATCATCTTGATGGTATCATACATAGAGAACCCCGAAGTCACATATCCTCCTGGGCTATTAATAAATAGCTGTATCTCATCGTGGTTTTGCGCATCCAGATATAAAAGTCTATCTATGACGTGCTTTGCACTTTTATCATCTACCTGCCCCCACAAGAATATCTTGCGGTCGTTTAACAATTGGCTATCTATTGCGTCCTGTACTTTTGTTTTCTTTTCCATACTTGTGCCCGCGAAGGCGGGTATCCTATTATTACTTTATCCTATCTTAATTACCGCAAAAGCGGATTTCTATTATGTCTTCCTCTCATTCGTGCCTCATTCGTCGGAGACAAAGCGAAGGCGGAAATCTCATTATATTTCCATCAAAGAGGAAATCTCATTAATTTTCAAATTCATTTAATTTAAATAGCTTTGGTCGTGACATTTCAAATTTTCGCCAAAGCGAACCGCCAAAACTTGTAGCTTACTAAAATACAAAAAGGCTCGGCACTACGCCAAACCTTTTTGATAATCTTATGTGGTACGAGTGACTATAAAAGTCCGTCGATAGCCTCTGCATAAGTCGCTTTAGGAGCAACTCCTACTTGGCGTCCTACAACTTCTCCGTCCTTGAACATTAGTACGGTTGGGATGTTACGCACACCATATTTTGCGGCAAACTCTTGATTTGCATCTACGTCTACTTTTCCTACAACGGCTTTTCCTTCATATTCCGTAGCGATTTCTTCGATCACGGGTCCTACCATACGGCAAGGTCCACACCAAGCAGCCCAAAAGTCTACTAATACTGGCTTATCGCTCTTTAATACTTGCTCTTCAAAAGTTGCATCTGTGATTTCTAATGCCATAATTATATCTTTTAATAATTGTAATTCTAATTAATATACAAACTTAGTCAATAATTTATCCAAAGCTTACACCCCGTTAATCAACTTTGATTATGCGGTCATTGTCTGTACTGATGTGGGCGTGACCCTCGCCCTCTCGCTACGCTCGGGACTCGGGTCGGGCTTTCGCTACTCGCTTCCTACGGAGAGCTCAGACATACCGCTCTATCCCTCACGCTGTGGTATGACTGTGATATTCTGAAAGAGCGTTTTGTAAGGCTTCATAAACTTCATTTCCAGGTTTTTCAAGAGGTTTTGTAGGGATGGTGATACCCCCGCCAAAATATCGCTCATTTAACCGCATCATATATCGTTTGAGAAAATTTTTCTGTTTATTGATATAAGCTAGATTATCCTTAGTCTGAATATACAGAAATTGATGCGTTGCCATATTAGATGTTCTAATAGAAATGATATCATTCCAGGGAATGAACCCAGCACTCACGCCACTACCATTATCTACTATACCTTTTTGCCCTATTTGAATTGCGGGTTTAGAACCTAAAGCTTTAATGCCCACAGATAATCCCGCAGCTCCAAAAAACAAAACAGAAAAACTCCCCAATACAACCAGTCCAAATTCTCCTTTTATCATAAAAAGAACCCCAATAGCTACAAACGCTAAACTTCCCAGAAAATAAAGAGATAGCATCAGTTTATTGAAGCCTATAGAAATCTGCTTGCTGTCATCCATTTAGTTATTATCTCCTGCTCCCCAAAACCTGCAACGCAAAATAAAGCAACGTCGCCAGCGACCCTATCGCAGCCACCACATACGTTCTGGCTGCCCATTTTAAGGCATCCTTGGCTCCCGCGTGCTCCTCTTGTGTTACCATATTTTCTGCTTCTAGCCAGGCCAGCGCTCGGTTACTTGCATCATATTCTACAGGTAACGTCACAAAGCTAAAAAGCGTTTGCATCGCATACATTCCTAATCCAATCAAGGCAATGGTGCCACCTAAGGCTGTTGTAGCCATAAGCATAATACCACCTATAATAACCCATTGTGACATTTTAGATGAAATGCTCACGACAGGCACAAGTTTAGATCGCATTGTAAGCCAGCTGTATGCTCTCGCGTGCTGTACTGCGTGACCTACTTCGTGCGCGGCAACCGCAGCCGCTGCTGCGTTGCGCTGTGCATAAACGGCTTCACTTAAGTTTACAGTTTTATCTCTCGGATTATAATGATCCGTAAGTCTTCCTGCGACGGAGACTACGCGCACATCTGTAATACCATTATCTGCGAGCATTTTTTCGGCGATTTCGGCGCCAGAGAGGCCGTTGCGCAGGTGTAGTTTTGAGTAATGTTCAAACTTGCTTTTAAGCTTTCCGCTCACGAGCATACTTACTAATCCTATTGCTCCTACAATAATGTAGTAGCCCATATATCCTCCTAACATAATTTTCTGTTTTTGATATTTTAAAGTTACAAACTATCTGTCAGAAATAATGCCAAATCTTTTAACACCCATTTTGGCAGTTTGACAAAGTTTGTCATTTTCGTGCGAGGCATTTTCCATAGTTTAGCACCGTGAGAATTTATAATGACATAGTAAACGCAATTGACGAGGGTGGAAAACAATTGGCCATTCTCATAGATCCAGATAAATTTCTTGATGGAGAGGATGATGACGCTACTTCGACTGCGCTCAGGACAAGTTTCGCGAAAGCGTACCTAAAAAAAATTCCCACAACAACCACACACATCCTTGTAGGCGGAAGCACGGATGGCGCAAATAAAACCGAAAAGGTTGTCTTAGCCATTAAAGCAAATACAAATTTGCCTGTACTTCTTTTTCCTGGAAATTATGCTCAAATCACAAAGGAGGCAGATGCTATCTTATACCTCTCCTTACTCTCAGGTCGCAATCCAGAATACTTGATAGGACAACAGGTAAAAGGCGCCATCCCCGCAAAAGAAAGTGGTCTTGAAGTTATCCCAACAGGATATTTGCTCATAGATGGAGGCTCAGAAACTGCCGTGCAACGCGTGAGTGAGACTGCACCATTATCTCAAAAGGATATGGACACTATAGTGGCAACAGCCCTCGCCGGACAGTTTACGGGAAAAAAATGTATCTACCTAGAAGCGGGAAGTGGGGCACAATTTCCTGTAAAACCAGCGGTAATTCGAGCTGTAAAAAATGCTGTTGATATTCCCTTAATTGTGGGTGGCGGGATTCGGTCGAGCGCACAATTAGAACTGGCCTATAACGCTGGGGCGGATATTGTCGTAATAGGCACGGCTTTTGAAACAGATAGCTGGAATGAGACCTCGGTCTAAACCCCTATTTTTGTATTATGAATAATCTATTACGTTCTCTTTTTCTTTTGTTTCCCGCTTTAATGACGGCTCAAATGACCTTTGTTAAGGATTCCATTACCAGCGATCCTGTATCGTTTGCTACGATTTCCTTTGGTGATGGTCGAGGTACATTTGCGGGAGCAGAAGGAGAATTTAATTTCTCAAAGGATAAATATGAGGATATTGATTCGCTGTTTATTTCGGCCATTGGGTATCGGGATATAGGTTTTGCGACAGATGAATTGCCTAAGGTTATAATACTCGCCCCAGAAGCAAGTCAGCTATCAGAAGTCATCCTAACTGCAGAGAAGAGAGGGAAGTTTAAAAAGCGCAAACTCAAGCCCACCACTCATACTGATTATTTTAGCTGTTGGTTACCCACCGTCGAAAGTGAGGTCGCGGTATTTTTCCAGCGACAAGATGGAAAATCTTCAAAAATCGCAAAACTCCTTCTCCCCATAAATGCCGAAGAGGAATACCGAAAAAAGGGAAATATGAAATTCTCGACCCTTTTCCGTATTCAGTTTTATACAAATGAGAATGGATTGCCAGGAAAAGCCATTAAATATGGTGATATCGTTTTCAACGTTACCCAGGATAACGATGAAATTTATGAGTTGGACCTTGAAAAATTCAATGTCTTCATTCCCAAAGATGGAATTTACGCATCGCTCCAGGTGCTAGGCTATGCAGACCCAGATGGAAAACTCATCCAGACTAAAAAGTATAACGAGATCAAGACCCGTCGTGGTATTACCAAAGTGTCCACCACCTTTAGACCCTTGTTGCCATTTACAGATGAGTTGGCAGGTCAGAAAACCTTTGTCAGACGTGTTTTTTTTAATAGTAAGAAATGGCAAGTTTTTGATAGAACGTACAACGAGAATAGTAAACTCATCCAGTCCGGACAGAACAATTACGGGATGGGAGCATTGTTGCACGTGTATCAGGAGTAATGATAATTTAGGGTCCTCCGGCGAGGTTTTGAAAACCTTGCAGGTGTGACAAAGCGACTAATTTTAATGATAGATGTCCGATTTTGGCTTGGTTTTGAGATTGAGTTTGGGGGACTTTAACACAGAGATATCCGCCTGCGCTTTGTCTCCGACGAGTGAGGTGAGAGGTAGAAAGAAATATTGAATAATAGATGTCCGACTCTAGCTTGGTTTTGAGACTGAGTTTGGGGCACTTTAACACAGAGATACCCGCCTGCGCGGGTAATTAATATGAACATATCAGTAGACCTAACCTTCAGCCCGCTTCAGGACGACTATGAAGCACATATTATCGAGTTTATAAAGAAACTGCGAGCATCAGGATTGACCGTGATTGAGAATCCGCTGGCGACTCAAGTATATGGAGAGTACGATCTCGTGATGGATACTTTAAAAAGAGAAATAAAAACAAGCTTTGAGGCAATAGGAATAGGCCTTTTCTACCTTAAAATTGTAAAAACAGACCGTTCAGACTATGTCGCAGTTTTTTGATTTCCTCTTTGGGCAATATGCAGATTATCCTGAGCATCAGATTTGGCTTGAGATATTAGCGGTAATTTTTGGTGGACTTTCGGTTTGGTTCAGTAAGCGCAATAATATTTTGGTGTATCCCACTGGGATTATAAGCACTATCATTTTTGTCTATCTCTGCTATCAGTGGGGATTGCTGGGTGATATGATGATTAATGGTTATTATTTTGTAATGAGCATATACGGATGGTATGTATGGACACGCAAAGTAGATGATACGCACGTGACCCCAATTACTAGAACAACAGCTCAGGAGAAAAAATATAGCGTTCTCATATTTATCGCTACACTTATTTTTGTCGCCATTGTATATACGGCTTTTGATCGCTGGACGAGTTGGGTGGCTTATGTAGATACCATTACGACTGCAATTTTCTTTGTTGGAATGTGGTTAATGGCACGGCGCAAGTTGGAGAACTGGATATTTTGGATTGTGGGTGATTTGATTTCGGTGCCGCTTTATTTTTATAAAGGCTATACCTTTACCAGCCTGCAATATTTTGTATTTACTATAATTGCCATTTTTGGCTACCTCGCGTGGAAAAAGCACTTAAACAACAACCCAGTACTTGCATAAGAATCTGTCTCTTTGGGCCAGAAAGTAGTGGGAAGAGTACGCTTTCGCGAAAGCTTTCTCAGCATTACACCGCTCCTCTCGTTCCAGAATATGCTCGGGAATACCTGCAGGATCTCTGGGAAAGGGAACAAAAAATCTGCCGTCCAAAGGATTTATTACCCATCGCCGCAGGACAGATGAAATTAGAAAATCAAGCCGTTCAAGTCGCCAAAAAACTAATTATATGTGATACGGATCTGCTCACAACCAAAGTGTACAGCGAGGCCTATTATCAAGGCTGGTGCCCACCGTTACTCTCTAAATACGCGCTAGAAAATAGATACGATTTATATTTACTTACTTATATTGACACACCTTGGACTCAGGATGATTTGAGAGATAGGCCGGAGCGACGAGAAGAAATGTTTTCGTATTTTAAAGCAGCTCTCGATGACAATAATAGACCGTATGTGCTGTTAAAAGGAGGTGTGGAAGAGAGAATGAAGATGGCAATACAGTCAATAAACAACTTAAACTTTTGAAACTAACAACCTCAGATAAAGAGCAACTTGCTAGAAAAGGAATCTCTGAAGAAACGCTGGATAAGCAATTAGCCATTTTTCAAACGGGAATCCCCTTTGTAAATCTGCAAAAACCTGCAACGATTGGGAATGGTATTCATAAGTTTTCTAAAGAGCAGGAAGAGGAGTTGATATCACTTTTTGAATCGCATAGAAGTTCCTTAAATCTCTTAAAGTTCACACCAGCTTCTGGCGCAGCGACGAGAATGTTCAAATTCTTATTTCAATTTCTGGATGATTTTAATCCGGAGGAACAAACCGTAAATGCATATATCAATAATAAGAAAGCCCAAGATTTACGCTTGTTTTTTGTTGGACTAGACAGCTTTCCATTTTATAAAGAAGTACGGAAGAAGCTGGTCGAAGTGTATGGAGAGGAAGAAACCGATATCAATATAAATCGCTATCGTTTTGTAAAGATGATGTTAGAAAAAGATGGGCTTGATCTCGGAAACCAGCCCAAGGGCTTGTTCCCTTTTCACAAATACAAGCGTCACAATGCTTCGGCGTTTGAGGAGCATCTTTTTGAGGGAGCACTTTATGCTTGTAATGATGGTCTTTCTAGATTGCATTTCACAATCTCACCACAGCATAAGGAAAAATTTGAGGCTGCCTTTAAACGCGCACAATCTCGTATTGCAAAAAAAACAGCTACAAGATTTGATGTTACGTACTCTTTTCAGGCTGAAAGCACGGATACGGTGGCGGTGCATCCAGATAACTCCATTTTTCGCGAAAGCGGAATAGATATCCACTTCCGCCCAGGTGGTCACGGGGCTTTAATTAAAAATCTCAATGAGCAGGATGCAGACATTATCTTTATAAAAAATATAGATAATGTGGTAACCTATTCTTTTGAGAATGAGGTGGCTCGAAGTAAAAAAATCCTTGCAGGTAAGTTAATTGGACTGCAATCGCGAGTATTCCATTTTCTGAAAATGATGGACGAAAGCCCTAAGCTCTCTGGAGAACAAATTCAAGATATCCTACAATTTCTAGAGGATGATTTTAATCTCAAACTAGCCGTAGATTTTAATAAATACGCTCCTGAAAATCAGGTCGAATACCTGCGTGAGCAGTTAGATAGGCCCATCCGTGTGTGTGGTATGGTGCGCAACGAGGGAGAACCAGGCGGAGGGCCATTTTGGGTAAAGCGCGAGAGTGGTCGTATTAATCTAGAAATAATTGAAAGCGTACAGATAGACAAAAAGAACAAAAAACAACAAGAAATCCTTCAGGCATCGACCCATTTTAATCCTGTAGATGTGGTATGTGGCATTAAGAATTACAAAAGCGAAAAGTATGACCTACTTAAATTTGTAGATCCTAAGGCAGGTTTTATTTCAGAAAAAACTGTAAACGGAAAACCGATAAAAGCATTAGAACATCCCGGACTTTGGAACGGAGCTATGGCGTATTGGAACACCATTTTTGTTGAGGTGCCACTCATTACTTTTAATCCTGTAAAAACGGTGAACGATTTATTGAAACCTGCGCATCAGGTAAAATAAAAATCTACTTTTGCCAGACGATGGATAAAAATCAACTTCTTTCTGAACTTTCCTATAAAGCGACGCGCAGTAGTGGCGCTGGAGGACAGCACGTAAATAAAACAAGTACAAGAGTTGAACTGTACTGGTCATTAGAAAATACGCAAGCTTTTTCTGAAAATGAAATTTCCCGCTTGCGCGAAAGATTAAGTCACCGCCTTACAAAAGACGGCGAACTCCAACTAGCATCACAGGACTCCCGCAGCCAGCATCGTAATAAAGATGATGTTACTAAAAGATTTTTTGCACTCCTAGAAGTGGCCATCATCCCACCCATCATCCGGAAAAAGCGTCGTCCATCAAAAATGGCAAAGCTCAAACGGCTGAAAGCCAAAAAGCAACACGCAGAGAAGAAGGCAAATAGGAAGAAGCCGGAGTACTAAACTATTTTCTCTTTGAATACTTTAATTTAAAGTAAACGAGCATAAAAGACAGGACAACAGTAACTGTGTTTGCAAGAATAATGGATATACTATTGCTGTATATCCCATAAATAAGCCACAGAATAATCCCGAGGGTGAACATAGAAAACATAGGTAGGCTCAGTCCTGAAACATCCTTTGTTTTCCAAGTCTTGTATACTTGGGGCACAAAGGATGCTGTAGTGAGAAAGGCTGCAATGAGCCCTATGATTTCGATGTTGTTTATTTCAGGCATCTATCCTACGATGTTCACAATTTTCCCAGGCACCACAATGACCTTTTTTGGCTCGCGGCCGTTTAAGTACATCTGTGTTTTCTCGTGTGCCATCACCGTTTTCTCGATTTCATCCTTTGACATATCAAGAGGTAGTTCTAACGTGAACTTCATTTTTCCATTAAATGAAATAGGATAGTTCTTTGTGCTTTCAACGAGATGACTTGCGTCAAAAATTGGGAATACTGCTTCCGAAATTGATTCATTGTGTCCCAGTTTTTCCCAGAGCTCCTCAGCAATGTGTGGCGCGTAGGGTGCGATAAGAATAACCAGTGGTTCAAGAATTGCACGAGAAGTACATTTTTGAGACGTAAGCTCATTTACTGCAATCATAAATGTAGAAACCGAAGTGTTAAATGAGAAGTTTTCGATATCCTCTTCTACTTTTTTAATGGTTTTATGAAGGGTCTTTAAGCTGTCTTTGCTTGCGCTTTCGTCCGTAACATTAAAAGACTCGTCTGCTCCAGAATGGTAGAGTTTCCATAATTTTTTAAGGAAGTTGTGTACCCCAGAGATTCCTGCGGTATTCCAAGGTTTTGCTTGTTCCAGTGGTCCAAGGAACATCTCGTACATACGTAAGGTGTCTGCTCCGTATTGCTCGCAAATCTCGTCTGGGTTTACCACATTACCTTTTGATTTAGACATTTTTTCAATCTCTCTCTCAACGAGATAAATTCCGTCCTTGGAAATAACTTGAAAATCTTTGTAATGTTTAAACATTTCAGAGTTTTTGAAGTCCTCTACGTTTAGCTCATTCGTAAATCCTTTTAGGAAATTAAGAAAAACTCTGACCTTTATTCTCGGGTCATAGTTTATTTCGAAATCCCACTGCTTTTTATCTCCGTATTTCTTTTCTAACCAAGATTCTAATTCTGCTGGAGTTTCTCCATTTTCAAGATTTTCATAATCCTTTTTTGAAATAAAAAATTTTTCTATTTTACTTTCCGAGTCCGAGAGTTTTATTTTGCATCCATATGCAAAAGCACTCTCCCCCAAAATCATACCTTGATTGATCATCTTTTGGAAAGGCTCATCCACACCCACAAAACCTCTGTCTTTTAAGAATTTCACCCAAAAACGAGAGTATAATAAGTGCCCCGTACCGTGCTCGGAGCCTCCTATGTATAGATCTACGTTGCCCCAATAGTCCAGTGCTTCTTTGCTGGCAAAAACTTCATCGCGCTTTGCCTTTTCCATATATCTAAAGAAATACCAGCTACTTCCTGCCCAACCGGGCATCGTGTTAAGCTCAAGAGGGTAAACTCCATTATCCTCGGAGTTCTCGACTGCGCTCGAACGGACAAGATCATTTGAAACTACTTTATTGTTCTTTGTATCCCACGCCCAAACATCGGCACGTCCTAACGGTGGCTCTCCTTCTTCGGTAGGAAGATATTTTTCTACTTCAGGGAGGACGATAGGTAAGTGCTGCGCATCTATCATTTTAGGAATACCATTCTTATAATACACTGGGAATGGCTCTCCCCAATAACGTTGACGGCTAAAAACTGCATCACGCAATCTATAGTTCGTTTTTCCTGTTCCTGCGCCTATTTTCTCTAACTCATAAATGGCAAGTTTTACAGCTTTCTTATATTTTAAACCGTTAAGAAAATCTGAGTTTGTGATTACGGTCGCTGCCTTATCTGAAAAGGCTTCTTCAGAAATATCTACGCCCTCAAAAACATTAGGAATAGGAATCCCAAAGTGTTTTGCAAAGTTATAATCTCGCTGGTCACCGCAAGGAACGGCCATCACGGCTCCGGTGCCATATCCTGCTAAAACATAATCGCCTATCCAGATAGGAATAGGCTCCTTTGTAAATGGATGCTCAGCATAAGCACCTGTAAATGCTCCAGAGATGGTCTTTACATCTGCCATACGGTCACGTTCAGAGCGTTTTGCAGTGACTTCGATATAAGCGTCAACTTCAGCTTTTTGTTCTGGGGTTGTGATTTCGTGAACTAAATCCAATTCTGGCGCAAGGGTCATAAACGAAACGCCAAAAATGGTGTCTGGACGTGTGGTAAATACTTCTATAAACGAGTTCTCGACTGTGCTCGAACGGACATCATTCTTAATTTTGAATTTTACTTGAGCACCAACCGATTTTCCAATCCAGTTACGCTGCACTTCTTTTATGGATTCGCTCCAGTCTATATTTTCTAGACCTTGTAATAATCGCTCTGCATACGCTGAGATTCGCATAGACCATTGGGTCATTTTCTTTCGGACTACGGGATGTCCTCCACGCTCGGAAACACCATTTACAATCTCATCGTTTGCAAGTACGGTTCCTAGTGCTGGGCACCAGTTTACTTCAGTTTCGGCAAGGTAGGTGAGGCGGTAGCCTAATAAGATATCTTGTTGTTCTTTTTCTGAAAAGGCATTCCATTCTTCGGCTGTAAAGGTTGCTATGCCTTCATCGCAAGCGGCATTTATTTGTGCGTTCCCCGCTTTCGCGAAAGCGGAAACCAAATCTTCAATATCCTCTGCTTTATTTGTATCATAATTGTACCAAGACTCAAACAGTTGGATAAAAATCCATTGTGTCCACTTGTAATATTGTGGATCTGAGGTGCGTACCTCGCGACTCCAGTCAAAGGAGAAACCTATTTTATCTAACTGTGCGCGGTATCCTGCAATCGTATTGCCTTGATTATCCACACCACCTTCGATGTTTACTTTTGTCGTTACGGCTGGGTGCTGTCCTGTCTGGATTGCATATTGCTCGGCTGGTAATCCAAAAGAGTCGTATCCCTGTGGATGCAGTACATTAAAGCCTTTTAACCGCTTGTAGCGTGCATATACATCACTCGCAATATATCCCAGTGGATGCCCTACGTGAAGCCCTGCGCCAGATGGGTAAGGAAACATATCGAGCACGTAATATTTAGGCTTTTCGCTCTCGTTAGAAGCGTGAAAAGTGCCTTTTTCTGCCCAGTATTTCTGCCATTTGGCTTCTATTGCATTAAAGTGGTATTTCATAATTTTATGTTTTTTCCGCTTGCGCGAAAGGGATTCAAGATTTAATAGAGTCAAGAATCAGAACTAATTTAGTACTGGTTTTGCTGTCCTTAAAACAAGTTTAGGAGGAATAGCAAAAGCCTTGTTTAAGCGGGCAAATTTACAATTATTTACGTGGAAAAGCTGGAGGATAATACAGCAGTCCGAATGAGATTTTGTTGCGTAACAGTGATCACAAAGAAAGCATTACCTAAAATTGACTTAAATATGAAATAAACTGTCCATTACTAAATACTATGACGATTTCATATCAATATGATTTTAAACCTTTAACTACTATTTGTCGTAAAATTATATATTTAAGCTTTTTATACATTTACTATGGCATTGAGAAATAAGAAAATACCATTCTGGATCATTACTATGGTGGTTCTTGCTGTTGTCATTAGCTTATATCCTATTGCTTTTGCATTGATACCTGGCGCAGATGGGCTCTTTCGAAGTAAGGCAGACGCACTTTTAAATAGCGCTTGGTACAAACCTATATTTTACGTTCATACTAGTTTTGGTGGAGTTGCGCTTCTTGTGGGTAGTACTCAGTTTTTTAAAAAGCTCAGACAGCGTAGGCTCAAACTGCATAGAACGCTGGGTAAAATCTATGTTATTTCTGTGATGATTAGTGGTCTTTCGGGACTTGTCGTTGCGGGGTATGCAACTGGAGGATGGATCGCTGTTTCTGGATTTACATTGCTCGGTATTGGCTGGCTTTGGACAACGGCATTGGCATATATCTCCGTAAGAAAAGTAAATATAAAAGCCCACGAACGATGGATGATATATAGTTATGCATTTTGTTTTAGTGCGGTGACATTGCGTATTTATCTTGGTTTAGGCATCGCTTCTGGAATGACCTTTATGGATTTCTATCCATACCTAGCCTGGCTGTGCTGGGTGCCTAATATTTTGTTTGCCAGATGGCGAGTTTCAGCGTTGCCCAGTACATTGTAATTACTTTTCTGTAATTTTAGGAAAAACATCAATCCTTATGAAAATTATAATCCAAAGTATGTTGCTATTTTTCTTAATTGCAACATCGAGCGTCATTGCACAAGTTAATCTCGACTATCAAAAACCTCCTAAAGAAATTCTGGATCTTGTAGATGTACCTCGGACACCTACAGTGGTAATGAATACAGAAGGAAATAAAATGCTTTTACTTTACCGTGATAGCTATAAAGACATCGCCACCCTATCTGAAGAAGAATTGAGACTGGGAGGCCTACGTATCAACCCAAAAACGAACATCGGGAGTAGGACCACCTATTACAACAACGTTAAAATCAAAGGCCTGGACGGTGCTCCTATGCAGGTAAAGGGACTTCCAGCAAATCCGAAACTGGCAAATTTCAGTTGGTCACCAGATGAAAGCAAGATGGCACTTACAAACACGGTTTCAAACGGTGTTGAGGTATGGGTGCTAGATGTGGCAACCGCTCAGGTTTCTAAAATTTCTGAACCTAAGGTCAATGCAAATATGGGAAATCCCATACGCTGGTTTAAGGATGGTAACGCTTTGCTGGTTAGGATGATTCCGCTTTCGCGAAAGGAGTTAATTAACACAGCCGCCGCAGTACCCACAGGACCTACAATATCTGTAAGTGACGGTGCCAAGGCTCAAAATAGAACCTATCAAGATCTATTACAAAATCCAAATGACGTGTTCAACTTTGAACAGCTGGCAACCTCTGCTCTTGTAAAGATTGATATGCAGGGTAAGACAACTCCATTTATGGATGCAGCAATGTATAGCGGGATTTCAGATTCTCCAGATGGGAAGTACTGGATGATAACAACTATCGAGAAGCCGTTTTCTTATATCGTGCCATACCGTCGCTTCCCCCAGGTGTCCGTGATTTATGATACGGATGGAAAGATGATAAAAGAAGTAAATAATGTGCCGCTTATCGAGGAGTTGCCTAAAGGATTTATGGCGGCCCGCAAGGGAAAACGCTCGATGCAGTGGCGTGATGACAAGCCAGCAACGCTGGTTTGGGCCGAAGTTTTAGATAGTGGTGACCCAGAGATTGATGTGGCTTTTAGAGATCAGGTGTGGATGCAAGAGGCTCCTTTCGCGCAAGCGCCACAAAAAGTATTAAAAACCATAAACCGTTTTAGTGGGATTGAATGGGGAGACGACAACACAGCAATTGCTTATGATTACTGGTGGAACACGCGTAATACAAAACAATACCTTTTTAATCCGTCAGACGGGAGCAACGAGGGAAAAGTGATTGTAGACCGGAATTACCAAGATGTGTACAGCGATCCCGGAGACTTTATGTCGCAGGAAAATGAATTTGGCCGCAATGTTCTTACGCTAGTAAAGGGAAAAGCGTACCGAATGGGAGATGGGTATACCGATAAAGGACAGTTTCCATTTATAGATGAGGTAAATCTCAAAACACAACAAACGAAGCGATTATACGAGTCAAAATACACTGATAAACTAGAGAATTTACAAGAGGCAATCGATATGAAAAAGGGTGAGATACTCGTTCGTATTGAGTCGCCTACGGAGTACCCTAATTATTACGTTCGCAATATCAAGAACGGAAAGTTAAAGCAGATTACGGCTTTTGACAATCCATTTGCAAGTATTCAAGATGTACATAAGGAAGTGATTACCTATAAACGTGATGACGGACTCGAGCTTACGGGGACCTTATACTTACCTGTAGGTTATGACAAAGTAAAAAAGGAGAAAAAGCCTATGATACTCTGGGCATATCCACGTGAATTTAAGGATAAGAATAGTGCTTCGCAGAGTACAGCAAACCCCAATGAGTTTACATATCCCTATTATGGAAGTATGCTCTACTGGGTAACTCGTGGTTACGTAGTGCTGGATGATGCGTCGTTTCCCATTGTAGGAGAAGGTGATGAAGAGCCTAATGATAGTTTTAGAAAGCAACTCGTAGCAAATGGTAAAGCAGCAATAGATGCGGTAGATGAACTAGGGTACATTGATCGGAATAGAGTAGGAGTAGGTGGTCATTCGTATGGCGCGTTTATGACGGCAAACTTGCTGTCGCATTCTGACCTTTTTGCAGCCGGTATTGCTCGCAGTGGGGCTTATAATAGGACATTGACACCCTTTGGTTTTCAGAGTGAGGAGCGCAGCTACTGGGAAGCCCCAGACGTGTACAACACGATGTCACCCTTTATGCATGCAGATAAAATGAAAACACCGTTACTTCTCGTACACGGTATTGCCGATAATAATTCTGGAACCTACCCACTACAAAGTGAACGCTACTTTAATGCGCTTAAGGGACTTGGAGCAACTGCCCGTCTTGTTATGTTGCCTAAAGAAAGTCACGGCTATGCGGCCAAAGAGTCTATACTTCATATGTTGTGGGAGCAAGACCAATGGCTAGAAAAGTATGTAAAAAATAGAGAAGTTTCTGAGATTAAGGATGAAGAAGAAATGAAAAATTAAGTAGTTACTTATTTTATAAAATGTAAACCACTTGACGTATGTTGAGTGGTTTTTTTTGCTTTTTATAAATACGTTTTTAGCGTATCGCAAAAGCGTAATAAGTTTTAAAAATGCTAATTTGTAACAAATTTATCATTTAACACACTTATTGTCATATATTTATGAGCGCAATTCCCTCTTCCTGCGTTTCTATTGTTGGGCACTCCTTGTCTAGCGATACTGTATTTATCATATAAACTCAAATGCACGACTATGAACAATAATCAATGGACTAAGGAAGAATTAAAAATCTACACTTTACTGCTTTGCGCTAAGGCAGATAATAATATATCTAAGGAGCAGCTAGACCTTATCAAGTCAAAAGTGGATACGGAAACTTTTGAAAAAATGCACCAAGAAATCCTCAAGGATTCCCAAGATGAGGGCCTATATAAAATTCAGAAAAATGTATCGTGGCTCCATTACACCGCTATGGAGCTGGGACAATTTAAGAAAGAAGTACATCAGGTTTTTATGACAGATAATAAGATGATGATGCGAGAAAGTATTGTCGATGAGATTCTAGACAATATCTTATATTAAGATGCTTCTACGATGCGACTTCTGTCCAACAAGGTAGAGCTATTCAAATGTATTTTACATTTTTGATGAGTAATCTTATAAAAGAAGAAAAACATAAGAATCTTATTTACACATATTTATACACGCAGTTCCCTCCTCTGGCGTGATAACCACCACCACAATGATCAAATTCTTTCGACGGATACGGCAACGTCTTTCTGACCCGAACGAAGGTAATAGCTCCTTACGAGCGAAAAACAATTCAGTAAATATCTGCTATCAATCATTGACAAAACGAGTCTTGTCGCGGGTAGATTTCTCATTGAATTAATCACTCAATAACGGATTTAATAACTAAAAGACGAAAAAGAAAAATAGCATTCACCATAAAACGGGCAAGCCGAAAACTGGATCAAAGTAGGCACAAATTGAAATAAAATGCTCTATAGAAAAACATCTAGTTGTGTTTTAGCGCAAGCGGACTCCCATTAAAAAAACAAAAGCAATAGGAAATCCCTAAGTTCTTAAACTTATATTAATTCCCTATGAATAAGCAATAACCATACTGCTATCCATAACAAGATATGTAATTTTGCCTAAAATAATTCAATGCAAAAAATCGGGCACTTCTTTTACGATTATCTTATAAACTTGGGTCTTTCAGAGAATGGTGCAAAGTATATAAATGCACTTATTCTAGGGATAATCCTTATGACGCTTGTCATTGTTGTCGATACGCTATTTAGAAAAGTGTTGCGTCGCGTGGCGTACAGGATTTCTAAACGTTCTAAAACGAATTTTGACGATTTGCTCATCAAGAATCGAGCACCTAGACGGGTGGCGCATCTTCTGCCATTGTATATGCTCTTGGTTTTGTTGCCAGTGGTACTCATCGATTTTCCAGAGACCCACCGCTTATTTTCTATTATGCTCACATTGGTGGGAATTGTGCTTGCATTGCGTATTATTAGGGCCTTCCTCCATACGCTTAGAGACTATTTTAAGACAGTTCCCGGACTAAGAGATAAACCCATAGACAGTTATATCCAGGTCTTTATGATCTTTGCCTGGGTGTTTATGATATTCTTTGCTATCAGTTTAGTGACGCCTATTTCCCTTAAAGAGGCGCTTACCACTTTTGGGGCGGCATCAGCAATTATATTATTGATTTTTAAGGATACGATTCTTGGTTTTGTAGCCAGTATTCAAGTGTCCATAAACGATATGGTACGTATAGGAGACTGGGTTACCTTCGATAAATATGGAGCAGATGGCGATGTGATCGAGATCAATCTTGCAACCGTTAAGGTGCAAAACTTTGATATGACCATCACAACCATCCCGACCTACGCGCTTATTGCCGACTCTTTTAAAAACTGGCGCGGGATGACAGATAGTGAAGGTCGCCGTATTAAGCGTTCACTACTCATTAAACAAGACAGCATCAAGTTCCTTTCTGATGATGAAATAGAGCGTTTTAAAAAAATCCATCTCGTGTCTTCCTACTTATCAAATATGGAGGATAAAATAGATAAGATGAATGAAGAGAGCAATGCGGATAAGTCGCTATTGCTTAACGGTACAAATCTCACAAACGTAGGCGTTTTCCGTAAATACATGGAAACCTATATTCAAGGTCACAGCGCCATCCACAAGGAAATGCTGTTAATGTGTCGCCAGCTAGCACCTACGGCACAGGGTGTTCCTCTAGAAGTATACTGTTTTAGTAAAGACAAAAAGTGGGAAAACTACGAGTATATAATGGCAGATCTCTTTGACCATTTTCTAGCAGCAGTCCCTTACTTTGATCTTGAGCTTTTCGAATATCCAAGCAGTCAGAAAGAAGCGCCGTTCGTGCCAGGGGAGATGGAGTAGCTCCATACGATGGAAATTACTTTTTGGATCATCTTCTGTAACATTTTATATTTTTTTGCGTTCTTATAGTCTCACAATGAGCTTGTCTGGCTATGATAACTTGTCGTGATTATTCATCAATCAATCTTTTGTTGTGGATTTTTCTTTCGCTTACGCGAAAATTTTAAAGAAGCCACACAAAACCAACCTAACGAACCAAAGTTATGATCCAATCCTTCTTTATCCTCTGCTCTGGAGCAGACCGTGACGTGCTCGACACTTGCTCCCGAGGCGAAAAAACAAAGTACGCAGGCATAGGCGCCACCGTTTTCTTTACAGCCGTACTCGCAACCATTGCGGCTACTTACGCACTTTTTACTGTTTTTGACAACATCTATCGTGCTATTTTATTTGGCATCCTTTGGGGATTTGTCATCTTTAATCTAGATCGTTTTATTGTTTCGACACTAAAAAAACGCAATCAATGGTGGAAGGAGTTCGGGATGGCCATCCCGCGATTAATCCTCGCGGTTATAATCGCAATAGTCATCTCAAAACCACTAGAACTTAAAATTTTTGAAAAGGAAATTGACAGGGTAATGCTTTCGCAAAAAAATGAGTTTACCGTTCAGAACCAGGGCGAAATCCTAGCGCAGTTCACACCTGAAACAAACAAACTGGATGCTCAAATCGCCGATTTAAAATCTGAAATCACCACTAAAGAAACCGAAGTAAATAACCTCTACGACATCTACATCGCCGAAGCCGAAGGAACCGCAGGCACAGAACTTTTGGGCAAAGGTCCCGTCTATCAAGAAAAGCGAGACAAGCACGACGCCGCTTTAGCCGAACTCACGGCCCTCAAAGCAGAAAACGCGCAGAAAATCGCTTTCGCGGAAGCGGAAAAAATAGGGTTAAGAGATGAATTTAACACCGCAGTGAGTACCAGCCAGCCTATTATCAACAACTTTGATGGACTGATGGCACGCATCGATGCTATGAACGAATTGCCATGGTTGCCATCACTCTTTATTTTCTTATTGTTTCTGGCGATTGAAACCGCACCCATTTTCTCAAAACTAATCTCCCCTATGGGCGAGTACGATATTAAACTTGCAGACCACGAGATGACCATTAAGGAGTGGAGCGCTCAGAAGGCCGCACAGCGCAAGGTTCTCACACAAACGGACCATATCCTTAACGACCGCATCTACACGGACATTGCAAATGATGAGGAACTGTACAACTACAAAAAGAAAATGGCAAAAGAAATTATGAAACGCCAGCAAGATGCCTTTTATCGCAGGCAGACTAAGATTTTGGGCTAGAGTAACCTCTCCGTTTGAGCGCAATTAAATATTCAGTTTAGCGCGTCTGTTCGAGCGCAGTCGAGAACTCGATTGGGCTTGCATATTGTGAATGAATCTATCTGCCTTAAAAGTACTATTGTTGTAGTCAATTTACTTTTCAAACATTTCTTGATTGTATATCTTGGCTATATAAAATCGATGTATTTATATGGCCATTACTCACACCGTTTTTTCAACTGCACAAGTAACAGAAATCCTAAATAATAATTATGGATTGAAGGGTAAAGCGACCATTTTACCAGGCGAACTCGACCAGAATTTTAAAATCGTTTCTGATAATGGAGGCACCTTTATTCTAAAAATATCACGTCCAAATACGGATTCTGATGAACTCGAGTTTCAGAATGCACTTTTACAATATCTAGAAAAAACGCGGCCCAATATTCCTGCGCCCCGAGTAAAAAATACTTTAAATAATCGGGATTTATTGCAACTTAAAGATGAGCAAGGAAACAGTCGCTACATTAGATTAATCACTTGGATAGACGGTCGTTTGTGGAATCACGTAAATCCTAAAACAGAAAACCTCACTCTAAGTTTGGGTCGTAAAGCAGGAGACATCACGATGGCTCTCGCGGGATTTGACCATCCTTTTGCACATCGGGAGTTAGCTTGGGATACTGCGCAATCCCTTTGGATAAAGGAAAAGTTGTCTCTTTTTAATGGAGAGGAATTAGCAATCGTTTCTGGTCTAGTTTCTAGATTTGATGAAGTACAAACGACCTATCAGGAATTGCCAAAACAGGTTGTACATAATGATGCAAACGAGAATAACATCTTAGTTTCTACAGATGTTAGAAAACCTGAGGTAGCGGCAATTATAGATTTTGGCGACGCAATTTACACCCAGCGCATTAATGATCTAGGCATCGCCTGTGCTTATGCAAGTATGGGGCATCTGGAGCCGTTGCGAGCAATTTTACCACTCATAAATGGATATCACGAGCAATGCATACTAACTGAGGCAGAGCTAGAGCATCTTTACATCACCATCCAGATGCGGCTGGCCACCACGGTCACAAAAGCCGCAATGAATCGTCTTTCCGAACCTGAAAACACGTATCATTTTGTAAGCGAGCAACCTGCTTGGGAAGCATTGAAAAAATGGCAAAAGATAGACGAGGAATTTGCTTTGGTGCGCTTTCGCGAAATATGCGGTCTCACGCCACACCCATCAAGAAGAGCGTTTGACGAATGGATCTCACAACAAGATTTTAATTTAGAACAACTTTTCCCGACCATTAATCGAACCGAAGTGCATCCGCTGGATTTAAGTGTTTTCAGCACTTGGATAGGACACGAAATAGACTTCAATAATCTAGACTGGTTTCAGTATAAAATAGATCAACTACAAAAGGAGGTGCCAGATAAAATTATTGCAGGCGGATACCTAGAACCCAGACCGCTCTATACTGATGATAGTTTTGATACAAAAGGCGATTATGGAAATCAGAGTAGGAGCGTACATCTAGGGGTAGACTTTTGGCTTCCAGCAGGAACTCCTGTGCACGCTATTTTAGAAGGAGAAGTGGTCACGGCAACCTACCAAAAACAGCATAAAAACTACGGTGGTCTTATTATTCTAAAACACCAAGAAGGCGAACTTACATTTTACACTTTGTACGGTCATTTGTCTCGAGTGATTACGGAGGCTGTGCGCGTAGGCGATCTTGTCAAAAGTGGAGGATGCATAGGCTATTTAGGCGCACCGGACGATAACGGTGCTTGGGCGCCACATTTGCATTTTCAGGTGCATCTTTCGCTATTAAATTATGTAGATGATTTTCCTGGCGTAGCCTTTCAGCACGAGATTGAGAGTTGGCAAAGTATCTGTCCCGACCCGATGCAGTTGTTTGGGATAGATACGCTACTTCGACCCCGCTCAGCACAGGTTTCGCGAAATCGAGCTTGCGAGATTCACGACCAAAGGGAGAGCGAAGCGGTAAAGCGTAAAAAACAACCTTCAAAAGAGCATATTAAAAACTACCGCTCTGAGCATCTAGGCCGAGGAATGAGCCTGCAATACAAAGAGCCGCTCCATATCGTAAGGGGTAACGGGGCATACTTGTTGGACGAGAACGGAAGAAAATATCTGGATACTGTAAATAATGTAGCGCACGTAGGTCACGAGCATCGGGCTGTGGTGGAAGCAGGGCGCGATCAAATGGCAGTCCTAAACACAAACTCAAGATATCTGCATCAGAATATTGTAGATTTTTCTGAGGCTTTGCTGGAAACGCTTCCATCAGAACTTTCTGTTTTGCATTTTGTAAATTCTGGAAGTGAGGCAAACGAACTCGCTATCCGAATGGCAAGAGCAGTAACGGGAAGTCGGCAAGTGATCGCCTCAGAAATAGGCTACCACGGGAATACAAATATGACTGTGGATATAAGCTCCTATAAATTTGATGGAAAAGGAGGGACGGGAGCTCCAGATTTCACCCATATTTTTCCATTGCCAGACGCTTTTAGAGGAAAACATCGAGGGGCAAACGCTGGCGCAAAATATCTGGCTGAAGTTGAGAATTGTATTAAAAACATTCATAACAAAAACGAAAGTGTAGGAGCGTTTATCATAGAGAGTATCATTAGCTGTGGAGGGCAAATTGAACTTCCAGAAGGGTTTTTAAAAGGAGCCTTTGACGCAGTTAGAAAAGCGGGAGGTATTTGTATTTCTGATGAGGTACAAACTGGTGTAGGTCGTGTGGGAAAAAACTTTTGGGGATTTGAGTTGCACGATGTGGTTCCAGATATTGTAACCATAGGAAAACCTATAGGTAATGGGCACCCACTTGCAGTCGTCGCCTGTACTCGAGAAGTGGCAGATGCTTTTGCAAACGGGATGGAATTCTTTAATACATTTGGTGGGAACCCTGTTTCCTGCGCGATAGGAAAAACAGTATTAGATACTGTTAGAAATGAGAATCTTCAACAACACGCGTTTGATGTAGGTGCGTTCCTAAAAACCGAATTACAAAATCTCGCCAAAGATTTCCCGATCATTGCAGACGTAAGAGGACAAGGATTATTTCTAGGTTTTGAACTGCTAGACACTACGATGAGACCATTACCAGACCATGCAGATTATCTCGTAAACAGAATGAAGGAACACAGCATCCTTATGAGCACAGATGGTGCAGACCATAATGTGATTAAAATCAAACCACCTATGGTGTTTTCAAAAGAGAATGCGGAGACGTTGCTTTATTATTTGAGAAAGGTGTTTCAAGAGGATTTTATGCGTGTATGAAATGCACAAAATCATCACAGGTGCGAAATTAATTCCGCACCTGTGATGAATAATTAATTCGCAGATTAAAACTTCCTATCTGGATGAAAAGCATCAATCCCCATACTTAAAGATGCTTCATCTATAATTTCCTGCACTAATTTCCCCGTACTCGGACCCAGACTCCAGCCCATCATCGCGTGCCCTGTGGCAATCGTAAGGTTTTTGCATTTCTCACTCTTACCTATAAAGGGCATCCCATCTGGAGAAACAGGACGCAATCCGCAGGCGGCGTCACTTTTTTCTTCGGAGGTGACGTGTACGTTTGGGAAGTATTTTGATACACCTTCGGCGATGGAGTCTACACGTTTTTTGTTGATGCTGTGATTTATTCCCGCGATTTCCATTGTTCCCGCAAAACGGGTAAATCCATTCATAGGTGTGATGGCGACCTTAGCTTCGGCGAGAATAGAAGGGTAGGTAATTCCCGTTTCTTTTGTAGTCTGTATGCGATATCCTTTTCCTGCTTGAAGGAGTAGTTTGAGGTTTAGCTTTCGCGAAAGCGTACTCGTCCAACTCCCAGCCGCAAGGACAAATTCGTCTGCTTTTAATGTTTCTTTATTTGTAATGACGGAAGTAATTTTGCCATTATCAGTATTCAAATCCACAACCTTTTCCTCTTGCCGAATGATAACACCTTTCTTTAAAAGATGCGTTTTCATCTCCCTCATAAATTCACCCGGAGTAGTATGGTGGTCACATTCAAAATAGGAAGCACCCACGATATCCAGCGTAGTATCTGGCATCATTTCTTGAACCTCCTTTGCCGAAATAGTGCGTGCAACAAGCCCTTCTTTTACTGCAATTTGGGCGAGTTCATCCTCGTGATGTAAGGCCTGTTCCGTCTTACAAAGCATTAGTAATCCTTTCTTCTCCAGCTGAAAATTAAAACCTTCCTCTTGCTTGATTTGGTGATACAAATCCCTGCCCAAAACCGCAATTTCCTTCATCACAGGAATAGATTTGCGTACGTGAGTCGCATTACAAGACCGATTAAAAGCCAGCGACCATTTTATAAAATCAGGATTCAATCGTGGCTTTATGTACAGCGGACTTTTAGGATTAAACATCCACTTTATCCCTTGCTTCATCACTCCAGGTGCTGCGAGCGGTACGAGGTGGCTGGGGGAAAGATATCCCGCATTTACATAGGAGGCTCCGCCATCCATTTTTGAGGCGTCAATCACGGTTACCTGATGTCCAGATTTTTCTAAAAAATAAGCACAGGAAAGACCAATGATGCCACCACCTACTACTATTATGTTTTTTTGAACTGCCACTTATCTATAAATTACAGTCTTAATTAGATCACCGAAAACCCAAACGCATACGGATCTTCTTCATCTATTGTGATTGTATTATGTCCATATACCCTCGCCCATCCCTGAATGCTCGGGATAATGGCTTTATATACTCCTAAAGTCATTTCTTTTTCCACCCGTCCTACAAAAGTCGACCCTATAAAACTTTCGTGTACAAAAGGTTGTCCTATTTCTAGTTTTCCTCTAGCATACAATTGAGCCAGCCTCGCCGAAGTTCCCGTCCCACAGGGACTACGATCAATCGCTTTATCTCCATAAAAAACGGCATTGCGCCCGTCTGAAGTAATATCTATTGGGTTTCCTGTCCACAGCATATGAGTAACATCCTTTATAGTTGGATTTTCTGGGTGGATAAATTGATTGGGATATTTTTTATTAATCAGTTCGCGCAGCACTTGGCTCAATGAAATTATCTCGCTTGCGCGAAAGTCATGAACGCCAGAAAAGTTCTCTTGAGGATCAACAATCGCATAATAATTCCCACCATAAGCAACGTCAAAAGTGATCTTGCCCAAAGTAGGACATTTGATGGTTAAATCCTTAGCCGCAAGAAAGGAAGGAACATTTGTGAGCTTTACCCAGTCTACCTTATCTCCAGTTTGCTGATAATCAATTTCTACAAGACCAGCGGGAGCTTCCATCCTGATTTTCCCTGGGGTTTTAGGTTTTACGATTCCTTCTTCTATAGCAATCGTAATCGTACCTATCGTACCGTGACCGCACATAGGGAGACAGCCGGAAGTCTCAATAAAGAGTATCGCAAAGTCATTTTTTGGATCGTGAGGTGGAAAAAGAATGCTCCCACTCATCATATCGTGACCGCGAGGCTCAAACATCAACCCTTTGCGTATCCAGTCGTACTCTTTGAGGAAATGTTGTCTTTTCTCACTCATTGTATTTCCTATGAGTTGTGGGCCTCCTTGTACTACAAGTCTCACAGGATTGCCACAAGTGTGGGCGTCTATGCAGGTGAAGGTGTGTTTCATAGTTTTATTAAATTTCCGCGAAGGCGGAAATCTCATCAAGGTTATACTAATTTTTTATTTTTTCTCCTTCTCAATCCACTCCCGAACCCGTCTATCTAAAATAGCTAAAGTCACCGTACCTTGCTCCAGCACTATCTCGTGAAATTCTCGGATGTCAAATTGTGCTCCTAATTCTTCCTCGGCAAGTGTTCGTAGTTCTCTAATTTTGAGTTCGCCCATTTTGTAGGCAAGTGCTTGTCCGGGCCACGAGATATAGCGGTCTGTTTCTGTGTTTACTTCGTGTATGGACAGCGCTGTGTTTTGAGACATATAATCTACCACCTGCTGGCGGGTCCAGCCTTTGGCATGTATTCCAGTATCGACTACCAGACGGCAAGCGCGCCACATCTCGTAGGTGAGTTGGCCAAAACGCTCATAGGGCGTGGTGTACATTCCCATTTCGGCGGCGAGGTATTCACAGTAGAGTCCCCAGCCTTCGCCATACGCATTTACATACATATTACGTCGAAATTGCGGTATGCTATCGCCCAATTCTTGTGTGAGCGAACCCTGTAAATGATGTCCAGGAACAGCCTCGTGTACGGTAAGCGCTGGCAATGTGTATAATGTCCGGCTTGGTAGGTCGTAAGTATTTACCCAATAATATCCTGGGCTTGTGCTGCCCTTTGCACTTCCTACGTAGCGACCTCCTGTATATTTGGGAGCGATGGCATCTGGTACGGGGGCAACACCATAGGGTTTGCGAGGTAGTGTTTTGAAGAATCTAGGTAATTGCGCATCTGCTCGTTTTGCCATATCCCGGGCAATCATTAAAAGTTCTTCTGGTGTTTTTGCATAAAATTGCTCGTCTGTACGCAGGAATTGTAGGAAATCTGCAAAGGAGCCTTTAAAGTTTACCTCCTTGATAATGTCCTCCATTTGCGCTTTGATACGGGCAACTTCGGATAATCCTTTGTTATGAATTTCGTCTGCGGTTATGTCTAGCGTTGTGTAATAGTTGATGCGGTTTTGATAGTATTCCTTGCCGTTTGGCGTGTCAGATACGCCTATGGATGTTCGTGTTTTTGGGAAATATTCTGTTTCAAAGAAGGTCTTTACTTTCTTGAAGGAAGGAACCACGCTCTTTTCTATAGCCACTTTTGCTTGAGCGAGAAGTGAATCTTTTTGCTTTCGCGAAAGCGTACTCGGCAATGTCAGAAAAGGCTCATAATAAAAGCTCGTTTTATGATCGTCTACAATCTGAGAGTCGTAGGTGCTTTCATAACCGTTAAATATAACGCGAGGTTGCGACATTCCTTTTTCTAATCCTTCGCGTAGCAAGGGCAAATACTGCTCGACTACATCTGGAAGCGCATTGAGTCTGTTGAGATAGGATTTTGCTTGCTCGTAACTTGTGATGGGGCGTACCATATAATTCCAACTACTATGAAATCCAGAGTCAGACAACAGCGGATTCAGATAGCTTTCATATTCAAAATAATCTATGGTTTCCTGCAGTCTGAATTTGAGCAATTCTAGCGATATCGATTCTGTTTCGGTCAATGATTCTGGCGAGATGGCGTTTAATGTTGCAAGTTGCGCTTTCGCAAAAGCGGCATCATCTTCAAACACCTTTTTTGAAAACAGTCCCATAGGGTACTTCCCATAGTCCACACTATTTCGGTTTTGAACCGTATCAATTACTGCCGAAAGTCGCTCCGAGGCCGTCTGCGCCGAAAGTGGAAGAAAAAATAGTGCTAGCAAAAAGGTATTGACTGCTTTCATAATATTGATATTATTTTAAATACTCTGGTAACAGCGCTTCAGGAAAATCCTGAAAACTAAACGGACGTACCCAGCGCAGGATGCTATGATTCCCCACCGCCGTAAACCGGCTGTCTGTACTCGCAGGATAAGGACCACCGTGTGTCATTGCATCCTCCACGGCAACTCCTGTGGGAACACCATTAAAAATAATACGACCCACTTTTTCTTGTAACCCTGTTGTGATTTCTTGTAATTCATTTAATTCTTCATCTTCGGCAATCAGGGTTGCCGTGAGCTGTCCTTCTAAGGTGTGAATAATTTTGAGGAGCTCATCTGTATCTTGCGACTGAACAACGAGCGAGAAAGGGCCAAAAACCTCTTGCTGTAAGGTGGAATTCTTAAGAAAATGCTTTCCAGAAACTGTTGCTATTTGTGCTTGAGCCATATTATCTCCCGATGCATTCTGGGTGGTAGCAACTATTTTTAAGCCCTCTTGAGATTGCATTTCCTGAGTATTTTTTACGTATGTTTTTACAATGTTGGGACCTAACATACATTGTGCATCTAGCGCGGCGGTCTTATCTGCAAGATCTTGAACAAAGGCGGTTGTTTCGTCGCTCACTACTGTAAGAATGAGTCCTGGGTTTGTACAAAATTGTCCTGCGCCCATCGTAATGGAACCTGCATAGGTTTCGGCAAGTTCGGCACCTCTTTTTTTGATGGCTTTTGTGGTAATTATGACGGGATTGATGCTACCCATTTCGGCAAAAACCGGGATGGGGGAATCCCGTTTTGCTGCCAAATTGAACAGCGCCCTCCCGCCTTTATGACTTCCTGTAAAACCAACCGCTTTTATGGCTGGATGTTTTACGAGTTGTTCTCCCACTTCAATCCCAGAACTGTTTAGATTTGAGAAAACTCCATCTGGAATATCGCAAGATTGCGCCGCTTTTGTAATTGCTGTGGCAATCATTTCTCCTGTTCCTGAATGCATAGGGTGTGACTTTACAATTACGGGACACCCAGAAGCAAGGGCACTAGCCGTGTCTCCTCCTGCTGTAGAAAATGCCAATGGGAAATTACTAGCTCCAAAAACGGCAATAGGTCCGATAGGGATCAAGGCTTTTCTAAGCCCATTGTTTTCTCCAGTCTTGGTGGGGTTGCGCCAGTCGTCATTTTCTACAAGGTCTGCAAACATTCTGAGTTGGCCCAGGGTGCGTCCTCGCTCTCCATTAGCCCTTCCTTCTGGCAATGCACTTTCGGTAGTGTACATCTGGATGAGCGATTCGCCTAGTGCTTCAATTTCGGAGGCAATGGTTCTTAAAAATTTGGCACGTTCAGTACCTGTAGTTTTGGAATAGGAAGTGAAGGCATCTTTTGCTTTTGCGCAAGCGGTATCAATTTCCGATTGCGTCGCTTCGTGGAATGTAGTAGGATTAGTAGCGTTTGTTTTTGGATTTATAGTGTGATAGGTCTTTGAGCCTTGGGCACTTTGATTAAAACCTATTTGATTTTTTCCTGTTATCATAAGTTGTGTTTCTTTTTATGTGCCTCTATATCTACGGGCTTGTAAACCCGCTTCGTCGAAACGGGATATTTTTCTAGTAATTCTTTTGGTCTAACGGGTCTCCTTTCAAAACCACCACCGCAATTAGGGCAAATTTTGCGTAAAACATTTTCCACACAGTCCTTGCAAAACGTACATTCAAACGTACATATCATTGCCTCTGTTGAATCGTAGGGTAATGATTTGTCACAATGTTCACAAGAGGGTCTTATCTCTAACATTATAGATTAAATTTCTCGTTCCTCCGCCCCAAAGAGTGGAGAAGTGAATCTTACAGATTTTTATAATCGGGTAACGTTGGTCTATTCTTAATTCCAGTTTTTATGACTGAAAGCACGTGCTCACGTTCTGCACCAGATAATGGAAGTCGAGGTGCACGAACTGTTTCTGTGCCGATTCCCGTGTGGACTTCTGCCAGTTTTATGTTTTGTACTAATTTCGGGTTTATATCTAACTCTAGCAAGGGAAGGAACCATCTGTATATTTCTAGTGCTTCTTTGATCTTTCCAGCTTTTTGAAGTTCGTAAATCGCAACTGTTTCTGCTGGAAATGCGCATACAAGTCCTGCAACCCATCCGTCTGCACCCATAAGTAATGACTCTAATGCGAGCGTGTCTACACCTGTCATAATTTTGAGCCTATCGCCAAAGTTGTTTTTGATACGCGTCACATTTGAGATATCCCGAGTACTTTCTTTTACGGCTTGAATATTATCGCACTTAAGCAGGTCGTCAAACATATCCAGCGTGACTTCAATCTTATAATCTACAGGGTTGTTGTATACCATAATGGGTAGGTCCGTACTATTTGCCACTGCTTTAAAATACGTGACCACTTCGTGATCGCCCGCTTTGTAGCGCATAGGAGGCAACATCATTAAACCTGTTGCTCCATCATCTTGCGCCTTTTGAGCGGCGGCAATGGCGCCCTTAGTCGTTTGCTCTGCAATGTTTATGAGCACAGGCACTTTACCATTTACAAGTTTTACAGTCTCTGTAGTTAGAGTCCTTTTCTCGTGATCTTCCAGTGTACTGGCTTCTCCTAATGTTCCGCCCAGGACGATCCCGTGAACTCCAGCGTCTAACTGTGCTTTTATATTTACGGCAAACATATCTAGGTCTAACTCGTCGTTATCTGTAAATTTTGTGGTTACTGCGGGCATCACGCCTTTCCATTGTATCATAGTGTAAAATGTAAATTTTGTTGGTAGGTTTTCTATGTCAAAAATAGTAGTTCGAGGTTTCAATCTTTCCCCTCCAATTATCCATTACTATGCGTAAATTATCCAAAAATCAACTATAGTGTTCTTATTGAGTTAAAAAAGTATCTTTGATGCGTGAAAGTTCTGCCTTTTAAAATACCCAAACCCTCAAACGCTGCACTACTATTTCAAGTAGATAGTGGGTCGTTGTATGGTTTTTTACATCAACATAAAGAGGTGCAGATAAGCTTGATTATAAAGGGAGAAGGAACGCTTTTAGTAGGTGATGCGGTGCATACGTACCGCGCGGGAGATGTTATCATCATAGGTGGGCAGCAACCCCACGTTTTTCGCAATACAGATACTTCGGCGATGATGCATTCTGTTTTTTTTAGTGTTGAGGCCTTCGGCGATTTGTTTTTACAATTAGATGAAGGGAAGGGGATTGGGGATTTTTATGCTTTCGCGAAAGCGGGCTTTAAAACAACCACCACACCAGCTCTAAATATATTATTTCAGAGTATCGCAAGTGCTCAAGGAATGCACAAGCTGAAACATTTTATTGATTTAGTCGCAGTCCTTCAGGTGGCCAAAGGGGAACATCTTTCTCAATTTGTGCAGGATAAAATGCTTTCCGAAAAAGAGGGTAAAAAAATGAGCGCAATTTTTGAATATTCGCTAGAGAACTATCGAAGACAAATTACCTTAAATGACGTTGCCGAAGTTGCCACAATGACGCCCAATGCCTTCTGCAAGTACTTTAAGAAAAGAACGAATAAAACCTACTTCCGGTTTCTTATGGAGTTGCGTGTAGAGAAATCCTGTGAGTTGCTACTTACCAGTAAAGAACTCCCCGTCGCAGTAGTTGCAGAACAATCTGGATTCCAGACATTATCTCATTTTAATCGCACTTTTAAAGAGTTAAAAGGAACGGTGCCAACGCAGTTTAGAGGTCAATAGTGTTCTATTTTTCTGATACAATTACATTATACCTCAAATGTTAAATCTTTTCTGAAAATCTTAAGATTTAAAAAGGTAGGTGATTTTGTTTAACGTTTATCTTTACGCGGTATACTGATCACCAATCAATACTTACCTTATGATAGATACTCCTTTACGTATTTTAATTGTAGAAGACCTTGTGTCGGATGCATTTTTAGTTCAGAAACAGATCAAGAAATTTTGTAGCAATGCAGAAATTAGTATTTCAGATAAAGAGCTGTCTCTTTCTGTGGCACTCAAACAAATGGTGCCAGACATTGTGATAAGTGATTTTAACCTTGTAGGGTTTACAGGTTTTGATGTAATAAAAGCTGTAAAAGAATTTAACAAGGAAATCCCTGTTATTATTATTACTGGAAACCTTAACAATGAGGAAAAGGCCGCTAGACTTATTATGGAAGGCGCATCAGCATTTTTTCTTAAGGAAAATCTTTCTAATCTTAGTGAAAAACTAGAGCCCCTTTTCCAGAGATTCATACAGGAAAAGCAGGAGCTTATGGAGCGTTTACAGCGCCAGCACGACAAGGAAGCCAAGGCAAAAGAGCTTTCTGATTTTTTGAGAGAGTATGATTATGAAGCTGCCGAAGATAAAATGGCGTTAGAGTCTTTTAAAGACAAAGTCCTTAAATTCCTCTCTTTTCGTTAATGGAACACGAACATTCTGATAAGATTATAAAGTCCATTTACACCAGCTTTTTTGCAACCCTTTCTGTAGTTGTAATGGTGGCGGTAATGTATTTTGCATCACAATATGCTCAAGATTGGGTTACGCATACAAGTGAAGTTAAGTCTACGATTATTAATCTTTCAGAGAAGGTTATTAAAGCAGAAAGCTTACACCGAGGATATATCCTTACTAAGGATGAAGAATATAGAATTGACTATAAGGTTGAGATAAATAAAATTCAACCTATAATTGATGTGCTTCAATCAAAAATTCAGGATAATGATGTGCAAATGAAGTCATTATCGACTTTAAATGAACTCATCAACGAGCGTATTCTCATTATGGATGAGAATATAAAAAGTTATGTAGTTGGGTCTGCAAGTGAAAATATAAACAGGAGTAATAGAGATGAAGTAAAAGGGCTTATAAAAAGTATTGAGAATCTACGAGATACGATGCTTATGGAAGAAAATATGCTTTTAGAAGAGCGTAAATCTACCGCAGACTTGATTTACATCATTGGCCTAATTTTAATTATAATTGGTTTAGGTATTATGTTTTTCAGCCTTTTTATGTTGAGAAAACGATTATTTCCATTATTCCTAATGATGGAAGAAAGTAACGATATGTTGTCTGATATGGTTACTTCACGAGATGAGGAAATAAAAGAGAAAGAAAAACAAGTTTTAATAAACGAAGATTTGCTACTCCAGATGGAGGATAAGAACAAACAGCTCAATCAATTTGCATACATAGCATCTCACGATTTACAGGAGCCGTTAAGAACAGTAGATAATTTTATAGATATTTTTGAAGAGGAATATAAGGATAAGCTGGATGAAGAAGCAGGTCAGTACTTTGGTTTTATAAAAGGTGCTACTTCTAGGATGAAAGATTTGATAACGGGGCTTCTTAATTATAGTAGATTAGGTAAGTCTGGTGTGAAAGCAGATGTCTTTCTCAACGAATTAATTACAAATATTAAAGAAGATCTTAGCGTTCGTATAAATGAAAGAGGAGTTGTTATCACTCAAGATGACCTCCCTAAGGTAAACGGGTATCCTGTTGAACTTAGGCAATTGTTTATGAATTTGATTAACAATGCCATTAAATTTACTCCACCAGAGCGATCACCTAAAATTCACATCGCTTATAAAGAACTTAAGAGCTTCCACGAGTTTAAAATTATAGACAACGGCCTAGGGATTAAGGAAGAACATATCGATAAAATTTTTAATATGTTTACTCGTCTTCATAGTGCTAAGGACTACGAGGGTACGGGAATAGGGCTTGCCTTTTGTCAAAAAATTATAGAATTACATCGCGGTAAAATAAGTGTGACTTCTACATTAGGCGAGGGCAGCACTTTTAAATTTACCCTTAAAAAATAGATCATATGAAAAAATTAAGAGAAATCCTTTTGATAGACGACTCAGAGTCGGACAACTTCGTACATTCTAGAGTAATTAAAAAAGCACAGGTTACAGATAAGATAACAATCAAATATTCTGGCGAAGAGGGTATAGATTACCTCAAGACGTTGATCAATGAGAATTATCCACGTCCTAGTTTGATATTTTTGGACATCAATATGCCAGGGATGGACGGCTGGGAATTTCTTGAGCACTACGAGAAGCTGGAAGATATACAAAAGGCAGACGTTGTCATTGCAATGCTTACAACATCTACCTCTCCAGTAGATAGAGAAAAGGCCGCAGGGTTTAAACTCTTACAGCATTTTGATAACAAGCCGCTTACCGAAGAAAATTTGATGAAAGTCATAAAAGGTCATTTTCCTCAAAATTTTGAAGACTAATTCCCTTTAATACGCTCCCAGAGCGTTCCTAAAACAGCATCCATATTTTCAGTTTCTGGACGATCTTCGGTTGCGATGATGGTGCCGTTTTCTTCGGTTAATTTATAGCGAAATACAAATTGAGGATTCTCAGGATCTATTGGGATTAACCCAAAACGGAGATCATTGTATATCCACGTTCCATCTTCTTTTTCTAGAATATACCACCCCTCAGAAATATTGATGAGACGCTTTACCTCATCACGACTTGCAAGTTTTTCTGAGGCTTTACGATTTTTTGGGTATGCTTTAAATGAGACTGGTTCACTATCAAATAACGAGTAGTCCCCAATCAAATAGTTGTCTCCAGCATCCACATTTGCATTCCATAAGACAGTGTTCATAGGAGCAGGACGGGTAGAAATTTGCGTGTATGCAATGTTTTGGTTTTCTAAAGCTTCGGTGATTTTTGTGTGTGCGACCCACTTGAGCAATAAGGTAATGGCAAGATAGCCGGTGCTTAAATATATACCGAGGTTGTTTATACGCTTTCGCGAAAGCGTACCTCGCCTCCTCGTCATTGCAATAATCACACACGTCAAGAACGGAAGCGTATACAAAGGATCAATCACAAAAATATTATTGAATGCGAGCCGTGTTTCAAAAGGCCAAAACAGTTGCGTTCCCCAAGTCGTAAAAGCATCCAAAAGCGGATGCGTAAAAAGTCCCCAAAAGAACAACCAAGACCATCCTTTCCAGCCGACATCAGGTCGTTTCTTGATTTGATGCACGAGCCAACCTAAAATAGGAGCCATCAAGATGGAGAAAACTATGGAGTGGCTAAAACCACGGTGCATTTCTGTAGCCGTAATCGTGTCTGTAAGGTAGCGCGCAATGACATCTAGATCTGGTATAGTTCCAGCAATGGCACCCCAGAGCATCGCACGATTTCCTATTTTCTTGCCAAGAACGGCTTCGCCCACCGCGGCGCCGAGCACTATTTGTGTAAGACTGTCCAATGTTTTTTAATTATGGGGTTATATAATGTAATGGGGGCCTTGGACATTTTAAATGCTCTCATTTAAACGTGCTGGTCTATAAGAATAGCATTACCGTCTGGGTCAGAAAGTACGATACTTCCTGGGCCTTCGCCATCTTCATCTGCTTCTCTTTCTAATGTTAATCCTTTTGCTTTTAGGTCTTTTTGAATTGCTCTTACATCATCAAATGTATCAACAGGGTCTGCATTTTCGTCCCAACCTGGATTAAAGGTTAAAATATTCTGGTCAAACATTCCCTGAAAAAGTCCAATGAGCGCATTCCCATTTTTCATAATGAGGTAGTTGTGCTCTGGATCACCAGCAAAAACTGAAAATCCTAACTTCTCATAAAATTCCTGAGATACTTGCAAGTCCTTCACACTCAAACTTGCCGAAAATGCTCCTAGTTTCATAATCTATGGATTTGGATTGGAGTTAAAGTTAAACAAACAAGATTGAACCGCTTGTGTAAAGTCAAAATGGCTTAATCAACAATTTCCATTTTCTTGAGTAGGAAACTGGCATTCATATTTTGACAAATCCCTTTTTTAAAGGTGTAGTCAAAGAAGAGTTCGTCGTCTATAATCTGGGCGTCAAAGTAATAATTTGTTACTTCTGGTAAAGTCTCTGACGCTTCACACAGGCTTAAGTCGTGCGTGGCAATAATTCCCGTGGCACCACCTTGAACAAGCTTGTCCACAAACTTGCGAGAACCTGTAGCCTTATCCGTGCTATTTGTGCCCTTCAATATTTCGTCCAGAATGATAAAGTATTCATCTTCTTTAATCGCATCTACAATAAACTTAAGGCGTTTTAACTCTGAGAAAAAGTAACTCTCATCATCCGTAAGACTATCTGTGGTGCGCATACTCGTGATGAGTTTTATGGGTGTGTATGTAGTAGCTGTCGCTCTTACGGGTAGACCAGCATTTGCCATAACAATCTGCAACGCTACCGTGCGCAGGAAGGTACTTTTACCCGCCATATTTGCACCTGTGATAATAAAAAACTCATTTCGGTTTATAGCTATGTCGTTAGGAACGGCCGTTGTTGCTTTTAAAAGCGGGTGAACTGCTTCTGTAGCGTGAATGGTCGTTTTTGAATCTGTAATTTCTGGATAGGTGTGCTCGGGATGATTAAAGGCATAGTTGCCTAAGCTATTGTATCCGTCAAAAAACGCGATGGTCTCAAACCATACTTCGGCATCTTGACCATACGTTTTAATCCATTGCTCGATATTACTTGCAATGATAAGGTCGCGCAGGAAAAATCCGTTTACAAAAACCGCTACCAGTACATTATTGCGCTGATCGAGTGCATCCAGATAACGCGAAAATTTTTTTAATATTCCAGAACTTGAACGGTCTGTAGAAATAATTTTTTTACGCTTTCGCGAAAGCGTACTACTCAAAAATTCCTGCTCCTCAATTTCAAACAACAATTGCGCATACTGCTGAAAGGTAGTTTGTACCTCTGAAGCTTTGTTGTGCAACATACTCACCTTTCCCATAAATCGCGCAGAGATAAAGAGGCCAAGACCAAAAATCACAAACACCCAATACCCGCTTATGATACTGAACCCATAAAGCGCACAAATCAGTACTGAGAGTATGCCGAAAATACGCGCAATAGTTTTTATGTGTTTGGGAGTAAACGGTTTGTAATTATCAAGCCAACTTACGACATCACCTGCTGGAATTTCTGTTTTTACAAGACTTGCAATAGCCGAGAATCTTTGTCGCCACTCTGGAAGGTTGCTGAGTTCTTTTATGGCTTCCTGTTTCTCTGGAATATGGTCTATATCATTAGCAAGAAGTGTATCTGCAAAAACCTGAGCACCACTCTCGAGCGCCGTACGATTTGCATATTGATAAAATGACCCTCGCCCAAAGAGGTCTATATCCTGACTGTAAAAGTGCTCTGGATTGTAAAACTGGTTGCCGTCTGGGAAGTTTTGATAGATTCCTTCCAGCGCTTGCAATTCCTTAGTATTTATAGCTATAAGGGCTTTCGTCAGATCACGTTGTAATTTAAGTTTTGCGTGACGGGTCACTAGAAATAGAAAGAATGCAATTCCTGCTATCGCAATCACACCAGCGAGCTTTGGGGTGTTGAAAGTAAAGTATACCATCACACCTATTCCTATAAATAGCAGTAATCGAACACTACTAGAAAGGTTGAGCTTTTTCTTGAGTGTGCTCAGGGTAGTCTTGTGTGACTTAAGTTGTATTTTATAAAATGAAGCAGGTTGTTGCATTCTTAAATTATCTGTTGTAAGGAGTTTCATTTACCCAATGAAAACCACGATTAAGGAGCTCAATTTTTGAGAGGTCCTTTGCTTTAAAATCTACACGTAATGTATCCTTATAAAAAATACCGTCGATGTGCAATGTAGAATCTCTGCGTGCAAATTTAAAGGTATTTACCGCTGTACTGTCTACTTTTCTGTAAATGGATAGGCTTTGGTTGGGTTTGTCTACTTCAAAGTCGTACCAGACCATTTTGTCAGTCATATATTTTATGGTTGCGCTTCCTTTTCGGTCTACGATGAGGTATCGCCAGCGGTTTTGATCTGTGAGGAGTGGTGGTAGGGTATCTGCATTTTTTACGAAAGTGGAAACCTCCCAAATCCCATACAACTCGGGTTTCTCTCTTTTGTCCCCAAAACTGCGCTCTCTGGAATATCCCTGCCAACACATTAAACCAATAAGAATGGAAGCGACAATAACTTTAAACCAGAAGATGAGTTTCTTGTAGTGCGGATCTCGAGAGACTTCGTAATATTTTAGGGATGAAGCAGTCTCGTTTTTAATGAAGACTTGACTGAACCTTTTCCAGTCTGCCAGAAAAATTATGAGTGCTATTATCACAAGATGGGCAGAAAGTAACTTTACAGGAATATCAAAAAAGAAATTCATCATCATCACTTGCGTCATCACTCCTATTGTGATAAATGCGCCCAGCGTTTGCGTCCTACGTGGGATGAGCAACAATCCGCCCAGCACTTCCATAATTCCCACAAACATATTGAACCCCTCGCTGTGTCCCATATATGTCCACGCAAGTCCCATAGGTGACATATCGCCTATAGGCATTAATAGCCGTGCTAGGGATGTTGTGGGGAATTGGACTTTATAGATTTTGGCAAAACCGTAAATGAACATTTGGAGGATGAGAAACATCCTGAGAATTACTAAAAACCAATAAAAAAACTGATTGTAAGAAGGTCGTTTTCTATCCAGAATACTCCATATTATCGTGAGCGGTGGAGTTATAAGGGCTAAAAATAATAGCTGGAGATACGCCATAGTCGTGTCACCACTCCCCGTGGGAAAGCGTTCCAGTCGTCCCTCGCTTCCTATGGCTTGGCCTAATTTTACGAGGATAGGTGTGAGCAATGATCCAGCGACAAAGAAGAAAAGAAAGAGGGAGAAGTAAATAAAAAGAAGCCTAAAAAGAACTTTACTCGATGTGCTCCATTGCTCGCGGTACTCGTGACTTAATCGCATAAAAAAGGTTGATTGGTATATCGAAGATGCAAAAACCAAGCTTTGGTTGCAAGTTTTGGGGAGCGATTGAAGATTTTGTAACTACTTTAATTTTAGCAAATGTGTGGAGGAAATTATGTTTACGCTTTCGCGATTTATCCTGAGCTCGACTCAGCGAAAGCGTAAAAAACAAAAACTTCTTTAGTCTAATTTACAGCTCGGACTTCTCACTTTACGCGTTCAAAAGACCATTTTACTCATTTATGTTTTTTTGAGGATAAGGTACTGCCTAATTTTACGGTATTAAATAAAAGATTATGAGAACACTACACATTATACTACTATTCCTTGTTACGGCGATTACTTACGGACAAGATAAAACGGTCAAAACGAAGCCTGAGGCTGTGACGGTCTATTTGCAATCTGCAAAGGTGGAGGAAAGTGGTACTGTTTCTTTAGTGAAAGGTAAGAACACAATCACTATAGAAAACCTGTCTAATTACATTGATACTAATACGTATCAGATAGGATTGTCTAGCGGAGCCACTTTATTGTCTGTAACTCCTGGAAACAACTATCTACAAGCAGATACCTTTTCAGAAAGCGAGCAGGCGCTGATGGACGAGCGCGATGCACTTAACCTTGCGATAAAATATAAAGAAGCAGAAAAAAGTGCGCTCGCAGGGGAAATACAACTTATAGAAGAGAATCGTAAAATAGGAAATACAAACGAAGGTTGGAGTACCACTCAACTCGCCGAACTGGCAACCTTTTATGCCCAGCGTATTCCAGAAATCACTAAGAAACAGATAAAGCTGGACGTGGAGTTAAAAGAACTGCGCGATTCCATAACTAAGGTAAACAAGCAACTTACAGAGACAAACACAGAACGTAATGAGAATAGACAGTTAGTTACCCTTGAGATAGAAGCATCCAGGAGTATGACAACAACAGTTTCTCTGGCCTATGTGGTAAATAACGCAGGATGGCAACCTTTATATGACATAAGAGCGACCTCGTTAGAGGCTCCGTTATCACTTGTAACAAAAGGGAAAATATATCAAAATACAGGTAAGGACTGGGATAATGTACAGCTTAAGGTGTCTACTTATTTACCTAAAGGGAACCAAAACCGACCTATTCTCAATCCATTTTACATACGCGAGCAACCCACTTATGCTTATGCTAGAGAGGATGCTTTAGAAGAAGTAGTGGTTATTGCTCCAGAAATGGTAAATTCCGTACAGATGCGTGCTAAGAATAAAAAAGCACTAGGAGATGTAGCCGTGACGGAGGTTGTAGAACAGCAGTTTAATGCTGTTTATGTGCTCAACTCAGAACAATCTATAGCTTCTACTGGAAAAGGGCAGACGATTATTTTAGACACAAAAGAGGTAAATGCCGAGTATGTGCACCATACCATCCCAAAACTTACGGAGGAAACGTTCCTAATCGCCAAAATAAAAAATTGGAGATCTCTTAATCTATTACTCACGGAAGCAAACCTTTATTTTGAAGGGAATTTTATAGGAAAAACGACCATTAACCCTAATTACACAAAAGATGAGTATCCTCTTTCTCTGGGTGTAGATGAACGCGTTGTTGTAAAGTATCGATTACTAGATAATCTTTCTACAAAAAGAACTTTGAGCTCTAAGAAAGTGGAAGCCTTTGGCTATGAGATTGCGGTGCGCAACAATGGTCCTAAGGCAATTAGTATTGAGATTTTTGACCAACTGCCTATATCGCAAAATAATAAGATAGAGATAGAGGCGCTCGATCTTGCAGGAGGTGACTATGATAAAGGCACGGGAAGTATTCTTTGGGAAAAATCTCTAGATGCCGGAGCAGGAACTACCATTAATTTTAATTACGAAGTAAAATACCCTAAAGATATGGTGTTGCAGTATTATTAATCTGTAGTAAACTAGAGGTGTAGTAGGCTTGCGGTGTGAGATATGGTTTTTCCGCTTTCGCTGAGTCGTACTCAGGATACATCGCAAAAGCAAACAATACCCTATAAAAAAATGGTCAGTAGTATAAAGCTATTGACCATTTTTTGGTTTGAGTAAGCATAAATTTACTAGCTCATCTCTGTGAAATATTCGTAAAAATAAGGAATGGTTTCAATTCCTTTCAGGTAATTCCATATTCCAAAATGCTCGTTAGGCGAATGAATCGCATCGCTGTCTAATCCAAATCCCATAAGAATCGTTTTACTCTTAAGTTCCTTTTCAAACAAGGCGACTATAGGAATACTCCCACCACTGCGCTGTGGAATAGGCGACTTGCCAAAGGTCTTTTCGTAAGCCTTTTCGGCAGCTTGGTATGCGATGTTGTCTATCGGGGTAACATAGCCTTGTCCTCCGTGATGTGGAGATACCTTTACTTTTACACCTGCGGGAGCGATACTTTCAAAATGGGTTTTGAAGAGCTCAGTAATTTCTTTCCAATCTTGATTTGGCACGAGACGCATTGAGATTTTTGCATAAGCTTTGCTTGCGATTACTGTTTTTGCACCTTCACCTGTATAACCTCCCCAGATTCCGTTTACGTCTAAGGTGGGGCGTATGGAGTTGCGCTCGTTTGTGGTGTATCCTTTTTCTCCATAAACAGCGTCTATGTCTAGCGCTTTCTTGTAATTTTCTAAAGAGAAAGGTGCCTCTGCCATTTTCTCGCGTTCGGCTGTCGAGAGTTCTTCTACTTTATCGTAAAACCCTTTTACTGTGATGTGATTGTTTTCATCGTGTAGGGAAGCAATCATTTTGGCGAGCACATTAATAGGATTTGCTACTGCTCCTCCATACAATCCAGAATGTAAATCTCTGTTTGGTCCTGTCACTTCTACTTCCACATAACTTAGACCACGTAACCCTGTGGTTATAGACGGAATATCATTTGCAATCATTCCTGTATCTGAAATTAAAATAACATCATTTGCCAGTTTTTCCTGATTACGCTCTACATACCAAGCGAGGTTCTCACTGCCTACTTCTTCCTCACCCTCGATCATAAACTTCACGTTGCACGGCAGTTGATCGTTTGCCGTCATATATTCCATCGCTTTCACGTGCATATACATCTGCCCTTTGTCATCACAGGCACCGCGGGCATAAATGGCTCCGTCTGGGTGTAGCTCTGTTTTTTTGACGACGGGTTCAAAAGGTGGCGAATCCCAAAGTTCCACAGGATCTGGTGGTTGCACATCGTAATGTCCGTAAACTAGTACCGTGGGTAATTCTGGGTCTATGATTTTATCGGCATAAACGATAGGATATCCTGGGGTCTCACATATTTCGACACAATCACACCCAGCTTTGCGCAGGCTTTCGGCTACGACAGAGGCGGTTTGGTGGGTCGCTTTCGCGAAAGCGGAATCTGCACTCACGCTAGGAATCTTGAGTAATTCTATGAGTTCGTTTATAAAACGATCCTTGTGTTGATCGATATAATCTTTTGGGTTTTGCATTATAAAAAGGTGTTTTCCTCAAAAATACGAAATCTGAAAGCGAATTTTTATTCAAAAAATTATTTTGGAATTGAAAATATGTTTTATATTTGCACCCCGTTACAAAACAATGTGTAACGATCTTATTGAAATGCGGGCGTGGTGGAATTGGTAGACACGCCAGACTTAGGATCTGGTGCCTCACGGTGTGGAAGTTCGAGTCTTCTCGCCCGTACAACGAAGAAAAGCTAACTTATTAAAGTTAGCTTTTTTCTGTTATAGGGCACCTTTATTGTAGCAAGAGCAAAAATGTGGTGTGTAACTATCAAAAGATTTTCCGAATCGAAAAATAGAAGTTGCAAATGCTTTATTTGCAAGTAATCTTATATTTTAAAAGTGATCACGGGTCTATTTGCGTGATTTACAAGACCCTCGCTTAGGGATCCGTTTAGAAAGTGAGCAAGCCCTTTACGACCGTGAGTGGCAATACCAACAAGACCGGAATTTACCATTTCTGCAAAATGTAGGATACCACTTTCTACGGTGGAGTCATTGTAGATATTAAGAGTATAATTGTCTATAGCTCCATATTCATCAATAAATTTCTTCATCTGGGCTTCAACTTCATGCGTGGATCTAAAGTCACCTGGAGTATTTACATACAGCCCGTGTAGTTTTACATCGTTTATTTTTGCAAAAGCAATAGCTTGCTTGAAGGCATTGTGGTTTTCGGCCTGAAAGTCAAGGGCATAAACAAAGTTTTTGATCTCAAATTTCTCGTGTCTGTTTTTAATAACCAGTACAGGAATTTCAGAGTTGCGCACAACTTTTTCTGTGTTTGAGCCTACAAAAAATTCCTGAAGACCACTTGCTCCGTGGGTGCCCATGACAATCATGTCTGCTTCATACTTTTTTGCGTAGTCCATTATTCCTTCAAATGCACCATCAAACTCAGCTGTCTCGATGACTGTAATTCCATCAAGAAAAGGAGAGGCCATCATTGCTTGAAATTTTTGATGTGCAAGCTTCATAAAAAAGATTGCCTCAGGCAGCTCGCTTTTTGCGCCGCCATATGCCCCATCTACTAATTGCATAGGTAGTTCTAGCATGTGTAATAGGTTAATTTCTGCGTCGTGACGTTTGGCAAGGTCTGCCGCAACACGTAGTGCATTTTCTGCTTGAACAGAAAAGTCAGTTGGGACGAGTATTTTTTTTATCATAATTTGAGGTTTGTCATAATTTAGATCACACTTTCGATATGGTTAAAGCTTCTTAAAGTTACGAAATTATGCCATTGCAAACCTTCTTTTATAAATCGAAAATTTATAGTATATTTGCACCGTTGAATTAAGAAAATTAACGAGGGGACGCATGTCCCCTCTTTTTATACTTCAATATGTTTAGAGAAAAAGTACAAGAATTATTGCAAGAAGTGATGGATGAAAATCCGTCGTTATTTCTTATAGATCTTGATATACATGGGGCTAATGAGGTAAAGGTTGTGATAGATGGCGATAATGGTGTAACTGTTGAAGATTGTATAATGGTAAGCCGCAAAGTTGAGCACAATCTGGACCGAGATGAAGAGGATTTTTCTCTTGAAGTAATGTCTTATGGGGCTGCCGGTCCTATATTAAACATGCGACAGTATAAAAAGAATATAGGTCGCACTCTTACGATAAAGCTGGAAAATGGAGATAAAATTGAAGGTGAGCTGGAAGATGTGACAGACGATAGTGTTACCCTATACTGGAAAACGCGTGAGCCTAAGCCAGTAGGAAAAGGGAAAGTAACTGTTGAGAAAACAGAAACGTTTCTTGTAAAAGAAATAACAGAAGCAAAAGTTAAAATAAAATTTTAAGCTAGTTGATATGGAGAATCTCGCATTAATCGATTCTTTTTCAGAATTTAAAGACGATAAGTTAATCGATCGTGTAACGCTTATGGCGATACTCGAAGAGGTATTTAGAAGTACGTTAAAAAGACGTTTTGGAAGTGACGATAATTTTGATATTATTATAAACCCAGACAAAGGCGATCTAGAAATCTGGCGTAACCGCGTTGTTGTGGCAGATGGAGAAGTAGAGGATAAAAATGCTGAAATATCACTAACCGCAGCACGTAAAATTGAAGAAGATTTTGAGGTAGGAGAAGATGTGTCTGAAGAGGTGAAGTTAATTGATCTTGGACGTCGTTCTATTTTGGCTTTACGCCAAAACTTGATCAGTAAGATTCACGAGCACGATAATACGAATATCTACAAGCAGTTTAAAGAGCTTGAAGGTGAAATGTATACAGCAGAGGTGCACCACATTCGCCATAGAGCAATTATTCTATTAGACGATGAAGGGAATGAAGTAATTTTGCCTAAAGATCGTCAGATACCATCTGATTTTTTCCGTAAAGGAGAAAACGTAAGAGGTATTATTGAGAGTGTTGAGCTTAAAGGAAACAAACCATCTATAGTGATGTCTCGTACGTCTCCTTTATTTCTTGAAAAATTATTTGAATCCGAAATTCCAGAAGTTTTTGACGGTTTGATTTCTATCAAAAAAGTAGTGCGTATCCCAGGGGAAAAGGCAAAAGTAGCCGTAGACTCTTATGATGACCGTATAGATCCAGTAGGAGCCTGTGTAGGAATGAAAGGATCACGTATTCACGGTATCGTACGTGAGCTTGGAAATGAGAATATAGATGTAATCAATTATACAAATAATCTTAACTTGTACATTACAAGAGCTTTGAGTCCTGCACGTATCACAAGCATTAAAATAGATGAAGAGGCAAAAACCGCTCAGGTAATGCTTAAGCCAGAAGAAGTGAGCAAGGCCATAGGTCGAGGTGGACACAATATCCGTCTAGCGGGTCAACTCACAGGTTACGAAATTGACGTATATAGAGAAGGTGTAGAGGAAGATGTGGAGCTTACAGAATTCTCAGATGAAATCGAAGGATGGATTATTGAGGAATTTGCAAAAATAGGTCTAGATACTGCGCGCAGTATATTAGAACAGGAAGTTGAAGATTTAGTACGTCGTACAGATCTAGAAGAAGAAACAGTGCTTGAGGTTATGAATGTCCTCAAGGCAGAATTTGAAGATTAAACATTCCTACAGTACATTTGACGTAGGAAAGCAATAAAAATTACAATTACAGCAAGCAGTCTATGGCAGCAACAATGCGATTAAACAAAGTTTTACGAGAACTGAACATTTCTCTAGATCGTGCCGTTGAGTTTTTGAACTCAAAGGGTCATGATATAGAGGCGCGTCCGACCACAAAAATTTCAGCCGAGATTTATGGGGTGCTTTCGGATGAGTTTCAGACGGACGCAAACAAAAAAATTGAGTCCAAAGAAGTTGCTGTAGAAAAGCAAAAGGAAAAAGAGGCTCTGCGAATTGCTCGTGAGGTGGAGATCGAGGCCAAGCAAGAGTCTAAGAAGCCTGAGGTTGTAAAAGCAAAAGCACAGCTTACTGGTCCTAAACAGGTAGGTAAAATTGACCTTGGCAAGAAAGAGACTCCTGCCACAAAAGAGAAACCTGTTCAAGTAGAGGTTAAAAAAGAGGAGGTCAAAAAGGAAGAATCTCCCAAAGTAGAAAAGCCAATAGCCGAAAAAGTTATTCCTAAGAAAAAGGATGTGCCCGCTTCCGCGAAAGCAAAAGAAGTAGACAAACCTGTTGCAAAAAAAGAAGAGGCTGTCAAAGAAGTAACTCCTGCTGAACCTGAAAAAGAAGTTCTTAAGACGGATTATAAAAAATTAGATGGACCTAATTTTACAGGACAAAAAATAGATCTCTCTCAATTTAAGAAACCAGAGAAAAAGAAAAGGGAAAGTGCTTCTAGTGCTGATAATAAGAAACGTCGTAAGCGTATAACTAAGCCAGGATCTGGAGGAGGTGCTAATACCGGAGGTCGTGGAGGCAACAATAACCAGCGTGGCGGACGTAAAGGAGGAGGACGTGCTCAAGTAGCAAAAGTCGAGCCTACAGAAGAAGAAGTACAAAAACAAATACGTGAGACTCTTGAAAAACTTCAAGGGAAATCAAATAAAGGAAAAGGAGCTAAATATCGTCGAGACAAGCGTGATCAACACCGTCAGAAATCTGACGATGACCTCGCAGCTCAGGAATTAGAGAGCAAAATACTTAAGGTGACAGAGTTTGTTACCGTAAGTGAGGTTGCTACAATGATGGAAGTTCCCGTAACTAATATCATTTCGGCGTGTATGTCGCTTGGGATGATGGTAACGATGAACCAGCGTCTCGATGCAGAAACACTATCTATCGTTGCAGACGAGTTTGGATATTCTGTTGAGTTTGTAACCGCAGATATTGAGGACTCTATCCTCGATGTAGAAGATGCTCCAGAAGATTTAAAGGAACGCGCTCCTATCGTAACTGTAATGGGGCACGTAGATCACGGTAAAACATCGTTACTGGATTATGTGCGTAACGAGAATGTGATTGCAGGAGAGAGTGGAGGAATAACGCAGCACATAGGTGCTTATGGTGTGCAACTTAAGAACGGTCAGAAGATTGCTTTCTTAGATACTCCAGGTCACGAAGCCTTTACAGCGATGCGTGCACGTGGTGCTCAAGTAACAGATATTGCTGTAATTGTTGTTGCTGCAGATGATGATATCATGCCACAAACGAAAGAGGCTATTGCTCACGCACAAGCGGCGAGCGTACCTATCGTTTTTGCAATAAATAAAGTGGATTTGCCAGCGGCAAACCCAGAGAAAATAAAAGAGGGTCTTGCTCAGATGAACCTTCTGGTCGAAGATTGGGGAGGAAAAATTCAATCACAAGAAATTTCGGCTAAGACAGGACAAGGCGTTAAGGAATTGCTTGAAAAAGTCCTTCTTGAAGCTGAACTTTTAGAGCTTAAAGCAAACCCAGATAAGAATGCAACTGGAACGGTAGTAGAGGCCTTCCTTGATAAGGGACGTGGGTATGTATCTACAATTCTTGTCCAAGCCGGAACGCTTTCGGTAGGGGACTATATGCTTGCAGGTACGTGCTCTGGTAAAGTTAAAGCGATGCACGATGAGCGAGGTAAGAAAATTAAGAAGGCCGGGCCTTCTACTCCAGTTTCAATTTTAGGATTGGACGGTGCTCCTCAAGCTGGTGATAAGTTTAATGTAATGGAAGATGAGCGCGAAGCAAAAGATATTGCTTCGAAGCGCACGCAATTGCAACGTGAGCAGAATGTTCGTACACATCGCCACATAACACTTGACGAAATTGGACGTCGTATTGCATTAGGTGACTTTAAAGAACTTAACATTATCCTAAAAGGAGACGTGGATGGCTCTGTGGAAGCACTTACAGATAGTTTCCAGAAACTTTCTACAGAGGAGATTGCCGTAAATATCATACATAAAGGTGTTGGTGCCATTACAGAAAGTGATGTGCTTCTAGCATCTGCTTCTGATGCGATAATCATCGGATTTAATGTGCGTCCTGCTGGAAACGCAAGACAAATTGCAGATAAGGAAGAAATCGATATACGTACGTATTCTATTATCTACGCAGCGATTAATGATCTTAAGGATGCGATGGAGGGAATGCTATCTCCAGAAATTAAAGAGGAGATTACAGGAACAGCAGAGATTCGTGAGACCTTTAAGATATCTAAAGTTGGTGTAATTGCCGGTTGTATGGTGCTAACAGGTAAAATTTATAGAAACTCAGGAATCCGTATCATACGCGATGGTGTCGTCGTGCACGAAGGCACACTAACAGCATTAAAGCGCTTTAAGGATGATGTAAGAGAAGTGGCTAAAGGTTACGACTGTGGTATGCAAATAAAGAATTACAACGACATTGTGATAGGTGATACTATTGAAGCTTACCAAGAAGTAGAAGTTAAGAAAAAGCTTAAGTAATATAAGCTCATTTCAATAGAGTAAAAGGCTCTCGACTAAGGTCGGGAGCTTTTTTTGTTACTTTTTACAAAAGTATTCGAGGATTTCTACCTTATTGACTATTACTATAGGTCCTGTTTTTTAATCCAACAGAAATTCTTTTTGTAAAAGGCCTTGCTGTTAAATTTCATAAAAGAAGGTGCTTTCGCGCAGGAGAGCAACGAGAATTTTTGATTTTTCGTCTACCGTCTACCGTCTACCGTCTACCGTCTACCGTCTACCGTCTACCGTCTACCGTTACGGTTTAAAAATAAAGGCACTAGGAAATACCTTCTTGATTTTCATTAGAGCTCTGTCTGCCTCTAATCTACTTCTAAAATTCCCTATCCATACTTTATAGTTAGGAGTTTGGAATTTGATAGTAGATTTCCAAGTTCCAACTTTATTTAGATAAGTTTTTAATTGGCTATTTGCGCGAGTGAGATTGCCAGAGTAAATTTGGATCTTATACCGATCATTCAGTTCTCCTTCCACACTCATTTCTGCTTTTAAGGAAATCAATTCATTTATGAGGGGGTCTTGGTTAACTGTTGTTTGGGAAGATTGCGCTTTCGCGAAAGCGAACAAACTCACAAAAAAAATGAAAGTTAAAAAGGATTTTTTACGAGGCAAAAAGGTCATATTTACGTATTTTCAACAAAGGTATGTTATTCAAACGAAAAGAAATTTATTTTCTTATTTAGACGAATTATAAATTAGTATTAAGCCGATTTGCACATAAGGTTAAACGGGTTCTAAGTATTATTTTTGCATACAATTTACTGGTGTAATTAACGCCTTCTTAGCAGTAGGTAGGTAGGATGACACTAGATTTTTTTTGAAGCTAATTCAATCCAAACTATGATACAGGTTAAACGCCGTAATTCATTTTATAGAATTATCACGCTAAGTGCAGCATTTCTGCTCACGTTAACTACTTCTCTTTTTGCTCAAGATACTGCTGGTGACGCTGTTGCCGGTGAGGCGCTCTTTAAGTCTAATTGTGGTGCTTGTCACAAATTGTACAAGCCTATGACGGGTCCTGCGCTCTACAATGTAGTCGAAAAATATGATGGAGATTACGAGTGGTTATATAAGTGGATCAAAAATTCGCAAGCGCTTATTAAATCAGGCGACGCACGTGCTGTGCAAGTATACGAAGAGAACGGTAAGAAAGTAATGAATGCTTTTCCTGCATTGAGTAATGCAGATATTGATAATATTCTAGCCTATACAAATACGCCGCAGCCTGCGCCTCCTGAGAAAACGATTGTTGAAGGTGAAGCTGTTGGAGGAGGGGTTTCAAACAACATTATTCTAGGTGTTCTTGCTCTTGTATTTGTTCTGCTTGTTGCGGTACTTTTCCTAGTAAACAATACCCTTAAGAAATTTGCAACTGCACAAGGAATTGAGGTTGAGGAGCCTACTAAGCGCACACCTATCTGGAAAGCTTTTGTTCAGAATCAATTTTTAGTTTTAGTTACTTCTATACTATTGCTTTTAGGGAGTGCTTATTTTGCTTATGGAGCCTTAATGTCTGTAGGTGTAGAGCAAGGATATGCTCCTATACAACCTATACACTATTCACACAGAATTCACGCGGGTGAAAATGCCATTGAGTGTAAATACTGTCACTCAAGTGCACGCGTTTCTAAGCACTCTGGCATACCATCTTTAAATGTTTGTATGAATTGTCATAAATCTATTGCCGAGGTAGCTGGAGATGGAGACTATGCAAGTGTGACTGAAGATTACAGTAAAGAATTTTACGATGGTGAGATTCAAAAACTTTATAAGGCTGTAGGTTGGGATCCTGCGACGCAATCCTACACGGGTGAAACGCAGCCAGTAGAATGGGTTCGTATTCACAACCTTCCAGATTTTGCATACTTTAATCACTCACAGCACGTAACAGTTGCTGGAATCGAATGTCAAAAATGTCACGGTCCTGTAGAGGAGATGGAAGTGATGTATCAATACGCTCCACTTACGATGGGATGGTGTATTAACTGTCACCGTGAGACGAACGTAAAAATTGAAGGAAATCCTTATTACGAGAAAATACACGAACAGCTTTCTGAGAAATATGGTGTTGAGCAGTTAACTGCCGCACAAATGGGAGGTCTGGAATGTGGTAAGTGTCACTATTAATTTTGTGACATCTGCTTTTGCGAAAGCATAAAAAGTGCAACAAAAAAAGTCCTGGTTCATCTTTAAAAGGAGCTAAAAACATTATAACTATTATTTATATGTCATCAAACAAGAAATACTGGAAAAGCGACGATCAACTGCACGGGAATCCGGCAGTGGAGGCGCTAAGTCAGAATGAGTTTGTACAGGAAATTCCGACGGACGAGTTTTTAGGAGATAAGAAAACTCTTGATTCTACAGAGACTACGCGTCGTGATTTTTTGAAATACGTGGGATTTTCTACTGCTGCTGCATCTCTTGCTGCTTGTGAGGGGCCAGTAAAAAAATCTATTCCTTACGTTGTGCAGCCTGAGCAGATTGTTCCAGGTGTTGCAGATTATTATGCAACGACAATGGCAGATGGATTTGACTTTGCAAGTGTTTTGATCAAAACACGCGAGGGACGTCCTATCAAAGTAGAAAACAATAACCTTGCGAAGGGTGGCTTTGGGGCAAATGCTCGTGTTCATGCATCTGTACTTTCTTTGTATGATATGAAACGTGCAACTTCTCCACTAGCAAATGGTCAAGAAGTATCCTGGGATGACATAGATCAAGGTATAATCAATGCCTTAAATGGAGGTAAGAAAGCCGTGTTGCTCACGCAGACTTTTGCGAGTCCAACAACAGATAAGTTGATTGCTGAGTTTACAGCAAAATTCCCAAATGCTTCACACATTACATACGATGCTGTAGGAGAGCAAGATGCCCTAGACGCTTTTGAATTAAAATATGGTCGCCGAGCCCTAGCAGATTATGATTTCTCAAAAGCAGAAGTTATAGTTTCTGTAGGTGCAGACTTTTTAGGTGACTGGCAAGGTGGGGGCTATGATTCCGGTTACGGAAAGAGTCGTGTGCCGAAAAATGGTAGAATGTCTCGCCACATTCAGTTTGAGGCAAATATGTCTCTTTCTGGAGCAAATGCAGATAAGAGAGTGCCTACTACTCCATCACAGCAAAAACTTGTGGTGCAGGCTCTAGCTGGTGGTTCTGCCTCTGGCCTTCCTGAAAACATAAAAACAGCAGTAGCTTTTGCAAAAAAGAAACTTGCCGAAGCTGGTAGCAAAGGAGTTGTGGTAACAGGTGTTCAGGATGTGGCAACTCAACGCATCGTACTAGATTTAAATGCAAATAGCGAGGTAATGGACACGGCTAACCCTAAACTTACACGTTCGGGAGATGCACGCAAAGTTGCTCAGTTAGTAAAAGATATGAATGCAGGTCAAATCGGCCTCTTGATTACTGCTGGTGTAAATCCAGCATATAGTCTTCCAAATGCTGATGAGTTTGTCGCTGGACTTGGTAAAGTTGCTGTTTCTGTAGCTTGCTCTATGAAGGTGGATGAGACTGCAGTAAAAATGACGCACGTAGCGCCAGCACCACATTACTTAGAATCTTGGAGAGATGTGCAGATTAAGCAAGGAGAAATCAGCTTAATGCAGCCTACGATTCGTCCGTTGTTTGATACGCGTCAGTTTCAAGATAATCTCTTGAAATGGATGGGTAGCGATCAGCCGTACTATGAATATATGAAGAGCACAATGCAGGCGGCAGGTGTCACTTCTTTTAATAAGGCAGTTCAAGATGGTGTTGTTTATACTGACGCTTTCGCGAAAGCGGCACCTTCATCACAAGAAGATTCGTCTTTAACAGCTGATGCAGGTCTTGCGGTAGATACTTTGCAAGGTGACGGAAACTTTGAGCTGACTCTTTATACTAAAACATCAATGGGTGACGGAAGTCAGGCTAACAATCCTTGGTTACAAGAGATGCCTGATCCTATCACAAGAGCAACTTGGGATAATTACCTTACCATGTCTGAGGCAGATGCTAAAGAGCTGGGACTTTGGTTAGATCGTAGCACATTCTTTACAGAGGCTCGCCACGATGCAAACGGAGGTCTTAACGGTCGCTATGCTGAAGTTACTGTAGATGGAGTTTCTGTTGTGGTGCCGGTTATGGTCCAGCCAGGGCAGGCAAACGGAACTGTAGGTTTAGCGCTAGGTTACGGAAAGAAAGAGGCGATTCAAGAAGACATGCAGACAGGCGTAAATGCTTATCCATTAATGCAGGGTTTTAAGAATACTCAAAAAGTATCTGTTAAGAAAGCTAATGAGGATGTGCACGAGTTTGCATTAATCCAGCTGCACAATACATTAATGGGTCGTGGTGATATCGTAAGAGAGACTACCCTTGAAATATTTAATACTAAAGACAAGCACTATTGGAATCCAGTTCCAGAAGTGACTAAGAATCACATAGAATACGAAGTAACTTCACCAGAAGTTGACCTTTGGGATTCCTTTGATCGTTCTATCGGGCACCATTTCAATCTTTCGATTGATATGAACGCTTGTACAGGTTGTGGTGCTTGTGTCATTGCTTGTCACTCGGAAAATAATGTTCCTGTAGTGGGTAAGTCTGAGGTTCGTCGCAGTCGTGATATGCACTGGTTGCGTATCGATAGATACTACTCATCTGAAGATACTTTCCAACTGGATGATACTAAGAAAAATGATTTCAGCGGACTAGGAGGGGACAATGGCTCTTTAGGAGGTTTTTCAGAAATGGAAGATCCTGCTGCAAATCCTCAAATTGCGTTCCAGCCGGTAATGTGTCAGCACTGTAACCACGCTCCTTGTGAGACGGTTTGTCCAGTTGCTGCGACTTCACATAGCCGTCAAGGCCAGAATCATATGGCGTACAACCGTTGTGTAGGTACACGTTACTGTGCAAACAACTGTCCATATAAAGTACGTCGTTTTAACTGGTTCTTGTATAATGGTAATGATGAGTTTGATTACCACATGAATAATGACCTAGGACGTATGGTATTAAATCCAGACGTAACAGTACGTTCTCGTGGAGTTATTGAGAAATGTTCTATGTGTATCCAAATGACACAAAAAACAATCCTTGATGCAAAACGTGAAGGACGTCAAATTAAAGATGGAGAGTTTGCAACTGCTTGTTCTAATGCTTGTACCTCTGGGGCACTTGTCTTTGGAGATGTAAATGATGAGCAGAGTGAAGTTAAAAAACTATCTCAAGATGATAGAATGTATCACTTACTTGAGCACGTAGGTACGAAGCCTAATGTCTTCTACCACGCGATTGTAAGAAATACTGAAGAAGCTTAAACAACTAATCAAAAGAACTAATTAATATAGGATTATGGCGCATTACGAAGCACCTATAAGAAGACCACTCGTTACCGGAGATAAGACCTATCACGATGTGACTTTGGATGTAGTCGCTCCAGTGGAGGGACGTGCAAACAAGCACTGGTGGATTGTTTTTGGTATCGCTCTTACTGCTTTCCTTTGGGGAATAGGTTGTATTATTTATACGATCACAAATGGTATCGGTAGCTGGGGTCTTAATAAAACTGTAAACTGGGCGTGGGATATTACTAACTTCGTATGGTGGGTAGGTATCGGTCACGCGGGAACTCTGATTTCTGCCGTCCTCTTGCTTTTCCGTCAGAAATGGAGAATGGCGATTAACCGTTCTGCAGAGGCAATGACTATTTTCTCAGTAGTTCAAGCAGGTCTCTTCCCGATCATACATATGGGACGTCCGTGGTTGGCATATTGGGTACTTCCTATTCCTAACCAGTTTGGTTCTTTGTGGGTAAACTTTAACTCACCGCTTCTTTGGGACGTATTTGCAATATCAACATATTTATCTGTTTCACTGGTATTCTGGTGGACTGGATTGCTTCCTGATTTTGCGATGATACGCGATAGAGCGGTAAAGCCTTTCCAAAAGAAAATATATAGCTTACTATCCTTTGGGTGGTCTGGACGTGCAAAGGACTGGCAACGATTTGAAGAAGTATCACTGGTACTTGCGGGACTTGCAACGCCTCTTGTACTATCTGTACATACGATTGTATCCTTTGACTTTGCAACTTCAGTTATTCCTGGATGGCACACGACTATTTTCCCTCCGTACTTCGTTGCGGGAGCGGTATTTTCAGGATTTGCAATGGTAAACACATTACTTATTGTAATGCGTAAAGTTTCTAATCTAGAGGCATACATCACGATACAGCACATCGAGTTAATGAATATTGTAATCATGATTACAGGTTCTATCGTAGGTGTGGCATATATTACAGAGCTTTTTATGGCTTGGTATTCAGGAGTAGAATATGAGCAGTATGCATTCTTAAATAGAGCAACTGGACCTTATGCTTGGTCTTATTGGGCGATGATGACCTGTAATGTTTTCTCACCACAGTTTATGTGGTTTCCTAAACTAAGACGGAGTATCATGTTCTCTTTCTTTATTTCGATTGTTGTAAATATTGGAATGTGGTTTGAGCGTTTCGTGATTATTGTAACTTCATTACACCGTGATTACTTGCCATCTTCTTGGTCTATGTTCTCGCCTACGTTCGTAGATATTGGAATTTTTATTGGAACTATAGGATTCTTCTTCGTGTTGTTCCTATTATATGCACGCACCTTCCCAGTGATTGCACAAGCAGAGGTAAAAACTATTATGAAGTCTTCTGGAGAGCGTTACAAGAAGTTGCGCGAGTCAGGACAGAGCCTTGTAGGTTCTGGAGCAGACCCGAGAACTTCTGGTGGACCAGTAAAGATAAATCTGGATGGTCATTATCAAGCAGCTCAAGCTGAAGTAGTATCGGATGAACCTATGATCCCTGAGGATACGCATGGAAACGATGTGCTTATTAATTCTCTAGGGGCGTTTGACGCAGCAACTCAAAAGGCAGATGACCTTCAGAAAGTGAACGGCATCGGTCCAAAAATGGAGGAGAAATTAAATCAGCTAGGTATTTATACGTTTGCACAAGTTGCTCGTATGACAAAAGCAGATTATGACCTTTTAGATAGTATCACTGGATCTTTCCCAGGACGTGCAGAGCGCGACGATTGGGCGGGACAGGCAGCAACACTTAACAACAACTAGTATGGCACATTCAGTTATACACGCAATATACACTGACGACGACGTTCTTATGAACGCTGTAAAGGAAGTGAAGAAAAAGCACTTGCACATCAACGAGATTTACTCTCCGTTTCCTGTGCACGGTTTAGATAAGGCAATGGGCCTTGCTCCTACACGTATCGCTATCACGGCATTTATGTACGGGTGTTTAGGACTAACCGTAGCTATCGTAATGATGAATTTCATTATGATTGAAGACTGGCCTCAAGATATTGGAGGAAAGCCTAGTTTTAGCTATATCGAGAATATGCCAGCATTCGTGCCTATCATGTTCGAGCTTACGGTGTTTTTTGCAGCTCACTTAATGGTTATTACTTTTTATATGAGAAGTAAGCTATGGCCTTTCAAAAAGGCCGAAAATCCTGATCTACGCACAACGGATGATCACTTTCTTATGGAAATCGACGCCGATGGACAGAACGCTCAAGAGCTTGCAGATTTCTTAGTAACGACAGGTGCAACCGAAATTAATTTAGTAGCAAACGAAGAAGCATAAGATGAAGAATAGTTTGAATTTTATTTTAGGTCTCGTTCTTTTGGCGGTTGTATCTTGCGATAGCAATGATAGAAAGCCAGGCTTTGAGTATATGCCTAATATGTATGAATCTGTCCCTTATGACACGTATGGCGAATATGATATTTTCCAGACAGTGACAGGAGGTTCTGAAGCAATGAAGCCTGCAGAGGGCTCAGTAATGAGAGGATGGCTACCTTACGAAATAGAAGATAATCAAGATGGTTATGCTTTCGCGAAAGCGAACTTAACAAATCCTCTACCTTATACAGAAGAGAATCTTGCAAAGGGTACAGAACTTTATAATATTTATTGTGGTATTTGCCACGGGAATAAAGGAGATGGTCAGGGGACTCTTGCAAAGCGCGAAAAGATTCTTGGTGTGCCTGCGTACAATGATGCTGGCCGTGCAATCACAGAAGGTAGCGTCTATCACGTGATGTATTACGGTATCAATTCTATGGGTTCTTATGCCTCTCAAATGACTGAAGAGGAGTTATGGCAAGTAAATCACTATGTTATGTCGCTTAAGGACGCTCTTGATAAAAAAGAGCCTAGACCCACTATCGACGTTGGTGCTGTACTGGAACCTAATACGATGATGATGACAGACGATCTTGAGGTGTTAGAAGATACACAATCTGATAATCAAGGTGAGGCAATGCAACAGGCAGGAGAAGAAAATCCTGCAACTAATTTAGATGGAAACGAGTAACGCAACGAACTAACTGATAAAGAGAATACACAGATATGTATACATTATCTAAAAATTTAAAACTTTCGGCTATCATTTTTATGGTGGTAGGTGCTGTGTTATTTGCAGTAGACTATGTGATGCTCCCAAAAAGCACCGCAGATATAGAAGCAATGGAAGCTGCCCACGGTGGTGGTCACGGTGATACTGCTCACGAGGTCGATGGTGGAACACATACTGAAAAAGGTCATTCAACAGAAATCCACGGAGAAAGTAACCACGCAAGTGGTGTTGCGCACGGAGATTCACAATTGGCAGATTCGCACGATGGTGACCACGCCGACGGCGGACACGTTATGTCAAAGGAAGAACACCTAGAACATACATTACACCAATATCAAAACAAGCCTTGGTCAGCAATCTATATTGCAGCCTTCTTTTTCTTTATGATAGCGTTAGCCTGTCTTGCATTTTATGCTGTACAGTACGTTGCTCAGGCAGGATGGTCTCCCTTACTTCTAAGAGTAATGGAAGGAATTACGGGGTATTTATTACCAGGTAGTATTATAATGTTTGTTTTATTAGCATTGTCTGGATTCCACTTAAACCATTTGTTTCATTGGATGGATCCTGACTTATTAGTAGAAGGTGGCGATAAATATGATAAACTGATTGCGGGTAAATCGGGTTACTTAAATGTTACAGGTTTATTAATACGTGCAGCTGTTTTTATAGCAGGTTGGAATATCTACAGATTTTTTGCAGTAAAATTCTCTAAGAATCAAGACGAAGGAGCAGATAATAGATGGCATAAGAAGTCATTTAAGGCTGCGGCTGGATTCTTAGTATTCTTTATTTATACAGAATCTATTATGTCTTGGGATTGGATTATGTCTCTTGATCCGCATTGGTTTAGTACATTATTTGGGTGGTATGTATTTGCAGGAATGATGGTTTGTGCTATTACTGTAATTGCTATGGTTACCATTTATTTGAAGTCTATTGGACTTCTTGAAAATGTAAACGACAGTCACATACATGATCTTGCTAAGTTTATGTTTGCTTTTAGTATTTTCTGGACTTATTTATGGTTTTCACAATTTATGCTTATCTGGTACTCCAACATACCAGAAGAAGTAACATACTATATCACTAGAATTGAGGATTATAACTTACCATTCTTTGGTATGCTAGCAATGAATTTTGTATTCCCGCTACTACTATTAATGAATAGTGAATACAAGCGTATCAACTGGTTCGTTATGATGGCTGGAGTTGTTATATTATTAGGTCATTATTTAGACCTATTTAATATGGTAATGCCAGCGACAGTTGGGAAATCGTGGTCGATTGGATTTGTAGAGATAGGATCATTAATGTTCTTCTTCGGACTTTTTATTTTTGTAGTGTTTTCTTCACTTGCAAAACGTCCATTGGAGCCTAAGCGTAACCCGCTTATAGAAGAGAGTAAACATTTTCACTATTAAGAATTTAGGTTAAAGAAGTTAGAAAGCAATGACAGGTTTATTAGCACTCATCGTAGTAATTCTTTTTGTAGTCACACTTTGGCAAATGTCAAAGATTTTTAAGCTGTCTCAGCTTAAAAACAAGAATGTCAATAGTGAAACTGCACAAGTAGCAAATGACAAAGACAATCGTGTAAACGGGAAGTTATTTGTAATGTTTATGGTATTCCTTTACGGGATTACAATATATTGTTTCTGGAACTACAGTAAGTTTTATTTGCCAGAAGCATCATCAGAGCACGGAACAGATTATGACTATTTAATGTTCATTTCTCTTGCACTAATTATGTTTGTGCAAGTTATAACTCAAGCTTTACTGCACTACTTTGCCTACAAATACCAAGGAAAGAAGGGTAATAGGGCTTTGTTTTATGCAGATAACGATAAGCTTGAATTTATCTGGACCATTATTCCAGTAATTGTTCTTGCGGGCCTCATTATCTATGGTCTTTTTACGTGGTCTGATATTATGAATTTTGAAGAGGAAGAGGATGCTATTGTTGTTGAGCTTTATGCAAAACGCTTTGTATGGGAAGCTCGCTACGCTGGTGAAGACAGAACATTAGGTAATGCCAATGTTCGCTTTATCGAAGGAGCAAATACTGTAGGTATAGATGCTTCTGATTCTGACGCTATGGATGATGTCGTGACAACTGAGTTGCACCTTCCTGTAGGACGACAAGTCATCTTTAAGCTTCGTTCTCAAGATGTTCTGCACTCTGCCTATATGCCTCACTTTCGTGCACAAATGAATGTTGTTCCTGGAATGATAACTCAATTCTCATTTACTCCTTCTGTAACCACAGAAGAAATTAGAGAAACGGAGTATATGCAGGATAAGATGTACAACATCAAAGAAATTAGAAAAGAAAAAAATAAGCAATCTATTGCTGCTGGTGACGGTCCTTTAGATGCTTATGATGAATTTGACTATTACTTGCTATGTAATAAAATTTGTGGTGCTTCCCATTACAATATGCAAATGAAAATTGTTGTAGAAACCCAAGAAGAATACGACGCTTGGATGGCAGAACAAAAGACGTTTGCACAGACGATTGCGGAAGCAACTCAGGAATAGAAAAAGAAAAATTAATTAAAGTATTAAGATTATGTCAGCACACGCAGCAAACATAGATCACGCTCACGACGAAGATCACGGACATCATCATCACGAGCCAACATTTATTGAGAAGTACATCTTTAGTACGGATCATAAAATGATATCTAAGCAGTACCTAATTACTGGTTTAATTATGGGTATTATCGGTATAGCAATGTCATTGTTATTCAGACTACAACTTGCTTGGCCTGATCATAACTTTACCGTTTATGAGGTATTGTTGGGTGATTGGGGTAAAGATGGTGTTATGGACCCGAATATTTACTTAGCCCTTGTGACCATACACGGTACTATTATGGTATTTTTTGTTCTTACTGCCGGGTTATCAGGAACTTTTAGTAACCTGCTTATACCGTTGCAGATAGGCGCACGTGATATGGCATCTGGATTCCTAAACATGGTATCCTATTGGCTATTCTTTGTTTCTTCTGTTATTATGGTGCTGTCTCTGTTTGTGGAGTCTGGGCCAGCAGCGGCAGGATGGACCATTTATCCTCCATTAAGTGCTTTGCCAGATAGTATTCCTGCTTCTGGAATGGGAATGACTCTTTGGTTAGTGTCTATGGCAATATTCATTGCATCTTCACTTTTAGGATCACTAAATTATATAGTAACCGTTATAAACTTGCGCACTAAAGGAATGTCTATGACGAGACTTCCACTAACAATTTGGGCATTCTTTGTAACTGCTATTATTGGAGTTGTATCTTTCCCAGTATTACTTTCTGCAGCGTTAATGTTAATTATGGATAGAAGTTTCGGTACTTCATTTTTCCTATCAGACATTTATATCGGTGGCGAGGTGTTGCATAACTCTGGAGGTTCTCCAGTATTGTTTGAGCACCTGTTTTGGTTTTTAGGTCACCCTGAGGTTTATATTGTATTACTCCCAGCACTTGGAATTACATCAGAAATTATATCTACAAATGCACGTAAACCAATTTTTGGATATCGCGCGATGGTAGCCTCTATACTTGCTATTGCATTCTTGTCTACAATTGTATGGGGACATCATATGTTTATTTCTGGAATGAATCCATTCTTGGGATCTGTATTTACGTTTACTACGCTTTTAATCGCAATTCCATCTGCTGTAAAAGCATTTAATTATATCACAACGCTATGGAAAGGTAATCTCCAGTTTAATCCTGCAATGTTATTCTCAATAGGTTTAGTATCTACATTTATCTCTGGAGGTCTTACGGGAATTATTCTTGGAGATAGTACACTTGATATTAATGTACATGATACGTATTTCGTAGTGGCTCACTTTCACTTAGTGATGGGTATATCTGCACTATATGGGCTATTTGCGGGTGTATACCATTGGTTCCCAAAAATGTTCGAGGGGAAAATGATGAATAAGAACTTAGGATATGTTCACTTTTGGGTAACTGTAATTGGGGCTTATGGAATCTTCTTCCCGATGCACTTTATAGGAATGGCAGGATTACCTAGACGTTATTACACAAATACGGCGTTCCCTTATTTTGATGATCTTGCAGATGTAAATGTCGCAATCACGATATTTGCCTTTATTACCGCATCTGCTCAGCTTGTATTCTTATATAACTTTGTGAGTTCTATTTTTTACGGAAAGGTTGGGGAAAAGAATCCTTGGAAATCTAATACCTTAGAGTGGACTACTGAGCACAAGCATATTCACGGAAACTGGGCTGGAGCAATCCCTCACGTACACCGTTGGCCTTATGATTACAGTAAATTGAATAAGGATGAATCTGACTATGTAATTCCTGGTCAGGATTTTGTACCACAACATATACCACTTCAAGAAAACGAAGAAGAGATGCATCATTAAAATTGCGTTTATAGCAATTGTTTTGATGTATATAATTTCATTTTAAAACCCATTCGGTAACGGATGGGTTTTTTGTTTCCGCTTTCGCGAAAGCATACCTATCGACTTCATTTTTCTGCTCTCAAGATTTGTATCTTTGTGAAGTACTCTATCTAATCAGATTGTAACACGAATAGAATATCAAATGAACGAAAATCTAGACCCGACAAGTAAGGAATACTCCAGTGAGGAAATGGATATTGAGCGGGCTTTGCGTCCTTTATCCTTTGAGGACTTTACGGGTCAGGACCAAGTTCTAGAAAACCTACAGATTTTTGTTCAAGCAGCAAATATGCGTGGAGAAGCGCTAGACCATACGCTCTTTCACGGGCCGCCGGGACTTGGAAAGACAACACTCGCTAATATTCTGGCTAATGAGCTAGGTGTAAACATTAAAATTACTTCGGGTCCAGTTTTAGACAAGCCAGGAGACTTAGCTGGCTTACTTACAAATCTTGATGAACGTGATGTATTGTTTATAGACGAAATTCATCGCTTGAGTCCTATTGTAGAGGAGTATTTATATTCTGCAATGGAGGATTATCGTATCGATATTATGATTGAGACAGGGCCTAACGCTCGTACTGTGCAGATAGACCTGAGTCCGTTTACATTAGTAGGTGCAACAACACGTTCGGGACTTCTTACTGCACCTATGCGTGCGCGTTTTGGGATTGCTTCGAGGCTTTCATATTATAAGACAGAACTACTTACCACAATTGTCCAGCGTAGTGCTCAAATATTGCGTGTGCCTATTTCTTTTGAAGCAGCGATAGAAATTGCGGGCCGCAGTCGAGGAACACCACGTATTGCAAATGCGCTTTTACGTAGAGTGAGAGATTTTGCTCAGATTAAAGGTAATGGATCCATAGATGTAGAAATTGCAAAATTCAGTTTAGAAGCTCTTAATGTAGATGCACACGGTCTAGATGAAATGGATAATAAGATACTTAAAACAATTATCGAGAAGTTCAAAGGGGGACCGGTAGGTCTAACCACATTAGCTACTGCCGTTTCAGAAAGTGCAGAGACAATAGAAGAAGTTTATGAGCCCTTTCTAATCCAGCAAGGATTTATTATGCGAACCCCTAGAGGTAGAGAAGTGACAGAGGCAGCTTATAAACACCTAGGAGTGACTAAAGGCCCCGTACAGGGTGGTTTGTTTTAATTTAAAAGACACATTTAAACGATGGTGCAGCAGGAAATTCCAAGTGTTTCTATATTTCAGTTTCTTGTTCATGCGAGCAGTATTCTCAAAAATCCTTTACCCTTTCATAGGCAGAATTTTGAGGCAAAAGGGGATACGTTTCGATTGAGGTTAGGTTTTGGTAAGACGGTAGTTTTTTCTCGAGATCCTCAGTTTGCGATACACGCATTGCAGAAAAATCAACGTAATTATCACAAGTCAGAAATCCAGACCAGAGATCTTAAAAAGTATGTTGGGCAAGGATTGCTTACTGCAGAGGGCCAGTTGTGGAAAAAGCAGCGCAAGCTTATCCAGCCAGCTTTTCACAAGAAACAGCTTGAACTGCTGCTTGACAAAGTTAAGGAGGCGATCAAGCTGGAATTGACCGCTATTGAGCCCAATAAACCGTTTGATATTTTTCCTGTTCTCAATGATTTGGCTTTTCAGACTGTAGTAAAAGCATTGTTTTCCAGTCATATAGATCGATCTGTTCTAAATAGATTGCAGTATATCACAGAAGCTGCACAGACAATGCTCGTGCGCGAATTAAGACAGCCATTTAAGGCTTTATATTTCAAATATGGCGGTCCTATCACAAAACATCTTAAACTCACGCAAGAAGCACGAGATATACTCAAATCGTTGGTAAAAGAACGTAGAGATAGCGGGCAGCGTGAGGGTGACTTGCTCGATATGTTACTGGATGCTCGCTACGAAGACGGTAATGAAATGGATGAGGAGCAACTCATAGATGAGATTCTTATCCTATTTACGGCTGGACACGAAACCACTTCAAACGCTTTGACATTTACGATGGAACTACTGGCAAGACATCCTGAGGTTCAGGAAAAAATGTATGCTGAGTACGCTTTCGCAAAAGCGGAACCCTCTTCAGTAATGGAAGACATTAAAGCTTCGGGATATACAAAACAGGTCATTGAGGAAACAATGCGACTCTACCCACCAGCATATTTTATAGACCGTGTAAACTACACCGAAGATGAAGCCAGCGGAATGAGAATTCCTAAAGGCTCAAGCTTGTTATTTTCTGTTATTGAGATTCACAAGCACAAGGATTATTGGGAAAACCCAGAAAATTTTGATCCAGACCGTTTTGCAGATAATGCGGGAATGAAGCATCCAGCATACTTTCCTTTTGGGGCTGGCCCACGTATGTGTATCGGTAACAATTTTGCGATGTCTGAGATGATTATTGCAGTACGCGAGATAGTGAGTATGTATAAAATTGAGCAAAAAACAACTCCAATAGAAATAAAACCGCTCATCACGCTCAAGCCTAAAAATGCTACCTTAGTGTTTATTCCAAGGTCGTGATCGAGAACAAATCAAAACACACAGCGCTCATTAAAGCCGAAGCCCAGCGTCTTGGCTTTATGTCCTGTGGTATCTCTAAGGCTGGTTTTCTGGAGGAAGAAGCACCGCGTCTAGAAAAATGGCTTTCCGAAAACCGGAACGGGGAGATGCATTATATGGAGAACTATTTTGACAAGCGTCTCGATCCCACAAAGCTTGTCGAAGATTCTAAAAGTGTGATATCACTATTGCTCAACTATTATCCAAATGAATTACAGCGAGACGACACCTACAAAATTTCAAAATATGCTTACGGCAGGGATTATCACTTTGTAATTAAAGATAAACTTAAGGAGTTTTTACACACGCTAGAAACAGAAATAGGACAAGTATACGGTCGTGCTTTTGTAGATAGTGCTCCTGTTCTCGACAAGGCCTGGGCAGTAAAATCTGGGCTAGGCTGGATGGGGAAACACAGCAACGTGCTCTCTAAAAAGACAGGTTCTTTTTACTTTATAGCAGAGCTTATTGTAGACCTCGATCTAGAGTATGACTTGCCTGTTACTGATCATTGTGGGAGCTGTACTGCCTGCATAGATGCATGTCCCACACAGGCCATATATGAGCCTTATAAAGTAGATGGTAGTAAATGCATCAGTTATTACACCATTGAACTTAAAAATGCAATCCCAGAAGCTGCAAGGGGTTTGATGGACGATTGGGCTTTTGGTTGCGATGTCTGTCAGGATGTTTGTCCCTGGAATCGTTTCAGCAAGTCGCATAGTGAACCTCTGTTTAATCCACACCCACAATTGTTAGAAATGTCTAAAGGGGATTGGGAAGAGATAACGCAAGAGGTGTTTTCTGAAATCTTCCAAAAATCTGCTGTAAAACGGACAAAGTATTCTGGACTGCGGCGTAATATTTCTTTTCTTAAAGGGTAGATCGCTTTCGCGAAAGCGTATTTAAAGCAAAATATACCCATTATTGGGTATTTCATTTTCGTAAGAACCTTCTTACTTTAGACCCAGAATTAAGCATGTAATCATTTAGTGTTTGTAAGGCTAAAGCAAGTAGTTAGGGGGACTTGTTTTAATAGAGATTCCGTCAGATTTCTGGCGGAATTTTTTTTAAGCATCCTTGGTAAATTCATCATCATCGCTCTCAATGATTTTAAGAGCTGGTTCCTTAAAAGTTTTCTTATTTGCGATGCTTTTTTCCAGCGATAACAACAATGCTGGTAGTAGTAGTAAGTTTGCCAGCATAGCAAACAAAAGCGTGGCACTCACAAGACCTCCCAAGGCGACCGTACCGCCAAAACTACTTATCATAAATACCGAGAAACCGAAAAATAATACGATAGAGGTGTAAAACATACTTACACCTGTTTCTCGGAGTGATGCATATACAGAGCGTTTAATTTTCCATTTTGAGGCACGAAGTTCTTGCCTGTATTTTGCAAGAAAGTGTATGGTGTCATCTACAGAAATCCCAAATGCTATACTAAAAACTAAAATGGTAGAGGGTTTTATGGGGATACCTAAAAAGCCCATCATGCCTGCGGTTATCAAAAGCGGTAATAGATTGGGAATAAGGGATACGAGTATCATTCTTAACGACTTAAACATCCAGGCCATAAATAGCGCTATGAGCAATACAGCTAGAGAGAGGCTTATGATTAAATTCCAGACGAGATAATTCGTTCCTTTTTGGAAAACAAGAGCCTTACCTGTGAGTGTTACTTCGTAACGGTCTTCGGGAAACAGGGTTGCTATTTTCCTGCGTAGGTTTTCTTCGGCCATTTCCATACGGTCTGTGCCTATGTCTTTCATAAAGGTGGTTATCCTAGCATATTGCCCAGTACTATCTACGTAGGCCCCCATAAGATTTGCCTCTCCAGAAAAACTATTAGTATATGGAAGTATAAAAGCACGTTCGTTACTGGTGGGGAGCTGATAATATTTGGGAGCTCCATTGTAGTATGCTTGCTTCGCATACTTCACGAGATTTACGACAGAAACAGGTTTAGATAGTTCAGGTTGCTCCTCGATAACCGTACTTAACTCATCCATTTTTTTTAGAGTGGCGAGCTTCATAACTCCTTTTTTGCGCTTAGTGTCTATAAGTATTTCTAAAGGCATAATACCGTCAAACTCTTGCTCAAAGAAGCGTATATCTTTAAAAAAGGCAGTTTTTTTAGGCATATCTTCTATTAAGCTGCCCGACACTTTAATTTGGTAAATTCCTATAATGCTCAAAGCAAGCAGTATTACACTAGAAATATAGATGCCTATACGGTGATTGCGCACAGTAGATTCCATCCAGTTTACAAATGACTCTATCCACCTTTTACCTAGATGTTTTAAATGCTTCTCTTTAGGAGGAGACATATAGCTATAAATGACTGGGATGATGAGCAGGGATAATAAAAATATACCTATAATATTAATACTTGCGACGATACCAAATTCTTTGAGAAGCGAGCTTTCAGTTAAAATAAAAGTGGCAAATCCAGATGCAGTTGTGACATTAGTCATTAGCGTGGCGTTTCCGACTTTGGCAATAACTCGTTGCAATGCTTTTACTTGATTTCCGTGATTTTTATATTCCTGTTGATATTTGTTAATCAAGAAAATGCAGTTGGGAATCCCAATAACAATGATAAGGGGCGGGATAAGAGCTGTTAGAACTGTAATTTCATATCGTAGTAAACCTAAAACACCAAAGGCCCACATTACACCTATGATCACCGTAATCATGGAGATAAACGTAGCACGATAAGACCTAAAAAAGAAAAAGAAAATAAGCGATGTCACTAGTAACGCAGCAAGAACAAACAATCCTATCTCATCAATTATATTTTGTGCATTCAGGGTTCTGATGTAGGGCATTCCGCTTGTACGCACCTTGATGCCGTTTTCCTTTTCAAAGGTGTCAATTAACGGAATAAGATCCTCAATGATAAAGTCTCGGCGTGCAGATGTATTTATGATTTCTTTATCTAGATAAATGGCAGAGCGCACCGTACCGGTTTGCTTGTTGTAAATTAGATTTTCGTAAAATGGCAAGTCGTTAAAAAGCTGCTTTCTGTAATTTTCTGCTTCTTCGGTGGTGGTTACCGTTCCTGGGATAAAACTGTCCAGTTCAAAACGCTGTGGGTCTTCTTCTTTGCGAAGTAATTTTAAATCTTTTAAAGAAATGGAAAGTGTTACTTCTGGATATGTATTAATTTTCGCCGAAAGGCTATTCCAAGCATTAAGAATATTTGGGGTAAAGAGGCTGTCATTTTGAATCCCCAGAACTATGAGATTACCTTCTTCACCAAATTTATCTAGGAAATTATTGTATTCTAAATTTACTTCGTGGTCGTCGGGTAACAGATTTGCTTCTGTATAGGTGAAGCGCATATGCTTCCATTGCATCGAAAGAAAAATGGTAATTGCCGCTACAAGAATAAGAACAAAGGGTCTGTTGCGCAAAATAAGCCTTGCGACACTCGCCCAAAATCCAGTAGTGAGAATTTTTACCATAACCTGTTGCTCAAAAGTGCAAAGGTAACAGATTTAAGAGGTTTCAGGTTGCCCGCTCCTTAGTTTCTATAGTTGCAGGTTAAAGGTGAACTTAAATGCGATATTATCCTCCCAATTGGGAAGATGATATGCGCCATAACGATAGGTCAAACTCGTTCCGAAGCCAAAGAGCAATTTATTAATTTCAAAACCAGATTCTGTGTAACCCTGACTTAACGAATCGAAGTTGATATCAATATGATCTTCGGGTCTTTGTATGTCGCCTAAGGCAAACCGCGTGATAAAAACCATTTCAGGTTTGAATTTTTTTCCAAAATTAAACGGACGTAATCTATGTTTGACTTGTGCGGTAAATAAACGGTCCGAGAAAAACTCCCCAAAAAACATGGTCTCAAAGCTGTTTACACCAGCGACCGAAAATCGTTGCATTATTGTTTCCTTGGTTGGAGCGTTGGGATACGCATGAAATAAATGCGTGATGGGTAAATCTCCAAATGCGGCGTTCCCTTCAAGCAGGATTTCTGTAGCGCTTTTATTTAAACGGTCTAGGCGATAAAATAATTTTGCTCCCACTTTTGTAAAATTAAAATCTCCTCCTACACCATCAAAACCTTGAGAAACTTGAGCAGAAACTTTAGGGTAACCATCATATACCTCTGAAATACCGTCTACAGTATTCATAAATTTACTAGAAGGACTCCATCTAAAGCCAAAGGTCGCTTCTGTGATCTTATAGTCTGAAAATGGATCTGTACCATTTTTAAGATAGGTGTAGGGCGTGGTTTGTGCTATGCGCCTATGGGCTACCTGAAATTCTGTGAGAATCTTAGGTGTAAGACGGTATTCAAAATTTGTTCTAGTGGTCCTATGCTTATAAAAAAGGTTAATGTTAACAAGTCTTGGCTCAAAGAGGGAGTACACACGTCTGTCTGTGAGGTATGCAAAGTTTCCTACTTCTTCAAGATCTTGATTATAAGTAAGGCTCAACCATCCATCTTTCTCAGGAAAAAACAAATAGCCTCCACCAGCGCCAAATTTAAATTCCTTGTCTTTAAAACCATAAGCGCCATAACCTTCCAGCCTAAAACGTTTTGAGAATCCAGCATTTGTGACGCCTCCCATTCCTAGTCGTAGTCCTTCAAAATTATTGAACTTCACAGGATACGTTAGGTCAAAATCAAAAGCGTTTACACTAAAGTAACCTACAGAAAAATCATTTATGGTTCCCAATCGACGCTCTATATTTTCGGCATTTACTATTTTCTCTAGTTCGGAGAACGACCTTCTGTCTTTAGAGGTAAGCTGCTCTGGTCTGTATGTTTTCCAAAAGCTTTCGGGCTGCTTGTTTGCCCCATTAGTAAAAGTTATAGCGTATGAAGCGAGTCTTTCTTCAGATGGCTTGTCAAATTCAAAATCGCTTATTCTCGTGCTGGATACCAAGTATTTTTTAGTAACCATCTCTTCCATCACTTCATTCTGTAAAGCTCCAATAGCAATGCGCCCTCCAAAAAAGGAAAGCTTGCGGTCACTATTACCCTTGTCTATAAATAAATCTCGGTTTAAAGGTATATATACCTGAGCGTCTTTAATGTATTTATATTCTTGATGTAAAATAATATTTAGGTCATCTTTTATTCCGACACTTACGCCCTTGATAGCGTAAGATGTTTTGTCCAATATCATTTTTCCTGTAAGTCCAGGAATCGTTTTTGGTTTTTTTGGGGAAAAATGAACTACGTAATCTCCCTGCTCATTTACCTCTTCTAGGGTATAGTTGTAGTTACGCACCCCCCTTTTGGAAAGGATTCCGGCATAACGCGTATTAAATATGACATAGTCGTCATCGTAAAATGATCGGGACTGCAGGTTTACAGCAAATACTTCGTAACGAGGTTCCTCAAAACCAGCTAGCTGGTACCCTATGATTTCTTCTGAGAAACTATTTTTTTGAGTAAAGTATACCTTACTTACCTTTTCTGAAAAGAAATTATGTGCGCTCGTTCCTAAGCTATCTGTTACTACTGTTTTTTCATAAGATGTAAATGAGAATGTTTTTAATTTTTCTCTTACATCATTAGACGGTGCATTCTCAATAGCTTGCTCTATAATTTTAAGCGCAGACTGTGGAGTTTCTTGTGCCCGTAAAAAAAATGAGGTAAGAAGGAGCAATATAAGAATGGAACGCATAGGATAAAATATCTCGTAAATGTATCAAAAAAGCGACCTTGTGGGGTCGCTTTTTGTAATTGTTTAACGCTGTTAAATTATATCGTCATTATCTCTGCTTCTTTAACTTCAAGTGCCTCATCTATGCGCTTAATGTGTACGTCTGTAAGTTTTTGAACATCTACCTCTGCATTTGCTTTTTCATCTTCAGATGCATCTTCTAGTTTCTTAATTTCGTTGTTTGCGTTTTTGCGATCGTTACGCACACCAACTTTAGAATCTTCAGCCTCTGCCTTTGCCTGTTTTACAAGTTCTCTACGACGTTCTTCTGTAAGTGGCGGTACATTGATAATAATACTCTCGCCATTGTTCATTGGGTTAAAACCTAAGTTTGAGTTTATGATGGCTTTCTCAATTTCAGGTATCAATGATTTTTCCCACGGTTGTACCGAAATTGTACGTCCATCTGGAGTAAGAACATTAGCGACCTGACTAAGTGGAGTGGGGCTTCCGTAATAATCTACCATTACCCCTTGTAACATTGACGGGCTTGCTTTTCCTGCGCGTATGGTCTGTAAACGTTTTGCAAGGTGTGTGATAGCATTATCCATCGTTTCCTTTGTGCTATCGAGTATAAATTTTATGTCTTCGTTCATGAGAATGCTTATTTTCTAATACAAGTTTACAAAAATTGAGCCTTTTTTAAAACGCTTTTATAATTGAACCGTAGTTCCAATTTTTTCTCCAGAAACTACTTTGAGTAGATTTCCAGGTTTATTCATATCAAAAACGATAATAGGAAGCTCATTTTCTTGACTAAGTGTAAAAGCTGTGGTGTCCATAACCTTGAGTCCTTTGCGCAGTACATCGTCAAAGGTGATATTGTCATACTTTATAGCCTCCTTGTCCTTTTCTGGATCTGCAGTATAAATACCATCTACACGAGTACCTTTGAGAATTACATCTGCTTCTATTTCAATAGCTCTTAGTACTGCGGCAGAGTCTGTTGTAAAGTATGGGTTTCCTGTACCTCCGCCAAAAATAACAACACGTCCTTTCTCAAGGTGGCGCATCGCTCTGCGACGTATGAATGGTTCTGCAACCTCGTCTATTTTAATCGCAGTTTGCAATCTTGTGGGGATACCTGCATCCTCTAAGGCGTTTTGCAATGCGAGTCCATTAATTACGGTTGCCAGCATTCCCATATGGTCACTTTGCACACGATCCATCCCAACACTAGCACCGGAGACACCTCTGAAGATGTTTCCGCCACCTATGACAATGGCAACTTCAATGCCTGTATTAATGACCGCCTTTATTTCGGCAGCATATTCTGAAAGACGTTTAGGGTCTATTCCATACTGGCGCTCGCCCATCAAGGCTTCACCAGAAAGTTTAAGAAGAATTCTTTTGTATTGCATAAGTTTATAAGGATTGTGCAAATATAGAACTTATCCGTTTTGTATGGTAGATTGTGATTTATAAATATGGAGGGGTTTGGGGTGATTACGCTTTCGCGAAAGCCTAAGAAATCATACATCCATCATTTTTTAAGCAAAAAAAATCCCTCTCACAAAAGCAAGAGGGATTTCTGTACGAATAAGAGATCTAGCTTACGCTAAAGAAACTCTTTTAAATCCTACTACGCTAGCATCACCCTTAGAAGCAACATATTGTGCTACATTCTGACTGTCATCCATAATAAAACGTTGATCTAGCAATGCTTTCTCATGATCCATTGTTGTGTTATCTGCCACAAAACGCTCTACTTTACCAGGAACAATTTTGTCCCAGATTTGCTCTGGCTTCCCTTCGGCTTTAAGCTCTGCTTTGATATCTGCCTCTGCTTGTGCCATTACTTCTGGAGTAAGTTGCGACATAGAGATGTATTGAGGTACATTCTTAAGTGTCTTCCCAAGGCGACCTAGCTCAATATTCTCTTTTTCGATAGCGGCGATACGTGCTTCAGTTTCTGAAGCTACGAAGTCTGCGTCAAAATCTTTGTAAGAAAGTGTAGATGCTCCCATAGAAGCTACTTGCATAGAAACACTCTTTGCAACCTCCTCAGCATTATCAGTAGCTTTGTCTAGACCTACTAAAGCGCCTATTTTGTTACCGTGTACGTAAGAACCTACAAAAGGAGCTTCTAACGTTTCGTAGCCACCGATTTCAATTTTTTCACCTATTACACCAGTTTGCTCGATTAGTTTATCTGCCACGGTCATTCCGTCAAAGTTTGCCGCGAGCATTTCATCTTTAGAATTTACAGAAAGAGCGATATCGCCCATCTTGTTTGCAAGCTCAACAAAAGAATCATTTTTTGTTACGAAGTCTGTCTCACAGTTTAGAGATACAACAACACCACGAGTATTGTCTGCATTTATTTTTGCAACAACAACACCCTCTGATGAGTCCCTGTCGGCCCTTTTTTCTGCGACTTTTTGTCCTTTCTTACGAAGAACAGTTACTGCTTTGTCAAAATCCCCTCCGGCTTCAACGAGGGCTTTTTTACAATCCATCATTCCAGCACCTGTGGCTTCTCTTAGTTTTTTTACGTCTGCAGCGGTAATATTTGCCATAATAAATATTTGTTGTTATTTCCGTCCCTTGGACTATCGCTCAGGATAATCTACGGCAGAAATCTTATTATTAGTTAAACATTAAAAAAGTCGTCTCGTCGTTTCTGCTAAGAAAAGAGTGAGACGACTTTTAAGTATTATCAATTTGTTGTTACTCTTCTTCTTCGCTGGCTGCTACTTTTGCTTTAGCTGGCTCAGCTTTTGGAGCTTTCTCAGCCTTTGGAGCTGCCTTTTTCTTAGGAGCTTTAGCCTTAGCGTCTTTAGAGTCGTCACCTTCATTTTGAGCATCTTTTCCAGCTTTACGCTCAGAAAGACCCTCTATGATTGCGTCAGAAACGTAACCTACGATTTTGTCGATAGATTTAGAAGCATCATCATTTGCAGGGATAAGGTAGTCTACCTGACGCGGGTCAGAGTTAGTATCTACCATTGCAAAAATTGGAATGTTTAATTTTTGAGCTTCTTTAATCGCGATATGCTCACGCTTGATATCTACTACAAAAAGTGCTCCTGGAAGACGTGTCATATCTGCAATAGAACCTAAGTTCTTATCCAGCTTCGCACGCAAACGGTCTGTCTGTAGTTTTTCTTTCTTAGAAAGTGTATCAAAACGACCATCTTGTTTCATACGGTCTATGGTTTGCATTTTCTTAATCGCTTTACGTATGGTTACAAAGTTTGTAAGCATTCCACCAGGCCATCTCTCCGTGATGTACGGCATATTTGCTTTTTCAGCTTTGTCTGCTACGATTTCTTTTGCTTGTTTTTTGGTAGCTACAAAAAGTATTTTTCTACCAGATGCTGCTATCTTCTTGAGCGCCTCAGAGGTCTCTTCGATCTTAGCAGCAGTTTTGTAAAGATTTATGATGTGTATCCCATTGCGCTCCATATAGATATACGGTGCCATATTAGGATCCCATCTTCTTGTGAGGTGTCCAAAGTGAACCCCTGCATCAAGCAAGTCTTTTATTTCGATGTTGTTTGCCATTTTTGTAATAGTTTACGTTCCGTTGGAAATTAAAATTAGCAACTCCGTGCTCGACGGGGTTTAGATGCTAAACTAACCTTGATTCTGTTTTACGCTTTCCGTGAGATGTACTCAGGATAAATCGCAAAAGCGAACCAAGCAACGACAACATTTCAATTAATATTAATTTTCTTGTTGGGACACTACGTCCCGATAACTTCTTGATTTCAATAATGGTAAATACCACGTATAAAAATCGAAGTAGAGATACTGAAACAAGTTCAGTATTAACGCTTAGAGAATTGAAATTTCTTACGGGCTTTTTTCTGTCCGAATTTCTTACGCTCTACCATTCTTGGATCTCTCGTCATTAAGCCTTCTGGCTTAAGGATTGCGCGGTTCTCAGCGTCTACCTCGCACATTGCTCTAGATAGAGCTAGGCGTATAGCTTCTGCCTGACCAGTAATTCCCCCTCCGTAAACGTTTACTTTAATGTCAAAGTTTCCATCGTTTTCCGTAAGTACTAACGGCTGGTTTACTTTGTACTGTAACGTTCCTGTAGGGAAGTAGTTTGCAAGATCTTTCTTGTTTACGGTAATGTTTCCTTTTCCTTCAGAAACGTAAACACGTGCTACTGCAGTCTTACGACGACCTATGGTGTGTATTGTCTCCATTACTTTATGTCGTTAAGGTTAATTACTTTAGGCTTTTGCGCCTCTTGTCCGTGCTCTGCACCAACATAAACTTTTAAATTGCGAAACAATGCTGCACCTAATTTGTTTTTAGGAAGCATTCCTTTTACTGCATTTTCTACTAGACGCGTTGGGTCTTTCTCGTAAAGCTCTGTTGCTGTAAGACTACGTTGTCCACCTGGATAGCCTGTGTGACGGATATATGATTTTTCCGTCCACTTCTTTCCTGTCAAGTTGATTTTGTCTGCATTGATAACAACTACGTTATCACCACAATCAGCGTGAGGGGTAAAGTTCGTTTTGTACTTACCGCGTAGGAACTTAGCTACGATAGAAGACATACGACCTAGCGTTTGTCCGTCAGCATCTATCAAAACCCACTCCTTGTTTGCGGTAGCGGCGTTTGCTGATACTGTTTTGTAACTTAATGTATCCACACTAAATAAATTTTAATTAAACATTCCATTTCCCGTCTAAAAACGGGTCTGCAAAAGTACGATTAATTCTTTACTGCGCAAATACCCTAGGGATAATATTTTACGTGTGTTTTAAGGTGTAAAAAATAGGGTATATATAAAGGACTAATAGAAGGGGTTATAATTTTGAATGTTACGCTTTCGCAAAAGCAAAAAAATGTTCCCACAACAGACGTCAGTTATTTAATCAAAAGTTAAAAAAATCTTAAAGGGCTTTATCGCTGTCACATCTCCCAAAAAAATAAGTCTCTTTATAAAACCAAACAATCTAATTCCTAATCAAAACGACTCATCATCGCGGGTAAGGGAATCAGTAAACAACTTTTACGGGCTTACTGATTAAAACGAACTATTATGCCATTCATCCATCAAAAACAATCAGTAATCCTTTTGTTATTGTTTGCTGTTACCACTTTCGCGAAAGCGCAAGACACCACCATCACCATCCAGCGACGTGTATATACCACCGAGAGAATCGCTGGTGATGCCCCAAAAATAGACGGAAGCCTCACAGACCCCGCCTGGGATATTGTACCGTGGACCTCTGACTATACAGAGTTTGAACCAGACGTAGGTACACCACCTACACAGCAAACTAAGATGAAAATCACCTATGACGATAAGAACCTTTACGTCGCTTTCAAATGCTATGAGTCGGATAAGACAAAACTAGAAAAAAGACTGGGGCGGCGGGATGATTTTCCGGGCGACTGGGTAGAATTTAATGTAGACAGTTACAATGATGATCGTACGGGATTTTCTTTTACGGCATCTGCATCTGGGGTAAAAGGAGATGAGTTTATTTCTGAAAATGGCAATTTTGACACCAGTTGGAACCCTATCTGGTATCTCGCTACCGCTGAGGATGATGAAGGCTGGACAGCAGAAATACGTATCCCTTTTAGTCAGTTGCGGTTTAGTGCAGAGCAGGAGCAGTTGTGGGGTATACAATCTACACGGCGCTACTTTGCAAATGAGGAACGCTCTACCTGGCAGCGATTACCGGCAAATCCTCCAGGATGGGTGAGTGAGTTTGGTGAGCTGCGTGGCATAAAAGGAATAGAACCGCAGAAACAACTTGAAATTCAACCCTATATTTTGGGGCAGTATGACACCTTTGAAGCCCAGCCCGGAAACCCGTTTAGGGATGGGGATGATCTTATGGCAAATGCAGGCCTGGACGCAAAAATTGGAATAACAAATGATCTAACATTAGATCTTACAGTAAATCCAGATTTCGGTCAGGTAGATGCCGATCCAGGTGCAATCGCGCTAGACGGTTTTGAAATCTTCTTTCAGGAGCGACGTCCATTTTTCGTAGAGAATAAAAGTGTCTTTGATTTTAGAGTAGGTGGTGGGGCAGATAATGTGTTTTTCCCAAGACGAATAGGTCGCACGCCACAGGGCTTTACAACTACAAATGGCAGTCAAGGAGAATTTGAAGACTTTCCTAATAATAGTACTATTCTGGGTGCAGCAAAATTTAGCGGAAAGACAAAAGATGGATGGACCATAGGCGTTTTAGAGAGCGTCACCGCAAAGGAGTTTGCCGAGATCGAATTAGATACCCGAGAAGAAGTGACGGAGCCATTGGGGGCTATAGAAGAGCTTGGGACTTCTCGAAAAGAACTCGTAGAGCCTCTTACAAACTACTTCGTAGGTCGTGTTCAAAAAGACTTTAACGACCGTAACTCTTTTGTAGGCGGGATTTTTACTGCAACCCATCGCAATATGGAGCCAGAGGTTTCCTTCCTGCATACTCAGGCTTATACGGGTGGACTAGACTTTCGTCATAACTGGCGGGACCGTAAATACTACGTAGAGGGTCGCGGTATCTTGAGTCGTGTAAATGGAAGTCCAGAAGCCATCGCTACTACTCAAACTAACATTACACACCTTTTTCAACGTGTAGATGCAGATCATCTAGAAGTAGATGAGACACGTACAGATCTTACAGGTATGGGCGGTAATTTTGAGATAGGTCGCGGGCGCGGAAAATGGCAATATAATCTAGGCGGGAATTTTAGGACTCCAGAACTAGAGCTCAATGATATTGGGTTCTTGAGACAGGCAGACCAAATCAGGCAGTTCTCAAGTATCAGGCGATTTTGGAACAATTCTACTTCCTGGTACCGTCAGGCAAGTGTAGGTGTAGAACAATTTACAGAGTTTGATTTTCAAGGAAATTATAACCGTATTCAGTATGAAGGAAGAGCAGAGATCAATTGGAAAAATAACTGGTTTACTGAGATAGGTGGTGCACATAAACCCCGTATCCTTATTAACTCGTTTTTAAGAGGCGGGCCTCGCTGGAGATTTAATGAGGAGAATTTTTATTTTGCAGCGGTAGGTACAGATCAGCGTAAGAAATTTAGTGCAGTTGGTGTTTACGTAAATTCGCAGGCAAAACAGAACAATTTCTCTTTTATCCAGTATGAACTTCGGTTCAATTACCAGCCGCTGGATGCTTTAAGTCTTAACCTTTCTACAAATTATCAAGTAAATCCCAATCGAACACAATATGTATCTCAGCAGGCTTATGCTCCAGCCCAATTTGGGACGCGTTACATTACAGGAGAAATAGATCAGGAAACCTTAAGTGCAACTTTGAGGGTGAATTATAATATTAATCCTAACCTAACAATACAGTATTATGCGCAACCCTTTATCGCAAAGGGAACATACTCAAACTTTAATTATGTTACTGATAGTACTAATGAGGATCTTAATAAGCGTGTAGCTTTTTATGGAGATGATCAAATAAGCGCGGTAGATGGAGGATTTGCGATAGATGAAAATAGGGATGGAATGACAGATTATTCCTTTGGGAATCCGGATTTTAATTTTGTACAGTTCCGTTCTAATCTTGTGGCGCGTTGGGAATACATTCCTGGCTCCGAGTTGTTTTTGGTTTGGTCACAAGGTATCGAAGGGCTAGGAACCTCGGACGAAAGTCTATTTAACGCTGCAGACTCTCAGATATTAGGTCAACAAATTCGGAATACGTTTGTAATAAAGTGGGCGTATCGATTTGTGTTGTAGGAATCTCTTTGTGAGTGCATTGCGGTTAAATTTTTTTGTGGTTTTTTACTAGATGCTAATCTCTTTTCTTAAAAACACTAAATTTCTGCCTTTAGTTTTATCATATACTGTTATGTTTGCGGCGTAACCAAAAAAATAATTATGAAAAATGTATTTATGGCACTTTGTGTGGTGTTTTTATTAGGGTCTTGTGGTAGTGATGATGATGCATCTCAAGCAAATGCTGGACTTGAAGGAAGTTGGGAATTAACGGCTTACACACTTGCCGCTCCTCAAGATCTTAATGGAGATGGAGAGCCGTCTACAGATGTTCTTGAAGAATTACCTTGTTTTGATGCAGCCATTACTTTTAGAGGAGATGGTTCATTTACTTCAACAACGGATGGATTTGATGTTGAGATAGATGTCAATAGTGGAACATTTTTCATTGTATGTGGTAATCCTACTTCATTAGATGGTACTTGGTCTCTAGATGGTGATGTACTCACGACTGTTTCAGAGGGTGAAACGGATAGTGCTGAAATAGATTTAGATGGGAACACCTTCTCTTTTGACGATGAAGCGGCTGCAAACGATACTATGGTATCAGGACGGTTTACTTTTACCCGTCAATAATATTTTGTAAAATGTGAAAACCCGAGTAAGCTTAAGTGGCCTACTCGGGTTTTTTGTTTTTTACGCTTTCGCGAAAGCGTTATTCCTTCACCTTTTCCACGATTTTATCAGCTACTGCTTTCTGCTTCAGTAAATTCTTTTGATATCTTCCCTGAACAATATCTATGAGTACAAGAACGATAATCACAAAGTAAAAAGTTGTTTTGCTCATAGGCGTGACAGGATTCCCAAAAAGAGTCAAGTGTGCGAGATGTCCACCCTCAGAGAGTAACATAATACCAACTATGAGCAGGATGAATAACCCTAATACTTCATACATCTTGTTCTTCTTGAGGAAATTTGCAACCTTGTCTGCAAGTACGATCATCATCACACCCCCTGCGATTATAGCGATAGACATTAAGATAATCTGACCTGTAAATTCCATATGGCTTGTAAGTGCCATAGCGCTTAAAATAGAGTCAAAAGAAAAAACAAGGTTCATAATCACAATCCAAGTAATAATCTTTCCTATGGAGGCCTTAGAAGGCTCGATCTCTGCGTGCTCTTTCATCAACATCATATGCCATATTTCTTTAATGGCCGTGTAAATGATAAAAACACCTCCTCCTAATACGATCACACTATGAATATTAAAGGAAAATTCAATCACGCTATTATCGTGTAAAGAAGCAAATGGATCTTGAAAATACTGTATGAGAGACATCAAGGCAAAGAGGAGTACAATACGCAATACGATAGCTAGACCAACGCCAAGTTTACGTACATAGCTCTGCTTGTCCTCTGGTGCTTTTTTAGACTCAAGAGAGATATATAATAGGTTGTCAAAGCCCAATACGACCTGAAGTAAAATGAGCATAAATAGCGTAAATAAACTCTCAATGGTAAAAAGTCCTTCCATATTGTTCTGATTAATTCGTGTTTTTTAAATTTTCTCAATGATTGAAAACTTACTTAATGTGCTTCTAGCCAGTTCTGCCCTAGTCCGACCTCGACATCTAGTGGTACGGTCATTTTGTAGGCAGCTTCCATTTCGGACTTGATGAGTTTCTTCATTGTGTCTAATTCATCATTAGGTACGTCAAAAACAAGTTCATCGTGTACTTGTAGTAGCATCTTTGTTTTGTAATCGCTATTTTCTAGTTTCTCAAAAATATTGATCATCGCGATCTTAATAATGTCTGCAGCGCTTCCTTGTATGGGTGCGTTTACCGCGTTACGCTCTGCTGCGCCTCGTACTACTGCGTTGCCTGAGTTGATGCCATTGAGATAACGGCGACGATCTAAAACTGTTTTTACATATCCATTCTCACGAGCAAGCTCCACTTGCTCACTCATATAATTACGCAGTTTTGGGTAGGTTTTATAATAGGTGTCTATGAGTTCTTTTGCTTCGCTTCGAGATAAATCTGTTTGATTAGATAACCCAAACGCTGATACTCCATATATAATCCCAAAGTTTACGGTTTTTGCATTACTACGTTGCTCACGGGTTACTTCCTCTAGTGGGACGTTAAAAACTCGTGAAGCGGTAGATGCGTGAATATCTTCTCCATCTGTAAATGCTTTTATCATCGTGTCTTCCTCACTCAAGGCTGCAATGATTCTCAGTTCTATCTGCGAGTAATCTGCTGCGAGTAAGGTGTGGTTTTCATCTCGTGGGACAAATGCTTTTCGCACCTGGCGACCGCGTTCTGTACGTATGGGGATATTCTGTAGGTTTGGGTTGTTTGAACTTAAGCGTCCTGTTGCTGCTACGGTTTGCATATAATCTGTGTGCACACGACCATCTGCAGCGACTTGTTCGGGTAAAGCATCTACGTAAGTCGATTTTAATTTTGAGAGACCACGATAGTCTAAAACTTTCTGGATGATGGGGTGATCCTTAGCGAGATAGGAGAGCACATCCTCTGCAGTGGAGTATTGACCCGTTTTAGTTTTTTTAGGTTTGTCTACCAGCTTCATTTTATCAAAAAGGATTTCCCCCAATTGCTTGGGTGAACCTATATTGAATTCTTCTCCTGCTTCCGCAAAAATTTCCGAAGTCAGTCGCTCGATATCGGAATTTAAATCTCCAGAAAGGCTATTTAAGAAATCCACATCAAGATTGATACCTTCAACTTCCATAGCAGCTAGTACTCGCAAAAGTGGTATTTCTATCTCATCAAATAACTTACGAGTCCCTGCTTCTTCTAGCTCCTTTTCAAAGTGCTGCTTGAGCTGCAGGGTAATATCTGCATCCTCCACGGCATATTCTGTTTGCTCCTCGATGGGAACATCGCGCATCGACTTCTGGTTCTTTCCTTTTTTTCCGATGAGGTCCGTAATAGAAACGGGCGTATAGTTAAGGTAGGTTTCGGCCAGCACGTCCATATTATGACGCATATCTGGATTGATGAGGTAATGCGCGAGCATAGTGTCAAAGAGTTTTCCTTTGACTTTTATATTGTATTTGGCGAGTACCTTGATGTCATATTTGAGGTTCTGTCCAATCTTCTCAATATCTGCCGATTCAAAAAATGGTCGTAACTCTTCTATTAATTCTTGAGCTTCATCTTTAGATTCTGGAAAAGGGATATAAAATCCTTTACCTGCTTCCCAAGAAAATGCGATACCCACAAGTTCTGCCACGAGCGGGTCTAGTCCTGTTGTTTCGGTGTCAAAACAGACAGAAGGTTGTTGCATTATATTTTGAAGAAAAAGCTTTCGCGATAGCGGACTATCTACCTTCTGATAAAAGTGCTGGGTATCTTTTATAGTCTTACGGGTAGACGCATCTGCCACGGTAGCTGCAGTTGCTCCGTCATCACCTCCGAAGAGTGAAAACTGTCCAGCACCGGCATTACTCGTCGCAGCTTTTTTAGCCGAAGGTGTAGAGGATACCTGCGTTCCTTGGTCTGCCTCGCCAGAAAATATCTTTACAAACTGATCCTTCATACGGCGGAATTCCAGCTCGTCAAATTTTTTGGCAACTGCCTCTGCATCGGGCTCAGAGAGTTCGTAATCTTTTGCATTAAACTTCACGTCACAATCCAGCATTATAGTGGCGAGTTGTTTAGAAAGTAGGCCTAGCTCAGCATTTGCAATGACCTTTTCCTTCATCTTGCCTTTGAGCTTGTCTGTATTCTCAAGCAAGCCTTCCATTGAGCCAAATTCCTTGATGAATTTTTTTGCCGTTTTATCTCCAACCCCTGGAAGTCCAGGGATATTATCTGAGGCGTCACCCATCATCCCTAGGTAGTCTATTACTTGTAGTGGGCTGTCAACTTCAAAGCGTTTTTGAACTTCTGGAATTCCCCAGATCTCAATACCATTACCCATACGCGCGGGTTTGTACATAAAGATGTTTTCAGAAACGAGCTGCGCATAGTCTTTATCTGGAGTCACCATATAAACCTTAAAGCCTTCTTCTTCGGCTTGTTTTGAGAGCGTGCCTATCAGGTCGTCTGCTTCGACACCTTCTCGCTCTATGATGGGGATGTGCATTGCCTTAAGAATTTCCTGTATATGAGGTATCGCTATGCGTATCGCTTCTGGAGTCTCGTCTCTGTTTGCTTTGTAATCCTCAAAAGCTTCGACTCTAGCAGAGCTTCCTCCTTTATCAAAGGCCACGGCAAGATGGTCAGGTCGCTCTCTTTTTATAACGTCAAAAAGACTATTTGTAAACCCCATTATGGCACTCACATCCATTCCCGAACTGGTAATTCTGGGGTTTTTTATAAGCGCATAGTAGCCTCTAAAAATGAGCGCGTATGCATCTAGTAGGAAGAGTCTTTTCTGGGTATTTTCGGTAGTGTTAGTCACAGATGGAAGTTTTTTACTCGCTTTTGCGATTTATCCTGAGCTTGTCTCAATAAAAGCGAACAATGCTAAAAACCAAATGTAAGAAGACCTATGGACAAATGATAGGCGTGTTGATAAATACTAAATCTTAAAAACGAAGTAATAGTATTCAGAACCTCTCCTCATCATATTGTTTGAGCTCATCTTCTATCTCGTCCTTAAGGTCCAGGTCACCCACTACGCGGTTGAGCTCGTGACTTATCCAGATGAGAACAATTATAACTGGTGTGATTACTGGAAGAGCGTACCAGAAATCGAAATCGTCTACATAATCCTGCTGGAAATTAATTACACCAAAAAATTGGAATAGAAACATCACAAGAGGGATCAGAATAGCCCATTTCCACCAATCTCGAGATGAAATAAACCATAACATTGTGATCAATATAAATGTAAGTTTAGTTACCACGGCGTGTACAAAAGCTTGCACATTTACAAAGCCTCCACCGTTTATTTTAAAAAAAGGAGTTTCCCAGACGCTAGATTCTTGTGGTGCGTACTTGTACAGGTAAAATAAAAAAGGAGTGATTGCCAGTAAAATGGCAATCACTCCTCCAAAAATTAAACGTGACCTTCTATCCGTTTGGTGGGACTTGATAGTTCTTTTTGTCGATTTTGGTTTCATTTGGGGCAGCATTTACAGAGGCACTTACTGCAAGAATCGTTACAGCACATACGGCTGCGAAAATTGCTTTTCTCATAATTAAAAATTTTTAGGGTTAATATTTATTAACTCAAATATCTCCCTTAAAATTGTAAGTATGAGTAAGATAACTGGTTAGGTTATCAGGGACTTGCCAACTATTGTTAACAAAGCTAGCAAAAAAAGTAATCATATATCCTGTTCCATCATTATTATGTGCACAACCCAAAAATTATGTTGATATCATAATAATTTCTTCACTTTAAAGTCTTTTACCATTCCGTTAACATCGTGGTGTGGTGCAATTTGTATTTTTGACCGCAATCGGTTTATTATGCAACTTATCATAGACGTAGGTAATACCAAAGTCAAACTTGCTATTTTTAAAGAAGCTACTCTCAAAGAGAAACGTGAAGTTGTACTTGAGCATTTTACACAAGGTGTGATAGATCTCGTTAAGAGCTATCCTGTAACAAAGGCAATTATTTCTTCCGTTGGACGTCTTACGGAGTTGCAATGCCGGTCAGTTCAAAATAGATTTCCTACTATTATACTTAATCATAAAACTTCTGTTCCCTTTATAAATGAATATGATACTCCAGAAACTCTTGGGGTAGACAGGATTGGTTTGATTTCCGCTTTCGCGAAAGCGTACCCAGGCAAAAATGGATTAATTATAGACGCTGGGACCTGTATCACTTATGATTTTATAACATCTAGGGGCGTATATAAAGGAGGGGCCATTTCTCCTGGGATAAGATTGCGATACACATCTTTGCACTCGCTTACGGCAAACTTACCATTGCTAGAGACTAGGGTGCCTAAGAGTTTTATCGGTACATCTACCGAAAGCTCCATGCACTCAGGAGTTGTAAACGGTGTAGTGCAGGAAATAAACGGGGTAATTGCTCAATATAAAGAAGAATATGGACATGTTCACGTTATTTTAACGGGTGGGGACGCCCAAATTTTGTCAGAACGATTAAAAAATAGCATCTTTGCGCACTCAAATTTTTTGCTGGAAGGGCTTAATTATATTTTAAATATTTCGAATGATTAAACAATTTTTGATAGCAGTAGTGTTGCTTGTGACGGTCTCAGGATTTAGTCAAGATGGGGGAACTGCTTCGCCATACTCCTTTTACGGGATAGGGAACCAGCAATTTAGAGGGACATCTGAGAATAGATCTATGGGAGGTCTCAGTACGTTTAGTGATAGTTTGCACCTAAATGTTGTAAATCCAGCGGCATTAGGAAGATTGCGTTTTGTGACCTTTACTTTTGGCGCTTCACATACCGAACTTACTTCTAAGGATAATACTTTAGAGGATAATGCATCTGCAACAAGTATAGATTATTTTGCCTTTGGGTTTCCACTCACTAAAAAGTTGGGTGTTGGTTTTGGACTTATGCCATTTACTTCTGTGGGCTACAGGATAAATGGTGATGTAGATGAGACTGTAAATCGTTTTTCTGGTAGAGGAGGACTTAACAGAGTTTATTTGAGTGCGGGTTATGAAGTGTTTAAAGGATTAACAGTTGGAGGCTCTGCAAATTATAATTTTGGAAACATCCAGAATGAATCTTTGCGAACTCAAGAGAATGTTGAGCTCGGTACGTTAGAGCGCAATAGATCAGACCTAAGTGGTTTGACGCTAGACTTTGGTGCTCAGTATGAGCGGCTTATTTCTAATGATTTAACACTTTCAGCCTCCGTCGGATATACGCCGGGAACAACGATCTCTTCTGATAATACGAGAAGTATTGCGTCAGTTAACTTTAATGATGAAGGTCAAACAAATCCTGTAGATGAAAGAGAAATTGATGTAGCAGATACAGATTTTAATTTTCCATCCTCAGTAACTTTAGGATTGGGAGTTGGGCAGAAAAATAAATGGTTTTTAGGCGGGGAATACACTAGAAAAAGTTCTAGCGACTTTACAAACAGAAGTTTTGAGATAGATAATGTAACCTTTGAAGATGCATCTCAGTTCCGCTTAGGAGGATTTTATGTTCCTAAATATAATAGTGTTACGAGTTACCTTCAGCGTATCACATATAGGGCTGGATTGCGTTATGAGGAGAGCGGTACTATCATAGATAATGAGGATATAAACGAGTTTGGCATATCTTTTGGATTAGGGTTACCAGCTGGACGACTTTTTAGTAATGCTAACCTAGGAATAGAATATGGACAGCGCGGCACAACAAATGCCGGACTAGTAGAAGAAACCTTTTTTAATTTCTTTTTGAGTTTTTCTCTCAACGATATTTGGTTTCAGAAAACAAAATTTAATTAACAGCATAAAACCTAAAGACGATGAAAACTAAATTAACCACTTTATTATTTGTTCTGGTTGCTGGGATGTTTACGCAGACTACGCAAGCACAAGTAAGTGAAGAATGTAGAACAACGCTTTCGCTTTTCTCTGAAGCAGCTAAAGTGAAAAATTGGACGGCAGCAAAGCCTCATTACGACAAATTAGTAAAAGATTGCCCTAATGCTTCCCTTGCTATTTATCAGTATGGAGAAAAGATGTTTAAGCAGCAGGCAAGTGATGCTAGTGGTGCAGAGAGTGTTGCTTTTGCAAAAGACCTAATACATAACTATGAATTAAGAGAGCAATATTTTCCTGCTAAGACACCGCACGGAGAAAACATAGCAGATATCGCTCAGACAATGTATGACTATAAGATTGGTAGTACTATGGACGAATTCAAGCAATTTGAAAAAGCTTGGAAAGAAGACAGAGAGTCTATTAAAAGTTCTAAAAGTATTTACACTTATTTCAAACTAGCAGTAGACCTTTACAAAGAGGGGCAGTACGAGCTACAAGATATTTTTGATCTGTACGATGACGTACAAGATAAATTGAGTGAAGAAGGAACTCAGCTTGATGCTAAGCTTCAAAAGCTTATTGAAAAAGAAGAAGCAGGTACAAAACTTACAGCAAAAGAAGGTAGACTTAAAAAAGCTTATGAGACTAACCTGAAGGCCTTTGGAATCTTTGCAGGTAGTGTAGATGGTACATTAGGTTCACTTGCAGATTGTGAAAACTTAATCCCTTTATATAACAAAGGTTTTGAAGAAAATAAAAATGATAAGGAATGGATTAACAAAGCGGCTAGCCGTATGTTAAGTAAAGAGTGTACTGATGATCCATTATTCAAGAAATTGGTTGAGCAATTACACGCTCTTAATCCTTCTGCAGACTCTGCAAAATATTTAATGATCCTTTGTGCTAAGTCGGGAGACAAGTCTTGTGAGAACAAGTATTTCGAGGAGGCATTATCTTTAAGTACTGGAAAACAAAAAGCAGATCTGTTATACCAGAAAGCAGAAAGTACGAGAAGAGCAGGAAGTTATGGTCAAGCAAGAACATTGTACACGCAAGTACTTGAGCTTAACCCAGGAAAAGGTATCTGTTATTTGAGAATTGCAGCAATGTATGCGCAAAGTGCAAATAACTGTGGTACAACAACTTTTGAAAAAAGAGCAACCTACTGGCTAGCTGCAGATACTGCAGAGCGTGCAGGACGTGTAGACCCAAGACTTGCTGGAAATGCTAATGCTACAGCAGCAAACTATAGAGGTAAAGCACCATCAAAGTCAGATATATTTAGCGCTGGAATGGGCGGAAAATCTGTTAAGTTGAGCTGCTGGATAGGACGTACGATTCAAGTGCCAAACCTTTAATGGTTAATAAAAACAAAAATATAATTCAAAACTTAGTCACAGCAATTGCTGTGACTTTGTTCTTTATAGGTTGTGCTGGTAAAGGTGACGATGTAAAACGTCTCAGTATTAAAATGGAAGGTCCTGCATCTGTAGGAACAGGAATCAATGGAAAATATATTGATTCTGGTAAAGTCGCAGCTCATTTTAAAACACCGCTACGTATAGATTTCTCAAACGAGGATTTTCCTTATGAGGAGTTTCCAGAAGGCATTGATTTAATATTTTACGAGCAGGATGGTAAAGAAAGTCACATCACCTCTGACTATGCAAAACGTTTTACTAGTACGGGGCTTGTAGACTTACGTAAAAATGTCAAGTTGGTTACAAGTGACTCAGCTACATTAATGGCAGAGCAATTATATTGGGATCAAACGGGTAATTGGGTATTTACAGATAAACCATATACTTTAATTACAAAAGACGGATCTAGAAACAAAGGAGACCTCTTTGATTCTAACGAAGACTTTACAAATTTTGTATCTTTAAATAATATTGGGAAGCAATACCTAAAAGAAGAAACTACAAATGACACGATTCAGTAAGATATTTGAATATATGTATCCTATTATAGCCATTCTAGCTGGAATTGAGGCTTACTCAGAATGGGGTGTTAATAGGGAGCGAGCCTATTTATTTGCTTTTTTTTGTGTGTTTGCCACAGGGATGTTTTTCTTTAGAAGGCACTATCGCAAGAAATTTGAAAAATATAAGAAAAACGAATAATGGACAATACGAACGTCCAGATTATTGTAATTATAACTACACTAATTCTATCTGCTTTCTTTTCGGGGATGGAGATAGCCTATATTTCTTCTAATAAAATTCATATTGAGTTAGAAAAGAAGCAAAACAACTTACTAGCTCAAGTTCTAACGCGACTCACGGCAAAACCGTCACGTTTTATCGCCACAATGCTTTTAGGTAACAATATTGCTCTAGTTGTTTACGGGTATTTTATGGGAGCGCTCCTGCAAGGGTGGTTGGAGGGTATGCCTTTCGGCGAAAATATGATGTGGCTCAACACCATTGTCACAAAATTTGCATTGCTTTCTCAAACAATAATTTCAACAATAGTCATTTTACTTACAGCAGAATTTTTGCCTAAGGTTTTCTTCCAAATCTACGCAAACAAGTTACTTAAGATTTTTGCGGTGCCTGCTTATTTCTTTTATCTAGTTTTTGGTGTCATAAGCTCATTTATCATTTGGATTTCGGATTTTATCTTAAAATATCTTTTTAAGACAGACGGAGATGAGGTTCAGTTAGCTTTTACAAAAGTAGAACTCGGAAACTACATTTCAGAACAAATGGAGTCTGTGTCCGAACACGAAGAGGTAGATACAGAAATTCAAATTTTTCAGAACGCCCTAGAATTTTCTGAAGTAAAATCGCGTGAAGTAATGATCCCTAGGACAGAAATCATTGCGGTAGAAGAGCGAACCCTACCCAGCGCTCTGAATGAAAAATTTGTAGATACTGGACTTTCTAAAATCCTAGTATATAAAGATACCATAGATGATATTGTAGGGTATGTACACTCTTTTGCGCTTTTTAAAAAACCAAAAACAATAAGCAGCGTTTTGATGCCCGTAGTTTATGTGCCAGAAACAATGTTAATAAAAGATGTGCTTAATGTGCTCACTAAGAAGCGTAAAAGTATTGCCGTAGTAATAGATGAATACGGTGGTACGAGCGGTATGATGACCGTAGAAGATATTGTAGAAGAGCTTTTTGGAGAAATTGAAGATGAACACGATAGTGTGGCACTTACAGAAATTGTACAAGGAGATGGAACGTATGTTTTTTCTGCGCGACTAGAGGTAGATTACCTCAATGAGAACTATAAAATAAACTTTCCCGAAAGTGAAAACTACGAGACATTAGGAGGGCTTATTGTGAGTCACACAGAAGACATCCCTAAGGTAGGAGACGAGATAGAAATCGAGACACTCAGATTTCGAATTTTAGAAACTTCAAGTACAAAGCCAGAGCTAGTAGAAGTGCGCCTTATTGAGGATTAACCCACTCCCTTCTTTTTATCTTTTTTCTATTTTTTATTATGCGAGAAAATGGTATTTTCGCCCACTATTCTAGAACAATATAAATACAATGGCAATATTAAGTAAAATACGTAGCAAGGGAATTTTCCTAATCGTTATCATCGCATTAGCACTTTTTGCATTCATCTTTTCAGGTGTGTTGACAAATAGTGATAGTCTTAACGGAAAGCAAAATACTGTAGGTTCAGTAAATGGTACTGAAATTACCAGAGAAGATTTTGGAAGAAAGGTTGAGCAGCAATCTAGAGCACTTGGGCCTAACGGGTCTACTTTGAGAGCTGTTAATACGGTTTGGGATCGCGAGGTAGAGGCTGCAGTTCTTCAAGAACAGTATGAAAAATTAGGAATTGAAGTGAGCGATGAGCGTCTTCAAGAACTTTTAAAGCAGCGTTTAGAAAACAATCCTCAGTTCCAAGATGAAGAAGGTTTCTTTAGTCCAGGAAAAATGCAAGAGTACATTGCAAGTGTAAAAAATACTGAGGCATATGCTGCTTGGGTTGCTTTTGAGCAACAGGCAATTGAGGATGAGAAGAAAAATATCTATACTAACCTAGTTAAGGCTGGCGTTGGAGCTACTCTTAAAGACGGAGAGGTTGCATACAAACTAGACGGAAACACCGTAGACATTCAGTATGTCCAGGTGCCTTACTCTACTATACCAGATGATGAAGTAAATGTTTCAAAAGAAGATATTGCTGCTTATATAAAAGAGCACAAAGATGAATTTGATACAGAAGCTACGCGTAGTATTCGTTATGTAAAGTTTGAAGAAAAGGCAACTTTAGAAGATGAAAACGCTGTAAAGGCTGGACTTACGCGTCTTATTACAGAGGACGTAAACCTTGATACAGGTAAAGTTTATGGAGATCAGGGTCTTGCAGAAATTTCAGAAGACAAAATTGCAGATTTTGTAAACGAGAATTCTGAGACCCAGTACTCAGGTCGTTGGATGTCTGCTGCAATTCTCAAGCAGGTAGAACGTGATACGTTACTTTCAATGGAGGTAGGAGCTGTTTATGGGCCTTATAAATTAAATAACTTTATGTATTTAGATAAGGTTGTTGCCGCTACAATGATTCCTGACTCTTCGAGTGTAAGACACATTCTTATATCTACACAAGGTCCAGATGCATTACCTAAAGCTGAAGCAAAGAAACTTGCAGATAGTCTAGAGCAGGTAGTACGAAGAACACCGAGTAAATTCTCAGACCTTGCCGCACAATTTTCTACAGATCCTGGAAGTAAGGATAAAGGAGGGGTATACGAGATGTTTCCTCAAGGTAGGATGGTAGCACCTTTTAATGATTTTTCTTTTGAGAAAGAGGTAGGAGCTGTAGGAACTGTCGAGACCAATTACGGATACCACGTGATCGAAGTACTGGAACAAACAGAAAAAAAGAAGGCAATTAAGGTTGCTACTATCGCAAAGGAACTTGTGCCATCAGAAAAAACAATAGGAGAAGTGTACAGTACCACACAAACTTTTGAAATTGCTGCACGCGAAGGAGACTTTGCTGAAGTTGCAAAAGAAAAAGGATATACTGCACTTCCTGTAAACAGCATCAAGCCATTAAATGAACTTCTTCCTGGTATCGGAGCACAAAGAGATGTTGTGCAATGGGCTTTTGAAGAAGATACTAAAGTTGGAGATGTAAAACGTTTTCAAATAAATGATGGATATATTGTAGTTCAGGTGACAAAGCGCACTAAAGAAGGACTAATGAGTCCTGAAGATGCTTCGGCACAGGTGACTCCTATCATCCGTAATAAAAAGAAAGCAGCATTAATCAAGTCGCGTATAGACAGCACTGACTTAAATGAGGTTGCGAGTAGTCAGGGTCAGGCCATAAAAACAGCTACAGCCTTAAATATGGCAAATCCAACAATTGCTGGAGCAGGTAAGGAGGCTAAAGTAGTTGGAGCGGCTTTTGGACTAAAAGAGGGGCAGACTTCTAAACTCATAGAAGGAGATCGTGGTGTCTACCTTGTAAAAGTGACCAAAATGACAGAGGCTGCAGATCTAGGTAATTACGCATCTTATGCGGCACAGCAAGCTGCAAAGGCAAGGACGGCAGTAAACAATAAAGTCGTTGCTGCGCTTAAAAAAGGTGCAGATGTAGAAGATAAAAGAGCTACTTTTTACTAAGAACTTTGCAAGATAAAAGTTAAAGAGCCGATTCGTAAGAATCGGCTTTTTTGTGTTTATGCTATTTTGGCAGACTGCACGTCGTGGCACAATTTCTGTCTTTTACGCTCGCGTAAATCTTTACGATTTATATCAACAATTATTCTAATAACTATAAATACGAATCAAAAAATGGCTTTAAACATTAAACCACTTGCAGACCGCGTCGTAATCGAACCACTTCCGGCGGAAACTCAAACGGCTTCTGGACTCTATATCCCAGACAGCGCTCAGGAAAAACAACAAAAAGGGAAAGTTGTCGCTGTAGGCGCAGGTAAAAAAGACCACAAAATGACCGTAAAAGTAGGTGACATCGTAATTTACGGAAAGTACGGAGGTACAGAATTAAAACTAGACGGTGCAGATTATATGATTATGCGCGAGGATGATATTCTTGCAATCGTATAAAGCGAGACTTTAGACAATCGCAATAACCATCAAATCTCAAATTCCAAATCTCAATACTTTAAGGAATTGGAATTTTGAGTTTACGCTTTCGCGAAAGCGTATACATATAAAATAGTATGATGTTCCTACTTTGACTGGAATGGATTGAATTATTAATTACGAGATTTCCGCCTTAGCGGAAATGACAAAAAAATATAAAAATGGCAAAAGATATAAAATTTGACATCGCAGCACGCGACGGTATTAAAAGAGGAGTAGATGCACTCGCAAACGCGGTAAAAGTAACATTAGGGCCTAAAGGGCGTAATGTGATTATTTCAAAATCATTTGGTGCACCACAAGTAACAAAAGACGGTGTAACAGTAGCAAAAGAAATTGAACTTGAAGACGCTCTAGAGAATATGGGCGCTCAGATGGTAAAAGAAGTTGCTTCTAAGACTAATGACCTTGCAGGAGATGGAACGACTACAGCAACTGTACTGGCACAAGCCATCGTTGCCGAAGGACTTAAAAACGTAGCTGCAGGCGCAAATCCAATGGACCTTAAAAGAGGTATCGATAAGGCCGTAGAGGCTATCGTGGCTGATCTTGAGAAGCAGACTTCTAAAGTAGGAAACTCGTCAGATAAGATAAAGCAGGTGGCTTCTATCTCTGCAAATAATGACGATGTGATAGGTGATCTTATCGCTAAGGCTTTTGGCAAGGTAGGAAAAGAGGGAGTGATTACTGTAGAAGAGGCAAAAGGAACAGAAACGTATGTAGATGTTGTAGAAGGAATGCAGTTTGACCGTGGTTACCTTTCACCTTACTTTGTTACAAACAGCGAGAAGATGAATGCTGAGTTAGAGAACCCATATATACTCCTTTTTGATAAGAAGGTGTCTAATATGAAAGATTTGTTGCCAGTACTTGAGCCTGTTGCTCAAACTGGAAAACCACTCCTTATCATCGCCGAAGATGTAGATGGAGAAGCGCTCGCAACACTTGTGGTAAATAAACTACGTGGTGCTCTTAAAATTGCAGCGGTAAAAGCTCCAGGTTTTGGAGATCGTCGTAAAGCAATGCTCGAGGACATTGCCATCTTAACAGGAGGAACAGTAATTTCTGAAGAACGTGGCTTTACACTTGAAAACGCTACTATCGATATGTTAGGTACTGCAGAGACCGTAACGATAGATAAAGACAATACAACAGTTGTAAACGGAGCGGGAGATAAAACTGCTATTAAGGCGCGTGTGGGACAGATTAAATCTCAAATAGAGACTACGACGTCAGACTATGACCGCGAGAAATTACAAGAACGTCTTGCGAAGCTTGCAGGTGGGGTTGCCGTACTTTACGTAGGTGCTGCCTCTGAAGTAGAGATGAAAGAAAAGAAAGACCGAGTTGACGATGCACTACACGCAACACGTGCCGCAGTAGAAGAAGGTATCGTAGCCGGTGGAGGTGTTGCTCTTGTACGTGCAAAGAAAGTATTGGACAAAATCAAAACCGAAAATGCAGACGAGGCAACGGGAATACAAATTGTAAACCGTGCTATAGAAGCTCCATTACGTACCATTGTGTCTAACGCTGGCGGAGAAGGATCTGTAGTGATTGCTAAGGTAATGGAGGGTAAAAAAGACTTTGGTTACAATGCTAAGAACGGAGAATACACAGATATGCTCAAAGCAGGTATTATCGATCCTAAAAAAGTAACTCGTGTAGCGCTGGAAAACGCAGCCTCTGTATCTGGAATGATCCTTACTACAGAGTGTGCCCTTACAGATATTAAAGAAGACGCTCCGGCAATGCCCCCAATGGGCGGAGGCGGAATGCCCGGAATGATGTAGGTCGGTCGCAGCGCGACAGGCATTTTTTGAGCTTCTTTTCTGGGGCTCAGTAATTATTGAGAGGCTGTTCTTTGGGACAGTCTCTTTTTTTGTGCCGCTTTACAATAAAGAGAAGAAACTAAAAGGTTCTCCTTAGTGTCGTTGTTTTAAATTTTATCTTTACGGTGTAGGCTTCCCCTAATTAGGACACCTTAAAATTCGACAAATAATTATTATTTAGGTCAGATTTGATGAAGAATTTAAATTCTTCATCAAATCTGGGCATGTATTCTTTAGGAGATATATTACCTAA
>NZ_REFV01000008.1 GCF_003688895.1 Dokdonia sinensis
TGTTCATTTTCTTTGAGAGCTTTGATAATCTGACTCTCACTAAATTTGCTGCTTTTCATAATGACAGTTTGAATTTAAAGTTAGTAAATTCGAATTAGTAACTGTCCTATTTATGGGGAAGTCTACAGGGGTACTTTTTGTCATAGTATACAGAAAGAGTCCGAATTGTATTTCGAACTTAGAGGCGTAAAGGACAAAATGACTCATAAAGATATTGGCTATTTTCTGCATCGTTTAGAAGGCTTGTACAGCTATAATGTTTTTAGTTACGAATCTTGGCTATGCCAAAGGGTTGTTATCACTTCAACTCACGGAAAGAAAATGGATATGCCCAACTATTATAAAAAATATATTAGAGAGTATAAAGATGTGTATGATGCTCCTCCTCATATAGAAGAAATTGATAAGCTTTTCAATCAAATTGGCATAAGTTAATCCACAATTATGCCTGCTAAATATTTCCAATTCCAAATTGCAATGATGGCTTAACCTCTCAAATCACTACATACCAACATTTTAGATATTTAAAATATTTTAAAGTTCTCTATTTCAATTCCACTTGCAATCTCTGTTCTCATCGGAAATTGCAACTATGAAATTAATTATAACAAGTAAGGAGGATCTCGAAGATTTAGTACAGACCTCTTTAAACGATGCACTGGGTCAGTTTTACAAGAATAGAGCTAATCAGAAGAAAAAATCAAAGAACCTCACAGTTAAAGAATCAGCTGCGCTTCTTAAAGTTTCTGAAATAACTATTCGGAATTATATTAAGAAAGGTCTTATCTCGGCTGAAAAGATTGGGTCACGAATCATAATAAATCGTGAGAAACTCGAAAATACCTTAAAAGAAGTCAAATCTTTAAAATATAAAAGATGAGGCGGTCCAAAAGTGCTTATCCTTTCATTGAGAATGAACTAGATAAAATATCTATCCAAGTACATAGAAGTCTTGAAATAGAGAATCACAACAAATCGGCTCAACGCATTCTTTGCGAGGTTGCAGATGGATTGCAATCGGTAATTAACTTTTTAATTAATAATCCTTCCTTAAGTCTTGCTGAATTAGGGCTTGCAATCAATTCTCTTTATATGGCAGACCGCACCGTTGAAGCAATAGATGTACGCATACAATTGCAAGATAATCCCATACCCACTCGCATAAGCAGATTAACCTTTAAAACATTTACTTATGGAGTATCTTAGAATAGGCACAGAATACTATAAAAAGGTTGAAAAGCCAACAGCATCTGGAAACGTTGCAACCGTTATGCTACCTTGGAAAAAACAAACAATCCTTGACGACCACGATAAGGACTATTTACTTGCAATTCCAAAGTATGAAGGTTTTGGAGTTTACCCATCGCATATCAATTACGTCCAGGTTAAACAAGGGTTCTATAATAAGTACAAAAAGCTTTCTCATTCCGAAACACCCATTGCAACGAGTATTGCAACAAACATTGCAATGGAGCAAACATTTGTTGCAACCGTTAAATTTCTTGAGCACATCTTTGGGAATCATTATTTACTAGGTATGGACTACCTAACAATCCTTTACCAAAAGCCATTGCAAATCTTACCAATTCTTTGCCTTGTAAGCAGTGAACGTAATACGGGAAAAACAACCTTTCTCAATTGGCTTAAGCTACTGTTTGAAGAAAATATGACCATAAATAAGAATGAAGATTTTCGTAGTAGGTTCAATTCTGATTGGTCTGAAAAATTAATTATTGCAATTGATGAAGTTTTACTTGACAAAAAAGAGGATAGTGAAAGAATTAAGAATCTCTCAACTGCTGCAAATTTCAAAACGGAATCGAAAGGTAAAGACAAAGTTGAATCTGATTTTTTTGGGAAGTTTATTCTTTGCTCTAATAATGAAGATAATTTTATTCTCATCGACAAGCAAGAAATACGCTATTGGGTGATTAAGGTTAATCCTCTTGAAAACTCAGACCCTAATCTATTTAAAAAACTAGCCTTAGAAGTTACCCATTTCGCAAGCTATTTAAGAAATCGCATCATAAGCACGCCAAAAATGTCGAGGATGTGGTTCACAAAAGAACAGATTCATACAGAAGCTTTAAACAAATTAGTTCAGGGTACAAAGTATTATGCAGAAAGGGAATTAAAGGCTTTACTGCTTGAAATGCTTGATGATTTTGAAACAGATGTTATCTGTCTCACGGTTAAGGAAATTCTTGAGCTTTGCCAGTACTTTAAATACAAAATCAGTCGCACTGAAATTAATAGAATTATGCAGTCTTGGAGTTTAGAAAGTACAAATAGCAGCTATAGGTATTTTTACAAATCAATAAATCCAGCAGATAATGAGTGGCAAGTAAGCTCCACTACAAGAAAGGGAAGGTTTTATACTTTTGAGAAGAAATACTTGGAAAATTGTTGATATGTTGATAATACTTTCGAACTCACTATACTAAGTAATTTAGCCATCAACGGATAATCAACAAATTGGAAATTAAAATTTGTTGATTATCTGTTGAATGGTCTCTGGTAGTAATAGGCATTCTAGAGGTATGATTTCAACAAACAACATCAAAATAGAATTTAGGAATCAAACAAGCAACTTGCTTCTTTTTTTAATAATGATTTGATTGAAGTATTATATTTTTTTAAAATGAATAGTAGCGAATAAAGTTCTAAGTATCCGTATTTAATCTTACTCTCAAAAGAGCTATTAATAACCTTTAATTCTGAATATGCAGTAAGAAGCTTATTGAGATCGGAAGGTTTAATGTAGTCATAATTAATATATTCAGAATAACTTACTATTCCATTAGTCATCAATAAGTCCAATCTCTCATAATCTCCATTAGTAAATCTTTTAGCTATCTCTCCTTTACTAAATGCTTCAAAAGAATTCCCTTTAGGTTCATCTTGCCAAAATTTGAGAATCATATATGATTCAGAGAACGTGAACACTCGTCTATTTTGTAGTCCAAGGTTTTGTAAATGAGCATTAAAATATTTATTGAAAGTTCCTCGATCCTTTAACCCCGTCAATTCACGAAGCACTTTTTTAGGTAGTATTTTCTGATTTTCCGTGCTTTTAAATATTACACCCAGCAAATACTCATCAGTATATACATCAGCATCAAATTTGAGAGTATTATGCGATATATGATTTGTAAAATAAAAGAAGTAAAGAAGCTTACGATTAAAAGTTTCAATTTTCGAACAAAAAAATACAGCTAAAATAAATTCTGCATTAATCTCATTATTCGCTTTAAAACGATATGGGTTAATTGCTTCAATTTCCAATAGTACTCGATTTAAAAAGTCTCATTCAAGAATTGCTTAAATGAGACTTTTGAATAAGTTCTTAATTTTCTTCCCTTGAATTATGATATTCATCATTGTTAGGATTCAGTTGATTTGAGTGGTTATCCAAATCGTCTTGTGTGTACTCATAATCTTTGCTTAAGGACATAATTTTTATTTTTAATGAATTATATAGCTCAAATTTAATCTCACAAAGTTTTCCTACCATAGAAATTTTCTACGTTAGCAAAAAACAGCTATTGTATACTTTCAGTAATGCTCGTGAGTTTTAGATTACTATCCCAGAAAGTAAGAAGTTTGAGATCATATGTAGTATACTGTTCTTCTTCTGTCTTCTTTGACTTGAATAGCATAGTATAAGATGCATAGTAGCCCTTTTTATCTTCAACCACGATCAATGAGTTCCAGTCAACCTCTGAAATACGATATGGATATGTCTTATTGTATTCTTTCGCCGCAGTAATAATTTCTCCTAGTGTCATATCCTTTTGCCCATACCAATTCACATTTTTTTTACTTAAAAAATTAGGAAGTCGCTCTATTTGACTTTTATCTGAGCTGCTGTAATAGGTAGATAAAGTTTTCACCAGTTTATCCTTAATGGGTTGACTAGAGATCGAAGGTTTCGTAAGTAAAAATACCGTTAAACTGAAAACAACAGCAGCGGCAATTATATAGAAAATATTATGAAATTTCCATTTAGCTTTTTGGGGCGCTACAAATTCTTTCTCTACTTTATCCTTTGATATCTCTTGATTATTATTGAACCGCTCATTATTTAATGCTTTATTAAAAGGTTGCAACTCCTTGCTAGGATATAATCCCTTGTCTATCTTATAAATGACCACTAACTCGGGAGACAATTTTCTATTAATTATTTTTTGCAAAGGAAAAAAGCTTACGTAGTCAGGATTAGAAGCTAATCCTCCATAACCGAAAGCTACGAACACAGGGCTCTCATTTTCTTGAATTGAAGGAAAGCTCTCAAACTGCTGTTCGCTCAACAGCTCATATTCATTCAGATATGGTTTAGTTCTATACTTAGCCTCAACATAGAAAACAAAGCCTGTCAAGAGGCACTTAAATTGAAAATCTGGTTTTAATGAAGCTTTGACATACCGTTCAGAATTCTGTTTGAAGTCACTAGTTTTATACAGCAACTCGTAATACTCAGAAGGAAATAGAATATGCTCTACGTAGTTTTCAAATTGAGCGCCTTTTTCCCACGAGTCTTGTCGGTAATTACTTGTCATAAATTCAAAATTGATTTGGGATCAGTTTTTATGTAAATATATTGATTCAAATAGACACCATTCCGACTAAAATTGAATAAGTTGCCCTTAGGCTTGGCCATTCGATTATTCAGGACCATTCTCGAAAGAAAACTTTCTCATATAATTTTTCAAGATTATCATATGATGTCTCAACTGTCGCTTTATCTCTGGCGCCTCCATAATGTCAGAAGCGCGATATGCATACTTAATAAAGTTTCCTCTGTATTTTCGGGTAAATTTTTTATTTACAAGCTTGCCGTCTTGAAATATTGTTTTTGAAGCTGGCAATTCTCTAGATTGTATACCCCTAAAGCTATACAATCTATAAATCTTTCGCTTATAAATTATTGAATCATCTGTAAGATACTTCTGTTGGACAGTTTCTATTCGCTTCGCTTTTATAGCCATACTCTGTTTCATTTCACGATAGAAACGGGATAAATTGGCAGCCTTAATTAAGGTCTTATAACCATAGAAATCAAAACCGAGATATTGCAAATATGAGTTAGGAACTAAACCGCCATTTTCGATTTTATAACAAGACAACCGACTGTCCACAAACTTGAATTGAAATTTTTCTGTTTTTGATGGCGAAATCGAAAGTGCTATTTTTTTAATCTCAGTGAGTACAAATTGCTCTACATCGTCCACATCTTTCGTATTACATATAACAACAAGATCATCTGAGTAGCGCCTATAGTAGCAACCTTTTATTTGTACCAAATTTTCTATTACACTTTCATCAAACGGCAACATATACAAATTTGCCAACATTGCACTTATTGGCAACCCTTGTGGGATTCCAGATATTTTCTTACTACCTACACTTTGATTTTTGTAAACTTGAATTCCAGAATCTTCGAAGTCTTTATAATCATTAAAGAATTGAAACTTACCTTGATTTTTAAGGTGTGCAATTTTTTTTTCATCGAGATGACCTTTCCGTCTTTTGCGTAAATCATCATAATAGAAATAGCTATAATTCGTAATTGATTTAAAAACGGAGTAGTGATCCTCAGGCAAAGTCTTCGTACCCAAAATCTTTGACCATATCTTTTTGAGCTGACTGTGGTCTAGGGTTGGGAAAAAGTTCTCAATATCCAGCGCTAATACTGCACATTCTCCTCGATCTTTAACTTCATCGAATACCTCTTTTGCAAAATCAACATTATATTTGAAACGAACTTCATCCTCACTATCAATCTGCCTATAAGCAGTTACACAATTATTTAGGAGTGCATTGTTCTTTAAATACGCTTCATATTTTGGCTGAATAATTTTTTGAGAATAATAAGAGTATATATTAGAATCAATGTGTGTTGCGTACATTATAGGGCGAACTTTTGCATTGGAAACTAAATTACCTTTATCATCTACGCTTTTGTGTGAGCGCCTACCTAAATCTTTAGAGTATTTATAACGCCTAGTAGTTGTTTGTCTGAGTATGAACGGCGAAAACCTATGCTTTACAACATTTTTTGTTGATTTAATATATTTCTCCGCAGCTAGACGATCTACTTTTGATATTCTATTAGTTAAATGAAGGTAACCCCTATCTTTAAACCAATCTTTATGTTCTGTTGATGGATTATTCATAAAATAAAAGGAAGCTCCCAAAGCTAGTTTCCTAAAAATGCATAACACTAAATAATAGTCGCACCACTAACCGAATTCTCGGTTCACTTTTCGTCTTTACGGTTCTAAGATTAATTCTATTTATATTAACTCAAATAATAATTGCCTATATGAAGTACACAAATACCTCTAATGTAACAAATGCTATATTAAGTCGTCTAACAGATTTAGAGTTCTTAGTCAATTGCCTAGAAAGAATGAGTTGCATCGATGCAAGTTATTCTTTCGAAAGTGCAAGTAAATCAATCTACGTATTTATTCTCCCTCAAAATTAATTAAGGTCTGATTGATTGGACTTTTAAGTCCTAAGGTGCAATAGATGTCATTTTTAAATGTAAAGAGCTTCCTTAAAAACAAATTTAGATTATTAATTATCAACTGGAGGAGAAGAAACCAAACTTCTATATATTCTGCTATCATCAGTAAAAAATTCTGACGGCATAAACTCTTCTGAATACTTCTCTTGATATGAATTATACCATATAACTTTATAAAGATCTTTAGAGCATTGCCGTATTAATTTACCACTTTTACCATCGTATTGATTCCCTTTATCATTTCTCATAAAACCGCTGAGCAAAAAAGCTGGTGATGTGTGAGTCATTAAGCTTTTATTTGAGGAAACAGCGGATATTCCGGCACTTTTAAAAGTCTTTCTTTTTTCTAATTTATACGTTTTAAAAAAAATCCTTTTACCATATTGATAATTACAAATATTATAATCTAAAGTTTCATCTATTAATTTCTGGTGCAATTCCGACCCATTATCTTTTGCTTTATGAAACAATAGTTCTTCAAATGACAAAAGAAGCTCTTGATAAACATATTTATCCTCAAAAATCAAACGATGTTGATTAAAATAAGTACATAAGTATTTCACATTATCAGCTATCTGACTCCCCTCCATCTCTTTGCTGTACATCTCCTTTTTTCTTTCTATGTGTATCTCTTTAATGCACATTAGAGGCGGTATGTGACTTACAAAAGAATCAATTTCTCCTTTCGGTTGAAAGGCCATAGGATGAGATTTAAGTGTTACGATATCCCCAATTTTAAATTTTATAGTTGGCATATTTAATTTTTTTATTAGAAAAAAGATTCATCAAGATTAATATCTTCATCCTTCCATATAACAGGTAATTCAAAATTATAGTACTCTTTTAATACGGCATTCAAATAGTTGATAATATATTTAGAAGCTTCTTCTATATTCATAGGTGCTTTAGAATATTTTTTGCCACCAGCATATTTTGACCCGTGTCTTGCATCATAACCTCCGATCGACTTATTGTTCGCGGTCGCTTGAAATCTACCAAAGTCTTCATTAGACCTGAAATTTCTATCTCGACTACCCTTTGCCTTAACAAATGCGATGAGCTCATCATTGATCCGTGATATATTAGCCAAATTCCATCCTGACCCAGCATAAATTAAAATATCTCTAAAGAATCCAGGCTTAAAAGCTGCATTTATCACTCCATTATTATCATAACTACACTCTTCTTGGTCTAACAAATCGTCAATTGAATTGAGATCTAAATTTACAGACTCAATTGTTTCTCTTTTATTGTCAATATATAACCCCCTAAGTGAGGGTGAGAAACCTTCGTGATTAGCATCGATCAAAATACTATAGCCTCGTAAGAGCAGTAAAATAAATTCACCTACGCGAACTATCTCAGAAAGACTATTTTTATCTCGAAAATGTTTGCTCATTAACAAGTAATTTAAAGGCATCTGATCATTATCTTCTATAATACTATAATGACCTTCTCCTAATATCCTAAAGGTTCCTGTCTTATTACCAGCCGGGGCTAATTCAAAGTACACCATCTTATTTATTATTTAATTAACTGAACTAAGATTTCTCAATAATTTTTATCTCCTCCTTACTAAGTCCATACAACTCATACACCTTTTGGTCGATTTCCTTTTCTGTGGTGGCTATTTGGGTTTGTAGTGCAACTGCCTTTTTCTTGTTTTCTTCAAAAAGTTCCATCCACTCAAACTCATCTTTTTTGTTAAGCGTAGCGATTGGGTCAAGGTTGTCTTTGGTTCTTAATTTGTTGGTGGCTTTTACTGCCTTGTTGAGTTCTTTTATAAACTCTGAAAAATTTAAATCATACCAACTTTCGAGTTTTCTTTGAAGCCTGTTAAGTTGCAATGTGCCTTTAAAATAGTCTTGAAATCTATTTTCCAATATTTGAAGTTCACTAACATATTTTACAATGTTATCTGTCTCATCATTAAAATATGCTTCATTTTCAAACTGTGGAATGGGGATTTGTTCAAAATATTGTGGTTTTACTTCAATATACCCACCACTTCTTACTACACATATAGATTTAAGATACTCCCAAACTACTTTAGAATTTAGCACACATAATAATATTCGACTATCAGAAGGAATAAATACGGCAGGCGCATTAACGTAAGTGCCTTCCATATCTAAACAGAATTTGTTTGTGTTTTGAAGGTTTGGAAAGATGATTTTTGGCTTTTCAAACAAATCGTAATAAGCACAATTTCTTAACTCCCACCAGTAATCTCCTTGATCATAACGTTTTTTAGCGCGATCTATAAAAGGTAACAAGTGATTGAATATTTCAGGATGAGCTTTGGACAATGCATTTAATTTTTCATCTTCTGTTTCCAAATTTGAATATTCTTCGTTAGTCCACTTACTTTCGAAAAGGATTAGACTTTGTGTTGCGTCTTGTGTATTCCATTTTTTAATTTCTTTCCCTTCTAAAATTGGTTTTATATGTTCTGAATTTGGAAATGATTTTTGTGATATAAACGCATCATTCAAAGCAGTTTTCACTCCATAATAACACTTTCCGTATCTATCACGCACATTAGAAAAAGCATTTAATTTTTCGAATAGCAAGGATTTTTCTGCAGAAAGAAATGACCAAGAGTTGGCATCGAGACTTTCTTGTATCACATTGATAGCGTCGTGTACTTCAATATTGATGATACTTGCCTGTGAAGATTTTGGTATTTTGATAAATTTGAAAGTGTTATCGATTGGGGGATTTTTATCAAGAATAATAATCACTGGATACGTAGTTGCTCCACCAAATATCTGTACTTCAGTAAAATCGATGTATTCTTTAAAACGTGTTTGATTGTTTAAGTAATCTCGTAGTACTTTTCCTGCGGTTGTTTTGTCAAATGTGTTAGATATGTAGCCCATCAAACCATTTCTATTTATGATGTTTGAACCTAACTCGTAGAAATAAGCAAATAAGTCGCTTGCGGGATGAAATACTTTATAGTTCTTCTCAAAATAAGGGATAAAATCTGTGAGTAGCTCTGCTCTTACATAAGGTGGATTACCAATAATCACATCAAAACCACCATTTTCAAACACTTTCGCGAAAGCGGTCTCCCAATTAAAAGCTTTATCTCCTGCAACACTTTTATTATCAATCAAGCTATTACCACATTTTATATTGCTACTTAAATCATTGAGTTTACGTCGTGGTTGTGCGGTACGCAACCATAGGGATAGTTTTGCTATCTCCACACTTTCTTCATTGAGATCTACTCCGTAGATGTTGTTCTCCAGTATGGTATTTTCAATATCAGGAAATTGCAAACCACCACCCAACACACGTACTTTAAGCTCATCTATATAGCTGTGTTCTTTTATGAGAAAATCAAGTGCCTGGTTTAAGAATGCTCCAGAACCACAGGCAGGATCACAAATTGTAATTTGCAGTAACCACTCACGATAGGTGTCGAGAATGCTAACCAATTTTTCAATGGTTGTTTTATTACGGTTCTTACGCCCTTTAAAGTATTGCTCTTCATCAAAACCCAATTCTTGTTTCTTCTCATCACATAGCTTACCTACGGTATTTTCTACTATGTATTTGGTAACATATTTAGGCGTGTAGAATACTCCATCCTTTTTACGCTTACTGGTCTGTTTATCAAATTCGCCACCTTCAATCTCTGCATTTACGCTCTCAATCTCATTGAGTGAGTTTTCAAAAATGTGTCCCAGTATATTTACATCTACCTGACTTTCAAAATCGTAGTTGGATAATTTAAGTGTGAATTTATATAAGAGGTCGTTGTCTATTTCGAGTGCATCGAGTATGGCATCTGGTTTAAATAAACCACCGTTGTATGCGTAGATTTCAGCACGTTTCTCTGTACCCTTGCGCCCTATATCCAGAAAGTTAAAATAATGTTTAAAGAGACCATATAATGGACGTTCATCGCCAAAATCCCAATCATCTTTCCACTTGTTCAATATTTGTAACGTAGAGTTAGAAGGCAGTAACATTCTATCTTCTGCAAAGAAGATAAACAGAAAACGGTCTATGAGTTTTTGTGATTTTTGAAACAGCGTTAATTTGACATTTTTTTCAAGTCGTAGTATTTCATCTTGATTGTCGTTTTCGTTAGCATTTGTAGTACCATTTGCGAGTTTTGACTTAACCGTTTTAGAGTTCTTTTTTACAAGGTCACGGTATAGCTCTCGTTTAAAGATTGAATAATCTTTATAGAACGCTTTGGTAATTTCTTCTTCTTCTACAATGGATGCTTCTTTAATCTTTAGCGGTGTATTGTTGAGTACCTTATCAAGATGTAAACAGAAATAGAGTAGGTTAAACCGTTTTCGCGAAAGCGTAAACAAGTCAAATTCTTCAAACTCTGTAGCATCATTGATGTAAAAGCGCAGCTTTTCAAAGTTGGATGTTATTACGTACACACAGCCTTTTTGATTAGCCTTATAATCAAATGCCTGTCGCCTAATGCTCTCCAAGTCCTTTGTATTTGTTCCTTTTAACTCTATAACTCCTATGGCTGTACCGTCTTTAAGAATTGCGCCATCTGCCTTACGGGCGTTTTTCTCATTCTTAAATTCGGTAGTTAGGTTGGAATTAGGGTTTGGGAATAGTGTATAGCCCAGAATATTTACAAACAATTCGTTTAGAAACGTTGCTTGATACTGTTCTTCCTTTGCACTTTTAATATTCTCCTGTATCGTCTTGTTCCAGAAGTAGTTGCAGTATTTTTTATATGCTTTATCTACCGCTGCTTCATTAAGCAAAGCGAGATGTGATTTAAGTACTGAAGTTTGAAATAATGCCACTAAGTAGAGTTTGACACTAAAATAGAAATCTTTAGGTTAGAATGAATGAGGGTTTCCGTAATTCAAACAAAATATTTCAACAGCGATTAAAAAGTATCAACAATAATATGCCCCTATTTATGCCCCCATAAATAAAAAAGCCCACCATCATTACGATAGCGAGCTTATCAGCAGAGAGGAAGGGATTCGAACCCTCGATACGCTTTTGGCGTATACACACTTTCCAGGCGTGCGCCTTCGACCACTCGGCCACCTCTCTATTTTTTACGCTTTCGCGAAAGCGTAACCTTAAATCTTTTTAAGGAGTGCAAAAATATGAAAATTTATCTGCTAGTAGTGATGATACTACAATTATGTGAGTTCACCTCGCAGGGAGGTTTCAAATACCGTCTTAAATGTTTTTGGACCCACTTCTTGCCCCAGCAAATACATCATTTTAGTAATAGCCGCTTCTGTAGTACAGTCTGCCCCGCTTATAACGCCTGCTTTCTTTAACCCAATGCTAGTTTCATAATTCCCCATCTGCACGCTACCTCCATTGCATTGCGTTATATTAACTACAGGAATGTCACGCTTTACTGTTTTTTTAATGAGTTGAATAAACCACTCGTCTGTAGTTGTGTTACCAGCACCATAGGTTTCCAATATTACGCCACGCAATTCTCCAAAAGAAAGTAGGTGCGCAACAGTCGCCTCAGTAATTCCAGGGTACATCTTAAGAACAACGATATCACTTACCATATTCTTATGAATTTTAAGCTGTCGTCTCGATGGTCGCAATAATAGCTCCTCGTTAATACTGAGGTTGACCCCAGAGGTAAGAAGCGGTGGGTAGTTAGGAGAATCAAAAGCTTCAAAATGTTCTGCACTTACTTTTGTACTTCGGTTAGCACGGTAGAGCTTATATTCAAAATAAAGAGCTACTTCTTGTATGACAGGTCTACTGCGCTTACGCAAGGCAGCAAGTTGTACTGCTGTAATTAGATTTTCTTTTGCATCTGTGCGTAAATCACCTATGGGTAATTGAGAGCCCGTAAGAATGATAGGTTTTGTGAGATTCTCAAACATAAAGCTTAGAGCACTACCAGTATAGCTCATCGTGTCACTACCGTGAAGTACTACAAAACCATCGTAGTTTTCATAATCTTTTTCTATGAAATTACAAATTTCTACCCAATGAGTAGGACTCATATTGGACGAATCAATGGGCTCCTCAAAAGAAACCGTACTTATGTTACACTCCAGCAAGCGCAGTTCGGGAATTTTTAGAAGCAATTCATTAAAGTCAAAAGACTTGAGCGCACCTGTCTCAAAATCCTTTATCATACCGATGGTTCCTCCCGTATAAATGAGAAGAATGTTAGGACAATAGCTCATGACTTGCGTTGATTTATTACTGGATTTGCATACATAAGCAAGAAACTGTCTACCTCTAACTGTATACTTGCATCTACACGACGCTCGATACGTCGCTCAAACTGACGCTTATCCTTAATAGTATACTGAGTAGCATACTCATCTGTTTTGTGATAAAGATCATAAGCTACGTAATTGGATGGCCAGAGTTTATAATTTCTATAAATATTGCGATCTATTTCTTGTGCAAAGCGCTGTAGTTTATCATTATCGCTTTGTTCTTCATTTTCTATGCGATCATATATATCTTGAGATAATTTTTCGCAGGCTATTTCAATATGTTTTTTATTTCCGAGCGCACCTTTCAGTATACTATTGAAATCCTCATTTGCAGTTTTCACATAAGGCAGGTTTTCCTCCTTTGCCACGATCTCAGGAATTTTCAATGTATCTGTGGGGTCATATTCATATGATATCGCCACTGGAACGATGTTCAGATTTTTGAGATATTCCATCATAGGAACGTCTCCCTTTGCCATTGTAATCATCTTAAGCACACCTTGCTGCGTTACATCGGATCCATTTTTTGTACGTCCTTCACGTTGAGCAACCCATACAGAACGCCCTTGTTCTTGTAGATATCCCATATACTCAGAAAGCAATTTTGAACTCCGTAATAATTCTCGAGGTGATGTGCTGCGCTGTACTAAGAAATTACGGTTAAGTTTAGAAAGTGCCATTAAGAAATCTTTCTGGACAAGATTATCTCCTATCGCGCTTGCCGTGGAAATAAGTCCATTATCTAACAATGCGATATTGAGTAACGAAGTATCTAGAACGATATCCCTATGGTTTGAGATGTATAAATAGGTTTTATCCTCTTTTAAAGTGTCAAAACCTCTGGTTGAAAAGCCTTCGGAGCTTTTCTCGAGGAGATTTTGAACAGACTTATAGATAACCTTGGTCTGGAAATCATATATAGAATGGCAGTCCGCAAGAACATCCTGTATCTCTTCTGGAGATTTTTCTGGGAAGGTAAACTGCAACAGCACCTTAAACATAGGGTGTTGTGCGTGATGCTTTAAGGCTTCATTTACCTCATCATCGTTATAGGGTCGTATTTCTTCAAATTTTGTCAAGGCCAGTAGGGGTTGTTTAATGTGGTAAAAGAACAAAATAAATACCGCATCTCAATCACTTTGTGAGGGACAAACAATTATCTCAAGAAAACAGCGTCGGCGTTTTGAGAAGTTATTCTTGCTATTTCTTCTAAAGTACACTTGTAAATTGTAGCAAGCTTTTCTGCAACGAGCTTCAAGTAAGCACTTTCATTACGCTTTCCGCGAAAAGGTACAGGGCTTAAATAAGGAGCATCGGTCTCTAAAACGATATGCTTTAGATCTATATCTGCAAGAAATTGGTCTATTTTACCATTCTTAAAAGTGGCAACCCCGCCTATTCCCAGCTTGAGATTGTTGCCTATGGCTCGTTCTGCCTGTTCTTTCGTTCCAGTAAAACAATGAAATATCCCGAAAAGGTCATCGCCCTTCTCACTTTCGAGCACCTCGAAAACTTCGTCAAAAGCGTCTCTGCAGTGAATAACGATGGGAAGTTTGAACTTCTTAGCAAGTTGAATTTGAGTTCTAAAAGCATCCTGTTGTATGGTAAGTGTAGTTTTATCCCAGTACAAATCAATACCTATCTCACCTACTGCATAGAACGTACGCTTTTCCAGTTCCTCTTGTACATGCTTAAGTTCATCTTTATAGTTCTTCTTTACGTGGGTAGGATGCAGTCCCATCATTAAGAAAACATTGTCAGGATAGGCTTTTTCCAGCGCATACATACGCGCTGTATACTCAGAGTCTATCGCAGGAATAAAAAATCGAGAGATTCCATCATCCAGCGCCCTGTGAATCATCGCATCACGATCTTCGTCAAAGGCTTCACTATATAAATGGGTATGTGTATCTGTAAAATTCATTGTGCAAAAATAGCACTCCAAATAATTACAGCCACAGGAGTTCTTTAATTTCCTTTTATGGCATCACCACGTTCCTTCAACACTCTTTTTGTGCCCTCAGTATTCCAGCTAGGCTTAAAAAGTTGCATTAAGGAGAGTGTAATTACAATAGTAGTTGCAAAGCCACCTATCGCCACTGTAAAGAGCGTAACCCCTAGACTGGCTGTACCACTCCACGGCCCTACAAGGTTCTCAAGAAAATCTGGAGCGAGATTACCCGCATAGATTCCAAAGAACAAGGTAAATATAAGCGTTGCCACAAATCCAGCTACAAGACCGGCACTAAAACCATCGCCGTACTGAAAGGCATCACCTTTCTTAATCTTAGTATATTTTACAACCTCGTATAGTCCAAAACCCGTAATTACTCCGTTAAATAAGCTAAACAATGGGTTTGTATGCCACCCAAAAAGAGCAATAATCAGGAAATAAGCTATAAGAGAGCCACTAATTGCAATCGCAAAGCGTATAGGAAGAATAAATTTTGACATAATTGGTTTTTTAGAACATTAATTTAATCAATATGAGCGAATAAAAATTAAAACTTATGTTAAATGGTTTCTGCCGCTTTCGCGAAAGCGTAATCCAAAACAAAAAACGCACCCAGCCGAAACCGAATGCGTTTAGAAAATGGGGGGAATTCTATTTATGCTGCTTCCTGCAGTTCCATTGCTTCTGGATCCTTATCCTTACCGCCACGAAGTCTGATTTTAATTTTATATACTATTAAAAATAATAATGGCACCACCACCAGAGTTAAGAATGTAGCCACTATAAGACCATAAATCACGGCCCAAGCAAGTGGTCCCCAGAAAATTACGTTATCTCCACCTACATAGAATTTTGGATCAAACTCTGCAAACAGCGAGAAGAAATCTATATTAATTCCTATTGCGAGCGGTATGAGCCCAAGTACCGTTGTAATTGCCGTAAGCAATACAGGACGTAATCTTGCACGGCCGCCCTTTACAATAAGCTCAGTTACCTGCTCTTTACTCAACAATGCGTTGTCTTCTAAATCCAGTTCAACAATTTTTCTATCTATGAGGAGCTGGGTGTAGTCCAGAAGTACCACGCCATTGTTTACCACGATACCGGCTAGAGAGATAATTCCCATCATAGACATAATAATAACGAATGAAGATCCTGTAACGAGTATACCTCCAAAGACACCTATAAAACTTAGAAAAATCGCAATCATAATCATCATAGGTTTAGAAATAGAGCCAAATTGGAAAATTAAAATCAAGAAAATTAATCCCAATCCTCCAAAAAATGCACTCATTAAAAATGCCATCTCCTTGTTCTGCTCTTCTATCTGCCCAGTGTAATCTATGTTTACCGTTTGTGGTTTCCCGTCAAAACTGAGCATTGCTTTCTGGATATTTTCTACCACTGCCGCAGCATCTGTATACCCTGGAGACAATCCTGAATACACCGTCACCACACGTTTTGTATCTCTGTGTTTAATGGCACTAAAGGAGGAGCTATTCTGTCTTTTTGCCACAGCAGAAACAGGAATCTCCCTTATCTGCCCAGTAGCCGGATCCCTAAAGGTAATGTTCTGGTCAAAAAGTGCCGATGTATTATAACGATCATCCCCTTCAAAACGCACGTTAATATCGTAGTCCTCTCCATCTTCTTTATAAATACCAGCTTTTTCTCCAAACAAAGCACGACGCAATTGATTACCTACTTGCCCAGCAGACACCCCAAGTGCTCCCGCCTTCTCACGATCTACCACAACTTGCATTGCGGGTTTCCCACGGTTTACGTCTATTTTAAGCTCTTCTATTCCAGCAATGTTTTTCTCGTTTATAAAACGGCGCATTTGCTCTGCGGTTGCGATGAGTTCCTCATAGTCAGGACCTTCTAACTCTATATTTATAGGGTAACCTATCGGGGGACCTACCGCATCCTTCTCAACAGAAATTGCCAAGCCTGGATACACATCTCTCAGCTCATCCTGTACCTTTTCCCGTAACACTTCCGAGTCTTCCCCCTGACGAAATTTGTACTCCCGCATTGTTGCCGTGATTTTTGAACGGTGAGGCATTTCGGCGGCATTACCACCGTCTGTTTGTGGATTTCCAGAACCCTCTCCCACTTGAGACACGGCAGACTCTACGAGGAAGTTCCTCCCTCCATCTGTCGTATATTGATCTGCATTGAGCACGTCATACATACGTTGCTCGATATCCTTTGTTACAGCATTTGTTCGAGCAATATCTGTTCCTTCAGGATATTCTATGTAGACGATGATCTGATTTGGCGTGTTATCTGGAAAGAACTCAATGGCTGTTCTCTTTGCTCCTACCGAAGCTCCAAAGCCCATGAAAATCAGAATAAGCAATAAGAATGTCGCTCCCACCAAGAGACTAGGCTTGCGACCACTAAGCGCCCATTTTAAAAAGTTTTGATATTTATTCTCTAACCAAACTAGCGTATTTCTTTGGAAATAATCTGCAGCGCCTTTGATTCCATACTTATATAACCAAAATAATATTGCAGTAAATATCATTACTGATCCAAGACCTCTCACAGCTCCTCCAAAGAATAAAATCAAAAGTCCAATGGGAATTAAGATAAGGGTGAGACGGATGAGCCCTTTTCGCGAAAGCGTTTTCTCCTCCACATCCATAAACTTACTTACGAGCATAGAGTTGATAAAAATAGCGACAAATAACGATGACCCCAGTACTACAGATAGTGTAATCGGGAAATAGATCATAAACTGCCCCATAATTCCAGGCCACATTCCTAATGGAACGAAGGCTGCAACGGTGGTAAGTGTAGAAATTATGATAGGAAATGCGATTTCTCCTATCCCTTTTTTAGCAGCTTCGATGCGCGACATTCCTTCCTCATCCATAAGACGGTACACGTTCTCTACCACCACAATACCATTGTCCACCAGCATTCCTAATCCCATAATCAAGGCAAAGAGAATCATCGTGTTCATTGTGTACCCCAAAGCATCCAGAATCATAAAGGACATAAACATAGACATCGGGATCGCAAATCCTACAAAAAGCGCATTTCTAAATCCTAAGAAAAACGTAAGTACGCCCACTACCAGAATAATCCCAAAAATGATGTTATTCACAAGGTCGTTTACCTGATTTACAGTTTTCTCAGACTGATCATTTGCCGTAGTAACATTTACATCTGGAGGAAAAACATTTGCCGTGGCATCCTCTATAATGGTGTTGATTTTTTCAACGGCATCCACCATATTTTTTCCCGAGCGCTTCTTGACCTCAAGCATTACCACGTTTTCTCCCCACTCACGAGCATACGTCGTTTTGTCTTCTTCCTTAAAAGTGACATCTGCAATATCACGTAGGTATACTGCTCCTCCCTGAGACTTTACAATAAAGTTTTCAAGTTCACTTGGCTTTTCTATTTCGCCCAGAATACGGATGGTACGGCGTTGCCCGCTGGTAATTAAATTCCCGGCAGACATTGTCATATTCCCTCCTCTTATGGAATTGAGCACATCGTCAAAACTTACCTGAGCGGCCATCATCTTTGTAACGTCTACGGCCACCTCAACTTCTCTGTCCTGCGCACCGCGTATGGAGGCTTCTTTGATCTCTTTAAGATCTTCTATCTCGTCCTGTAAATACTCTGCAAACTCTTTAAGCTGTGTAACTTGATAATTCCCCTTAATGTTTACACTAAGTATTGGGGTTTCCTCAGATATGGAAAGGTCAAAAACATTTGGCTCTACTTTTACACCATTAGAGGTGGGCCAGTCTTCATTAGATGTTTCTTGATCTACCTCATCTTTTACTTTAGTTTTTGCTTCCTCAACGGTCATATCCTCGTCAAACTCGACCGTGATGAGTGCGTAGTTTTCCTGAGCGGTAGATAAAATTTCTACTTGTCCAGTAAGATTTTTAAGCCTATCCTCTAGCGGGTCTACAATGAGTTTTTCTACATCTTCGGCGGTGTTTCCTGGGTATGGGGCAGAGATGTAAATCTTAGTCTCATTAATTTCTGGAAAACTCTCACGGGGCATCGAGTAATATGCCATCCCTCCAAAAACCAGAAGGATTGCCATAATCACCCAAATCACCGTAGGATTATCTATGGCCCAGCTAGACAAAGCAAACTCCTTATCTACCTGTTTTTTCTTCTTATTATTTTTATTTTCAGCCATTGATCTAGTTATTTAAGATTCTGATATTCTGTTCGTTTTGCACACTTCTTGCGCCTTCCACGATGATTTCATCGCCTACTTTGAGGCCTTCTAGAATTTCGACCATATCGCCTTGTGCCCTCCCTGTCTGTACGATAACACGTTTTGCTATTTTTTCGTTGTCCGCTTTCGCGAAAGCGGTATACACATATTGGTCACCCTCTGCGTTTTCAGAAATCACACTAAGTGGAACCAAAATCGCGTTCTCACTAGTGTAATCGTTTATTTTGAGCTGGGCTGTGAGATTGGGCTTTATCTCACCATCTTTATTAGGCACGTCTACCTCGATGGTAAATGTCCTGTTGGTCGGATTTATAAAACTGCTGGTTTCTCTCACCTTTGCATCTACTGATTTGTTAAGCACAGGGAAATCCACTTTTACCGTTTTTCCTTCTCTCACCGTAGATAAATAACTCTCTGGCACAGATGCCTTTATGTACATATCCGAAAGGTTTACCAGTCTAAACAACTGTGTCCCCGGCATCACGGCGCTCCCCTGCTCCGTAATCACCTGGTCTATTTTTCCCGAGAACGGCGCATTTACCGTCGTTTTCCCCAGCTGTGCCTTGAGCTGATTTACAGCCGTGACGGAACCTTCATAATTTGCTTTAGCATTAAGGTACTGCATTTCCGAACCTATTTTCTGGTCCCAAAGACGTTGCTGACGCTCGAAAGTAGTTTTGGCTAATTGAGATTGCACCTCCAACTGTGCCAGTTGACTACTCAGTCCTCCGTCGTCTATCCGGGCGAGAATCTGTCCCTTCCGCACTTGATCGCCTTCCTTTACAAAGGCTCTAGTGATTACCCCTCCATACTCTGCCGAAACAATAACATTCTGACTCGTTTCTACGTTTCCTTGAATCTCAAGAAAGTGATTAAAGAGCGTATCCTTTACTTTCATCGTAGAAACCAATGGACCACCTTTCTTTACTGCCTGTTTGTCCAGCGCTTTGTCTAATTTATTCATTTTAGATTGTTGCTGAGTGATTTCATTTTGAAGCTTTTCACGTTCCGCTTTTATCGCTTCTATATCTCCAGAAGCCACAAGGGCGTCCACATCTACAGGTTTTTCACCGCAAGATGCGAGAGTGACTAGGATGATGGCAAGGGTTATGTATTTTTTCATATCTATTTAATTTCGGCGAAGGCGGAAATCTCGTTCCGCATTTGCTATTGTTGTTGATTAGTTCGTTTATATAGTTTAAGAGTTTATACGTTTAGAAGTTTAGAGGTGACTTCCTATTTGTGATTTATACAGACCGTCCAGCATCGCTGTTGTTTCTGTAATCTCCCGTCTTATTTCTTTATAGTTTTCTAAACTTAAAAATTCCAAATCATTTGAGATAATAGCCTGATTGAGCAACTCTAAAGCCGAACCATAGGCTATTTCAGTAAAACGGGCTTTGTCCTTAGGAGAATGTCTTCCAGTACCCTCAGCAATATTTGAAGATATTGAAATAGAACATCTGCGCATCTGACTCGTAAGCCCAAACTTTTCTTCAGCGGGAAACTGAGCCGTACTTTTATAAATTTTAATGGAAAGCTTCCTCGACTTTTGCCAAACATTCAACTTTTCAAAACTAAAAATCTTCATATTCTTAATGTTTTAAGATTTGCGGGCTCTCCTAAACTCCTAAACTCATAAACACTTCAACGGCTAAACTATTTACCTTTTTTCCCTTAAATCCGGCGTATTGAGAATAGTTTCAAGCTCGGCCTTGGTCGTTATAATCTGAAGCATCGATTGGATTAACTCCTGTTGAACTGTGTATAATTGAGTTTGAGCTTGACGTAGGTCAAAACTTGTACTTAATCCTTCTTTAAATTTTATTTGATTCTTGTTTTCTATACGCTCAGCAAGTGATAAGTTTTTCTGAGCGGTATTATAATTGTCTATAGCGAGCTCGTGGTCACTTTTTGCAGATGCGTAACCTAATAAAATCTGTTGCTCTGTCTCCTTTTGTTGCGTAAGAGATTGATCTAAGGCAATTTTTGCCTTAGCTGTTCTGGCATTTCTCATACCAGAACTGAAAATAGGCACATTGAGCGTAAAACCAGTAATGGACTGTGCAAACCATCGTTCTTGCGTGTCAAAAAAGTTAAACTCATTACGTCCCGCAAACGTTCCTACATTTATAAATCCTGCTAGACTTGGTAAAGCCTTACTTTTTTCAAGTTTTAATTCTAGCTCACGTTGCTCTGTAAGGTTTGTGGCAATTTTAAAATCCACATTTTGCTCCATATTTACAGAATCATTGAGCAATCCTAAGGCAGGGGTTGCAAGGTCATCCAGTTGTTGTACGAGCGTCACGGGGGTGTTTATGTCCAGTCCCAGGGCTAGATTGAACATCTGTTTTGCAATCTGCTCCATACGCACGGTATTATTGCGCTGATTTTCTAAGGATGAGAGCGTGATTTGAAGTTGCTCCACATCCTCCTCCTCAGCAAAACCGTTTTCAAAAATAGCTCTGGTTTCTCTCAGGTTTTCTTTGAGCGTGTTGATGTTACTATCTAAAATTTTGATGCTTTCTTGGGTAAGTAAAACGCTACCATAAGCATTTATAACGCCTTTGCGCACTTCAAGTTGGGTCTTTTCATTTGCGTTTTCAGAGAATTCCAGAAATGTTTTGGCCGCCTGCAAACCTACAAGATAAGAACCATCAAAAATGAGCTGACTCAAGGTAGCAACAGCCGTAGCATTGTGCTTTGTCCCAAAAACTACAGGTACAAAAGTTCCCGGAGGACCTCCGGTAAACTCCGCTGGAATTAATTGTGTGGGCTGTACAATCTGATAATTATAATCTAAAGTTCCATTGATTTGTGGTAGTCCCGTGGCGGTGGTTTCCCATTTCTGTTTGATTGCTTTTGCAATATCCCTTCTTGCGTTTATGGCAGTATAATTACTGTCCAGCGCGTAGGTCACGGCTTCCTCTAGGGTAAAGGTTTTTGGGGTTTGCGCTTTCGCGAAAGCGGAAACCAAAACAAGTATAAGTATAATGAAATGCTTCATTTATTCGTGGTTTGATTGGATAAGTTGGTTGAGTATTTTTCTTCCTTTTGGGGTAACAATGCCTCGTATGTGGTATTCTAAGTACATATCATATAAATCCTTAGGCTGAAATTCTGACTGCGGAAAAATAGAAGCATCCTTTATTCCCGTCATTCCCGTAAAGTAAATACGAGAAACAAACTGAACGTTGATGTCATTTATAAAAAGTCCCTGCTCAATTCCTCGCTCTAGATTGTCAGTCACACAGGTTTGCATATAGTCATACTGGCCCCTGCGCATCGTCTGGTGGATTTTAGGATAATATTTCTGGAGTTGATACATAGGCGAAGTTTGCTCTCCCTTAAGGTGTTCAAGTACGTATCGTTTAATATCGTACAATTCCTCAATTGGGTTATTCTTTTTGGCGCAAATAGCGTCGATACCTCCGCAAATAGATGTGAACAAATGAGCAGCACTAGCTTCTACTACCGCTTCTTTGTTGTTGTAATAGGTGTAAATAGTCTTTTTAGACATCCCCATCTCACGGGCAATATCGTCCATTGTAATGCTCTTAAATCCTTGATTTAAAAACAGTTCTGTAGCCGTATGTAAAATGGTCTCTTTCATAAAATTCGAGCACAAATGTAGTATGGAAACTTTAAAAACGATAAAAGTTTCCGTAGTTTTCACAATTTTTTAACTTTTAGGAAGATTCGGGTTGTTGCGGATTACGCTTTCGCGAACCTGCCTGCCGGCAGGCAGGAGCGTACAAATATTCAAAAAAAGGGGCTATTTAATTAGTTGCCAGAACACCTTCGAAACGGCGGAAGGAAATAGGATTTTTAAGCAACGTCCAGGCAACATCCTTAGGGTAATGTGTGAGGATAAAATCCTGTGGACGCGTACGGTACCAGAAGGTATCTGGCATCCCGTTTTTACCAAAACTTGTCGCCCAGGTGATATCCAGCAGTTCCCAGTTGCCGTTGAGCTTAACAGCGTTCCAGGTATGGTGTACCTGATTTCTGACGGTATTAGAAGGAACGGTCTTTTTTGTAAATCCGTCGATAACCGAAGCTTCTATGCCAACCTCCCGACATAGTGCTTGGAATAGATAAGCATACCCCGCACAAACTGTTTTCTTGCGCTCGAGGGCTTTCTTTATCAATTTGTCTTTTGACCTGAAATACTCCTCTTGCAATTTTGGGTTGTATCGTAGATCGCTGTCATAATCGATGTTTGTGGCAATCCACGTAAAAATGGCTCGAGATTTCTGAGTGTCAGTAGTTGTATTTCTGGTAATCTGGTTTGCCAAAGTCTTTAGACTTGAAGTCTTTTTTTCCTTTGGCAAATGATTAATGATCACTCTAGAGCGCTGGGCTACAAGTTGCTGTGTGCTCCCTAAAAGTAGTCCGAAAGCAAAAAGTAAAAATAAGAGTTGTTTACGCATCCTAACTAGAAACGGTAGAATGGAAAGAATATTGAATGTTCTTAATTACTCTTTAATTACAAGCTTATCTGTTGCGAGATATCCATTGTCTTTATTGTAGTACCAAGCGCGGTCCTTTGGAAATTTTATTTGGTTTATGACAACCTCATCTGTAAGTAAAATATACTCTCCCGTTTTCTCATCAGTACCTTTAAAGAATTGATACACTTCCATCGCATAGGTTTCAGGATTGAAATAAAATTGCCAAATGTCAGAACCCACCGCTTCATCATACGTCGCGCGTAACTTCAAATATTCTTTTCCTTTAAAAGTTACTTTTTGAACTTCCGAGTTTATGTTTGTCCCAGGATCTTTCAACTTCATAGGTAAACCGTACAAATATGTATAGTAATTTTTGAACATTACTGTAAGCTCACATTCACTAGCTGCCACCGTTGTTTCGGTAATCGTTTCATCTTCATTTGAGAAGCGACAGGAGTTGCCTGTTATTTCGCGAAAGCTGGTTTTGCCACCTTGATTCGTACTAAGATTAAAGTACTGATTAGGCAAATCAATAGTTATGATGCTTTCTCGGTCAGGCTTTCCTGGCATTTCCATATTGATTAGAAACTCTCCCTTAAAGGTATCCCAAGTTCCATAAGGGTCGTGATAAGCAATTGCTTTTTCTAAGAGCTCAGCGCCAGTAAAGTTTTGAGCGCTTGTAGTAAGCACAATAAATAAGCATAAGATTGTAAGTCGCATCTTTATATTTTGAGCAAAAGATACTTAAAAACGGTCAGATGGTTTTTCGTTTTTAGGATTTACAAATAGACTTACGAGTAAGAAAGTGGCAACGCCAACATCTACAGCATTCCAGATAAATCTTCCCAAAGAGAGCTTCACAAAGGGTTGAAACGTTATTGCTAGCAAAACATAAATCAAAGCCATCCTTTTATAACCCGACTCATTACTATCAAATGCTAAAACAACAAAAACCATAAATGCGATATATCGCACGAGCTGATAGTATCCATAGGGCATATCTAGTAGACAAAGGAGCAATGCTATTGCTAAAATGACTTTTAAAATTGGAGCTATTTTGGGTTTCATAAGTTGATTTTAATTCTTTCCTATAAGTGCTAAAATCAAACCTACTGCTCTAAATAAAAAATCCCTTACGGGTTTCCGTAAGGGATAAGTTTTTTCAGCCTATATTTTTAAGTTCCACTCGGGAAGTTCGTGATTTTGGGCTTTCTAATTCAACTTAAAATGGACATTACTCACTTCTAGTGCATCCAGTAATTCTTGACAGATATTTACCTTCTGACGTTTACTAGGCATTCTCACGTATAGTTTCTCAGTAGGCTCAAATACTTGAAAATGGAGTTTTCCGTCGCCTTTATGTAGTTCTAGGATATTTTTAATTTCCTCCACTCTTTCCTCGGCAAGTTCATTTATGTCTATGTTTATGGTCAACTTTTTTGCGTGCTTCTCCATCACATCCTGTAACAACTCGATGCTGTTAAACTGCGTCCTTGGGTCACTCTTGCGACCGGTTTCCCTGTTTGTGTAACCGTCTTTTATGAACACTTTTGCGTGAATAAAGCTGTTTGGAATAAGGAAGTGACGGTTTTTTAAATATTCCTCGCCAAACATTCTAAACTCAAATGTATCTGTAAAATCCTCTACCGTAAAAAGAGCCCAGCCCTTTCCATTTTTTGAAACACGGTGTTGCACATCTGTTATAACACCGCCAAAGGTGAGCTCCCTATTTACAAAAGCTTCCATCTGATTAAAATGAGCCACCGTCGCATTGCAAAAGGTTTTCATCTCGGTCTTAAAATCATCCAGCGGATGACCAGAGATATAAACTCCCACGACTTCTTTTTCTCGGCGTAGTTTTTCCATAGTACCCCATTCCTCGCAAGGCGGTACTTCTGGCTCGGGAATTTGCACTTCGCTCGATTCCCCAAAAAGGCTCACCTGCGCACTATTTTCATTTTCTTGAAAACGAGCTCCATATTTTACTGCCTTTTCTAAAAAGGTAATCCCGTCACCGTCGTGGTTGAGAAACTGCGCTCTATGCTCGCTCCCCTCAAGTTCATCAAAACCTCCAGCTAGTGCAAGGCTCTCAAAGGCCTTCTTGTTTGCAGCTCTTAAATCAACTCTTCTCGCAAAGTCAAAAACAGATTTGTACTTTGCATCTTTCCTATTTTCAACAATTGTAGCAACTGCTCCAGTTCCGACACCTTTTACAGCTCCCATCCCAAAGCGGATAGCGCCGTTTTCATTTACTGTAAACTTTCTAAAAGATTCATTTACGTCAGGACCCAATACTTCAAGACCCATACGTTTTGCTTCTTCCATAAAGAACGTTACCTGCTTGATGTCGTTCATATTATTTGAGAGGACAGCTGCAAGATATTCTGCAGGATAATGTGCTTTTAAATATGCGGTTTGATACGCAATCCACGCATAACAAGTGGAGTGCGATTTATTAAATGCATATGCTGCAAAAGCTTCCCAATCCTTCCAGATTTTCTCTAGTTTTTCTGCATCGTGACCTTTGGCGGAAGCCTGCTCAATAAACTTAGGCTTCATTTTATCCAGAACGGCAATCTGTTTTTTACCCATCGCCTTACGCAGGACATCTGCCTCACCTTTAGTAAAGTCGGCGAGCTTTTGTGACAGGAGCATTACTTGCTCTTGGTACACTGTGATTCCGTAAGTTTCCTTGAGATACTCTTCCATTGCAGGAAGGTCATACTCGATTTCCTCTTCACCGTGTTTCCTGCGAACGAATGATGGAATATATTCCATAGGTCCTGGACGGTATAGCGCGTTCATTGCAATAAGATCTTCAAAAACCGTAGGCTTAAGAGACTGCATATGTTTCTGCATTCCTGGCGATTCATATTGAAATATCCCTACTGTATCTCCGCGCTGGAATAACTCGTATGTTTTCTCATCATCTAGTGGAAAATTCTCTGGATCCAGATCTATATCGTGTCTGTACTTTACAAGTTTTACGGTATCCTTAATCAATGTAAGGGTCTTAAGACCCAAAAAGTCCATTTTTAAGAGACCCGCCTCTTCTACCACGGAGTTATCAAACTGCGTGACATATAAATCAGAATCCTTTGCCAGTGCTACTGGAACATAGTTCGTAATATCACTAGGTGTGATTATCACTCCACAGGCGTGTATCCCCGTATTACGTACAGAACCTTCTAACTGGCGCGCCTGGCGCAACATTTGACCTTCCAGATTGTCTGCTTGTTCAAGAGTTATCAGCTCCTGAACTTTAGGTAAATCATCTGACCTAAAAGCGCTGCGCAACTCTGCATCTGTCTTGCCAAAAATCTTTCTGAGCTTACTCATCGTCGGGATGAGTTTTGCTATTCTATCTGCATCACCCAGTGATAAATCTAGGGCTCGTGAAGTATCTCTAATGGATGACTTAGCCGCCATCGTACCGTAGGTAATGATCTGAGCAACCTGATTTGCACCATACTTTTCGATTACATAATCCATCACACGACTACGCCCTTCATCATCAAAGTCAATATCAATATCGGGCATACTCACACGATCCGGATTTAAGAATCTCTCAAAAAGCAAGTCATACTTGAGCGGGTCGATATTTGTAATCCATAAACAGTATGCTGCCACAGACCCCGCTGCAGACCCACGTCCAGGACCTACAGATACATCCATATTTCGAGCCTCTCGTATAAAATCTTCGACAATCAAGAAATAGCCGGGATACCCTGTTTTCTCAATTACATCCAGCTCAAAGTCCAGACGCTCTGTGACTTCTTGAGATAATTCTTCGCCATAACGTTTTTTTGCTCCTTCATATACAAGGTGTCTTAGGTAGGCGTTTTCTCCCCGTTTTCCGCCATGTACGGCATCTTCTGGAGACACAAATTCTTGTGGAATATCAAAAGCTGGTAGCAGTACATCCCTCGCGAGTTCGTAGGATTCTACTTTATCAATTACTTCTTGCACATTGAGAATTGCCTCCGGCACATCTGCAAAGAGGGTTTTCATTTCCTCAGCGCTCTTGAAGTAATATTCATCATTAGGCAAGCCATAACGATAGCCTCGACCTCGTCCTTTAGGCGTAGCAACTTTTTCTCCATCTTTCACACAAAGTAGTACATCGTGCGCATCTGCATCTGACTTGTCTATGTAAAAGGTATTATTTGTAGCGATGAGTTTAATATTATGCTTTCGCGAAAGCGTAATAAGCACCGGCATTACCCTGTCCTCATCTTCTTGACCGTGTCGCATCAACTCGACGTACAAATCATCGCCAAACTGTTCTTTCCACCAAATGAGTGCCTCCTCGGCTTGATTTTCTCCTACGTTTAAGATTTTACTGGGTACTTCTCCGTAAAGGTTTCCCGTGAGTACAATGAGATCTTCCTTATATTTTTCGACCACCGCTCTGTCTATTCTAGGGACGTAATAAAATCCTTCTGTGTAGGCAATGGATGCCATTTTACAGAGGTTCTGGTAGCCGTTTTTATTTTTGGCGAGGATCACTATTTGATAACCGTTGTCCTTTTGGCTCTTGTTCGTATGGTCATTACAGACGTTGAACTCACAGCCTATGATGGCCTTCATAGGTACGTGCTCTTCGGCTTCTCCTGCTTCGGCGAGTTTTGCGTTTTCCGCTTTCGCGAAAGCGTTATGACTTTTTACCGCCTTTGTAAAATGAAAAGCGCCCATCATATTTGCCATATCTGTCATCGCAACGGCTGGCATTTTATGAGATGCTGCAGCCTTTACAATATCCTGAACGCTAGCGGTAGACTGGAGGATGGAGAATTGGGAATGGTTGTGCAGGTGTGCAAATTTAACCTCCGAGAGTTGCTCTTTATTCTCTTGGATCTCAGCTTTTGAAATTTCTGGAGTTTCATCTTGAGCTGCAAGTGACTTGGCTATTTTCTGCGAAGCCTTTTTGAGATTAATATGCTTAAGCCCTATAAACTCAATAGGTTGCGGATTTGCCTCAGAAAAATTCTCAAAATAATCTGGCTGTACATCCAGCTCTTCCTTTGTAAAAACTCGCTGGCGAACAAGCTCTAAGAAACAACGTGTTGTCGCCTCAACATCTGCCGTGGCGTTATGCGCCTCTCCAAAACCTTCACCAAAAAGGTGTTTGTGCAATTCTGTAAGCGTGGGCAGTTTAAACTTCCCTCCACGACCTCCTGGAATCTGGCAGAGTGTTGCCGTTTTTTCTGTACAGGTATCTAGTACAGGCATTTCCTGTAGGTTATTCCCTATACTAAGCCTATGGAACTCGGCACCCATAATGTTTAAGTCAAAACCTACATTTTGCCCGACCACAAACTTAGACTTTGAAAGTGCAATGTTGAATTTTTCTAGCACTTCTGACAAGGAGACTCCCTCCTTCTCTGCCAGTGCAGTAGAGATACCGTGAATACGCTCTGCATCATAGGGAATATCAAAACCGTCTGGCTTTACAAGATAGTCCTGATGCTCGATTACATTCCCCATGGCATCGTGCAACTGCCAGGCAATCTGTATACAGCGAGGCCAGTTGTCAGAGTCAGTTAATGGGGCATTCCAATTCTTGGGAAGTCCAGTAGTTTCGGTGTCAAAAATGAGGTACATAGGCGTGTCGTGCAAGAAAGGAAAATTACTAAAAACTACAGGTTTTTGGGTCTTTAATAAGTTATGACTTATCAAGTTTTATGCACAAAAAAAAACCAACCAATTTGGCTGGATTTTCTAATTCGTTTTAAAAAATAGGACTTATGCCCACTCTTCTAATGATTTTACATTATTTAACGCATTCTGAACACTGTCACGCTCTTTTGTAATAAGATTTGCCGTAGACGGTGGTAAACTAGTTTCAGATAATACTTCGTTGTATTCGGCCACAGCCGCTTTTTCCCCTCGTATTGCTTCTTCTAAAACAGCCTCATCCTTATCTGAAGAGAATGCCGTTTTAATATCAATCCAAGTTCTGTGTGCGTCTCCAGTAAAACTTGTTCCTTTTTCTGGCTCTTGACCAAAACTCTTAATCTCAGATTTTAACTCGTGTCCGAAATCGTAGCGCTCCTTTGCTCTTTGATTAAAGAAATTTTTTAACTTAGGGTTAGATACTTTTTCAGCTGCTTGTTTATAGCCAGCTTCAGCATCATAATTCTTAGTTAGTAAGTCATTTAATCTATTTGATACTTTTTCTGTATAACTCATAATATGTGATGTTTTGGTTAATAATACCCTAAAGATACATTCACATAGACCTGCAAACGAGTTGTTTAACTAGGTTTAACCTAATCGACGAAATATTAGCTTTAATTAACCTAAAGCCGTGTTAAGTCTCTTAAAACCATTAACTAAAAAAGCACCCCGAGTAGGAGTGCTTCTGTTATTGTTTCCGCTTTCCGCGAGACAAGCTCAGGATGAATCGCGCAAGTGGTATCCATTAATAGTTCAATGTAAATCTACCTTCAGTCACAGAAAAGTCTCCTGTTTCAAAACTAAACTCACCCATAATTACGCTGTTCTCTGTATCATTCGAAATGATATTTAAAGTTCCAGATTGAGATGGATAATCTGTATCCATCACGCGGTAAACACCTACAAATGCACCGGTAGATGCAAATTCATACATTCCCGCACCCGTATTAGAGGGAAAAACAAGCCTAATAGATGCATTAGATGATTCTCCAACCAGCGAAAGATTTCCACCAGAAACTGCGGCTGCGGTAACAGTTGGATTAAAAATGACTGTATTAACACGTGCGGAAAAACTATCTTCAACCGCATCTGGGTCATTAGGATCATCTACCACTGGACCTGCAATGGGTACTTCATATAAAACACCTTCGCTAAAAACCCTAGTACCTAGAACACCAGAAAAGGTAGTTAAATTAAATGTTCCTGATACCGTATTATTATTTATTGATAATCGAGTCAATCCAGAACCGTTTGGAGAGGTTGAAAATACTCTACCGTCAGAATTTTCAAAGGCCGCAACATTAGTACAACATTCACCAAAACCCTGGGCCCCTGTAGTTTCTCTCATGAGTAAGGTAAGAGTCTCTAAGTCTGTAATTCCACGTATGAGTAAGTCACCGTCATCTGTGAATAAAGCCCGAACATCTGTTGCCTTAAAAAACAATGAGTCATTCACTCTAGCTTGCATTGCCGGTGTATTATCTTCTATTTCAGAGCTACAAGAGGCAAGTAGCATAAGTGCCACAATGGGCAATAGTAGTAATTGTTTCATAGTAACATAAATAGGTAAGGGACAAATGTACTGTAAAAAACTAAATAACGTATTGGAACGTACTAAATTGTATTATCTTTGCACTCTTAATTAAAAACAGGGGTCGGGTACCCCACAAATTTAACATTATGCCAGTTAAAATTAGATTACAAAGACACGGTAAGAAAGGAAAACCTTTTTACTGGATCGTAGCAGCAGACGCTCGCGCAAAAAGAGATGGTAAATTTCTAGAGAAATTAGGTGTTTACAATCCTAACACAAACCCAGCTACTATCGAGCTAGATGTAGACGGGTCTGTGACATGGTTACAAAATGGAGCGCAGCCTACAGAAACTGCAAAACGTCTTTTATCTTACAAAGGAGCAATGCTTAAGAACCACCTTGCAGGAGGGGTTCGCAAGGGAGCGCTTACTGAGGAGCAAGCAGAAGAAAAATTCAACGCTTGGTTAGAAGAAAAAGCAAACAAAGTAGCGTCTAAGAAAGGTGATCTTTCTAAAGCAGAAGAAAAAGCAAAAGCAGATGCTCTTGCAGCAGAAAAAGCAACAAATGAAGCTCGTATCGCTGCAAACCAGCCTGAGCCAGAAGTTGTGGCAGATGCTGAGGATGCACCAGGTGCAGACGCTGAGACTCCAGCAGGAGACTCAGAAGAGTAAAATTCCAAAAGTATATATTTACGCTTTCGCGAAAATGTTATCAGAAACGTCTCAATTTTTATAAATTGAGACGTCTTCTTTTTAAACCGAATACACAATGAAAAAGGAGGATTGTTTTTATTTAGGAAAGATCGTACGCAAATACAGTTTTAAGGGCGAATTACTGGCAAAATTGGAAACTGACGAACCAGAAACTTACATAAATCTAGATTCTGTTTTTGTAGAATATGGACCCAATCTTGTTCCCTTTTTCCTAGAATCTTCCCAGCTACACAAGTCAGCATTATTGCGTTTTAAATTTGAGGATGTAGATACTGAAGAAGATGCAGACGACCTCATAGGAGCAGATTTATACCTGCCGCTCACGATGCTTCCTGAGCTTACGGGAGATAAATTTTATTTTCACGAGATAATTGGTTTTACCGCTGTAGACGCAAACTTTGGCGCAATAGGAGAAATTACTAGTGTAAATGACACTACCGCACAGGCCATTTTTGAAATAGACCGCAACGGAAGCCAAGTACTTATCCCAATGATAGATGACTTTATTAAAAAAGTAGATCGAGATAAGAAGGAAATACATCTAGAGGTGCCTGAAGGACTAATTGAGCTTTATCTCTAGTCGGTAGTCGGTAGTCGGTAGTCGGTAGTCGGTAGTCGGTAGTCGGTAGTCGGTAGTCGGTAGTCGGTAGTCGGTAGTCGAAAAAAATAAATCTCAAACTTGCTGTTTACGCTTTCGCGAAAGAAATTTTACGTTTTTTACACATCCAATCTTTTTTTTAATTTCCTAGTAATTAATGTCTAGCAAACCATTTCAATTCAAACAATTCTCTGTAGCGCAAGATCGCTGCGCGATGAAAATCGGTACTGACGGGGTATTGCTGGGCGCTTGGACAAACTTAAGCGACCACCCAAATTCTATTCTCGATATAGGAACAGGAACAGGAGTTATTGCACTTATGCTAGCACAGCATAGTGATGCTCAAACCATCGACGGGCTGGAACTGGATGACAATGCCTTTGAGCAGGCTGCTGGCAATTTTGAGAATAGTCCTTGGGGAGATAGACTATTTTGCTATCACGCACATCTATATGAATTTGCTACTGAGATTGATGACGAGTATGATCTGATTGTTTGTAATCCGCCGTTTTTTGACGAGCAACTTAGTGATGACTCCAAGAGATTGCTTCGCTTGCGCTCTCAATTAGATGGTGCTTCTGAAGAGGCGCGGGAGAACGCGAGATTTGAGGACGCAATGCCATTTGACTTATTAGTGGGTGCGGTGGCAAAACTCCTAGCTCCTGGCGGACAGTTTAATGTTATTTTACCTTACGACCGTGAAGAAAGTTTTATCGCTTTATGTGATCAAGTAAACTTACACCCTAGCCGGATCACACGAGTGAGGGGAACTACTTCTTCGGCAGTAAAACGAAGTTTGATGGAGTTTCGGTTTTTTGATGGGGAGAATGACCTGAGTGTGGTGGACGATAAAAGTGGCGATTTTCGCGAAAGCGCAATAAAAATAAGCGAACTCATTATCGAAAAATCCCGCCACAATTATACTGAAGACTATATCGCTCTGGTTAAAGACTTCTACCTTAAAATGTAGTGCGAATTTTATGACGAAGAAAACGTTTTCGTTACCTTTACAGTACTAAAAAAACTACGATGAAACCAGATCTTTTTGAAGCTCCAGATTATTATAATCTAGACGACTTACTTACTGAAGAACATAAACTAATACGTGATACTGCTCGCGCTTGGGTAAAGCGTGATGTGTCACCCATTATAGAAGATGCTGCTCAAAAAGCAGAGTTCCCTAAATCCATCATACCAGGACTGGCAGAGATTGGAGCCTTTGGCCCATATATTCCGGAAGAATATGGTGGCGCCGGACTGGATCAAATTTCTTACGGTCTGATTATGCAAGAAATAGAACGTGGGGATTCTGGAGTACGATCTACAGCATCTGTGCAATCCTCGCTAGTCATGTATCCTATCTGGAAATACGGAAGTGAGGAGCAACGCAAGAAGTTTTTACCTAAGCTTGCCTCTGGTGAGTTTATGGGATCATTTGGTCTTACGGAGCCTGATCACGGATCTAATCCTGGCGGAATGGTGACTAACTTTAAGGACAAAGGCGATCACTACCTATTAAACGGTGCAAAACTTTGGATATCAAATAGCCCGTTTTGTGATGTGGCTGTGGTATGGGCAAAAAATGAAGAAGGTCGCATACACGGACTAATTGTAGAGCGCGGGATGGAAGGTTTCTCTACTCCGGAAACGCACAATAAATGGTCTTTAAGAGCTAGTGCTACAGGAGAATTGATATTCCAAGATGTAAAAGTTCCCAAAGAAAATTTATTACCTAACAAATCTGGCCTTGGTGCACCTTTAGGATGCTTAGATAGCGCACGTTTTGGGATTGCCTGGGGAGCCATAGGCGCTGCGATGGATTGTTATGATACTGCATTACGTTATGCAAAGGAGCGTATCCAGTTTGGGAAGCCTATCGCCGCTTTCCAGCTACAACAAAAGAAACTCGCCGAAATGATTACAGAAATCACCAAGGCACAACTACTAGCTTTACGCTTAGGGCAACTCAAAAATGAAGATCGTGCAACTTCTGCACAAATCTCTATGGCAAAGCGTAACAATGTCGATATGGCAATAAAGATTGCCCGTGAGGCGCGTCAAATTCTAGGAGGAATGGGAATCACTGGCGAGTACAGCATTATGCGTCATATGATGAACTTAGAAAGTGTTATTACCTACGAGGGTACTCACGATATACACTTACTTATTACGGGACTTGATATTACTGGAGAGAACGCTTTTAAGTAGTCTTGTGTAAATAGTACGGTAAATGGCTCCCTCTTCCCGATGGAGCCATTTTTATTATCAAAAAAGTAGCACGGCAACTCGCGTTTTTCTGGATACAAATTTTTGATTGTTATTCCGCTTTCGCGAAAGCGTAACTAACAATATTTTAAGTCGTTTCAAGGGTCTCGCTTTTTTTGCAGATATTTATATATGAATTCTAAGCAACGATTAGATCGAGCATATAGAGAAGCTAAGGTGGTAAACTTTAGCGATTCCGATAAATTCGTTTTCTTTTCTGACTGCCATCGCGGCGATAAAAGCTTTGCCGATGATTTTGCCCGCAATGACAATATTTACTTTCACGCGCTGAAGCATTATTACAAGGAGGGGTTTACCTATTGCGAATTAGGTGATGGCGACGAACTCTGGGAGAACCGATCGTTTGAGAGTATACTTATGGCGCATAAGAATGTGTATGCGTTGCTTCAAAAATTCCATTTTGAAGACAGATTGCATTTAATGTGGGGCAATCACGATATGGTATATCGCGATCCCGCATTTGTTCAGAAACAGCTTTCTACCTATTTTGATCCTAAGGATGGACGGGAAGAAGTGCTTTTTAAGAATCTCGAATATCACGAAGCTGTAATTCTTAAACATTGCGATACGGGTCAAGAGCTTTTTTTATGTCACGGTCATCAGGCTGACTGGATGAATTATCACGGGTGGCGCTTTAACCGTTTTCTTGTACGCGCCTTGTGGCACCCTTTGCAAATCTTTGGTATTTCTGACCCAACGAGTCCTGCAAAAAATTATAAAGAACTCATTAAAGTTGAACGGCGTGTGAAGAAATGGATTACAGATAACAATAATATAATTACCATCATAGGGCACACGCACAGACCTAGATTTCCGGAGCCAGGCGAAATTGCTTTTTTTAATGATGGAAGCTGTGTTCACCCTCGTAGCATTACTGGCCTAGAAATAGAGAATGGCGCCATAAGCCTTGTCAAATGGCAAATTTCCACTAGTGATGACGGGTATTTACAAGTAGTAAGAGTTTTGTTAGAAGGCCCTAGACCATTAATTGAATATAAAACTACCTAGATTAAAACCCAAACTCTTCCTCCATTGTTATTGTACACGAAGTATCAAGATCTATAGGCAAACCATCTTCTATCATCCAGTGCTCATCTAAAAGTGACGCGTAACAAATCACAATCTTCAAGTCTCGAACGCGCTTTTCAAGTATTCGAGTTTCTGTGGTCCATTTGAGAAATATAAGATTTACTTCCTCCCCTGGGGTAATCATTTGCCTTCTTATATTTCCTGCTGTATTTATAATACTATAGTCAATCCCTTGTGCTTCTGGCATCACCGTTTGCAAGACATCAAACCAGTCTCTAAAATACAATGTGTCATTTGCCACTTTATAAGAATCAATTTTAGCCAGACCATTACCGCTATTTTTAAGTATATAGCCAAAACCTTCACTATTATATGACATGCCGACCGTAAGGTATGGATACATAGACGCTTTTTGCTGTGTGCGCATTATACGCATCTCCTGTACTGATATGAGTAGTGCACAAGCACTTATAAAAAGGGCACTGCCTGCTACAATAAGGTTTGTATTACCTTTCTTCCCTAAGTTTTTTAAACGCTGTAATAATTTCATTAGTCCTTAAATAATTTAATAGTTTTACCTTCATCTGCAGCAGTAATGGTCAGTAGATGTTTTTTAAGACCTATTGAATTAACCTTATAAATCTTCGTTCCTACGGTCCAACGCTCCTTTTTTGAAGCCCCAGGCATCATAGGAAAACCGTAAACAAAATAACTTCTATCTTGCTTAGGCCCTTTTACTGAAAAATGATTACGGTTAAAAGAGTTATTCTTAATTTTAATATTGATGTATCTTGCTTTTGCAAAGGTGCTCTTAGCATCACCGCTCAAGGTATTTGTATCTCCATTGATCTTTGCGGGTTCTCGTACGAGTTCAAGACGAGCATCTTTATCTAGTTTACTTTCTACAAGATCCGTAGCGTTTACAATGGCCTTTCCATTACCCCAAATATTTACAGTCGCCTGTTCCACCTCCAATTTTGATGCATCTACGGTTCCATTTTCTGCACTTATTCCTACACTAAAGGCTTTTCCTGAAACTATTATTTTACCATTGATTGCCATTAAATCAATAGTATTTTTATTTATATTTTTGAGTAGTACGGTCTCGTTCACCCCCACTTGTAGTCGCTCAAGATTGCTAGCACCTATTGTAATTTTTATGCGCGCCGAGGGCTGTATCCATTCTAACTGTGTAAGTTTAAGTACTCCATCAACAATCTCTTTATCGATGAGCTCTTGAAGGTTACTATCTGTAGTAATCACCATTTGGTTAGATGCACGTTGATCTATAGTGACATTTGCATACAGCCCCATTTCGATAGCGACTAATCCTTTTGTATCTATAGTCGTGGTTGTAATTTCTTTATTTCCTTTAACTTGAGCAAGTGAAGTCATCCCGACAAACACTAGTAATACGGTAATATATTTCATAATATTCTGTTTTAAGTTCGTTTATGTGACAGTGGATACTTTTATTTTAATTTATTTGTCTGGATCCCATTTGGGTCGTTAAACACCGCTTCATAGATTACGGTTTCTGGTTCATACTTCATTTGAATTTGTCTATTCTTCTGATTTTCTAATTCATATTCTCCGTTATGTATAAATTTGAATTCGGCTGTGTTCTGAGCAGTTTCCTTACTTATGGTAACTTCATAAACACCATCCTTATCATCATCTGTAAGTGGTATTTCCTGTTCCCAAGATGGGCTTGTAAATTGACCTTTTAGTCCAACGTTTCCTAGAGGCATAACCGCAGTCATATCTATTCTAAAAGTGACTATTTTCATATGCTGTTTCTGTACGCAACTCGCACATAAAAGAAGTAAAATGGCAAAAGAGGATAGTTTTTTAATACGTTTCATTGTTTTAAGATTTAAGTTTTTTTGATAGTAAGTAATCTAGTCCAAATCGCCCAGACCCTAGATATAGGTGAAAAATAGCAACCCATAGAAAGCTCATTGCTGGAAGTATTGCCCAAGTACCTTGATTCCATTTTTGAAGAAAAATGGCAACAAGCATTGTACAGACAATTAAGAATGCAGTAATACGTGTTTTAAGACCTAGGGCAAATAAGATTCCGCCCACTGCCTCGCTAAAAGCACCCATCCACGCAAAAAATACAGGCATAACAGCAAAGATGCCACCGTAAGCTGCTACGTCTTCTGGAAACCAGGCTGATACTTCAAAAAGTGGGAGATTTTGACTTTCTGGTGTCCACGGCATCCCGAATTTCCCAGAGCCAAATTCTAGAGATAGCAGCATCCCACATATAAAACGGACACTTGCAAAAGTAAGATCTGCAAACCAGTGGTTTTGTAAAACTGGTGTGATTAAAATAGAGAGAAACTTTTTCATTGTTGTTATTTTGATTTGACAGGACAAATGTGGCAAACAACAACAAGTCTCACGACCCAAGGTGTCGCGAGTCGTCTCAAATACGATTTGAGCCGTCCTAAAGTAGTCTAAGCAGTTCTCTTTTAAAAAAAACTAATTGGCGTAAAACCAATGAAAACAGCGACTAAGAATGTGTACGAGCATATTCTGATGGAGAGAGATGTGTAAGCTTCTTAAACACACGATTAAAAGTGGCTTTACTGTTAAAACCACAGTTTAATGCAATACCTAGCAACGAGAGTTGCTCCTGTTTTCCTTCGGCGAGCATTTGTTTTACCGCTTCTACTCGATATCCATTTACAAAGTCATTGAAGTTTTTACCCAATCCTGAGTTAATGATTTCAGAAAGTTCTGCACGAGAAAGGTTAAGCTTTCGCGAAAGCGTAATAAGATTTATTTCTGCATCTAGATAGGGTTTTTCTGCCTCCATAAAACTTGTGACACTCTCTACTTTTTCCCTCATTTGTGGGCTATTGTCGTCCTGGACTAATTGAGACCTTGAGGTATTGAAATTCAGACTACCGTCAAAACTAAGACCAAGCAACTTGTCAGTATTTGTAAAATAGCCTTTTACACCTATGTAAATGATCGCTAGTGCATTAAGAAATTGCAGCCACCAGCGCTGTGTCCAGCTTAGATCTGTTATAGCAACATCAACTATAGTTTGTAGTAACCCATAGACAAAAAGAGCCGTATAAATGAATAAGAAATTACGTATCCAATTAAGTTCTAAATCATAGGCATTAGAAAAATACTGTTGGATATTTTTACGGTAAGCGTAATACAATTGAAAGGTAAGCACTAAGTAAACTACTTCCTGAATGTAGGTAAAAGCAGTTACAAAAGGGTCAAGATACTTCCATTGAAAATTCTCCACGAGATAGCCATTTTGAGTACTGGCAAAACCAGGCAAACTAGCATCATAAATAAGGATAAATAGTTTTATAAAAACGTATACAACCCCTGGAATGAAGTGCAAAATATCCTTGCGTTTAAAGCGAAAGTCAGATATTGTGATGCTGCGCACGTAGAAATAAATGAAGGGCACAAAAAACAGACTCAGGCTAATCAAATAATAATTAATCTTTGTATTGCGAAAGGTATCGTACCAGTCCATAAAACCTATGGTATAGGTTGTGCGGTGATAGCAAACTATAAAGAGAATAACGGCTAGCAAGAGGTAAGAAATACTTTTCTCTTTCCTATACTTATGAAGTAATAGAAATGCAAATATTAAACCTTGAAGCACTAAGACGAGAAGCGGAGTGCTATAGATATTAAAATTAGGAAATTCTATGAGTAAAGAAAATATCATTACTCAAATGTACTCAAAACAGATACTAGAATGAAAAAGTTACTGATGATAGCCTAAAATATCCTAGATGCGTGGATTAAGTCATTTCTTTATCTTGTGCTCTAGTCATACGAAAACTAGATATAGAAGTTGAGGCCTTTTTACGCAGCTCCCTCTCCTCTAACTCTTTAGTCACTAATCTCGTTTGAATATCGTGCATATTTTTAGTCATACGCATCATCTTAAGTTGTCGGGAGATAAGAAATATGATTAGAACAAAACCTACACCTACAAGAATATAAATAATGTTAAGATACTTCGCTTTTTCAGATAAATATGTAAGCTCTTTTTCTTTTCTGGATAGATCAAAATTGAGCTTAAGTTTTTCTTTATTATTAAGTTCTCTTGCCGCATTGAGGCTGTCCTTATAAACAACAAAGCGCTCATAGTGATTGATTGCCAAGGCATAATTTTCTCTGACCACATTTATTTTATACAGCAACTCAGAGGCCTCTGAGATATTTTTAATATTTTTTTCTTCTTGAGCACCTTTAAGTCCTAGTTTTCCCTGCTTTTCGGCAGCGGTGATACTGTCTAAAGCCAATAATGTATTCCCGTAGTAAATGTTTCCAGCTGAGAATTGCACGCCTTTTTCCTTCATTAGCTCTAAGGCGTACTCAAGGTGAACTTTAGAATCTAGATACTTATCTAACTTATACTCCGATTCACCTACATTGAGATAATCTATAATCATACCTATCGTATCATTCTGGGCAATTGATATTTTAATAGCCTTCTGATAATAATCAATAGCCTCATTGTATTGCTTCTTATTGAAATACATCGCAGCAATACTACTATTCACTACACTTAAATTAACAGGATCATCCAAGATGTAAAATAATGACTGCGCCTCCAGATAATTTTCAAGTGCGCCACCATAATCTCCAAGCACGTCTTGTATCATTCCAAAATTAAAATAAGATCTGGCGATTTCTTTAGTGATATTGTGCTCCTTAGCCAAGGTCATCGCCTTCTCATTGTAGAAGTAGGAGCTATCATAGTAAACCTGAGAATCATAAAATTCCTCAGAAATAGTCGCATATATATTCACTTGTCGTTTAGGAGGATGATTCTCTTTTAAAAGTAGTCTGAGACTGTCAATTTTTGAATTTTGACATAGAGCAATGTTAGAAACGAGAAGTAAGCCTATCATAAATAGGCTAGATTTAATTGGGGGCATTTTTAACTATTTAGGGGGTCGCAAGATAGCTTGTTTCTAACAAACTAGCAACAAGAAGGTTGACTATTTAAAAAGACAGTATTTACTTATTCAAAGCCAAAATTTAGAACATCCTATTAGGACTTTAATATTGCCATTATTCCTCTGGAGCGAGGGTAACTTTTAATCCTTCCATCTCTGGAGCGAGATGAATCTGGCAACCTAAGCGACTATTATCCTCCACATAGAAAGCCTCAGCCAGCATTGCCTCCTCATCATCACCCATTTCTGGCAACTCGTGGTCGGACTCCACATAACATTGGCAGGAAGCACACATTGCCATACCGCCACAAACACCAATAGTCCCTTCTGGCGCGAGTTCATAAGAACGCACGATTTCCATAAGGTTCATATTCATATCTGTAGGAGCATCTACTTCGTGAGTGATGCCATCTCGATCTGTAATATGTATTTTTATATCGGACAAATGAGGTTAGAGGTTAATTTATGAATTGTTAAAAGTATATTCTTGGTTTCAGCTACTTATCAAAATTAATCAATAGCTTTTACAACTGCCTTTGGTGCCTCTTTTTTAGAACCATCAAAGCCGGTGACGCCACCTACAGTTGTATACTTCATTACATAACGCTTGTCTGGAAAAATACGTTGATACGCACTCTGACACATTAATGTTGCCTCGTGGAAACCACAAAGAATGAGTTTTAGTTTTCCAGGATATGTATTTACATCGCCTATAGCATAGATGCCTGGGATATTGGTTTGATAATCGAGACTGTTATCTACCTTGATTGCATTTTTCTCTATTTCTAAGCCCCAGTCTGCGATGGGACCTAATTTAGGCGCCAGACCAAAAAGCGGAATGAAATGATCGCATTCTAAATTGTAGACATCTGCACCTTGTTTGATGCTTACGCCTTCTACTTTTTCTTCGCCCACAATATCTATTACCTCACCTGGAGTTATAAGTTTGATTTTACCCTGATTTTTGAGTTCTTGAACTTTATCCACACTATCTAAAGCTCCTCTAAACTCGTTGCGTCTGTGCACCAGTGTTACCTGGCTGGCAATATCTGTCAGGAATATGCTCCAATCCAATGCGCTATCTCCTCCTCCTGCAATAACGACTTTCTTATCTCGATATAATTCTGGATTACGTATGATGTACTCTACACCTTTATCCTCAAAGTCTGAAAGATTTGTAATAGGCGGTTTACGAGGTTCAAAACTGCCTAAGCCTCCTGCGATAGCCACAATGGGAGCGTGATGTCTTGTACCTTTGCTTGTTGTCACGATAAAGGAACCATCTTCTTGTTTTTCTATAGTCTCGGCACGTTCGCCTAGCGTAAAACCCGGTTGGAACGGCTCAATTTGCTTCATAAGATTATCTACTAAGTCTCCCGCTAACACTTCAGGAAAAGCCGGAATATCGTAGATAGGCTTTTTGGGATATATTTCTGCACACTGCCCCCCTGGTTGCGGCAAGGCATCTATCAAGTGACACTTAAGCTTTAATAATCCTGCTTCAAAAACGGCAAAAAGCCCCGTAGGACCCGCACCAATTATAAGAATATCTGTCTTTATCATATTCAATTTCCGCAAAGGCGGCAATTTTTTTATTGCTCACGTTGTCGTAAACAAAACTTTTAAACTTGGAACTCTAGAATTAAATTGCTAGTTACGCTTTCGCGAAAGCGTGCTCCTCAAAAACAACACTATGCAACCACATTAATAACTTCATCAATTTGCGGAGCATACTTCTTAATCGTCATCTCAACACCACTTTTAAGCGTCATCTGATTTACCGAACAACCCACGCAAGCACCTTCTAGTTGCACTCGCACGACCTTTCCGTCATCTATACCTAGCAAGGAAATATCACCTCCATCACTCTGAAGAAATGGACGAATCTCATCGAGTGCGTCTTCCACCTTTTGGTTTAATTCCTGATCTGTCATTTTCTAATTTTTTACCGCAGCACAACCTGCCATTGTAGTGATCTTTATTGCTTCTGTGGGTGGCAAATCTGTATTGCGACGCACCGTTTCTTCTACCACGTTGCGCGTAATTTCGTCCATCACATTGATAAGTGGTCCATCTGCCTGCAAGGCCGCCGGTCTTCCCACATCTCCCGCTTCTCGTATACTCTGAATAAGGGGTATCTCCCCTAACATACGCACATCCAGATCTTCGGCAAGGTTCTTTGCTCCTTCCCTACCAAAAATATAATACTTGTTCTCTGGAAGTTCTGCTGGTGTGAAGTATGCCATATTCTCAATGATTCCCAAGACAGGAACGTTAATACTGTCTTGCTGGAACATAGCGACACCCTTCTTTGCATCTGCTAGCGCAATTGCCTGAGGTGTGCTTACTACAACCGCACCCGTGATAGGTAGCGCTTGCATAATACTCAAATGAATATCTCCCGTTCCTGGAGGTAAATCCAGTAATAAGAAATCTAATTCTCCCCAAGCCGCATCAAAAATCATTTGATTTAATGCTTTGGCGGCCATAGGGCCACGCCAGATAACTGCCTGGTCTGGCTTTGTAAAAAATCCTATAGAGAGCACTTTTACTCCGTAGCTTTCGACAGGTTTCATCTTAGACTTACCATCTATCGTTACCGAAAGTGGACGCTCGCTAGCAACATCAAACATAATAGGCATAGACGGTCCGTAGATATCTGCGTCCAACACGCCAACTTTAAAGCCCATTTTTGCAAGTGTGACAGCAAGATTTGCCGTTACTGTAGACTTCCCTACGCCTCCTTTACCAGAGGCCACAGCTACTATATTTTTTATCCCGGGAATCGCCTTCCCTTTAATTTCATTCTTTTCTGGAGCTGCAGGTGCATTTACCTTAACGTTAACTTTTACCTGAGCTTTCTCATATACCTTTTCGTGTATGGTTTTGAGAATGTCAACCTCAGTTTTTTTACGGGCTTGAAGTGTAGGATTGTTTATCGTAACATCTACGATGACCTCATCGCCAAACGTCAATACGTTTGTCACGGCACCACTATCTACCATATTCTCTCCTGCGCCAGGAACTGTGATTGTCTTTAGCGCTTCGAGGATGTCTTTTTTGTTCAATTTCATAATTCTTTTTCTGCAATAGCGAATCTACCTTACTTAGATTGATTCTAAATGCAAAGATAAGGTCTAGTATGTGAAGTGCAAAGTTTTTAAATAAGGTATATAGACAGAATGTAACAGAATAAATTTTAGACAAATAACACAAAAACTCATTTTGCTTTTGCGCAAGCGTGTAATTAAGAATCTACGCCTATTCTTCCATTCCCAATGCTAAGACTGGATCCCAAAACAAGTTTTTAAAATCTGCAACTTGATCATTTATGACTACTATGCCCTCACTTTCCAATAATTGTTGCATTAAATGCGTTCCAGGGAAATGATGTTTTCCTGTGAGGACGCCTGCTCTATTGAGCACGCGATGTGCAGGGATATCGGGATATTTTCCAGCGCCATTCATTGCCCAGCCTACCATACGTGAGCTTCTCGCAGCTCCTAAATACTTTGCAATGGCCCCGTAACTCGTCACTCGACCGTTAGGAATTTGCCTGACGACTGCATAGACACGTTTAAAAAAACTTTCGGTTTCGGGAGCGTAATTCATTCGAAGTATACAGTTCTAATCAAAGTAACGATAACGAGAACCACCATAAGAATAGCCATAAAGTAGTTAGAGTATCTCGCAAAACTTTCGGATTTCTTACTGATTTTATCAAAAAACGCGACGTATCCATATAACGCCGTAAAGGTTCCTGCCGTAGCTGCGGCTATAAAAACTGCAATCGCGAGAACATCATAATCTACTTTACCACTTACATTAAGTGCGGCTCCAAGAGCACAGAAATAAGGTATAGGTAGCACGTTAAGTACTCCCATCATCATACCCTTCCCTAAACTGCGCAATCCTGAGTGGTTTGTAATTTGTACCGTCTTTACCTTTCCCTTCCTTGCTTTTATAAAGAAAAAAATGGCCATAAAAATAAATATGACCAGCCCCGTACGTAACAACATATTACGTACAAAGGGGTTTCCAAAAATATACTTTGCAAGAAGAATTGCAATAAGCGCCTGGACCATTACAATGATAGATGCGCCTATAGCTACTATGAGACCACTATTTCTTCCTTGTTGCACACAGGTTTTTGCCACAGACATATTAATAAGCCCAGGTGGAATGACTCCTGCTAGTGCAGCAAAGTATGTGATAAGAAAAAGCTTGGTGGTTTCCAAAAAAGGTCAGCTATTTAACCCTAAATTTAATATAAGTTATGGGTTTTCCCTGCTCTAGGTATTGTTTTTCATAAAAAGTCTGGATCCCTACAACTTCCTTAGGGGAGTATTCATTCTTATAGACATTGTGATTTGCGTCCAAAATCTCGTGTCCCTCTCCGTGTAAAAGCCCCAAGGTGTAGCCGTGCATAAACTCTGAATCTGTTTTGAGATTTACCACTCCATCAGATTTTAAAACGTGCTTATACCTTTTGAGAAATTCAGAATTTGTCATTCTGTGCTTGGTGCGTTTATATTTGATTTGAGGATCTGGGAAAGTGATCCAGATTTCATCTATTTCCGCTTTCGCGAAAGCGTACTCAATCAACTCTATCTGCGTGCGCATAAAACCTACGTTATCCAGCCCTTCTTCTAAAGCTGTCTTTGCGCCTCGCCAAAAACGCGCACCTTTTATATCGATACCTATAAAGTTTTTTTCTGGGTATGCCTGCGCAAGTCCAACCGAATATTCACCTTTACCGCAACCCAGCTCAAGGACAATGGGCTTATCGTTATGGAAAAAATCACGGTTCCAGTTTCCCTTTAATGAGAACTTTCCATCTACTAATTCTTCCCTTGTGGGTTGCACTACATTTTTAAACGTATCGTTCTCTCTAAATCTCTTAAGCTTATTTTTACTTCCCACGGCTAAATTTAATATTTTGGTAAAATTAAGGAAACTTTAAATAGGCATTGCAATCGCACTTTTGCATATATGATACGTAAGAAAACTATTCTCGTTGCCCCTCTTAATTGGGGATTAGGACACGCCACGCGATGCATCCCCATTGTGCGCGCACTACTCGAGGATGGTTTTAAGGTAATACTGGGTGGCGATGGAACATCGCTAGAGTTACTCGGGCTCGAGTTTCCGGATCTTAAGAAACTCCAATTACCATCATACGATATAGAATACTCGAAAAATGCAAGCCATTTTAAGACCAAAATACTCTTAAGATCTCCTAAACTGATTAAAGCGATACGCGCAGAACATAAAGTTGTTGATAGATATATAGATACGCACGATATCGATGGTATTATTTCTGACAACCGTTTGGGGTTGTATACGGCAAAGGTTCCTACGGTTTTTATCACTCACCAATTACAAGTCTTAAGCGGTATCACTACAAAACTTACTACCTTGGTGCATAGTAAGTATATTAAACGTTTTGACGAGTGCTGGGTTCCCGATTTTAAAGATGAACCTAACCTTAGCGGTATGTTAGGGCATCCTGAAAAAAACAAAATCCCTGTTCGTTACATAGGTGCTCTTAGTAGATTTAAAAAAATAGCAGAACCTATACTATGGGATGCACTTGTCGTACTTTCTGGACCAGAGCCCCAACGAAGTATCTTAGAACAGAAACTTACTCTTGAATTAAAAAAATACGTAGGCAAAGTCCTCATTGTACGTGGTGTTATTACAAAAGATAAAGAAAGAAAAGTTATAGGAAATCTGACGTTTATAGACTTCCTTACCTCAAAAGAGCTTGAACAAGCACTTAACAGAAGTGCTTTTGTAATATCTAGATCTGGATACACAACTATAATGGACCTTGCCAATTTAGGAAAAAAGGCTTTTTTTATTCCGACTCCTGGTCAGACGGAGCAGGAATACCTTGCTCAGCGATTAAAGGATTTACGCATTGCTCCTTTTAAAACGCAAGATAGTTTTAGACTCAAAGACCTCGCGAGCTTATCTGTATATAAAGGCTTTGGAGAACGACACGAGAGTACAAAACAACCGCTACTCGATATCTTCGGCCTCTTCAAGGGTGAAAGAGAACTCAGAACCCACCCCAAACTCGCTCTCGACATAGATGCGCTCATCGTGCGCTTCAATAATATGTTTTACGATAGAAAGACCAAGGCCTGACCCTCCTACCTTACGATTTCCAGACTTATCTACACGATAAAAACGTTCAAATAAACGTGTAAGGTGTTCGTTTGAGATACCTTCACCATTATCTGTTACACGCACTAAAATTTTATTTTGAATCAGGTGTTGTATACTTATCTCCGTAGTACCATCCTCTTTTCCATATTTTATCGAGTTATCAAGCAGGTTTGTGAGCAGCTGCTGTATACGTTCCTCGTCTGCATTTACCATTACGGGCTCTAGATACTCTGCATCAAAAGTGAGGGTGATATTACGCTTTGCTGCTTTCATTTCAAGAAGTTCGAAGGAGTTTTTTACCAGCTTGACGATATCAAAGTAAGAGTAATTTAGGTTCATATCTCCCACCTCCAACTTTGTGATCATATCGAGATCATTCACAAGGTAAATAAGTCGTTCTACTCCCTTGTCTGCTCGCTGGAGGTATTTTTTACGCACACTCTTATCGTTCATAGCCCCATCCAAAAGGGTTAGGATATATCCTTGAACTGTAAAAAGTGGGGTTTTAAGTTCGTGTGCCACATTTCCTATAAAATCTTTACGATACTCCTCCTGAATACGCAGAGACTCAATTTCCAGCTTTTTATCTGTGGCATATTTTTGAACCTCTTGCTTGAGGCTCTCCATATTTGTGGTTATTTTATGAGGGGTAAGTTGCGCGTCTTCGAGTAAAGAAACGTCATCGTAAATCTTTTTTATAGAACGGTAAATAAAAACACGGACTCGAAAATGGGTTAACAAAAAAATAAAGACGAAAGTTACAGTTGTAAATATGAAGATAATCTCCCATTCGAAGAACCCGAAATACTTTCCGAGTACTCCTAAAAACAAGCCTAAAAAAAGCGTTGCATAGGTCGCAGTAGCAATAGGGTAGCCTAAGGATTCCTTATGCGCTCCTGACATTACACCACAAATTTATATCCCACACCTTTTATCGTTTTGAAAGACTTTTCTCCTATTTTCTCACGTAGTTTACGAATGTGCACATCTATTGTACGACCACCCACAACAACCTCATAACCCCATACACGATCCAAGATATCTTCTCTTGTAAAAACTTTATTAGGCTTTGAGGCAAGCAAGGCAAGGAGTTCAAACTCTTTGCGAGGAAGTACAATTTCCTCTTTCCCTTTTCTTATTTTATATTCATCTCTGTCTATCGTTATATGACCAACTTTTACAATATCTGAAGAGCTACTACTATTTTTAAAACGTCGCAGCAGCGCTTTAACCTTACTTACTAAGACCTTTGGCTTTATCGGTTTCGTAATATAATCATCTGCTCCAGCGTCAAATCCGGCTACTTGAGAATAATCTTCCCCACGTGCCGTAAGGAATGTAATAACCGTCTCGGATAGTTCTGGATTCTGACGTATAATTTCGCAAGCTTCAATACCGTCCATCTCTGGCATCATTACATCAAGAATCACTAGATGGGGCTTGTGCTTTTTTGCAAGTTTTACCGCCTGCACGCCATTTTCTCCTGTAATGACCTGATAGCCCTCCTTTGACAGGTTATAACCTACAATCTCTAAAATGTCCGGCTCATCATCTACTAGTAAAATCTTAATGTTTTTCTTTTTCATCGCTATCGGTTGTAAACAGTCTTATACGCTAGACCCTAAAATTAATCATTCTAAGCCATATTTAGAGCAATGTAGATTTTTAGCTCAAATATTTTTGGAATTCAATATTAAGAATGCGTTAAATATACGCTTTCGCGAAAGCGTAAAAACCCTAGCACCTCACTTTTTTGTAATTTTGCAGCTCATATAAACACTATATAGATTATGAAAAAAATTACTTTACTGCTTGCTCTTCTCGTAGCAAGTTTTTCTTATGGACAGATTGTTATTAACGAGGTTGATGCAGATCAAACAGGTACTGATGAAACAGAATTCATAGAGCTTTTATCCGATACTGGAAATTTTTCTTTAGACGGTTATATTGTGGTACTCTTTAACGGTGGTCAAGCAAGTAACACGAACTACAGAACTATTGATTTACAAGGACAAACGACAGATGCAAACGGATATTTTATTATAGGTGGCGACCTTGTTTCTGGAGCAGATATCACACTAGGTGCTGATAACGTGATTCAGAATGGTCCAGATGCCGTAGCCATATATCAAGCTAGTGCATCAGATTTTCCTGAGGACGCTCCCGTACCACCGACTACGACTAATCTTATAGACGCATTAGTTTATGGGACAAATGATGCTGACGATGCTGGATTACTTTCTGATTTAGGAGAATCTATTCAATATGATGAGGATGCAAATAATGCAAAAGACACAGAGTCTTTACAACGCCGTGATGATGGAACATTTTGTGCAGCTCTACCTACTTTAAGAGCAGAAAATGCCTGCTCCGCTTGTACACTAACATTTGCTTTTGAAAGCGCTGTGTGTGATGCAGAGACTACAGGAACAGATACTGTAACCTACACGATAAGTTTTTCTGGTGGAGGGCAGGAAACTATTACGCTTACATCTGACGTAGGAGGAACTATCTCTGGAGATGACCCAAGTACAGCTGCGACTGGAACTATTACTATCGTAACAGACGAGGACACAGATTCTATGCTCACAGCAACTGGAGCTACTTGTGATGTTTCTATAGAACTTTTTGGAGAAGCTTGCGCACCTACTGAAGATGTCACTACAATTGCAGATCTTAGAGCCGGAACGATCGGGTTAGAATATGTACTTACTAGTGAAGCACTACTTACATACCAACAAGATTTCCGTAATCAAAAGTTTATTGAAGATGATACCGCGGCAATTTTAATAGACGACAATGACGGAGTCATTACCTCTGTTTATACCATAGGCGATAGAATTGCTGGTATTCAAGGTACGCTTAGTGAGTTCCAAGGAATGTTACAATTTGTACCTACGCAAGATCCAGGAGGAGCGGTATCTAGTAACAATGCCGTTGATGCACAGGACGTAACTGCTGCTCAACTCAATGCAAATCCTAATGACTACGAATCTGAGTATGTACGTATACTTGCTGCAACCATAGACAACACAAACAGCGCAACTTGGGAAAATGGAGAGGAGTATGCTCTTACAACAGCAGCTGGAGATTTTACTTTTAGAACATCCTTCTTTAATGTAGATTATATTGGAACTGATGTACCAACAGACCCTTCCAATATTTCTGGAATAATTACAGAACGTAATAATGGTGACTATTTTATTACTGCTCGTAACGCTGCAGATATTGATAGCAACCTTTCTATTGCAGAAAGTAATATTGTTGGACTTTCAGTATATCCTAACCCAGCAACAGATGTATTGACCATCTCAACAGCTCTTAACGCTGAGAAAGCTGTAGTTGTTTTTGATATTACAGGTAAAAAGGTAATAGACACAAAGACTTCTGGTGTACTTAACGTAAATAACCTACAAGCTGGTGTTTACATCATGCAAATTACTGAGGGAGAGGCGACCGCAACTGCAAAGCTCGTGATCAAATAAGTTTTACCCGTAGGACATTTAAGGAAAGCATCCCAATCGGGATGCTTTTCTTTTCTTATGTAGTTAACTTTGCAATGTATGCAGCAATTAGAAGAACAGATATTTCATATTAAAAATCCTCAGGAATTTGAAACTGCGGCACTAACCGTTTTTAAGTATCAATTTGAAAATTGCAGCGTTTATAGATCCTTCTGCGACTTATTATATAAGCATCCTAGTGATGTAAAAGAAATAGAAGATATTCCTTTTTTACCCATTCAGTTTTTTAAATCTCACGATATAATCACCTCTACTAAGACACCCGAAGCTACCTTTACAAGTAGCGGCACAACTGGTAGTATGACCAGTAAACATCTTATAAAAGATTTATCTCTTTACGAAAATAGCTTTACACGTGGATTTACAAAAGAGTATGGACTTATAGAGGACTACACTATACTTGCGCTACTTCCTTCCTATTTAGAACGTTCTGGATCTTCCCTTGTTTATATGATACGGCATTTTATAAACAAAAGCCATTCTAAAGAAAGTGGCTTTTACCTAAATGATTTTACAGCTTTACGCGAAAAATTGATTCGGTTAGATAATGCGGGAAGCAAGATACTTCTCATTGGGGTTTCTTTTGCACTTCTAGACCTTCTAGAAAAATATGACTTTAAACTAAAAAACACCGTCATCATGGAAACTGGCGGAATGAAAGGTCGCCGAAAGGAATTGATAAGAGAAGAGCTACACGAGATGCTCTCTAAAGGTTTTGGAGTAGACCATATACATAGTGAGTACGGCATGACAGAACTCCTGTCGCAAGCATATTCAAAGGGAAACGGTACTTTTACTTGTCCATCGTGGATGAAAGTTTTTACAAGGGACACAGAAGATGCGCTTACCCTATTGAAAGATTCTAGAACGGGCGGGCTCAATATTATAGACCTCGCAAATCTTTACTCCTGTTCCTTTATAGCTACACAAGATTTAGGAAAGGTAAATCCTGACGGCAGCTTTTCTGTGTTAGGCAGATTTGATAACTCCGATATCCGCGGTTGTAATTTAATGGCATTATGAGTTGATTGTTATACTTATGTTAAGGTTGTAATGATGTCCATTTAATTCGACTTATTTGGTCTAAGGAGTGTAAAAACAACATAATGAGAAAATTCATCATAATTATACTTGCTTTTGTAAGTTTTGGAATAAACGCACAACAAACTGATTATAATCTAAAAAAAGGTTATGCCGCTGAGGGTTACGATGTGACGGAATATTTTAACAATAAAGCTGTTGAAGGTCACAAAGATTTTACACACGCCTATGATGGCGTAAAGTTCAAATTTGCAAATCAGGCAAATTTGGATAAGTTTAAAGCAAACCCAACGCAATTCTTGCCACAATATGGTGGATATTGCGCCTATGCTGTAGCAGATAAAGGAAAAAAAGTAGGCGTAGATCCCGAGACTTTTGAGATCAGAGATGGAAAGCTCTATCTCTTTTACAATTCTTGGGGTAACAATACGCTTGAGAACTGGACAGAAGAAGGTCCTGAAAAATTAAAAGCGCAAGCAGATGCCGCTTGGGCTAAAGTACAATACGAGAAATCGTAGACGATAATCATAATTGATTGGTTAGTTAGTTAGAAAACTCCAGATGCACATTTTTGTATACTGGAGTTTTTGTCTTTTAAGAAAACACAAAGAGCAGCCCTATTGGTGCTCTCTTTTTAACTCTATATCGTTACTAGTTAGACGGCACGAATTACAAAATAGTTTTTCTTACCACGCTGTAAAAGGATAAATGTATCGTTTATGAGGTCGCGGTGCGTTACTTTATACTCATCCCCAACTTTCTCCTTATTTACAGAAATACTGTTCTCTTTTAAAGCACGACGCGCTTCACCATTAGACTTTAGAAAACCTGTCTTTTCTGCTAGAGCTGCAACAATGTCTAGCCCTGCATCTATCTCATCCTTTGCAATTTCCGATTGAGGAACTCCGTCAAAAACATCTAGAAATGTTTTATCGTCCAGTTTTTTGAGATCTGAGCTTGTAGATGCCCCAAAGAGGATATTAGATGCCATAATCGCATTTTCCAGCGCTTCTGGACCGTGAACTGTAAGTGTTACTTCTTCTGCAAGTTTCTTTTGTAAAGCTCTTTGGTGTGGTGCCTCATTATGCTCCGTCTCTAGTGTCTCAATAGCTTCTCTTTCTAAAAAGGTAAAAATTTTAATATACTTTGCCGCATCCTCGTCTGTAGTATTTAACCAGTACTGATAAAACTTATAAGGAGACGTGCGCTCTGGGTCTAACCATACGTTGCCCCCTTCGCTTTTTCCAAATTTACTTCCATCAGATTTTGTAATTAATGGGCACGTTAGTGCATATCCCTTTCCGCCAGCGATACGACGTATTAATTCTGTTCCTGTGGTAATATTACCCCATTGGTCACTACCTCCCATCTGGAGTGTACATTGCTTATCCTTATAAAGATGTAAAAAATCATACCCTTGTACCATCTGGTATGTAAATTCTGTAAATGACATACCCTCGACATCTTCACCTGTAAGTCTATTCTTTACAGAATCTTTTGCCATCATATAATTTACCGTTATATGTTTTCCTACATCACGTATAAAATCAAGAAACGAAAACTCTTTCATCCAGTCGTAGTTGTTAACCATTACCGCCTCATTGTCCATCCCTGAATTAAAATCTAGGAAATGAGCCAATTGCTTGCGCACGCATTCTTGATTATGCCGCAATGTTTCTTCATCCAGAAGATTGCGCTCCGAAGATTTTCCAGAAGGATCTCCTATCATACCTGTAGCCCCTCCTACAAGTGCTACTGGCCTATGTCCCGCTCTCTGAAAATGTGCGAGAAGCATAATAGGCACAAGATTACCTATGTGAAGAGAATCTGCTGTTGGATCAAACCCTACATAGGCGCTGCGCATCTCTTCCATTAAATGTTCTTCGGCGCCAGGCATTGTGTCGTGCACCATCCCTCGCCATTGTAATTCTGCAACAAAATTCTTAATCATTGATTTTAATTTTACAGGCGCAAATATAAAAATAAGCAGCACAGCAACGAGAATATCTATGTATGGATTATGGCTAAAGTTATGCCGCTCCCCTATCTTTACAATATGATTTTAATCACAGGCGGCACGGGAATGGTTGGGATGCATTTATTGCTTGCCCTAACGAAGGAAGAAACAATGGTGCGTGCCATTTATCGTACTGAGGATAAAGTAACTAAGGTGGAAGATTTTTTTGCTTTCGCGAAAGCGGAATCTCAATTCTCCCGCATCCATTGGTTTGAAGCAGACATAACAGACATCCCAAGTTTAAACGAAGCCTTTAAGGGAATAACGAGGGTCTATCATTGTGCTGCATTAATCTCTTTTGACCCGTACGATTATCATAAACTCAAAAAAGTTAACACTGAAGGTACGGCAAATGTGGTCAACTTATGTTTGTTCCATAATGTAGTAAAACTGTGCTATCTGAGTTCTATCGCTACGCTAGCCAAAACCCCAAACAAGCCTATCACCGAAGAAAATTACTGGAATCCTGACGCAGAAAACTCCGTTTATGCTATCACAAAATACGGAGCCGAAATGGAAGTGTGGAGAGGGACCCAAGAAGGCCTTCCTGCTGTAATTCTTAATCCTGGGGTTATACTAGGAGAAGGAAACTACAACTCAGGGAGCGGTGCTATTTTTAAACGCCTTTATGATGGTCTCAATTACTACAGCGCTGGTAGTACTGGGGTGATCGATGTAAAGGATCTGGTAGAGGCGATGCTTGAGGCAATGGATAAACCAATGATGTGTGAGCGATTTATTCTAATATCTCAAAACATATCATATAAAGAATTGGTCTCAAGCGTATCACTGTCACTAGGGCTTAAATCTAAAACAAAAAGAGTTTCCTTATTTGCTCTTCAGCTTTTTCGCTGTTATGATTTGATAAAAGGGTGGTTTGTTAGAAGAAGACAACTTACGAGAGTAGATGTGCACGCCCTTCAAGAAACATCTGTTTATGATAATAGTAAAGCACTTACTAACTTGTCTCTTAATCTGACACCTCTAAAAAAATCTCTAGAGAGAATCTCTCAACACTTCCTTCACTTTAAAAGTACTAAAGAGCTTTGATTTATCTTTGGGTGACTTAAGGGTATCTCGATTAAGCTTCCGTATACTGTCTCGTTTTCTGACTTCTATACTTTTAATTTTCTTGAGTGAATCTTCTACCTGCTTCTGTTTTTCAAACTCAATACTGAGACTATCACTTAATTTATTGATACGCTTCTCAACCCTGATATACATCTCTTTGTAGTCATCAATGTCTGTAGCGTAGTAAGCCGTATTCTGCGCATATTGTAAGCTATCAATATTGTATTTTTCAAAAATATAGGTGTCTGGAGATACATTATTTCTTTTTAATAATTGAACGTTATAGCCCCGAGCAGCATTAACCACAGCCACATCGTACAGAATCTGTTCCATCTTCTCTTTGCTGATAAAGTTTTCCGGCTTTTCTTGCTTCTGAATGCTCTGACAGCTTGCAAGTAAGAGTATTAATAGTATTGCCCCTGCTAAAAATCTCATACTACCTGTCAAATGTGAGACGCTCGCCGTGAAGACCTTCATAAACTTTAAAATTCTTATAGACTAGATTTCCATTTACAAAAGTGTGTGTGACTCGAGATTTAAAAGTAGTTCCCTCAAAGGGCGACCAACCACATTTATATAAAATATTATCTTTTTGGACCGTCCACGGATTATTTAAATCGACTAAAATCAGGTCTGCTTTATACCCCTCTCTAATGTAACCTCTTTTTTCCACTTCAAATAAGATAGCAGGATTATGACACATTTTTTCTACAATTTTTTCTAGAGAGATCGCTCCCTCGTGGTAAAACTCCAGCATTGCAGGTAGAGCATGTTGAACTAGTGGACCTCCACTAGGCGCTTTTGTGTAGACATTATCCTTCTCTTCTAATGTGTGTGGAGCGTGGTCAGTAGCAATAACATCCAACCTATCATCTAAAAGTGCTTGAAACAATTGTTTTCTGTCTGTTTCAGTTTTTACGGCTGGATTCCACTTTATAAGTGTTCCTTTTTCGTCATAATCCTCATCTGAAAACCAAAGGTGATGTATACAAACCTCTGCAGTAATTTTTTTATCCTTAAGAGGGATGGTATTATCAAAAAGCTCTGTCTCCTTTCCTGTACTTAGGTGAAAAACGTGTAGACGTGCTCCAGTTTTTTTTGCTAAGGCAACTGCCTTAGACGAGGATATATAACATGCTTCTTCACTACGAATAATTGGGTGCAGATTAATAGGAATATCCTCCCCATAACGCTCGGTATAAATTTCCATATTCTTACGAATCGTATTCTCATCCTCACAATGCGCGGAGATAAGCAAGTCTGTAGCCGAAAAAATTTTTTCTAGCACCTCTTCATCATCTACTAACATGTTTCCTGTAGAGCTTCCTAGGAAAAGCTTAAGTCCCGCCACCTTTTTCTTATCCACTTTTAAGATTTCGTCAAGATTGTCATTTGTCCCGCCAAACATAAATGAATAATTTGCGTGGCTGGTCTTTGACGCGATCGCAAATTTTTCTTCTAGCTTCTCTATGGTTGTAGCCTGAGGATTTGTATTAGGCATTTCTATAAACGAAGTAATCCCTCCAGCAACTGCCGCGGCACTCTCTGTAGCAATGGTCGCTTTATGCGTGAGTCCAGGCTCTCTGAAATGTACTTGATCATCTATAATCCCAGGCAACAAATGCTTCCCTTCTGCGTGAAAAATATTTACATCTGGTGACTTTGCACTAATGTTCTCCGCTATTTCTCTTATAATGCCGTCTATGATAAGGACATCTCCTGTAAAGACTTTTCCTTCATTGACGATCTGAGCGTCCTTAATTAAAACCTGCTGCATAATTCTCTATTTGGTCTTTTTTAAAAGTTGAGTTAGTCTCATTTTTATTACCCCAAAGATAGCCTCGGAAATGATACCTGTGCTCATTTTACTTTCTCCTTTTGTGCGATCTGTAAACACAACTGGAACTTCTTTAATTTTAAATTTCTTCAAGTAAGTCTTATATTTCATTTCAATCTGAAATGCATAGCCTACAAATTTTATTCTGTTGAGGTCTATGTGCTCCAATACCTTCCGGCGATAGCATATAAAACCTGCCGTCGTATCGTGTATGGGCATTCCAGTAATAAATTTTACATATTTTGATGCTCCCCACGATAACAATACCCTTCCCATAGGCCAGTTTACAACATTTACTCCAGTAACATATCGCGACCCTATTGATAGATCATAACCCTCTTTTGCGCAAGCATTATATAAACGCATAAGGTCGTTAGGGTTATGTGAAAAATCTGCATCCATCTCAAATATAAATTCATAAGACCTGTCTAATGACCATTTAAAACCAGCGATATAAGCCGTTCCTAAACCTTGTTTTCCACTACGTTCAATTAAAAAAAGTTTTTTTTTGTAATCCTTCTGAAGTTCCTTAACCTTTATTGCCGTTCCATCTGGTGACCCATCATCTACAACTAAAATGTGAAAATCACGTTGCAGCGCATAGATATTACGCACGAGTCGCTCAATATTTTCTATCTCGTTATATGTAGGTATAATGACTACAGCGTCGGCCATAAAACGTGCTTTGAGCAAATGTAACTATTTTCATAAGGGGCTTGCAAAGATTATGCGTTTCAAGGGTTAGAATTATTGTATTTTTAACGTCTTATAAACTGTAGTTCTGGAATCACTCCTTAGACATCACCTCTCACAAGACTGGCTTACAATGATTATCGTAAGCTGTTTTGTTGTACTCGCACTTGCAAAATATTTCTATAATGAGCGCTTTCTTGATTTTATAACCGTATTACAAAATGACCGTTATCTAAATACGGGACTTCGTAAGACCTCAAACTGGCATCCTTTTAATATTCTCGTGACTCTGGTACAGGTATGTACCGTAAGCCTCACGATATTTTTAATTTACTCGTACCTCAATAACAAAATTCCGTCTGAACAGCCATTTATATTCTTACAACTTCTTTTAGGCTACATCATCTTGTTATTTTCTAAAGGTATTTTAGAATATGTGGTAACTTATTTTTTAGGACTAAAAGAACTCTTTGAATCTTATCATTTTAAGAAAATTACTTACCGAAATTTACTTAGTATTGCTCTACTGGTATGTTGTTGCTTCTTCATCTTCAGCAAAAACCCTAACAATACGCTTATATTCATAATTTTAGGCATATCAGGTGTCATAATACTTATTTCTTCCTTCAATATTGCCAGTAAATATCGAGGAGAAATTCTTAGCCATCCGTTTTATTTTATTTTGTATTTTTGCGCACTCGAAATAGCACCCTATTATATTTTATATAAGGTAATTGAACCATAGTAGTGTGCACGAAAATCGAAGCCTATGAAAGTGAAAACTATTTTAGTCTCGCAGCCCAAACCTAAAGTTGAGAACTCACCATACTTTGAACTCGAGCAGCGACAAAAAGTCAAGATAGATTTCATCCCTTTCATTCACGTAGAAGGAGAAAGTGGGAAAGATGTACGGCTCCAGAAAGTTGATCTTAAAGACTACACAGCAATTATCCTCACAAGTCGCAATGCTGTAGACCATTTCTTTAGAATTGCCGAAGAAATGCGCTTTAAAGTGCCAGACACGATGAAGTATTTTTGTCAGAGCGAGGCTGTCGCCTATTACCTACAAAAATATGTTGTTTACAGAAAGAGAAAAATCTATGTAGGTAAACGCACATTTACCGAGATGGCACCCATCATTAAGAAATACAAAAATGAAAAGTACCTACTACCTTCTTCTGATAAGTTAAAACCAGAAGTTCCATTAGTACTAGATAAGTTAGGTGTAAACTGGAAGCAAGCAACCTTTTATAAAACTGTCGTAAGCGACCTATCTCATCTTGAGAATGTTTTTTATGATATACTTGTTTTTTTCAGCCCTAGCGGGATAGAATCTTTATTTCAAAATTTTCCCAATTTTAAACAGAATGACACACGTATTGCTGTTTTTGGAAATACGACAGTAAAGGCCGCAAAAGAAGCTGGGTTAGAAATCAATATTATGGCTCCCACACCAGATACCCCGTCGATGACGATGGCGATCGAAAAATATATAAAAGAAGTGAACAAGAAATAACACCTCTTTTCACAACACATAACCCCGCTTCTCTTCTTGAGAAGCGGGGTTATTCTTTTTTACGCTTTCGCGAAAGCAAAACCACACGTCTTAAAGGCTATGTAAAACCCTCACAAAGTTCTATTAACATCTTGATCTCTATAAATAGCTTGCTCTTATTTTAAAAGAAAAGCTATTGACCTTAACGGAGAAAAATTTAAGGAAATAATGAATGATGATAACTTTACCAGCTTTTATGGCACTTAAGATCGTCTGGAAGATAAACTTAAAACAGCTCCCAAAGGATATGATAGAGATCATAAACACATTGATCTTTTAAACTCTAAGAGCTTTACGGTTTACCACGATCTTACTACTGAAGAGGTAACAAGGTGAAAAATTTATGCAAATCACAGAAAAAGGGTTCAAAATATTACAACCCTTTTTAAATTTTCTCGGTGAAGCGATGGAATAACAAACGGTAACTCAATCCTAACGATTACTCATTTAGACTCCATAAGCTCTTTTACCATTTCCTTAAGCTCCTTAATTTCATTTCCCTGTTGTTCAATAAGTTCGTGCTGTTCTTGAATCGCTTTTATAATGATAGGAATCGTCTCAGTATAATTTATGCTCAACGACTTTGCCTTATCATCTCCTACAGACACGAGTTCTGGCAATAACGCTTGAAGTTCTTGTGCCAAGAAGCCATAATGTGTTTTATTATTATCTTCAAAAATGTAATTATACTCGTATACCCTCAACTTATTAAGCATGTCAGATCCGTGAGAAATGGCTTTAATGTTTTTCTTTAATCGCTTATCTGAAGGTGTAAAGGCGGACACCAAGTAAAGGTTGTTCCAAAAATTTCCGTTTCGGCCTAAGTCTTTTACTTGACTTGCTACTGGATAAAAGGCAAAATCACTAAATATATAATCAGATTGCGCACCGCCACCACTACCAATGCTTATTCCTAAGCCACCATCTACGTCATCATCGTTTGTATGCACACCACGTGTGTACATCCGTCTATAATGACGATCAAAACGACCTAAGTCTAATGCTCCTGTTACAAAAGGGCTTGTAGCATTTACAGATGGCCATAGGGCACTATTTGAAAAACCAAAACGCGTAGTGTTATTAAATCTAATCACAGTTGTGCCGCTTATCGACGAATTATTTACAACAAACGTTCCTCCTCCGCTTACAGGCTCGGTTAGCAATTGCGCATTAAAATTATCATTAGAAATATTAATACCGTCAGAAGATAGTCCAGCCGCATTAATATCCAATTGTTTTGAGGGAGCAGCTGTATTTATTCCAACTTGTGCAAAAATACCGGTAGTAAAAATTAAGGCACAAAATGACAGCCTAATACTTTTTGTAATGTTACTTCTCATAATTTGGGGTAATTTAGTTCAAAATATAAACGAAAAAATGCATTAGGCGGTTTTCTAAATGAAGAAAAAAAGTTCTTCATATTTTTAAAAAAGGAAAAACATACAAATCCTAATCTCATTTATTTACCAATAGTCTACACTTAAAGTAAAAACTTACAAACTGTAGAATTTTGCTTAAGAAAATCGTTCAAGTAAAAATGACAATTAGTTATACTAACAAAGAGAAAAGAGAGCAATTACAACTTTGACGTGACATACAGCAGGTCATAAATAGAAGGTAGACTCAATATCATTGACCATTTTTTTGAGAGCTTAAACTAAAAAATTTTAGTTAGATTTCTATTTCGAAGATTTGAAGTTGCCTTTATTACCCTTATGGAAAAGCGTACCCTTTTCAACCTCGACTAAATAGAATTGTTTTATCAAAATCCCCAACTCTGCAAAAAATAAAAGTAGTACACTACAATTTCATCCATTAAAAAACCCTCTCCAGTAAATGAAAAGGGTTTTAATGTTGACCCACTAGGGCTTACCGCGACTGCGCTCGACATAAACTTCTCGCCCTAGTGTGCACTATGCTTGATTTTCAAATATATTTAAAATAAAAAATCCCGATCTTTTTCAAGATCGGGATTTCGTTGGCCCACTAGGGCTCGAACCTAGACTCTTCGGTACCAAAAACCGACGTGTTGCCAGTTACACCATAGGCCATCCTTGTGTAATGCGGGTGCAAATTTAACCGAATCTTTCTTTTTGCCAAACGTTTTTAGAAAAAAAATCGCATTTAACAAATATTTTTATCACCATAAGCGTTCCCCAAAAAAATATAGTGCAAATCACGCCTAATCCGTAACTTCGCCACATTGCAAAAACAACCCTTATGACAGACTTCAACTTTACGAAGTGGAATAAAATAATAGGATGGGTCGCTTTCTCCATAGCGCTCATCACATTCTCGCTTACCGTAGAGCCCACAGCCAGTTTCTGGGATGCGGGAGAGTACATATCTACATCTTCTAAGCTGGAAATAGGACACCCACCAGGAGCACCGCTCTATCAGATTATGGGCGCTTTTTTCTCAAACTTTGCTCCAGATCCAAAGTATATAGCACTTGCAGTAAACTTTATGTCTGTTATCTCAAGTGCTTTTGCGATTCTTTTTATGTTTTGGTCACTTACGTACCTCATCCGTAGGATGATAGTAAAAAATAAGGAAGTAATCACAGCACAAACCGAAAAAGCCATCCTTGCCAGTGCATTTGTAGGAGCAACAGCTTTTACATTTACAGACAGTTTCTGGTTTAACGCCGTAGAGGCCGAAGTTTATGCAGGCGCCATTTTTATAATGTCCCTTCTCTTTTATCTCGGACTCCTGTGGGAACGCGATATGCACAAGCCTCGCGGTAACCGCTGGTTGATACTTATTTCCTTTGTCGTAGGATTATCTTTTGGGATTCACTTTATGGGACTTTTGACGATTCCAGCCATCGGGTTTCTGTACTATTTTAAAAACACAGAAAAAATTACGGTCAAAAATTTTATCATAGCAAATGTGGTCGTGGTGGCCATCTTGATGTTCATTTTCAAGCTACTACTACCTTATACGCTCTCATTTTTCGGATATCTGGAAGTATTTTTTGTAAACAGTGTTGGGCTACCTTTTAATAGCGGGACCATTATTGCGGGACTGATTCTTATTGCGGTTTTTTATTATGGGATTACGCTTTCGCGAAAGCGGAATTACCCCATCGCAAATACCCTACTCCTCTGTACATTGTACATCTTCATAGGTTTTTCTTCTTGGATGATGTTGCCCATACGTGCAAACGCGGGAACGACCATAAACGAAAATAATCCAAACAACGCTCGTGAGCTTCTCGCCTACTATAACCGCGAGCAGTATCCTGAAACACACCTGTTCTACGGACCTCAATTTACCTCTGACTACGCAGGACTAGATGCTGATAACCCGTACAAAGACGATAAGAAAAAGTACGAGCAGAATAAGCGTACAGGAAAATATGAAGTAGTGAACGAGTGGAAAAACACCGGTCAAAACTTAGATGACTCGCAAAAAGGTTTCTTGCCTAGAATGTGGAGTCCAGAAAATAATGTGAACTATTTACAATATACAGGACCGCTTGCATTTACTATAAAACCGGAGTATGCTAATAATCCTGATTTACAAAATGCTGTTTCCCGTTTTCGAAAAGCTTTTGCAGAGGGACGTGTAGATCTAGAAGGTTATGATGCATTTTTAAAACAATACGGACAGGAATATCTGGATGTAGAGAAACCATCCTTTGGGGCCAATATGGATTTTATGTTCCGTTTTCAGTTTTCTTATATGTACTGGAGGTATTTTGCGTGGAACTTTATAGGCCGTCAGGATGATATACAGGGAACGGGTGATAATTTTCACGGGAACTGGCTTAGTGGGATAGATTTTATAGATAGTATGTTTATAGGTCCTCAAGAGAACTTACCTTCTGATGCGCTTGAAAACAAAGCACGCAACACCTATTATTTCTTACCATTTTTACTAGGACTATTTGGTTTTATATTCCAATTATCAAAGGACAAACGCAATTTCTGGGTAATGCTGGTGTTCTTTCTCTTTACGGGAATTGCCCTAAAAATCTACCTGAACGAGCGACCTTTTGAACCTCGAGAACGAGATTATGCGCTCGTAGGCTCCTTTTACGTTTTTGCGATGTGGATAGGCTTTGGAGCATTTGCGCTCTATGAAAGCTTTAGCGAATTCCTGAGCAGAAAAATTGCACTTCCCATAGTCACCGTACTTTGTTTACTGGCGGGACCTATCCTACTTGCCAGCCAAAACTGGGACGACCACGACCGCTCTGGCCGAAAGACTGCCCTTGCAATGGCGCGTAAATATCTGGATTCGGTCGATGAGAATGCGATACTGTTTACCATAGGTGATAACGATACATTTGCCCTTTGGTACCTTCAAGAGATAGAAGAATACCGCACCGATGTGCGTGTAGTAAACACCAGCCTCTTTAACACAGATTGGTATATAGACCAGATGAAACGTCCGGCCTATGAGAGTGCTCCTATCCCTGGACAATTGCGCCACGACCAGTATGTAACAGGAACTCGCGATGCGATTTGGTATGTACCCGTAAGTGACTCTACAGATATTAAAACGTGGCTTAACTGGGTTGCGAGTGATGACCCGAGAACTAAGGAAGAACTGCGCAACGGACAATCTGTAAGTACTTTCCCAAGTAAAAACATCCGTATTCCTGTAGATAAGGAGTCTGTGATGAAGAACAATATCGTCGCTGTAAAAGATGCAGATAAGGTTGTTCCGTACATCGATATTGAGCTTAAAGGAGATATTCTGTACAAGAACCGTCTCGTGATGCTGGACGTGATTGCAAACAACAATTGGGAACGCCCTATTTACTTTACTGGTGGAAGTTTTGGCGATGATGATTACTTATGGATGAAAGACTTCCTGCAACTGGACGGTGTTTGCTACAAACTTGTACCTATCTATACCCCTGTAGACCCTAGAAATCCTTATGATATGGGTCGTGTAGATTCCGAAAAGATGTATAATATCGTGAAGAATTGGTACTGGGGTAATAGCGGTAGTGACGACATTTATCACGACCGTGAGACCAGAACGAACGGCATCACCTACCGTGGCAATATTGCACGCCTAGTAGAACAACTTTTAAATGACGGCGAACCAGAAAAGGCAAAAGAAATGCTGGATCTTGCTATGGAAAAAATGCCGGTAGATAAATTTGAATTCTACACACTCCTTGAACCTTATATTTCTGGATATTATGAAATAGGAGAAAAAGACACAGCGCGCAAAATATGGACAGATGTAGCCCGCAAGTATCAAGAACAACTCACGTATTTGAGCTCTGTATCAGAAGAACGCCAAATTCAATATGCAGAAGAAATCTATACAAATATTGAGCGTTACCGTGGTCTTCTAGATCTTTTAATCATTAGTGGTGATGAAGACCTCGTCAAGGAAAAAGCAGATGAGTTTAATAACTATCTCAAGCTATTCTCCCTCTTTTACGACGATGAAGACATAGAAGAAATTGAGCGTTCAGAAATGCTAGAAACATTAGAGCAACCTACTATCCCTATCCCGTCAGATACGCTGGGAACGCTAGATACAGCGACAACAAATTAAGATGAACTTCTTCATCCCATTACCTGTACGGGTACCACGATTTATAAAATGGTGGTACCCGTCTTGGTATATTTGGGACAGGAAAACAAATAAAAAAACGGTCTATCTCACCTTTGATGACGGTCCTATTCCAGAAGTGACGGAGTGGGTTTTAGATACGCTTTCGCGAAAGCGTATACCCGCAACATTCTTTTGTATAGGAGATAATGTACGCAAGCACCCCACTATTTTTAAGCGCCTCATCGCCGAAGGTCACAGCATAGGCAACCACACTTTTAATCACCTAAAAGGCTGGCAAACCGAAGATAAAACCTACCTCAAAAACACCCATCTCGCTGACCTGGAAATGCGAAAACACGTTGATATTACTCCCAGTGAACTCGCCACAAACCTCTTTAGACCTCCGTACGGAAAAATAAAGCGTGCTCAAGCCAAAGCGCTTAAGAAATTAGGCTACAAAATCATTATGTATCGCGTGGTCGCTTATGATTGGGAATCAACCATCACACCAGAGCAATGCTTAGAAAATGTAATTAAGAACACGAGAGATGGAGATATTATCGTTTTTCACGACAGTGTTAAGGCCTCTGAAAATATGAAATATGCCTTACCTAAAGTTATTGACCACTTTTTAGAGCACGGATTTACATTTGAGAAACTCTGAAGAAGTCGAAGTTGAACTCGAACCTGAACCTGAACCTGAACCTGAAGGTAGACATGAAATTTTTAAAATTGGAATCAGTCATTTCGACAAAGCGTAGCGCCGAGAAATCGCATTACAGTGAGCAAGTTTGAATGAGCTACTCTTCTTAGCAAGATTCCTGAGCCAGATTATGGGATTTCTCCTATCGTCGAAATGACCACAATTTTGTCATTTCGACAAAGCTTAGCGCCGAGAAATCACATCACAGTGAGCAGGTATGAGTGAACAAGTTTGACTTAGCTAGGTTATGCGATTTCTCCTATCGTCGAAATGTCTATAGCCCGAACCCTGAGCGTAGCCTAAGGGTCGGTTTCATTAGGAAGTATATTCCTGCATAATCCCGATAAGCGTGTTTGCGTCTTGTTCACCGCTCTGGCGCCATTTCATTTCGCCTTTTTGATAAATCATAAGCGTGGGAAGTTGCTTAATGCGTAAGGCTTCGGCGAGTTCGTTATTTTTATCGACGTCTATTTTTATGACTTTTCCTTTGTCACCTACAGCGGCCGCAACGTCTCTTAAGACAGGGTGCATTGCAACAGAATCTTCATTCCACTCCGTATAGAAGTCCAGTAATACGGGGATATTGAGGTCTATAAGTTCGCCAAATTTTGACATAATACTCAGGTTATTAATTAACCGTCAGACGGTTATGTGTATCAAATATAACTTTTTTTCTTCACTAGGCAGTTGCACCGCCTTTTTTGAGTTCGATTACTGTAATCTCTGGCCAGATGCCCACGCGTCCTGGGAATGCGAGATATCCAAAACCTCTATTCACATTAATATATTGTCTAGAATCCTCATAAATTCCTGCCCAGTATTTGTAGCGCCACTTTACAGGGCTCCACTTAAACCAGCCCGGAATCTCAATCCCAAACTGCATCCCGTGGGTGTGACCGCTCAGCGTTAAATGAAAATGATCCGGATGATCCTTAACCTCAAACTCCCAATGTGAAGGGTCGTGGCTCATTAATATCCTAAAGTCGTCTTTGTTTAATCCTGTGATTGCCTTATTTAAATCACCCGCTTTTTTAAAACCGCCTGCACCCCAATTTTCTACACCTACAATGGCCAGTCGCTGTCCGTCTTTTTCGATAAAGCGGTGCTCGTTAAGCAAGAGGTTAAAGCCCATATCCTTTTGTATGGTTTTGAGGTTGTCTAGATTTTCGACCTTGGCCTCAGCGCTTTCCCAATCTACATAATCGCCGTAGTCGTGGTTTCCTAGGACGGAAAATTTACCGTCTTTAGCTTTCAACCTACCAAATGATTCCTTCCATGGCTCCATCTCGCTGGCAAGGTTGTTTACCATATCCCCAGTAAATAGAATGGCATCACTTGCTTGCTCGTTAATAAGGTCTATTGCATAGTCTACTTTTTCCTTGTTATCAAAACTCCCACTATGGATATCGCTTATCTGCGTGATTTTATAGCCGTCAAATGCTTCTGGCAAATCGTCAAAGGTGAGTGTATACTTCAGCACCTTAAAATTGTATCTTCCTACAATCACTCCATAAAGAATAGATGCAAAGGGTATCGAAGCAAGACCCAGCGCGAGCTGACTCACAAACTTTCGGCGTGAGGGAAAATAAAATGAATCACTGTTGCGCTCCTGCCTGCCGGCAGGCAGGTTCGCGAAAGCGGACTTAAAAAACCTGAAAATATCTTCCCCAAACATCGTTGCAATAATGACCAGCTTACAAACGATCAGAATGACGAAAGAGACGATAAAAAACTGAGTAAGCACACTCATATTGCGTCGTCCACCTGTAGAAAACTGATACACCATCCCACCAATTATGAAAACGGTAATTAAAAAGTATAGGATGGTGCCCCACCGGCCTTTTACCATAAACCTAAAGGCTTGAAAGGCATAAATATCTAGGGCGAGAATTATGGCAATAAAAATGAAAAATCTAAGCACGAAAATTATAGTTTTAACAAAAATAAGTCTGTGAGTATTGTAAGCGGGCGGTTTCACGTTTCTTTAACGGTGGCTCGCGGTATTTCTTAGACGTAAAGGTATGGCAATTGTTACGCAACGGCTATTTTTGTAGGGTTATGCTTAAGATTAAGGAGGTACTTTTTCATATTTCGCAACGGTTTACGCTGGGGCCTATTGACCTAGAAATTGCTCAAGGTGAACACGTTGCGCTCATAGGTGAGAGTGGTTGTGGGAAAACGACGTTGCTTCAGTTAATTTACGGACTATACGATTGGGACAGCGGTTCCATAAGCTGGAACGGTCAAGAGGTTACGGGACCTAAGGAAAACCTTATCCCTGGGATGCCGTATATGAAGTATCTTGCGCAAGATTTTGATCTGATGCCATTTACCTCGGTGGCGGAGAATGTGAATAAATTCTTGTCCCGATTACAACCTGAGGCTAGTTTGCAACGCACGGACGAGTTGCTGGAGGTGGTGGAGATGACCGCTCTTGCAAAAGCTAAGGTAAAAACCCTCTCTGGCGGTCAGAAGCAACGTGTCGCCCTCGCACAGACCCTAGCTCGCGAACCTGAACTTCTCCTGCTGGACGAACCTTTTTCACACATAGACAACTTCAGAAAAAACAAGCTCCGTCGGAGGTTATTTGACTACCTAAAAAAACAAAATATCACCTGCATCGTCGCCACCCACGATAGTACGGACGTGCTGGCCTATATGGACAGAACTATCGCAATGCGTGGCGGAAAAATAATTGCTCACGACAAAACGGATGTGCTTTACAATAATCCTCCATCATATTATGTTGGATCTCTCTTTGACGATATCAACGAGTTGCCTCGATCTTGGTTTTATGAGCATTTTGAGGGCGACGAGACTGTGTTGCTCTATCCACATCAGATTGCCGTTGTAGAAAATGGGATTTCGCTTACTGTAACTGATATTTATTTTATGGGGTCTCATTATCTTATTGTGGGAAATGCAGACGACAGGACTGTTCTTTTTAATGCTCAGAAATCTTATCCTTTACAGACCGTTTTGCATATTGGGTTGAAGGGGTAGGTTTGAGTTTAGGCTGGAATTGAGCAGTTGTTAACATCCCATACTAGCCTTTACTTTGACAGGTGATTTTTTAGGTATTGGCAAATACAGCAAAAAACCTTTTCATTATGCCTTCCTCTCGCAAAAGGTCGTAGGAGGCAAGAAGTGGTGACTTTTTCTGAAATAAGCCAATTTCCACTCCCTTTAGGGCGGGAAAAATGGAAATTGGCGACTGGCAAACTAGCAAATATTGAAAAAATCGCTTCCAACCACTTCCCTAACTCAAAAGTCTACTTCCCTCATTGGCTGTTTTTGTGAGTGGTGTTGATGTCTAGTTTTGAACACATCAACACCAACCAAATATGAAAATAGCACTACACTTACTCTTTCTTTTCTCTTTAACCACAATGTTTGGACAACGAGGAATCGTATCGGGCACCCTGGAGGCAGATGGTGGTCCACTCCCAGGCGCAAACGTGATTATCAAAGGTACAAGCATTGGTACTCAAACTGATTTTGACGGCAATTATAGCATTGAGTGTCAAGTGGGCGATACGCTCCTCATCACCTTTGTAGGTTATGACACTAGAGAAGTCCTGGTAACGCCAGCGCTATTAGGTTTTGAGGAAATTCCATACTCTGCTCCTCGTGAAGCAGTCCCGATGATTAAATCGATTGCATATAGCGATGCTGTTCAGAGAGCTAGTGACTCTTTACATAGTATTCCCAGTCTCAACTCATCTCCTTATATGTATACTAAAAGAAATGGCTATCGGTCATTTAGAGGAATCAAGAGTATTAAACAAAGTAAGAATATCGTCACACTTAAATATAGCGATGGTGAATTGTATGTTGATGGAACGTACAAGGGCAGTATGCAATTGCGAACTATTACTGACAAAAACTTACCTAGCAACGGCATAAATCCATATGCTTCTGTTTTGAGTACCAATCATAGGGTAAATACTTCTATTTGGGACAATAATATAAGAGGCGGATTGAGTTTAAATTACGGCATAGGCAATGATAATTACCTAAGCACCGTATTCCATAACGAGGGTATTTCTGCTAACTTCAATACACAAGGGTCTTATAAAATCCCGTTGCAGATTCAGCTGGGGTATAACTCGGCGACAGATAATCTGGCAAATCTTAACGGGTATCAAAATTTGCTTCTCGGTCGTCAACTTACAAACGCGCAATTTCAGGAAAATCCGCTACTAGCTTTAAATGGTAATGAAAGTATCTCGAAGAGCAAAAACTTTAGAACGGCTGTAAGTGCAGAAAAATCTTTTGGATTAGATTTCAAATTGATAGGAACACAAAGCCTTGTGATTTCTGATAGGGATGAAGAGTACAGACTCAACGCTGGCAGTTTTGGCTATGAAAGCGATTATCGTTCAGGTAAAAGATTTAATAACCTACAGAGCAATACGGCATTGACGTTTCAGACAAATTTTGAAATTTTAAATAGCATTGGAGTAAACACAACTTCAAAAATCCAATGGCAACATTCAGAAATAGACTATGATTTTAATGAAGTGGGCAATGAAAATCCGCTCAGAACATCGCAGGAGCTCAACCAAGGTATTTTTGAAATGCAACACAATATCAATTTAGATTATAACAATCACGTCTTCCTAAACTTGACCAATACGAGTATTGCAAGCACGCGACAAGCGGGCGCACTCCTAGTGCCCCAAGTCTCAATCTCGGCGGTACCCACGGAGATCTGGTATGGACTAGACAACGGCTTTATAGATTACATTAATGTGAGTGCTCGCTACGGCGAGACGGTGAGCGCCTCGGGACTGTTTTATGACAATTATGCTCATCAATCCTTGCTACTGGAAGACACTCAGGCTTTACAACTTCTAAATAATCGGGATTTATTTTATCCAGAAGATTTGGCTTTGGAGAGCGGTCGTTCTTTTGAGGTGGCGACGGAGTTTCGACTTTTTTACAATCGCTTAAGGCTTGGTTTTACTTACGAAAACAGAAAGGATGATCACGGTATTTTTCCAGTACGTTTAGGTGATGGTTTTGTGTTGGATAATTTGGCAAATACTAGAACGAAAGGCTTTGACATTTCGCTAAGAACAATCAATATAAATGGATACGATGATAGTGCGAGATGGACTACTGAGGTTACGCTTTCGCGAAAGCGCACAAAAACAAGTTCCCTGCTCAACGGCTCAGACCGTGTTTCCATCGCAGGATTTTCTAATGTAAATGCAAATCTTATCCCTGGAGCTTCGGCTGGAGTTATTGTTGGAACGGCATTCGAAAGAAACGATAATGGAGTAATTGTAACCGACAGTCAAGAAAACCCAGTAATTGCCGAAGGGGTGCGCATCATAGGAGACCCGACTCCCGATTTTATTCTTGGCATCACTAATCATCTAGATATTGGTCGTTGGAATGTTGCGCTATCTGTGGATTACCAACAGGGAGGTGACATCTGGAACGGCACTCAAAAAGCGCTCAACAATTTTACAGACGCTGATGAATCTTACGTTGAGGAGGCCACTTTCATCAACATAAAATCACTTTCGGCAACCTACGAACTTGTCGATGAGAAAAAGTGGAATAACAGCGGGCACTTGCCATTTTTTAATTCTTTTAAGATAAGTGTGTTTGCAAACAATCTTGCGACCTCTACGGCATACAGAGGCGCCACCCCTTACAGTTCGGCTTTTGACAATCAATCTGCTATGGGAATTCAATATTTTAATACGCCACTTCAGCTAGAAACTGGCTTTTCAATCATCGCAAAAATATAATTTTATGAAAACTATACTTTACATCTTGCTTTTAGCTTTTGGTATTTCGATGTCCGTTTCTGCCCAGCAAGAATTGGCACAAACCAAAGCCCCAGACCGTGTAGAAAAAACCTATCTGCACACCGACCGTCCATTTTATTTTCCGGGGGAAACGATTTGGTTCAAGGCTTACATCACAAATGCCCACCATAAAGTCACTACCCTAAGTGACGTACTTTACGTAGAACTGGTTTCGCCAGAAGGAAACGTCGTGCGCACCGATGATTATAAGATAGGTACGGGATATTCCTACGGGCAGTTCGAGCTAGATAAGAACTGGGTGGGTGGCATCTATACTATAAAAGCCTACACAAAGTGGATGAAAAATAATGGAGAGGAGTCCTTCTTCTCTAAAAAAATCACGATACAAAAAGTAGTGCAACCTAGACTTCAAATGACCTTTGACTTCATAAAAGAAGCCTACGGTCCTGGCAGTAATGTCCAAGCCAAAGTAAAACTCGAAGACCTAGAAAACAACCTCCTTAAAAACAAGCAATGCAATTACACCCTATCTATAGACGGGAAAGTTAAAGTTACCGAACAGGGCACTACAGATAATGATGGGATGCTCTATCTCAATGTGTCCCTTCCTGAAGGTTTAAAAACAACGGACGTAATAATCAATGTGACCATACCCCACGAGGGGAATACGGAAGCTATCTCGAGAAGTGTCCCTGTGACTCTAGATAACATTGACCTACAATTCCTTCCAGAAAGTGGAATAATGCTAGCCGATTACAAGAACACCATTGTCTTTAAAGCGCTCAATGCCTATGGAAAACCTGCAGACATTAGCGGTGTGATAAAAAACAACGCAGGTCGAGTGGTTGCAAATTTCTCGAGCTATCACAATGGGATGGGAAGTTTTGACTTAACACCTCAAGCTGGTGAAACCTATACTGCTCATATCACCGTTCCATTTGTTTCCAAACAAACGTACGTGCTACCTGAGGCGCAGAACAACGGTATTACGATGCACCTAGAAAAAATCTCTAACAAGAAGGCAACCTTTACGATAACCGCCAGCAAGGCGTACGACATAGAATTGTGTGGAAGTGACGCGCAGGAAACGATTTTTAGCAATGGATATTCCTTGAAAAAAGGGAGTCAGCAGGTGGAGGTTCCTATTTTCGCTTTCGCGAAAGGGATTACCAAATTTACCTTACAGACCACGTCTGGAGACCATATCGCAGAGCGTCTCGCTTTTGTCCACTATGATCAAAAACTAGATATTACCATTACCCCAGACAAGGAAACCTACGGCACCCGCGAAAAAGTAGATGTGCTCATCACCACTAAAGACCAGAATGGCAACAACGTGCCCGCAAACCTTTCGGTTGCGGTAGTGGACAATAAACTACTAAGCTTTGCCGATGACCGTCAGGATACTATAGAGTCCTATTTTCTGATGTCTAGCGAACTCCAAGGTAGTATCTACAAACCTAACTTTTACTTTAATCCAGAAGAGAAAAAAGCATCTCGAGCGCTCGATTACGTATTGCTTACCCACGGTTGGAGATCTTATATGACTGAGAAGCCGTTTGATATTCTTGAAGCTACGCACAAACCTGAGCAACTGTATTTGCAATCTGGTATCGTAGTTAATATGAACGACAAGCCTACAAAGGCCGAACTACTTTTATTTGATGCAAACACGGACCAAGTACTTCCTTTTGCAACAGACGAGAACGGAAAGTTTATTTTTAAAATGGAACAAAGTGCATATCGTACTTTGATTGCTTACAATAATAAAGGCGACAAGTTAAAGATAAAGCTGGATCCCTCACACAATGTCCAGACTTATAATGATTTTCGCAAGAGAATAGCTGTTGAAGCCGTCGTCGAAGAAAATGAATTACAAGAAGTAAAAAAAATCGCCAGACCTAACGCAAAACCTATCGTCCAACAAGCTCAAAAAATAACAAATGCGTCTGTTACGCTCAATGGAAGCAACACTTTAGAAGAAGTTATTGTAACTGCTCAGGGCATTAAACGAGAAAAGAAAGCATTGGGGTATGCTGTAACAAGGGTAGAAGCAGAAGCTCTAGATGAGCCAGCTCAAGACCTTGGGAGAATGCTTCAAGGGCGTGCACCAGGTGTAACCATAAATAATCAGGACGGAGCTTCTGGAAGTGCCTCACAAATAATAATTCGAGGCTACAGTTCTATCAACGGAAGTAATAAACCATTATTTGTCGTAGACGGTGTTCCCTTTACTGATGAAGGTAACGGTGTAGACGGCACATTATTAGATATTCAGCCAGATTCCATAGAATCTGTAAGTGTTTTAAAAGGTCTTTCGGCAACAATGCTATATGGCAGTCAGGGTCGTAATGGTGTCATCATCGTAAACACCAAAAATGATGCGTTTAAGAACAACCATTACAAGAAAAAAATAGGAGGAGCAAACTTTAAGAATTATGCTGTACAGCATTTTTACAATTATCAGTCACGCAACTTTAATAGCGCTAAGGAATTTTACATTCCTAAATACGACAGCAAGAAATTGCCAAAAGAGCGCACAGATTTCCGCTCTACGATTTATTGGAATCCGGTCGTACAGACCGATAAAAATGGGATTGCAACTTTTGGGTACTACAATTCAGACGCCACGACATCCTTCAGCATTATTGCCGAAGGTGTGGACGCCACAGGCCAGTTAGGTCGTAAAGAACAAAGCTACAGCGTGACAAAACCATTGAGTATCGATTACAAAATGCCCGCATACCTGTCCGTAAATGACAAAGTCACGCTTGCGATTACCGTTAAAAATTCAACTACGGAAGATGTTTCGGGTGCTTTAGAGATTGAACTTGCTGATGAGTTCGCTTTCGCGAAAGCGCACAAAACCCAAAAAACCACCATTCCTGCCAATGGATTTAAAGTCATCCCAGTAACCGTTATTCCAAAGCAACAGGTGGTTGATGCATTATTAAGTGTAAATTTTATAACTGACACTTATAGCGATTTCTTAACCCGAAAAGCAACGATTATAAGTCCATATTTCCCGACGCAAATATCTATTTCTGGAGCCAAAAGCGAGCAGTACGTTGTGGATATTAACAACATAGTTGATAGCTCACTAGAAGCAGACTTTACCGTTTACACAGACATCGTGGGTGACGTGATGAATGGTATTGAGTCACTCATAAGAAAACCTTCCGGTTGTTTTGAGCAGACCTCATCAAGCACCTATCCCAACATTATGGTACTCAAGTACCTAAAAGAATCTGGCAAATCGAACACCGACATCGAGCAAAAAGCCTTAGGTTTTATCGCCGAAGGGTATAAGAGACTGATTTCATTTGAAACAAAAGAAGGCGGGTTTGAATGGTTCGGAAAAACCCCACCGCACGAAACGCTCACGGCTTACGGCATTCTGGAGTTTACCGAAATGAAAGAAGTGTATCCAGAAGTGAGTCAGAAAATGATAGACCGCACCGTACAATGGTTAATGAGCAGAAGAGATGGTGAAGGCGGATTTTATAAAAGTCAAAGAGGATACGACAGTTTTGCAAGTAGTCCGGAGGACGTAGCAAACGCTTATATCGTGTATGCCTTGAGTACTTCAAAAGTGGACGTAAATCTAGACAAGGAATATCAAACTGCACTAGCCAATGCACTTAACAGCAACGACAGCTATAAACTTGCACTTATGGCTAGAGCTTCAAAAGCACTCAACAAAATGAGCGATTATGAGAAGCTGATGACAGTAATAAAAGCGAATATTTCTGAGTATTCGTTTGATAAATTACCTGTAAAAAACACGATTACTCGTTCTTACGGCAATGACAAACAGACGGAGACCCTAGCTTTTACCATTCTCGCATTGTTGATGGAAGATAATCGAGACGATGCCCTTATCGCGCAGGCAGTAGAACAGCTTTTACTGGCCCGCCGTCACGGAACCTTTGGGTCTACACAGGCAACAGCAATGTCACTTAAAGCACTCATCGAATACACCAAAACGCAAAAACAAAAGCTCGTACAGTCTAAAGATACTGTGACCTTGGTTATTAATGGCAAAAACCTAAAAAATACGCTTACCATTTCAGACAATGGAAAAGTCCAGATTGCAGGGATTGCAAAATATCTCAAGGAGGGAAAAAACACCATCGGTATTCAATTTTCTAATGCAGAAAATACGTTCCCATACGGCCTCGACCTTAACTGGAAGAGCACGCTACCCACTTCGACAAGTGATTGTCCGCTGGAGCTTGAAACGGTCATTGGGGACTCGGCAATTGCGGTTGGAGATAACCTGAGAATGACCACAAAGGTTACCAATTTAAAAAATGATGGTCTTGGAATGGTAACCGCCATCATCGGACTTCCCTCTGGTGCGAGTGCACAGCCATGGCAACTCAAGGAACTTATCGAAACAAACAAAGTTGCCTTCTACGAAGTTTTTGACAATAACATTGTTTTGTACTGGCGCTCCTTCGAGCCTAGCGAATCCAAAGTCATCAACCTAGATTTAAAAGCCGAAGTTTCGGGAGATTACACCGCTCCGGCTAGTTGTGCATATTTATACTATGGAGAGGAATTTAAAATTTGGAAGAAAGGGGTTACTGCTAGTATTCAGTAGATACGTTTGGTTGGTGTGAAAGAAAGAGGAGGCTCATTTTATGACCTCCCCTTTTGATATTACTATGGCAATAAATCTTTCTCAATAAACAGAGGTAATGGTAATATCGCTTTCGCGAAAGCGTACCACATCCCCTTTTTTCTTACCCAACAGTAATTGTCCCATAGGAGAAGAAAGCGCCACCGCGTAAAAGGGACGTCCATCCACTTTAATCTCACCTGCCGAAACAGCAATAAAAAAACGATTTGTAGTCGTGTGCACCACACTCCCCAATCGCACATAATCACTTTTTACCTTAATATCTACCTTAGAGAGTGCTTCTTCTATCTTACCGATTTCCTTAAGCTGTTCTCCTGCTTGCTCACGATCTATCTGCAACATTGCACGTCCTGTCTCGTGCTTATCTCCTGCAGAGCTTTTGGTCTCGTCTTCCAGCGACTCCATAATATCGGAAATTACGTTTTCAACCTTGGTGCGTCTATTTGCAATATGTAAATGACATTTTTCTAGTAATGCAGATTTTATTTCTAAGTGGTTCATAAGTTGTGCAGAACAGTTTTAAGATGTGAATAGCCCTGTTATACGTTAAATATCAAAATAAGTTACAGGCTAAAAAAATAAAAATGAGATTAGAAGTTATAAATAGAACACTTAGCCCTTCGGATTCTGAGCGTTGCCGAAGGCCATATCTGCCAGCTCCTTCCCTACTAGACTTCCTATAGCTACGCCCATACCGCCTAATCGAACTCCGCAATAAACGTTTGCCGAAAGTTGCTTTACAATGGGTTTCTTTTGGTTTCCCACTCCCATTATTCCGCTCCAGCGGGAGTCGATTTCATAGGATATGTTTGGGAGAATGACCTCGCTGAGTAGACGTTCTAATTTGTTTTGAATGATTTCAGTTTCTCCAAATTCGGTAGTTTCTTCGGTTTTAAAATCTAGGTTTCGGCCACCTCCGAGGAGGATGCGGTTGTTTATGTTTCTGAAGTAATAATAACCTTTGTCTAGGTGAAACGTTCCTTTAATTTCTAAATTCGGAACGGGCTTCGTCACAAGTACTTGTGCCCTGGCAGGTTTTACTCTTGGAATTTCTAGGTTGCGTGCAAATCCGTTAGTTGCAATAAAGAGATTTTTGCTTTTGAAGGTAAAGCGCTGGGTTTGGATTGTCACCCCATCATTGGTTTCATCATACGACTGGACTTCTGTACTGTTGAGTATCTGGATGTTTTGCTTTTGAGCTTGGGCAATTAAGGCTTGCATCATTTTTCCTGTATCGATTTGTCCTTCGTATTGGTTATAAATACATTCGGGCAAAACATTTTGAAATGAGGACGGTGCTTTCTTGATAGCATATACCGGCGCATCAAAAAGCGGTTGCAACAGTTCGTTTACCATTTCTAGCTTGCTCACACAGGTCTCAAACAAGTCCTTATCATCTTCCGTAAAAATCTCGTAACCGCCCAACTCTTGATAGTCTATCACCTCATCGCCCAGTCTATCCCTTAAGATTCCCAGCCCGTGGATGCGCTGTTTTACGAGGGCGACTACCTCGGCTTTTGTGTGGGTGTTTAGGTCGTCCAAGATTTCGGAGACACTTCCGAAACAGGCAAATCCTGCGTTTTTTGTGCTGGCTCCTTGTGGTAAAATGCCTTTTTCTAGGATGAGGATTTTTGCGCTGGGGAAACTTTCGCGCAAGCGTAACGCACAAGTTAATCCTACGATACCGCTTCCTACGACCGTAAAATCGACACGGGACAACCACGTTTCTTGCTCCCAATAACTAGGCTTCATAATCATCTTTTTGTAAAAATAAGATTCTCGGTGTTAGTCTCTGTCATAACATTCGTCTAAACGCTTATGCTTATCAAATTACTCACTCTTTTTTTTCTGTTTTCAGCTCCCGTTTTAGATGGAGGCTCCAAATCCTATGAAAAGCTGTATGATGACGCCGGAAATATTACTGCCGAGGGCTGGAAAATGGGCGAAATGCGGGTGAAATACTGGAAATTCTATCACCCCAATGGACAAGTTGCTTCTAAGGGGCATTACGAGAAAAACAGAAAAAATGAATACTGGTATTATTACAATCCTGAAGGCAAAATCATAAAAGAAGGTCATTACGATAAAGGAACGGCCGAAAATTGGTGGATTTTTTACGACCTTGCGACGCGCGAAAAACGCAAAGTGCAATTTAAAAATGGACTACGCAACGGTTTCTGTCTTGTTTATAAAAACGGTAGCCTCAAGCAAGTAGAACGCTATAAAAATGACAAAAAAAATGGTGTCTGGAATGATGTCACAAGTTTTAAACGGGATAACCCAGATGTTTCATTCTAGCCAGCCCAACTGTTAATGACACCCATTATAAAAGTTATCATCCCTGCCTACAACGAGCAGGATTCCATAGGTCACGTGCTGCAAGACATCCCGCACATTGTGCAGGAAGTCATTGTGGTGAGCAACGCTTCTACCGATAATACTGAAGAAGTCGCTAGGGCAAACGGCGCAACTGTGTTACAAGAAAACAATCGCGGTTATGGCTATGCTTGTTTAAAGGGGATGGCGCATATTGCGAGCTCAAACCCAAAGCCAGACATCGTCGTATTTCTAGATGGAGATTATAGCGACTATCCAGAACAGCTCACCGAAATTGTGGCACCCATTATTGAAAATGACTACGATATGGTAATCGGGGCGCGGGATAAACGCTTTCGCGAAAGCGGGTCAATGACCGTCCCACAAGTTTTTGGAAACTGGCTTGCGACGACGCTTATGACACTATTTTTTGGGGCAAAATTTACAGATTTAGGCCCTTTTAGAGCGATGAAATATGAAAGCCTCCTCGCGCTGGAAATGGAAGACAAAACCTACGGCTGGACGGTCGAGATGCAACTCAAGGTTCTAAAAAAGAAAATGAAATACACCGAAGTTCCCGTAAGATATCGCAATAGAATAGGTGTTTCCAAGGTTTCTGGGACGGTAAAAGGCGCTATCTTTGCCGGCGTAAAAATCTTGGGGTGGATCTTTAAATACAGCTTTAAAAAATGATTTTAGAAATCGCCATTATCGTCATTTATACCATCTCGCTGGTCATTATTTTTGCCTACAGCCTCTCGCAGTTGAACCTCTTGTTCAACTATTTAAGAGCGCAACGCAAGAAAGATGATGCACCAAAATTCAACTTTAAAGACCCTGAGCAAATTCCGCTCGTGACCATCCAGCTCCCTGTCTATAACGAGCTATATGTGATGGAGCGATTGCTGGACAATATTGCTTTGCTAGAATATCCACCAGAAAAGCTGGAAATTCAAGTCCTGGACGACAGTACGGATGAGTCTTTTGACACCACACGATTACATATAGACCGCTTGCGCGAAAAAGGGCTCGACATCAAGCACGTTACTCGCGATGACCGTTCGGGATTTAAAGCGGGAGCACTCAAGGAAGGGCTTAAAATTGCCAAAGGAGAATACATCGCAATTTTTGATGCAGATTTTCTTCCAGAGCCTAACTGGCTCAAGCGTACCATTCCCTATTTTAAGGATAGAAACATCGGTGTCGTTCAAACCCGCTGGGGACATATAAACAGAGATTATTCTTTGCTAACTAAAGTTCAGGCCTTTGCGCTGGATGCGCATTTTACACTCGAGCAAGTAGGAAGAAATAGCGAAGGGCACTTTATTAATTTTAATGGCACAGCCGGCGTATGGCGTAAGCAATGCATTCTGGATGCCGGAAACTGGGAAGGTGATACCCTGACGGAAGACCTCGACCTGAGCTATCGCGCCCAACTCAAAAACTGGAAATTCAAATATCTGGAAAACGTAGAAACCCCTGCCGAGCTTCCGGTGGTGATAAGCGCTGCGCGCTCACAGCAATTTCGATGGAATAAAGGTGGAGCCGAGAACTTTCAGAAAATGTCTAAGAAAGTAGTGAAAAGTAAAAATATTTCTACAAAAACCAAGGCTCACGGGTTATTACATTTATTAAATAGCACGATGTTTCTCAATGTGCTCATCGTGGCATTATTGAGTATCCCAATGCTCTACATTAAGAATGAATATTCCCACTTAAAGCCGTACTTCTATGTGATGAGTTTCTTTGTGGCGAGTACCATTATTTTCTTTGTGTGCTACTGGTATATGTTTAAGAGTATTTATGGCGGTGGCTTCAAACAGTTCATAAAATATATCGGGATGTTTTTTACATTCTTCAGCATCGCGATGGGATTCTCATTGCATAATTCTATTGCCGTGATTGAGGGGCATTTAGGTAAGCGAAGTGATTTTATAAGAACGCCTAAGTTTAATATTAATTCGCTCAAAGACTCTTGGAAAGGCAACAAATACTTAAAGAAAAATCTTTCGGTCAATGTGATTTTTGAAGGTCTTTTGATGCTCTATTTTGGTTTTGGAATGTACTCTGCTTTTGTGGTAGGAGATCAAGGAGGAGATTTCGGACTTTTTCCGTTTCACTTGATGCTTTTTGCGGGATTTGGTTTTGTATTTTTTAAGTCGCTTACGAGTAAGGCATAATTACAACGGAGATTTCTCACTCAAATACTTCCAATACCTTTTAGGCACGTGTCTAAGGTGTAACCTCATATTCTTACGGGAAGTGATATTCGTGCTTTTAAAGTAATTTTTCCAAAGGTCTTGATACAGCATTTCCTCCTCAGTAAAATACATCGGGGCTTTGAGACTGGAGTTTATGTCTCGTGAGATTTCGAGATCTACAGTTTCTAACTTATGTAGATCATAATAAATTCCATAGTTTCTATTCAGGTCATAAATGAGCCACTTTTGGTCTGCATAACGATTTTTAAAGTGTGAAGCATTGAGCGGTAGGACATTAAAATCTGGTTCGACGGTGGCAAAATAGATATTATCCCGTGTCTTTCTGAACCGTACAAAAGCATCCATTCTGTGCTTTTCTCTTCCCACCTCCTTTACAATCTGATTGAGCTTGAGCACATCAAGATCAGAAAAGTCATCTACCACATTGCGACCATTAAAGCCTTTTCTGATAATTGCTTGAAGTAAGCGTTCCATCTCTAATTTCTCACTTAAAAATGCACGATATATAAGTCTGGATGCTGGTTTACCGATTTTAGTTAGAATACCTTTCCAGACACGGTCTGCCTTTGTCATATCCGTCCAGACTTTAAACGTCTCGTCAAAAAGGTTTTCTGAAGCGAACTGCTCTCTCTCAATTTTGGCAATGGCAGGCCTGCGCTCGTATATCTCAAAAATTGCAGTGAGATATCCCTCAAAAGTACCATCATATATGAAACGCTCTACCATAGCTTATACAGGCAATGCGGGATTATCAAATAGATTGAGTTGTGCGCTATAATTTCCCCGAAACTTGGAGGAGCTGTTGCTCAATATCAAACTCTTGAGTTGCGCTGGAGTGCGATCTTTAGATTCAAACCTTGAGGAATCACACACAAGAAAGTACTGTGCTCTATTCATTGAGATACCAATAGCTTTGAGGTTATCCCAATTCAACCGTCTGTAGCGTCTGGCATTTATAATTTTATGGACAGATTTCATCCCGATGCCCGGAATACGGGCAATCATCTTTCGGTCTGCGCGGTTAATATCTATGGGGAATTTATCCAGATTACGGAGTGCCCAACCCAGTTTTGGGTCGATGTCCATATCTAAATTCGGATTTTCTTTATTTAAAATCTCCCGCACATCAAATCCGTAAAACCGCAGTAACCAGTCCGTCTGGTATAACCTGTTCTCCCGCATCATAGGCACCTCTGTCCCGATGGAAGGCAACCGCTCATCATAACTTATGGGAATATAACCCGAATAGTATACCCGTTTCATATTAAACTGCTTGTAGAAATATGCACTTGTGTACATAATCTGTGCATCTGTCTCTCCGCTTGCACCTATGATCATTTGGGTACTCTGACCGGCCGGAGCATAAACAGGTGTACTCTTAATGAGCTTTTTCTCGCTTTTGTACTGGATGATTTCGTTGCGCACCTTTTTCATTGGCTTGATAAAATCTTCTCGATTTTTATCTGGCGCTAGTAATTTGAGCCCTTTCTCTGTTGGAATCTCGATATTTACAGAAAGTCTATCTGCATATAAACCCGCTTCTCGCATTAATTCATCACTTGCGCCAGGAATAGATTTTAAGTGAATGTAACCGTTAAAGTTTTCTTCCTCCCGTAATTTTTTCGCCACAGCGACGAGCCGCTCCATCGTATAATCGGCATTTTTAAAAATACCGCTGCTCAAAAACAGTCCTTCGATGTAATTGCGCCTATAAAAGTTAATCGTAAGATCGACCACTTCCTGAACCTTAAAAGCCGCACGTTTTACATCGTTACTTTTACGCGTCACGCAATATGCACAATCAAAAATGCAATGGTTGGTTAGCAGAATTTTGAGCAGAGAAACACAACGACCATCTTCTGTATAGGTGTGACAAATCCCCATCCCGCTGGAATCTCCTAAGCCTTTATTCTTGTTCGTGCGCTTGCTTCCGCTAGAAGAGCAGGACACGTCGTACTTGGCCGCATCGGCAAGGATATTGAGTTTTCTTTAATTCTTTCAAAGTTCACAGCAGGGATTTTATTCAAAATTATGGAATATTTCCTAATTAATGCGTTTTATCCAAATGATTGTGAACGCAATTGATGGTTTTTAATGCCGCTTTCCTTGAGACAAGTTCAGGATAAATCGCGAAATAAATTTGAGATAAATCGCGAAAGCGTATCCCCTATTATTCGACTATCCCTTTGTATTTTTAAACCAAACTCCGAAATATGTCACAACCCAACCACCTCAAAGTAGCCCTCGCCCAGATCGCACCCGTGTGGGGTAATCAAAAAGCGACGCTCGAAAAAATAAAAACCTCAATCATCGAGGCTTCGGAAAATGGAGCGGAGCTTGTCATTTTTGGAGAAGGGCTTTTGCCGGGATATCCTTACTGGCTCTCCTTAATGGACGGTGCTGCTTGGGATAAAAAAGAAGTCAAAGAATTGCACGCCCATTATGCGCGCAATGCGGTGGATATTGAAAGAGGGGATTTAGAAGAAGTTTGTACGCTTTCGCGAAAGCATAATATCGCAATTTATCTAGGCGTCATTGAGCGTCCTCAAGATCGTGGCGGTTCTAGTCTATATTGTTCCTTAGTTTATATAAATCAGGAAGGTGAGATACAATCTGTACACCGAAAGTTACAGCCTACCTACGACGAACGCCTCACCTGGGCGCCTGGTGATGGTCACGGTTTACGTGTGCATCCGCTTAAACAGTTTACCGTAGGCGGACTCAACTGCTGGGAAAACTGGATGCCGTTGCCACGTGCAGCGATGTATGCACAAGGCGAAAATCTACATATTGCTGTATGGCCGGGAAGCGACTACAATACAAAAGACATCACGCGATTTATCGCTCGGGAATCCCGCTCCTACGTCATATCCGTCTCCAGCCGAATGGCCATCGCTACCGATTTCCCCAAAGACACACCTCATCTAGACACCTTATTAAAAAATGCTCCAGAGCGTTCCTCAAATGGAGGTTCCTGCATCGCTGGTCCAGATGGGGAATTTATTCTCCCTCCAGATACAACCTCAGAAGGGCTAATTTACCATACCCTAGATTTTAACCGCGTGTATGAGGAGCGTCAAAACTTCGATCCATCAGGACATTATTCTCGTCCTGATGTGACACAGCTTACCGTTAATCGTGAACGGCAGACTACGGTAAAGTTTGAAGAGTAGCTGTTATAGTCGGTAGTTTCGATACGATTTTATCTTTCGCTCAGGCAAAAGACAAAATCACTCGACCGCTTTGAAATCGAAAACGAAAACGAATTTGAACTGGAAGATGTAATTTAAGAATTAAATTAAGCCATTCTCCTTTAAAAAAAATTGAGCTTATTGAGCTACGTTCCTGAGTTTGTTTATGCGATTTCTCCTATCGTCGAAATGACCAATCAAATCGTCATTTCGACAAAGCAAAGCGCCGAGAAATCGCATTACAGTGAGCAGGTTTGAGTGAGCAACTATGCTGAGCTATATTCCTGAACTATACTACGCGATTTCTCCTATCGTCGAAATGACTAAAATTTTATCATTTCGACAAAGCGCAGTACCCCAAAGTATAGGGAGTCAAAATGAACGGTTTTTTTCAAATCCTTTGCTTTGTTTCGGTCTCCGTAATAATCATCGGGTACATATCTTTAATACGGTTGAGTTGTGATTTTACTTTTTCCAGATTTCCGTCGTAAGAGCCAGCTTTTACCTGCGCTTGGATTTCTGTGAAGTCCCAGCCGTATAATTGTTGCGATGTTCGATCACGCAAGGTGTTGTAAGCACTTGTTATGATGTTCTGTACAGCAATATAATCACCGTATTTTGTATCACGATTTGATGTGATTGCAATAACGGCCTTTTTTGGATGATCAGATGATGTCGCGTCTCGCACGCCCTCACAATAGTCACAGAATAAATCTGAAGATTCTTCGATTATCCCACCGTTATCTATAAAGTCTATTGCTTGTTGAGCTAATTCACTCACAGGCAACAATTCCTGATTAACAAGTAATTCTCCATCGCTATTAATATTTACAACCATAATATTGCGCATACTCACTTGACCTTCATTTTCAGTTTTATCTGGTGGGAGTTGTCTAAAAATTCCTTTGTCTTTATCTATGGTCGTGGTGACCAGAAAGAAAATCAGTAATAAGAATGCGATGTCTGCCATAGAGCCAGCATTCACTTCGGAAGTGTTACGTCTTGCCATAATTAAAAGGTTTTAAATGTTGAACACTTAAAGGTCATCAAGGTCTGTGCCATTAGGGTTTAGCGTTGTGGTTTTTACGCTTTTGCGATTTATCTCGAATTTATTCCGCGAAAGCGTAACTATTACCATTCACTTTACCTTCTTATATTCTCAGAACACATCATACTAAATGCTACCTTTGCACCAAATATCAAGTATTTATGTCAAGAGGAGGAGAACGTAACGGAAAACAAAAACCGTCAGGTCGTGGTGATGCAAAAGGTCGCTCTAAAAGTAGTGCCCGTGGGAATGCACCCATTAATAAAAAAGGCAATCCAAAAAATGCCGAAACAGCAAAGAAAGCAACGACGTCTAAGCGCGCTGCAGATGGTAAGATACGTCTAAACAAATACATTGCAAACTCGGGAATGTGCTCCCGTCGTGAGGCAGATATGTACATCTCTATAGGGAACGTGACTGTAAACGGGCAAGTTGTAAACGAGATGGGATATAGAGTTAATATGGATGATGATGTACGTTTTGACGGACGCCGTATCAATCCAGAACCTAAGACGTATATATTACTAAACAAGCCCAAAGGATTTGCTACCACAACAAGTAATGAAAAAGGAATGACCGTTATGGATCTTGTTGCAAAAGCAACTACTGCAAGAATTAAACCTATAGGTAGACTGGGACGTAATGCTACTGGATTACTTCTTTTTACAAACGATGAAGCAGTCGTAAGCAAGTTTACAAATTCCAAAAATGGAGTGACTAAACTATACCACGTTGAGCTTTCTAAAAATCTCAAAATGGCAGACAAGGATCGTATTCTTGAAGGGCATAAGGTAGAGGGGAAAACGATACAGGTGGAAGAGCTAAGTCACGTAGAAAATGCCAAAAAGAGTGAAGTGGGAATTAAAATAAAGCACCGTGGTCATAGTGTAATACGCGAGCTTTTTGAAAGTCTAAACTATGAAGTAATACGGATAGACTGTGTGGGTATTGCAGGTTTGACAAAGAAAGACCTTCCTAGGGGACATTGGAGGCATCTTACTAGTCAAGAAGTAAACAATCTCGCAATGCTCTAATTATTAGTCTATGGAGTATCGCTTAACCATCGTAGTTCCTGTTTACAATGAGGAGGACAATCTTCTAAGAGTCGAAGCTGAATTTTTGAAATATTTTAAAACCGCAGTCGCTAAGAGTAAAGTACTCTTTGTTAACGACGGTTCAAAAGATAATAGCCAGCATATTATTGAAGAAATTTGCTCACGTAATAGTGATTTTGAATTTATCTCTTTTGTTGAAAATCGAGGCCTGAGCGCTGCTATTAAAGCTGGGTTTGATAACACAGACACGGAGCTCGTCGGGTACATCGATAGCGATTTGCAAACTGCTCCAGAAGATTTTAATATTCTGATTAAGGAAATAGGCACTTATGATCTGGTTACGGGTGTACGTGCAGACCGGAAAGATAGCTTCGTTAAGAATATGTCTTCTAAAATTGCAAATGGTATACGCCGCTCCTTTACTCACGACGGGATGGATGATACAGGCTGCCCACTTAAAATAATAAAAACGGACTACGCACAACGTATCCCGATGTTTAAAGGGTTACATCGTTTTCTGCCAGCGATGATCTTATTGCAGAACGGAAAAGTAAAACAAGTTCCGGTACGTCACTTTCCTCGTATTGCTGGGGAAGCAAAATTTGGACTTTGGAATCGCTTATTAGGACCTCTTATGGACTGTTTTGCATACTTATGGATGAAAAAAAAATACATAAACTATAACATAGGCAAAAGTAGTCGTGGATAAACTTTCCATCATTGCGGTGATTGCACAATTGCTTTTTGGAGCGAGGATGCTCTCGCAATGGCTACTTTCTGAGAAGCAAAAAAAAGTGGTCACGCCACTTACCTTCTGGTGGCTGAGCCTTTCTGGTTCTTTTGTGCTCTTTATATATGGGTATCTGAGAGTAGATTTCCCCTTAATGTTAGGGCAAGTTCTTGCATACATCATCTACATAAGAAATTTACAGATTCAAAAGCAATGGAATATCTTACCCAAATGGACACAACTATTTGTAGTAGGAATCCCCATTGCCATTGTTATTTATGGCTACAACAACGGCAAATTTGACATCTCCGCCTTATTTTCTAGAGAAGAGATGCCCCAATGGCTCTTAATACTAGGAATCGTAGCACAAGTGCTATTTACACTCCGATTTGTTTATCAATGGTTTTATGCAGAAAAAAATAAAGTTGCCACATTACCTTTAGGGTTTTGGCTATTTTCCTTTACGGGTGGCTTACTTTCACTCGCATACTTTACCTTAAGAACTGATTATGTGATGGTAATTTCCTACGGACTAGGTACTTTTATTTATACCCGCAATATTTATTTATATTTCAAGTCACAATAGTGATTAAACTACTAGAAAAACGCCCTATCCTTACTATCATTAGCTTGGTAGCATTACTGATTTTTCCTATTCTAGATATACTTGAGGTGAGTATTATGGAGGCTCGCAATTTTATTTCGGCAAGGGAGATGCTTGTAGATAGCAATTGGGTACTTACTACTATGAGCGGGGAAGCAAGGTATCAAAAACCTCCCTTACCTACTTGGCTCACGGCAATTTCGGCAAGTGTCTTTGGATTAAAGAATATTTGGGGATTACGACTTCCTGCGGCACTTATGGTAATGCTTCTGGGAAGTATGGTTTTTACGCTTTCGCGAAAGCTAAAACTCTCCAAAAACCAAAGCCTAGGTAATGGATTAATCGCTGTAACCTCGTTATACGTCGTGCTCATCATCTTTGAAGCTCCGTGGGACATTTACGCACACGCCTTTATGCTTACGGGTATTTACTTTCTGGTCAAAATCTTAAACGCCGAGAGAAACTCGATTCTAAATACTATTTGTGCTTCATTATTCATAGGCTGCTCGATTTTAAGTAAAGGACCAGTTGCACTATATGTACTTTTGCTTCCTTTTATATTGAGCTATATAGCCATTTATAGAAAAAACGCAAGCTCAAAAACGTGGTCGTTAAGTATTTTAAGTATTGTCTTAGGTTTATTTATAGGATTTAGTTGGTACTTATATGTGCGCTACGCAGATCCAGCGACATTTAGTCGAATGGCTGAGAATGAGACAGGCAACTGGACCAGTTACAACGTGCGCCCTTTTTACTACTATTGGAGTTTTTTTGTTCAAAGTGGCGTATGGACATTACCTGCGTTTATCAGTCTTATATATCCTTATCTAAAAAGCCGAGTTTCTGATCTTAAAGCATATCAATTTACTTGGCTCTGGACGATTCTGGCGGTTGTATTATTATCTATTATCCCTGAGAAGAAGTCTCGTTATTTAATGCCGATTTTAATCCCGCTGGCCATAAATTGCGGGTTTTACGTAGATTATTTAATGCGCAAGTTCAACGGATTAAGAGATAGGAAAGAAACGATTCCTGTCTATTTTAATTTTGGGTTACTAGGTACAGTATTTCTTTTATTAAGTGTTGCGGGAATTGTAAGTCCATTCATACTTGAGGGTGTGTCTTGGTGGCTTTTGCCATTATCGATAATTTTGATTTTTATCTCCGTTATACTACTGCGTAGTCTTATTAAAAAGAATTTTGAATATGTTTTTATGTTTTCACTCTGTGCCTTAATTATAAGTCTCTTTTGTTTTACTCAGGTTCAAAAGTTTGAGATACCTTGGCAGGAAACATCAATAAATAATAACAGCTCCAACACCGTAGCCACTTTTGAAGCGTTTGAAAGTAAAGAAAAGCTTCCCATTTATATTTTTGACGTAAAGTCTCCAGAAATGATTTGGGCATCTGGAAGAATTTTACCTCAAATCTATGACGATAAAGCAGTACTGCTACCCCCAGAAGATAAATTTTACCTACTCGTTTTTGAAATAGAGTTCTCAGAAGTAAGTAAAACTCTTCAAGGATATGAGACAGAATACCAGTTTACAATAGACCTGAATAAAGTCCCTAAAACTTCCCGCAACTATACGGGCAGAAAAAGAGCAGAAGTCTTTAAAGTAGAAAAGTTAGATAGATAGCGCAACATCATTTGGTTTTCTAAAAAGCTCCCAAAAAAAGTATCCTATTACAAGGGCATATTCTGTGGCGACGAGCCATAGATTTTCTTGAAATCCGCCATCAGTATACGCACTATAACTAAGCATTATCGTAAAACTCCAAACCAGCGGAAATCTATATCTGGTAAATACGCAAAGTAACAAAGGAGTCGCCACATACCACGGATGCACGGTTGTAGACAGTAGAAAATAAAAAGAAATCCCAAAAAGCATTGAAGTAATCATTTGGCTCATCGTTACATTCTTTCTAAAAAATGCCAGAAGTATCAAAAAAATTACTACAAAAATGGGCAATTTAGGCCCTACATCCCAGATAATATTCCACCCCACAAGTTCATAACCTATCCACCTTATGATATAATAGACACTCGCGTTAAACTCAAAATTCTTGAACCAAAGCGCAATCGATGCGCCAAAATTTTCGGCAAACTGACCTGTTAGAAAAGGGAGGAATGTCAGGAACACTGTGAGTATTACTATGAGGTAAAAGTAAATGAGGCGAGGGAGGTTTTTTACGCTTTCGCGAAAGCGGTATCCCCAAGGGTAAGAGCTTCTAAAGTGTGATTTACGTATCCCTCCACCTTCCGTTAAGAAGTACTGTAAAAACAATGGCAGTAATAGCAACGGAATAAGCTTGGTCGAAACTGAAAGCGCCAGCACAATCGCACTTAAAACCCATTTTCCTTGCGCCAAAAGATATAGTGACCACACCACAAAAAACAACATTACAGATTCAAAATGAAGATTTCCTGTCATCTCGATGATGATGAAAGGATTAAGCGCATACCAAAAGATATGGTACGGTTTCATCCCCAGACGCTCCAGCAATTTTTTTCCAAAGTAAATAATCCCAACATCTGCAAGAATAGTGGATATTCTAAAGACCATAACAGACCCAACGATGCTCTTGCTAGAAACTAAAGCCGCAATACTGAACAAAAGCTGGTTGACTGGAGGATAGTTTGTAAAGTGTTTCCCGTTAAGCATTCCCATCCCAGCATACAATTCCTGTGCTTGGGCAACGATTGAGAAGTTCCCAGCGTCTATATAACTGAGCGGTGTTGTGAGATAAGGATTTAAACCCTGAACGAGCAAACGCCCATCCCATATAAACCGGTAAAAATCTTGTGATAAGTTAGGAATCGCAGGAATAAAAACCAGCCGAAATAGTATGGCTAAACCAGCAACTGCCGAGAACCCTGCTCTCCATTTTTTAAGGTAAAGAACAAATAAAAAGAAGAGCCCTCCATAAAGTGCAAGGAGTTGAGGAAAATCTGCTCGCTTTAGGTTATAAGCAAAAATTACATAAAAAACACAACTAAACGTTGCAAATAGTATAGTAAATCTGTGTTGCTTAAAATGAGAGAATAATTGCAAATGATGCGTATTTAAGAATTTGTCCCTATTTGAGACTGCAAATTACAAATTACTAAAATGCCGAGGCTAGAAAATTCTGTTAAGCACAACACTTGCATCTAGTAGGATGATACAGAAGACTCCCGCCACAATGATAAACTTTAAAATATTATGAAGAATTATATAATGTGTCCTAACCTTAGATTGCCAGAGAATTCCTAAAAAAATGAGCAATAAGACCACACTTCCATAAAAATAAAGGTTCATATACCCTATAGCAAAATGATTTATTAGAAAGTAAATGGGAATAATTGTTAATCCCGCGAGGGCGGTAAGCAACCATTTTGAAGTGAGCACACCGTAAATCACAGGAATGGTCCTGTAGTTTTGGGCTAAATCTCCTTTCAAATTTTCAAGATCTTTTACCATTTCTCTCATCCCAATAACTAAAAACAAGAAACTCCCGTGTACAAAAATTACCGGAGCCTGATTACCGTAATAAATAAAAATCGCAAAGAAAGGAATAACTGCCAGCGTTGCGGCCACAAGATTTCCGAGCAAGGGTACCTTCTTGAGCTTATGAGAATAAAACCAGATTCCAAAAATATACAGTGAAAAGAAAACAACTGCTCTAAAGGAAATAGCGCTCGCTATAATAACAGCACTGAAATTCAGGACAAAGTAGACCGCAAGCTTCGTTTGCTGGCTCACGAGCCTATCCAGCATTGTTTTAGTAGGCCTATTGATCAGATCTTTCTCAGAATCGTAGAAGTTATTTATGATATAACCGCCCGCGATGGTCACTGCAGATGCCAGAACAAGCAAGAATAAATAGGGATCAAAAATTACATCCCGCAATGGTAATTCTGGAGCAAGAATGAAAATAGATGTAAGGTATTGAGCCAGAACGATTACAAGAATATTGTAACCCCTCACCACCGAAAACAAACTAAATATCTTGAGAAGAAGGCGTTTGTTTTTTCGCGAAAGCATAAAAAGCCTTTTAATTCATAGCTAACTAGAAGTTGTAAACGACCTCTAGCTTATAATCTTTAAGCGCAGCTTGTGCCTTATCGATATCCTCCGTAAAACCGAGCATATAACCGCCTCCACCAGAACCACATAGCTTGAGATAATAATCGTTAGATTCTATCCCTTGTTTCCACAATTTATGGAATTGTGCCGGTATCATAGGCTTAAAGTTATTAAGCACCACTTTAGAGAGTTGCTTCACATTGCCAAAGAGTGATTTTACATCGCCCTTAAGAAAATCCTCCACGCAGGCATCCGTATGTTTTACAAATTGATCCTTGAGCATCGCTCTAAAACCCTCTTGCTTCATACTTTCCATAAAGATATTTACCATAGGAGCAGTTTCTCCTACAATACCGCTGTCTAAAAGAAAAACAGCACCCTTTCCCTCTTTTTGAGATGGGATCCCAGCAGGTTCTATATTGTCTTGACTATTAATTAAAATAGGAAGGCTTAAATAACTGTTAAGTGGATCTAATCCAGAAGACTTACCGTGAAAGAAAGACTCCATAGCGCCAAAAATAGCCTTGAGTCGCAACAGCTTTTCCCGAGTTAGATTTTCTAAAACCGTAATCTTATCCAGAGCATATTTATCGTAAATAGCGGCAACCAGTGCACCGCTACTCCCCACACCATACCCCTGAGGGATGCTAGAATCAAAATGCATACCTGCAGCTACATCTGCATTGAGCGTATCCATATCAAAAGTTACTAAACTTGCATCTAAATCCTTGAGATATGTCGCAAACCTAGCGAGATTCTCGTTGGATTTTTTAGCTTCGGCTGTTTCAGCATCTTCTGTTTTGAGAGCTCCGTTATAAAAGTTATAAGGAATGGCAAGACCTTTTGAGTCTTTTATAATACCATATTCTCCGAAGAGAAGGATTTTAGAATAAAATAGGGGTCCTTTCATATAGGCAAAATTAACGTATTATTCTTAAAACACGACCGCTGTTACAGGGATTAGCCTAGATTTAACGTAAAACAATCGCTTTTTACAAGCACATAAACGCAATTTAAAGATAAGAATTATAAATTAGCACCTGTATGTCCTCACAACCATCATCGCTCAACCGTATCGTGACTGCCCTTTTCTTAGCGGCCATTCTGGTGGCTGTATCCTTACCGAGTAGTTCGACATTAGAGCCTGGAGACACACAATGGCTATATCTAAGTTGTATAAACATCATAGGGCTCGTGGTGCTTTTTACGCTTTCGCGAAAAATATCTTGGCATAAAAACAAGCTCACAAAATATTTCTTTTTGAGCTTTTTAGGTTTTCTATTTTTTTCTTGTCTATCACTTATCACAGCAATTAACGTTCCCGAAGGTGTTCTCGCCATCGCCAAAGTTGCAACAACACTCGCAACAATAACCATTATCTATGGTCTTGCACAACTACAGAGCACATCCCTGATTAAAACTGTAGCTCCACTGCTCGCCATTTATATACTATTTCTTGCCATTCCCGTAATTTGGATATTCTTAAAAGATCCTACAATTGCCCGTAGTACCGCACTACTAGCTCCTGCAAAATTGAATTTCGGGAATCGCAATATAACGGCAGCGGTTTTAACCTGTTGCATCCCTTTTTGCTATTATGGATTAGGAATTTCTTATAATAGAGCAAGGTGGCTTTTTAAAATTCTTTATGGTACGGGCCTTATTCTCGGACTAACAGCAGTATTCTTTATTGCCTCCCGAACATCCTTTGTTTCATTAATTACGCTTGGGTTTATTGCCATAATCAGCGCAATGTACCAAGCACATAAAACAAAGTTTTCAAAGCCTCAGTTACTAAAAAGACTTGCAGTCATCATTACTGTTCCGTGCATTCTACTATTTCTTGTGCTACAGACAAATAAAATCACACCAGATACTCCAAATACAATAAGCCAACTACTCATAACTCCGGAGACGACTAAAGATGTGCAACAGCCATCACTTACAAATGACGAGGTGGGGAATGACAATGCCAGGCTTATGTTTTATAAAATTGCCTTAGACGACTTTAAGCAAAATCCCATACTCGGAGTAGGTGCTGGAAACTGGAAACTTTCTGACAAAACAAAATTTTACAAAACCTTTAATCGTAATACCATTCTGAACCCGCAACGGGTGCATAATGACTTTTTACAGGTACTGGCAGAGATTGGGGTTTTTGGGTTCTTATGTTTTGTAGGGCTTTTTACAATACTATTTCTTACTATTATTCGGCTGATTAAAAGTGAAGACGAGACAGGTCTTGGGTTTTTACTTTTGGCGGGTTTGTCGGTATATGCTATCGATGCTTTGCTCAATTTCCCGATGGAGCGACCGCAGTTGCAAGTTTTCTTTGGATTGCTGAGCGCGATGGTATTGGGAGGGGTTACGCTTTCGCGAAAGCGTAAAAAAGAACATTTCATATCTACCCAAACATCTTTAGCTGTTTTAGGAACGGTTTGCCTACTCTTACTCGGCGCGACTTACGTAGACTATTTAAAATTCGAGGATTCACGTAACGACCGCTACGTACATTCAGACTACAAGTTTAAGGACTTTCTTAACGGAGATAAATTCACCCTTTCTTATGATGCGGCCTCTCAATTACTGGATGGATATTTTGACATTAATGGTGACGGAACAGCCCACGACCATATTTTAGGAATGTATGCGATGAGTGAGGAAAAGATGGATAGAGCGCTGTATCATTTTGACAAATCAATAAAAGTCGCGCCGTATGGCTACAACTCGCATATGCTCAAAGCGATCATTTATAAAGACAAGAAAGTAAATCTGGACAGTGCGGTGTATTATGCAAAAGAAGGAGTTGCACATAGACCGTCATTGCGTAATAATTACACAGTATTGCTCAACACCTACAAACTGCAAAAGGATACTTTAAACTATCTGTCCACCTCTGAAAAATATCTGGAATATTACCCTAGCGATGTCAATGTATGGAGACAGCGAGCACTGCAAACACTTTCTAAAACAAAGGATTTTACTAAAACCCTTGAAATAATAAATAGCGGATTAAAAGCAAATCCAAAAAACCCTGTGCTTTCAAATCTTGAGGAGCTCGTTATTTCTAAAAAACCAGGAGCTGTGGTAAAAAGGACAAATCAACAGCGACTCAACCTGGCATTAGGTTATGCGAAGCAACGAAAATATATTCTCGCCAATAAAGAATTGGCCCTTATTCTAGAGAACGACCCGAACCACTATCTTGCCTTGTTCAATTTAGGCTTTAACGCATCAAGACAAAACCTTCATCAAGAAGCCATAGCTTATTATACTAGAGCAATAGCAACTGGACAATATAAAGATGGAATTGCCGAGTATAATCGAGGCCTAGCTTATGAACGTTTAGGATTAAAAGAAAAGGCTGCTCAGGATTATCGAAAGAGCAAATCCCTAGGATATAGGGTCGCACAAAGACTTCCTGCCAGCAAACTCAACCCTAACTAATATACCTTAGCTTGAACTTCTATAATTGCACAGCTCCCTTTCCTGCAAAATCTTCGATAAATTCTTGATCCTTGCAGTATTGAGAAAGCTCCCCTGCGATAAATGCGAGAACATTTTCCTTTTCACTTTTAGGGTATAGCACATGTACGTTTGCTCCCGCATCCAGAGTAAAAGAAACCTTTGAACCAGACTGTGCTCTATACTCCCAGATTTTATTGATGATCTCAAGTGTATTAGGTTTCATTAAAATGAAGTAAGGTTGGCTGGTCATCATCATTGCATGCAATGTGAGGGCTTCACTTTCTACAAGCTCTATAAAAGCATCCAGATCACCAGTTTTAAAAATTCCTTTTAGCGCTTCTAGATTGTCATTTGCCTGTGTAAATCGTGCCTCGGCGTAGGCGTGATTTTTCATAAGACCGTGGCCTACAGTACTACTTACTTGCTTTTCACCTTTATCCACAAGGAGAATAGTATCTTGGTACTCCTTAAAAACCTCGTGAATTTCAAAAGGATATGGTGTCCCATACAACTGGCTACTACCTTCTATCTCCGCATGTGTTCCCCAAACGATTAAAGGTCCTCCTATACTCCTACTAGCGCTTCCAGAGCCGAGTCTTGCTAAAAATGATGCCTTTTTCTTAAAAAAGTCATCCGCCATATCGGGTTGCAATCCCTTCTCAATGGTCATCAAACATAATGCGAGCGCACTCATTCCAGAAGCAGAGGATGCAATGCCAGAACTGTGAGGAAAAGAATTAGAAGTCTCAATGGAAAATTTATAATTCTTTATAAAAGGTAAGTATTGCTCAATGCGTGTAAAAAAACCCTCAATTTTCTCTCTGAATTCTGGCGCGGGATTTCCGTCTAGAAAAATTTCAAAGGTCGTCTTTGCAAAGGGATTCTCAACAGGTTCGTAGTTTAGAGTCGTTACGGTATGGCAATTATTTAAGGTAAAACTTACACTAGGATTTTTGGGCATTTGCTCGCCGTATTTTCCCCAGTACTTCACAAGCGCTATATTACTGGGAGATTGCCAAGTCACACTGCCCGAGGATGCCTTAACGTCGTATCCTTGTGGAAGAAATTGTTCTACCGTCATCTAGTTAAATTTTACACAAATATACCGCATTAGACTGCGCTAGACGAAAGGTTAAAATGCATTTTTTTACCTTCGATGTTTTTAGCATTACTATGAAAAAAGGACTTAGAACAAAACTACTCATCGCTATTGGGATTTGCTTGCTCGTAGGACTCATTGGTTCGATGGCAACCCAAACGAGTGTTTCTGGTTGGTTTGAAACCTTAGAAAAACCATCTTGGAATCCGCCCAGCTGGCTATTTGCACCTGTGTGGACATTACTTTATATTCTTATGGGAGTCGCAGCAGCACTAGTCTGGAACAAAGGTTTCCATCAGAAAGGAGTTCAGAAGGCACTGTATATCTTCGGCTTTCAGCTTCTTCTCAATGCGTTTTGGAGTATTATCTTTTTTGCTTTGAGAGCTCCTTTATGGGCATTGGTAGAGATTGTGATTTTATTTATAACCATAATTCTCACTATAAAAGCTTTCAAACCTATAAGTAAAACAGCAGCTTACTTATTGATTCCCTATACACTCTGGATAGCATTTGCAACATTATTAACCTTAGAAATCGTGAGGCTCAACTAGCCATTTCAAGAAGTTTGGACATCGTACGATAATTACGGGCAGTGGCATTTACATTAAGTTTGCGCTCTATAATATTCCCTGTAAGTTTTGCTCTTCCATATCCGTTTGAGGCAAAGAAATAGACGCATCTGGACGTGATATGGAATTCTTCATCAGCATAAACTTCAGCGTTGAGCGTTGCTGTTTTTTCTTTGGTCGGCGGGTTGTCCAGTAAGATAAAATAAGACTTTTCTTTCTGTTCTTTTGGGAACGGACAATCTAAGATTATTTTTTGAAGAGTCTGCAGGTCGAGCACAAGGGTCAAGACTTCGAAGTTGTAGGACTGTTTGATTTTTTCTTTTATTGCTTTCGCGAAAGCGGACACATCACCCCCACAACTCTCGAAAACCACATTGCCGCTTTGAATGTGTGTCTCCACATTTTTAAATCCCAATTCTTGAAAAAGTACTTTGAGGTCTGCCATTAGTATCTTCCTGTGACCACCTACATTTATGCCTCTAAGCAGGGCGATGTATTTATTCATTTTTTATCTCATTGCGTCGCATAGGCATCGTGTCTATAAGGTCAAAGAATCGCTGTGGTTCCTGAACCGTACTACTCTCAAACTTCACGCCTCCATCCAGACCGACTAAGAAAACTTTAAACCCCTTAAACTCTTCAGTAATGTCCACAAATTTTACTTCACCAAAATCTGTGCGCTCTCCTTCATTAGTATGTTCAATAAACACCAACTTATAATCGTCAAATTTAGATTTGACTTCCTTGAGCTTCTTAGCTTGAGATTGCGCTTTCTCGTCGTCAAAACTGGGAGCATAAACGACAATCGCTCTTTTTTTCCATTGTAGCGACTTAAGATTCTGGGATATCATTGTCATAGGAGCAAAGATTAAAAGGGTTAAAAAAAATTTCACAGTTTCTTTTTGTTTACGATAGCCTGCGCCACGATGTAACCGCCCGTCCACGCATTCTGAAAATTAAAACCACCTGTAATAGCGTCTATATTAAGGACTTCTCCTGCAAAATACAAATGTTCACACACTTTGCTTGCAAACGTCTTAAAGTTCACCTCCTTAAGGTCTACACCGCCAGCGGTTACAAACTCTTCTTTAAATGTACTTTTCCCGCTTACGCGAAAGATGCCACTCGTAAGTTCATTACTCAAGGACAACAACTGAACTTTGTTCAAATCTGCCCATTTCATGTCATTTGAAATACTCGATGCCAAAAGTAAGTTTTGCCAAAGTCTTTTAGGCAACTCAAACTGTGCGTACGTGTGCGGTGACTGCTTTGCAAACTTTATTTTGAGTTCGCTCAGAGCATCCATTGCATCCTCTGGAGAAAAATGCACGAGCCAGTTTACCTTTACGTCAAAATTATATTTGGTTGCCGCGAGTTCCTGAGCTCCCCACGCAGATAACTTTAAGATTCCTGGTCCACTCATTCCCCAGTGTGTAATGAGCAATGGCCCCTGTGATGCGAGTTTTGTTCCCATTACCTCAACCGAAGCTTCGGTTGCCAGCCCCATTAAATCTTTTATTCTGTTATCTTTTATATTAAAGGTAAATAACGATGGTACAGCTGGAGAAACAGTATGCCCCACAGATTGTAGCAGTTTCCAGACTTTAGGATTACTCCCAGTCGCAATGACAAGGTCGTCACATAGAAAGTCACCTTGAGTAGTTGATATTTTCCAATGAGAAGAGGTACCTATGTATTCAAACTCCTGAACAGAATGATTCTTAAGTACAGAAATGCCTAAATCTTGCGAATCTTTAAGAAAACAGTCAATAATAGTCTGTGAACTGTCAGAAGTTGGGAACATCCTTCCATCCTCCTCAATTTTTAGTTCTACACCGCGCTCTTCAAACCAAGCAATGGTATCTCCAGTCATAAATGTGTGAAAAGGCCCAAGCAGCTCCTTCTCTCCCCGAGGATAGTTTTCCGACAAGTCTTTTGGCACAAACTCTGCGTGCGTCACGTTACAACGACCACCGCCAGATATCCGGACCTTAGTCAATACTTCCTTGCCCCGCTCTAATATCGAAACGCGCAAACTCGGGTCACTAGACGCTACATTTATCGCCGTAAAAAAACCAGCCGCACCACCTCCTATTATAATTACATCGTGTTTATTCATTATCGGTACTGGGGACTACAGGAAGTTCAAACTCTATCTTTGATTTCGGTTTATAAATATTGAATTTCCAAGGTGCGAGTGTTACCTGAGTAAAGCCCTCCATTTTAAGCTCATTACCAGTGAGTGCGTTTACGAAATCACCTTTAAAATCAAAATATGCCGTAGCGTTCTTACCAGAAAAATTTCCTACAAATACAAGTTGCTCATCATCTTTATCTCTGGCAAAACTCAAAATTGAGCCATCCTTTTGATCTATCTTAATAAGTCCCGCGTTATTCTTACCGCCGTGCAGAGCCGGATTGGTATTTTTTAATTGCCCTAATTTCTTTAGAAGTTCAAAGTAGGTTCCTCTATTTTTCGGTATACTATCTTTTTCAAAGAAAGCCAGTCTATGGTCAAGGTCGTATTCCTGTCCACTATATATAAGAGGCATTCCCGGCAGCATATAAGTAAGCGTTGTAAAAATTTCTTTATTCTCGGGCATACGTTCACCCAACGTCCCTGCCCAAGAATTCTCATCGTGATTTGTAACGAAATACATATTAATGTCGTCCCCGCCCAGCGTCTGATCGTATTTTGCAAGTAACGTCCAGAAATCTACAGTAGAGCGTTCCTCTTTTGCCATAGCATTTAAGAGATGGTGCATCTCCCAGGCGTAGTGCATATCAAAACCATTTGCCATTAAATCGGGCTGTTCTGCCTCGGCAAGCATAAAAATAGGCTTGACTGTTTTCAGAGTGTCCACAGCTTCTGCAAAAAACTCTACTGGAACCTTATGCGCAACGTCCATACGGAAACCATCTAAGTCGTGCTGTGTGACCCAGTATTTAAGATCTGCAATCATCTGCGCTTGCATATCCTTATTATTGTAATTCAAATCGGCAACATCTGTCCAACCGAAGGATTCACCTGTATCTGTATTTATAGGGTCTACAATCTCTCCTTTATCATTTGTAGTGTACCATTCTGGGTGCTGGGTAATCCAAGTATGGTCCCAGCCAGTATGATTAGGAACCCAGTCTAATATAATGGCAATGTCGTTTTTATGCGCTTCGGCAATCATTTCATCAACATCCTCGAGTGTTCCAAACTCAGGATTTACTTCCCTGAAATCAGAAACTGCATAATAACTTCCTAATGAACCTTTGCGTTTTGTTTCGGAAATGGGGAAGATGGGCATTACCCAGATTATCTTGACGCCAAGTTCTTTGAGCACAGGAATATCCTTTGTGAACGCATCAAAGGTGCCTTCAGGCGAGTACTGTCTAATGTTTGCCTCATAAATGACCGCTTTCTCTTCGGTTGCGTGGTTAAACGGTGTTAACGATTTTGTTTCCGCTTTCGCGAAAGCGGACTTCTCATCAGCACTATTCTTACAACTGAAAATGAGAAAAGACATCACTGAGATGTATGCAATTTTTTTAAGCATTTTTATGATTTTTTATCCTATACGAAGATACCAAATGTTAAGAACGAAAAGCACCTCACTTTCATTTCCATTCTCATATCGTGAATTTAAAACCTAAATTATTGTGTAATTCTAACTTTAGCTGTATTCTATTGTGTATATTATAGGTAAATACGACTTGAAAACACGAAAACGTTTTCGTAACTTTATCGTTGTAGTGTAGTTGGCTTAACACAATTTTTACATAAATTTAACCCTTACATATGGCTCATAATGTCATATAATTAAACTAAGCAAACTAATTTTAAACAAGAATCTTATGAAGAAAGTATTACTTAAAAGTATGCTACTCCTCGTTGCAACCCTCTTTGCTGGCATTTCGTATGCTCAGACGGTAACTGGAACAGTGACTGAAGAAAATGGTCCGCTTCCAGGAGCTAATGTAGTAGTTAAAGGCACCTCTAACGGTGCAACTACCGATTTTGACGGTAATTACACCTTAAACGAAGTACCAAGTGATGCTGTACTAGTTTTCAGCTACGTAGGCTATGCTTCTCAAGAAGTGGCAGTGGCAGGCAGAAGTGTTGTAAATGTTGCTATGGCATCAGACAATGCACTTGATGAAGTTATACTTATAGGGTATGGATCAACAACAATTAAAGATGCAACTGGATCTGTTACCGCAGTTACTTCAGAGGATTTTAACCAAGGGGTTATTTCTTCTCCAGAGCAATTAATCGCTGGTAAATCTGCCGGAGTTCAAATTACAGAAACATCAGGTTCCCCTGGAGCTGGTATTAATATTAGAATACGTGGTGCAAGTTCTGTACGAGGAGGTAATGATCCTTTATTTGTAGTTGACGGAATTCCACTTTCTGGAGGTGGAGCGCCTGCGCCAGGTGGACTTGGAGTAGGAGGAGGAGATGCTAGAAACCCTCTTAGCTTTCTTAACCCAAACGACATCGAAAATATTTCCATTCTAAAAGATGCCTCTGCAACAGCGATTTATGGAGCGAGAGCTGCTAATGGAGTTGTAATCATTCAAACTAAAAAAGGAAAAGGACGTAAAGGCGTTTTTGAGTTAAATACGTCTGTAAGTTCTGCGTTTGCAAGAAAGAAGTACGATCTTCTTGATAGAGAGAATTTCTTAGATGCTATTGAAAAATTCGGTGGAGATAGAGAGGCTGCTGACTTTGGTTTTGATAATGATTTCCAAGACGAAGTACTTAGAAATGCATTTTCTAGAAGAACAGACTTAGCCTATTCGAAAGGATTTGAAACTGGAAACGTTCGTATAGGAGGAAGTTATAGTAATCAATTTGGTATTATTGAGAACTCTGGACAGGAACGTATCACTGGAAGACTGAATGCTACAAAGCGTTTTTTTGACGATAAACTTACTATCGATTTCACAGGAGCAATTTCAAGAGTAAATGATCAGGCACCTCCACTTGCGGCTACTGCTGGATTTAACGGAGATTTGTTAGGTTCTGCGATTATCGCTAATCCGACTTGGCCTGTAGATAGCACATTTAACCCTCAGGGTGGTGCTAGAAATCCATTGAACTTGCTCGATAATTATGATGCTCGATCTAATAGTGAAAGATATCTAGCAAACATAGCAGGTACTTTTGATATTACTGAAGAATTAAGTGCTAGAGCGGCTTTTGGGTACGATGAAAATGATACGCAAACGACCGCTATTTATACTTCGGATGTTTTTGGATTTCAAGGTATATCTGGGGACGGTCGAGGGCAAATAGCTCGCTTTAAAGAGATCAACAAGCTCTTGGAAGGAACACTCAATTACAAGAAAGAATTCGGAAATGTAAATCTTGATTTACTTGCTGGATACTCTTATCAACAATTTAATCGTCAAGGTTTTAATGGTGAAGGTTGGGGTTTCCAAAACAGCAATCTTAATAATATGCGTGATGCATTATTTAATGCCTATGACGAATTAGAACGTGCTGCTGGATCATCTGCTCAGATTTATGGTTACGATGGTAACATTGCCGTTTCTCAAACTCTGAACACAGAAACAGAGCAAGTGGAGCAAACAGATATCACAAATAGTTTTGATCGTCCTGTGCGTTCATTCTTTGCAGATGAATTTTCTAATGCAGACGAGATTCAATCATTCTTTTTTAGAGCGAATGCATCCATATTAGACAAGTATTTGATAACTGCAACGGTTCGTCGAGACGGTTCGTCAGTATTTGGTCCAAATGAAAAATATGGTAACTTTCCTTCTGGAGCTATAGCCTGGAAAATTTCTGAAGAAGATTTTGTAGGTGAGAATGTATCTACTCTAAAACTTCGTATAGGTGCTGGGGTTGTAGGAAACTCTCAAGGTCTTGGTTTTGCCAGATTCTTACAGTTAAATACAATCGGAGGACCATCGATTAATAATGACGGTGATCTACTTCTTGGAGCACTAACTAGTCAAGGTGCTTTTAATCCAAATTTGAAATGGGAAAATACTGTTGATTACAACCTCGGTTTGGATTTTGGTTTCAATAATGATAGACTAAATGGAACATTCAACGTTTATAGAAAAGAAACGAATGACCTACTCTTTGAAACGCAGTCTGCCTTCCCTGGAAGTGGTCCTCGTGTATTTCAAAACCTATCGCAGTTTACTGTTATAAACCAAGGTGTTGAATTTGCCATAAATTATGATTTTGTACAAACTGAAGACGTAACATTTTCTGCAAACTTCAATATTGCCTATAATGACAACGTAGTGGAGGGTGCTCCAGGTGATATTAATACAGGTGAAATTAGAGGACAAGGATTAACTGGAGCTTTCTCACAGCGTTTAAGTAGTGGACAACCTTTATTCTCTTGGTTTATGCCAGTATTTGAAGGATTTGATGATGATGGATTTCCTATTTATGAAGATGTAGATGGTGATGGATTAGGTGATGCCGCACTTGATAAGAAATTCGTAGGAGAAAATGCTTTACCAGATGTTACTGGAGGTTTATCTCTAAATTTACGTTACAAAAGATGGAATGTTGGAACTTATTTCGTAGGTCAATTTGGCTTCTCGGTTTACAATGCAACTGCAAATGCTTTCTTTACTGCTGGTAATCCTACTAGTGGTAGAAACACAAACTTTGATGTACTTAATAGTCCTGAATCGGGAGGATCCTCAGCAGATGTTTCTACAAGATTCTTAGAGAAGGGGGATTTTGTAAGACTTCAAAACGCGACGGTTGGTTACGACTGGCCTTTAAGCGGTGATGGTTTTATAGATTCTCTTAGACTATCAGCAACGGCTCAGAATCTATTCTTAATTACAGGATATAGCGGTCTTGATCCTGAAATTACTTCGAACACTGGAGATTTAGGTAGTGGGGTTCCTACTCAAGGAATTGATTATTCTTCTTTCCCTAGGCCGACTACGATAACATTAGGCGTTAACGCCAGATTTTAAAAAAAAAAGAAAAATTATGAAAACACAAATGAAAAAAATAAGTGGATGGGGCCAAATACTATGCCTCACAGCGCTTTTCGGAATGTACTCCTGTACAGATTTAGAGGTCGAAACACCCGATTCTGTAGTGGTAAATCAAGGTGATGAAGCTGGGTTTCAAGGTATTTCAGACCCTTCTTCCTTTGTTGAAAATTCTTTTAACAGTCTTAGAGGACTAATAGGTGATCAAGCAAATTTATTTGCATTATCTGAGGTTACTACTGATGCCGCCCTTATTCCAACTCGTGGAGGGGATTGGGGTGATAATGGTCTGTGGAGACAATTACATCAGCACAACTGGAATTCAGAACACCAATTTTTCCTTAATGTATTTAGAGACTGGAACAACTTACATTTTCAAGCTACACAAGTTTTAGATCCATTAACAGACGCGGATGCTGAAACTAAGGCAAATGCTTCTTTCTTGAGAGCGTTGGGTATGTTTGTTGTCGTTGATAATTTCAGACAAGTACCCGTAAGAGACCCGAATACAGATGACACTGTAGCTCCAGAAGTTTTACTCCCTTCTGATGTGCTTCCTATGATTGTAAGTGATTTAGAATTTGCAATTACAAATCTTCCAAATATTAATCCAGGAGGAAACAATGTCCGTCCAGGAAAAAGTGCTGCTAGATACTTGTTAGCCAAAGTTCTATTAAATAAGCACGTATACTTAGAGACTACACCTGACAACGCTGACATGAACCGTGTAGTAAGCCTCGTAGATGCAATTCAGGCTGACGGTTATGGTTTAGTAGACGGATATTTTGATATATTCAAACAAGACCTAGATAATGAGACTATTTGGTTCATTGATACTGCCGTTGGAAATAGAATTTGGAATGGTCTTCACTACAACTCCGCTCCAGTGATAGCAGGTGGTGGTTGGAATGGTTTTGCCACATTATCAGAATACTTTGATTTATTCGAAGGAAATCCTGACATTAACGTAGAAGGTAGTGGTCAAGAAGAGCGTCGTGGTTTTGTACCGACTGCTGGATTACCTATAGGCGCTGTCCCAGGTGGTAGCGATGCGAATGACAATGGCATTGCCGATGGTAGTGAAATAGGAAATGGATTTTTACTTGGTCAACAATACAATGAAGACGGTTCGTTGACTCTTGACCGACAAGGGGCGCCTCTTAAATTTACAAGAGAATTTGTGGACGGAAATGGAGCTCAAAGTTTGATTAACAACGGAGAGGAAACTGGAATCCGTGTAATAAAGTATAATCCTCGTTTTGGTGGATTTACTAACCACGAGATATTCTTTAGATATTCTGATGCCCACTTAATGAAAGCAGAAGCGCTATTGCGCAGTGGTGGAGACGCTACTCCTTTAGTTAATGAACTTAGGATTTTAAGAGATGCTAGTCCTTTAGGCTCTGTAACGGCACAAGAACTCATAGACGAAAGAGGACGTGAGCTTTATATGGAACTATGGCGTAGAAATGACCTTGTTCGCTTTAGCCAATACACTAAAGACTGGGAATTCAAAGTACAGAATGCAATAGATAATCCAATTAGAAACGTATTCCCGATTCCTTTGAGTCAATTAGTAGCAAATCCTAACCTAGTTCAGAATCCAGGTTACTAGATTATATTTTGAATTAAGCTTAAAAAGAGGGTTACTTGTTAACCCTCTTTTTTATATTTATACCCTACCCTAATCTCAATTTAATTGCTGTTCGAACGGTACAAAATATTACTACTTGCTCTATTCCTTATTACTTCTTGCAAGGAAAATGTAGATGAAGTATTACGCTTTCGCGAAAGCGTAACCACAAACATTACCTTCTCTAATACTATTGAGAACACCACAAATCTTAACATCCTTAACTACCTCTATTTCTATAACGGAGCTGGAACTGCCGTTACCGATTTTGACGGGGACGGCTTAAAAGACATCTACTTTACCTCAAACGCCCGTGCGGATGAACTATATCTAAATCAAGGAAATTTAGAATTTAAAAATGTCACTTCCACATCAGGAATTTCTAATGTTGAAGGATGGACAACCGGAGTCACCATTGTCGATATTAATAATGATACTAGACCAGACCTCTATATCTCTAAAGTAAGTGGTCATTTGGATTTAAAAGGACACAACTTACTTTACATAAATCAAGGGATCCAAAATGGAAAACTAACTTTTACCGAAGAAGCCAACAAGTACGGACTTGATTTTTCAGGATATGGTACGCAAGCAGTTTTCTTTGATTATGATTTGGATGGTGATTTAGACGCCTATCTCCTAAATCATTCTGTACATCCCAACAGTAATTACGGTCGAGGTACCAAAAGAAAAAAAGTAGATTCCCTAAGTGGAGATAAATTGCTTAAAAATGATAATGGCACTTATACCGATATTTCAAAAGATGCAGGCATCTATCAAAGCATCATAGGCTACGGCTTAGGAATAAGCGTAGGCGACCTAAACGATGACGGCCACCCCGACATTTATGTAGGTAATGACTTTTTTGAAAACGACTATCTGTATATTAATCAGCAGGATGGTACTTTTAAAGAGGTAAACAGTTCTGAGGGAGCACTAGGACACTCCACCCATTTCTCGATGGGCAACTCCATTGCAGATTTGAACAATGATGGTTTACAAGATATTTTTTCGGTAGATATGTTGCCAGATGACTTAAAAACGCTTAAAGCTTCTGGGACAGAATACCCCTACCCCACATATCAAAATCAATTGCGTAGTGGTTACCAGCCACAATTTATGCAGAACACCTTGCATCTCAATAGGGGGAACGGTACATTTTCAGAAACCGCTTTTCAGAGCGGTATTTCAGCGACAGAATGGTCGTGGGCACCACTTACTGCAGACTTTGACAACGATGGAAATAAAGATATCTTCATCACAAACGGTATCCAAGGAGCTACTAACGATATGGATTTCATTAATTTCATATCAAATGAAAGTATCCAAAAAAGACTAGGCGCAGGAATGAAGGCCGAAGATTTAAGCTTCACCAAAGAACTACCCCAAAAGAAAACCCCGAACTACCTCTTTAAAAACAAAGGAAACGGAACCTTTGAGGATGTTAGTAATACTTGGATGAAGACGAAGCCTTCTTTCAGCAACGGGGCTTCTTATGCCGATTTGGACAATGACGGGGATTTGGACATTATCATCAACAACGTAAACGAAAGAGCGACTATTCTAGAAAACAGAACGACAGAATTAGACAGTATAAACAATTATCTGAATGTCTCTTTTTCAGGCCCAGATAAAAACCGTCTGGGAATAGGCGCAAAAGTTATTGTATATCATAAAAAAGAACAACAGCTTTTTGAAAACTATACAACAACCGGTTATCTCTCTGCGGTCGCTCCAGAGATTCACGTAGGACTAGGCGCAAAAGACAAAATTGATTCGCTCAAAGTGATTTGGCCAGACAAGAAATACGAGACCATTGCAAATCCAGAAATCAAGACAAGCCTCACAGTTTCTTATAGCAATGCCTCTGGAAACTACTATAAAAACAAGCAAAGCACTTCACAAAACCTAATCTCTAACACCTCGATGTCATTAACTTACAATCACGAGGACGGAATTTCATTTGAATTTGATCGCGAGCCTTTAGTTCCCTACGCCAGCACAAATCGTGGTGGTAAAGTGATTGCTGGAGATTTAAATAATGACACTCTAGATGACCTCATCACGCTGGGTGCCAAAGGTCAAGAAACAAAATATTGGCTACAAAACGCCGACGGTACTTTTGTCGAAAAGCAATTTAAAAATGACGCTTCATATCTCATAAATGAAGACATAGACGCAATTATTTTTGATGCGAACGGAGATAAGCTAAACGACATAGTCATCGTAAGTGGAGGTAACGAAATTAAAAGCGGGGAAGCGCTACAACCTCGTCTTTATCTGCAACAGGACGGTACATTCACTTTACACTCTTTAGCCTTTCAAGGTGCCGAAATGAATGCCTCTTCCGTTACCGCAGTAGATTATGACAATGATAGTGACTTGGATGTCGTGATAACGTCTAACGCCATCCCACAATCGTTTGGTGCCAAGCCTAAACAGTTTGTATTCAATAATGACGGCAATGGAAATTTTATAGATGTGTCAGAAACCTTCGGTAAAGCATTGCGCAACATAGGTAATGTACAGCATATTTCTTGGGTAGATATGGACGGCAACGGATTTCAGGATGCGATTGTTTCTGGACACTGGATGCCTATCACGATTTTACTCAATGATGGGAAAAGGCTTGAGTCACTTGAGAATGCGACCTTACCCAGCACAAGTGGCTGGTGGAATACGCACGAAGTGGCAGATTTTGATAACGACGGTGACCTCGATATCTTTGCTGGAAACTGGGGGCTTAATACTCGGCTCACCGCTTCTGCGGAGGAACCGCTTAAGTTGTATCGTAACGACTTTGACGATAATGGGAAAATTGACCCCATTCTCACCTATTTCTACAAAGGAGAGGAAACTGTTTTGGCCTCAAAGGATGAACTCGTAAAACAGCTACCCTTTATAAACAAGGAGTTTTTGAGTTATAACGCTTTCGCGAAAGCGGAACTAACCCAACTATTCCCCGTAAAAAAACTAAAATCTGCCGAAATTAAAGAAGTGCAAACCCTAGCCTCAGTATACATCGAAAATCTAGGCAATGGCGATTTTAAAATCACTGAATTACCATTCCTTGCACAAGTTTCCTCTGTATACGACTTTCTTGTAGAAGACTTCAATAAAGATGGTTTTATGGACGTTATCCTTGTTGGTAATGACTATGAAATAAGCACCCAACTCGGTAGGTTAGACGGGTCTCAAGGCTTACTTTTGCTCAACAATAAACGTGGCTTTTTTGAAGCAAAAGAGAAGCAAGATTTTAATATTTCTGGTGCTTCAAGAAGCATCAAAAAAATCACGATTAATGACAGCACTTATTATGTTGTCGGACGAAATAATGACACACCGCTTTTTTTAAAGAAAGAAGAATAATTTATGAACTTACAGAAAACGTTTTGCCTCCTAGGCGCTTTCACTATACTACTTTTCGTTTCTGGTTGCGATGCTGATGCTCCTAAGGAAACGGCAGTTGCTCAAAATGAGGACACCTTATTTACTCTAATGCCATCAGACAGTACGGGAATAGACTTTTTTAATGCCATTAAGAATGAAAAGAATTTCAACATTTTTAAATACCGCAACTTTTATAACGGCGGTGGGGTTGCTATAGGCGACATAAACAACGATGGTCTGGCGGATATTTATATGTCTGCAAACCAGGGTAAGAACCAATTATATCTTAATAAGGGAAATTTCCAGTTTGAGAACATAACCGAAAAAGCTGGCGTGGGCGGGAACAAACCGTGGTCCACTGGAACGCTAATGGCAGATGTTAATGCTGATGGGTTGCTAGATATCTATGTAAGCAATGCGGGTAATCTGGAAGGAAACAATCACGATAATGACCTCTACATAAACAACGGGGACTTGACCTTTACGGAAAGTGCCGAAAAATATAATCTTGCCAAAACAGGTTTCTCCACCCACGCTACATTCTTTGACTACGATAAAGACGGAGACCTAGATGTGTACATTCTTAACAACAGTAATATTCCTGTAAATAGCTTGGGCTACGCAGAGCAACGCGATAAACGCGCGCAGGACTGGGAAAATGTGCCGGATATCTTCCGAGGTGTGGGAGATTTATTAATGCGCAATGACGGCGACACCTTTACTGATGTGAGTGAGGAAGCAGGGATATATGGAAGTTTGATAGGTTTCGGTCTCGGTGTGATGGTTACAGATATTAACAATGATTTGTATCCAGATATTTATGTGTCTAACGATTTCTATGAAAGAGATTACCTCTACCTAAACAATCAAGACGGCACGTTTACCGAGGATATTAAGAACTGGACGTCGCACCTAAGCCTCTCTGCAATGGGCGTAGATTTTGCAGATGTGAATAATGACGGCCTCCAAGACGTATTTATTACAGATATGCTCCCCGACGGCGAGGAAACTGTAAAATCTGTAATGGAGTTTGATGGTTATGATGTCTATAAAACAAAACAGCGTAAGGATTTTTACCAGCAGTTTATTCAGAACACATTGCAGATAAACAATGGCAACGGTTCCTTTTCTGAAACCGCCTATTTCAGTGGCGTAGAGGCTACCGACTGGAGCTGGTCTGGTGTACTGTTTGATATGGATAACGACGGCTACCGCGATATTTATGTGACAAATGGTATCAATCACGATCTAACAGACCTGGACTTTGTAGATTTTTTTGCAAATGATATAATACAGAAAATGGCACTTACGGGTAAAAAGCAAGCCATAGATTCAATAATCAATAAAATGCCACAACGCCCCGTTCCCAACTATGCCTTCCGCAACAATGGTGATATCACATTTACAAATAAGGCAGACGACTGGGGTTTGGGAATTAAAAGTATGTCTAACGGCGCCGCTTACGGAGATTTAGACAACGATGGAGACCTGGACCTCGTGGTAAATAATGTAAATATGGATTCCTTTGTGTACCGGAATAATACACAAGAAAAAACGGACAATAATTACCTCCAGCTCACATTTCAAGGACAAGATAAGAATCCATTTGCAGTGGGAACTTCGGTAAGATTGTATTACGATGGCAACAGCTATTTACAGGAATTAATTCCCTCACGTGGTTTCCAGTCTTCAATGGATTATAAAATGACCATTGGTCTGGGCGAGACTAAAAAAGTTGATTCGCTCCGCGTGATTTGGCCCAACGATGCCACACAGTTACTCAACAATGTGCAAGCAAACCAACTGCTCACAATGAAGCAAAGCGAGGCGACTCAGACCTACATCCCGCCTTCAAAAAAGACAAAAGCACTTTTTACGGAGTTACCTAATAATAACCTTGTTGCTCACAAAGAGAACAGCTATAACGACTTTGACTACGAGGGGCTTATTGCAAAGCAACTCTCGCAGGAAGGTCCTTCTCTGGCCGTAGGCGATGTGAACGGAGACGGCAATGACGATATTTATCTGGGCGGCGCGAGTGGTCAGCCTGGACAATTGTATATGCATTCTGGCGACGGAAAATTGAAGAGTGTTACTATTCCCGCTTTCGCGAAAGATGCCTCCCTCGAAGATACCGCTTCCATATTTATAGATGTAGATAACGACGGAGATCTAGACCTAATGGCAGGCTCCGGCGGAAACGAAGTAGGCAAAAACGTAAATTATCGTCCTCGACTCTACTTTAACGACGGAAAAGGAAATTTCACAAAATCCGCAACCGAACTACCGAGCGCTTTTCAGAACATATCAGTTCTAGCACCTTATGATTTTGATGCAGACGGAGACGTAGATGTATTTGTAGGGTCGCGAAGCGTTGTAGGTGTTTACGGAGTAGACCCAAAACACTCCTTCCTAGAAAATGACGGAAAGGGTAACTTTACCGAAAGTGTAGAACGTGTCGCTTTCCCGCTGAAAGATGCAGGGATGATTACAGATGCAAAATGGCTGGACATAGACGGAGATAATAAAAAAGACCTACTCACCATTTCAGAATGGGGCACGCCTCAAATTTTCCGTAATAATGGCCGAAGACTTACAAAAATGAAATCCTCGCTAGACAGCCTACACGGCTGGTGGAACGTGCTGGAATTAGAAGATCTGGACAAAGACGGGGACTTAGACCTGATTATTGGGAACGAGGGAACAAACCTACATTACAAACCAATGCCCGAAGCACCGCTCAAGATGTACATCAACGATTTTGACAACAACGGAACCATTGAGCAGATAACGACATTTAACCAAGACGGAAAGGACTACCCTATTCACCAGAAAAAGGAACTTACGGCGCAACTTGTAAAGCTTAAAAAACAAAATTTGAAAGCATCAGAGTATGCCACAAAAACCATTCAGGAACTTTTCCCAGCGAGTGAATCCTTCAACAACTCAATCGTAAAAAAAGTTGAGACCGGAGCTTCAGTAATTGCAATAAATGAGGGCAACGGAAACTTCACGATTAAAGAACTCCCCTATCGTGTGCAACTTTCCTGCGTTTGTGGGATTACCTGCACAGACGTAAACAATGATGGGAATACAGATATCATCCTAGGCGGAAACAACTTTGAATTTAAACCTCAATATTCCCAACTAGATGCAAACTACGGAAGCGTTCTTTTAGGAAATGGAAAGAATGAATTTGCGTGGCAAGACTACGGTCAGAGTGGTTTTTACGTGCGTGATGAAATCAAGCATATCTCACAATTCAAAGACAAGAACGACAATACCTTCTTTATGGTAGCTATTAATAATCAGAAACCTAAGATTTTTAAGCGCAATGATTAGACGGCTAACTATTGGACTTATCCTTATAGCATTTTGGAGTTGTGACAAAGAGCCAGAGCTCTTTACAAATCCGAGTGCCCAAGAAACAGGCCTCGACTTTGTAAATACGCTTACAGAAAGTGACGACCTCAATATTCTAGACTACCTCTATTTTTATAACGGTGGTGGCGTCGCGGTAGGAGACATAAATAATGACGATCTACCCGATATTTACCTCTCGGGAAACCAAGTGAAAAACAAACTTTACCTCAACAAAGGGAATCTTAAGTTCGAAGATATTACAGCTACTGCTGGTGTCGCCGGAAATAGTGACTGGAATACAGGAACCATTATGGGCGATGTAAATAATGATGGACTTCTGGACATTTACGTGTGTGCCGTTGTGGGAATAAACGGTTTTGGGGGACACAATGAACTTTTCATAAACAACGGAGACAACACCTTTACAGAAAGCGCAGGGAAATACGGACTCGATTTTGACACTTACAGCTCTTCTGGAGCATTTTTGGATTATGATGGAGATGGAGATTTGGATTTGTACTTGCTCAATCACGCCGTGCACACACAAGATTCCTTCGGCAAAGCAGATTTAAGATATACGCGCAATTATGAAACGGGCGATCGTTTAATGCGCAACGACGGTGGCACCTTTACAGATGTGAGCGAGGAGGCAGGAATAATTGGCGGTATAAACAGCTACGGTCTAGGCGTCGCCATTGCCGATTTTAACCAAGACGGACGACCTGATATCTACGTGGGAAACGATTTTCACGAGGATGATTATTATTACTTGAATCAAGGGAAGGATAGTACGGGTGTAGTACGCTTTCGCGAAAGCTTAAAAGACCACTTTGGCCACACATCGCGTTTCTCTATGGGTAACGATGTGGCAGATATCAATCATGATGGCTGGCCAGATATGATTTCCTTAGATATGCTCGCCGAAGATGAAAAAGTACTCAAGGCCTCTGAAGGTGACGATCCTATCCAAACCTTAAAACTCCGCACCGAACGTTACGGTTATCACTACCAGTTTACGCGCAATATGCTTTATGTAAATCAGCAAGGATACGATTATCAGGAGACGGCATTGTTGAGTGGAGTCTCTGCAACAGACTGGAGCTGGAGCGCCCTTTTTGCCGATTTTAATCAAGATGCACAGCAAGATTTGTTTATTTCAAACGGTATCCCAAAACGCCCTAACGACCTGGATTACATCAACTTTGTATCCAGCGACCAAATTCAAAACAAAATAAGCAACACAAAACTGATGGACCAAAAGGCCATCGACCTGATGCCTCGTGGTAATGCGCATAATTACGTTTTTGAAGGGACGTCTTCTCTAAAATTCAACGATAAGTCTAAGGCTTGGATTAAAAACGACACACTAATTTCTGGTGCCACGGCGCTAAGTGATTTGGATAATGATGGTGATATTGACATTGTGGTAAACAACCTAAATAGCCCTGTAGCTGTATATGTGAATAAGACGAATGAGCAAGCAAACTACCTAAAAATTAAACCCAAGTATTCAGATAGAAATCCATTTGGGATAGGGACAAAAGTGATTTCCTATCATAAGGGCATCAAGCAGTACAAGGAGTTGTACACCGCTCGTGGTTTTCAGGCATCTTCGGAGCCTCTAATACATTTTGGCTATGGCAATGACAACACGGTCGATTCTCTGCGCGTGATTTGGCCCGACGGCACCACACAGCTATTGAAATCGGTTGCTACGAACCAAACGCTCAAGATTAAGCCTGAGAACAACAAACAATTTGATTATACTACCTTAAAGCCTGAACATTCAGCGCTTTTTGAAAAGGTAGATGGAAATCTAGGGCTCAATTTCAAGCACGAAGAGGATGATTATCTGGATTATAACAGGCAAAAACTCATTCCGTATCAAATTTCCGACCGCGGACCTGCTGTTGCTGTGGGTGACCTAAATGGTGACGGAAAAGAGGATATTTTCTTTGGTAGTTCGAAGTTTAAGGACTCTCAGGTTTATGTGCAACAGGATTCTATTGGCGAAGGTGGCGCTTTCGCGAAAGCGTACAAATCATCATTAGCTACAAACAACGTTACCGAAGATGTCGTAGCCACCATTGCAGATTTTAACGGAAACGGTAAAAACGAACTGTTTTTAGGAACAGGCGGTGGCGATTTTTACAATAGGGCAAAGGCGCTTAAGGACGTTTATTTTTCTGTTCAAGATTCGACATTAGTCGCTCAGCAACTTCCTGAGATGTTTGAAAACGCTTCTGTGATCGCACCCTATGATTACGATAGTGATGGTGATATAGATGTTTTCATCGGGAATCAAGCGGTCACTAATGATTTTGGGGCAATGCCTACCTCCTATTTGCTCGAAAATGACAAGGGACAATTTATGATAGCTGATGCTAGCGATTTAAGCAATCTCGGGATGGTGACAGATGCCATTTGGAATGATTTTGATAACGACGGAACTAAAGATTTAATTGTCGTGGGAGAATGGATGGCACCTCAGTTTTACAAGAATACCAATGGCAAACTTACTCGAGTAAATCTTACAAAGGAGAAACTTAAAGGCCTCTGGCAGGCGATTGTTCCATTTGATATCGATGGAGATGGTGATACCGATTATATTCTGGGCAACTGGGGAGAAAACAGCAAGTTTACTGCAAGTGAAGATGTTCCATTACGTATGTATTACAAGGATTTTGACGATAATGGGCAAACAGAAACTGTGGTTGCGACTCAAAAAAATGGGAAATACCATCCGCTTGAAGATTTTAATAATCTCTCCTCACAGATGGTAAGCCTGCGCAAGAAATTTAATACGTACTCCAGTTTTGCAGGGAAATCTGTAGAAGAAATCTTTGAATCAAAAGAGCTCAAAGATGCTCAAATCCTTGATGTAGAAACGTTGAAATCAGGGTTCTTGCGCAATGATAATGGTGCTTTTACTTTTATGCCTTTTGGTTTAGAAATGCAAGTGTCGCCCATAATGGCTTTTTGTACATTTGATTTTGACGGAGACGGCAAAGATGAAGTCCTAGCAGGTGGAAATTACTTTGGCGTAAAACCCTATCACGGTAGGTTTGATTCTTTCTCTGGCGCATTGATTAACACGGAGACTGACATTATCTCAGGACACCGACTTGGCTTGGATTTTGCACAAAAATCACTACGTCATTTAAACATTATTAACGTTAAGAAACAACCATACTTGCTCGCAACATTTAATAACGACAGCTCGCAGGTATATCGTTTAAAGAAATAATACAATGAAACATTTATATACGGTAGGCATAGCAATACTGCTCTTAACCGTTTCTTGCAAGGAAGCGCAACCTATTGAAATCACTCCAGATAACTTTCACGCATCTATAGATAATGTGACGAAGGTCATCATACACGATATTTTTTCTCCGCCAGTAGCAAGTAGGATTTATGCTTATCCTAATATTGCCGCTTACGAGATTTTAGCCAGCAACAACCCAGATTTCCAGTCGCTGGCGGGACAGCTCAATGATTTTACCGCCATACCTCAACCAGAAGCAGAGACCACGATAAATTATGACCTCGCCGCTCTTGTCGCTCATATGCAATTGAGCAAGCAACTCATTTTTTCTGAGGATAAAATAGAAGTCTATCGAGATAGTCTTTATAATGTTTGGCGCAATCAAAACGAAGAAGAATTTACGACTTCAGAGGCTTACGGAATGAAAGTAGCTGACCACATAAGCAAGTGGATAGACAAGGACAATTACAAGCAAACGCGCACGATGCCCAAGTTTACGGTACAGGCAGATGAGCCATCGCGCTGGCAACCTACACCACCAGCTTATATGGCAGGGATTGAGCCACATTGGAATAAGATTAGACCTTTTGTTATAGAAGCTCCAGACCAATTTAAACCTGTTCCTCCTCCGGCCTTCTCGATGGAAGAAGATTCAGATTTTTATAAAGAACTTAAAGAAGTATATGACATCAGTCAGGACATTACGGCAAAGGGTGACGAGACTGAGGAAATTGCCATTGCTCAGTTTTGGGACTGTAATCCTTATGTTTCTGTGACCAGAGGTCATTTGATGTTTGCCACTAAAAAGATAACGCCTGGAGGTCACTGGATAGGAATTACAAAGATCGCTTCAAAAAAAGCCGGCTTTGATAATATGAATACCTTGTACGCTTACGCGAAAACTTCTGTTGCAATGGCAGATGCTTTTATAAGCTGTTGGGATGAGAAGTATCGTAGTAACCTCATACGCCCAGAAACACTCATAAATGAGTATATAGATGATAGCTGGAAACCGATACTACAAACACCACCGTTCCCAGAATATGTAAGTGGTCACTCTGTGGTCTCTGGCGCCGCTGCCGAAGCATTGACAAGTATTTTTGGAGACAACTTTTCTTACAATGACGATACAGAAACCCCTTATGGAATTCCTGTACGCAACTTCCCATCTTTTAGAGCAGCCGCACAAGAAGCTGCCATAAGCCGTATGTACGGAGGAATACATTATCGTGCAGCAGTAGACGTAGGTCTTAAACAGGGACAAGACCTCGGGAAATATGTAGTGAACAACCTAGAAATGAAAGTAAACAACGCACAAGCCTCGAACTAGTTGATTTATGAAAAAAGCGATCATTGCTATTGTACTTATTTTGGTTTTAGGAATTTTGGGATACCTTTTTGTTTATCCCTATAACTATCAAGTAAACTTTGAAGCCAAAACAAACCCAGGCACCCTAAATCAATCCATCAAATCGTGGAATTCCTCACTTGAAAACGGTGAGATTATCGCTCAAGATGGCTGGGAGCATTTGGAACAAAAAATCGTACAAGGGGATTCTACATATATCTATACTTGGGACATTACCCCAATTAATGATTCTCTTTCTAAGGTTAAAGTGCGTATAGACGATAAGGAAAATGATCTCCCTTTAAAGCTTGCAGTCCCCTTTAAAAAAACAGACTTCGAAATACGTACGAAGGCTACGGTTAAGGAATTTTTTGACTTAATGAATAGTCATCTTGATGAGATTCGAGTAACTATAGATGGAAAAAGTATTACACCTGCCACTTATGTTGCTTACGTACCCCTCAAGGGATTGCAGATCGAAAAAGCTAGAGGGATGATGCAATACTATTCCCTCCTTACGAATCGGATGATTAAGTATGATGTAGAACTTAATGGACCTCCCTTTGTCGAAGTGACCGAATGGAATACTAAAACAGACAGTATTCATTATAACTTTTGTTTCCCGATTAAATACGCTAAGGATCTTCCCGAAGACCCTATCATAAAATACAAACGGATCACATCAAAAGAAGCCATAAAAGCGACCTATAATGGTAATTATATCACATCAGATAGGGCTTGGTACGCATTACTACAATATGCAGAGGACAACAACCTCGAAGTTGAGAAAACCCCGCTAGAATCCTTCTTTAACAACCCAAATATGGGAGGCGATGAGCTTAACTGGCGCGCAGATATTTATATGCCGCTTAAAGCGAAAGAATAACCAGAATGAAAGGAATAGTACTCGATGAACAATACAATGGCGAGGATTTTACCAAACATCCTTTCAAAGCTACCGAGTACGACAACTGCACATTTATAGATTGTAATTTTGCTACAGTTCACGTGTCCAATAGTGTCTTTATGGAATGCTCTTTTGAAAACTGCAACTTTACAAACGCAAAATTTGGAGGAACGACGCTAAACGATGTAACTTTTAATACCTGCAAATTACTTGGTGCTGATTTTAGTGTGCTCAATGATTTTATGCTCAAGTTATTATTTGAAAACTGCAGTTTAGATTTAGCAAATTTTTCGGGTCTTAAATGTCCAAATACTCTATTTGAAGAATGCTCGCTTGTAGAAACTGATTTTACAGATGCAGATATATCAAACACTGTTTTTAAGGACTGCAACCTTACAAATGCCATTTTCTCAAATACTAATCTTGAAAAGGCAGATTTCAGAACGGCTATGCATTACACCATTGACCCTACTAAAAACAGAATGAAAGGTGCGCAATTCTCCCGTACAGAGGTTCACGGATTGCTAAATAATTTTGGAATCAAACTAGATTAGTTCTCTTTTTCCAAAGGATTACTTTCATACACCCTAACATAATCCACTTCATAAGTCTGAGGAAAAATACTGTTATTTATTTCTCCTCCAAAATTTCCTCCCACAGCCATATTTAATAGAATATAAAAGGGTTGTTTAAATGGATAATTCTCTTCTGTCTTTTCCTGAGGAGCAAATCGATATACCTCTTCATTATCTCTGTAAAATATGATGCGCTCTTCATTCCAATCGCAGGCATAAGTATGCCACGCACTATTATCTTCTAGGAATGTTTTCTTAGTATTTACTGTATTTCCGCTACTCGCCTTTGTGTGTAGTGAAGTAAACAAACTATCTGCATCACGTCCTACCCATTCCATAATATCTACCTCGCCACAGCGTGGCCAGCCTACTTGATCTATATTCTTACCTAACATCCAGAAAGCAGGCCAGAGACCTTTCCCTTTAGGAAGCTTGATTCTTGATTCTATATACCCATATTGGAAATCAAACTTGCCCTTAGTAGTAATTCTTGAAGAGGTGTAGATACTATCTTTAAGTTGTGCGTGAATTTTTAATGTTCCATCAGAAACTTCTGTGTTCTCTTTAGTATAGATTTGAGGTTCATTGTTTCCCCAGCCACACAAATCTGGACATCCATCTCCCAGCTTGTAATTCCAATTGGATTCATTTAAAGTTGTTCCATCAAACTCATCTGACCAAATCAAGGTGGACTCACTTTGCCTTTCTTGCTTACAGCTCGTGAGGACTAAAAACATAAGAAATCCTGAAACCCATTTCATCTGGCTACTGTGATCGTACATTTTTCTCCATTTACAAGAATCTCTAGGTCATCGCCACTATCGAGACTAAATGTCGACTTATTCTTAGCAACCTCAACCTTTACAACTTGACCTCTAAAATTCACTTTAAAGGAATACGAATGCCATGCATCTGGTATTTTCGGTTCAAAAGAAAGCTTGTTATTCCTTACGCGCATCCCGCCGAAACCTTCGACCACACTCATCCACGTGCCTGCCATACTTGTGATGTGCAAGCCTTCCTCAACTTCTTTGTTATAATCATCCAAGTCCAATCGTGAGGTGCGCAAGTAAAACTTGTACGCCTGTTCCATTCGATCCAACTTTGCTGCTTGTATTGCGTGTACACAAGGGGAAAGCGATGACTCGTGCACCGTAAACGGTTCATAAAAGTCAAAGTGTTTTTCAAGTTCTTCGGTTGTAAAATTATCTTCAAAGAAATAGAATCCCTGCAACGTATCTGCCTGTTTAATGTATGGCGACCTTAAAATCCTATCCCAAGACCATTTCTGATTTATAGGGCGTTGCGATTTATCCAGCTTATCAACGGTGACAAGCTCTTTATCTAAAAACCCATCTTGCTGTAAGAAAACGTCGTACTCCTCGGAATATGGAAAATACATCTGCTCAGCAGTAGATTTCCACGAGAGGATTTCGTCAAAGGACAGCTTGGTCTTCCCCGTGATGCGCTTCCAGTCGTCTTTATGGTTGTCTCTTAGTTCTTCCGCTTTCGCGAAAGCGTACTCCAGACACCACTTTGCTATATAATTTGTAAACCAGTTATTGTTTACATTGTTCTCGTATTCGTTGGGTCCTGTGACCCCAAGAATTACATACTTATTCTTTGCTTTAGAAAACGTAGCTCGCTGACGCCAAAATCTCGCAACGCCCACAATCACTTCCATTCCCATCTCCACAATGTAACTGTAATCGCCCGTGTAGCGCTCATAGTTGTGAATTGCAAATACCATAGAACCGTTACGGTGTATTTCCTCAAAGGTGATCTCCCACTCATTGTGACATTCCTCACCGTTCATCGTGACCATAGGATATAAAGCCGCACCATTCTTGAAGCCCAATTTTCCCGCATTCTCAATGGCTTTGTCTAGTTGATTGTAACGATAGGTCAATAAATTTCGGGCAACCTCTTGATCCTTAGTCGCCATATAAAACGGAATGCAATACGCCTCCGTATCCCAATAGGTCGAACCTCCGTATTTCTCACCCGTGAATCCCTTTGGACCAATATTAAGACGAGAATCTACGCCTGTATAGGTTTGATTGAGTTGGAAAATATTAAAACGAATTCCCTGTTGCGCCTTCACATCGCCATCTATCGTAATGTCTGCCATTGCCCAAACCTGCGCCCAAGCGTCTTTTTGAGCCTGCAACATCGCATCATACCCCTGAGTGATTGCCGTATTTAAAACTATGGTTGAAGCAGTCTGTAAATTTTCTTTAGCGTGATTTAGATCAGAAACGTACCCGCCAAATTTGTGTATCGTAAACGTCTCGCCTTGCTTCACATCCGTCTCGTACTCGTGACCGATATACGTCGTGGTCTCTTCCTTATGACCTATGGCACCCTGATAAGAGGTTTTAGTTTTATGCTTTCGCGAAAGCGTAATCTCTCTCCCGTCTATAAACAGACGATTGCGCATCATAGTTGTCACGTGAAAATTAGTTTTCATCGTGTGCGCTGTGATAAATGCCGCGTCTTCATCATCTGTCACCGAAAGTGTGTTCCAAAACTGGTCGTCCCAGTTTGAATCTTCATTTGTAACACCACTATCGAGATAGGGTTCAAAGATGATGGTTGCATCTTGATTGAGCGGTTTTATACTATACTTTATCGCTCCGACTTCATTCAACGCTAAACTCAAAAACCGCTGGGCTTTTACCGAAACCTCAACACCATTTTTTAAAGTTGCCTTAAATGAACGGTCTAACGTTCCGTACAACATATTAAGCTCCCGACGGAAATCACTCACAGAAACGCAGGTATGTAAATCCAATCGCTCACCGTTTACTTTTACCTTAATACCTATCCAGCTGGGCGCATTCAGTACTTTTGCAAAATATTCTGGATAACCGTTTTTCCACCACCCTACTTTAGTCTTGTCCGGATAATACACCCCACCGATGTAACTTCCCTGAAAGGTCGCGCCGCTGTACTCCTCTTCAAAATTTGCACGTTGCCCCATCGCCCCGTTCCCGAGACTCATTAAACTTTCTGAGGATTTTACGTGTTCTGGGTTCCAACCTTCTTCTATGATGGACCAAGGATTGGGTTTTATATATTCTAAGTGCATAGTGTTTTAGATATGAGATGTTAGACCTGAGATATTAGGGCAAATTTAAAAGGAAGGTATTTATCGTTCAATCAACTCCATTAAAAAAGCATCTGAAATTTCTGTAAAGTCTTGAAATACATAATCGGCTTCGTGGAGTACGTCTTTTTCGCCTATTCCTATACTCACCATTCCGGCACTATTAGCCGCTTGTATTCCGGCGATACTGTCCTCAAAAACGATACAATCTTTGCGCTCTATATTTAAAGCTTCACCGCCTTTTAAAAATACCTGAGGATCTGGCTTTGCAGCTGTCACATCATTACCGTCTACAATCGCCTCAAATTTATGGATGAGATTTAATTTTTTAAGAATAGGGCGTGCATTTTTACTGGCGCTACCCAAAGCGACTCCCTGCTCTTTTTCTAACAGAAAATCCAATACTCTGGGGATGTCAGGCAAAATTTCACTTTCGTCCATCTTATCAATATATTTAAGATATTCGGTGTTCTTCTGTACGAGCCAGATGTCTTTTTGATCTTCGGTTGCATCATAGTCTGCTAGGTCCAAGAGAATTTCCAGCGACCGTACCCGACTTACTCCTTTAAAGAGTTCGTTCTGTTCTTCGGTAAAATCAAAGTTCATTTCTTTAGCCAGATTTCTCCACGCCAGATAATGAAACTTTGCTGTATCTACTATAACTCCGTCTAGGTCAAAAAGGAATGCTTTTTTTTTCATTTCAATTCAATTTCCGCGAAGGCGGAAATCCCATCCAACCATTCGCATTTTTTAATTCGTTTTATGAATTACAAAAGCGGAAGTCTAGTTCCGCTTTTGTAATCTATGTTTTTTAACTGTTGTGACCTTTTTCGCGAAAGCGAAAAAAACAATCTTAATACTGAGAGGCTACTTCACTTTTCTGGTGCTCTCCCTTTCTATCAAACTGGTATTAATATATGAAGTCGTATACTCCTCTACTTCTACCTCTGGTCCTTCCAGTTTATTAATGAGCAACTCGGCCGCGCGACGCCCCATTTGTTCTCCGTGTTGACTCACCGTGGTAAGGCTAGGTGTAGCATATTTAGATAAATCTCCATCAGAAAAACAAACGATGGATACATCAGCTGGGATAGACTTACCATTTGTGTGCAATGCCTTTGAAGCCTCGACGGCAAAAAGTTCATTTATGGTAAATACGCCATCTATATCTTTACCTTTAAGGAAATGCTTGATCTTTGCAATGCATTGATCGTCACAAGAGTCAATATTATCCAGCTTTAAAATTAAATCTTTGTCTACTCGGATATCGTAAGACTCGAGCGCCTCGATATAGCCTTTAGTACGCAGTTTTCCTACGGTCACATAATCTTCGGTTGTGATGATAGCGATTTTTCTACATCCTGTTTTTAGGAGGTGAGTTACACCCATTTTTGCGCCTTCTCTATCGTCTACTAGGACTTTATCGCTCGGTATCCCATCTACCACTCGATCAAACTGAACCACAGGCATTCCTTGATCTATCGCTTCGGTGAGGTGGTGAAAGTCGTTTTTTTGCATCGTTTCCTTAGCTAGTGAGAGGATAAATCCGTCCGTACTTCCGTTTGCCAGTAATTCCATATTCATCACCTCTTTCTCAAAGTCGTTGTTAGAAAGACAGATGATAACGTTATAATTATGCTCTCTTGCCATTTGCTCCACACCACGTATTACGGTTGTAAAAAAGTGATGCACAATCTGCGGAATAATAATCCCAATGGTTCGTGTTTTTCGGTTCTTGAGACTTAGCGCAATGTTGTTAGGTTTGTAGTTGTACAACTTTGCAAACGCCTTGATTTTTTGGCGGGTATCTTCACTTATCTCTGCGCTATCTCGCAATGCTTTGGATACGGTAGAGATGGAAACGTCCAGTTCTTTGGCGATAAGCTTTAATGTAAGTTTTCTTTTCATAATCTAAGTTGTAAAAATACGCTTTCGCGGAAGCAAAACCATTAGGAGTACAATTTACTCAAATCCTTTTTGAAAGTAAAGCTAGCTATCAAATTCTTATCATATTGCAATGAGTAGGGTTAAAAAGATAACAGAGTTTTCTTCTATGCTTTTGCGAAAATAACATTGTAATCATTTGTAATGAGAAAAAATAAATACCAAAAAAGAAAAAAAAGTAGATATTTGAATATGACCAATGCATAATTTTCTTGCTGATAACACTCTCAAATATTATTATTCTCATAGGCGTAATTCAAGGATTTGTTTTTGGAGGTATTTATCTATTTTCAAAGAAATTTAGGAATAGGAGTACTATGTTTCTAGCCCTACTTATTATTACCTTCTCTTATAATAATCTTCAGTTTTACATTTCTGGTGCGGGGATACTTCCAGGCAACCTAATGTATGCGACCTTTTACATTCCTGTAGGGTCTTTGATACCCGTATTCATAATTCAGTATGTTCAGGAGTTTCTTAATTTTAAAGAAAATAAGAAAAGTAGGAGTAGCTTACTTTTGTACCTCCCATTCTCAATCTTTCTAATTCTTGCTATTGCATTAAAAATAGATTCTATAGGAAATGTCAATGCCGTTAGTAAACCTGTATGGCAAAATATAGGCAAAGTGCAAAGCTTATTCTCAATGGTTTACACACTTGCTCTAATTGCTATTTCCTTTATAAAAGTACGCAGAAGCATTCCTCATTTTAACAGAAAAAAGCAAAAGCAAGTTGCCGAATTAAGATGGTTACACACCATGCTATTTATACTATTTATACTCACCTTATTATGGGGATTAGCCTTGTTCAAGTATATCACAAATGTTTCTTTTAAAGGATATTTTACAGCCTTATGGATAGGACTCTCCCTAGCCATTTACTGGCTTGGACATATTGGGATTTATAAATATGGAATTCGTCAAGAACGAAAAAGTCTCAGCGACTTTTCTAAAAAACTAGATAGTAACTCAGATTCTCAAAAAGCAAGTAACGGTCACATCGCGAGCATACATGACATCGTGAAGACTAAAAAAAGATATCTAGATGCTACCTTTTCTTTAGAACTTCTCGCACAGGAGCTACAACTAAGCACAAGCCACCTCTCTCGAGTTTTTAATAATGAAATGCAGACAAGCTTTTCAGACTATATAAATGCTCTTAGAGTAGAAGAAGCAAAGCGCTATCTTAAAAATCCAGAGTTTAAGAATTACACCTTAGTTGCGATAGGCTTAGAGGCTGGTTTTAACAGCAAGACTACTTTTAATACAACCTTCAAAAAGATGACTGGACAGACTCCTTCCCAGTTTAAAAAAGCAAACTAATTATGTTCCGTTTTTTGTGGTTTGCAAATATCCTGAACTCTTAAACAGCTAATTTACAATAGTTTCGATAGCATATCTAAAATCTCTTGATATGAATCGTTCACAAGTATTAGCAGGAGCACTCTGCATTATTATTTCTACATCTTCCTGCGATCGCGCTCAGGCAGTAAAAGATACGGAGGAATCACCAAGCCTATTAGGCTTAGTCCAAAACACCGAGCAAAACAATAATAGCACGAGACGTCCTATTAAGTACTTCCCCGTGCGGGATGCTCAACGTAATATGCTTATGGGTGTCTTACCCATTCCATCTGACTGGAATTTAAGCACCGCAGATGACAACATAACATTCTTAGAAAGCCCTAAAGGGGTAAAAGTTCTATACATCGCTGGCAACGAATTTTTATACTCTCAAAATCCGTATATCAATCAAAGTTTCCAGCAAATGGGTTTTGATACAAAACCACCGCAATCTTTTGAAGAGGTACTATCTCTTTTAAAAGAGCATGCAATAAAAAAAGGGGTAAACTATGTAAAACAATATCCACTTCCACAACTCGAAGCGGTAGACGCTAGCTTAGACAGACTTATATACAAGCCAGTACCAGAACAAAAAACAGCTCAAGTAGTAGCTACAGAATGGATAGATACAAAAGGCAACGCTTCTCTCTTAGTGTTGCATTATTATGTTGCACAAACTGAACAATCCCTCTATTGGGGTTATAGAATTGAATCTATGGAGGCGCCTCAAGACCATTTTAACACCGCAAAGAGAGATTACCTGAACACACTTATAAATACACAAATCAACCCACAATGGTTACAAACAATTAACGCCGAAAATCGTCAAAAATCACAACAGATGATGGCTAGCCATAACCAGCGTATGGAAGCACTACGAGCTCAAGGCCGGCAGATTATTGCCGCTGGAAAACAACACGATGCAATGACCTCACGTAATCACCAAAAATTTATAGACGGATTAAGGGATGAGATTAATGTCACAAGTCCTGCCACAGGGCAAACATATAAGGTGAATTTAGGCAGTAATCATTACTGGATTAATGACAGCAACCAGCTCATTACCAGCAATGATGCAACTTTTGACCCGAATCAAAACAACGATAGTCGTGGAGTTTGGGTGGAGGCACAAATAAATAATTGAGAATAGTGTAGCTGTTGTACGCTTTCGCGAAAGCGCACTATTAAACAATAAAAAACAATAATTATAACCATTCTAAAATCAACATTATGAAATCGTTCAAATTACTTTTTGCACCACTACTGGTATGTTTAATTTTTCAACTCTCAGCCTTTGCCCAAAAAACCTATACAAACGCTACAAATAATGACTCTTGGCACGACCCTCTTAACTGGTCTCCTCAAGGAATCCCTACAGCTGCAGATAATGTCATTATACCACAGGGCGAGATTATAAATATAGGTGACACGGGTGCCAGCGCAAATGCTAATTTTCTAACCGTCGAGGAAGGAGCAATTGTTACTAAATTCGGAAGCTTAGCATTAGTGACGCAAACAGGTGGAAATTTTGCGCCCGGAAGTGAGTTAAATGTTTTAGAAGGCTGGATAACCACCATTAATGGACCAATAATTATAAATGGTGAATTGAACAGCATAGGTATGCTTTCAAAAGGAATAAGCGGAAATAATTCAAATCAGTCCTCTGTTGAGATTACTGGGACAATGCAAATACAATCTCCTAGCGAACCATTTTTAATGAATCTAGTTACATTACACATTTTTCCTTCTGGGATATTAACTATTGAAGAAGGGTCAATAGCTAACGTTAGTTCTTCAAGGCTACTCAATCAAGGCATTATACAAAAAACTGCTGGCACAGAGACTTTTGAGATGGCAACACCCTTTGAAAACGATGGTGGAACTATAAATATAGATAGCGGCTCCGTGGAATTTACACGTCCTACAACATTTACAGATGGAGCATACAATGTAAATAGCGATGGATTTCTAAGCTGGGATAGCAATAATACCTACTTCTTAAATGGAACTTTAACGGGGCAACTGGACGGCCCGTTTATCATAAATTGTAATTCCGTAAGATTGTCTAATGGAGGTGAAAACTTTTTAGATTTTTCAGGCCCTGCGGTTATCGAGTGGATAGGCGGGTCGCTCGAAACGCAAGCCGCACCAGGCAGTATATTAATCAATAAAGTTTTGATGAATATTTCAGATACGGGTTTAAATGCACAAATAGCAGGTGGTGCGACCTTAAAAAATGAAGGCACCATAAACTTTACAGGTAGTCCTAACCTTCCCTTTGATATTGCTAGCAATTCTTTTTTAGAAAATACAGAACAAGGCCTTATTACAGTAGTTGATGATGTGGTTATAAGAGGCGCCGGATTTGTAAATAATGGAATTGTAGAAAAAATTTCGGGTTCCGGAGTTGCTCGCATCTTGAATTTAATAAATAATGAGTCTGGCATAGTACGCATCACGCAAGGCACTCTTGAATGTACAAATGGCTATGAAGGCAAAGGACGCTTAACTGGCGCTGGGGCGCTAGAGGCAAACCCCTTTGACGATATTGAAAGTAGGATTGCACCTGGAAACGACGGTCCAGGTACATTAACGTATAACAACGCAGGGTCTTTTGATTCTACCACAGATTGTATATATGAAATAGAGATAAATGGCTCTACCCCTAGTACCCAATACGATGTATTTGCCATTGAAACCACAAACCCTGTAGCAGAAATTAATGGCACATTTGATATTCAATTAAGTTATGCTCCCCAGGTAGGTGATGAGTTTGTAGTGATTACAGCTGGTACAATTACGGAGTGTAATCTACCATCACAGGTCTCTGGATTTTTTGGTGGCATGGAATACATTTATGATGTTATATGCAATACCGACAACGTGACCTTGCGCGTGATTGATGCTGTACTCAATATTACAGAAAATTCAATCCGAACTGTAAAAGTATATCCTAACCCTACTGAAAATCAATTTACAATTCAACTGGATACTACTAAGTCAAAAATAACAGCGACCATTACAAATATCCTCGGGCAGGTGATTAGTTCCGAACGATTTCTAAATACCGATACCTTACAACTTAGGCTAGAAGGTAGCTCGGGGATTTATTTTACCACCATAACAGATGACTTGGGTTTTTTAAAAACCATTAAAATGGTAAAAAGATAAAATCAAAAACTACCATGTAAACCGCTGTATAATCTACAAATACAGCGGTTTTACTTATATAATAAACAGTGTTCAACAGGGTGATTTAACTTTGCCTATATATTGCTATATTTAGGCAAATAAAATATATGCGCTCAGTTTACATATACACCATAGTCCTTTTTTTTCTATGCTCAGCTTGTAAAGAAGAAAAGACCTCTGTTTCAGACGAACAAGCAAAAGTTGAATTTTCTCAAGACCGCTTTCGCGAAAGCTACCGCCCGCAATACCACTTTACACCACCAGAAAAATGGATGAACGACCCGAATGGGCTCCTCTTCCATAACGGAACCTACCATCTTTTTTATCAATACTACCCAGAAGACATCGTCTGGGGACCGATGCACTGGGGACACGCCACCTCTAAGGATTTGATACAATGGGAGCACAAACCCATTGCATTATATCCAGATGAACTTGGATTAATATTTTCGGGTAGTGCTGTAATGGATATTGACAACACTTCGGGACTGGGCACTAAAGAAAACCCGCCTATGGTTGCCATTTTCACCTATCATTTAATGGCTGGAGAACAAGCAGGCCGTAAAGATTTTCAAACACAGGGAATTGCCTACAGCTTAGATGAGGGAGATACGTGGACAAAATATGATGGCAATCCTGTCATAGGGAATGATGGTATCAAAGACTTTAGAGACCCAAAGGTGATGTGGCACGAAGCTTCAGGCAAATGGATAATGTCTCTCGTTGCGGGAGACCACGCCAAGTTTTACAGCAGTTCCGACTTAAAGGACTGGAAGCTGGAGAGTGAATTTGGCAGAGAAAACGGCGCTCACGGCGGCGTTTGGGAATGTCCAGATTTATTTCCGCTACAGGTAGAAGGTAGCGACGAGCAACAATGGGTTTTGCTTATAAGTATCAATCCTGGAGCGCCCAATGGTGGTTCGGGAACACAATATTTTGTGGGTGATTTTGACGGAAAAAAGTTTACCACCACTCAAAAAGAAACTAAATGGCTGGACTACGGCACTGATAATTATGCGGGAGTAACTTGGAACGGTCTTCCCGACGACGAACGTACCTTTATAGGCTGGATGAGTAACTGGACCTACGCCAGAGATACACCCACAGAAGTATGGCGTAGCGCGATGACCTTGCCACGAAAATTGACATTGCACCAAAATGATAAAGGCTACTACCTAAAAAACTTCCCTGTTAACCAAATTGAGAATTACACCCAAGAACCTTCACTTCAAACCAATGGTAAGGCAAATGTTCTAACGGGAGAAGACTTCAACCAAAACCGCATAAACTTTGAAATAGATGAAAAACTGCAGGACTTTAAGGTAACCTTCAGCAATGAAGCCGGCGAAAAATTGCAATTAGGTTATAACGCCGAAAAAGCAAACTTCTTTGTAGACCGTACTGCATCTGGAAAAGTAGATTTTCAAGCCGATTTTGGTAAAGAGGTACACTTTGCACCTTCTATCGCAACTTCTGAAACCGAAAATACCTTTAGCATTTTTATAGATGCTTCCTCCGTTGAGTTTTTTGTAAACGGTGGAGCGGTCGTGATGACGGAGCAAATTTTCCCTACACAACCCTATACTTCCATAAGCTTTGAGGGTGATGTTACTTACAAAGACATTACAAGTTCAAAAATAGAGCGCATCTGGGATTGAAAAATACACCAATGAGACAATCACTTTTTTTAATCACCGCTTTATGTATTATGTTGGGGTGCCAGCAAAGAACATTAAGTCCAGAAGATGCCGTAACTCAATATTATAATGGCTTTGCCTCCGGCGATTACAACGAGGTGAAATCTGTGATAGACGATAGCATTACTCTTGTTGCGGGAGATTATGTGATGCCTTTTTCAAAAGAAAGCTACTACGAGCAGTTTAAATGGGATTCCATTTTTCAGCCAAAATATGAATTGGTGTCCATAGAAAAACAAAATGACGACATTATAGCAACCACAACGTTAAGCACTATAAAACACAAGTTTCTAAAAAATGACCCAATGTCTTGCTCCTATAAAATCTCATTTAAGGAAGGAGCAATATCCAGAATTCAAGAATTAAACTGCCCTGATGCAGATTGGAAAACTTGGGCGCAACGCAGGGACTCCCTATTATCTTGGATAAATCAAAACCATCCCGAGCTGGATGGCTTTATAAATGATTTGACAATGAGAGGTGCTCAAAACTACTTAAAAGCCATAGATTTATACACCACCAGAAAAAACACTTTACAAAATAAACCACTCTGAATTATTCCTAAATAGCCATACCAATGAAAGAAATTACAAAATGGAGTATTACTGTAGCCTTAGCGGGATTTTTATTTGGATTTGACACCGTTGTCATAAGTGGTGCAAACCAACCCATAAAAGATTTATGGAATATGTCTCCGCTCTTTCACGGGACATTTATTATGAGTATGGCACTGTGGGGTACGGTTGTAGGGTCACTCCTCGGCGGTTTTCCTACAGATAAAATAGGACGTAAGAAAACTTTATTTTGGATTGGAGTTCTCTTTTTTATCTCGGCCATAGGGAGTGCGCTTGCGCCAGACCCTTATTCCTTCTCGTTTTTTAGGTTTATAGGTGGTGTAGGTGTAGGTGTTTCATCGGTGGCCGCTCCTATTTACATTTCGGAGATTACGACCGGGGAAAATCGTGGTAAACTAGGCGGATTGTATCAGTTTTGTCTTGTTTTCGGTATTTTGATTGCCTTTGTATCTAACTGGGCGCTGGATGGCGTGGGCGGTGATAGTGACTGGCGCTGGATGCTCGGTGTCGAAGCGATTCCTGCTTTTCTATATACAGTAATGGTGCTAAAAGTTCCGAACAGTCCGCGATGGCTTGCGCTAAAGAAGAAGGATGATGCAGGTGCTCTCGAAGTCTTAAATAAAATGTATGAGCCCGCTTTCGCGAAAGCGCAACTAGCCGAAATAAAAGCAGACCTTAATCAGCCGAAATCTAGTGACAACCTGTTCCAAAAGAAGTACAGTCGTGTGTTATGGTTAGGATTTTTAATTGCATTTTTTAATCAACTTTCAGGAATCAATTTTGTCCTATACTACGCGCCCGAAATTTTAGAAAAAGCGGGACTGGGAGGTGCAGAGTCTTTATTCAACTCAATTGCAATCGGGATTGTAAATCTTGTGTTTACACTGATTGGAGTGCGATTGTTAGACAAACTAGGAAGAAGACAACTCATTATTATAGGATCCATAGGATATATATTTAGTCTTGTAATGGTCGGGATTTGTTTCCAGTATGACCTAGGCCCAGCAATGTTACTCACCTTTATTTGCCTTTTTGTAGCCTCGCACGCTATAGGCCAGGGTGCGGTGATTTGGGTATTTATCTCTGAGATATTCCCGAATAGGGTACGCTCGTACGGACAGTCTTGGGGTACGAGTACGCATTGGGTTTTTGCGGCCGTAATAACACTTATCACTCCGTTCTTTATAGATAAAAATGAAGGTATCCTTACAGACACGGTCTGGTATATTTATTATTTCTTTGCAGGAATGATGGTGCTTCAGTTATTGTGGGCCATCTTTAAAATGCCAGAGACCAAGGGCGTTTCATTAGAGCAACTAGAAAAAGAATTAATACCTGAAGATGAGTAAGACATTGAAAATAGCCTCATTTGGCGAAGTGTTGTGGGATGTATTTCCAGATAAAAAAAGACTGGGTGGAGCACCACTTAATGTGGCGTTACGCCTACATTCTTTTGGCGCAGACGTGTCTATGATAAGTGCTGTGGGAAAGGATGCTCTTGGCAAAGAAACTTTAGAGCTTCTAGAAAAAGAAAAACTGAACATTTCAAATATTCAGACGAACGATTTCCCTACTGGATCCGTACAAGTTACTTTGGACAAAGGTGGCTCCCCATCTTACGAAATACAGAGTGAAGTTGCTTGGGATAACATCCTTGCTACTAAAGAAGCTAAAACTGCGGTGCAGGATTGTGATGCTCTGGTTATAGGTAGTCTCGCTTTTCGCGAACCTGCCTCGCCGGCAGGCAGGAGCGTAAACCAAAACACGTTTCAAGAAATTATCGAACTTTCAGATTATACCATTTTTGACCTTAACCTACGACCTCCTTATTATGACCTCGATGTCGTGGGTGAACTAATGGAAGTGGCAGATTTTATAAAAATGAATGATGAGGAACTGGAACTTCTAGTAGTAACCCTAGGCATCGAAGAAAAAACTCTGGAAGATGAGCTCAAGGCGATTGCAAAGCTCACTAATACAACTTCTGCTTGTGTAACGTTAGGCTCAGAAGGGGCGATGCTTTTGCACAAAGGGAAAGTATATATTCAAGAAGGGTTTAGAATCAAAGTTGCAGACTCTGTAGGGGCTGGTGATTCCTTTCTTGCTGGACTCGTTTTTGGTCTTTTATCTGGGGAAGATCCTCAGGACTCGCTCACGCTGGCGTGCGCTATTGGTGCTTTGGTCGCTAGTAAATCTGGGGCAAATCCTGCGATTTCTCAAGAGGAAATAGACAAGTTGATTGGGTGGTAAGTAAAATTACGCTTTCGCGAAAGCGCAACCATCAAAAACACCAAAGGCATGAGCTCAAACTTTTAAATGAAAAAAGGGCACCAGCTTTATTGCTGGTGCCCTTAAAGTATTTAAATGAGATACTACAACTTATAATAGTTTATGTCGCAGCGTTAATCCTCAATGAGTGATTGGCGACCCACTAAGTTTAGGATAATATTGATTTTCTTAAATAGAGTTCCATCTCATAGCGGTTCTTGAGAATCAACTGATTAAGGAGTATTTGATCTTTATATGATTCCACTTTCTCTTCAAGAGTTACCCTTTTCACCTTCTTTTCTGACTTTGAAGACCCTGAAGCTCCGTCTTGGGAGGGAACTTTTAAAAATAATGAAGTAATATAATTGATCATGTTCAAAAGATTTAGAGTTGTGGCTTTGGACGTATCGATGCGCAACACCTAACAAGAATCTGAACTTTTTTTATCAAAATAAGTAAGAAAAATCATACACTTAAATTTTTTTTAGATTTGATAAAATTGATAAATATCTGACAAATAAACAATTACACTGCCTTGTAAATTAATTATTGTATTAGAGGATACCTACATAAATTATTGCTATTACAAATGTAATGTGTTATTTAAAAATGATAATAGCATAATACTTATCTTCATAAGGTCTTTTTCCTAAGGGTATACCTACGAATTTAAGCATCTTTCAGAACACAATCTTAACAAATTAAAAGCTAAAATTGACCAGTACAAGGGATAGCTTTTAACTGAACTTTCAATCTTGTATAATAATATTTAAACAATCTATTTACACTGCCAAACCATCTTCATATTTTTGTAATCGACAAATAGATAAAGTAGAGATGTACAGAACGCACAACAATGGAGCTCTAAGAAGCTCAGATATAGGAACAGAAGTCACACTTTCGGGTTGGGTACAAAAGTCCCGTGACAAGGGCTTTATGATTTGGGTAGACCTCAGGGATCGATATGGAATTACGCAACTCATTTTTGATGAAGAACGCACTCCTGAAGCAATGATGGAACAAGCAAGGACACTAGGTCGCGAGTTTGTCGTTCAAGTAACTGGAAAGGTTATAGATAGAAGCTCTAAAAACCCTAATTTGCCTACAGGTGATATTGAGATTTTAGTTTCTGAACTTACCGTTTTAAACACAGCAAAAACACCACCTTTTACCATCGAAGATGAGACAGACGGTGGCGAGGATCTACGAATGAAATATCGCTACCTCGACATACGTCGTAATCCTGTGAAAAACAGCTTGATATTTCGTCATAAAGTAACGATGGAAGTACGTAAGTACCTTTCTAATGCAGATTTTATTGAGGTTGAGACACCTTATCTTATCAAGTCCACTCCCGAGGGTGCAAGAGATTTTGTAGTTCCTTCTCGTATGAATGCAGGGCAGTTTTATGCATTGCCACAATCTCCACAAACATTTAAGCAATTGCTTATGGTAGGCGGAATGGATAAATACTTTCAGATTGTTAAATGTTTCCGAGACGAAGACCTCAGAGCAGATAGGCAACCAGAGTTCACGCAAATAGATTGCGAGATGGCTTTTGTCACTCAAGAAGATATCTTAAATCGATTTGAAGGATTGACTCGTCATTTACTCAAAGAAGTAAATGGTGTTGAGATAGGTGATTTCCCAAGAATGACATATGATGATGCGATGCGCAAGTATGGAAATGATAAGCCCGATATCCGTTTTGGGATGGAGTTTGGAGAGCTTAACGAAGTTGTCCAGCACAAGGACTTCGGTGTTTTCAACAATGCAGAGCTAGTCGTAGGAATCGCAGTTCCTGGAGGAAGCAGCTACACCAGAAAAGAAATAGATAAGCTTATCGATTGGGTAAAGCGTCCGCAAGTGGGTGCGCTTGGTATGGTATATTGTCGTGTGAATCAAGATGGAACATTTAAATCTTCGGTAGATAAATTTTACGATCAAGAGGACCTTGCAAAATGGGCAGAAGCGACTAACGCAAAACCAGGAGACCTCATCTGTGTACTCTCTGGAGTGCCAAATAAAGTACGCGCACAACTAAGCGCACTTCGTATGGAACTTGCAGAAAGACTTGGCTTACGTGATCCTAAGGTGTTTGCTCCGCTATGGATAATTGATTTCCCGCTTCTAGAATTAGATGAGGAAACAGGTCACTACCACGCTATGCACCATCCATTTACTTCTCCTAAACCAGGACAAATAGAATTACTAAGTACAGACCCTGGAGCTGTAAAAGCTAATGCTTATGACCTTGTCCTTAACGGAAACGAAATAGGTGGAGGTTCTATTAGAATACACGACAAAGAAACGCAGGCATTAATGTTTGATTATCTCGGGTTTACTCCAGAAGAGGCTCAAGCGCAATTTGGATTCCTGATGGATGCCTTCCAATACGGAGCACCGCCACACGGTGGTCTCGCTTTTGGACTAGATAGGCTAGTCGCTATATTGGGAGGTCAAGAAACGATAAGAGATTTCATTGCGTTCCCTAAAAATAATAGTGGGCGTGATGTGATGATAGATGCACCTGCTCCAGTAGATCCAGAGCAACTCAAGGAATTGAGTCTCGCTCTAAATATTCAAGAATAAAAATGGAGACCTTTTAATTAGCATTAAAAGGTCTTTTTATTTGCAATGAAAAAAAAGAAAGTCATAAAAATAGTAGGGTGGTTTGCGCTATCCAGTCTGGTAATCACACTAAGTGTTATTGGATACATCTATTATTTTACCAAATACAAGTTCATACCTTCAGAAAATGTTTTTACAGAAAGTGTAGCCTATATTGACCGGGCCACAGCACTAGGCGACCCCAACTTTAGAGCCTGTGATGAAGAACATATTTATGACTACTACAATCCACAACGGGCTACATATAGCAAAGGCAAGAATGGACTACGTGATTTTATAATGTCTCATTATGAAAATAGAGCCTATACGGACTCTGGTTATCTAAATATTCGATTTGTGGTAAATTGCAATGGTGAAGCTGGTCGATACGTGATACACGAGAACAATTTAAACCTTGAACCTATAGTATTTTCTGAGGATTTAGTTAATCAACTCTACGATATAACAACGCAGCTAAAAAGATGGAACCCGAATGTGATACGCGAGGAAAAAAGAGATAGTTATATGTATATATCCTATAGAATAGAAAATGGTGAGATTACAGAAATACTTCCTTAGCGTCCTTCTGGCGACGGTTCTTACGGGTTGTGCCACGAAAGAAGAAAAAGTCCAAGATGCCTCAGATTTCGGTTTTCACTTTTATCAGGGTAAGCCACAGCATATGAATGCCTTCGCCTATGCTCTAGAACTTGACAGCACTAAGGCCGAAAACTGGCGCGAACTCTCCGTAACGTACCTCAAAAGAGGTATTCCCCATAAGTGGAAGGACTATTATGATAAAGCTGTGCTACACGATGCGGAGACTTGGCAGCCCTGGAGAGGCTACTTATACCTTTGGTTTTATCGAGATTACGAAAAAGCCATAGCAGACTTTAACGCAAGTGACACGCTCACACCAAATTTCATAGACGCTCCTCAAGGACATAGTGTAGATTACTGGAGAGGCATTGCTTACTTAGGATTGAAAGATTATAAAAATTCTATAGCATACTTTGACAAACATATTCTTAAAGAAACTACAGAAACAGGAGAAGATTGGGTAGAACTTGAAGCATTTTTATATCGAGGCATTGCGCATATTGAAAACAATGACCCTGAGAGAGCCCTTACAGATTTTAATAAACTCATTCATTATGCAAATAATGAAACTGCAGACGGATATTTTTATAAGGCTAAAGTTCTCAAGTCGTTAGACAGTATTCCCCAAGCTCAAGAAAATGTTGAAATAGCCATAGAAAAATTCAACAAAGGATATTTTAACAATAGACCTTATGTAGAAACTTTGTATCAAATATACCTTGAGGACCTTACAACATTAAGAGATGAGCTCAAAAAGTAAGAACTTAGTAATCAGAAAAATAAGACGTTACTCTCTAGTCATTATTTTTTTCGTTGTAGTCGTACTAGCGATTTACGGAGTACGATTAACCAACTCAACAGATCCAGAAACATTAGTGAGAGGACACCGCTTTGTAGGCGCAGCGGTTGTCGGGCTCTTTTTTGTGTGGATGCCTACATTTATTTACCACCGCTGGAAAGGGAGAGATCTTAAAGATTATATGCTCACCGAAGAGAACATACTGAAGATGAAAGACTTCAACGATCGCAAGAAATAAGTAAAACCTAATAGGTTAAAGAAAAATTTACATAAGACAAACCTTACGTAAAGAATAAAAACGTAAGTTTGCGCTTTATTAATTACTTATTATTTACAATGGAAGGAACAGTTAAATTTTTCAATGAGTCAAAAGGTTATGGTTTTATAACTAACGACGATACTGGTAAAGACATCTTTGTACACGTTACAGGTCTTAACGGTGAAACTATCAACGAAGGAGACAAAGTTGAGTACGTAGAAGAAGAAGGAAGAAAAGGAATGACGGCTGCACAAGTACGTGTACTGTAATGATATAGATTTTTTTACGATTACAGAAAGCTCGCTCATAGCGAGCTTTTTTTATGTTGATTCTTATTAACTAAAAGATTTGAAATCTTCTTTACTACGCTTTCGCGAAAGCGTAACACCAAAAAACTTCCCTTTTAATTCAAGTTTCTTCTTTCTATGAAGAAACGTTTCATAAGCTGCTCTGCTTCTGCAGAAAGAATACCTCCTTCAATTTTGGTTTTAGGATGCAATGTTGTCCCCATTACACCGCAACCCCGCTGGTCATCTAAAGCACCATAAACGATGCGAGAAATCTGACTCCAATAAAGTGCGCCAGCGCACATCTGGCAAGGCTCTAAGGTCACATACAAGGTACAATCCTTCAGGTATTTCCCTCCTAAAAAATTTGCTGCACTCGTGATAGCCTGCATTTCTGCGTGCGCTGTCACATCATTGAGTCGCTCGGTGAGATTATGGGCTCTGGCAATTATGGTATTCTTTATCACAATCACCGCTCCCACAGGAATTTCACCTAACTCAAAAGCAGTTTCGGCCTCTTGAAGTGCTTTTTTCATAAAATAAGTATCATCGTAGGGTTCAATCATTGTAAAGTATTTACAAATCAAAAATACAGAATCAAGACGTACCTTTGTACTATGTTTACCGGAGTTCTACATACCATCCAATCGCCAGAAGATTTAAGAGCCTTATCTCCCAAACAACTGGAACAACTCCCCGCCGAACTACGCCGATTTATCATCGATATAGTTGCGGTAAAGGAAGGACATCTAGGTGCAAGTCTAGGTGTTATAGAACTTACTATTGCCCTTCATTATATATTTAAAACTCCAGAAGACAGATTAATTTGGGACGTAGGACATCAAGCTTATGGTCACAAAATCCTTACAGGACGACGTGATTCCTTTGAAACAAATCGCCGTCTAGATGGTCTGAGCGGTTTCCCAAAAAGGAGCGAGAGCAAATACGATGCCTTTGGGGTTGGACATAGTAGCACGTCTATCTCAGCAGCACTAGGAATGGCACTTTCTGCACAAATAGATGGAAATGATGAAAGACAACATATTGCGGTTATAGGTGACGCTTCTATTGCAAGCGGGATGGCCTTTGAAGGACTTAATCACGCGGGAGTGACGGACGCAAACCTGCTTATCATTCTTAATGATAATGCCATAGGAATAGACCCGAGTGTAGGAGCTCTAAAAAGATATTTAACAAATGTTAAGGAAGGGACAGCGCGCGAGGAAAATATCTTTGAGGCATTAAACTTTAATTATTTTGGACCAGTAGACGGGCACGACTTACCAAAACTTCTCGAAATTCTCGCAACCCTAAGAAAGATAAAAGGCCCAAAATTTCTACACGTAATTACAACTAAAGGAAAAGGACTTGCACAGGCAGAGGCAAATCAAGTGCAGTATCACGCTCCAGGAAAATTTAACGCGACCACTGGGGAACTTAATCCAAAACATAGCGTTAACCTACCTCCAAAATATCAAGATGTCTTTGGACACACTATTGTAGAACTTGCGAGAGCTAATCGCAGCATTATTGGCATTACACCTGCTATGCCCACAGGATCTTCACTCAAGTATATGATGGAAGAATTTCCGGATAGAGCACTAGATGTAGGAATTGCAGAGCAACACGCAGTAACACTTGCCGCAGGAATGGCGGCCGAAGATAAAATCGTTTTTTGTAATATATATTCTACTTTTTTACAGCGAGCATATGACCAAATCATACACGATGTCGCACTACAGAATCTTCCCGTAATTTTCTGTCTGGATCGTGCAGGATTGGTAGGGCAGGACGGGGCGACGCATCACGGGGCCTTTGACCTTGCTTATTTGAACTGTATTCCAAACCTCATCATTTATGCTCCTAGCGATGCTATCGGGTTACGTAATATTATGTATACTTCACAACTTGGGCTCAACCATCCTATTGCGATACGCTATCCTAGAGGTCGTGGTCACATTCTGGACTGGCAACTTCCTTTTCGTCCTATACCCATAGGAAAAGGAAAATGTATAAAAGCAGGGGGCACGATTGCCATTATCTCTATAGGGACTGTTCTCCAAAATGCTATTGAAGCCTCGATTGCTTTTGGAGACCAAGTAGGAATATATGATATTGGATTTTTAAAACCTTTAGATACCAATCTTTTAGATGAGATATTTGATCATTACGAAGCTATAATAACCATCGAGGATGGAACCATTCTGGGCGGTTTGGGAAGTAGTGTTGGGGATTACGCTTTCGCGAAAGCGTTCAAAGGAACCATTAAAAAACTAGGCATTCCCGATAAATTTATTGAGCACGGTACAACAGAAGAACTTTATGAGCTCGCAGGCATTTCCAGTAGAGCTATCTCCGAAAATTTAAAAATTCTACTGCAATAAAAAAGGGAAGTCTTTCGACTTCCCTTTTGATTATTTATTAATCGTTATACTTACTCGATGATAAGCTTAGTCGTTTGTGAAGCGCTAGCTCCATTAATTTCTAAGATATAAATTCCAGTAGATAATCCTTGCGCTTGAACATTTACTGTTCCCTCAAGAGATACTTTCTGGTTAAATACCTGACGACCATTAATATCATAAATCGTTACAGAACCTTCTCCCTGAGCTTGAGCGATGCTAATATTAATATCACCGTTAGAAGGATTAGGATAAACTTTAAAGATATTTGTATTTACATCTGAAACGCTCAGATTACAATTTATAACGTCAGAAGGTGGTGTGTCAAAAGCTTCAACCTGGTCAGTACGACTAGCCGAAGATCCTTGAGAAGCACTAAATCCTAAACCTCTTGCTGCAAATAAATCCCAAAGCATACATTTCACAGCGGTTCTATCTTCCTCTGCAATATCCTCATTAATGTCTACAGCTGCGATAATCGCATCTCTAGCAGTTACAAACCCAGCACCACAAGGTTGAAGTTTTAAACCGTCCATTACTAATTGTAAGGCAATATTATTTCCTCCTGTACCTCTATAGATATCATCATCAAAACCATATTCATCTATTAGTGCCCAAGTCATATCCCACAACATAGTCGCCCAAACGGTTCCTATTCCGTGAGGCTGAGAGATTTGTGCTGCATTGTTAGTATCTCCATAGGTAAGGTCATTTATTACACGATCTACACTATATGCTGCTGGTCGGATTCCTTGACCTGATATAGGCTGCCCTACAGCAAAAGTACCTACTCCTCTTATATCTTCGGCAGTATCACCTTCTTCCATAGTAAAAAGAACTCCAAAAAAGTCTGACCAACCTTCTCCCATTTGCTCTGCATTACCCAAACAACCTGTTGTGTTAGGTCCTCCGGCAAGTCTGTTAGAAACTCCATGTCCATACTCGTGAGCAATAATTCCGTTATCAAAACTTCCATCTTTCTCTGAAGGAAGTGGAGCACTCACGGTTATAACAACATCTTCTCCCTCAGCAAGAGCAGCTAAAAGAGCATCTCCCTCAGATTGTGAAATCATTCCTGAAGGTATTGTTACCGTTGCGTCATTACCTCCTAAATTAATGACTGGGTTAGCTACGTTGTTTATTACAATTGCGGCAATCGCTCCTGCATCTTGCGCTGCTTTAACCTTAATTGTAAAGTTACATTCTCCTCTTTTTACAACGGCAATTTTCCCATCCAGATCTGCAGCATTTGTAAGGGGATCACAAGCATCATTTTCATCTCCTGTAGTATCATCATCTATAGCTAGAGCGAGTGAACCTGTTAAACCATCAACAGGAAAAGGTTCTCCGAAAGCAGCACTTGACAACCCATAAACTCCAGCTACAGATTCAGGAGAATCTACAGTCATTGCGGGTACAGATGAGGCATCAAAAATAAACATCTGCAATAATCCAGGTTGTCCATCTGGGGATGGAAAGAAGTTTGCATTATTTGTAGATGAAGAATCTTGAGCGTCTGCAAAAATGGCATCATTTGCTCCTGCTACTCCTGTGTAATTAGTTTGCTGATACGCCCCACCTTCTTCGTCTAGACCGTAGTGATAAAGTATGTCGTGTGTAATATTTACATGATAGAATAGGTTCGTGTTAGAAGCATCAGAATACGTATCTGGTGTACCTGTCAAGTCAAGATCAAAATCAAAAATAAGATCATCCCCTCCATCTGAAGGTGTACCACTTGTTCCTCCGTTAGAATCATCACCGTAACGGGCAAAGGTATTATTTCCTCTTGTAGCGGTGAACTCTGCTCCTTCTTCACCATTTACATCATGCCACCCAAATGGAGACGCGTCTGCATCTTGAGGATTTGTTATAAGTGCACGTTCACCGTGCGAAGGACTTTCTACAGGGAGTGGATAGACGCGGTATTGCTCGCCAGCTAAGGCTGCTGGAGCAATTTCATTTCTAAACAAAGAGAAATCACTCTTCTCGTCTGCATGTAAAACTTCACCTTTCTGGTGTACGTGTGCTGAGTTGCTGTCAAATGAGCAACGTAATACAAGATCTTTAGTTTCAAGAATTGCTCCTGTGCGAGCGTCTACAACGGTATTATAGAGATAATCCCCAGATGCAGGCAAAAGAGTAATATCCCAAGCTAGTTGCAATACATCCTCATTAATGTAGTAGACAAGTTTTACTGGCACTTCGTTCATAGCCACTCCACCCTTACTCAAAACGAAATCTGTATTATTAGAAGACTCAATAATTTCAAAATTTGGAGATCCTAGTGAAAGTCCAGCTACCATTTTATTTGCAGCAGCAATTGCTCCGAAAGAAGGAGTGCTTCCGTTTACTCTACTTGCAATATTCTTTTCAAGATTGTCGCTAGCATAGAATACGACTCCATTTTTAAAGGCGACGTTTACACTTGCATGTCTCACGGGAATACCATTAACTGTTTGTGCAGCATATACGTGAGTTAGTTTACTCTGTTTAGTATAGACTTCATCAGTAATTCTCAAATCACTAACATCCTCAGCCGAAACATTATACCTAGATACATTCTTTTGATAATGAGATGTGATTAATTGTTGATAATCTTGAGCCAGAGTCACACCTGAGATGGCGAGCAATACTAATAAGCTCAGTAGTTTGTAAAATTTTTGCATTTTTTCTTAGTTTTAATAGGGTTCAAAAAGTATTTAAATTTATGGCAATTATAATGAAAGTACAATGTTTGATTAAAAATTAACAAGGACAATTACTGATTTACACTCAATCCTCTCAATTTCTGAAAAATACGCAATGATTTTCCGTCGGTCATTACTGAAATTGCATTACATACTTGCATTAGTTGTTTATATAACAATTCAGTTTCATCAATTACTACCTCATCAAAGAGTTTTATGATCAATCTATCGTAGTGAGTCGTATCATCACCTATTGCATTACAACGTGCGTCGAGTAAGGCAGAAAGTATTTCGTACCCTGCGATCTCTTTTTCTACCACTTCTGGGCTTTCGTAGATGTTTGAAATGCTAATTTTTATGACGTCTGCAATTTGAGCTTCATACTTGGATTTATCTAGTAATGCTCTTGCAAAAGTTCCCTCAAGAATAGCCGTTTCGTGCGCCATAAAAATTTCTACGACCTCGTCTATTAAAGTTCCAATAGCAAGTGCTCGCAAGTAGCCTACTCGCTCTGACCTTGTTGTAAGTGCAGAGTAATTTTTCTTATTCATATGGGGTACAAGCTTGAGCAAATATTCTAGGGCTTTTTCTTCAGGGATTAGCCCTAAATTTATTCCGTCTTCAAAGTCTATAATGGTATAACAAATGTCATCTGCAGCTTCTACTAGAAAAGTTAGGGGATGTCTGGCGTAGCTTACATTTTCTCCCGAACGAGTCTGAACAAGTCCAAGCTCTGCTGCTACTTCCTGAAAAAGTGCCTTATCTTCCTGAAAAAAACCAAATTTCTTATCTGCTATGTGAGAAGTTGGTTTTTTGGGTAGCGATTCCTTTGGGTATTTCATAAAAGCGCCTAGTGTCGCATAGGAAAGTCGGAGTCCTCCCTGAGCGCCAGGTTTAGAATGCGTGAGAATTCTAAACCCATTTGCATTTCCCTCAAAAGAGCAAAGATCCTCATACTCTTTAGGTGATAGTTCAGACTGAAAACGCCTTCCATTTCCGTTTTTAAAATAGTCGCCTATTGCCTTCTCACCACTATGACCAAAAGGTGGATTCCCAATGTCGTGCGCCAGAGCAGCGGCAGCAACGATAGCCCCAAAATCATTAAAACGATACCCATGCACCTCTGCCAGATGTGGGTATTTTTCCAGAATACGCTTTCCTATCTTACGCCCGAGTGATCTTCCCACAACAGAGACCTCCAGACTATGCGTGAGTCTTGTATGTACAAAATCTGTTTTAGAAAGTGGTATAACCTGTGTTTTGTCCTGCAAACTCCTGAAGGCAGATGAAAAAATAATTCGATCATAATCTACCTCAAATCCTAGTCGCGTTTCATCTTCTTCTGCTCTTAGGCGTTTGTTTGTATCGCCTTGCTTTTTTAGAGATAAAAGCTTTTCCCATTGCATCATATTTCCAATACTTTGTTAGTTCGGGAAAGATAGTGCTTTTTCAATTTTTTCTTTCATTGTTGCGCTTTCGCGAAAGCGTAAAAAAACAAAAGCCCCAGGGCAGGAGTTTGCGTGGCCTCCTTAATGTTTAGTTTACATTCACGTTACTTGAATGTAATACAACTATAACAATGGGGTAACATAAAAACGTGCTTACTGGCCGTTTCTTTGCAAAAAGAATTTATCCCTAAATAATGAAACATTTTTTTACTCTTATATTATTTCTTTCGGCCGTTATAGCCCAAGCACAAAACGGAACTATTACTGGGTCGCTTTCAGATAAAGAAGCTGCTGGACAACCGCTTCCCTTTGCAAATATCCTCATCAAAGGAACATCAAAAGGAACAACCTCCGATTTTGACGGAAATTACATTATAAATAACGTTGAACCTGGAACCTACACTATTGAATTTTCATTTGTAGGATATCAATCTGTAGAAAAAACTAATATTGTTGTAACTGCCGGAAACACGACCGTTGTAAACCAAGAAATGAGTGCCGGAGCACTACTAGACGAGGTTATCGTAAAAACAACGGTGCGTAAAGAAACGGAAGCTGCATTACTTTTAGACCAGAAAAAGGCAACAACTATAAAACAAAGTATAGGTGCTCAAGAACTTGCTCGTAAAGGTGTAAGTGACGCAGCTGCTGCGGTTACTAAGATCTCTGGGATATCAAAACAAGAAGGCGGTGGCGGTAATGTATACGTGCGTGGTCTAGGAGACAGGTACCTGAATACTACTTATAATGGACTGAGTCTTCCTGCAAACAATATCGAGAAGAAGAATATGGATCTAAACCTATTCTCTTCTGACGTTATACAAAATGTAGGAGTAAGCAAAACGTATGCTGCAAACTTTTATGGAGACTTTGCCGCGGGTAATGTTGATATTGTGGCCAAAGAATATACTGGAGATTTCTTTCTAGACGTAGACTTAGGTACGTCTATAAATACTAATGCTGTAGGCTCTAATTTTGTAAAGAGTGAAGGAACAGGATTCTTTGGTTTTTATAATAGATATCAAAACGACCCTTATGCAGTCATCCTTTCTCACGGTGTAGATGCTATAGATGCAAACGCAACTACTGGTCTTTTAGGTAGCATATCTGGAGGTAAGTCTTGGGATGTAGGAGAGGAATCTAGATTAAGCGTTTTTGCAACAGCATCATTCGGCAATAATTATGAATTTAGAGAAGGGCCAGCAGTAGATTATACTACAGTAGAGAAAAAACGCTTTCCCAACTCAGAAGAATACGAGTATAGTCGTAATACAACGGCTATGGCAAATATCGTTTACCGAATCAATGGAGATCATAAAATAAAGTTTAACTCCCTATTTATAAATGATGCCACGGATCAAGCAAGCTACTTTGGAACCAAAGGACTCGGGATAAATCGTGACGCTATTTTAAATACTGATAAAGGGTTTTACCAGTCTAACATTCAGTTTGAGCAGGATATGATTTTTGTAAATCAGATTACGGGTACAAACAGCATCAATGAGAAATTAAAACTAGACTGGGGCTTAGGATATAATAAGGTATTTGCACGTCAGCCGGACCGTAAGCGTATTTCTGTGGAGCGTTATGACCTAGAGCTAGACGGTGACCCAAATACTAACGCAACCTTTTTTAGCAACATAGCCTTTGACAACCAGCGTTATTTCCAAAACATAGAAGATGATGAGCTGAATGCGCGCATTAACTTTAACTATGAGCAGTCTGAAGACTTGAGCTTTAACTTTGGGTATAATGGTCGTACCAAAAAGCGTGTATTTGATAACATACGTTACGGTTATGATTTTATACAGCCTAATACAGAAGTAGGTGATGTTAGAGACTTAAATGGTGTCTTTGCTCCTGAGAATATAGGAACAGTATTTAATACGGTTGTTTTTAATGCTCTTGATCCAGCAAATGGATTAGGAAACAATAACCTACCTGGTCGTACTGAAAACACTTATGAAGGTAATCTTATGGTGCACGGCGTTTTTGGAGAAGCCGTTTATCAATTAAATGAGAAACTCTCTCTTGTTCCTGGATTGCGTGTTGAACTTTTTGATCAAGATATTACGTACGACGTAATTAACCTCCCTCCTACAGACCCTGGTTTTAGAGAGGCGAGTGAGGTATTCTTTTTACCTAGCTTAAATGTGAAGTACGCACTTACTGAGGATCAAGCATTACGTTTCAGCTTTAGTAGTACAGTTTCAAATCCAGAATTTAAAGAGGTTGCACCTTTCGTATATGAAGACGTTACACAACGTATAGGTGGTAACCCAGACCTTCTAAGCGACCCTGCTTTTTCTAGAATTTATAACCTAGATGTAAAATATGAATGGTTTATGGAGCGCGGAGAGATATTTTCTATAGGCGCTTTCGCAAAAGCAATTAATGACCCAGTAAACCTCGTAGTTGCAAATGACGCAACGGGAACACAGCGTTTCTTTAGAACGGGAGACAGAGCAGACGTGTTAGGATTTGAACTAGAAGCAAGAAAAGGGCTTCTTGTAGATGCTGAAGATGAGAATATTTTATCTGCAGGTCTTAATGCAACATACACATATACAACGCAGGACTTAAAAAGCTCGCAAGGTATATTCTCTACCACATTTGACAGAGACTCTGACCAGCTCCAAGGAGCTTCTCCACTGCTCTTAAACGCAGATTTGAGCTACAGCCCAACATTTGGTGAGTATAAACCAGTAGCAAACCTTGTATTCTCTTATTTCTCAGACCGTATAGACGCATTAGGATCAGGGCAGTTAGGAAATATTATTGAAAAAGGAGTGCCTACCATAGACTTCGTATGGAAGAATACCATAAATGAGCATTTTGAAATTAATGCGAGCGTAAAGAATTTACTAAACCCTACTATCGAACGCGTACGTGAAATCGATGGCGGTGATATTGCTTTATCAAGTTACAAACGTGGTCTTAACTTAGGACTACAACTGAAATATAAATTTTAATTAATCCAATCAAAACGAACAATTTAAAATTCAAAATTATGAAAGCAAACAAATTTCTTTTAGCAATTTTTGCGGCAGCTACATTATTTGTAGGCTGTTCTGATGATGACACGGCAGACATCACCATTAATCAAAACGGAGGAGATAACGGAAACCCTGTAGACCCTACAGATCTTACTATAGGTGGTACACTTTCTGAAGATCTAGTTCTTGCAGCTGGAACAGAATACACACTTACAAGTGCGCTTATTGTACCGGATGGTTTTACACTAACTGTAAATCCTGGCGCTGTAATCAAAGCTACTACCGGTGCAGATGTTTATGTTGCTGTATTACAAGGCGGAAAAATAATGGCAGAAGGTACTTCTTCTAACCCGATAGTTTTTACTTCTAACTCTGCTACTCCTAATGCAGGAGATTGGGGTGGTCTTATTATATTAGGAAAAGCACCTATAAATTCTGTTACTGGTGGGAATGCTACTTCTACATCAGAAATAGGTGGATTACCTTACGGTGGTAGTGCTGTTAATGATAACTCTGGAATCTTAAGATACGTACGTATCGAGTATTCTGGAGGAGCGGCAGATGCATCTTCTGAGAATAACGGATTCTCATTTTATGGAGTAGGTAACGGAACAACTATAGATTTTATCCAAGCTTTCGAAGGTAAAGATGATGGCGTAGAATTCTTTGGAGGAACTGTAAATGCTTCTCATATCTCTGTAGTAGGAGCTCAGGATGACTCTGTAGACTGGACAGAAGGTTTTACGGGAACGCTTACAGATGTTTACATCGAGCACAGACAGTCTCACGATAAAGGAATAGAAGGAGATGGTTTTAATACAGACATAGGAAACAACTCGAGCCCTATTTTCTGGTCTTCTCCATCTATAAATAACCTTACTATAAATGGTAATGGATCTACAAATGAAAACGAAGCCATTCGTTTAAGAGCTGGGACTCGTGCATTATTTAACAATGTCTTATTATCTGGATTTGCCGAAGGTTTTGACCTAGACGACGAGGATGGTGAGAATTTTACAGGGGAAGGTGTAACAAATGGAGATACTGGTGTTACAGATATTAGCTTTGAAGACGTTATTGTAACACTTAAAAATGATACAGGCGCTACCTTTGACGAGACTACATTCTTTACAGGAGTAGGTAACGGTACTGGTGCAGACTACGCTTCTTGGAGCGGTGGATGGACACGTAACTAAAAGAATACGCTAGATACAGCGTAAGATTTAGCCAATAAAAAAGGTCTCTTTCAATGAAAGAGACCTTTTTTAGTTCAAGTATATGAGGAATTATACTTGTATGCTTTCGCGAAAGCGTAACCCTATTTATTACTCACAACACGCTCACCTTCATTTTTCCAAACGTTTACTGAGGCGATCTTAGAGTTCGAGTATTGTACTTCTTTAAGTGTATTGTCATCACTCCAAAAAAACCAAGTTCCTACTTTTGCCCCTTTATCATACTGAGCAACTGCAAGTTTCTCTCCATTACGATTATAACTTACCCACTCACCAGTAATGACTCCTTTTGCAGTAAAGAAACCTTGCTGACTGATAGTGCCATCGTCGTGATATAATGTTGCCTCTATAAGGTCACCATTCTGAATATATGTATCTTTTTTTACTTTTTCTTGAGCTTGTGCCACGTTTACTACGATCACCGCTACTAAAATCATCATCAACTTTTTCATAATATTTGGGTCTTTATCATTAAACTTAATGCTAAGTTAATCTAAAGTTTACATTTACACAAGAATTACGTAACAATTACATAACATTAAATTTACATTAAAATTATAATAATCTCTTTTTCAGGTTTTTATGTGTCTATTTTTAACAATTTAACTCAAGTTAAAATAGTAACATCTGAACTTATTTAATTACAATCGCCCGCTGATGCAAATTCTTAAACGGGTTTGTGATGACCTGAAAAAAACAGCTATCTTCGATGCATTATAACCTTATGGTAACATTCCCTTGTTTAGAAATTTGGAATTTTGCCCTTGGCTTTAAAACGAGCTTTCTTTTATGGAGAATATGTACATTTTTATGATTATTGCTCTCGCAATACTCGCCATTGCAGATCTTGTTGTAGGTGTTAGTAATGATGCCGTAAATTTTCTGAACTCGGCTATAGGTTCTAAGGCTGTAAGCTTCAGAACAATTATGATAGTAGCTAGTGTTGGAATTGCTTTTGGAGCACTCTCCTCTAGCGGGATGATGGAAGTAGCCCGTAAAGGTATTTTTGATCCCAGTCAGTTTTACTTTAATGAGATTATGATCATTTTTATGGCTGTAATGATCACAGACATTATCCTTCTCGACATTTTTAATAGTTTGGGAATGCCTACTTCTACTACTGTTTCTATAGTATTTGAGCTTCTAGGGGCGGCAGTTGCAATGTCTATAGTAAAGATTTCCAATAATAATGACACATTACTTGAAATAGGGAATTATATAAATACGGACAAGGCAACAGAGATCATACTAGGTATCTTGCTCTCTGTAGTCATTGCATTCTCCGTAGGTGCAATTGTACAGTTTATCTCAAGATTATTATTGACATTCAATTTTGAGAAAAAAGCGAGTTGGGTGGCAGCTGTCTTCGGCGGTGTAGCGATTACTGCTATTGCTTATTTTATTATTATTAAAGGACTTAAAAGCACTAATATCCTTCCTCCAGAGTTTTCATCTTGGGCAAATGAAAACTTACTACAATTTCTAGGAGTAAACTTTATCTTATGGACTGTACTATCAGGAGTAACACATAAATTTTTTAAAATCAATGTATACCGTGTCATCATTATAGTTGGAACCTTTGCCCTCGCAATGGCTTTTGCTGGCAACGACCTTGTAAACTTTATAGGCGTTCCGATGGCTGCTTATAATGCCTTCTTAAGTTGGCTCGCTGAGTTTACAGCAAATGGGACGTTACCCTCCGCCTTTAGTATGGAGAGTCTGGCAGAAAAAGTTCCTACACAACCCTATCTTTTATTAATCGCTGGACTCGTAATGGTACTAACTTTATGGTTTTCAGAAAAAGCGAGACGTGTGGTCAAGACTTCTGTAGACCTTTCCCGTCAGGATGAAGTAAAAGAACGTTTTGAGCCCAACTGGCTTTCTCAAAAATTAGTGCGTGGTGTGATTGTTTTAGGTACCGGAATAAATAAAGTGATGCCAGCAAGCTCTTCAAATTTTATAAATCAAAGATTTGAAAAATCCACCACTACAGCTACAATTCCAAAATCTGAAGTCCCTGCTTTTGATATGGTGCGTGCAGCTGTTAATCTAGTTATTGCAAGTGTTCTTATTTCTGTAGCTACGGGATTAAAACTGCCATTATCCACCACATATGTGACCTTTATGGTTGCAATGGGAACTTCTCTTGCAGACAGGGCTTGGGGAAGTGAGAGCGCTGTATATCGAGTCGCAGGTGTGCTAAACGTGATAGGTGGCTGGTTCCTAACGGCTTTAAGTGCATTTTCTGCCGCAGCTATACTTGCATACCTCATGTATTTAGGTGGAAATTATGCAATCATCGCGCTTTTCTTTCTTGCACTTATAATGATCGTACGTAACTATTTGAGCAGTAAAAAAGATAGTCTCAAAGCAAAAGCTCAAGAAGACCTTAAAAAAGCCGAAAGCATTACTATAGCTGGTATTATAGAAGAAAGTGCAGATAATATTGCAAAAACAGTTTCTAGAACAAATAAAATCTACACTAATGTACTCAAGGGTCTTTCTAAGGGAGAAGTAAATAGTCTTAAAAAGAGTCGTAAATGGGTAGAAAAACTCAATAAAGAGATTGACGAATTACGCGGTAATATCTTTTACTTCATTAAAAATTTAGAAGAAACTAGCGTAAGAGGTTCTAACTTTTACATCCAGATTCTAGGATATCTCGAGGATATTACACAGTCCCTAGACTATATTGCAAAGGCAAGTTACAAGCATATAAACAATAATCACAAGCCATTGCGCTTTAATCAGATACGAGACCTTCAAGAAATAAACAACAAATTGAACGCTTTCCTAAGCGAGACAGAAATTGCTTTTAAGGATCGCAACTATTACAAAATAGATATTCTTATAGGTAAAAAGCAGGAACTCTACGACGATGTTAAGGATAAAATCCAGAAACAAGTGGAGCGCACACGTTCTGAGGAATCCAGTCCGAAAAATACCACGCTATACTTCGGACTATTATTAGAAACAAAGGACCTTATCGAGGAAATTATGAACCTACTAGAGCTTTATAGCACAGAGCACAAAAGGTCCTAATTTAGGAACTAATTTTATAACTATAAGACCCAATACTATACGTATCGGGTCTTCTTATTGTGCAGATGGGTTCGCTTTCGCGAAAGTAAAATCTTAAACCAATCAAGAAAGCGCATTTTTTTTGAGCAGAACTACTTTATTTTAAGAGTCCTGTGGTAGATATTTAGATGTAAAAGCGATAAGTAAAGGTTTACTCATTAAATGAAGTTCAATATCGGTTTAAACTTGTCTGCTGGTTAAAATTCAATATACAGATATTGCTAAATCTATCATTAAGAAACAATCCACCATCCGTTAAACAACTCTAAAAATTAGTGTTAATCTTCCTTAACGACTATCAGAAAAATACGTCCTAAACGTAAATTAGTATTAAACCAATTAATAGAACAGCAATGGCAGATATCATAAAAGACGAAAACGACCCAACTGAAGAATACTTACTACAAGACAACAAAAAGACTAAAATAGGAGCAGGAATAATAATAATTGCCCTTGTCATACTCATAGCTGCAGTAGCAGCGACAGCATTTTTTCTAGGCTTTTAGAATATCCTCAAACGTAAATTACAAATAAAAAAAGCCCTGATGTTTCAAGAACATCAGGGATTTTGTATAAGTATGATTTTCGAGTAAAATTCAAATTTAAAGCACGTCCACTACAACAGTTACATTCATACTTGCGGTTAATGTAAACGCAAGAGGAGCATCAGCCACCTCTCCAGAGTATGTAACGGTTGCCTGAGGATTATTGCGCAACGCAGTCGCAATAGTATTTAAGGCAGCGGTATCTGCCACAGTAAAAACCTGAGAGCCTGCGTCACTTGGCGTAACAGCAGCGAGAGAAATAGTAGTTGAACCTACAGAGAGCTGAGCGCTTGTAATTCTTGCCCCAATCCCTACTACATTAGAAAATCTATACGTAAGCGAATTAATCGTCACCTCTTCTATAGAACTTAAATTATCTGCAACATCATCATCTTCTGCAAGATTAAATGTTGCCGTCTCCGTAAAGGATTGTAATTCATCATCACCAGCTTGTACTGCAACGTCAAACGATTCTGTCATTGTAAAAGTGGTGTCGATTTCTGTGAGCTCATCAACATCATCGCAGGCGATAAATGTCGAAAATAGTAAGATAGCAAAGATTGATTTTAAAGATTTCATTTTTTACTTGTTTAGTTATGAGATGCAAAACTCTAAAATACAATTGATTAAAGCAACAGGCATTTGCCCCTAAAGCTAAATAATTTACTTGACTCATCATTTTAGAGCGCTTCTTTCTGAAAGCTTCTTTAAAGCGAGGGACAACTATTTTGGCCTCATCGTAGATCACTTCATTAATATACAAATCACTAAACGACTAGTCATTCTTTTTAACAAAAGAGAAATATAAGAGTTACGCTTTCGCGAAAGCGTAAAAAATCCCAAACTCCATAACTGGAATTTGGGATTCTATAATTTTACGATTCCCGGCTACGCGGGAGTGTATTTAACCTTCTAAACTTGCGGCAAGATACTCACGGTTCATTCTCGCGATGTTTTCTAGAGAAATTCCTTTAGGACACTCTACCTCGCAAGCTCCTGTGTTTGTGCAGTTTCCAAAACCTTCTTCATCCATTTGCTTTACCATATTAAGCACACGGTTTGTAGCTTCTACTTCACCTTGAGGTAATAAGGCAAACTGGCTCACTTTTGCACCAACAAAAAGCATTGCACTCGAGTTTTTACAACTTGCTACACACGCCCCACAACCGATACAAGTAGCTGCTGCAAAAGCGTTATCTGCATTTTCTTTTTCAATAGGAATTGAGTTCGCATCTTGCGTATTTCCAGAAGTATTTACAGAAATAAATCCTCCAGCGTGCTGGATACGGTCAAAGGCAGAACGGTCTACCATAAGATCCTTGATCACAGGGAAACCTGCTGCTCTAAAAGGTTCTATGGTAATGGTATCACCGTCTTTAAATTTACGCATATGTAACTGGCAAGTCGTCACAAGTCTATCAGGACCGTGTGCCTCACCGTTTATAAACATAGAACAAGAACCACAAATCCCCTCACGACAATCGTGATCAAAAGTCACAGGTGCATCTCCTTCGTTGATAAGCTTATTATTAAGCATATCCATCATCTCTAAGAAAGACATATCACCATCGATACCATCGATTGTGTATGTTACTAGTTGTCCTTTAGCTGTGGCGTTTTTCTGGCGCCAAACCTTTAGTGTTAGTTTCATAGTCTTTTCTTATTTATAGCTTCTTTGTTTCACTTCAATATTCTCGTAATTGAGATCCTCTTTATGCAATACTGCATCCTTTGGCGCTCCTTTATATTCCCAGGCAGATACGAACGTGAAGTTTTCATCATCGCGCAACGCCTCTCCCTTTTGAGGTCCGTCCAATTCTACAGACTCCTCACGGAAGTGACCTCCACAAGATTCTTCACGCGTAAGCGCATCCTTAGCAAATAATTCTCCTAGCTCTAGAAAATCTGCAACTCGTAGTGCTTTTGCAAGCTCTTCATTAAATTCATTTTGCTCACCAGGAACACGAACTTCTTTATAGAACTCAGCTCTCAAAGCTGCAATCTCATCGATTGCGCTCTGTAGGTCTGTCGCATTACGAGACATCCCACATTTGTTCCACATAATTTTACCTAGCTTTTTGTGGAAGTAATCTACAGGTTTAGTCCCGTTATTATTTATTAAGGCATCTACCTGACTTCTCACATTTTGCTCTGCTTCTTCAAACTCAGGTGTATCTGTAGGAATTGGCCCTGTACGAATGTCGTGTGCTAGGTAATCTCCTATAGTATACGGTAATACGAAGTATCCATCTGCCAGACCTTGCATAAGCGCAGATGCACCTAAGCGGTTTGCACCGTGATCTGAGAAGTTTGCTTCACCGATTGCATAGAGTCCTTCTACAGTAGTCTGTAAGTTATAATCTACCCAAAGACCACCCATGGTGTAATGTACCGCTGGGTAAATCATCATCGGTGTATTGTATGGGTCTTGATCTACAATTTTATTGTACATCTGGAAGAGGTTACCGTACTTAGTTTTTACAACTTCTTGACCTAACTTTTTAACTAGTGCTTTGTCGTTAGCATCTAAATGCTGTACGTAGGCTTGCTCTTTCCCATAACGTTCGATTGCTGCAGCAAAATCTAAATACACTGCTTCACCAGTTTTGTTTACACCAAATCCTGCATCGCAACGCTCTTTTGCCGCACGTGATGCTACATCACGAGGAACTAAGTTACCAAAGGCTGGATAACGACGCTCTAAATAGTAATCTCTATCTTCTTCCTTAAGTTCAGTTGGCTTTAATTTACCTGCTCTGATTGCCTCTGCATCATCTTTCTTTCTAGGCACCCAGATACGACCGTCATTACGCAATGATTCTGACATCAAAGTCAGTTTAGACTGGTGGTCTCCAGATACTGGAATACACGTAGGGTGTATTTGCGTGTAACACGGATTTGCAAAATACGCTCCACGTTTGTGCGCTTTCCAGGCTGCTGTTACATTAGACCCCATAGCGTTGGTAGATAAGTAGAATACGTTACCGTAACCACCTGTTCCTAGTACAACTGCGTGAGCAGAGTGACGCTCTATTTCTCCTGTAACTAGGTTACGGGTAATAATACCACGAGCTTTTCCGTCTATTTTTACTACGTCTAGCATCTCGTGACGGTTGTACATTTTTATTTTACCACGACCTATCTGGCGATTCATCGCAGAATAGGCTCCAAGTAAAAGTTGCTGTCCCGTCTGTCCTTTAGCGTAAAACGTACGACTTACGAGTACACCACCAAAAGAGCGGTTATCTAACAACCCTCCATAATCACGGGCAAAAGGAACGCCTTGAGCCACACACTGGTCAATGATATTTGTAGAGACCTCAGCTAGACGATATACGTTTGCCTCACGCGAGCGGTAATCACCACCTTTTACGGTATCGTAAAATAATCGGTAGGTAGAATCACCATCTCCTTGATAATTTTTTGCTGCGTTTATTCCTCCTTGTGCTGCAATAGAGTGCGCACGACGAGGTGAGTCTTGAAAGCAAAATGCTTTAACGTTATAACCCAGCTCTGCGAGCGTTGCCGCAGCAGATCCTCCTGCAAGTCCTGTACCTACCACAATCACATCTATAAGACGTTTGTTTGCAGGGTTTACAAGGTTAATTTCGTTTTTATGCTTCGTCCACTTATCAGCTAGTGGTCCTGAAGGTATTTTAGAATCTAATGCCATAGCTTTATTTTTTTAGTGAGGAATTTGATTAAAATGCAGATATACTGCAATTAGGATAAATCCTACGGGAATAGCAACTGACCAAACTTTTGCAAATTTAGACAGTGCTTTAGAGTATGAATTATTAAATCCTACAGACTGAAATGTAGATGCAAAGCCATGCCATAAATGCAGCGCTAAAAAGACAAAAGAAATTACATACAATCCTACTCGAACTGGACTTTCAAACTTGTGTACTGTTTCTGCGTAGTAGCGAGTGGGGTCCTCTGGAGCAAACTCTACATACTTGTGTATCATTTCTGGAATCCAGAAATCGTAAAAGTGTAATCCTAAAAATGCTAAAATGGTTATACCAGACAATATCATATTGCGCGATGTCCAAGGAGCATTTGCACTACCCTTATATTCAACATACCCTACAGGACGTGCTTTTCTATTTTGCAATTCTAGGACAAATCCCATAACAAAGTGAAATACAACCCCAAAAATTAATATAGGTTGCAATACAAATTGAACTAGCGGGTTTGTACCCATAAAATGCGACCAGGCATTAAACGTATCTGGAGCAATTACCGCAGTACTATTTATCACAAAGTGCTGTGTAAGAAAGACAACAAGAAAAAGACCTGACAGCGCCATAGCTACCTTTCGGCCAATCGAAGATTTTAATAATCCGCTCATTTAAATTTAGGTTTGGAATAATCTACACAAAAATACGGCGCAAACGTTTTTTTAACAACAATACTAAGCAGTTATTCCATTTATTTAGAATGATTATAAGGAGTTTTGGGTGTTTGTTCAAGGTATTTAGGATTCTTATTCAAGAAAAGGCCAAAGCGCTGAACAGTTTCAATTATTATGAAAGATTTTTAGATATAAATTGGGAATTTTTTGCTTTCGCGAAAGCGGAATAACGCTGCTCCAATCTTTGTCAAATTTATCTCGTAAAGAGGCTTACAATAAAAACCCGGCAAAAGAGAGGCTTTTGCCGGGTTTCACACTTAACTTATTTTGAGCAGCGGTTATTTAACCTCAAGCTGGGTGCTCGCTGCATTAGAATCGTTACCACTATCTAAAGAAATTGTGTATTTGCCTTTAGGTAGGTAATATTTCCCATTCTTTTGCTTTTGAATATCGAGTTCGCTATTTGCTTTTTCGAGGGTCTTCTTGCCTTTTTCAGTTATGGTTAGGTCATAATTAGCAACACTAATCCCTGTATTCGGAATAAGCGGAATGCGCTGAAGCTCCTTTCCTTCTTCATTTTTTACAACAAGACTAAACTTACCAGAATATCCCGTGTAATAATTAACCACTACAGACGGTTCGAAGGGATCGCCCCACATGCTGAAGCTATTACCCCATCTTCGGGAGGCCTGTACTGGGAGAATATCAAAAAGCTGCACATTCTTGCTCATATCTATACTTTGGATAGGGCTTATATTTGCTCGATAAATGCTTCGGCCGTGGGTTCCTAGTAGCAAGTGGTTTTCTCGCTTTTGGATTTTCATATCGTGTATGGCAACGGCTGGTAGTGGTACTGTAGACTCGTCTGAGACCGCTTTCGCGAAAGCGTGATACTCCCCGCCATTATTTATACTCACATAAGCACCGTTATCTGTACCCACGTAAATGATATTGTCTTTTTTAGGATCTTCAACGATTACGTTTACAGGCGACATTGGGATGTTGCCCGAGATATCCTTCCAGGTTTGTCCGTAGTTGTCAGACATATACACGTATGTTTTAAAATCATCCCAACGATAGCCATTTAGCGTAGCATAAACGCGCTCTTTTTTATGCTCGCTGGCAACTACTCGAGAGACCCATAAATCTTTAGGCATTGTGCCTGAAATATCTTGCCAAGTTGCTCCTGCACTTTTGGTTACATAAATCTTCCCGTCGTCGCTTCCTGTGTAAATCAACCCAAACTGGAATGGGGATTCAGATATTGTTGTGAGTGTCCCGTAGGCTACATTACCATCTTTAGCACCATTTGTAAGGTCGTCACTTATCGCTACCCAGTCATCTCCTTGATTCATAGAGCGCATTAATTTATTACCGCCTAAGTAAAGGATGTCTTGATTGTGCGGGCTTAATAAAATAGGAGTTTGCCAATTAAAACGATATGGTTTCTCCCCTAGCTCGTGTTTAATATCAAAACGCTTGAAGTCTTCTGTCTCACGGTTTATGCGGAAATAATTCCCAAACTGGAATCCTGTATAAACAAGATTTGCATCTCGACTATCTACCTGTACTTGCATACCATCACCGCCCATTATGCTTTCCCAAGGGTACTGACCACTTTGCTGCCACTCTTTATTTTCTCTAGCATCGCTGGGCCCGACCCAAACACCATTATCTTGTAAGCCACCGTAAATATTATATGGCTCCTCATTATCTACCTGAATGCTATAAAACTGGCCTACTGCAGGTTGATTTGCCTTTATCCAGTTTTCACCATCATCATACGTTATATTTACTCCACCATCATTACCATTTATGAGGTGTTTCTCGTTTTTAGGATTTATCCATAAAGCGTGATGATCCGAGTGCACGTTCTCTGCCGAGATACTGGTAAAGCTTTTTCCGCCGTCCTTAGATTTTACAATGGGAACGCCGTAAATGTAAATGTCTTTATCATCATTTGGGTTTACATTAATTTCTCCAAAATAATATCCATAGCTATAGTACAAATCATCTATATAACCTTCGTGTGTCTTTTTCCAAGTTTTTCCAGCATCGTCAGAGCGATACACCTCTGCACCTACAACTGGCGTGTCAAACAATTGGGTATTTGCCGTTTCTAGATATGTTGCAAGGTCAATAGGCTTTACATCGCCCTGACGTACCATAGACTTTACATTTGCCGCACGGTATTTTTCCTGAAAACCATTTGTTTTTAAATATGCGTCTAGTTTCTTGTCTTCTAGCTCAAGAAAATCTGACGATGACATTGTTTTAAAATCGTCCTTAGAAAGTTTTCCAGAATTATCATTCCTTTTATTATCGTCCTTACGGCGAAACTGACTATCGTGCACCGCATATACTGTATTCTCATCGTAAACTGCGAGACCTATGCGTCCTACACCGTCTCCAGATGGAAAACCACTCATTTTTTCCCAAGTGTCTCCACCGTCTATACTTTTATAGATTCCAGAACCAGAACCTGCTCCTTGAAAATCCCAAGCCTTACGATCTTTATCCCAGGCAGAGGCATACATCAGGTCAAAGTTATTTGGGTCACAATCTATATCTATAATTCCAGATTCACTATTTACAAACAGGGTTTTCTTCCATGTTTTTCCTCCATCCGTTGTTTTATAAATACCTCGCTCCTCATTTGTAGAATACAAGTGACCGAGTGCACCGACAACAACCTCATCAGGATTTGCAGGATTAATTAAAATCCTGCCTATGTGATGAGAGTCTGTTAGTCCCATATTTTGCCACGTCGCTCCATTATCTGTAGACTTTAAGAGTCCGATTCCAGCATAACTAGAACGGGAGGCGTTGTTTTCTCCAGTTCCTACCCAGATGGTTCCGCTGTTCCAGTCTACGGTTACTTCACCTACATTTTGTGTAGGTGCATTGTCCATTACTGGTGTAAATGTTGTCCCATTATTATTTGTATACCACAAACCACCACTTGCATATCCTACGTAAAACTCTGATGGCACATCGGGATTTACTGCCAGGTCTACTACACGACCACTCATAATGGAAGGACCTACATTTTCAAATGGCAGATTCTTTACCATTGAGCTTTGTAGCGACTGCTCTTTTTGAGTTATTGCTTGTATTTGTTGTGCGGGAGATGTGGCGGGTTGCTGTGGGTACGCTTTTGCAAAAGCAAAAAACACAGCACTCGTAATCAGTAAGTGGCTTGATTTCATTTTTTGGTTTAATTTTTATTGGAAATGGAAAGTACTGAAAAGAGAACTTTTAAGAAAATTTTTGGATTTTGTTTAACAGCATCAAAAGTGGTCCAAAAACAAAAAACCGAGTTAGCTTATCGCGTAACTCGGCTTTTCCCCCTAAACTTTAACTATAAGCTCTCCAGCTCACAGCTTTAAAATGTAGTTGAGAATCCTAAAAAAAGGATTTTTATTACCCAACAAACTCAATATTTAATCTTGAAGAAAATTTCTTTCCTTCCTAACACAATATAAATATGAGCAATTAAAACGTACAAAATGAAGGAAATTTCCGAAACGACGATTTGGGTTTCTGAAATGACTGATTGAAATAGAAATGAACTTATTGATTTTGCATTAGGGCTAAAAAATCATCTCTATTATCCTTAGAGATGGATACGGATTGTCCATTTTCCATCCTCACATAGCCGCCATCAGATTTTATATATTGTTTAATAAATCTGATGTTTATTAGGTAGGAGCGGTGTGGTTTATAAAAAAAAGGTAGGTCCTGGAGTAAATTTACAAAGTGCTTAAGCGGCTTACTTATAACTATCGTCTCTCCATCTCGCATCGCGATATTTGTATACATTCCATCTGCTTCAAGGACAACTATATCTTCTATCTGTTCAAAGCGTATTCCATCTGCCACAGGGAGTGCGATTTTTTTAAATCCCTCAGATTTCATTTCATTTTTAAGCTCCTCGAGTTTTTGATTAATGTTAGATTTCCCTATAAATTGTATGGCGCGAGCAACCGCGGTTTTTACTTGTGAGGGTCTTACAGGCTTTAAGATATAGTCAATAGCCGCGAGTTGAAATGCCTTAATGGCATACTCACTGTATGCAGTAGTAAATATAATTTCAAATTGAAATGCGTCTTTATCTATAAAGTTTACAATTTCCAGTCCTGAGTGTTGTGGCATTTCAATATCAAGAAATACTATTTCTGGATGATGTTCCTTTATTAAAGCTACTCCAGAGCGCAAATCCTCTGCTTCATAAATAGTTGTGATTTCTGGACAATGCTCTTCTAATAATACTCTCAAGACATTACGCGCCCTTTTCTCATCGTCTATAATAATAACATTCATCTTTTTTCTTTATAAGGTATGGTAAGGACCACTCTAGTTCCTGCGGGATTATTTTCGGTATCCTTCAAATCGTAAAAAACGACGCCTACATTTTTGTGCACATTTTTATTAATAAGTTGCAGTCTCTCTCTTGTTGCTTTTGTGGCAAAGGCCTTATGTATTTTATCTCGTTTCTCCTTAAGCTCTATAGCCTTTGCCCGACCTATCCCGTTATCTTCAATGATACATAAGATTGCATTTTCTACATCTAGACTTTTGGCAAAAGAAATAGTTAATCTCCTATCACTTTTTTTATGCAATAATCCGTGTTTAATTGCATTCTCAACATAGGGTTGCACCAGCATCGTGGGAATCCTAAATCCTTCTGGATTATCAACGGCTGTACTATCAATTTTATATTCTAGTTTATCTTCAAATCTTAATCGCTCAAGTTCAAGGTACATATCTAGAGATTCTATTTCCTCTGCAATGGTAATAGATCCCTTAGAACTATGATCAAGATACGTGCGTATAAGGTCTGCAAATTTCCCCAGATAGTCACTTGCTTCTTCTTTTCGGTTAAGGACAATATATTCTTGAATAGAATTGAGTGCATTAAAGATAAAGTGAGGATTCATTTGTGACCGTAAATTCTCTAGTTTTAAATCCGTAATTTGCTTTTCAACAGCTAGCGTTTTAAGCTGCTTGTTTTTTATGCTTTCGCGAAAGCGTACTCGCCTCCACACCAACCAAACGCTCAAAGTTATACCCGCCATATAAAGTAAAATCAAAAACCACGACTGTTTCCAGAATGGAAGTTTTACACTAATGGCTATCTCCTGAATCTGACTCAAGGGGGCTGTAGGCGCCGTACGTGATCGTACTTGAAAAAAGTAGTCCTTAGGAACTAAACTAGCATACTCTACAGACCCAGATTTACTATCTAACATTTTCCAATCGTCGTCAAAACCTACTAATCTATATTCGTACTGAATACTCTCACCAGACTTGAAACCATTTGTATGAAAAGATATCTGTACTCTATTTTTATTAAACGGTACATTGTATTGCTCTGCAAGCGGCACATCTTTGTCATCTATACTGACATTAGTAAAGTATACTTGGGGAGCTTCGAGAGGGTCAAAAATTTCTGTGCGCTTTACCACGTAGTAACCATCCTCTGTTGTAAACAGAAAAGAATCGTCAAACATGGTAATGTCCACTATTCTATAAGTGAGCAATCCATTTCTTTTTTTAAGCGTGCGCAGAGAATTATCAATAACGTTAAAGTATTGTATGCCATCATCTGTTACAATCCAGAGGTGGTCGCCATCAGAGCGCAATAGTGTGATGTCATTTGAAACCAACCCATCCTTTGTCGTATAGTTTGCAATAACATCGCCATCTACTATTTTCATAAGGCCGGCATTGTAGGTGCCCGCCCAGAGTGCAAGGTCGTCTGTTTGGGCAATACTCGTTGCAAGAATAGATTCTATACCATTTCTAACAACCTTAGGCTCAAGAAACTCATCATATCTCCGCAAATTATCAATATAAGCTACGTAATTATCTTTTTTCTTTAAATCATGAAAGGCGGTATAAGCTCTCTTATTATTTAACGTAATATCCTCTTTTATCTTAGCATCTTGACCTATAGTGATGAGCGACGCTCGATTATAAGCTGCATTAAGAAGTACGCTATCGTTAATTCGAGAAAGAGACTTTGTACCTGTATATGCTACAGTTTTCTTTAGTTCTTGAGTATTATGATCCAGCACGCTAGATACTGTCCATTGTGACAAGTAGCTTAAATTCTTTGCTTTACTGTAGACAATGTCATTTACTGTAATAGAGTCTTCAAGCTGGATAAATTGCTCGGTAAGATTTTTTCTTATATTATGTTGCACCAAATGTCCTCGGGCTGAGCCAAAGAGGACTATGCTATCATTCAGTTTTTCGATAGCTGTAATTTTTTCTACCCTAGGTACTTTGTATTTTTTCAGATTAATATTTGGAATTATGAATACCCCGTTATCCAAGGTCGTAAACCAGTAGCTGTGTTCTCTATCCTTAGTAAATTTAGTAACGTACTCTTTTGACAAGTACGTATTATCTATCGTAAAGGTATTATTTACGATGATACCCTTGTGTACTCCTTGATCAGTAAAAACCCATAATGCTCCCTCGTGTTCTGTAATATGAGGTATTGCCCCTTCTAATATTATATCTGGCAACTGTATAGATTCAAGAGTACCTGCATCGTAATCTACTCTTACGATAGCATTCCCAGCGAGAGCGCGCGTGACGTGATATTGCTCTCCCTTATAAGCAAAAAAGAAATTTTTAGTTCCTTTACCTCCTACTCCTTTGATCTCCAGTAAAGTCTCTATCTCAAATGCATCAGACATAACCCCAACACCATCGCTAGATGATAAAAATATCTTCTCATCTTGCAAAAATGGCTCGCTATAATTTCCAGGCCCCGTATAAGTCTCTTGCAGTTTTTGGGTCTTTAAATCTATACGCAACAACTTATCAATAGCGTAAACGTGCAGTTCATCTTTTCGAAATTTAAAATTTGCTAACTCCCCGTTGAGCTGCGATCGTAAATCTGCAAATACTTGGAGTCGGTCGCCGTCGACATAAAGAAACTGACCTGCAAGATTTGTGCACCACAAATCACCTGAAGGATCTAGAGTAAGATAGAAAACGGATCTACCACGCTGCTCGGGGCTTGTAAATTGCTTGAACTCCTGTCCGTCATAACGATACAAACCCTTATCTGCGGCTAACCATATAAACCCTTTATCATCTTCTAATATATCATAAAACTCGACATCCGGTAACCCGTCCTTATCATCTAGATGAAAGATGGCAGGCTCTTGAGCAACGCTAAGGGTGCTTAAAAGCAATAGCACTATAAAAAAGTATGTTCTCAAAAAAGTATATGTAAGAAACTACAATATATACATCTCTGGGGAAATGTAGTTTTTTGCTTTCGCGAAAGCGTAATATTAAACAACAACAGTCTCCCAAGAAGATCCTTACTTTTTATTTTAAAGCAAAAAAAACCGCCTCAAAATTTGAGAAATTTTCCCAAACTTAGAGGCGGCAGAACTAATTATATTATCAGTTACTATTTCTGGAAGTTCACTTTTCCAGTTTCCATATCATATACAGCAGAAACTATTTTAATTTCTCCACGATCTTCCATTTCGGCCATTTTTGGGGATCGCTTTCTAATGTCCTCTACAGTTTTAATGGCATTTGCATTAATTACTGTATTTGTAAATGGGATATTTTTAGAAGAAATCTCTCCATTAGGTTCGATACCCTCTAATGATGGTTTAATCTCGTTTAATAGATCCTCTAGAGCGGTCATTCCCATAGAGGCCGCATCAGTATTATCTATTGCATGCTTTACAGCTCCACAGGCAGTATGACCCATTACGATTACGACTTTAGATCCTGCTACAGCAGTAGCAAACTCCATAGATCCTACGATGTCCTTGTTTTCAATATTTCCCGCGACTCTTGCTACAAAAATATCGCCTATTCCCAGATCAAAAACATCTTCAACCGGTACTCGGCTATCTACACAAGAGAGTACAATAGCCTTAGGATACTGTCCTATCATCGCCTGACGACGTTGTGCAGAGTGATCACGTTGTGTAAGATTGTTACTCACAAAATTCTCGTTACCCTTTTTTAATCTCCCTATAATTTCATCTGGAGACATATCTGCCTGCTCCTCTGCCGTCATTATACTCGCAATAGGAGATTGCTTTATTGTGTCCTCAGCGACAACATTTTTTTGGTTGACATCTTCACTTGTTTGATTACAAGATGTTAAGGAAATAAGTAATGTACTTAATGCGATTAACTTTATTTGTTTTTTCATTTTTCTAGGTTTTAATTGTTGTTATTGTTTGTTTTTGTATTAAAAATTGTGGTGGAAACTGAATTGCAGTTGTCCCTTTCCTATATTTACTGACTCCTGATGCATCCATCCTAGCTGCACTCGCATACCCTGTTTAATTACATAACCTGCTCCTAGGTATGTTCTGTTTCTATCAAAAATTTGAACCTCTCTATTGTCTCCTATATCTGTCTGACTATTTATAAAAATCTCATTGTACAAGGCTGCATAAAATGTGTTTTTATCTAGAGCTTCTGAGTTTAAAGGAATATTTAAGAACAAATTATAGCGATATCTGGTTCTAAAATCTTGATCCTCTACAAATCGTTGCTCGTATCTAAATCTATGTGTTAATAAAATCCTGCTCCCGACTTTATGGGGCAAAAGCGCTTCTTGGTAAATTCGATTTTCAGAGGTCCTATTGTCAGATTCCCCAAAAGCTCCAGACGTAATATTTGCATAACCTAAGGTGAGCAAGACGTTAGACTTTTCTGGTGTGTAGGTCAATCCAGTTCGGATAAGTAATTGTTCTAGGTCCCCACCCAGATTCCAGTTTCTATATTGTACGTCCCCTTGAATCCCAAATTGATTGTTATCAAATTGTTTATTAAAAAAGTACATATACCAAGCGCCTGTTTGAGACTGGTCCACTTGAGCTTTTACCTGTCCAATCATTAAAAATAGCAGCAATAATAATAGTATTTTCCTCATATTCGATTATTTCTGTTTCAAATATAATAGTATTACTACTATTTATAAATGTAAAACTTCTATTTAACTGATTTTTAACTCATGGTTGATTATTAACGCAGGTAACTACAACTTTGCTTTTAAACTGGAATTAAGTTGTTGCGCTAAGTTATTATGACTTACTTGTGAATTAGAACATTCAGAGCTCATTCATATAAAAGGTTCTGTTTTTAATTTCCTTTTTTTATAAAGCGTATTCAAATTTGTACTTTTGAAACAAAGCATTTTATTTTATGAAATACCATCCTATAGACAATAAACTATTTGTAAAAAACAGAAAGAACTTTATGTCGGCTATGAGACCGTCAAGTCTCGCTGTTTTTAACAGTAATGACATGTATCCTATTTCTGCAGACAGTGCGATGCCGTTTGAGCAGCATCGCGATATTTTTTACCTAAGTGGAGTAGATCAAGAAGAATCCATTCTTGTTCTCTTCCCTGATAGTCCTAAGGAAAAACATCGCGAGATTCTCTTTCTTAAGGAGACTAACGACCACATAGCAGTTTGGGAAGGCGAAAAACTGACTAAAGAACGAGCACTTGAAGTTTCAGGAATAAAGACTGTGTACTGGTTGCAGGATATGGAAAAGGTAATGTTCGAATTAATGACCCAATGCGATACCGTATACATCAACACTAACGAGCACTACAGGGCATCTGTTGAGACTCAAACTCGTGAAGATCGCTATACAGACTGGCTCAAGAAAAAATACCCTGCCCACACTGTTGCAAAGAGTAATCCAATACTACAGCGTTTACGCTCTGTGAAGGATAAAATAGAAATTGATCTCATGCAACAGGCTTGTGACATCACAAATAAAGGTTTTCGTCGCGTATTAGATTTTATAAAACCCGGAGTGTGGGAGTATGAGATTGAAGCAGAATATATGCACGAATTTTTAAGGAATCGTTCTAAGAAATTTGCCTATACTCCAATCATTGCTTCTGGAAATAATGCCAACGTTCTCCATTATATTGAAAACAACCAGCAATGTAAGGCTGGGGACCTCATCTTAATGGATGTAGGAGCAGAGTATGCAAACTATTCCAGCGATATGACACGGACCGTTCCGGTAAGCGGACGTTTTTCTGATCGCCAGAAAGAAGTGTATAACGCGGTTCTAAGAGTAAAAGATGAAGCTTCAAAGATGCTCGTTCCTGGTAATTTATGGGAGCCATACCACATAGAGGTAGGAAAATTAATGACTTCAGAACTTTTAAACCTTGGCCTATTAGACAAGGCAGACGTGCAAAACGAAAACCCAGACTGGCCCGCATATAAGAAGTATTTTATGCACGGCACTTCTCACCACATAGGCCTAGACACCCACGATTATGGTCTCTTGCATGAACCAATGCAGTCTAACAATGTGTTTACGGTGGAGCCTGGTATATATATTCCAGAAGAGGGTTTTGGTATCAGACTAGAAGATGACCTTGTAATTCAAGAATCTGGAGAACCTTTCAACCTTATGCGCGACATCCCGATTACGGTAGAGGAGATTGAAGATCTCATGAATTCATAAACCCCATTGATATTTAGTTTCTATAATTGCGCTTTCGCAAAATATAAAAATCCCGCTCTAGGCGGGATTTCTTTTTTTTAGTTTGAAATGTTAATCACAACCTATATCAATTCTCGCTTGTGCATCATTTGCAGGAAAGCAAAATCCAGAATTTACCTCTTCTGGCACATATCTAACCAGATTAGAATCTCGTAAGCTACGCTCAATAAATACCGTCAGATCATTCATTTGATTTTCTGACAATCCCAAGTTTCCAAACTGACTTGCTAGCTGGCTGGAAGGAACATTTGTATTTTGAGGTGCCCCATTATTTTTATAACGCACAACATCCAGAACAGAAGAAAAAGAGGAACCGTGTCCGTAAAACTCTGTATCTACAAGATTATATAAGGTGGGCGTTTTAAATTTATAGTCATCTTGAGGATTTCCTGTAAAACTTCCTCTTCCCCGAGTGACAAGGGACATATCTACATCTGGTTTTACAATAGCATCTGGCGCATTATCAAAATCTGCAAAGCCCATAGCGTGAAAACTGCGATCCTTTAATGCTGGTCCCGTATGACATTGCACACATTTTCCTTCATTCATAAATACGATAGCACCTCGTTTCTCTCGATCACTCATTGCTTCTAAATCTCCCTTAAGATATGCCTGCCAGGGCGCCTCGTTAGAAAGCAATGTTCTATTATATGCAGCAATGGCTAATGCCGCTGTTTTTCTAGAATAGCGTTCTTCCTCTGGCACATCGCCAAAGGCTGCATCAAACATTACTCGATAATTAAAAGTGTCTATAAAATATTCGTCTATGAGGAGTCTGTGCTCATCCTGTCCCTGCATTGCCTGAACTTCAATCCCCTGAAAACCCTCAAAGTTTTCTGGTATTAAATCCCATCCAGCCTCAGTTCCAGCATTTGTCCCAGTACCACCAAAACGCCCATCCCAAAGCGCCACGTCTTGATAAGCGAGATTTAATAAAGTAGGAACACGTACAGGTTGCACATCTAGAGAATCTAATGGCATTTCTAAATCGGCAAGACGACCTTCTCCTTTAAGCCCAAAACCTATTCCTCCTTCTCCTACACCCTGGCGGCGGCCAGATGCAAAGGCAGATGCCACGGGATGACAAGTAGCACAAGCATATTGAAATTTACGATCATTCATTTTGGGCTTACCTCCCATTCCTGTCTCGTGCAGTAAGAGCCTGCCTAAATCTACTTTATCTTGAGTAATGGGATTTAAAGGGTCTTGTGGTATGGAATTATAATCTCCCGATTCTGGCAAGGTAAAAAAACCAGCTCCCTCACCATTAGAAGCTACATCAATACTTCTTTCTAATAACAAATCCAGTTCAGATTCTTGAATTGTAGTATAATCATCATCTACATCCTGATTACAGGAGCAAAAGATTAGAAGTAAAAAACTGAGAAGAAGCGTAGTTTGTTTCATAGCGCCATCATATTTATTCAAATTAATGAAAACTAGACGGGACCAACAAACATAAGTCGGCACAAATTTAAAAACTTACAGCATTTTTAAACTTTTTTGAGGACAAATTGACTAAGCTATATAATAGCATTTATTTCTCTGGACGCTAATTAGTTAGTAAATCCACCTTTAAAGTTTTGGCTTGAAAGCAATATTGAACAATATGAAAATAGTCACAGCAGGTAACAGCCACCCCAATCCTACGGATCCAAGAGGAATTGTATTTTGAACAGATTGCATATGATCACTAAAACCTACAGACGATAGAAAGTCTGGAATACTGAAAATAATGGTAGTGATTACGGTGGCTTTAAACGCTTTTGCAAAAGCGTATTTCCTAGGAAGCACATTGAGTAAAATGAGCACAATCGTGATGGGGTAAATAAACATCAATGCAGGAACAGCAACTACAATAATAGAGTGAACGTCTAGCTGCCCCATACCGACACCTAGTATACAGCCTATCACAGCTGTAATTTGATACACCTGCTGTCTATTACCAAAAAGTCCCTTAAAAAAATCTGCAGTTCCTGTGATAATTCCCACGGCAGTAGTAAAACAAGCTAAGCTTACGAGTACTCCTAAAAATACTGTTCCTACATTCCCCAATGTATCTTTGCTAAGTAGTTGTAGAAGCGCTGTACGGTCGTCAGTTTCTATTTTGGTTCCGTATTGTGCGCCTAACGCGATGAGCCCTCCATAGATAATAAGTAATCCTAGCCCCGCGATAAGCCCTCCCTTAGCAATAATTAACCTTCGTTGCTCAAACGTACCGCCTTGCATACCAAGTGAAATCACGATTACACCTCCCACAACAACACCGCCTATGGCATCAAAGGTTTGATAACCTTCCAGTAGTCCGCTGGATAATGTATTATCAAAAGCCGAAGCACGCAATGGCTCATAATCACCTAATAATCCTACACATATAATAATGAGTAAAATTATGATGATTAAGGGTGTGAGATATTTACCAATGAGATTGAGAATCTTAGACCGATTAAGAGCAAATATCAGTACGAGAATAAAGTAAATGGAGCTCAATGCCAGCGGTGACATATCAAAATAAGGCGCTATTGACATTTCATAAGTAACTGATGCGGTACGTGGAGCCGGTAAAGCGACAGAGATCGCATAGACTATGAGACAATACACCAACGCAAAGAGCGGTGACACCTTGCGAGCAAAATCCATCATCGTTCCTTGCAATCTTGCGTGTCCATAAATGGCAAGTATAGGGACAACAACTGCAGACAGAGCAAACCCTAGCAAAACTAGAAACCAAGAGGACCCAGCATTATAACCCAACATAGGAGGTAATACGAGGTTTCCTGCCCCAAAAAACAACGAAAAAAGCGCAAATGCTGTTATAAATGTACGTTTGGTCAGTCCCATAGTTTCGATGATATTTGCGTTTCAAGATAAAGGAAAATGATTATTCAGCACAAAGGAGCTTCTATTTTTTATACAGACCAAGGCGCTGGTAATGCTATAGTATTGTTACACGGGTTTTTAGAAAATAGTACGATGTGGGAACCTGTTATTAATGAGCTTAAAGATAACCACCGCGTTATTTGCATAGACCTCTTAGGTCACGGAAAGACAGAATGTATAGGCTATGTGCACACTATGGAAGATATGGCAGAGGCTGTTCATACAGTTATTGGCATATTGCAATTAAACGATGTTACGTTAATTGGTCATTCTATGGGCGGTTATGTGGGTTGCGCTTTCGCGAAAGCGTACCCAGAAAAAATCATTAAACTTTGTTTACTTAACTCCACCCCTAATCCTGATGATAATGAACGTGTTACATTAAGGAGAAGGGCAAATAAGATGGCCCAAACTCAATACGCACAACTTGTCCGAATGTCTTTTACAAATTTATTTGATCACGAGGCACAAAGAGCTAACCGTAGCATAATTGATGTTGCTTTAAAAGAAGCTCTTAAAACTCCGTTGCAAGGCTATCTAGCGGCAAATGAGGGAATGGCTATACGACCTGATTATGGTAACTTCTGGATAAACACTCCTATAATTACAGCAATGATTCTAGGCACAACAGATTGGATAATTGATGCTGCGGCTCATAAAGAAGCATACGAAAGAGGTACAAATTACTTCAAAATTATCGAAGGTGGTCATATGACTCATATCTCTAATACAGCAGAAACAATGTATGCGCTTGCAAAATTCATTTCTTACTAACAATGAATGATATCTCGTTGTAAATAAATTAAAAGCAGAAATATGCTACTGATTCCGAGTTTTTAGGGACCGAAAAATATTGTGAGTATTTAGGCAAATTGATTTAAAAATGTTAAAATTTAGTGTATTTCATCGTTAAATTTGTGTATTTCAAAGATTATACGTTATTTTGGTTCATCCCAAATCCCTAATAATTATGAATTCACAAAGTACTACGGAACAGACCTACAGCCCATTTGCTAATCTACAATGTAAATTATTTGGGCATAAGTATCGTATTATAAAACGTTATGAGTCTAATATAAAGGAATTTGAATGTGCGCATTGCCGCAAGCAGTTTACTTTAGACGGCTACGGACACTACACACCGCTTACTCCTAAACTTCGCCGTATTAATGAAGTTTATGAGAATTTTTATACACGTAAACTAGCCAGGTAAATTACTCATTATCACTCATGGCATTCCAACCCCTTGCAATTAGAGGAATCTTAGTGTTGCCACGGGTAATGAGATGCATTCCTTCTTTCTCCTCTGTCATGTGGCCGATTATAGAAAAATTAGGGTTTGCCTTAATCTTAGGAAAATCTGCTTGTGCGATTGTAAAGAGCAACTCGTAATCTTCTCCACCACTAAGCGCAATCGTAGTGCTATCTAACTTAAATTCTTCGCATACGCTTATCACCTGCGGATCTAGCGGAATTTTATCTTCGTAAAGATTACAACCAACGTTAGACTGCTTACACAAGTGTAAAATTTCTGAAGAAAGTCCATCACTTACATCAATCATCGCTGTGGCCTTTACACCTAATTCTTTAAGCAGCGGTTTAATATCCTTACGTGCCTCAGGTTTAAGCTGCCGTTCAACGATATAGGAATATTGCTCAAGGTCTGGCTGGTTTTTTGGGTTGACCTTAAAAACTTCTTTTTCTCTTTCTAGTACTTGTAATCCCATATAAGCGGCACCTACATCTCCAGTTACAACAAGGAGATCATTAACCTGTGCTCCAGATCGCTTAACAATATCATCAGCAACGCAATGTCCGATAGCGGTTACACTAATAACGAGACCTACTTGTGACGATGTAGTATCTCCACCTACAAGATCTACTTTATAATTAACACAAGCCGCCTGAATACCTGCATAGAGATCTTCAAGTGCTTCTAAAGGAAACCTATTGGACACCGCTATAGAAACCGTAATTTGACTTGCATTTGCATTCATTGCATATACATCAGAAAGATTGACCATAACTGCTTTATACCCTAGATGCTTAAGGGGCATATAACTTAAGTCAAAATGAACACCCTCGATAAGCAAATCTGTAGTGACTACTACTTGCTCATCTGGAAACTTTAAAATTGCGGCGTCATCGCCCACACCCTTTATTGTAGTTTCTTTTGTAATTTTAAAATGCTCTGTAAGATGATCTATTAAACCGAATTCTCCGAGCTCACTCAATGATGTACGACTTTGATTTTTATTCTCTAACATAAATGCAAAGGTAGCCAAGATTATTTCTCCTCTCAACTTAATGAACAGGATTGTCCTCCATCCATTGTAATCGTTTTGATTTTAACAGCTCAAACAAATGACTATTATTACTTTTGGGTGAATTATTATAAACGTCATCTAAGACCCACAGTTTCTTGTTATTATTCATTAATAATTAGGTATCGCAGTAGGAATCCTCTATGGATGATTGTTATAATAGTAGCGCATTTATTTTCTAATACAACTCCCTCGACAATGAAAAAAATTTTACAATTTGCATTTATATTGAGCTCCGCTAGTTTCTCCTTAATAGCCCAAACTCCTTGCGAAGACAACCTAGCTGCCGGATTTCCTTGCGAAGGGTATGACTTACAGGCCAGAATTACCCCTGCTCAAATGGATGCTTCTCTTGCAAACGACTCTTGGGGTTGGACAGACCCCGAATCAGGAATTGAGTATGCCCTCATAGGTTTAAATAACGGAACAGCATTTTTTAATCTAGAAGATCCTACTAACCCATTATATTTAGGAAAATTACCTACACATACTATAAATAGCACCTGGAGAGACATAAAAGTTTATAGCAACCACGCCTTTATTGTTAGTGAAGCGTCAGGTCACGGTATGCAAGTGTTTGACCTTACACGTTTGCGCGACGTATCTACAGAACAAACATTTACTGAAGACGCTCATTATGATGGTTTTGGAAAAGCTCATAATATAGTGATTAACACAGATAGTGGCTATGCTTATGGTGTGGGTACCCAAACATTTAGTGGAGGTCCACACTTTATCAATATTCAGGACCCCCTTAATCCAGTAGGAGAAGGCGGGTATGCCGATAATGCATACAGCCACGACGCACAAGTAGTGACCTATACTGGACCAGATTCTGATTATACAGGACGCGAGATTTTGATCGGAAGCAATGAGAATGAAATTGCTATCGTAGATATTACGGATAAGTCAAATCCAGTAGAAATCTCTACAATAGGATATTCCAATATAGGATATGTACATCAAGGATGGTTCACAGAAAATCAGCGCTATTTTCTTTTGGGAGACGAGACTGATGAGCTCTTGTTTGGATTTGCCACACGAACCATAATTTTTGACTTTAATGACCTAGACAATCCAGAATTACATTTTGAATTTGAAGGCAATAATACTTCTACAGATCATAATGGCTACGTTGTAGGAGACAAATACTATTTAGCAAGTTATAGAGCGGGGATGCGCGTTTTTGATATTTCGGACATTGGTAATGAATCGATGACAGAGATTGGATATTTTGACACTTTTCCACCTAATGATGCTGTAGGAACATCTGCATTATGGAATGTCTACCCCTTCTTTAGAAGTGGCAATATTGTCCTAAGTGGAGATTCTGGATTTACGCTAGTACGTGACCCAGACTTTTTAGGAATTGAAGACGAAACTCTAACGGCAGACCTATCCGTATATCCTAATCCGGCGACCACTTTAGTTAATTTACAGTTCAACAAACCTCTTGGAAGTGTCAGTATCTACAATATTTTGGGTCAAGAAGTACTGCAAGTATCCTCTCAAGAAAATAAACTACAGCTCAATACTTCAGATCTGCCTTCTGGCGTTTATTTTGTGCAGGTCGGTGCACTCACACAGCGTCTTATCATAAAATAGAGGAAGATAAATTCCCTTATAAAGAATCACTATGTACAAAGTTATACAGAGAATGTTGTTGTTTACGCTTTCGCGAAAGCGTTTACACCTCCTTTCCCTATTTCTCATTTTTGCCGTTGCCTGCTCTGATGACGAGTCACCCACTCCAGATACCGAAGAAATAGAAACTACCGATGATAACGGAAGTACAGAAGAACCAGTTGATATGCTGGAAGTTGCATTTATAAAAACCTACGGGGGCTCACAGGCAGATTCTTTTAGGGATGTGATTGCGACTAGCGACGGCGGATTTGCAACACTTGGGTTTTCTCAAAGCGTAGATGGCGACATTATAGACAATTCGGAACAGGTCAATATGTACTGGATGGTAAAGACAGATACAGAAGGAGCTATACAATGGTCCAAAACATACGGCGGAAACAACGATGATCGTGGCCAAAAATTAATACAAACTCAAGACGGAGGATATGCTTTAGCAGGTTTTGCTCAAAGTTCAGATGGTGACATAACGTCTAATGAAGGTTTTTATGACCAATGGGTTGTAAAACTAGATGCTTCTGGAAACGTACAATGGGAACGCAACTTTGGATTTTCTGGTTCCGATCAAGCAAATGCTATCGTGCAAACCTCTGATGGGGGTTATTTTGTAGCAGGTTTTCTAGATGTAAGTGCTTCTGATGGCGAGGGAAATGACGGCCGCCACGGTGTGGGAGAATTTTGGGTGCATAAACTAGATGCAAATGGCAACCTAATCTGGAGAAGATTCTTTGGAGGAAGCAACAACGATAGAGCAAATGATGTTGTGGCAACAACAGATGGAGGAGTCATTATGGTAGGCTCATCTGAGAGCGATGACTTTGATATCACAAATCCAAAAGGCAGCTATGATTTCTGGGCCGTAAAAATAGATAGTAATGGTAATCTACAATGGCAAAAAAACTACGGCGGTAGTGAGACAGACACCGCCTATGCAATTACAACAACAGCAGATGGAAATTATATCATCGCGGGAGACACCCGTAGTGCAGACGGAGACATCACAAATTTTAAGGGTACTGCAGATGTTTGGATTGTAAAAATTAATAATCAGGGGGATTTGATCTGGGAAAAGACTTTGGGTGGAACCGGTTTTGATGCGGCCAGAGACATTATACCACAAGGGAATGGTTTTGTAATCACCGGGGCCTCCAGAAGTGAGGACGGTGATATTACAGAAAATAAGGGCCAGAGCGATATCTGGGTGGCCCAACTAGATGCAGATGGTGATGTGCAATGGCAAAAAACGCTAGGCGGTTCTGGACTTGACTTCGGGTATGGTGCTGCCGTATCACAAAATGGCTCAATTATGATCGCTGGAGATGGTAATAGTAACGACCAAGACATTACGGGAAGCAACGGTAGTATAGATGGTCTTTTAATTAAAATTGAATAAATCTTGCCTCATGAAAAAAATATGCCTTCTCATATTATCAACTTGTATACTCTTAAGTTGTGATAGCGACGATAATACAAACAGAGAACCTGGTTCTTTAGAATTACGTTTTGAAAATAAAATAGGCTCAGAAAATCTGATATTAGGAACACCATTCACAAACTCGAGCAACGAGCAATATGTAGTTAACGAATTAAAATATATCATCTCAAATATTACGCTTACGCGCAAAGATGGCTCCCAGTTTATTTATCCGGTAGCAGATAGTTATGCCGTTGTTAATGAGGAAGAATCCTCGTCAAAAATGATAACACTTACTAACATTGACGCTGGAACTTATGACAGGATAACTTTTGGCTTTGGCGTAGACCCTACAAAATATCCTATTGAGTCTGGAACCTTAAACTTTGTCCCTACAGCAGAAGAAGCTGGAATGCTCTGGTCGTGGAGTGCTGGTTATAAGTTTATAAAAATGGAAGGCACCTATACCCCAGAAAACGGAACAGAAAGTAATGACTTTGTTATACACGTAGGGAGTCACGGAGCAAACCTAGATAATTATAAAGAAATCGAACTTGCCATAGGAGAGGACATAAAAATTAATAGCGCGACAGCAAGTAGCAAGATAATCTCATTTGATGTAAGCCAAGTTTTTAATGGTGCTAATACCATTAGACTTGAAGACAAAGCAGATATTCAAGTAGACCCGATAAATGCACCTAAAATCGCACAGAACATACAAGCAGCTTTTAGCATAAACTAGTGAAAAAGTACATTTATATAATATCCATTTTTGTTTTCATTATCGGCTGTTCTTCAGATAACGATGGTGGAGAAAGCGCAGTAGATGATGACTATACAGAAATTCCTGAAGAAGTAAGTAACAACCTGCTTAACCTTCAGATTCCTTCTAATTTTCCCGCGCCTACCTATGATATTTCACAAAATCCACCTACAGAAAAAGGCTTTGAACTGGGTAAAAAATTATTTTACGACGGTAAACTTTCTTCTACTGGGGTAATTTCTTGTGGGTTTTGCCATATTCAAGAATTCTCATTTACACACCACACACATATCACAAGCCACGGTGTAAATGGAAGAATAGGAACACGCAATGCACAACCACTACAAAATCTAGCCTTTGCTCAAGATTTTAATTGGGACGGAGCAGCCTCTTTTCTAGATGCACAACCCATCATCCCAATTACTGCCGAAGATGAGATGAATGAATCTATCTCAAACGTGTTGAGAAAATTACAGGAGGATGAAAATTATCCAATACTATTTGCTCAAGCTTTTGGAACTGAAGGTGTAACCTCGGAGCGTATGTTTAAGGCATTGTCTCAGTTTATGATAATGATGGTAGCAGGCAATTCAAAGTTTGACAAATGGCAACGTGGAGAGTCTGTGACCTTTACCACAGATGAGGAAGCTGGTCGCAGTATTTTTGAAGCTAAATGTAGTAGTTGCCATGCTGGAACTTTACAAACAGATCATTCGTTTAGAAATAACGGTCTTCCCATAGACCCAGAGTTTAACGATATAGGGCGAGAACGTGTCACGGGATCACCAGAGGATAACAGAAAATTCAAAGTACCTAGTCTGCGTAATATTGACACCACATTTCCCTACATGCACGATGGTAGATTTAGGACTCTGCGCGATGTTTTAGATTTTTATACCAATGGCATGGTAAATAGTCCTACACTAGATGCGCAATTCCGTAATGCAGATGGAACAATAGGTCTCGAAATTTCTAACACCGAGAAGGAACAACTCATTGCTTTCTTAAAAACGCTCACAGATAACGATTTCTTACTCGACCAGCGATTTTCTGAGTTTTAAAAGTTGATTTTCAGTAAAATAGCTTTGTCGGATTTTTCTTGATAATCACAAATAAGTCTTAAAATATTTGCAATATTCATTTGTTTAACTTAATTTAGAAATAGTTAAACAAAAAATACTATTCTCAATGAGTATTATAGATCAAGCACTAGCATTTGAAACGGCCAAAATGAGCAATATGTCCACTAGTGACAGAGTAGCCGCATCAAGAGAAGCAAAGAGACTTATTCTTGCGATAAATGAAACGTACAAAAAAACAAAAGAGTCCAACCTTATGGACTTAATGAAAAGATTAACAGCAAAGAAAAAGAAAATAGAAAAGCGATTACTTGGACGACCGTCTATTTAATAGCAACAGATTTCCCCCTGAGAGAGCATCGGCAAACTTCAAGTGCGTCGGTGCTTTTTTATTTTTTATAATCCCAGTTTCTTGAACTACTTTCTTTCTTGGTCGGAAAATCGTTAGGAACTCCAATGGTAACATTACCTATGGCTGCCCACTCGGCCCCTCGCTGTAAGGTGGTTATAAAACCCACGCTTTCCATACTAAAGTCCATATGTCCTAATGTGGTATGAAAAATACGCCCCTCTCCATAATTTATGGTCATAAGCATAGGCTCATGGCGGCCAGAGCCTTTATTTTCTAAAGCCCACGGCTGAGCATTTTCCTCAACATCAGAATAGGCAGTAGCAAGAATGGTCACATTTTCTGCAGGACCTCTTAGTCTGTCGTAGAGTTCATCTTTTGTGTGCATCCATTCCTCAGGGAGACCTCTCATTATAGGATGTTCTGGCGCTCTCGTTGTAATTTTAAATTCGACTTCTGGTCCGTGTGAAGATTCCATTCCATTTGCAGCAGTACGTTGTTCATTTCCGCCTTCGTCATAGTAAATATGAAATCCACTATCAAGACTACGGTCTCCCCAGCCACCTACGCCTATCATTTTATTAAACTCCTCCCAATCACCCCAAGCATTGTTTGCGGCGTGTACAACCACCAGACCTCCACCATTTTCTATATAATTCTCAAAAGCCCTCTTTACCTGCGGTTGCCAGTTACTAGATTGCCAACCAAAATTAGACACCACTACATCGTACTCCTCAAAACGGGGAGAAAAATGAATGTCAGGAATGATACTATCTTTTGCCATATACATTTTCCTGTCATCAAGAGCATATTTTGTTGCTAGTTGCATGATACTATCTTTACCATAACCATCTACCACTCCGTGATGCGGACCTTGATACGTAAATTTAGAACGATATACATCTACTTTAAAAAGACCCGTTTCTTCCAAGTAATCCTTCATCATCATTGTAGTTTTAGGCCAGACACCGTGATTGTTCTGCCCATCGATGATTAAGGCTTTAAGCCCAAACTCTTCCTCTATATTTTCGGCTATATTTTCTGATTGCTTTTCTTTACAACCTAGCAAGCATAAAATGCTCCCGAAAAAGAGTATTGTAATTGTTTTAAACAGTTGACGTTTCATAAGGGACCTTTTAATTTCTACGCTTTCGCGAAAGCGCAACACTACCTTAAAAATAGTTTAATAATGGCAAATACTAAAACGGTAATCAAAACATAATAGGCAATCTGGTCTGCTTTTTTGTTTTTGCTGGCAAACCGTGCCGTGAGATATCCGCCCGCTGTTTGTCCTAAAGCCATAATCCCGCCCAGTTTCCAGTCAATCATCCCTTGATAATGGAAAAGCCCTATGAGGAGAAGTGTGTAGAGGCCTATCACAAATCCCTTGAGCGCATTGCTCTCAATAATATTCAACCGCATCCCGAGCACCATAATAATGAGGAAGAAAACGCCCATTCCCATCTGGATAAAGCCACCATAAAACCCTAGTGCAAATAACAAAGGAATATAGATATACCACTTAGGCCTGAACTCTAGATCTGTCTCCCTCAGCCAGCGTTTAGGTTTCACAAGTACCGCAATAAGCATAAAAACCATCATAAACTTAAAAACCGCCTTAAACTGCTCATTACTCACATTTATAGCTAGCAACCCACCAGCGATGGCGCCTATAAATATGGGAACGATATATTTTTTATTACGGGTAATATTGAGCTTTCCGTTTTTATGGAAAACCCACGACGTGGCAGCACATTGGGTAAAAACGCCTATTCGGTTTGTACCGTTTGCTACATTAGGAGGCAACCCCAAAATCTCGGTGAGAATGGTTAAGGTTATAGCACTCCCATTACCAGCAAGGGTATTAATACCGCCAGCGATTAGGGCGCCGATTATAGCTATGCCATATGTTTGTAATTCTGTCATTATTTACCAAAGATAGTAGAGTACATCCATATGCTTAGGATAAAGCAAAAAAAACAAGAGGCTGTCTTAAAAGGCAGTCTCTTTTTTTTGAATACTTTTCAGTATTTCGTATCTTCATGGTATGAAAGCCAGTCCTGTCTGGAAGACCAACAACCAGTCCCAGTTGAGTCTTCTCCCACCAAGTTATGATGATTTTGTTCCGGAGAACCATCCGGTACGTATAGTGAACATTATTATCGATCAAATCGATATCAGCTCCATCGAGAGAACCTACAAAGGTGGCGGTACTT
>NZ_REFV01000009.1 GCF_003688895.1 Dokdonia sinensis
AGACACAGACCTTCACATTCTCACCTACTGTTGATACGAAAGTAGAGGCAGACGAGGATGTTGCAATCTCAATGAACAACCTTGCAGCTACGACGCTAATGGTAGACATTACGGATACTGCAACGGCAGGTATTACGAATGATGATATGGCAACGGTTACGATCGAGGATGTATCTGGTAACGAGGACGACGGTGATCTTACCTTTACTGCTACGCTCGACAATGCTGTTGACGGCGGGTTCACGGTAGATGTGAATACAGCCGATGGTACTGCGACAACTGCAGATATGGACTACACGGCGATTGTATCTGAAACACTTACGTTTGCGGGTACAGCTGGTGAGACACAGACCTTCACATTCTCACCTACTGTTGATACGAAAGTAGAGGCAGACGAGGATGTTGCAATCTCAATGAACAACCTTGCAGCTACGACGCTAATGGTAGACATTACGGATACTGCAACGGCAGGTATTACGAATGACGATATGGCGACCGTTACGGTTGCTGCTGATATGGATCAAAACGAATCTGTTGAAGATAGAATCTTTACTGTCCAGATGGATGCTGTCGCAGACGTTGACGTAGTTGTAAGTTACACACTAACAGGTACAGCGACAAATACGATTGATTATACTGATGATACGATGGTAGCAGGTCAAGTTACTATAGACGCTGGAAATACAACGGCTACGATCGATATTGCAGTTATAGACGATATGATTGTTGAGGAAGATGAAACGATTATCGCAACACTAACAGCGATGACAGATAATGTCAATGTAACAGGAGACACAACACCTGCAACGATGACTATCCTTGACACTGATACGTCAGTAATACTATTTGCAAACGAAACAGATAGTGCAGAGCCAGCAACAAACGGAACAGCAATAATTACCTTGACGAACCCATCATCTACAGATACAGAGGTAGATATATTTGTGGGTGGAGGTACTGCTACGCAAAACGTTGATTATACAATTCCTTTGACTGTAACTGTCTTAGCGGGGCAAACAACAGCTACGCTAGATATTATGGTGCTAGATGATATGATTGTAGAAGGGGACGAGACTATTTTAATGATTGCTACGGGATCTGATAATCCAGATATTGTAACTTTTGGTGACTTAGTTACTCATACCATTGTAGATGAAGACGTAGCCGAGGTTACTATCGTTGCCGATGCAGATCAAGATGAGGCAGTTGCAGCCAGAACATTTACGGTAACAATGAGTGCAGAAGCAAGTGCTAACGTAGTCATAGACTACACGCTTACGGGAGATGCCATAGATCCAGATGATTACTCTGATGTTGGAATGGGACAAGTGACCATCACAGCTGGAAATACGACAGCTACAATTGATATAACGGTCGAAGATGATATACTTGTAGAAGGAGATGAAACGGTAATAGCGACACTGGATATGACGGACAATGCAGACGTAACAGTAGGAACACCTGCTAATGCTACAATGACTATCGTAAATAACGATCTTGCTACGGCAGAGATTGCGGCAACAGTTGCAACTGCCACTGAAGATGGAACTGACGGACAGTTTACAGTAACACTATCTGCTCCGGTAGGAAGTGATACGGTTGTAAACTTTGACGTTATGGGAACTGCTACAGAGGGAACAGATTATGACCCTATCGGGACATCGGTAACCGTTATGGCTGGTAACACTACAGCAACTATCGACATCACAGTAATCGATGACCTGATTATCGATGAAGATGAGACGATAGAGCTTACCCTTACAGGAACAGACAACTTGAATGTTTCTCTGGGAGCTATGACTACAGACACGGTTACAATTACTGATGATGACGACGATGATGGAGACGGTGTGCCAGATGTGGATGACGTAGATCCTAATGATCCTTTTAGTGATTCTGATGGAGATGGATATCCAGATATTTATGAGACAGAATGTGGTAGTGATCCTTTAGATGATATGTCTACACCAGTAGATGTGGATATGGATGGACTTGCAGACTGTGTAGATCCAGATCCTAACAATCCAGATACAGACATGGATGGAATTCCTGACGGAGCAGATGTTGACCCAGCTGGAGACGGATCAGTACCTAACGGAGATGATGTCGATATGGATGGTATCAACGATCAGGCAGATGCAGATGACGATCCAAGTGACGGTGTTACAGATGCAGGAAAAGAAGATTGTGATCAGGATGGTATTATAGACCAGTTTGACTTTGAGGATAACTTCTCAGTAACTGGACCTGTAGATATCTTTACGGGTACTGGATCTCAAGATGAAAATTGTGAGACCATTGTTTCCTATGGAGAGATAGTGCCTGTAAACGATTGTGATGCTGGAGATACCTTTACAGTAACACAGACTGCTGGTCTTGCTAGCGGATCTGCATTCCCTGTGGGAGTTACGACAAACACTTTTGAAGTTGAAAACGCAGCTGGAACTATTGTTACATACAGTTTCAATGTAACGATTACAGACACGACCCTACCTACTATAGATTGTCCTGCAGACTTTGCAGTATCACCAGAAGAGGATGGAACGTATGTAATAGAAGACTACTCAGGCTTGTTTGCAGACAATTGTGATACAGACCTTGAGATTACTCAAGAGCCAGCGGCTGGAACAGTAATAAACGATGGAGATGTACAGACAGTGACACTTACTGCGACAGACGATGCTGGAAACACAACTACTTGTGAGTTTGTGATCACGGTAGATGAGACGCTTAGTGTTGCAGATGTTGCAAACATTGCATTCACAATGTACCCTAACCCTGCAAACGGAGAGGTTACAATTTCTGGAACAGGATTAGAAGGAGCTACAGTAGCTGTTTTCAATATGCTAGGACAGAAGGTAATGGAGGTTCAGAGCACGACTCTTGATGTATCAAGAATGAGTGTAGGAACGTACATTGTACAAATTCAGACGGAGAACGCAAGCGCTACAAAACGCTTGATCGTTAAGAGATAGGGAACATATTCCCCCTTACCTGTGAAGCGCTTCCCATTCATTTGGGAGGCGCTTCTTTTTTTACCATAATTTTCGGCTATAATCAATATTAACATCGATTGCTTGCAAGTAGGCAGGTTAAATACGATTTTTACGAACTAGCCGTTTGAAAAAGTATGCAATTACGTTATTTACTTAGTCTCATTTTTATTTTTGGAGGTTACGCTTTCGCGAAAGCGCAAGACACCCTTTCCTACGAAACCTACAAGGAAACAAACCCTGTAGAGAAACAGCTCACAAGAGACACCATTACTGTTATAGATTCCATAACCACAACAACATTTTCTAACGAGTTACCCAAAACATTATTAGAGACCTCAGTTAAGGACTCTATCTTGTTTAAGCTGGATGATGAACCCGTGGCGCAACGCATAGATTCTATATGGCGCCGGGAGCTCGCCAGGTATGATTTATTTGACTCTATAAACAACATGGTGCATAACCTGAACTATGTAGAGGAAGTGATAGTAGATCTGCCCACAGACACGCTTAAAATGCGTTTAGAGCGACTGAATGCTCGTACGCCGTTTAATGTAGCATACAATCCTTCTTTAGAAAGTGTGATTCGGCTATATTTAAAACGCCATAAACCCACGATGGAACGTCTTATGGCAGTAAGTGAGTTTTACTTCCCGATGTTTGAGGCAACGCTGGATAAATACGATATTCCTCTAGAGATGAAATATCTTGCTATTGTAGAGTCTGCTTTACGGCCTAAGGCTAAGTCTAGAGTAGGAGCAACAGGACTATGGCAATTTATGTTTGCAACTGGAAAAATGTACGATCTCGACGTAAATAGCTATGTGGACGAGCGTATGGATCCCATAAAATCTACAGAAGCCGCGTGTCAGTATCTTGCTAGGCTCTATAAAATGTTTGGCGATTGGGATCTTGCATTGGCATCTTACAATTCGGGCCCAGGGAACGTGTCTAAGGCCATAAGAAGATCTGGCGGATATCAAAACTACTGGAATATACGGTCTAACCTTCCGCGGGAGACTGCTGGTTATGTACCTGCATTTCTTGCCACGATGTACCTTTTTGAATATGCAGACGAGCACGGCTACCGCCCCGAGAAGCCGCCAGTAAATTACTTTGCAACAGACACTATTCAGATAAAGCAAATGATCACGCTGGATCAAGTCTCAGAGGTAACGGGAGTGCCTATGGAGGAAGTTCAGTTCCTTAACCCGTCATACAAACTTGATATTATTCCTGTCATAAAAAACAAGGAATATTACCTGCGGCTGCCTACGGAGGTTAGCGGGAAGTTTGTAAATAATGAGGAGGCTATTTACGCCTTTGCAAAAGCGGAATTAGACAAAAGAGAAAAACCATTGCCTCAACTTTTTGACGCTAAAAGTCAAATAAGATACCGAGTGCGCAGCGGAGATTTTCTAGGCAAAATTGCTAATAAGTATGGCGTGCGGGTAAGCCAAATTAAAAAATGGAATGGCCTACGATCTAATAATCTAAAGATAGGACAGCGACTTACCATTTATCCCAGAAAGCCTGTAACAACAGCAAGTGCTAAGCCTAAGACTAAAGTCAATACGGCAGGAAAGAAAACATACATTGTGCAGCAAGGAGATTCCTTGTGGAAAATAGCCAATAAATTTCCTGGCGTTTCAGTTGACAATATTAAAGTTTGGAACGATATTAGTAGCACCAAACTTAAGCCGGGAATGACCCTGGTGGTATCAAAATAACCATTATGATCTATCATCCTTTTTTTAAGCAATTAAGCGTTGCTTTTATATTAGTATTCTTAATAACAGCCTGCAGCGAGGGCGAGAAGAAGAGAACTACTGCGAGAAAGCTTTCAAGCGGTAGGATGAACACTATAAATGTTGTGGTTGAGAATGATGCTTGGAAAGGTGCCGTAGGCGATAGTATCAGGACCGTACTAGCTCAACCCACGCTAGGACTTCCGGTAGACGAGCCTATTTTTACACTAAAACAACTCAACCACGAATCATTTAAAGGATTCCCTAGAGAGAATAGACTTATTTTGTACATACAGCAAGGCGACTCTACGGGAGTTGTGTTTAAAAATGATTTTTATGCAACGCCACAAACTATTGCTGTAGTAACTGGAAAGGACGATGCAGAAGTGGCATCCCTAATAAGCGAGAACGGCTCTAAGATTATAAACGAGCTTAAAGCTCGCGAGATTAGTCATAGACGCAACCAAATTTCAAAATCTCTTAAAGCAACAGATTCATTAAACTCCGTTTTTGGGCTGTCACTTAAATTCCCAACAGCGTATCGCTATGCGGCAAAGGAGGATAATTTTTTCTGGATGCGCAAAGACTTGAAAAATGGTGACATGAACATCCTTGTGTATGAAGTTCCGTTAAAAACTATAGATCAGGACACAAATACTATTGCTCGTATCATTAGGATGAGGGACTCTGTTGCGGGACGCAAGATCCCGGTAGATGATGGAAGATTTATAACTCAAAGAGACTTTGCACCCTATCTTAATAAAACAGAAATCGATGGCAAGCCTGCTTGGGAAACACGAGGTCTTTGGGAGGTAGACACCGACTTTCTGGCTGGACCGTTTATAAACTATGCGATAAGAGATGAGGAAAACAATCGTTATGTAATTATAGAAGGATTTATCTTTTCTCCGTCTATAGATAAGCGTGATAATATGACAGAACTTGAAGCAATACTGCTCACGGCAAACTTGGAATAACGTGTAAAATAATATCTATAAATTAAAGGCCCCGACACAACTGTGTCGGGGCCTTTAATTTATACCAACCGATTATAAATTAATCAGTAACCTTCTTTTTGTCTTTATCGTCGTCATCGTCTTGCGAAGCTTTTTTAAACTCCTTGATACCACCGCCTAAACCGCGCATCATCTCTGGGATTTTCTTACCTCCAAAAAGTAAAAGAATTACAACTACAATAAGCCCTATTTGCCAGGGACCTACCATTCCTAAAAATATTCCTAAAAAAGCCATCTGTTTTAATTTAGTGATACAAAGATAATAAGAAATGAACGCAACGGGCGTTAATGAATCAATTTTAGCATTATACCCACTATATTTGTACCTCTATGACGGCAAGAAAGGAAAAGAAAAAGGCCATAGCAAAGAAGCTACTACACAAGTACAGGCTAGTAATTCTTAATGAAGATACCTTTGAGGAGCGCATCTCTTTTAAACTAACACGTCTTAATGTTTTTATTTTAGTTGGAATATCGGCAATAGTGCTAATTACTTTGACAACGTTGCTTATTGCCTTGACACCTCTAAGGGAATACATACCAGGATATTCTAGCGCTACGCTTAAGAAAAATGCTCGTGAATTGCTTGTAAAGACAGACTCTCTAGAAAACGCACTTCGAGTGAGGAATCAATATTATTCAAATATTCAGCGAGTGCTTTCGGGCACCATAACGGCTGAAGATTTTTTACAGGATTCTATACAAGATGATAGTATTATCAACCCTTCACAATTAGACTTAACAGCATCAAAAGAAGATTCCCTTTTACGTGTAATGGTAGAAAAAGAAGATAAATACAACCTTTTTAAGACTGCAACTGCCGAAGCTGATTTTGCCCTCTTTCCTCCAGTAAAAGGAACGATATCTTCTGGTTATAATAGCGAGATAAGACATTATGCCATTGATATCGTTGCCGAGAAAGATACTCCGGTAAAGGCAGCTGGCGATGGCACTGTAATTTTTGCCGAATGGACTGCAGCGACAGGACACGTGATCATCATAGAGCACGCGAATAATATGTTAACCGTATACAAACACAACGCTAGCCTTAATAAAGACCAGGGAGAACTAGTACAAGCAGGTGAAGTTATTGCCACCGTGGGAAATACTGGGGAACTTACAACGGGACCACACCTGCATTTTGAACTGTGGAGTAATGGCTACCCCATTAATCCAGCAAACTTTATAGATTTTAACTGATGTCACTCAAATCCTTTGCTGCCAAAATTTTTGCCAAATCCATCAGGAAGAAAATCGATCTATGGGCTGCAAACCCTATTGATACTCAAGAAAAGGTGTTTCAAGAGCTCATTGCGACGGCTCAGGATACGGCTTTTGGTGAAGACCACGCCTTTGACGATATTGCCTGTCACGATGATTTTGTAAAGTATGTTCCTATACGCGATTATGAGGCGATAAGACCCTACGTAGACCGTGTGGTCGAAGGAGAAGAAAACGTATTGTGGCCAGGAAAACCACTTTATTTTGCTAAAACCTCTGGAACAACATCTGGTTCAAAATACATCCCGCTTACAAAGGAAAGTATGCCCACGCACACCACGGCCGCTCGCAATGCAATGCTCTGTTATATTGCCGAAACGGGAAAAGCAGACTTCGTAAATGGAAAGATGATATTTCTTCAAGGAAGCCCAGAAATGACCGAACAAAACGGAATTAAACTGGGACGTCTTTCTGGAATTGTGGCACATTATGTCCCTAACTACCTCCAGAAAAACAGAATGCCTAGCTGGGAAACAAACTGCATAGAGGATTGGGAAACAAAGGTAGACGCAATTATAGCCGAGACCATAGATAAAGATATGCGTCTCATTTCTGGTATTCCTCCGTGGGTGCAAATGTATTTTGAACGCTTGAAGGCAAAAAGTGGAAAACCCGTGGGCGAACTCTTTAAAAACTTTAATCTCTTTATTTATGGAGGAGTAAACTATGAGCCGTACCGTGCCAAGTTTGAAGATCTTATAGGTCGTCGGGTGGATAGTATTGAGCTTTTTCCTGCGAGCGAGGGCTTCTTTGCTTTTCAGGATACGCAGACGGAGGAAGGAATGTTGCTGCTGCTGGACAACGGCATTTTTTATGAATTTATAAAGGCCGATGAGTTTTTTGACGAAAAACCGAAGCGCCTGACCATAGGTCTAGTAGAGAAGGGCGTAAATTATGTGATGATTATCTCTACAAACGCAGGACTCTGGGGCTACAATGTGGGCGACACCGTAATGTTTACGAGCACATCGCCATATCGAGTTGTAGTTTCTGGTAGGATTAAGCACTTTATTTCGGCGTTTGGAGAACATGTGATTGGCAAGGAAGTGGAGCAGGCAATGCTCGAAGCTTCAGCGGGAACGGACATTAGAATACACGAGTTTACCGTTGCCCCCCAAATCACCCCAAGCGATGGACTGCCTTACCACGAGTGGTTTATTGAGTTTGAAGTAGCAGGTGGAGATTTGACCGCTTTCGCGAAAGCGTTAGACGCCTCATTACAAGCTCAGAACTCTTACTACAAAGATTTAATCACAGGGAAAGTCTTGCAGCCATTGCGCATTTCTAAAGTTGCCAAAGGAGGTTTTAACGACTACATGAAGTCCCAAGGAAAGCTGGGCGGGCAAAACAAAATCCCAAGACTGGCAAACGACCGAAAGCTAGCCGACCAATTACCATTAATTTAAGTACCTTTGCCCTTTAATATGGGTATATTAAAAACACAAGGGCGCACACGTGCACAAGAGAGCAGCAGCGCAATCGAGCGTATGTATATTACGATGCGCCACCTCTTTAACAGGGGATTCTATAAGCCTATGGGTGTTTCTGGAGAAACACTGCGCGAGGCACTCTTCATTCTCAGACCAGAAATTTATGGCTCTATAGCCGAAGAAAAAGTCGAACTCAACGGACTTCTTTATGTAATAGATAGACTTCCGCTGGGCATAGAGGAATGTCGCTACATTAACCTTACGAGTGATGAGGGCTATAAAGACAGCCATTTTGAACCTATTATCCCGCCAAAGCGTCGTCGCAACTGTTATCGTATAGATAACGAGCAAATGAATATTGAAATCACACGCGGACGCTCAGAAATATATGATATCCTGACGCACCTTACCTTCCTTTTTGTGGAGTCACACAAAATTATGAAACGTGTGGTCATAAATGAAGAAGGACACACCGTAAGAGACTGGCAAAAGCTGGAGCGTGCGGTTTTAAGTGACGAAGATCTCGACCCAAAAGAACGGGAAATAGCCATAACACATACAGCAAATATTTTGGGACGCACCTTTGCCGAGGTGAACAAAATCGCTCCACTCTTTAACGTACCAGGAAACAATAAGCGATTTCTGCAGCTTATATATTGGTTAGGAAAGCTTGCTATTGCAGAAGATGTTTTAGATGAAAAGCGTGTTGTGACTTTTACTCCCGTTTTAAGAGAACGCTTAGGCCACCACATACACGGGGAAGTATGGGCATATGATATTAAAACAGCGCTTAAGGAAAATAACTTACTTCACCGTCCTATTCATATCATAAGTGCAAATATGCATAGCGTGATGAACACGCTGTATGCCCCTAAAGCACTCAAAACGGAACTCAAGAATAAGTCAAAACTTGAGATTTATGAGGCGCTCAGTAATAGTGCAAATGGAAAATTGAGAACTAAAGTTGAGAAAGTTGCCCTACAAAATGGGATGACTTATCTAGCAGATAGAAGTGGGACAAATATTAATGTACAAATATTTGACATGTGTAAGCTCGCTGTTGCTGAGAATGATTTTTGTCACGATAGCACGCAACCCGGAAGCACTCCTGTCATCTTAGTTATGGACTACGCCTTTGGCGAGCAGGCCTATGAAACTATGGAAGAGTTGCTTAAACCCTTTGTTGAGGGAGACGAGACAACATATCTAGATGTAGATTCTGTTTCCATAATGGGAAAAGCAGGGATTCTGGAAGGAGGGAAAGGCGATATTATGATACCTTCTGCCCATTTATTTGAAGGAACAGCAGATAATTACCCGTTTGATAATGAGCTTAAGAAAGAAGACTTGGAAGGTCACGGCCTTAAAGTATTTGAAGGCGCAATGGTTTCTGTTTTAGGAACTTCATTGCAAAATCGGGATATTCTCAAGTTCTTTTATGATAGTACGTGGAACGTCATAGGACTGGAAATGGAAGGTGCGCACTATCAAAAAGCGATACAGGCAGCCGCAAAGTTAAGAGGGAGTATACAAGATGATGTAAAAGTACGTTATGCATATTATGCAAGCGATAACCCTTTGGAGACAGGAAGCACACTAGCTTCTGGAGGACTAGGAACCACTGGCGTAAAGCCTACATATCTCATTACAGAAAAGATACTAGAACAAATATTTAAATCATAAACTAATAACCATCCCAATATGAGTACACAGCAATCGTCGCAGGCAGATGAAATGGACCTGACAGACATCTTCACGCTGATAAAAAGAGCATTTTACAACGTACTAGCGCTATGTTTTAGAGCGGTGGATTTCCTTTTGAAGTTTTGGTGGATTATTTTGCTTTTAATCGTAGGCGGAGCGGCTCTAGGATACTTTTTAAAAGGAGAGCCTAAGTATAACTCGACATTGATTATACAAACAAATTTCAATACTCAGCCATATGTTTATAATGCGGTAAAGCAATTTAATCTTAATCTAAAAGAGGACGACGTTGAGTTTATGAATAAAGTAGGACTCGATCCTGAGTATCCCGGTATTAAAAAAGTTCAGATTGCTCCAGTTATAGATGTCGTAACGCTTATGGAAGAGATGAGAGTTTCTGAACGTACTCTTGGAACGATAATCAAAGAACTATCTGTAGAGGAAGAGACAGAATTGTTTGCATCAGAACGATTTTATTCTAACTACAAGTATCACAAATTAACAATCCGTCTTAAAGGGGAAGAGGATAAGGATAAGATCAACAACTTAATGCGCTACATTAATGAACAGCCATTAATGCAGTCTCTCAAAAATGAGATTACTAAAAATATGCAAGACCTTGTCCGCATAAATGAATCTACAATAAAGCAGATAGATGAGATTGCTGCAAACTATGCTGTCGAAGCAAAAATCACTAGAGATGATGTGAGTAAATTGTCCTATTTCAATAATCAGAACAATATAAACATCAACGGTATTTTTGATCTGAAAAAACAAATTGCGATTGAAAACGAAGAGATTAAAAACGAGCTCATTATGCTCACGGACGCTGCCGTAGTTGTAAGTGACATCCAGACAGCGGCAGAAGAATCCCTGAGTGACCGTAAAGAAATTATTTATCCTATAATTCTCGTGTTCCTCTTCTTGTTGTTTGCAGGAATACGATACACGTACGTTACACTTCGTAAAGAAGTAGAGAAACAAAATTTATTAGACTAAGAATTGCATCCTGCTGCAATAAGCAAATGATATGGGAAAGAAAGTAGCACTTATAACAGGAGTAACAGGGCAAGATGGCGCTTATCTAAGCGAATTCTTGCTCAAGAAAGGGTACGAAGTTCACGGTATTAAACGTAGATCATCCCTTTTTAATACAGATCGTATCGATCACTTATATCAAGATCCTCACGTAGATAATCAAGCATTTTTCCTTCATTATGGAGATTTGTCAGACAGTACAAATCTTCTTAGGATCATTCAGGAGGTGCAACCCGATGAAATATATAATCTTGGAGCGATGAGCCACGTTCAGGTTTCTTTTGAGATGCCAGAGTATGTGGCAAATGTAGATGGAATAGGTGCGCTACGACTGCTAGAAGCCGTGAGAGCGTTGGGTCTTGAAAAGAAAACAAGAATCTATCAAGCCTCTACCTCAGAGTTATATGGAAAAGTACAAGAGGTACCACAAACTGAGAAAACTCCATTTTACCCTCGCAGTCCTTATGCGGTAGCAAAAATGTATGCATACTGGGCAACGGTAAATTACAGAGAGGCCTACGATATGTTTGCTTGTAATGGGATTCTATTCAATCACGAGTCTCCTATACGTGGGGAAACGTTTGTAACCCGGAAAATCACCAGAGCAACAGCCCGCATAGGACTTGGCCTTCAGGATAAAATATACTTGGGGAACCTAGATGCAAAACGCGATTGGGGTCACGCAAAGGACTACGTAAAAATGATGTGGATGATTCTTCAGGCAGATGAGGCTGAGGATTGGGTAATTGCCACAGGAAAAACAACTCCAGTAAGGGAATTTGTACAAATGGCTTTTGCACACATCGGTGTTACTTTGGAATTTAAGGGAATAGGAGTAGATGAGGTGGGAATTGTAACAGCATCTTCAAATGAAAAGTTTCCTGTGAGCATAGGACAAGAAGTCGTTGCGGTAGATAAAAAATATTTTAGACCTACAGAAGTAGATTTACTTATAGGTGACGCTACAAAAGCGTATACTAAACTAGGTTGGAAACCAGAATATAGCCTTGAAGCTCTTGTAAACGATATGATGCAAAGCGACATTAAACTTATGCAAAAGGATACTTACTTGCGTGAGGGGGGATATACTACACTAAATTACTTCGAGTAATAATGGAAAAAACTTCCAAAATTTATATCGCAGGCCACCGTGGCCTTGTAGGAAGTGCCATTGTGGAAACACTCAAGGCAAAAGGGTACGACAACCTTGTTTTTAGAACACATAAGGAGCTCGATCTAAAAGATACAGAGGCTGTTGCTACATTTTTTACTAAAGAAAAGCCAGAATATGTCTTTCTCGCTGCTGCAAAAGTGGGGGGAATTGTGGCAAACAACACCTATCGAGCAGATTTTATATACGAGAATCTTATGATCCAGAACAACGTGATACATCAGAGTTATGTACACGGCGTGAAGAAATTAATGTTCTTGGGGAGCACCTGCATCTACCCAAAACTGGCGCCACAGCCTATGCCAGAAAATAGCTTACTCACAGACACGCTAGAATATACCAATGAGCCATATGCCATTGCAAAGATTGCAGGTATCAAGATGTGTGAGAGTTATAACATTCAGTACGGGACAAACTTCCTTTCGGTGATGCCTACAAATCTTTATGGGTATAATGATAATTTTGATCTGGAAAAATCGCACGTATTGCCTGCACTTATACGCAAGATGCACCTTGCAAAGCTTTATGCTGCGGGAGATACTGATGCGGTTATGGAGGATCTTGGGGTTACCGCTTTCGCGAAAGCGGAAAAAATATTACATCAATACGGCATCACAAAATCTTCTGTAGAAATATGGGGGAGTGGCGCTCCCAAAAGAGAATTTTTATGGAGCCGTGATATGGCCGAAGCCTGTGTTTTCCTATTGGAAAATAGAAACTTTAAAGACGTAGCCGAAGGATTGTCTGAAATACGAAACACGCACATTAATATAGGAACGGGTGAAGATACCTCTATAAAATCGCTCGCATTGCTTATAAAAAATACCGTGGGATATACAGGAGAATTAACATTCAACACTTCAAAACCCGACGGAACGATGCGCAAGCTCACAGACGTATCAAAATTGCATAGTTTAGGCTGGAAGCACAAAGTTTCACTAGAGGAAGGGGTTGATAAATTGTACACTTGGTACTTAGCACAATAGTATGAATCCAAAAATCTGGACACCACGATATATCGTAAATAGAATGCGCAATTTCTTTTTTGAAAAACGACATAAGGACCTCCCTTGGATTACTCCTGAGGCCATTGCTATTCTCGATGAGATGCTCACAAAAGAAGACGTGGGAGTTGAGTTTGGTTCTGGAAAGAGCACAGCCTGGTATGCTAAAAGAATGAAACACCTTACAAGTGTAGAAGACCACGAAGGATGGTACAACGCGGTAAAAAAGCAATTTGAAACACTAGGCTTGAACAATGTCGATTATCTTTTTAAATCTGCACAAGGCCAGCCAGAGCAATCTGATTATTGTAAGGTAATGAATGATTTTGAGAAGAACTCTCTAGACTTCATTGTTGTTGATGGAAAACATCGCGATATTCTCGCTTTAGAGGCTATAGATAAATTAAAAGTGGGAGGAGTGTTACTCTTAGATGATTCTCAAAGATATCTCGCTCACACCACCGTCGCACCATATGCTGTCGGAGATACCGCCTCTAATATGACAGATAATTGGAAAAATTTTCAAAACCGAATTAAAGCCTGGCGTATGATATGGACTTCTAACGGTGTTTCGGACACGGCAATTTTTATAAAAAAGTAATTTAGAATGCTCAAATCCCTTTTAGACAGCAAGAACGGTCGCATTGTTGCGGGGAATTATACGGCATTGCTTTTTATACAAGGGGCTAATGTGATATTACCATTAATAGCGTTGCCGTATCTGGTTAGAACGCTCGAGGCGGAGCGTTTTGGACTCGTGATGATCGCGCAAACGATGGGCGTGTTTCTAACTATTCTAGTAGATTTTGGTTTTAATATAAGCGCTACTCGTGAGGTTTCTCTGTTGCGTAGCGATCGAGATAAATTATCGCAACTATACTGGAATGTTTTTTTTGTCAAGTTTTGTCTTGTGGTAGTCTCTTTTCTTATTGTACTTATATTGATCACTTTTGTAGAGCGCTTTAGAGTAGAACCACTTGTTTATGTCCTCAGTTTTGGGATGGTTTTGGGACATGCCATCTTTCCTACTTGGTTTTTTCAAGGGATAGAGCGTATGAGGGTGATTACATTTGTAAACGTACTGGCTAAGGTGCTATTTACTGTAGCTATATTCTTTTTTGTTCTTTCTCCTGAGGATTATGAATGGGTGCCACTTTTGAACGGAGGGGGCTTTATTCTTGCTGGTATCATAGGCCTAGCAATAAGCTTTAAATACGTACACTTTAAAAGTCCAGATTTTAGTCAAGTTAAAATTCTTGTGAGTGAAACAGCAAGTTTGTTTGTTTCAAATTTTGCAACGAGTCTTTATACTTCGGGCAATACATTTATTTTGGGTATGATAGCGGGCGATGCTCTTGCTGGTGTATATTCCAGTATGGAAAAGCTTGTTCTGGCTATAAAGAATATTTATGTGCCATTATATCAAGCAATATTCCCGTGGTTAGCTACAAAGGAGGAAACGAAAATCACGATGTTTGTAAAAAAAATGATGTTGCCTGTAGGAATTTCTGGCGGTTTAATTAGTGGTATTCTTATTCTTATTGCAAAGCCCTTACTACACTTTATATATAATGACGCACAAATAGACAGTTATACCTTAGTTTTTCAGATTTTGGCTGGGATTGCCTTTTTCTCTGCGCTTAACATGCTGCTCGTGTCCTTGTTTTTTCCGGCAATTAAACATTATAAAAAGCGTATGTATGCCTTAGTAATAGGAGGCTTATTTAATCTTCTTGTTGCCATTGTCGGAGCTCGATATTTTAGTATTTATGGTGTTGCAGTCTCTGCAATCGTTACTGAATTTTTTATCCTTTGTATAGCAGGATACTTTTTTAGTAAACCTAAAATCGAGATAGCAGGAACGTGAAAAAACTGGTAATCATACAGACGGCAACACCTGATTATCGCGCAGGTTTTTTCAACGCACTAAGAACAGCGATGGGCAACAATTTCCAGCTGTACCGAGGGTCGAGATATTTTGAAACTTCTGTCAAGTCAGATACAACTATTTCTGCTGTTGATATAGGAAATCACTATCTATTAGGACGACGTGCTTTGTTTCAAACAGGTATTTGGCACCTAGTTTTTAAGAATGTTGTGCTCGTGCTAGAAATGAACCCTAGAATTATATCTAACTGGATTTTTCTTTTGTTGCGAATGATCGTGGGAAAAAAAACGATACTTTGGGGACACGCCTGGCCACGCGGGGGCAGAGATAGTAAAAGCGATGATTTACGCAATATCATGCGTAATCTCGCCCCAGCCATTGTTGTGTACACAGAAAAGCAGGCAGCAGAGTTGTTGCTCAGAATGCCCTGTAAGGATATTCAGGCAGCTCCTAATGCCTTGTTAAGTGCTGACCAAATGGAATTGGTCACACCGGAGAAGACGCCACTGAACTTAATTTACGTAGGCAGGCTTACGAAAGCAAAAAAGCCGTTGTTTTTAGCAAAGTCATTTTTCCAAAGTATGGACGTAATTCCTAAGGAAGCAAAATTAATCTTCGTAGGAAGTGGTGACCAAATAGAACTTATTGAGAAATTCATTATTGATAATGGACTTCAGGATCGAATTCTATTAATGGGACACATAGGAGATTATACAAAACTTCGTAATTTGTACTCGAGCAGTATCTTTAGCGTTTCTCCAGGATATGTAGGACTATCACTCACCCAGAGTTTAGGCTTTGGTGTTCCTATGTTAATCTCTAGGGACGAACCCCATTCACCAGAAATTGAAGCGGCAACCGAAAATGAAAATACATTATTTTATAAAAGTGATGATGCGATAAGCTTTCGCGAAAGCGTAAAAAGTATATACAAATCTAGAGAACTTTGGATCTCCAAAAGACCCGATATTGCGATGCATTGTAAGAAGAAATATAGTGTGGAGGCCATGGCAAACGTATTTATTAATCTAACTAATAAATATGGCGCTTAAGACACTTTTACTCTTTATTTACGTACTGATTACAGTTGTTCTATTTGCGACTTTCGACGCGACTGTTGAGGTTTGGCTATCCTTTTTTGCTAGTGCCGCTATACTTGCAATTATAACACTCTATCATTTGTTTGTAGAGCGAGATTATTCTCCTTTTATTTCCTGTTTTATAGTCTTTACCTATTTATTTTTTCTAGTTGCCCCAATTGTCCAAATCAACTCTTTTGAAGGAGTGAATCCCAAGTTTATGACGCTATTGCCTTACGACGAAAGTGTAGCAATAAAAGCAAACATTTTTATATGTGCTTTTAACCTGTTGTTTTTTTTGAGCTATGTGACGATGAAAAGACTGCGACCTTTGCGTGGCATACCTACTCAAACAGACCGATACAAAAGAGTATTGCCGGCTATCATCATCGGCTTGGGGTTTCTTTCAGTCCTTGTATTTATTGCAAGTTATGGTTTTGTACAAGATGAGTTGAGACGCCCAAGCTGGAAGCCCTCAATTTTTGGAACTAGCATATTGCTTATATGGAAAAAAGTATTCTTCCTTGTTCCATTCGGAGGGATATTATTATGTGTAGAGTACTTGAGGAGGCCTAAAAAAAGAACACTCAATTATATCACTATAGCTGTGATGCTAGGATTTTTTATTCTTCTTTTATTTTGGTTTAAGAATCCGCTTGTCGAAAAGAGAAATGCCCTAGGACCCATTTATATTTGCCTATTATTTCTTGGTTTACCAAGACTTTTGAATAGTAATGCAAAGACACTATTCTTTATGTTTTTTTCAATGATCATTTTGTTCCCACTCACCGCTATATTCACGCATAGTGATGCGAGTTTAAGAGAAATTCTTAATAAGCCGTCGATACTTTTAGAAGAAATGAAAGGAGGGGGAATTGCAAGCGCCTTTAACACGCTTAATTATGATGCTTTTGCAAATATTATGGCAACTATGGACTATGTGGGCTATCACGGCTATTCCATGGGGTATCAGTTGTTAAGTGCTTTTTTGTTTTTTGTTCCCCGTAGTATATGGGAAGCAAAACCTATATCTACCGGGCAACTAGTAGGAGAACACCTTATTGAGGTGCACGACTTTAGATACAGCAATTTGTCAAATCCTCTTGTGAGCGAGGGATATATTAACTTTGGGTTCTTCGGAGTTCTCCTAGCCGCATTTATGCTTGCTTTTGTATGCGTCAGGCTTTTGTACTGGCTTAAAAGTGAGGACTATCTAAAGAAAATAATGGCGCTGTACTTTGCTATACATCTTGTTTTTCTTCTTAGGGGAGATTTTACAAATGGATTTTCCTACTACATTGGAACGCTAGTAGGGGTCATCGTTATACCTAAAATGGTAAGTTATTTTATAAATCAATTAATGATAAATCAACAAAGGTGGAAACAATCAAAAACAGCATAGGACTTAAACTTACTGTGCTATGGATAGGCATATTGTTTGCTATGGTAATATTACCTACTCCTTTTAAATCTATAGCGATAGGGATATTTGCTATCCTAACTATCGTGCTTGCAATACAACGCAAGGCGTATTTTAATTTGCCTTTTTTCCTTTGGAATGCAGCCTTGTTCTGCCTACTTGTATTTACCTTTTTATATACTGAAAATACAGAGTACGGTATTAGAAAACTCTCCACAATGGCCTCATTAATAGTATTCCCAGCGCTCTTTTCCTTTATAAGAAAAGAAGATGACCACGGTATTTTTAAATATCACAATCAGTATCTCTGGGTGTATGTTGTAAGTGTTTTTGCTTTTAATGTAGTGGCCTTTTTGTGGTTTTACATAACAAACTACTCGTTTGCAGGAATGATAGAACACTTTGCAACCGTGGTACGTGTAGATATGGGAAAATGGAGAATACATCCTATATACCTTTCTATGCATTGTGCTGTAGCCCTATTGTTTTCTATGTACCTTTTAAAAGCAACTAGATCTAAAAGACTTATAATGCTACTACTGAGTATAGATATGGTGTTAATATTATTCCTGTTACTCTATGCTAAAAAAGGTCCTCTTCTTGCTCTTCTGGTTGTCTTTACCTTATTTGTTGCTTTCCAGCGTAAACAAGGGTTAGTAAAGCCTTACTTAGTGGCTATGGTCGTTGTCGTCGGGCTTACAGTTGCTATTCCTAAAACCCGAAACAAATTTGTCGAGCTTCTTAAGATAGAAAACTTAGATAAAGGAAGTTTGACCTCTACAAATATTAGATATACTATTTACGCTTGCGCAAAAGAACTGATAGCAGACGCCGCTTTTTTGGGCTACGGGATAGGAGATTACAATGATGTTCTACAAAAATCCTACAAAGAAAAAGACAAACCAATTTTAGTTGCTGGGGAGTATAATGCGCACAACCAGTTTTTTAGTTTAATGCTCATGGGCGGTGTACTCGCTGTTGTCTTTTTTGGGTTGATGCTGGCGGTAAACTTTGTTTTCGCCATCAGGTACGACAATCAGTTACTTATACTATTACTTATTTTTTATAGCCTCGTAATGCTTACCGAAAATATTCTAGAAAGAGAACAAGGAGTCATTTATTTTAGTCTTTTCTTGAGCTATTTTGGATTACGCAATAGATATTTAGAAGCACATGCGGATAGCACAAATTCATAATAAATACAAGGACGTAGGCGGCGAGGATATTGTTGTTAAGCGTGAGAAACAACTACTCGAAGATGCTGGTCACGAGGTCGTACAGTTCTTTGCTTTTAATGAGCAAATTAAGAATACCGCAGACAAGCTAAAAACAGCACTTGGAATTCCGTTTAATTTTTCATTTAAAAAAAAAGTACAAGAGTTTTTAGAAAGAGAAAAGCCAGATGTAGTTCACATTCATAATTTTCTTCCAGTACTTTCTCCATCTGTGTTTTTTGCTTGCAAGGCGCTTAACTTTCCTGTAATAGTAACACTACATAATTTTAGATTACTCTGTGTAAATGGATTGCTCTACAGGGATAAACAAGTGTGTGAAGATTGTGTGTCTAAAAAGATGGCATACCCAGGAATAAAACACGGCTGCTATCAAGAATCCTCGCTGGCATCAGTATTTCCAGCGGTAAGTAATAGGCTGCATACCTCCTTAGGTACTTGGTATGATAAAATCGACAAAGTCATTTTTCTTTCGGAATTTTCAAAAAATGTTTTTGATCGCTCCCATTTAAATTTCGCAAAGCAGCAGGTTGTTATTAAGCCTAACTTTATTGCAGATAATGGTTTTTCTTATATAAAAGAAGATTATTATCTTTTTGTAGGACGTCTTTCTGAAGAAAAAGGAATTAGGACGATATTAAAGGCTTTTGAAAACAGTAGGAAGGAACTTGTTGTTGTAGGAGATGGACCGTTGCGGCGTGAGGTAGATGCCGCCAGCTTGCGCTCTCCCAATATAAGATGTGTAGGTTTTCAAAATAGTGAGCAACTCAAGGTGCGATATCTTAGCGCAAAAGCCACAATTTTTGCTTCAAAGATGTATGAAGGACAACCTCTGGTTATCTTAGAATCCTTATCGTACGGGACGCCAGTAATCTGTCCTAATTTTGGAAACGCAGGATTACTTATTGAGTCTAACGTTAATGGGATGAAGTATGACTTAGGAGATGCTACTTCCCTTGAAACGACCATAAGAGATTTCGAAAACAGCTCAGATGTAGAAATCCTGAATAAAGGAGCGCGTAACTCATTTGAACAACAATTTACCGCTCATAAAAACTTGGAGCTATTAGAAGAGATATATAAGCAAGCTATCGAAAACTCAAACAGCAAAGAAAACTAGCAACTTTTGGATAAAACTCACATCACACTTATTGGCCTAAATTTCTTTCCTGAGAGCACAGCGATAGGATTATATTCTACCCAAATGGCACAATATCTGGAAAACGAAGGTATGCATATAGATGTGATAACCGCGTTTCCGTACTATCCAGAATGGAAAATTGCAGAGGCTTATAAAGACAAGAAACGTTACTTACAAGAAGACTTAGGAAGTATAAAGCTTTATCGGTATAAACAATACGTTCCGGCTCACCCCACTTTTTTTAAACGCGTAATACATATTTTAAGTTTTACTTGGGGCTCGTTTTGGAACCTCTGGAAAATCAAAAAGTGTGACATAGTGATCTCTGTAGTGCCCTTTACCAGTAGTACGTTTTTGGGATACATTCAGAAAAAACGATTTAATGCTAGGTCCTGGATTCATATTCAGGATTTCGAATTTGATGCGGCATTCCAGAGCGGCTTAACAAATCAAGGTGAGCAAGAAGGAGGACTTGTTTATAGATTGCTTATGCACATCGAGAAAAAACTTTTTTCGAAGGCTGACATTGTGAGTACCATAAGCCAGACAATGCTTAAAAAGTTAGAAAAGAAAACAAAAAGCCGCACTTACTTTCTTCCAAATTGGATAGATGGAAAAGGGGTGAATCCCGCTTTCGCGAAAGCGCACCCACACCTAAACTCCTCAAAATTTAAAATCCTATATTCTGGAAACATAGGTGACAAACAAGACTGGGCATTTTTTAAGCTATTTGCCGAAAGATTGGACTGCAAAAAATACGAAGTTATTATTGTAGGGGCAGGTTCCATGCTTCACGAAGTTTCTCGGGACATTAGGGATTTACAGGGAGTAACATTATTTCCGCCAGTACCGTATGAAGAGCTTAATGATCTGCTTTGTAGCGCAAATGTGCACATCCTTTTTCAAAAAGCAGAAGTGCTCGATACTGTAATGCCCTCAAAAATTCTAGGGATGATGGCTAGCGCAACCCCCTCCATAATTACGGGTCATCCAGACTCAGAAGTTGCGACAACTATGGAAATCTCTGGAGGAGGTTTTTATAGTTCAGATACTGGAGTAGGGACAGTACTTAAACAGCTTGAGATATTACGTAGAGACTCGGAAAAGTCTAAAACAATGGGTATTAAGGCACGTGAGTTTGTCTTGAAAAACTTCTCAAAAGACGAAATACTCTCACAGTTCGTTACTGCCTTAAAACAATTATAGCAAGGAGCATCCTAAAAGCTGTAAAAACATCGTTATTTTTGTCACAAACACTCTTTAGATATGAAGATTACTGTCGTAGGAACAGGATATGTAGGTCTCGTAACAGGAACGTGCCTCGCCGAAACAGGAAATGAAGTAGTTTGTGTAGATATAGACGCTGCAAAAGTTGCACGCATGCAGGCTGGTGAAGTGCCTATTTATGAGCCACATCTTGATGTTATTTTCGAGCGTAATATAAGCGCAGGTAGATTAACATTTACAACATCACTACAGGATGGGTTAGATCACGGAGAGATTATTTTTCTAGCGCTCCCCACTCCAGAAGATGAAGATGGTTCTGCAGACTTGTCTTACGTTCTCGGCGTTGCACAAGAGATTGGAAAATACATCACCAGTTATAAAGTTATTGTAGATAAAAGCACGGTACCCGTAGGTACAGCAGAGAAAGTCCGTGAGACCATAGCGCAGCATACAAGTCAAGCTTTTGACGTAGTATCAAATCCAGAATTCTTGAGAGAGGGTTTTGCTGTAGACGATTTTTTAAAACCAGAACGCATTGTCGTAGGTTCATCATCTGAGCGCGCAACGGCATTAATGGAAAAATTGTATAAACCATTTGTACGCTCTGGCAATCCTATCATAATAATGGATGAAAAAAGTGCAGAACTCACAAAGTATGCTTCAAACTCATTCCTAGCTGCAAAAATCACTTTTATGAATGAGGTTGCAAATTATTGCGAGCTTGTAGGTGCAGATGTAGACATGGTACGTCGCGGAATGGGAACAGATTCTCGTATAGGGAAACGATTCCTTTTTCCAGGGATAGGATATGGAGGATCTTGCTTTCCTAAGGATGTAAAGGCCCTTCAAAAATCTGGTCGCGATTCAGGATATGACTTTAAAATGCTGGATGCGGTAATTGACATTAACAATGATCAGAAAGTAAAACTCATTCCTAAAATTGAAAAATATTTTAACGGAGACCTAAGTGGAAAAACCATTGCATTGTGGGGCTTGGCATTTAAGCCAGAAACCGACGATATACGGGAGGCTCCATCTTTATATATGATAGAGGCTTTGTTAAAAAAAGGAGCAAAAATTGTAGCTTTTGATCCAGAAGCAATGGATAATGTAAAAGCAAAGTACCAAGATAAAATATCCTTTGCCTCAGATATGTACGGTGCTACAGATGGAGCAGATGCTTTGGTCATTAGTACAGAATGGAGTATTTTTAGAACACCTAACTTTAAGAAGCTTAGCGATAATCTTAAGAATAAAATCATCTTTGACGGACGTAATCTGTATGATGTTAATGATATGGTAAATGAAGGATTTCGTTATATTTCTATAGGTAGGAGAGAGGCATAATATGAGCAAACGTGTACTTATTACTGGAGCTGCTGGATTCTTAGGATCTCACTTATGCGATAGATTTATTAAAGAAGGTTTTGACGTCGTAGGGATAGATAATCTCATTACAGGTGACCTCGCAAATATTGAGCACCTGTTTAAGTTAGAGCAATTTGACTTTTACAATCACGATGTTACTAAGTTTGTACACGTCCCGGGAAAACTTGATTACATACTTCACTTTGCCTCTCCCGCAAGTCCAATCGATTATTTAAAAATTCCGATCCAAACACTTAAGGTCGGTTCATTAGGAACGCATAATTTACTTGGTCTAGCTAAAGAAAAGAATGCCAGAATCCTCATTGCTTCTACATCAGAGGTATACGGCGATCCGCTTGTACATCCCCAAACAGAAGATTATTATGGGAATGTAAATACTATCGGACCGCGTGGAGTTTATGACGAGGCAAAGCGTTTTCAGGAATCCATAACAATGGCGTATCATCGTTTTCATGGTCTTCAGACACGGATAGTACGTATTTTTAATACTTATGGGCCAAGAATGCGACTTAATGACGGTCGTGTGATTCCAGCATTTATCGGGCAGGCGCTACGCGGAGAAGATTTAACGGTTTTTGGAGACGGAAGTCAGACACGCTCTTTTTGCTATGTAGATGACCAAGTAGAAGGCATATACAGACTCTTAATGAGTGATTACGCACTCCCCGTAAACATAGGAAACCCAGATGAGATAACAATAGGGGACTTTGCAGAAGAGATCATAAAACTCACCGGTACAAATCAAAAAGTAGTCTATAAAGATTTACCTGTAGATGATCCTATGCAGCGCAAACCTGATATTTCAAAAGCAAAGGAAATTCTAAACTGGGAAGCTACAACTTCTCGTCAGGAGGGAATGAAAAAAACCTACGATTACTTTAAAGGTCTCTCACAGGAGCAGCTTTACAAAAGTGAGCACAAGGATTTTTCAAAACACATTGTGAAATAGCACATGGCGTACAAAAGAGGTAGATATTCTGGGTACATACGCCCAGCATTTTATGTGGTAGACCTTGCTATAATTCTGGCAATGGCGCAGCTTTTTTTACCCCTTAATGGACATTTTTTAGCATTTGCCATACTCATACCCGCCACTTGGATCGTTTCTACCATTAAAACAAAATTTTACGAAGTATATCGTTACACGCAACTCACGCGTATCTTCTCCCTCATATTTATCCAGTTAGTGCTCTTTGTACTCACAGTATTTGCGTTTTTCGGGTATTACGCTTTCGCGAAAGCGAACCCTCAAACGATATTTGCATACATAGGTTACGTATTTCTATGCATTACGATAGTAAAACTGGCGGTATATTTCCTTCTAAAAAAATACAGAACTGTCTTGGGTGGAAATTACCGTCGTGTTGTAATTTTTGGTGATAACCCTAAGACGAGACAGTTAGAAGCATTTTTCCTTAAGAATAAGGATTATGGATACAAGCTCGCTCAGATTTTTGACACGACACATCCAGATGTTTCTATAGAATCTGCGTTTGCATACATCGTAAACGAAAATATAGACGAAATATACTGTTCCATCGCAGAGTTTGATAATGATGAGTTGCGAGAGATAACAGATTTTGCAGACAACAATTTGAAAATCCTCAAGTTCATTCCGGACAATAAGGAGATTTTCTCAAAGAAACTCAACTATAATTATTTAGGGATAACCCCAATACTCTCATTAAGAGAAATTCCTATAGACACTCCTTTAAATCAGTTTATAAAGCGCAGTTTTGACATTATAATGTCTATCCTTATTTTGGTTGGTCTGCTATCTTGGTTAACACCACTACTAGCCCTATTAATAAGTATCGAATCTAAGGGACCAGTATTTTTTAAGCAAAAACGCAACGGGCTGGATTACAAAGAATTTTACTGCTATAAATTCAGGTCTATGCGTCCCAATCCCACGGCAGACATACATCAGGTACGCCGGGGAGACTCCCGTATAACCAGGGTAGGAAAATTTATAAGAAAGACAAGCATAGACGAGCTTCCACAATTTATTAATGTGCTCAAAGGTGAGATGTCTGTTGTGGGGCCAAGACCGCATATGGTAAGCCACACACACATGTATGCAGAGCGTATAGATAAATTTATGGTGCGTCACTTTATCAAACCGGGAATCACGGGGCTTGCTCAGACGAGTGGTTATCGTGGGCAGGTAGAGAGCGATCACGACATCATAAATCGTGTAAAATTTGATATCTTTTATGTAGAAAACTGGTCTTTGCTACTGGATATAAAGATTGTCATTCAAACTGTTGTAAAAGCACTCTCAGGCGATGAAAAAGCCTATTGATTCCTCATTGGTATCTATCATCACCCCATTGTATAATGGAGCACAGTTTATTGCTCAAACCGTAGCGAGTATTCAAGCCCAAACGTATCAAAACTGGGAACAGCTCATTGTAGATGATTTCTCGACAGATGATTCTTTAGCCATTGTAAAAAACCTCGCTCAGAGTGATAAACGTATAAAGGTAATTTCGCTTTCGCAAAACAAGGGCGCAGCTCACGCAAGAAATGAAGCAACCGCTGTCGCTCAAGGCAAATACGTCGCCTTTCTAGATGCAGACGACCTTTGGCATCCAGAAAAATTAGAGCGACAGATTGCCTTTATGCAACAGCACGATTGTGCAGTATCCTACACCAACTACCTTCACATAGACGAAGATGGCTCAATGCTTAACAAACGCATCAAGGCAATGCCTAGACTTTCTTATAAAAAGCAACACGCAAACAATTACATAGGCAATCTCACCGGAATATATGATGTAGAAAAAGTGGGGAAAATCGATGCACCAAACATTAGAAAACGTCAAGACTGGGCGGTATGGCTGGAAGCGATTAAGAAAGCAGGAAAACCAGCGTTAGGATTGCAAGAAGACCTTGCCTGCTATAGAATAAGAGAAGGCTCTATGAGTGCTAATAAGATGAATTTAGTTAAGTATAACCATCAGTTTTATCGCGAGTACTTAGGATACTCGGCAGTGAAATCTTCCTTTTTTTTGCTGCTGTTTTTTTGGGAGTATTTTGTGGTTAGGCCTAAATGGATAGAGAAATTTTAGAATTTTAAAATCAGAAGGCATTGCTCTAATTTTCAAGCCTACTATCAATATAGGGGATTACTCTTTTAACAGATTCATTAAAATTCTTTAGAGAGGCAGTGTGTAAATTTATGGTGAGCTGGCGGTGCATTATCACTCTATTTTTAAAGTCTCTAGAAAGAAAATATTCAAAATCCTCGTCTTTTCTTGTTTTTAGAAAACGCTCGATGGAATAGTTTTCAAAGGTCTTTAAATGCGCTGTGTTTGTGGCTACATCTTCTCTTAGCTTCAAATCAATATCCTCAAAATTTGTATCATACCTATCGTAAAAATTTAAGAGCATCTGTACTACTGTATCTGTGGCTATCTTAATGTCAGAACGCTCCGCACGTAATAAATCTATAGAAGTACTGGTTATTTTAAACGGAGCATTAGAAAAAGGTATAGAAGAAATGCCCTTATTTTCCTTAAGAACATCAAGATTAAAGCTATCACTTACAAGAATATTCGTGAGGCTATCCTGTTTTTCATAATAGTTAATTATATGATGTGAAACTATGGTGTCCTGAATAAAGTCAGTTTTTACAAGCTCTAGAATCGTTTTGTAACGATTTTCTGTTTTTCTATTTTCATTCCAGTTATTAAGACTTACCGCAATCAAAATTCCAACAACGACAAGCAGGATTTCTCCAACAGCATATTTCAACATTTTTTTCATTCTTTGTTATATTTTACTCACAAACTGCTTCAACTTCCCGCGATTGCTTCGATCCATCAGATCTACTTTCTCAAAAATTATGTTGAGGTCATCTTCAAGATAGGTATACGTGGCTTTTATGATAGCATTTTCTTCGGCAGCATTAAGCTTTCTTTTGGCTTTATAAATGATTTTAAAGGTGTCCATCGCGGTTTGTTCGATGACAAATTCGCTTACGTTTCCATCTTCTTCGATGACGCTTTTGGTGACATAATAAAAGGTAAGTCCTGGGACTACTTTGCCACTAGGTAATCGGGCGATATCGTTGGTACGGCCTATGAGTTTTTCGAGTACGGGATATTTGAGGTTTTCTTTTTGCGACAGCGTACCTATATCCCCAATGGCGTAGCGTATAAACGGGTGCGCTTTATTATATAAACTGGTAACCACAATATTTCCAGCTGTCCCGTCTGGAACCGGTTGATTATTATCGTCTAGAATTTCTACAAATAGTAATTCACTATCCACTTGAAAGTGACCTTCTCGGTTCTGAAATGCAATAAGTCCAAGCTCTGAGGCGCCATACTCATTGATAATAGGAATACCGAACTGCGCTTCCATCAACTGTTTATCACTATCAAAAAGCATCTCGCTCGTCACAATGCAGGCTTTGAGTGAAGGACAAACTTCTTTTAGAATGTTGTTTTTTTGTTTTAAAAATTTTGCAAAAAGCACAATACTACTCGTATACCCGTTGAGGTAATCAAAGGGGGTTGTTTCAAATTTTTTAAGAACGCCCGCGAGTTTTTCATCACTCAAATCAAATACGGGAAAGCGATACCGTTTGCCTATCCAATCCTTTAATCGTTCCTTGCGATACCCCACAAAATCCAGCGGAATACCATAAAACCGAGCTTGTCTCGAGCGGTTCACATCTAAATCATACCAGTCATATCGATCCATAAAACTCGCCCAAGAAAGCGCGTGAGAGAACTTGTCTTTTGCAAACACAAACGGATGCCCAGAAGATCCAGAAGTCTTATTTACATATACGTTTTTAGGAGTAAACCCTTTAGAAAGTCGCTGTGTGAGCGGTTGTTGTAAATCTGATTTGGTGAGTACAGGAAGGTCGTTCCAGTCGAGATCTGAGAGGTGCGCGGCGCGTTTTTTGTAAAAAGGATTGTGCTTTTTATGATAGGCTACAATTTCGGCTTTTTTCTTTGCGATATAGTCGGGATACTCAGACGCTGGGATGGACTGGATGCGGGATAACTCCGCTTTCGCGAAAGCAATATCATACCCCTTCAATTGTAATGTCCAGTTAAACAGTCCCAACCCTTTTTTCTTTTGCCGAAAAATAGTGAAAGCAAATAAGAGTGACGAGCGACTGTGGATGATTTTTTTAAATTAGAATAAAGGCGGAATGCGTGCTTCCAATTAATGGAACTATTTAAAAAGAACAAATATTATTCCTACCTTTGACGTTAGTAACGTAAAGCAAAACTATGATTATTTCTTTTGGCTCGAAACAGACCGAACAAATTTGGAATGGTATTCGGGTTAAAAAAATGCCGATTGAAATACAGAACGTTGGACGTCGAAAATTAAGGATGTTGAATAATTCGCAAGATATTGCTGATTTAAGAATACCACCTTCAAATCGACTGGAAAAACTAACTGGAAATTTAAGTGGATTTTATAGCATCCGCATAAATAGACAATGGCGAATAATATTTCAATGGGACAACGGGAATGCGAGCGAAGTTGAAATTATTGATTATCACTAAAGAAAAATAAAATGGAAAAGTTAGCAAATGTTCACCCTGGCGAAATCTTACGTTGTGAATTTCTTGAGCCTTTAGGTATTACGGCTTACCGACTTTCAAAAGACTTGAAAATACCACAAACGAGAATTTCAGAAATTGTAAAAGGCAACCGTCGCATAACGGCAGATACTGCTTTACGCTTGAGTAAATATTTTGGAAACTCTGCTAAATTCTGGCTTGGAATTCAAGACGATTTTGACATCGAAGAAGAAAAAGTAAACAAGGCGGAAGAGTTGAACGAGATAGAACAGTATGAAAATAAGAACGTTGCTTAAATGGGATTGGTTTATCTTTATGGTATGATGATAACAAAGAGTAGCTTATAACCTAAGTATGTTCCGATATATGTATGATATAAGTTGTTGTGGAGCATTAAAAAAACATTCGTCATCAATGAAAACACATCTGATTTTAATTTTTAATTTAATTTTTGCTCTAACTTTCGGACAGCAAGAAAACTTAATCAAATTTCAAGACGACAGTAGATTGAATGGATATAAAAATGCGGAAGGAGAAATAATTGTAAAACCAATGTACAAACACGCCTCTGTTTTTAATCAAGGATTGGCATTAGTTTCAACTGATGCAGGCTGGACAATCATTAATAGTAAAGGAAATGAACTTGTCGAATACGGAGAATTTCCAGGCACAGTATATTCAAATCTGGAGTATAAATATATTCGCCATAAGAAAAATGACAAATGGGGCTTTATTGACCGTAAAGGAAATCTAATTATTGATTATCAATATGATGAAACGAAAGATTTCAATGAAGAAATGGCATCTGTTCAAATAGATGGTAAATGGGGTTTTATAAATATTGAAAACGAACTGATTATTAAACCTATATTTGAAAATACTCAAGTATTTTCTGATAATTTCGCTGCAATACAATTAAACGAAAAATGGGGATTTATCGACAAAGAAGGGAATCAAGTCATTGAACCAAAATACAAAAGTGTTTACAATTTTTCTGAAGGTCTTTGTGCAGTAAACTCTCAACCCTTTGATATGGCTAATGGTGGTTGGGCCAATGAAATAATTGATAAAAGTGGTAAAATAGTATTTACTGGAGAGTTTTATTTTTTTAACGGATATTCAAACGGAATAGCAGATTATTGGGAAGGATACCATTTTAGTGGAAAACATATATTTATTGACCGAAAAGGAAATGTAATTAGGGCGGAATAAGCGCATCACAACACCAGTATAAAAGACACCACTCCCGCCTGAACCCTACCCCAAAATCTTTTCCATTTTATTAAGATTAATCTGACGAGGCAATAGAAAGGCAAAATAGCCCCAAAACCCCAAATTCCCTTTTTCCACGCTCAAATTTCTTTTTACCTACCGTAACGCCTATTTTTGCGCAAGACACATAACACCACTACTGATGAACATCTTAATCCTAGGCTCCGGCGGGAGAGAACACACCTTTACATATACAATCAAGCAAAGCCCTCTGGCAGGCAATGTCTTTGTTGCTCCTGGAAATGCTGGGACAGCACAAATCGCCACCAATGTCGCCATAAGCGTGACGGACTTTCCTGCGATTAAGGAATTTGTAATTAGGGAAAATATCGAGATGGTTGTTGTGGGGCCGGAAGATCCCTTGGTTCAAGGAGTGTATGACTTTTTTAGGGATGACGAGCAGCTTAAAAACGTTGCTGTTATCGGACCTTCTAAAGAAGGAGCAACCCTGGAGGGAAGCAAGGAGCGTGCAAAGGAGTTTATGATGGCGCACAACATTCCTACGGCAGCCTACGAAGCATTTACACCAGAAACGTTGGAAGCTGGGCAAAAATTTCTAGAAACACTAAATCCACCATATGTTCTAAAAGCCGACGGGCTTGCCGCGGGTAAGGGCGTGCTTATTATTCAAGACTTAGAAGAGGCCAAAAAAGAGCTTGCAGCGATGCTGGGAGGGAAATTTGGCGAAGCCAGTAACACCGTAGTCATCGAGGAGTTTCTTGATGGTATTGAACTAAGCGTCTTCGTTCTTACGGATGGAAAAAGCTATAAAGTCCTTCCTACAGCTAAGGATTATAAACGCATAGGAGAAGGCGATAAAGGTTTAAATACGGGAGGAATGGGAGCTATAAGTCCAGTACCCTTTGCAGATGACGCTTTTATGAAAAAAATAGAAGACCGCATCGTAAAACCTACGGTAGACGGGCTTGCTAAAGAAAATATAGAGTACAAAGGCTTCATCTTCATTGGCTTGATTAAAGTAGGCGATGACCCAAAAGTAATCGAATACAACGTCCGTATGGGCGATCCAGAAACGGAGGTCGTATTACCACGTATTAAGAGCGATTTAGTCGAGCTTTTTCAAGCAGTTTCAAAAGAAGAACTACATACCCAAACCTTTGAACTGGACGAGCGCAGTGCAACAACGGTAATGATAGTCTCAGGAGGCTATCCAGAAGCCTACGAAAAAGGAAAGGAAATAAGCGGTCTGGAAACTATCGAAGACTCCTTAGTTTTTCACGCAGGAACAACAGAGAAGGATGGAAAAGTGGTTACAAATGGAGGAAGAGTGATAGCTGTGACTTCTTTTGACAAAGATTTTAGAGAAGCTTTAAAAACGTCTTATAAGAATGTAAAGAAACTTTCTTTCGATAAAATGAATTACAGAACAGATATAGGCTTTGATTTGTAGGGAACACTTTCGCGAAAGCGTTATACATAAGAAGACAACAAAAAAATGGCCTCACATTGTGAAGCCATTTTTTGTTTTAAGTAAAGCCTATATTAATGCTTAGACTCTAAGTCGCTATCATTTCCTAAGAAACCGTGGGCTTTTGCCTCGCGATCTTCATCATTGAGTTCATTGTATTTTTTTATTTCCAACATCCAGTAGGTTAGCGCTACGATGAGAATGAGAAGAAATACCCAATTTACAAGGTTTGCACCCCACCAGTTTTCTAGCTCAAAAGCACGTATTTTATCAAACGGGTCGATAAGTAATGCCTCCCCGATGTCTTGAATCCCGTAAAAAAAATCTCTCCAGCTCATAATTATATGTGTTTACGATAAAAGTATCTTAGCTTTGTTTCAGAAACAATCGTTTCTAGAACTGCAAAAATAGATAAATCCCACTATGCTCACAAGCTTTTTTGGCAGCACAAAACCTGCAACGCTCATTATTGTTATTTGCTATATGACCGTGACCTATTTTCTGGCAAATCTTGGAGCATTTACCTTAGATGTAAACGCTTCAGAAATTACCAGAGTTTCGGGATTTTGGTTGCTTTATATTTTTACAATGTTTGTTCTTAATTTTGTTGCTCAAAAGAATGATCTAACTAAGCGTAATGCTTTTAAAATCATTTTGTTTGCTGCATTTACTGCTGCAATTCCAACAGCCTTGGTAAATACTCAAGTGCTTGTTGCTGGGATGTGTGTACTCCTCGCAATAAGGCGTATCATCTCATTGCGTTCAGGACTAGCGGTAGAGCGTAAAATATTTGATGCAGCTTTCTGGATCGGGATTGCCTCACTTTTTTATTTTTGGAGCATCTTATTTTACGGAGTGCTATATTTCGGGATTCTTATTTTTGTGGCATATAACTTTAGATATTGGTTTATACCCATTATTGGAGCCGGCTGCGTAGCCATTTTTAAAACCTGCTACGTGCTCTATATGAACGACAACACATCATTTATATGGCAGTTTTATGACCCAATTTCATTTGAATTTTCTGGGTATAATGAAGGAGCCATTCTCATAGCAATTTCCTTTTTTATTGGAATTTTTGCCTGGACAATTTTTAATTACATCAGAGGGTACCAAGCGGCAGCAATGAAGCAAGCACCTGTTTACATTCTCATTATTGTAATCGCAGGCGTAGGGTTAACGTTGACCATACTTGCCCCTTCTAAAAATGGAGATGAGTGGTATTTCTTCATCCCAGCACTATGCATTATTACAGCAAATTATCTGGAAAAAGCAAAAGGGAAAATTTTTAAAGATCTCTTTCTTGGAGTTATCATATTATTACCATTTTTGATCTTGTATTTGAGTTAATGCAGTATAATCTATCACATATAGAGCGCGAACTCAAAAAAAGATTGCCGTACGAGAACAAGTGGTTTCAGAAACAGAATAACCACTGGGATAATGCTACAAAATTTATCTATAAAATAGACGCCTGGAATGACTTGCTGACCGAAATTAAAAGCGCTCGACTTCAGAATAATTTTGACGAAGAACCTTTCTTTTATTACGCCGTAAATCGCTGGTACAATTTCTGGAGCGCCATGGCTACAGAACAAATTTTTACAAGTATGCCTGGTTTTGCACCTAACCCTAAACCGCTGGAGGATCACTATGATTTCCGCTGGCTGGGAGAGCGGTTTGACTTAAAGACAAGTGTTTTTCCTAAGCGCTATTTAGAAGGTAGTGAGGATAGGTACGCTTTCGCGAAAGCAAACAAAAGACACCTCATAAGCTGGTTTTACCAGCACCAAAGCGCGGGACAGCGCCACCATCTCAATAACCGCATCTTCCTAGTGTGTCACGCCAAAGACGGGTCACATTACAAACTAAAAGCCGAAATAGAAAAAATACGTCCCATCATACAAAACTATTGTACGACCAAAACTCCAGCAAATACCATAAAATTCGAACTTGAAGCTGGTAAGGAAACGCTGGCAGACATCATTTGGATAGAAGGATGAATTATATAGGTTCTAAACATACGCTCGCTCCTTTTATAACTCAGACGGTACACAACGTTTGTGGCGATGATTTGACTGAGAAAACCTTCTGCGATTTATTTGCCGGGACGGGAAGTGTTGGCCGAAATTTTAAGGATAAAGTAGCTAAAGTCATTGCAAACGATCTGGAATATTACAGCTATATTCTCAATAGCACATTTCTGAATAACGACACTTCTATTTATCATAGAGAATTATTGTCTGAGCTCAATAACTTAAAAGGAATTTCAGGTTTTATTGCGTCTGAATATGGAGCATATGGCGAGGCAGGACGTAATTATTTCTCTCAAGAAAATGCCCAAAAAATAGATGCTGTCCGGCTAAAAATAGAAAAGTGGAAAACTGACGGAGCTATTGATAAGGGAACATTCTATTGGTTGCTCACAGTTTTACTAGAGGCGGCAGATAAGGTAGCAAACACGGCATCTGTGTATGGTGCTTATCTCAAAGGCTTAAAGAAAACAGCACAGAAGCCCTTGGTACTTCATTGGCAAGAACAGGATCTATTTGAAATATTAAGTAACACTAATCAAAGTAATGAGGTGTATAATGAAGATGCAAACACGCTTATAAAAAAGATAAACGGTGACATCCTTTACCTGGATCCGCCATACAATGCGCGACAGTACGGTGCAAACTACCATCTGCTCAATACTATTGCAAAATATGATACCTTTGCACCCGTAGGTAAAACGGGATTGCCCGCCTACAATAAAAGCGCGTATTGTAGCAAGGTAAAGGTCGAAGAAGCCTTTGAGTCCTTAATAAAAAACGCACAATTCAAGTATATTTTCTTGAGTTATAACAATGAGGGTCTAATGTCCTCAGAAGTAATACGAAGTACACTTGAAAAGTATGGCAGGTATGATTTGGCAACCACCACATATCAACGGTTCAAAGCAGATAAGACAGAAAGCCGAAACCATAAAGCAAGCAGTACCATAGAATATTTACACATTTTAGAGAAGTAATTATGTTTTCAGAAAAAGCAAACGCCATTTTTAAAGAAGCCATCGACACCTACCACGTAGTAAATACTGTCGACCAACCTTTTAAAAATAAATATGATAAGAACGACGACCTCCTAGCCCATCTTTTATATAGAAAATGCTGGATAGACACCGTACAATGGCATTATGAGGATATCATACGTGACCCTCAGATAGATCCTGTTGCAGCACTCACACTTAAGCGTAAAATAGACGCGTCTAATCAGGATCGTACAGATATGGTGGAGTATATAGACAGCTATTTTTTAGAAAAATATAAAGATGTCACTGTAAAAGATGGAGCAACCATCAACACAGAAAGTCCGGCTTGGGGTATAGATCGCCTCTCGATTTTAGCCTTGAAGGTATATCATATGCAAGAGGAAGCTACTCGCGAGAATGCCACAGATGCACACCGCGAGGCCTGCCAGAAAAAACTGTACATTCTTCTTGAACAACGCGTAGACCTTTCCACCGCTATCGACACCTTATTAAATGATATTGCTCACGGAGACAAGTATATGAAAGTATACAAGCAAATGAAGATGTACAATGATGACGAACTCAACCCTGTGTTGAGAAACGTAAAGAAATAGTCTTAACCTCATTTGAGATAATATACGCATTGACCTTTTCTCAAATGATTAACTATATTGAGCCAATTTTCTCCCTTTAGGGTCGGGGGAAAAAATTGGCGGCTCGATATGGCAACTCAACCACACATCCTCATCATCCGCCTCTCTGCAATGGGAGATGTAGCGATGTGCGCGCCTGTAGTTTACGCTTTCGCGAAAGCGTACCCAGAAGTAAAAATTTCTTTCCTGTCCAAACCTTTTTTTAAACCCTTAGTAGAAGCAATCCCAGGCGCCACCTTCATTCCCGCCGAGGTAGAAGAACAACACAAGGGAATCCCTGGAATATTAAGACTCTCGAGCCAACTCAAACAGCAAAATCTAACTGCTGTGGTGGATTTACATAACGTATTGCGCTCTAAGATGCTCAGGAAATTCCTAAGAGTTCCTGGAACGAGAATCACAAAAGGACGTACAGCAAAAAAAGCACTCACTAGAGCACATAACAAGGTTTTTGAACAGCTGGAGACCACTATTGAGCGTTATGTGGAGGCATTTAAAAAGCAAGGTTACCTAGATGTTGTTCCTAGGGCACTGCCTAAACCTCAAATGTTACCAGTTGTAAAAGCATTTACAGAGCCATATAAAGGAAAATGGATGGGTATTGCACCATTTGCAGCGCACGAAGGCAAACAATATCCACTTGAGTTAATTCAGGAAGTTATTGAGGATTTAGACTCGTCGGGTGATGTGAGCATTTTTCTCTTTGGCTCACCTAAGGAGTCGAGTACACTAGATGGACTTTCAGAGAGTTGTACCAGTGTGACGGTTCTAGGAGGGTTATTATCCTTTGAAGAAGAGCTGAATCTTATTGCACATCTCGATGTAATGCTCAGTATGGATAGTGGTAACGGGCATCTTGCGGCAATGTACGGCGTGCCTACAGTTACGCTTTGGGGAGTAACTCACCCGTATGCTGGTTTTGCACCATTTGGCCAAGAGGAGCATTGTTTAGTCTCAGACCGTGAGCAATATCCGCTTATTCCGACATCTGTGTTTGGTAATAAAGTTCCAGATGGATATGAAGACGTGATGCGTACGATTGTTCCAGAAACTGTTGTCAAAAAAGTCACATCATTGCTCTAATTTTGTTATGCACGCATAATACATTTATCACTATCTTTGGGTACCTAAAATCATAGATAATGGCTAGCAAGAAAACATCACTTCAAGAAATGCTCGGTATAAAGCATCCTATCATTATGGCACCTATGTTTCTGGTGTCTAATGTTGCAATGCTCAAGGCGGGAATGGAACAAGGCATCGCCGCCTGTGTCCCTGCGCTTAATTATCGTACGATTCCTGAGCTGGAAGCTGCCATTAAAGAATTGAAGGCCGCCAAAGTCCCTGGAGGTTCCTTCGGAATTAACTTGATAGTCAATAAATCAAACACAAAATATCCAGATCAGCTCGCAACGGCTTGTGAACTGGGCGTAGATTTTATTATTACTTCGTTAGGTTCGCCACGCAAGGTGATAGAAATGGCAAAACCCAAAGGAATTAAGGTTTTATGTGATGTTACTGACCTTGCTTATTCAAAAAAAGTTGAGGAAATGGGTTGTGACGCGCTCGTTGCGGTAAATAATCAAGCAGGTGGGCATCGTGGAAACATAAGCCCTGAGGCGCTCATACGCGAACTAGACGAAAACTGCGCTATTCCAGTAATTTCTGCAGGAGGAGTGAGTAACAAGGAAGATCTTGAGAGAATGATGTCCTACGGGGCGATAGGAGCGAGCATAGGAAGTCCATTTATTGCCTCAGAAGAAGCTCCTGTTTCTCAGGAGTATAAACAGGCTTGCGTAGATTATGGCGCAGAAGATATTGTAATGACCCAAAAGATTTCTGGAACTCCGTGTACTGTCATCAACACGCCTTATGTCCAGAAAATAGGTACAAAACAAACGTGGATTGAGAAAATCCTAAACAAGAACAAAAAGCTCAAGAAGTGGGTAAAGATGATACGTTTTGCTAAGGGTATGAATGACACCCGCAAGGCAGCGCAGGGAGCCACGTATAAAACTGTTTGGGTGGCAGGACCTACCATTGAGGAGACCAAGGCGATTGAGCCGGTGGCTACAATAATTAAAAGGTTTATCTAGGTTTTTACGCTTTCGCGAAACCTGTGCTTAGCGCAGTCGAAGGAGCGGAAATCTACTTTTCCTTCATTTCGACTCCCGAGACTTCGGGAGGAGAAATCACATCATAAGCTCCAGGAAAAAAACTAAGGAAACGCGCTTACTAATACCTGCTCATTGTAATGAGATTTCTCGTCGTTCCTCCATCGAAAGGACGAGCTTATATCATCTCAAATACCCCAACTCCATTAGCGCTTTCTCACCCGCAGCAGGAGTGCTCTCCCCATTGACAAGCACGATATTCCTGTCTGATACTTCTAGAACATCTGGGTAATAGTGATCTGTAAGAACGATGCCTTTTTTTGCCTTAAGCGAAATCAAAAACTTCTTGATTTCTTCTTTGTATAAGGGTTCTATCATAGAGAACGGTTCATCCAAAAGTAAAAAGGGATGCGGTAAATGTGCCACAAGCAGTAACTCAAGGTAACGTCGCTCTCCCATAGACAGGAGACCAATTTTAGTTTTGGCGATGCGCTCAATAAAGGGTGCTCTAAAAATCAAATCTTGTTCTTCCCCAGCTGAAAAAAACAGCGGAATCACATCACGAACCTTTAAATGCTTGGGCAAGAAATTGTCTTGTGGTAAGTACCCGATGTGCTGTTCGGTAATGATTTGTGATTGTTTGACTGGCAGATTGTTAATGCGCACGTCCAGCGCATCTGCTTTTAAAGTTCCGAAGAGCATTTTTAGCAAGGTAGACTTCCCGCTCCCGTTGCGCCCGAAGATGCCTATAATTTCGCCTTGAGCGAGCTCAAAAGAAACATTGGTCAATACCTTTTTTGAACCAAAAGATTTACGGGCATAATATAATTTAAGGACGCTATTCATATCCACATAGCTATTAAAAGTGCGATTAGGATACCGATGCCTAAATTAATTCCCCACGTTCTTAGGATGAGGTCCTTCTTCGTAAAACCTAGATTATGGTACATATAATACTGTTGTTTTTGGAAATAAGAAAAGGCTAAAACACCTAAACCTGTCCCGAAAACGCCAAAAATGACGCACATATTGAGCAATCCGCCAGCAAAACTGTCAAAAGCGCCGGAACTTGCAATTCCCAAAAAGAAACAGATGGCAAGGGTGTATAAGGTTACATCGCGATAGTATGTCCACATTGTATAAAAATAGAGAAAGCGCAATGAAATCGAACTCAAAATTGAATTCGAAAACTGAAATCACTTATCTAGTGCGTAATTTTAGCGCATTTTAAATGCGCACAAAAAAAGCACGCCTTACAAAGGCGCGCTAGAGGTCGTACGTCATATATCAGATAGCGCCAGCCATCAAGTCCTACGTCGTTTTTTCGACTTCGACTTCGATTTCAGGTTCGATTTCGATTTCGAGCGTAGCGACTCGCCTACACTTCATCATAATTTACTACCACTTTTGCACTCGTAGGATGCGCTTGACAAGTGAGAATCAAACCTTCGGCGACTTCACTATCTGTTAGGATTTGATTTTTTGCCATTTCGGCGGTGCCTTCGGTGATTCTTGCGATACAGCTACTGCATATTCCGCCCTGACAGGAGTGTGGGGCATCTATGTCTTGGTCGAGCGCGGCGTCCAAAATAAGGTCTTCTTGCTTCATTGTAAACTCAAATTCTTCATCATCCACAATCACTTTTATGGCTGTCTGACCGTCCAGAACAGCTTCTACACTTCCCGCATCTTCGGAAGGAGTAAAAAGTTCGAAATGGATTTTATCGTCAGAAGCTCCGTTTTCCTTGAGCACTTTACTCACTTCCTTTATCATAGGTTCTGGCCCACAGAGGTAGTAAGCGCCAAAGTTATGCTCGGCATATTTATTCTTAACCACAAAATTTACGGTAGACTTCATGATACGTCCAAAGTGCGCTCCATCCTCACGCGACTGGCTGTATATAAATTCTATGGAAAATCGACCCTTATACTGCTCTTTTAATGCAAGCAGTTCATCTCTAAAGATGGTGTCGTCTGGTGTTTTGTTCCCATAAACGAGAACGAACTTACTGTTTGGCAACTGAGCAAGGGCTGTTTTTATAATCGATAACACGGGCGTAATCCCTGAACCTGCGGCAAAGGCGGCGAAGGTTGTGGTGTCCGCTTTCGCGAAAGCGGCATCATCAAAGATAAATTTACCCTCTGGAGGGTGAACTTCCATCGTGTCGCCTTCTTTTAAATCGCGGTTTGCATACTTAGAAAAAGTGCCATCTTCAACTTCTTTTACCGAAACTTTGAGCAAGCCACTTTGCGGGGTACTGCACAGGGAGTAGGCCCGGCGTATTTCTTCTCCGTTGATTCTTGTTTTAAGGGTGATATACTGACCTGCTTTAAAAGCGAAGGTGTCTTTTAAATTATCTGGAATACCAAAAGCGATGGAAACGGCTTTATCTGTTTCTCGGGTAATGGTTTGTATTTTTAGCGAATGGAATTGTGCCATATTATTTTTTTTGCAAAAATACGAATGCCACATCTTTTTGTAACAATATGAATAGATGAAACACTAATGACTCGAAATAACCACAAGAGCAATGATTAAAAAATTTATAAGTCTGGAATGGAAATCCTTTATAAGGAGTGCTTCCTTTAAGACGAATCTCGCGCTTAAAATCCTGATGGGACTGGGAGCGTTATACTTCATATTCGTCTTTGCAGGGATGGGAATTGGCTTATTCTTTGGATTAGAAAAGGCTGGATTTGAGCCCTTATCTAAAATCAATCAGTTTTTGATTTACTTTTTTGTAGGCGATTTAGTGATTAGGTATTTTTTCCAAAAAATGCCTATTGTAAATATCAAGCCGCTGCTCTTGATGCCGTTTAAGAAAAGTAAGATTGTAAACTATGCACTTGGGAAAACGGCAGTATCCTTCTTTAACTGGATGTATGCATTTTTCTTTATTCCGTTTAGTATCATCTTGCTTGTACAAGGGTATAATCCATTAGGCGTTATCACTTGGCACCTTGGGATGCTGGCAATGATTTATATTAATAACTTTATTAATGTATTCTTGAATGATAAGACGGTATTTGTAGTGTTGCTGGGGCTAGTGTTTGCTGTTTTTGGAGGGTTACAATATTACGGTTATTTTGACCTGACCACCTTTACACAACCTTATTTTCAAGGACTCTATGAGAAACCGTGGATGCTTATTTTCCCGCTTATCGTACTGTTTGGGATCATAAAATATGCTTTTAGCTATTTCAACAGCAGGATGTATCTGGACGCAGGACTGGCAAAAAAAGAGAATATTGCGACGAATGAGAATCTGGACTGGTTGAACCGTTTTGGTAAGATTTCGGTGTTTTTAAAGAATGATATCAAACTTATTAAAAGAAACAAACGCTCTAAAACGACCGTTTTTATGAGTGTGCTGTTCTTGTTTTATGGACTATTGTTTTTTGGCAATGCTATCGAGGTTTACGACGGGCCTTTCTGGAGGATGTTTGCAGCGGTTTTTGTGACGGGAGGATTTTTGTTCAGCTTCGGGCAGTTTGTTCCTAGTTGGGATAGTGCCTACTATCCGCTTATGATGACACAGAATATTAAATACAAAGAATACTTGCAGTCTAAGTGGTGGCTTGTTGTTATCGCAACGGGAATTTCGACTGTAATTTGTTTGCCTTACTTGTATTTTGGATGGGAAACCTATCTAGCAATACTCGTGGGAGCTGTTTTTAATATGGGTGTGAATGCACACCTCGTATTACTAGGAGGAGCTTTTATAAAGACACCTATAGATTTAACGAGTGGCAAGAAAGCTTTTGGCGACAAGAGTTCGTTCAACATCAAGACGCTCCTTATTAGTCTACCTAAAATGCTAGGGCCTATGGCGCTGTATGCAATCGGGCATTTTACACTGGGACCTGTTTTTGGGTACGCACTCGTTGCAATTGCTGGATTGATAGGCTTTGCCTTTAGAGACAAGGTTTTTAATCAGATTATAAAAATTTATAAAAGCGAGAAGTACAAAACCATCGCTGCTTACAAACAAAACAACTAGATTATGATTACTATAGATAATTTATCAAAGACCTATAACGGAGTTACTGTTTTAAACTTGGAACATATTGAAATTCCTAAAGGGCAATCATTTGGTCTTGTGGGAAACAATGGTGCTGGTAAAACGACATTATTTAGTTGCTTGCTCGACTTGATACAACCTACCACCGGATTTATTCAAAATGGTGAGTATAAAGTACACGAGAACGAATCGTGGAAATCACATACAGCATCTTTTATAGATGAGTCTTTCCTCATAGGATATCTTACGCCAGAAGAATATTTCTATTTCATAGGGGATTTAAGAGGTCAAAATAAAGCAGACGTTGATGCATTGCTAGCGAGTTTTGAGGACTTCTTTAACGATGAGATTATTGGGAAAAGAAAATACTTGAGAGATTTATCGAAAGGAAATCAAAAGAAGGTAGGAATTGTGGCAACCTTGATTGGTAATCCAGAGGTTATCATTTTAGACGAGCCATTTGCAAACCTTGATCCGACAACACAAATTCGTTTAAAGGGAATTATAAAGAAAATGGCAACAGATCGTGACGTGACCGTTTTGGTGTCCAGTCACGACTTGCAACACGTAACAGAGGTTTGCGAGCGCATCGTAGTACTAGAAAAAGGAAATCAAATTAAAGATATTATGACTTCTCCTGAAACGCTTAAAGACTTAGAGCGCTACTTCTCTGGAGCAGAAGCGCAGGCAGCGCTGGAGGTAGAAGAATAACACGTGTAGACATAAAAAACGGCTATCTGTTAAGATAGCCGTAATATAAGTCCCCCAACTTATAGCGCAAAAGGATAACCCTTCTTTGCTTGCACAAATATAAGATGGGGTATATTATTGCAATAGGGGTAAATGCCCCCTTTTTTAAAATGTAGTACAAATCAATTTCTAGAAAAAGTATAGAAATATTATTAAAGTCTTTGTACACAGCCTTCCTGAAGCAATTCTAACACTCAAAACCACATTTTTTCAAAAAGAAACGTATTTTTACCAACTGCGATACTAAAAGCAGTATTTTACTGTTTTTATCCTAAATAGCAATCTGGTTTGAAACAATACGTACTTTATACCTTCATCGCCCTAGTCATCGGAGCATCTATAGCTGGGTGTTCTCGTAAAAAGGATACTTTTTTAAGTCGAAACTTTCACGCGGTAACCGCAGAGTACAATACGTTGTACAATGGTGATGTAGCGCTAGAAAAAGGTCTCGATGGGCTTGCCAACTCCTATCAGGATGATTATTGGGACGTGCTACCCGTGGAGCGTCTTGAGATTTTTGAAGATATTACAAAACCCGGAGAGAGCAAGAGCCCAGACTTTGACCGCGCAGAGGAAAAAGCAATTAAGGCGATACAACGCCACTCAATGAAAATAGATGGGGAAGAGAACAATCCTCAAATGGATGAAGCCTTCATTCTTTTAGGAAAATCCAGATATTACTCGCAGAGATTTATCCCAGCATTAGAGTCATTTAACTATATACTACAATTTTATCCTGCGAGCAATAATATTGCTCAAGCAAAAATCTGGAAGGAAAAAACAAATATTAGACTTAATAACAATGAGCTAGCTATAGATAACCTACGCAAACTTTTTAAGGTCGAAAAGAAACTATCAGACCAAGACCAAGCAGATGCTTATGCTATGCTAAGTCAAGCATTTTTAAATTTAGGACATAGCGACACAGCTTTAGCATACATCAAGGATGCCGCAAGACTCACTCGTAAAGTAGAGGAAGAAGGGAGATACAACTATATCAAAGGGCAACTTTATAACAAATTAGAATTTAAGGACAGTGCAAACCTCGCCTTTGATGAAGTTATTGACTTAAATCGTCGTATCCCGAGAAAGTACTGGATAAATGCCCAGATAGAAAAAATCAAGAACTTCGATTATGAGAATGGTGATGAACTTGCCCTCTTGGAGTGGATTGAAGAACTAGAACAAAATCGTGAGAACAGACCTTATTTAGATAAGCTTTACTACACCAAAGCAGAGTACTATATGAATGTAGGCCTGGAGGATAGTGCCATAGCGCTATACAACCGCTCACTACGTGCAAACGGGCAGGATGGTTACCTTATTTCTAGAGACTACCTTTCACTTGCAGAGTACAATTTTAATAATGCTGAGTATCAACTTGCAGGAGCATACTACGACAGCACATTATCTAGGCTCAAAAGTCGAACTCGTGAGTACAGAGGTATACGTAAGAAACGTGAGAACCTCACAGACGTTATCACTTATGAAACGCTTGCACAACGCAATGATAGTATTATGCGTATAGCCTCGATGACAGAAGATGAGCAGCGTGCTTTCTTTGAAAACTATATCAAGGAGCTGAAAGAACGTAGAAAGCAAGATTCTATACGCAAGTCCGAAATTATACGTAATAATGAGTTCTTTACTAAGGATAATGCAACGGCTGGAGCAAAAGGAACTAAGGGAGCAAAGGGGCGCACAAAAGGGACAGCTGGGACCAGCCAGATAGGAGAGTTCTTCTTTTATAACCCTACGGCCGTAGCATATGGAAAGCAAGACTTTCTAAGACGATGGGGTAAACGTGTAAATGAGGACAATTGGAGGCTCTCATCCAAACAACGTACAAAACTTGACGGAAGTGGCACCCCTGTAGACCTCGTAGCTCAGGCTGATTTTGAAAAAGACTTGAATGTAGACACATTTCTAGCAACCATTCCCACAGGAGAAAAATCTTTAGATAGTCTTAAGAGAGAACGCGATAATGCCTACTATCAATTAGGGATCATTTACAAAGAAAAATTTAAGGAGTATCCACGTTCGGCAGATAAGCTAGAGACTTTGTTAACCTTCGGTCCAGAAGAACGCTTGATATTACCTACGAAGTACAATCTGTATCAAGTGTATAAGGAGATGGACGCTTTCGCGAAAGCGGAATCCACAAAATCCGACATTACATCAAACTATGGAGATTCCCGATATGCAGCAATCCTGAACAATCCAGATGTAGCTCTAGAACAAGATGCCGAAAGTGCTGAAGCTATTTATAATAATCTCTATCGTGATTTTCAATCACAAAATTACGGTCCATTAATCTCAAAGCTAGATGACAACATCAATCGGTTTTACGGTGATCCATTTGTGCCAAAGTTTGAACTACTCAAAGCCACAGCCCTAGGAAGATATAAAGGATACGATGCTTACAAAGCCGCGCTTGAGTTTGTATACTTAACGTACCCACGTTCTGAAGAAGGAAAGAAGGCTCAATCCTTATTACAAACATCCATCCCTGCACTCGCTTCTAAAGATTTTGTGCCCGCTGCAGATTCTGTTAACTGGAAAGTAATTTATCCTTTTGATGCATCAAATAAGGAAGAAGCGCTTGCTGTACAAAAACGCATTAACGAAGCCATTGAAGAACTAGGGTTGACGAATTATGAAACGACTCTAGACAACTATAGCGAGGCACAAACATTTGTAGTAATACACTACTTAGAGTCACAATCTAAGGGAGGCGGTCTTGCAGAGTTACTGGCAACCAATAAAGATTATCGCATTACTAATCCGAGCCAAGTAATTTCTTCAGATAATTATAAAATCATACAGCTACATAAGAATCTAGACGAGTATACCGAGTAAACCATTTTTTTAAACCCCTAAACTATGTTTTCAGACAATAAAAAAGACAAAAGTCCCAACCTCACAAATAATCAGAACCGAATAAGCGAAGGTTCAAAAATTACGGGAGATATTGTTTCAGAAGGTGGTTTTCGCATAGACGGAGAGATTGTGGGAAATGTAAATACTCCCAACAAGGTTGTTATCGGTAGGTCCGGGTATGTTAAAGGCTCACTCGTGTGTAACGACGCAGATATCGAGGGTAAAGTAGAGGGAACTTTAACCGTAAGCAACCTGCTGTCGCTTAAAGCCGCCGCGCATATAGAAGGTGAAGTCACTGTAGGGAAACTGTCTGTTGAGCCAGGAGCTACATTTAATGCTTCTTGTGTGATGAAAGGAAGCGTAAAATCTTTAGAAAAAGATGCCACAAAACAAGGAGAACGCTCCGCTTAAAAACTGGGCAAAATTTTCTACCATTGCCATCCAGATGGGAGGCACTATATTTCTAGGAAATCTTCTTGGTTCTTGGCTAGATTCAAAATTTGAAAAAACGTATCTCGAGGGCGTTTGTACAATGCTCGCAGTTTTCCTTGCGATGTATATAGTCATTAAAGCGGTAATGCAACTTAATAAATAAGCATTGGTTAAAAAACTACTCTTATATATAGGTATAGCAATTGCATTGTTTCTGGCTACTTATAATCTTCATAAGTTTACCATAAACGCTCTCCACATAGTACATCCATTTAATCTGTATAATGTCTATGCATTTCAGGCAATAGCATCTTTAATTCTTGTTGTTTCCGTCGAATTACTCGCTTCACTTACAAATCAATATAAAGACCAACTTGGGTTTTTATATCTAGGTTCGATGGCAGTAAAGATTATGATGTTTTGTGTAATTTTTAGGGGTATACTGTTTTCAAGCGTTGTTTTGAGTAAGGCAGACAGTCTTTCATTGCTTATTCCCATCTTCATTTTTATCTTTTTTGAGGTCTTAGTAATTGTTAAAATACTGAACAGAAGCACAGATAATTGAAATAATTAAGTTTTGTATTTTATTTTCAAGAAAATGAGTACTTTTGCACAGAATTTTAGGCCACGTTATTTATTGAAAATATAGGAATGAAGGTAGCATCAAAATCAATTACGCTTTTTACTTTATTACTCGTTCTTTGCGTTCCTTTTTACGCTTTCGCGAAACCTGTGCTGAGCGCAGTTGAAGTAGCGGACTCTGGAAAAGATGGGCAAAAAGGTGACCCAGTAAATACTAAGGAAGAGATTGAAGAGTATATTCAGCATCACCTTAAGGATTCTCACGACTTTCATTTGTTTTCATATTTTTCAGACAATGGCGAGGAGCACCACGTAGGTTTTCCGCTTCCAGTAATGTTATGGGGAGAAAACGGATTTACCGCGTTTATGTCTTCTGCTTTTCATCACGATGATGAAGGAAAAGTAATTGTGGATAAGAACGGAAGTAAATTTGTGAGAAATCACGGTAAAATTTATGAGCTTGAGGCTGGAGCGACAGAAGTAAAGTTTGATGAACAGCACCACGCTACAAACGCTTCAACTCCTTTTGATTTGTCAATTACTAAAAGTGTTCTCGGTATTCTTATCGTAGGACTTTTAATGCTATGGTGGTTCTCAGGACTTGCCAGACAGTATAAAAAGAAACAAATCCCTACAGGTTTTGCTCGTGTACTTGAGCCACTCGTGGTGTATGTGCGTGACGAGATTGCAAAGCCTAACATTGGGGATCAGTACAGAAGATTTACAGGATATTTACTTACAGTATTCTTCTTTATCTGGATCTTGAACTTAATGGGGCTTATGCCATTTGGGTTTAATGTTACAGGACAGCTTGCAGTTACCGCGGCTTTAGCGATCATAACTCTAGTAGTTTATATATTTAGCGGGAACAAGCATTTCTGGGGTCACATCTTATGGATGCCCGGAGTACCTGTTTTAATAAGACCAGTTCTTGCGATTATAGAATTAGCAGGAACATTAGTAATTAAGCCATTCTCACTACTTGTGCGTCTCTTTGCAAATATATCCGCAGGTCACATCGTAGTAATGAGTTTGATCGCTATCGGGATTAGCTTCCAAGAGTCTATGAGTATTGTGGGATCTACCACTTTATCTATTGTATTATCATTTTTTATCACGCTTATCGAGGTGCTTGTAGCATTTCTTCAAGCCTATATTTTTACAATGCTCTCAGCATTATTTATCGGGATGGCGGTTGCAGATGATCACCACGATGAGGTATTGCACGATGAGCACGGTAACGTAATCGAAGACACCGAGGCGGTGCGCAGAGATTTCACCTAGAAGAGAATTTTATTTGTTTAATTATTATTTATACACACTATTATGTCTTTAGCATTAGTACAAGAAGTAACGCCTATGGTTCCTAACTTAGTTGGAGCTGGATTAATCGTTATTGGAGCTGGTATCGGTCTTGGTAAAATTGGTGGATCTGCAATGGAAGGTATTGCACGTCAGCCTGAGGCTACTAACAAGATCCAGACTGCGATGATTATTATCGCTGCACTTTTAGAAGGTCTTGCATTTGGTGCACTTTTCTTAGGAAAGTAATCCATTTCAAAACTAAAAACGCAACCTCCTGTAACGGTTGGTTACAGGAGCTGCGTTTTATCAATTAGACAAATTACAATTTACAGAACCACTTTAAGATGGACCAGTTATTAAATAATTTTTCGCTTGACTTGTTTGTAAAACAGACAATTCTTTTCCTACTGCTTATTTTTCTCATGGTAAAATTTGCTTGGAAACCTATTATGAATGCTCTTAATGAGCGTGAAGAAGGAATTCAAGGGGCTTTAGATGCTGCAGAGAATGCTAAAAAAGAAATGGCAAATCTTCAGGCAGATAACCAGAAGCTTCTTACAGAAGCACGTGCAGAGCGTGAGGCAATGCTTAAAGATGCTCGTGATATCAAAAATAAGATGATCGAAGATGCTAAGGGAGAAGCTCAAGCAGAAGCAGATAAAATGGTTGCACAAGCACAAGCAGCGATTGAGGCAGAGCGCAAGAGCGCCATTGCAGATCTTAAGAGTCAAGTAGCTTCACTATCTGTAGAGATTGCAGAGAAGGTGGTTAAAAGCGAACTTTCAGACAAGCAAAAGCAATTGAGCCTAGTAGAAGATATGCTAGGGAAAGCGACTTTAAATTAAGAATTTAAGTTGATTAATGAGATATCTGCTTTTGCAGATATGACAAAATCACTCGCTCGCGCGGGCAATTAATATGAGTAGAGCAGCAATACGATACGCAAAAGCAATTCTGGATCTTGCAAAAGATAAAGGAAGTGTGGATGCTGTTTTAAGTGATATGAACTCTGTTACAGCTACACTAGAAGGAAGTAAAGAACTTCGTGATGCGCTTAACAGTCCTATCATTAAAGCAACTGATAAAAAAGCAATTCTTAGACAGGTTTTTGGACAGAGTACTCCAGAGACTTTAGGTCTTGTAGACGTTCTTGTAGACAATAGTAGAGCAGATCTTTTAGGAGGTGTAGCAGCTAGTTTTATTACAGAGTATAATAAAGCAAATAACATCAAGGCTGCCACGGTTACCACCGCAGTTCCGCTCACAGCAGAGTTGGAAGCAAAAGTACTTGCAAAAGTGACTGAACTCACGGGAAGCACAAAAGTGACGCTTACAAATGAGGTAGATGAGACCATCATTGGTGGGTTCATCCTCCGTGTGGGAGATACGCAGTACAATGCAAGTATCGCTAGCCAGTTAGGCAAATTAAAAAGAGAATTTTCAAATAGTTTATAATAGTCCTGGAGACTAAATCGCACCCTGAGCGAAGTCGAAGGGTAAATTATTAAATCAGAATAAAATGGCAGAAGTTAAACCAGCAGAAGTTTCAGCAATTTTAAAGAAACAACTTTCAGGTTTTGAAGCAACAGCTTCACTTGACGAAGTAGGAACAGTACTTACCGTAGGTGACGGTATTGCACGTGTTTACGGACTTGCAAATGCACAGTACGGAGAGCTTGTAGAGTTCGAAAGTGGTCTTGAAGCTATCGTTTTGAACCTAGAGGAGGACAATGTAGGTGTCGTACTTTTAGGAGCGTCAAAGGATATTAAAGAAGGTGACACCGTAAAACGTACACAGCGTATTGCTTCTATTAAGGTAGGAGAAGGTATCGTAGGTCGTGTGGTAAACACCCTAGGTTTTCCTATAGACGGGAAAGGTCCTATCACTGGTGAAACTTATGATATGCCACTAGAGCGTAAAGCACCAGGTGTTGTTTTCCGTGAGCCGGTAACGGAGCCGTTACAAACGGGAATCAAATCTATCGATGCGATGATCCCAGTAGGTAGAGGACAGCGTGAGCTTGTAATCGGTGACCGTCAGACTGGAAAGTCTACCGTGTGTATCGATACCATTCTTAACCAAAAAGAATTTTACGATGCTGGTGAGCCAGTATATTGTATATACGTCGCTATAGGTCAAAAAGCATCTACGGTTGCACTTATTGCAAACGTACTTGAGGAGGCTGGAGCACTTGCTTACACAACTATTGTAGCAGCAAACGCATCTGACCCTGCAGCGATGCAGGTATATGCACCATTTGCTGGAGCAGCAATCGGAGAGTTTTTCCGTGATACAGGTCGTCCTGCATTAATTGTATATGATGATCTTTCTAAGCAAGCAGTTGCTTACCGTGAGATATCGCTTCTACTTCGTCGTCCACCGGGACGTGAGGCATATCCTGGAGATGTATTCTTCTTACACTCAAGACTACTTGAGCGTGCTGCAAAGGTGATTAATGATGATACCATTGCTGCAAATATGAATGATCTTCCAGATAGCCTTAAACCGCTAGTAAAAGGTGGAGGATCACTTACAGCACTTCCTATCATTGAGACACAAGCTGGAGACGTATCTGCTTATATTCCTACAAACGTAATTTCGATTACAGATGGACAGATTTTCCTAGATGGAGATTTATTTAACTCTGGGGTTCGTCCTGCGATTAACGTAGGTATCTCGGTATCTCGTGTAGGAGGTAACGCTCAGATTAAGTCTATGAAGAAGGTATCAGGTACTTTAAAACTGGATCAAGCAGCTTTCCGTGAACTGGAGGCTTTTGCAAAGTTTGGGTCCGACCTCGATGCAGCGACATTAAACGTGATTGAAAAAGGAAAACGTAACGTAGAAATACTAAAGCAAGCAGAGAACACACCATTTACGGTAGAGGACCAGATTGCCATTATCTATGCAGGTTCTAAGAACTTACTACGTAATGTACCTATAGATAAGATCAAGGAGTTTGAGACAGAATACCTTGAGTTCTTAAATGCAAAGCATAGGGATGTTCTTGACACGTTAAAAGCTGGAAAGCTTACGGATGAAGTAACAGACACACTTGCAGCGGTCGTAAAAGATCTTTCTGCAAAGTATAACTAGTGGTATTTCGCTTTCGCGAAATAAGTTATGAGTTCAGAGTTATGAGTGCGGAGTTAGTTAGAGAGCACTTCTGTTTTGAGACTAATAAATAAAGTAAAATGGCATTTGGCGAAAGTCCTATTCGAATAAAGAGTTTCGCTTTTGCCTGTGAGATTGTTCATTATTGTGATACGTTAAAAAATAATCGCGATTATGAATTAGCCTCCCAATTATTAAGAAGCGGAACGAGTATTGGAGCCAATACTAGAGAAGCACAAAGAGGAGTCAGTAAAAAAGACTTCAAAAATAAATTTGGAATTGCTCTAAAAGAAGCAGACGAAACAAAGTATTGGTTAGAAATACTTCAAGCGACTGGAAGAGACGTGCCGGATGGAATGATGCATAAGTGTGAAGAGTTAATACGAATTTTAGTATCAATCACTAAAAACTCTTAACTCCGCACTCCGCACTCTTAACTCCGCACTTAATATTCAACATTATTAAGAATGGCCAATTTAAAGGAAATTAGAAACAGAATCACCTCCGTATCTTCTACGATGCAGATTACAAGTGCCATGAAAATGGTATCTGCTGCAAAGTTGAAGAAAGCGCAGGATGCCATTACGGCAATGCGACCATATTCTGATAAGCTTACCGAGCTTTTACAGAACTTGAGCGCAACCATTGATTCTGATGGAGGAAGTAAACTTGCAGAGGATCGTGAAGTGAAGAAAGTACTCATTGTAGCTATTTCTTCTAACAGAGGTCTTGCTGGAGCATTTAACTCAAACATCGTAAAAGCTGCAAAGCATTTAACTGAAAATAAATATGCGGGTAAAGACGTAAGTTTTCTTACGTTAGGTAAGAAGGCAAATGATATCTTAAGAAAGACGCATACGGTGTTGGCAAATAATAATGAGATTTTTGATGAATTAACATTTGAAAATGTCTCTACTATCGCCGAAGATTTAATGCATCGTTTCGAAGAAGGTCAGTACGACCGTATCGATATTATGTATAATAAGTTTAAAAATGCTGCCACTCAAATTGTAACTACAGAGCAGTATTTACCTATTGTTGCTACTGCACAAGAAGAAAATGTGAGTACGGTAGATTATGTTTTCGAACCCTCTAAGGAAGATATTGTAGAGGGATTAATTCCTAAAGCATTAAAGACACAACTTTTTAAAGGCATAAGAGACTCTGTAGCCTCAGAACACGGAGCTCGTATGACCGCAATGCACAAAGCAACAGATAACGCTACAGAGCTTAGAGATGCGCTTAAGTTGCAATACAACAAAGCACGTCAAGCCGCAATTACAAACGAAATCCTAGAGATCGTAGGTGGGGCAGAGGCGCTAAATAACTAAACAGACGCCGCCTTTCAGCTACGCTCAGGGCTCGCTCAATATCAAATAAAAAATCCCTTCCTTATTAGGTTGGGATTTTTTATTTTCAATCAAGGCTTGAATTGAGGCTTTAATATTTTGGTCGGGCTTTTCAAAGAAGCACCGATCAATCATCATAATACCGTATTAAGAACTCCGAACAAAAGGCTAAAGCCTGAGGCGATCTTACCAAACTTAATCAAAGGCTTTTCATTCTTCGCTCTAAACCTCATGCCAGAAACTTTGCATTTTTAGATTTAGTAATATCGGGGCAAACTCTAATTATGCTATCATTGAGTCTAAACTCAAAAGCGACCTTGTTCTTGTAAGCACCCGCTTGACCAGCGTTTGTAAAAAAATCAAAAATTACAAATAATGCGCTTGTAAGTCCATCTGTTTTTTCCTCTTGAAAATGTACTTCCTTAATATTCTCGTAAGAGTATTTCTGAAGTTTTTCTTTTGAACGTGCATCAGAAACTACAAATGTCTCCTCCTTAAGTTCAATGGAAAACAGCAGTTTTTCTCTGAGTATGTATTTCTTTAACTAATAAACTTCACCACATCCTTAGCAAAATAACTAGCAATCACCTGCGCACCGGCGCGCTTGATTGCGGTGACTTGTTCCATCATTACCGCATCGTGATCTAGCCATCCTTTCTCAGCTGCAGCTTTGAGCATTGCGTATTCGCCGCTTACTTGATAGACGGCGATAGGGACATTTACAGTCTCTCGTAAATCTCGTACGATATCTAAGTAACACAGGCCTGGTTTTACCATCACAATATCTGCGCCTTCTTCGATGTCCATAAGAGTTTCTTTAATGGCTTCGTCACGGTTTGCAAAGTCCATCTGGTATGTTTTTTTGTCTTTTGGGATATCTTTTAAGTCAACAGGCGCGCTATCCAACGCATCACGGAAAGGGCCGTAAAACGAACTCGCATACTTTGCACTGTAACTCATAATACCAGTATTATAAAAACCTTCATCTTCTAGTAGCGTACGCATCTCAAAAATACGTCCGTCCATCATATCACTAGGGGCGAGAAAATCGGCGCCGGCGCGGGCGTGGCTAAGACCCATCTCTGCTAGTACCGCGGTGGTGTCATCGTTTACAATCTCGCCGTTGCCTACAATGCCGTCGTGACCAAAGGACGAATAAGGATCTAGCGCCACATCTGTCATCACCAACATTTCTGGGCAGGCATCTTTTACCGTTTTGATGGCGCGTTGCATTAAGCCATCTGCGTTTAAAGCCTCGGTGCCCGAGTTGTCTTTCAGGTTATCGGGAACTTTTACAAACAGCAATACCGCTTTTAATCCCATCGCCCAGAGTTCTTTCACTTCTTTGGCAAGCAGGTCCAGACTAAAACGATAATAGTCAGGCATTGAGTCTATTTCTTCTTTTATGCCCTTTCCTTCCACCACAAAAAGTGGGACGAGAAAATCATTCGGCGTGATGTAGGTTTCCCGTACGAGTGAGCGTATGGCTTCTGAGGAGCGGAGTCTGCGGTTTCTTATGAGCATTTTTATTAGTTTAGGTGTGTATGAGTTTAGGTGTTTAAGAGGTTTTTTATTGTTCCGGAGGTTTCGATACATCCCGACCTGTAGTCGGGACACTCAACCACCTTTGATAGTCCTGTTGTTTTTACTGTACAAAGGTGGTTGAGTGATTTATGTTGAAGCGACAGCGCAAACATAAATTGTATCGAAACTACCGATTCTAGATAAAAACACTCAACCACCTTAGATAGTTCTGTTATTTTTACTGTACAAAGGTGGTTGAGTGATTTATGTTGAAGCGATAGCGCAAACATAAATCGTATCGAAACTACCGACTCTAAATGAAATCATTCAATCACCTTAAATTGTTATATAAATTAACTCACAATGGTGGTTCAGTGATTCACGCACCCTGAGCGAGCCGAAGTATACGTGACTTGTATCGAAACCTCCAGAATGAAATTAATCAAATACCTTGTATCTCGTACTTCTAACTTTGTACCTTTCTGCGCAAATTTACCAATTTAAACACCGTCTCCCATTGCTCAAAGAAGCCTTTCACTTTATCTATCCGTGGCGTACATATCAAGAGCGGTTTCTTAAAGATTTTGGTGATCACGTAGCAGACGACCATTTGCACGTGGTGGCACCTCCAGGATCTGGTAAAACGGTGCTCGGGCTGGAGATGATGCGCCGTGTAGACACCAAAACACTTGTACTCGCACCCACGCTTACCATACAGAATCAATGGGAAGAGCGTATGTTTGAGTGTTTTGTTTCGGAAGAGGGATGTACAGTTCCGCTTTCGCGTAATATCAAAAAGCCTGCACACATTACCTTTGCGACGTATCAGTCTTTACACGCTTTCGCGAAAAATGAAATGCAAGGCGATATGGGGCTTCTTTTGGACTTTTTCGCGAAAGCGGATATCAAACACATCATCCTAGACGAAGCGCACCACCTGAAAAACGAATGGTGGAAACCGCTTTTTGCCCTCAAAAAATTGGAGGATTGTACGCTCACCGCCCTCACGGCCACGCCACCCTACGACAGCGAGCAAAGCGAAATCGCAAAATACTTCCAACTCTGCGGGCCCATAGACATCGAGATAAGCGTGCCGGAGTTGATCAAGGAAGGCAATCTGTGCGCGCATCAAGACTACATCTATTTTTCTGAGCCAGACGAGGCGCAAGTGCAGTATATCCTAGAATACCGGATGAAGGTGATGGGATTTTTAAATGATTTGGTGGCAAATGAGGCTTTTGGCGATTTTGTGTTCAATCACAATCTGTATGCGCTGGCCGATGGAAAATTGGACTCCATTTATGAAAATCCAGATTTATATATCGCGATCCTGGTGTATCTAAACGCCCGCGGTCACGCTATTCCAGAAAGTAGGTACGAATTATTGGGCGCCGATCCAAAAACGATAAAACTACCCACATTCACCCAAGAATGGGCCAAAAAATTACTCCAACCACTTCTCGTAAACGACCGAGAGGAATATTTGGAAAACGAAGCGTTGTTGCTGGATATAGATAAGCAACTACGCCGTGTGGGTGCTTTTGATAAAAAGCGCGTGGATTTTAAAGGACAAAAGGAGTTGTATCGTTCCCTCGCCCAAAGCCCGAATAAACTCAAAAGCATTCAGGAAATCATCAATTTTGAATCGGCTCAAATGGGCGCGGGCTTGCGAGCGGTGGTGCTTACGGATTACATACGAAAGGAGTTTTTGGAAAGTGGGAATGACGACCTCTCAACTATAAATAAGCTGGGCGTGGTGCCTATTTTCCATCACTTACGGCAGTCGCTAGAGCAACATCCCGAGCGCTGGCAGGGGAAGAACAAGTTGGAGAAGTTGGCAGTACTTTCTGGTTCGCTAGTGATTATCCACCAAACGCTGGAAGCTAAAATTACCCAAGCCCTCGCCTCAGAAGATTATACGCTGGCGCCTTTGGCGGGTACCCAATTTACCATCATTAAACCCAGAGAAAGTGCCAAAAATCAAATCGTAAGCGTGATGACTGCCATGTTTACAGCGGGTCATATCGAAGTGCTGGTAGGCACGGCATCGCTTCTGGGCGAGGGTTGGGATGCGCCCGCCATAAATACGCTGGTGCTTGCCTCGTATGTGAGTTCTTTTGTGATGTCTAACCAGATGCGCGGGCGGGCGATACGCATACAGCCGGGCAATGCAGAGAAGGTGGCAAACGTCTGGCATCTCACCTGTATCGACCCGACCGTGGACGGTGGTGGGGAAGATATAGAAAAACTGAAGCGCAGGTTTGATGCCTTTTGCGGGGTTTCGCTCGAGAGCGAACCGTTTATAGAGAATGGAGCCACTCGTTTTGGCTTGCCCACGGGGAAATACCACAAAGAAACGCTCAACAAAAAGATGCTCACGCAAGCCTCACAGCGAGAAACCATAAAATCTCGCTGGGAAACGGCCATCACAACTGGGAAACTCCTCGTGCGCGAGGTAAAACTCGACTTGCACCCCAAAGACCGAAAATCCCACACTAAAAAAGTGTACCACACAGATGCGGTAAAAAGCACCTTACTCCAAATAGGTGCGTTTATTACGATTACGGTTCCTGAGATTTTGGTGAACAATGCGGGCGTGTATTTCTCGCGCGGGATGCAATACTTTCTGTATGCCATTACCTCCAGTATTGCCCTCTTGCTCCTTCCCAAAACTTACAAGGCCTTCGTGCGCTACCTCAAGTACGGTCGTGTGGATAAGCAGGTGGATCGTATGGCGCAGGCCGTGCTCAAGACCCTGCGGGAGCGACTCCTCATCACTACCCAAGTACAGTATCTCAAGCTGGGCGTGGAATACCTACCCGATGGTGAGGTCGCTTGCTTCCTCACGGGAGCCACCGCCAAAGAAGAAATTCTTTTTACCACCTGCCTGCAGGAAGTACTGGCACCTATAGACAACCCCCGCTATATCATCGAGCAGTCCGGCTGGTTCCAGCGGAAATTTGGTTTTGCTAACTATTATGCGGTGCCTTCCCTATTTACCGGAAATAAAAAGGATGCGACGCTATTTTATAAGTACTGGCACATCTACGTGGGCAAGAGCACCCTCACGTTTACCCGCTCCCGCGACGGCCGTAAGGAATTGCTCAAGGCGCGTTTTCATTATTTGAATATGGAAGGTGGATTGAAGGTGGAGGGGAGTGCTATATGGAGGTAGGTTATTAGATTTCTTTACGCTTTCGCGAAAATTCTAGGTGGGTTTTTGAATGGGATCAGGGAAAGTAATCAGGTTAAACTGGGGTTATTCCGTTGTTATATTTCTTGTTAGGGGCAAGCTTACCGCAACATTCTTTCGGCACGAGCTAAAATATGGTCAAAAGTCATTATTGTCAAGTTATGATAATTTGAATTAAGTATTCTAAAACTTTTTTTCTTTTCAGTATTCCAATCATCAGAACGTCCAAAAATTAGCACACATCGAGGTTTTATCGTTCTAACGCCATCAACTTTTTCTAAAAATTTTACGCTATCAGACTCACGTTCAACTTCATATATATATTTTGACGCTTGTGTAATTGCTTTTACTAAATCTTGATGTGGGACATAATTTTCGTGGTCTTTGCTTTTAGACCAAAACCTCAAAGCGCCATCAGGTCTTTTGATTTCTACAATATCCAAAAAGCCGTCATAAGCCTCCATAAGAAAGTCCGAAATATTTTCTGTATCTATGGTACGTTCATCAAGCATTCTAACATAATCGGTGCCTAAAACCCAATCATTTTCTTCAAACCATTTTTGCCAATCGTGTTCGGTCAAATCATTCCTTAACATTTCTTCAAACTTCTCAACAGCGCGGATTTTAGTCAATTGATTGAAAGCGACAAATAACTCATCGGGAATAATATCGTGCCCAAGGACGAAATCAATTAATTTTTGCTTTTCTGGATTGCCAAAGAATGCTTGTAAATGTTCAATATTTCCAGCTTCAAATTGTTCATCAAGAGGTATGAATTTTTGAACTCCTTGTTGAAATGGTTCGTATTTATTTTCTATAAACTCTACTAATGCTTCAAATTCTGCGCCCTTGAGGGTTAATTCACTTTTAGGTTTAGGATTTTCAAGTGTCTCACGAGTAAAGTTGAAAGGACCTTTTTTCTTTTTATAACGACCTATCTTTACTGCAACTTCATCATTTTCAGCGTGACGATGCTTTATCATCCAGAGTATCGCACGTGTTACTGTTAATGGTGTTTCGTGTAAAACTGCATTTAAATAATCAATTCCACCTTTGCTGGTTTTAACTTCTTTCAAAATTATTTTTTTTTAGCTTATCCTTCACGGTTCTCTTTATAAAACGGAGCCTGTAAAAAGACTCTAATTTTTCAGATTAACACAAGACTAGACTTCTATATTTTGTTTCTAGCTTATCATTCTTGATAACGCAATTAAAAATTTAGTGCGCTCAATAGATGAGCAAAAACTCTTGGAAAGCTATTAATATTCAAACTTTATACAAGTTGTTAGCCACCGTATTTATTTCGATTGTGTTGCTTTATATCCTACACTTGTTAATTCTCCTTCTTTATCGAATAGTTCCATATTCAGGTTTTTATCAATTCGATAAAATTCTCCGTCTTTACTTCCTTTGACGTAATAATCGGAACCTTTCTTAATAAGATTTTCGGTTTTTTTATCAAGGTTATTTTTAATTATAACTCCAATATATTCATTTCCTTTTTTATATATCTCGTAAGGATAACTTTCGTTGACAATAGAATTTGAGATTGTCCATTTTCCAAACAATTCATAATCCGTTTTCAGTTTGCTGTAACTTGAAATCTCTGAAGAAGTTGGCTTTTCGTCCACAATTGGTTTGTCCGAAATTGCATCGCTAAAAATTTTGTTGAAAGTTTTGGTAACTTCTGTTTCTTTTCCTTTCGAGCTAACATAAGCCATTCCCAATTGTTCTAATTCTCCAATTAAAACACCTTTCTTTAGTAATAGTTTTGATTCGGGATTTTGCTTAATCTCTCTAACTTTCTCAAGCCATTCGCTATATTTTCCGCCTTTCCCAAATCCGATTTTTTTAAAGTCCGCATCGTTTTTAAATTCGCTTAATTCTCCGTACAAACTTTTAAATTCGGCAAATGCTTTTTCGATTTTTTCGGTTTCGTTAATCTTTGCGACTTTCTCGATTTTAATTGGTTCTTCTTTTTCTGTTTCCGTTTTACACGCAGTTAGTGAGAAGATAATAATGACTATAAATAATAATGTTCTGTTCATAGATGATGGTCGTTTCGTAATTGTGGGTAACCTATTATATAATAACTTTTATCGTCGATACCCCGTAAAGATAACCAACCCACCCCCCCAAAACTTTACGGGAATCCTCATTTAGAGTAAATTAAACTCTGCTCAACCCATTTTTCCCTAAATTACTACACCAAAAAACTGTAATTATAAAAATGAAACCCCTGAAACCCATCATCCTACTAATAACCCTACTAGCCGTCTCAGCCTGCCAATGGACCTTTAACCCCAACGGCCCACCACCCAAAAACTATCCTTTTTATATCACCACAGAACCCATCACGGTAAAAAATATAACCGTTCCCGTGGGCACAAGACTAGAGTATAAAGAGCACTTTTTTAGAGAAGGAAGGCAGGATAAAATAATGTCAGCAAGTAAGCTCACCACTCTGGAATTTCCCGAGGAACCAGCGTTTTATTGGGGAGGTGTGCCTGTGGCTTCTATTTATGAATTCTATAATACAGAAATGAGCGGGTTTACGGTGGTGGCTAACTTTGAGAATTTTGATGCTATCGATAAAACGAGGTTTTCTCAGCTCTGGGAAAGCTGTGACACAGATCTGGGTATTACAGTAAGAGATAGGGATGATTGGTCATTCAACACTACAAACATTCTGGACGTGGAGAGTTGTAGCGTGCTATATCAACGCTATTTTAAAGAAGATGTTGAACAGCAACGGTTTTTGGATAGCCTTTATACGGAGCTTTTGAAAGTTGGCGGGAAGTAAATAGATATTTTAAGCGTAATGAAATCTACACTTTGCAATTAGAATCTCTCCCTCGCGATATTTATAAATTAGACGGTGCTCGCTATCGATGCGCCTAGACCAAAATCCAGCATATTTGTGCTTTAGAGGTTCGGGTTTTCCGAGTCCGTCAAAGGGATTTCTAGCAATATCTTTAAGGAGTTCGTTTATCTTTTTCAGCTTCTTTTTGTCTGTTTTTTGCCAGTACAAGTAGTCTTCCCAAGATTCATCTACAAATGTGTATTTCATACTAGCTCTCTAACAACTCTTTGCTAAAGGACTTTCCGTTATTCAGTTTTTCTATCGCCGAGTCTAGTCGCAATTCGTTTTTTCGAGAGGACAACTCGTGATTGGTCGCCATCAGGGAGTTGTATTCTTCCAGCGACATCACAACAATCCCCGAGTCCTTCCCACGATTGATGATAAGCGTCTCTACGTTTTGAACAACCTTGTCTAAATAGGATTTTATATCCTTCCTAAAATCTGAAACGGTGGCAATAAGCATAATGATGTATTTTTTATTGTACAAATATATGTACAAAAAATGAAATAACACTCTTGTTTAAGAAACCCACTCCTTCGGCTCTTTCAGCACTTCGATGAGTCGTTCTTCTTCACTACCCGCGACCGGATGATGGTCATATTTCCATTGCACCACAGGTGGTAAACTCATCAAGATACTTTCAATACGGCCGTTGGTTTTAAGACCAAAAAGCGTTCCCTTGTCGTGCACGAGGTTAAACTCAACGTACCTACCGCGACGGACTTCTTGCCAGTCTTTTTCTGTTTTCGCGAAAGCGGTATCCTTCCTACGCTCTACAATAGGCACGTACGCATTGAGGAAGCTGTCGCCCACCTCAGTCACAAAATTGTACCAATCTTGCATAGACATTTCATCTGTAGCTTTACAGTAGTCAAAAAAGAGTCCACCCACACCACGTCCTTCCCCACGGTGCGGGTTGTAAAAATACTCGTCACATCGTGCCTTGTATTTAGGGTAAAACTCGGGATTATGTGCATCGCAAGCCGTCTTGCAAACCGTATGAAAATGAGTCGCATCTTCATCATACAAATAATAAGGCGTCAAATCCTGCCCACCGCCAAACCATTGATCCACAATCTTCCCGTCCTTGTCGTACATCTCAAAATAACGCCAGTTTGCGTGTACCGTAGGCACCATCGGGCTTTTGGGGTGTAAGACCAGCGACAATCCGCAGGCAAAGAAATTGGAATCCTTCACTCCAAAATATTTCTGCATCGCTTCTGGGAGTTCGCCGTGTACTTGGGAGGTATTTACACCTCCTTTTTCAAAAATGTTACCATTTTCAATCACCCGTGTACGACCACCACCGCCTTCGGGACGTTTCCAATTGTCTTCTTGGAATTTGGCCTTACCGTCTATTGCTTCGAGTTTTGAAGTGATGGTGTCTTGTAAGTTCAATATGTATGTAACGAATTGTTCTTTCATTTTCATTTTGTTAGTTTCATTCAGACCTACAAGGAGCCCGCCGTTGGCGGGGACACCTCGCAGGTCGGGGCCTGTGCTATCTTGGACCTGCGAGGTTTTGCCGGAGTAGCGCGTAGCGATACGAAGGTAACCTTGTAGGTCTGAATCAACCGCAACTACCAATCCACCCCTTCTTCATCTCTAAAATTAGCCTGCCGTAAATGCACAAATTTAAAGTTTTCTAAATCATCAAAATAGCTGATGGTTTCTTCTTTGTCCAAAGCAATTGGCGAACTCAGCAACGGTTCAATACAAAAGCGATATGAGGAAAATTTGAAATTTGCAAAGTCAGGAGTTACTCCGTGGTTCAATGGATTACGGTGAATGTAAATAATCAGATTTCGTAGATACGCTTCGCTCGTAATCTTCTTACGACGGAAGTGCTTTTCGAATAAACTTCCTGTTCGGTTGAAACGTTTGTTATATGCTTTCGCGTAAGCATTAAAAAGATTTGAGAATTTTTGAGTGGCGGTATGCTCTTCCGTATCGATTTTAAGTAGAAAATGATAGTGGTTATCGATCAGGCAGTAAGCGAGAATGGAAACGGCTTGGTCTAAATGTTTTGCTGCCAGCGAGAGGAAATATCTTTTGTTTTCATCGTTTCTAAAGATAACTTCGCTATCATTACCCCGATTGTATATGTGGTAGTAGAGGTCTTTTTCGAGCATTTCTAGCTTCATATGTTTTAAATTTCATTCAGACCTACAAGGAGATTTTTGTCCCAAAAATAACACCTCGCAGGTCAAGGCTTGGGCTATCTTGGACCTGCGAGGTTTCGCCGGAGTAGCGCAGAGCGATACGAAGGTAACTTTGTAGGTCTGGTTGAGACTAGCTATTTTTCAATGGTGTCAAAATTATTAATCAGTCTTTTTCATACAGACTTACAAGGAGGTTCTCGTACCTCGAATAACAACTCGCAGATCGCGCTTTCAAATGGCTTCTTACGTCAGACAGCACCTTTCAGGTCGCGCTTCCCTTCCCGTAACATTTTCTCCTCATCCAGCAACCTTACCGTTTGCACCGTTGCTGCCGTTACCGAAACTGGTAACACAAGAATAATCCCAACTATAGGAATGAGCAAAAACAGCATAAACACCATCCCATTCCCTATCGCCTGTCCTTTATTTTTCTTTACAAAATCAACGCTCTGCCTGTACTTATAATGGCGCTCCAGCGTGTAATCCATATTACCAAAACCAGCATAATAAGCCTGGGTTAAAAACAGTAGAACCGTTGCCACAATACTTCCTAAAAAGGGAATCAAATTGAGTAAAAGTATGGGTAGTGTAAGTAAAAGCTCAAAGGCAAGATTGCGCACGTTTATGCGAATACCGCGAACCAACTGCTCGGTATTGCTCGTTTCTCTGTGGGTGTGATTTTCACCTTTGAGGTATTTTTCTATTTTTTCAGAAACGGGGCTCATAAACGGAGCACTAAACGCCATAATAATGTGTTTGTAAAGTATAAGACCTACAGCAATAATAAGTAACGCACTAAATATTTGAGCAATCGTATCAAAGGTCTGCGCACCCCATTCCCAAGGCCAGATACGCGCAATCCAATGCCCTAGATTATCTGAAAATCCCCAAGCAGAAAGACCAATGGTTACCGCAGTTACAAAACTAATCACCATCGGGATGGCAAAGTATTTCCACAAGCCAAGCTTTGAAATCAAGCCAAATGACTGACCGTAAGTTTTAAGTCCGTTTAGAATACCTTTTATCATATTAATCTTCTATATGAACGAGAACACCATTGTCCTCTTTTAATTGTTCTTTTTGAGTACGCTTTACTTCGGCCACGCTCAGCACGTGTCGCGAAAGCGGAACCATCTTAAGCAATTGACCCACCAGAAAGTCCTCGCTTTCCTTGGGAAACTCCGCAATTAAATCCCTACCTACGCGATTGTTGTGCAAATCCATCGCCCGTGCCAAATCTGAATTAGGCGAGAAATCCTCGTGCCAATCCGTAATCGTTTTTGCCCAAGCCAGCGACTTATCCAGCGGAAGATTTTTATCGAGACTACGCCTAACAATCAAAACATTCCAAAGCGCGTGTCGAAAGGCATTTTCAGGCCCATTTTTGTGATGTTTCTTGCCATACAATTCATCACAAGTCGCAACCGTTTTACGCGTGCCCCTAATTGTAGGCATCACAAACCGAAGGTGCCGAATACACAGCCAAAACAAGCTCCACAGCTGTCTAAAATCCATAGACCTGAGGACAGCGCGTATTTTCATTAGGCCTTATATTCCTTAACCGCCTCTATAAACGCTCCTGCATTTTCTATCGGGATATTGGGCAGGATACCGTGACCTAGATTCACGATATATTTATCTTTCCCAAAAGCATTAATCATCTCGTGCACCATTCTTTTGATTTCGCTCGGGGGCGAAAACAATCGAGTCGGGTCAAAATTACCCTGCAACGTGATTCTACTTCCAGTAAGCGCACGTGCAGTTTCTGGCGAGCACGTCCAGTCCACCCCAAGCGCAGAAGCTCCAGACTTAGACATTTCGTCCAGCGCAAACCAGCACCCTTTGCCAAAAGCAATCACAGGACTCTCATCCTTGAGCGCATCAATAATCTGCTGGATGTATTGCCACGAAAACTCTTGATAATCTACAGGCGATAACATCCCACCCCAGCTGTCAAAAACTTGCACCGCATTTACACCAGCAGCTACTTTCTTTTTGAGGTAGGCAATGGTCGTATCCGTAATTTTTTGAAGTAAAGCGTGCGCCGCGAGGGGTTGCGTGAAGCAAAACTCTTTAGCCTTATCAAAGTTTTTAGAACCCTGCCCTTGCACACAATAGCAAAGTATGGTCCAAGGTGAACCCGCAAACCCAATCAACGGAATCTCATCATTGAGTTTTTCCTTCGTCATCTTGATAGCGTCCATTACATAACCTAAGGTCTCATCGATGTCCGGAACAATCACCTGCTCTACATCCTTTGCCGACCGAATAGGATTAGGCAACCAAGGTCCAAGCCCTGGTTTCATCTCCACCTCAATATTCATCGCCTGCGGAATCACCAAAATATCCGAAAATAAGATGGCCGCATCCATCCCATATCTTCTTATGGGTTGTACGGTGATTTCACTCGCAAGTTCTGGAGTTTGACAACGAGTAAAGAAATCATATTTGGCTTTGATCTCCATAAATTCAGGAAGATATCTCCCCGCCTGTCGCATCATCCATACGGGTGGACGGTCTACATTTTCTCCTTTGAGTGCTCTTAAGAATAGGTCGTTTTTTATCATAACTTGGCTGTTGGGTATTAGCTTCTAGCTATTAGCTTTTTTGATTTTAGTAATAAGGCTATTGATCATTTTGGCTTCTTGTATAAGAAGTATTTTGATCTCCTTTGTCTCTTCCTGTGAAAGATATTTTAATTCTTCACAAATTGTTACTTGGGTCTCAACTTCAAATAATGAACCCATTGCGATTTCTAAAAATCGTTTAAATTCTACGTCACTATTTCGGCTGCAACCTTCAGCGATATTACTAGGGATGGAAACAACAGCGCGAGTTATTTGACTTTTAAGACCAAATTTTTCAGTTGTAGGAAGCTTTTGAGCAAGAGCGTAAGTATGCTTTACGATTTGAATTCCATTTTTCCAGATCTCTAAATTCCTGTAATTTCTCATTACTTAACTTATTTTCTCGCTAATAGCTAACTGCTAATAGCCAGTAGCTAAATATTTGACTGCTCTTGCAATCGTACTTTCAATCGTCGTCGCATTCGAAACCACGACTGTTTCAAAATGCTTTCTCGCTTCCTTTGCTGTGGTTTCTCCTATGCAAATGGCTACTGCCCTTCGGCTCCGCTGAGGGCTCGATTTATCCTGAACCCTGAGCGTAGTCGAAGGGTGGTTCGCTTTCGCGAAAGCGGAAACCCCACTCGGACTAAAAAATAAGATTCCATCAAATTCCTGCTCAAATCTTTGTTCGTTGAGATGAGTTTCATAAACCACTACTTCGTTACAAATAATTCGAGCTTCTTTTAAAATATCTGGTAATTCATCCCTTCGTTGCTTTCCACAGAAATAGGTGAATTGTTCATTTTTAAGGTTTTCTATAATAAACGTAGCAAGTTCTTCTCCATTTCGAGCTGTTTTTGCCACATTTAGACCACTTTCAACTAAAAGCGTTGAAGTCTTTTCTCCCACGCAATAAAAATTTGCATTCTCAATTCTCAATCCAGAATTCAGAATTGCTCTGGCTCCGTTTTGACTTGTGATAATCACACTATCAACAAGAGCTGAGAATTTAAACTCCAATGGCGCAATTGTAATCGCATCATATTCCACAAAACTCACTTCTGCGTTGAGAAGTAACTCTCGCTGATTGAGTTTGAGTTTTTTTGTGGAAAGTAACCTCACCCCAGCCCTCTCCTTTTGAGGAGAGGGAGTTTTATCGGCAACTAAAATCAATTTTGGAATTACTTTAAATAGCGTTTTCCTTTCTGAAATATCATTGTAAATTCTTTGCGTGTCATTAATAGCCGTTTCGTTGGAATAACGTAAAACTTTATACCCCAAGGCCTGTAAATGAGCATCTCTTAGTTCGTCTTTTTCTTTTTGATAAGGGTCATTGTGATATTTACCGTCTACTTCAATAATCAATTTGAGCTCGTATGAGAAAAAGTCAACAATATAATCTTTAATAGGATGCTGACGGCGGAATTTTATACCTTCAAATTTACGATTGCGCAACAAATCCCAGAGGTGTTTTTCTGCCTCTGTTTGCTCCTGTCTTAAAGCGCGAGCTGCTCTCATTCTAAATTCCCTTTCTTTCATTCTCAATACTTTCACTCCCTTCTCCGGCGAGAGAAGGGCCGGGGATGAGGGGATAGCCCTGCTATTTTTTCATCTTTTCCTTAATCTCTTTCATCAATTCCCGACCGCCATTGTCTAAAACTTCTAGCGCACAATCCGTTCCAAATCCTACAGCGTTTGCTTTTGACACCACACGCTCTATTTCAATTTTCGTTTGCCCGTCTAGCGAGAATAACACGCCTTGAAATCGTATTTCGTCGTCAAAATCTTCGGCCAAAGCACCTATGGGTGCCGTGCATCCCCCTTCTAAAGTTTTTAAAAATTCACGTTCTATGTGTGTGCAAAGTGCGGTTGGTTCGTGGTTCAATTTCGCGCAAGCGGTACGGGAAAAATTATCTTCTTCCATTGCCACCACTAACATTGCTCCTTGAGCGGGTGCGGGAATCATCCAGTCTAAAACTTCGTGGTTGTCTGGTAACACATTGATCCGTTCTAATCCAGCTTTTGCAAAGATGGCACCTGTCCAATCACTAGCTGCTAACTTCTGAAGCCTCGTATTTACATTACCGCGTATATCTGTGGTCTGGTGATGTGGGTATCTGTTAAGCCATTGAGCTTGCCGGCGGAGGCTTCCCGTGGCAATCGTGCAAGGTTTCTTGTAATCAGGATTTTCTTTGTGCACTAGTATATCTTCGGTCGAGGCTCTCTCAAGCACTGCCGCTTGTACGATTCCGAAGGGTAACGCCGTGGGTACATCTTTCATACTATGCACAGCAATATCTACCGTGCCGTTAATCATAGCTACATCCAGCGTTTTAGTGAAAATACCTGTGATTCCTAGTTCGTAAAGTGGCTTGTCAAGTATAAGATCTCCCGTAGATTTGACGGGAACGAGTTCCGTTTTATAGCCGCGAGCTTCAAGTTGATTTTGAACCGTTTTTGCTTGCCAAAGCGCGAGCTCACTGTCTCGCGTCCCGATGCGTATGACTTTAGACATCGTCACTATCTTCTAGTTGGAAAATAGAATTGATAAGGGCTAGGCTTTCTGCTGTGGACCCATTTGCGTGGCGTAAGTGATGTGCAAACTGATTTGTGATTTTCTGGATAATCTTATCACTCATTGCCTGTGCAGTTGCCTCGCTAAAGTCTGGCGTTTTCTTTCGCACATTTTCAATTTCGGCTGCCTGGACCTCTTTAAGTTTCACTTTTAAAGCTTTTATAGTAGGTGCAAACTTGCGAGTTTGTAACCAAGCATTAAATTCGGCGGTGATTTCTGAAATGATACCCTCTGCCTGCGGGATATATCCTTGACGACGTTTGAGTGTAGCATCTGTCATTTGTGACAATTGGTCTAAATGGACAAGTGTTACATTTTCCAATTCCTTTACATCGTCAGATACATTTTTAGGAATAGATAGATCTAAAATAAGAAGCGGTTTTTTAGTATAGAGAATTTCCTTATTTATGGTAGGTTTCTGAGCTCCAGTAGCGACTACTAAGATGTCTGATTGTGCAATCTCACTTTCTATATCTGCATAGTCCTTTACTAGTAAATTAAATTTACCAGCAATCTTTTCTGCTTTTTCTTTTGTTCTGTTAATGAGTGTGATATGCTCATTTTTAGTGTGTTTTACTAGGTTTTCACAGGTGTTGCGCCCTATTTTTCCTGTTCCAAAAAGCAGGATATTTTTTTCAGAAATGTAAGGCACTCTGGCCATAATGTATTGTACGGCTGCAAAGCTTACAGATGTCGCTCCGCTAGATATTTCAGTTTCATTTTTTATTCGCTTGCTTGCCTGAATCACAGCATTTACAAGGCGCTCCATAAAAGGATTAATGAGTTTCAGTTTTTTAGAACGCTTAAAACCAATTTTAAGCTGGCCGATAATCTCAAAATCTCCTAAAATCTGGCTATCAAGACCTGTCCCTACTTTAAATAGGTGGGCTATGGCATCATCATTTTTATGAAGATATGCGACTTCAAGAAATTCTTCTATAGTTCCTTGAGTATGCTCGCAAAGAATTTTTACTAGCGTCATTGCATCTGGAGAAAAACCATATAGCTCTGTGCGATTGCAAGTAGAAATAACGATAAGTCCAGAAGCTCCAGCAGCTTTGGCGCTATTAAGGATAGCCTCCTGCGCATTCTCGTCTATAGCAAAATGGCCACGCGTTGCAGCGTCTGCCTTTTTATAGCTTAAACCTATAGCGTAAAACTTATGATTTTTATTCAATGAGGTATGCATCTTTTAGAGCATTGCAAAAATATCTAGCTAACACTTAAAAAAATAACGCTAGCGGCACGATTTATATCGCGAGATGCAATATATCACGATATTACTTCCTATTTTTGTGTCAATAGCTGATTTTATAGGGGGTAAACGCCCCCAAACCCAATCGCTAATTAGAATCATTCTAAATAAAAGAAAAGCTAAAATGAACCACATATCAGTAAAAAATGTCGCTAAAAGCCTAATAGAAGAAACGCGCATTGAGGATGGTTTTATTGTACTGAGATTTAACAATGAATCTGTTGAAAAACAAGGTGTTGTAAGAGATGTGGATAGTAATTTTATTCAATTTCATTTTTGTATTAAAGGGTCGGCGGTATTTAATTTTAATAACGGGGCTTATAAATTGCCTATTCAGGAAGAAAACTCCCTATTGCTCTACAATCCGCAGCGAGATTTACCTATGAATTTAGAGCTAGCGGGAGAATCGTGGGTGGTAACTTTATTGATTTCTATCAAGAAATTTCACAGTCTTTTCTCGCGCGAGGCAAATTATATAAGCTTCTTAAGTGACGAAAACAAGGATAGAAAATACTATAAGGATGGTAGTATTTCCCCTAGTATGGCCATTGTGCTCAATCAATTAATGAATTATAGCTTACATCCCACGATACAGGAATTGTATTTTAAAGGAAAGAGTTATGAGTTGTTGAGTCTTTACTTTAACCGTCCTGCAGATGCAGATGTGGAGCAATGTCCTTTCTTAGTAGATGAAGATAATGTCCAAAAAATAAAACGTGCAAAGCAAATCATTATCGCACGTATGGCAGAGCCTCCCACACTCGCAGAGCTCTCAAACGAGATAGGTTTATCTCTCAATAAACTCAAAGAGGGTTTTAAACAGATATATGGCGACTCCGTTTTCAGCTTCTTGTTTGATTATAAAATGGAAGTGGCGCGACAACTCCTCGAGACGGGTTCGCATAATGTAAATGAGGTTGGTCTTAAAGTGGGGTATAGCACTGCAAGTCATTTTATTGCAGCATTTAAAAAGAAATTTGGTACCACGCCTAAGAAGTATTTGATGAGCTTGGGATAGGGAAATGTAAAAAAAAGGACCTGCCTCAGGTGTTTGAGTGATTTTATTTTAGAGCGTAGCGATAAAGAATACATTTGTATAGCAAACTACGGCTTTCGCGAAAGCGTAACCCCTCTTATTTCCCTATCACAAATTCTTATAATTATAGTGACAGCATAATGCCTTGCAAGCCGTATTTTTGTTAAAGAAAAATTGCAAACTAATGAACAAAGGAGTTTTAATGGTCAATCTAGGTTCGCCAGATAGTACAGACCCAAAAGATGTAAAAAAATACTTGGGTGAGTTCTTAATGGACGAACGCGTTATAGACGTACCTTATGCCGCAAGAGCCTTACTGGTAAAAGGAATCATCTTAAATACAAGACCCAAAAAAAGTGCAGAGGCTTACAGTAAAATCTGGTGGGACGAGGGTTCACCTCTTATTGTTTTATCACAACGCTTACGCGAAAAAGTGCAATCCAAAACTAATCTCCCAGTTGAAATCGCAATGCGTTACGGCTCCCTCTCTATAAAAGAAGGGCTTCAAAAATTGCACGACCAGGGCGTAGATGATGTGATGCTATTGCCATTATATCCTCATTATGCAATGGCAACAACAGAAACTATTGTAGTCCTCGCCGAAGAACTGCGCGCTGAGTTTTTCCCAAAAATGAAGATTACAGATGTAAAACCCTTTTATAACAAACCTGAATACATTAAAGTATTAGGCGACTCTATAGCCGAAAGCTTGAAAGGTGTAGATTATGAACACCTGCTGTTTTCCTATCATGGGGTTCCAGAACGTCACATACGAAAAAGTGATGTGACAAAAGTGCATTGCAAAATAGACGGCTCTTGCTGTTCTTCGCAGAGTGCTGCGCACGAGTTTTGTTACCGCCATCAATGTTATGAAACCACGAGACTTGTTGGGAATTACTTAGGATTAGAACCACTTACATTTTCTACCTCATTCCAATCGCGTTTAGGATTTGATCCCTGGTTACAACCTTATACTGACCGTACTATAGAGCGTATGGGAAAAGAAGGGTTTAAGAAGATGGCTATAGCAACACCCGCTTTTGTGTCGGATTGTCTAGAAACACTTGAAGAAATAGCGATGGAGGGTGAAGAAATCTTTCATGAGGCTGGCGGAAAAGACTTTCATACCATACCGTGTATAAATGATCGTGATGATTGGGCCGCTGTAATAGCTGGCTGGATTAATGATTGGGGTATTGTAGAATCCGGGAGAGCCTTAGCTTAAATTGTCAAAGAAAATTCTAAACTAAAAACTTGTCTAACAAAAACTCAACAGCCCTAGGCACCAAGCCTATCTCAAAACTCCTCATACAGCAAGCAGTTCCTGCATCTATCGGGATCCTGGTGATGTCTCTTAATATGATTGTGGACACCATTTTTGTAGGAAGATGGATAGGGCCTCTTGGCATTAGTGCAATTACCGTTGTAATTCCTGTCACCTTTTTTATTGCGGCTATTGGTCTTGCAGTTGGTATAGGTGGGAGTTCCGTACTTTCTCGAGCTTTAGGTTCGGGAGATGATGACAAGGCGTTACGAGTTTTTGGAAATCAGATTACACTTACCTTTCTTATTTCGGGATTACTTGCCATTTTAGGACTTGTATTTCAAGATACTCTCATTGAATTTTTTGGAGCAGACAACTCTTTTAAAGATATGGCACTTACGTACTATCGTATTGTGCTGTATGGTATCGTTATGCTGGCCATGTGTATGATGGGAAATAATGTGATACGGGCAGAAGGGAAACCTAAGTTTGCAATGTATGCCATGATTCTTCCAGCAATTGGGAATATTGGGATGGATTACCTACTTATTAATGTTTTAGGTTATGGAATGGAAGGTGCCGCGTGGGCCACCTTCATAAGCTACGCTATTTGCTTTGCGTTTATCCTATGGTTTTTTGTTTTTAAAAGCGAACTCAGAATCGTGGCGGAGTGTCTCAAACTAAAAAAGAAAGTTGTTTCAGAAATTTCTGGTCTTAGTGCGGTAACGCTTGCACGTCAGGGCGTTATTTCTATACTTACAATTTTATTAAATAATGTACTTATAAGCTATGGGGATGCGCTGGATGTTGCCACTTACGGTATCATAAGTAGGATGTTGATGTTTGCTTTGTTTCCTGTAATAGGAGTTACTCAAGGGTTTATGCCTATTGCCAGTTATAATTATGGCGCAAACAAATACGACCGCGTACGCGAAACCATAAATACATCTATTCTCTATGCTGGCGGGCTTGCACTCGCAATTTTTATTATTATAATGGTTGTTCCAGATTTCTTTGTCTCTTGGTTTATAAGCGACAGTAATGCAAATGCCCAGGCCGTTGCAGATAATAAAATTCTTATGGAACGCACCCCTAATGCTCTGCGATGGGTATTTGCTGCTACGCCAGTTATCGTGATTCAACTTATAGGTGCGGTTTATTTTCAGGCGATAGGCAAAGCGATACCTGCATTATTACTCAGTCTCACAAAACAGGGTTTTTTCTTAATTCCGCTTATTTTGATCCTGCCTAATTTCTTTGGCGTTTGGGGCGTTTGGATTTCCTTCCCTATTGCAGATGTACTTTCGACCCTGGTTACTGGGTACTACTTAAGGCGTGATGTTAAGAACAATCTCGTGGTAGGAGAGGAGTAGGGGTTACGCTTTCGCGAAAGCGGATGTATGCATCTTTCCCCCTTAAAACTTTTGTGTATGCAGTAGCTATAATTTGTACTTTCACGATATGCCACGGACTCTAAATATATTTAGAGACTAAAATGTACAACCGAGGTACATTTCAAAATTTTTATAAAATGTATTTAGACTCTAAACTTCCCAACGTAGGTACAACTATTTTTACGGTAATGAGCAAGATGGCGCACGATCACGCAGCTATTAACCTGGCTCAGGGATTCCCTGGGTTTGCGAGTGACACAAAGTTGCAAAAACTGGTTAGTAAAGCGATGGAGGAAGGGCATAATCAGTATGCACCTATGCAAGGAGTATACAGCTTACGCAAAAGGATAACAAATAAATTAAACAGTCTTTACGGGAGTGATTACCATCCAGAAACCGATGTTACCGTGACCGCAGGGGCCACTCAGGCGATTTATACGATAGTTTCTGCATTTATAAGACCAGACGACGAGGTAATTATACTTAAACCCGCTTATGATTGTTATGAGCCAGCCGTACAAGTAAATGGCGGGAAAGTTGTTCCTATCCAACTTAAAGCTCCAGCCTACAAAGTAGATTGGCTCGCGGTGCAAAACGCCATTACTCCCAAAACTAAGATGCTGTTTATCAATACTCCGCATAATCCTACGGGAACTATCCTCGATAAAAAAGATATGCTGGAGTTACAACAAATTCTTGATGGTACCGATATCATTTTAGTAAGCGATGAGGTCTACCAGCACATCGTATTTGACGGTAAGCAGCACGAGAGTGTGGCGCGCTATCCAGAACTTGTAAGGCGCAGTTTTATAACGGCTTCATTTGGGAAAACTTTTCATAATACGGGTTGGAAAATGGGATATACCGTCGCACCAAAGGAGCTTATGCAAGAATTCCAGAAAGTACATCAATTCAACGTGTTTTCGGTACATCACCCGTCGCAAAAAGCATTTGCCGAATATCTTAGAGAACCTTCCCATTACCTAGGTCTCAATGATTTTTATCAATGTAAGCGAGACGTATTTTTAGAAGCTGTACAGGGATCAAGGTTTAATGCCACACCTAGCGCAGGAACCTATTTTCAGATGTTGGGTTTTTCTGAAATTACAGACGAGTCAGACACCACTTTTGCGGAAAGGTTGACTAAAGAATTTAAAGTTGCGAGTATCCCGACGTCAGTTTTTAATCTAAGACAGCAAGATTTTAAGATGCTAAGGTTTTGCTTTGCTAAGGATGACGATGTGCTCAGACGGGCAGGAGCGATTTTGTGTGAAATTTAGGATCTGATTTCTACGCTCCCGAACTAAATTCGGGACAAGTTTTTGCGAAATTTTAGATGCTTTCTAGTCATCTAATCGTCTAGCGACCCATCCTCTTACAAGTTCTGCTGTGACTCCAAAGGCTACATGCGCAAGAAACTCATTTGCCTGCAACTTGACGGGAATATCTTTAGGAGCTTCTTCAAGGCCCATCAATGGGAGCGAAGTCTCGTGTGTGGCAAGGTAGGCAGTCGTACCAAAAAGAGCACCCTCCACTAGATTTGTTTCCGGCCTGTCCTTTTTTGCATATCCTAAACTCGCACCTAGACTTACGCCTATGGGTATGTTAACTAATTGCTCTGCAAGATCCCGATTAGAAGCGCTTATGGGTTCTCCAGTAAGTTTTTCTGAAATCCCATCTACCAGTTTAAGCTGGGCAGATGTGGTGTCTGGATTTCTAACGGGTAACACTCTTTCAATCGCAGCTTTTACAATGGTACCTGCTAATCCTCCTAGTACTCCAGAAATAACGCCCCTACTAGCGGTTGATGCCATTGTATCTTTTTCTAACCAGGTGGAAAGTGCAGTGTTGCTCATCGTTGTTGTTTTTTATAAAAGTACAAACAGCATTAGAAATGTGGTATGGGATTAACAGATGTTTAATTTTAGTACCACAGCAATAATTAAAAAAGCCACCAATGTTCTGTAAACATTTTGGGTGGCTTTTTCTCCCCTTACTTTAGAAAGTTAATTAGTATTTAATAAAACGCTTTGACACTTTGCCCTTATTAGTAGTGAGTTGAACAATGTAATTACCGGAAGACAAATCCGAAATATCTATACTGCTTTTTGCACTCGAAAGCATTTGTTTTCCAAGCATATCTACTATTAAAATCTTCTTTAAAATAATGTTTTCTGGTAAATTGATTGTTAGAAAATTGGATGTGGGATTTGGATATAATTTTATGTCACTATGTATTCTAAAATCTGCAATACTCAAAACATCATCAATAAAGAAATAAGCAGAACCTGCATTAGTAATATTTCCTTCACCATTTTCATCTTTGTCATCTTCTCTTGAGGTAATTAATATTGTTCCTTCTGAAATTCCAGTGCTATAACCGAATAAATCATTTTCGCCACGATCATTAGCAGTAATCTTTTGTGTTTCTTCCCAGCTATCCCCGTTATTTTTAAAGATATAAACAGATCCGCTATTGGGAATGGTAGCTTCCCCATTTTCGTTAGAATCATTTTGTCTAGCACCTACAATTAGTGTACTATTTTCTAAACTGATACTACCTCCAAAAAGATCGACTTGTGCTCTTTCTGAAGGCACAACTTTTTGCTTTTCTTCCCAAAGACTATTTGCATTTTTTTCAAATATATATACAGATCCCGCTGAAGGAATTTCATTTTGTCCGTTTTCGTCATCATCCTCATCTGATGCTCCTACGATTAGATAATCTTCATTAAGAGCTATGTCAGAACCCAATAGATCACCTAAAGCTCTATCTGAAGTTACTATTTTTTGTGTTTCATTCCATTGACCGCTGTTGTCCTTTTCAAATATATAAATGGCTCCCGCTGCTTGGATAGGGTTCTGTCCATTACTATCAAATTCGTGAGAAGGAGCACTTATGGCTATCATATCATCAAAAAAGGCAATTTTTGTCCCAAAACCATCTACCGGCATAGCATCTGAGGCTATCAGTTTTTGTGTTTCTGTCCAATCTCCATTTTTTTCATAAATATAAACAGCGCCTCTCCTTTCATTTTGATCAGATGCGCCTACGGCTACTGTTTCATTATATATTGCTATACTCGTTCCAAATCTTCCGCGACTAGTATCATCTGTGGGTTGAAGTATCGCAGTTTCTTGCCAAATCTCATTTTCCAGTTCAAATATGTAGGCGCCGCCTTTATTATCATCTTTATTTCTTGCTCCAATTGCGGCAATTGAAGAAGATAGTGCGATTGCGTGTCCGAAATGACTATTTTCAGCCCTATCTGAGGGAACTATTTTTTGAACCTCTTCCCAATTATCATTTTCAAATTTGAAAAAATATGCGCTCCCAGCATCGGCAAGAGCATTTTCTTGATTCTCGTCAAAATCATTGAGACTTGCTCCTATTAATCCATATTCCCCATTTATGGAAACTGCTTGACCAAATATGTCGTCCTCCATCCTATCTGCCGAAACAGTTTTTTGGGACTGGTAAAACTCTTGAGCTGATACGGTTGTTGAAAACCCAATTAAAATAATAAAAAATAGACTTTTCAATGTGATTTTATTTAGTGTGAACTCCAGATTAATTTTTACTCTTGAATAAATGTTTCCTGACCATTTGTATCTACATAACCATCTGTTCCCAAGTCATAATTAATGATTAAAAGGTCGTTATTAATTGTAAATGGAACGGTACCAAAATCATCTGTAATCTCACCTAATTTTGTTGAAGATGAAAATATATAAGTTCCCCTGATTGTTCCTCCAGCTCCAGGTTCTATGTACGTGTAGTTTTGCTCTGAAGTAAATGTAATTGTTCGTTCAGGAATTGTTTCCCCAGTTCCTACCCAACTCGTTCCAGATAATACAAAAGTAGACTCATCTGATTCTGAGTCATCGGTACTGCAACTCGTAAGGAATAAAAAAATAGTCGTGATTATTAATATGCTTTTCATTTTGTCTATTTATTAAGTTTTAACCCTTACAAAAAGAAGCCTATAAGGGTTTTATTACTAAAACAAGCTTTTGTAAATGACAGTCTGAGGTTTACTTTTATAATAAGCGAGTGCAATCTCTTTTGCGTTTGCCATTCTTAGGCGCGCAAGTTCTTTGCGGTCTTTCCTGTAGCGTTCTTGTTGTGCCAGCTGTTCTCTTTCTTTTTCATCCACCTTCGTGCTTATACTTGCTATTAGGGACTGAGATTTACCATTACAAGATGATGATGGGTCGATTCTCGATAAGTAAGTGAGAGCACTATTATAATTATTTGCCGCAATGGCCGTTTGTGATTTCTGGATCGTTTCTGCGCATTTTTGATCTTGATATGCAATATAAGCCTCATCAGTCTTTGCTCTTATTTTCTCATAGCAAGCGCCTACCTCTTTAGGAACGCTGTAGAGTAGTGCAATGGCCTCCCTGTATCGTTTCTGTGTAATTAGTGATGAGCCATCATTATATATTTGATCGCAGTTTTGGATATAATAGGAAACTATTTTTTCTTTTGCATCATCAAGAAATGCCTTTATGTCGTCATTTCTTGTTTTTATACTAGAGATACTTTGGTTTACGGCTTGCTTGCGGTTATAGCCGTCTCCTTTAAGTGACTGGCTATAAATGCTAAAAACTTTCCCCGTTTTCATCTCTTTGATAAAAAGATTAAACTCCGCATTAACCACGTGTACATTTTTCATCCCCTCAACTACGGTATGGTCGTATATTTCGTATTTGGGATAAATGACAAAGTTGTTAGTATATCCCTGTCCTGATATACCATAATTGCTCACCATTTTTTGAATTTTGCTCTCCATTTTTGAAATATGCGATGGTTGCAATTGATCAGTATTGTCTGGTAGCACAACAGACAAGGAGATAGTACTCTCAGATGACTCGGATTGTCCAAAACCTTGGAAAAGGCCAAAAGTAAAACAGAATATATATAAAAGCTTTTTCATAAATTTTTATTTAATAGTTACATATAGCGTACTGTTCTTATTGTCTATTTGTACGGGGATATCTAGTCTCCCAAAGAATCTATCTATGGTACGCTCTACAGTTCGAGGCGTGTTATTTTTATTTGTTTTGGGATCTCTAAGAGGATACCTAAATTCTTCTACCACCATTTTAGTGTCTGTGACTGTGGTAATTTGAGCATAGTTTTTATAAGCTTCTTCGTAAAGCCAGTCTTCAAGTATGTATTTGAGCTTGTCATTTTTGGAAGGAACATTACTGTTCATTGTCCATTCTGAATCTTGATCAAAACTGAAGTCTATCTTTACTCGTTTGCCATCTTTTACAATACCATCAAATTTTTCATTCATCGTTTCTAAAAAAGGTTCGATGCAAGACTTGATAGCCATATCAGAAAGTTTTCCAATATCTTCTGTGTAAAACTTATTGCTCTCGCAAATTTTACTAGAAAGTGAGTTTCCTGAGTCCGTTTCGTTTGCCTCTAAAACAATGCGCACAGAATTTCCAGAGCTTGACTTATTGAGCATAAAATCAATCTCTACAACAATGTCTGTTCCAGCATTTTGGAAAATACGATTTCTAAATTCTGATTGATTGTCCTGTGTAACAGCTTCATCTCTTAAGAGCGCCTTTAATAGTGTTTCAAAGTCTTTTGTGTCATATCCTCTAGCGTCAAACCCTTGTTTTACACTTGAGATAGCAACTCTTATTTCTGGGCGCGCGTCAATTATGGTTCGTAGGTCTTCTCCTTCTGATGCTCTAGGGATCACCATAACACTAGGTTGAATTGTACGAGTCTCTTGAGCAAACGCTGTCATTGCCGTCATCAAGAATAGGACGATAATACGTGTGTTTATGTTCATTTTCATAATTTATTTTAAAGGCCAAAACGTCTTACGATACCTTTGTCCTCAAGGTATTTTTTTAATGTATTTACATTTATGGTCAGATCGACTGTTGTGATATGTGTACCTTTTGATTTCTGAAAAGGGGTAGACTGATAGGACGAAGAGATAAATGTGCGCATCGTGTTTCCATAAAATTCATCAAAAAAGGTCGGATGTTTTTTCTCAATGGCATTGCGATCTAATCCAATGATGGGATTCCTAAAATTAGAGTTAGGAAAACCTCTGAAAAATAGATTTTCGAACGCTAGTTTCTCTGCTTGATAGAGTGCTTCATCTTTAGAATTCCCGTATCCTGTGCTGCGTAATGTAGCGGTTTCGTAGCCCTCGTTTGCCACTAAAGCAACTTCTGCCGATGCAAAGTCAAAATCCTTCTTGGAACCGCAACTTACTGTAAAAAGAGCACACGTCAGGAAGAGTATTATCGTTTTGAGATAGTTCATTATAATGTAGATTTACAAATGAGTTTAGCATTGGACTTAAATTTTTCAAGAATTGCCTCTCCACCCTTTGTTACTTTGGCCGAAGAAATTTCGGCACCTTCAACTACGTCAATTCTAAATTTGCCTATCTCAACTTCCCGCTTCGTTTTTTTTCCGCCCACTTCAAGAAAAGTAATTTCGTAAACAATGAATTCATCTTTTTTCTTAGTTCCTGTTTGAGTTCCAACGTTTACTAGAACGTTTTTAGCTTCGTCTTTTTTAACTTCCTGAATATCAATAATCTGTGTCTCTACGGGGAAATAATCTTGAATAAACTCATCTATATATTTTTGCATCCTTACAAGCGTGTTGCCAAATGCGGCCTCAGGACTGCTATTGCCGCCCATAGAACTTTTTAAGACACTTCCCATAAAAGAATCCTTAGGTGTTATCGTTTTTGAATGAATGACTTGTCCGGTCTCCACATCCAGAACATCAAGGCTAAAAGAAACATTGCATTTATAGTAGGCAGACTTTTCTGTTTGCATAAGTCTGTTGCTGTAAGAAATAAGTTTGCCAGCGACCAGCTGTTGGGCTCCTTTAGAATTATCTTGAGCAATAACATCTGAGTTCATAAAAGCCTCAGTCTTTTGAAGTTCTTTTTCTGAGTTAATTTTAGAATAATTACTTCTATCTACAATATCAAAGCGGTTTGTAGCAACAAAAGCTTCTTTTACTTGATCGTAAATCGCATTTGCTTGCGGACTTAAAGAGGATTGACTTTCGAATGGTAATAGAGCTATAGACGTTTTTTGGCTTAATGCTATTTGAGAGAATATTACAAAGGATAGCAATAAAATTCTTTTCATAATCGTATGATTTAGGTTTAATAAAGCCCTAAAAATCATAGATTAAATACTCTCAAAAAACTCCTAGTGAAAAAAGGTTTCTAGCTAGTGAAAATCTGGATTATCCCAAATACAACGCCTCGATCTTATTGCGCACAGCGTCCTTATAGGTTTCCTTTATAGAGAGCGCCATCCCTGCCACTGCTAGTCTTGAGCCGTTTATGCGACCTTCTAGTACGTGTGGGTCTAGATTTACGATGTAGCTCTCGTTTATTCGTTCAAACTGCTCTGGGAGTTGTTCCTGCAGTTTGCGCAATGAAGTTTTGAGGTAATATTCTTTTCCAGTTACTGTCTGGAACCATAGGTAGTTTGCGCGTAGGTTTTCGGTTTCCTTTTTTGGGTTGTTCTCGTATTTTGATTTTACGGTAAAGAAAGCAATGTCATCGTACAATATAGGTACTCTTGAGATATCCTGATAGCCTTTTTCCTTGAGCTCGTCCAGATAGTCTGTAAGGCCCATCACTCCTTTTTTTTCTGTTAGGATTGTGGGGTTTTTTTGCTTTCGCGAAAGCGTGGTATGTATCGCCCTCACCACCTCTTCTATATTAAGTTTAGGCTTCGTCTTTACAATAAACTGCTCGTGATTGGTTTGTAAACCTTTAAAAAATGTAGCCGTGTCCGCATACTTAGTCACATAAATAAACGGGATATGCATTTTCTCCGAAAGGATTTTTCCCAAATCTAAACCCGACCGTTCTCCTCTAAGATGAACGTCTAGAAGAACAACATCAGGTTTTGTCTTTTCAATTTCGATCAAGGCCTGAGCCACACTAGGCGTATAATCTGCTACAGAAAAATGTTCTTTGAGCAAGGCTTGAGCGAGTCTGTCATAAAGGACTGCCTCGTCTTCTACTATGAGGATGTGCGCGTGTTGCATAGTTATCTGGGGAATTGAATATCGAGTTGTAGCCCGTTATTATTAGCTAGTTCAAAGGTACCATTGATTTGCTGGGAGAGTAGCTTCATAATACGCATCCCAAAGGAAGTATCTTTCTTTAAATCAAAACCGTCTGGCAATCCCGCACCATCATCTTTAAGTGTAAGATGGTACTGATTATCAACACTTTTTAAATTAATATTTATTTTCCCTCCTCTGTCTGTAAATGCATACTTATAAGAGTTTGTAAGGAACTCATTTATAATCAATCCTAAAGGGAATGACTTATCTGGTTCTATCTTTAATCCTTGCCCTATGTTTTTTTCTATAACAACATCAGTGTTTGCAAATGCCTGAGATACATTTGTACTTAATGTATTTATATATTCTCGCATATCGAGATGGGTGACATCTTTGCTCTCATACAGCTGGTAATGCACTTGGTTTATGCTATCTATCCTGTTTTGTAGGTCAGTCAGTTTCTCATCTACAGCGGGATCTTCAATATCGTCTTTGGCTACCTGAATAAAGGAGTCTATAATGGCGAGATTATTTTTAACCCTGTGGTGCAGTTCTTTTTGTAGGTTTTCTATGACGGTGTTTTGCTTTTTTGTTTTCCTGTAGAAAAAAGCAAATATCCCCAGGCCTACTACTGCAGTGCCTAACCCTCCTCCTAGTTGCCACTTACGCTTGCTTTCTTGAGCGAGGAGTTCAGCTTGCGCTGCTTTTTCGGCTTTGAGCTGTAGGTTTTCTTTTTCTTTTTTTTCGGTTTGATAGCGGGTTTCTATTTGCACGACATCGTTATTATATCTTGCTGATTTAATAGAATCCTGATATTTCTTTTGCTTAATCAAAATGTAGAAGGATGTTTTGTAATTTCCTTGAGCTTCTGCGAGATTGATATGTGCGTCGTAAAGTTGGGTAATCAAATAACTAGGCCATCTTTCGCGATTAATCGTATCATTACTAATGTTTTCCAAAAGAGAGCTTGCAATATTTAGATTGCCAAGCGATGTTTCTGCTTCTGCTAACCCCATAGTTGCTGAATTTACTGCCAAAGTATCTTGTGTAAGTTGTGCGTAATAAAGCGCCTGCTTAGAAAAGTCTCTGCTTAAAGACGTGTTGCCTTGTTTTAAGTATGTCCAAGATATTTGGTTGCTAAGGTCGAAGGCCATTAAATTATAACCGGTATTTATAGCGTGATTGAGTGATTCAGTTTGATGATAAAGTGCTTTTTCAAAATTATTAAGGTCCGTGTAAACCCTTCCTAGGATTCTATCTATTTGAGCTTTTTGAGTAGAGAGATTTTTTTTGATTGCTATATTTAAAGCAGATAAGAGATACGTTTCTGCTTTTTTATAGTCTTTTCTGTCTATGTAAAGCCAACTTAGACCTTGAGTTGAATTAAGTTCCATCAATAAAGCCTGTTGTGTTTTATGTTTCTTTGACTCTTCAATGGATTTTAAGTAATAATGAAGAGCGCTCTCTTCATCTTCCAAATTAAAATAGGCGGCGGCAATATTATTATAAAGTACACAAATCAAATCAGAGTCACTTTTGTCATCTTTTAATGTCTTTAAACCTATGTCGATAGCATTTTGATATTCTCCAGACTCGGTATAAGCAATTGAGAGATAAAGTTGGCTTTTTGTTCTATTCAATGCAGATATACCCTCAATACTAGTAGCTTGTCCCGCGTATTTTTTTGCATTTGACATATCGCCTGTCATGCGACAGTAAGAGCTTAGAAATATATAGCCTTCACATTCGGAATTTATATCATTTCGTTTTTTTGCTTCATTAATTAATTTGTCAATAAAGGATTTAGAATCATAGATATTGCCTGTGTTAAAAATAGAATCAATTTTCCTTTTGGAAAATTCTATATCCTTAGCAAGTTGATTATTTTGGCTGAAACCTTTTAAGAATGGAAAAAATGTTAAAGCAAGTACTAAGAAGAAAAACAAATACTTCTTCATAATGAGTCGAGGGTTAGTTAGCCACTAAATATAATTGTTAAAATTTTAACAAAAAAAGAAAACTGCGCAAAAACCTTTCATACCCAATAAATTAGAGATTTCCACCAGAAATTTCCATATTTTCACTAGTAATGTAAATCACTCATACCACCTTAAAACCCCAAAATCAAACGGCGTCCATAAACTCCCCTTCATTCCACTTTTTTTGAGACCAGCATTGAGCCAACTGTTACAGGTCCTATAAAACATATAATTTCCGTGTGCTCGGTAAAAGTTGTCCCGGTCTGCAGTATAGGTGGCACCTTGCACAAGTTGTGTAGTTCCTGTGCTTCTGTCAAAAGTGTTCAGGATGTAAGCGTTTAATTTTTTTAATTGATCATCAGTAATTTTTACAGAAATCCAATTACTTCGTGCTGTGCGATAACGCGTCACGTGCATCAAGGTTTTACTTTCTAAAAATGCCGCTCGAAAGGCTACAGAAAATTTTAAATCTGCCCAAGTAGGGGTGTTGATGTAAAAGTTCTCTTCGCCCCAGCCAAAAGCAAAATAGGCATCTGCGGGATGCATCACCTGACCGTTCAAAATTTCGGGAGCGATTAATTTCTTGGGGAGCACAAGATCTGCGTGTACACCATTTGTGGTGAGATAGATCGTGTGAGTTTTAGGTCCGATTGATTCTTTTTCGGAAATGGGGATAACGGTAAAAATTAGCGAGATGAGGATGTACACTAAAGGTAGCGCAATAAGAATGGCAATGACTTTAATAATGACTTTAAGGAGTTTGCGCATTGTATTGTTTTCCAAATTGTATTTGTTTAACAGGATCGTAGTATATCACTACAAGTAAAACTAATGATTGTAATCTTGTATCATCTTATTAAACGGGATAAAGTAATCTAAAACTGTCCTCGCGCGATATCTTTTTTGTGTTTATCTTTATAGGCTAAGATGTATTGTACGCAACAATTATGAACGATAAACTTTTTGACGCCATCCGCAATGGAGATTTAGAGACAATCAAGTCTATTACTACGGCGCATCCAGAGCTTGTAAATATAAAGGATCAACGCGGATCCACACCATTACTTCTAGCATCCTACTACGGTAATCAAGATATTACAGAAGAATTGCTCAAGCATAATCCAGATATAGATGCCAAGGATGGTTCTGGAAACACAGCACTTATGGGTGTTTGTTTTAAAGGATATCCAGTCATTGCAAAATTGCTCATAAAGCACGGTGCAGATGTCAATGCAGTAAACCTCAATAACGCCACCGCGCTCATTTATGCGGCAACTTTTGCTCAGGCAGAAATTGCTCAACTTCTTGTTAATCAAGGTGCAAATACTTCTCACAAAGACGACAAAGGGAATACCGCCTACGACCACGCAAAGATGCAGGGAGCAAAGGACTTAATGGAAATTCTTAAAGAATAAAGTGGCTATCTAAAAAGAATTCTTACTCTTCTTAAATAGCCACTTTAATAATACAAAGCTATACTCTTAATAATGTACGGAAAATTCACCGTCACTCAGGGTGGCGCTACTTCCTGAAGTGAGTACAGGTTTGGTCTTGAAGTCAAAACGTCCTGCAATGTATTTTTTGTCCTTATTGTGTTCGGTGATGACAAGTGTTCCCTCTGTTGCAATTCCTGCGTCTTCATCCGTTTTTTGATACTTGCCTTGTACAGGAAGTTCATATGTATATGCTCCCGTAGCTATATCTTGAGGTAAAAACAGCTGAATATCCTCACCATCTCCCTGTGCACCTGTGAGTAATAACGTCTTAGTAATGGGAGATATAAATCCCGATGCAAACTTTGCTTCATATGATGTTCCATTTACAGATGCTGTAAAGGTGTTTTTCATTAGTGTGGGAGCTTTCTTGTCATTGCCACAACTCAATAGGAAGAGGATCAGTAGACCTACCATTCCTAGGTTAAATATTGTTTTCATTGTTTTTATGTTTAAATCCATACGATAAGGTTTACCTCCTGAATCTCACCCGAAACTCCTAATGGTATAGCTTTAAGCTTAATGGAGTATTTCCCTTTATCTAATTTACCAGGATATGCACCATTTGTAAGCGGGTCGCCTTGTGCATAAGTGAGCAAAGAAATGATGTCAAAGGTTTCCACAGGCTCCAGCATTTCTCCAGGAAAGAACGGCATAGGTTGACGTTTTACCGAGCGTATCAATTTTCCGTTGCGGTAGAGTTCTGTTACAAATTCAAAAAGTACGATACCGCGCTCCTGCTCATCACGAGGAATCCCAAACCCTTCAAAATTAAAATTGATAGGATATTTCCCCATTTTAAAATCTTTAAAGAGGTCAACCGCATTGCCATTCTTGAGCTTGATTTCTAGCGACGATTTGTTTTTAATAAGCATTTTCCCGTTTACAGATGCTTTTTTCTGCAACACGTTTACTGGTTTTACAGTTTCTATTCTTGGTTTAACCATATTGGTATTTGGTTTAAGTTGCGCTTTCGCGAAAGCGGATACTAAAATCATTGCTGTAAGTACTATTGTTTTTTTCATCATTTATTTTTTAAAAATTAATATTTAGATTTCAGAGATTATTCGACCCAGATTTTGTCAATGGCATAATTAAGTCCTGTCGAAGGATAACCGTAAAATTCGAACTTGATTCCGTCTACGTCAGACATTTCAAACTTTCCGGGACTGCCGTCACTAGGTTGTTTTTTAGTAAAATGGCTCAGTTCCATAGTGATTACTTTACCCTTATGATGCCCAGCATCGTTTATAGATCCGTGAAAAGGAGTTAAATCTTTTCCGTTACCGCGCCAAAAGGCTCTGTTAGGACCATTAGTCCACATATTGAGATAGACCCGTGCAAAGTTGGATTTCCCTTTAAAAGAAATGTTGACGGTTTTATATTTAGATAAGTCCATATTGAGCGCATCTTTACGCATCCCACCATAGGATACCGTCATCGAACTTGCAGTGCCAAAACCGGTACTGCTTATGAGCAATCCATCTTTTATCTGGAACTGAAACAGCTGGTCATACGGATTCTCTCCCACGTTATACAGTATTGTGCGCTTGTTGCCTATGATGGTTTTTCCCTCCCGTTCTATCTTCTCTTTAGAAGCCTTTTTTGTGGTAAATAATGCAACTTCTCCGGTTGAGAAATCATCCCAAAGGATTTGTGCATTTGTTAGACAGCTCAGTAACAAACAGCTTAGTATGATTAGATTTTTCATATTTTATTCTTTTACGAGTTCTAGAGTGTAGTGGTAACCGTAGCGCAGATCCCCGCTATCCAGTAAAATGTCACCATAGCCTCTTGCATACCTGTTGCCTCCCACCGTTTCTAACCAGAAGGTGTCATCTGTGTTGGGAATTCTTCTTCGGTTACTTGTATTCGGTACTATGGGATAATCATTAGCCTGCGTTGTGCCACTTAAAAATTTGAGTATTTCTTTTAAGTTAATCTTGCGCTCTGCATATTCATTATTCGGAATTCCCCAAACCCCAAATCGCACTTTTCCATAATCTTGGACATTAAATGTATTTGTAAAAGAAGCGTTGTGGTCTATATTCTGAAGGGATTGAGCGATGTGAAAGACAATAGACGTTTGAGGGCGCTCTACTTCTCCTACGCTCCACTTGCGTTTTGCACCATCGTAAATTACGCTTGTTCTTTTTTCTGAAGCATCTTTAGAGGGTACTGCCCTATTATTTATAGTCATTGTGGAGGATATTCCTACTTCTTGCATATCACCATCTCCTATATCATTAGAGCGATTAAATTTTATGCTGTTGAGGGTGTTCTTGAGGAGGAAGGCTTTTTTTGTCCCAGAGGCCACGGCATTACCAGTACTCGAAGTATTCAAAACTCGAGTCCCGTTCCAACTGCCCGTGTTTGTGTTATTGTACCTTCCTTTAAATTCATTATTTGAGATAAAGTTCATTGAGAAATCCTCTACCTTTGCACCCTCTTTTGTAGTGTAGTTACCCGTGAGTTTGCTATACGTTACATCATACTTTCCCCATATCATTCCACCATTATTGCCATAGTGACCGGCCACTATTCCCGTAGGACTGTGCACAAAATAGATGTTTTGAAAATTGGTCTTCCAGTCGCCTTCTAGGTAATGCTGTTTCATATCGGCTATTTTTGTACCGTTCCATTTTCCTTGCGATGATGAGCCTTTCCACCTCCAGGCCCCATTAAACCCTTGGCTGGTTTTTGTAAATTGAAATTCTCCTTCGTTTCCATTATTGTAAAAAATGCCACGTATTACATTACCAGAATTTTGTGTAGATCTTATGGCGCCTACTTTTCCGTAAGTGCCTACGACATAATTTCCTTTTTGGTGTAAGATAATATCTCCATGATTTGTTCGGTAGGTTCCTGTCCAATCTACCGCAGGAGTTTCGGTCTTATTATTTTGTGTTATTGGTTCTGAGTACGCTTTCGCGAAAGCGGAAACAAAAACCAGTATCGTTAGTATGATATATTTTCTCATTGTCGTTATATTTTAATTTAGGACTTCAATCTTGTAGAAGTATCCCCATTTGTAATTGTTTGAAAATTGAGCAAAACCATAACCTCGTACGGTTCTGTTGTAGGCGATGTTTGGGTAGGGTTGTTCTACCCAGAAGGTGTGATCACTCCCAGGGATGCGCATCCTGCCATCTGGCCCGTTCTGGAAGCTGTTCTTGTGGATGTCTGCATTTAAAAAGCGTATAATATCATCCAGATTTATGGTCGCCGAAACTAGATTTTCTTGTGCATTGCTTACCTGATAGGTTCTGGAAGAAATAAGATTGAGTCTTAAATCGAGCTCGCTGTAAAATTTACCCGTTTTTGAATTGTAAAAAACATCAAAATTGAATGTTTGATTGATAGGATATTCCTTGTTCTTCTCCCATTTCTTGTTATTTACATTGTACAATGTCTTTACATATTGATTACTGAACTGATCTCTTACGATAGCTTCAAGATTTGCGCTCGCTTTTACCTCATTACCGCGACCACTCTCGTAGTTTTTGATTTTTTCTAATGTAAATCGCACCTTCTTAAGTTCTGGGAAGATGCCTTTGAGCTCTCGGTCTTTTCCGTCTAGAAAAATCGTCCCGTGCATACCACCATGTAATCGTACGCTTATTTTCTTGTGGGAAGGGCTATTAATATTTTCGTCTAGACCTATTTTCCCATTAAAATGTACAATCCCGCTTGCATCCATATAATTGTCACCGTAGACATAGTACACTTTACCTGAGTTTGCATACAAGAATCCAGCGGTTTTGCCATATTGGGCATCCATAAGCTCGAGTTTCCCGTGATTTGTAAAGAAGGTTCTGGTAAGGGTTCTAGAGTTTACAGGCAATGGGTTCTTGAAGTTTCCGTTCCACGTGCCTCTCCAGTAATTTTTATTAGGATCAGAGGTCCATCTCCAGTTTCCTTTCCAAGAGCGGTTGGATTGTGGCATAAAGGATACAATCCCCTTGGTATTTTGATTTGTAAACATTCCTGTGTATTGCGTGCCACGACCACTTATTGTAAACGAAGAAAGCAAGATGTGACCCCTCTGGTTATAAATACCTATGGCCTTTCCTCCATTCTGACTGTGCATAATATGTACATCTCCGTGTCCAGTATCGTATATCGCAGAACTTAATTTTTTTCCAGTATTAGCTCTTACTGTCGTTATGGTGCATATTGTAACTAGTAGCAGTATGAGTGTTCTCATAGTTTCTAAATTTTAAGTTATTGTGATTATATTTTTTTGATTTCAACACGGCGATTTTTTGCCTTTGCTACAGTGGTATTTTCTGTGGACAGGGGCATTGTAGCTCCTTTTCCTATCGTTGTGATGCGAGAGGCATCTATACCAAATTCACTTTGAAGCGCTGTTTGTACGGCCTGAGCACGTTCTTGAGATAATGGAATATTTATGCTATCGTCTCCGTCGCTATCTGTATGTCCTATGACTTCATAATATGCAGTAGCGTTAGATTGCATTGCCTGGGCAATAAGTTTGAGAGTGGCATAAGAAGAAGGCTTAATTTGAGCCGATCCTGTCTCAAAAGTGATCCCGTGTGCTTGGTAAGAGCCATTGTCAAAAAGGCGCTCACTCGTTTCTACGCCGGTAGCAAACTTGAAGTTGCTTATAAAAAAGTGGTCATTTGCAGTACTTATCTCACTTTCTAAACGTAGTGTAGAGAATACTGTTTCTGGCTCCACCGCGCGAGGAATGTCCAGCACCTTGTCTTCGTTTACATACACTTTCATACGCGTTCCTTTTTTTAAGATGGCAATGTGTATCGGAGTTCCGATGCTTCCTTTTTTAGAGAATTCAATATGTGGCTTGTACCCGGTGAGTCCCATCCCTTTTTTTAGCGTTTTCTTCTCTATGCTAACACCGCCGCCGCTTCCGCTGCCATTTGCGATTTTGATAGCGGTATATTCCTTACCACTCTTGTGCTTGTTGAGGTACATATTGGGATTTTCCAGCGAGGAAAAAAGGACATACAAGTGTCGCTTAAAGGCAAAGGTGTCCGGATTATAATCTCTCATAATGTCAAACTCTAGCGTAAAATCTTCTGGAAGTTCTCCTGGCAACTCATTAAAAACATAGCTACCTATTCCTTGTCCTATGCGCATCCAGTTACCAGGAACTGCATTTACGGTAACAACCTCTGCACTTAAATTTGTGTTCCACTTCTGAGGGAGATCGCCTACGACATCTGCGGTAAAGTCTTCGTAGGCCACAAGGGTCTCTCCAGGCACAAAATCATATTTAGTATATGCTTCAAAAGAGGTGCTAGGCGTATCACTCATTTCCTGATCCATAGGAGCTGTTTCCTCCCATTGCACACCATCCATCGAGTCAGAAAATGTGCCATTAGACATCGGATCTTCTACGGGATACGTATCCATCTCGTCCTGAGGTTGGGTTTGCTCATCTTCTCCCAGATCGAGCATTTTGTCTATTTGCTTATCTGCTTTTTCTTCGAGCTTTTTTGTGGTTTTATCCAGTTTTTTCTCAAGCTTCTTCGTGAGCTTTTTTAAGAACTGTGCTTCTGCTTGTCCTGAAAAAGCAAGGAAGCATATCAATACTAATAATGGTAAGCGTTTCATATCTTTTGGTTTTAAGATTCACTCCTTTATGCAGGATTTAAGGAAAGGTTAACACGCATTTTTAATTTTGTATTTTTAAGGAGAGAATGTTAACCTTTTATGACCAATCATCATTAATGACAAAGGAACCCGCTATAAGAGATTTAAAATCAGGCGATGCTCAGGCATATAAGGGGATTTATGATGGATATCGAGAAGCTTTTTTTGCTTTCGCGAAAGCGTACAATCTACCGCAGGAAGATCTGGTAGATATATATCAAGATAGTGTGCTTAAATTATACGAGAATGTGATGTCACGCAAGGTGACTGAATTCTCGAGCACCATCAAAACATATCTTTTTAGTATCGGGAAGTTTAAAATTTATGAGACGCTACGCGCCAGGAAAAAGATGATGCCTGCTGGCGAATTAGAATTAGAAGATCAAAACATAGAAACCGCCGAACTCGAAGAAAACGGATTAACACCTAGGCAGGAACAATTAAAGGTTCAGTTTAAAAAACTGGGAGAGCGGTGCCGGCATATTTTAGAACTGTTTTACCTAAAAGGCCTTCGAATCGCCGAAATTAAAGAAGCTGAGGGTTATGAAAATGAAAATACCGTAAAGGCCACAAAATCACGTTGCCTCAAACAATTAAAACAACTGATGTCCCCTAAAAATGACTAACGAAACCCTCATAGAAAAGTATTTTACCGCGGGTCTTACTCCAGAGGAGCAAGCACTTTTCAATAGTCGCTTGACTCAAGATCCAGAGTTTGCTGCACGATTTGAGCTCGAGAAGGATCTGCGCGCTGTGCTTATAGATAAAGGAAAAGAAGACTTGAAAACTCAATTCCAAATCTTGGAAGACCAGAGGTACAATTCTGACTCTACAATAGAAAAGAGCAGCTTCCTAAAATATGCCGTCGCGGCTTGCATCATCATAGGTACAACCTTGCTGGCAGTAAACTTTTTTAAGCCATCACTTTCAAACGAAGAGCTATTTGCTCAAAATTTCCAGCCTTATTCTAATATCATAGCTCCTGTAGAGCGCGGAGAAACCCCAGATGATCTTTTAGGAAAGTCTTTTGCTCTTTATGAACAAGGCAATTATGAAGAAGCCCAACGCAAGTTTCAAGAATTGTATGATGCCTCTGGTGACCGTTACCTGCTATTTTATCGCGCAAATGCACTTCTAGCCCTTGATAGGAGTGCTGATGCGATTGAGGTTTTCAAGTCTCACCAAGAAACAACTGATAATTTTTTGGGAAAATCCAAGTGGTACCTCGCTCTTTCTTACCTTAAAAATAACGATAGCCAAAAAGCCATTGAACTTTTAAAAGAAATCAAACAAACAAAAACATACAATCACGAGAGGGTTGATGCTATAGTTGATGAGTTAGAGTGAGTTTTTTACGCTTTTGCGAAAGCATAATTATAAAGATAAGTATTGCCATCGCTACCCCAGCTAGAAGATACCAGCCCCACGCTACGGGTACCTCTAAAGGTCTGGCATCACCACTAAGCGTAAATCCAGCCCAATAATACGGATGCCTTAGGGCTGAATCTTTTGTGCTGGATAAATAATCCAGTTTTGCTTGTTGTAGTGCCTTTGCTTTAGGCATCCCATTTATAAGATGTTTATAGAAGGCGCTCATAATAGTTTTAGTGGTTTTGTCGCTTACTTGCCAGAGTGTTGTGATAGTGCTTTGGGTGCCAGCGTATGTAAAGGCTCTAGATAAACTTTGAAGGTCTTCCCCTTCTTTTTTTACACCGATTCCAGTATTACAAGCACTTAAAACAACAAGGTTTGCAGGGATACTTAAGGCATAGATTTCGTTAAAATTGAGACGCTTATCGTGAGTAAAAAGTATAGAAGAGTTGTTATCTTCCTTGTCGCTGGCTATTGCGTGAGCTGCCATATGGATTATATCATAATTAGAAGAATTTTCAATAAACTTTTGTTTTGAAGCCTTATCTGCAAGGTATAGATCGCCTTTAGTGATTTCGGCAATTTGCAAACTCTCTTCCCGAGCAAAAGGAAGTTCGAAAAGCCCATTTCTCTTGAGCTCTAAGATATCCTGGTCATCTTTAAAACTTTCCTGATACTCCGGTGAGAAAATTGCAGTACCTCTCTCAAGGCTTGAGTTTCCCTCTAGTTGCGATTGTAGTAGGGGTAAGGAAAAAGCAACCGAGGTATTGTATTTTTCTAGAAGGAATGCTCCAGTTTTATCTATTAGGGCATCAAAGGGGACAAACGTTAATTCGTTTTTTGTAATAAAAATTAACCTTGATTTATTTTTGTCGTTTAGAATGTTTGAGAATGGTTCAATAAGTAAATGATATAAATCTTTTGCGGCACTATCTGCATTTACGTTTCTGCTCAAAATTGCATTGCGGTGCTCAGAAATTTTATCGCTTAGTTGCTTTCTACTTCCGATTGATTTAAAAACAATTTGATTATTAGTAATTGCAACTGCAAATGCGTCATCCGTACCTAATACAAATCTTATGTAAACCTCACTCTCATTTATCTTCTCTTGAAACTTGCTAATATCCCATTTGTCTAAATGCATTGGGTTTTTAGTTATTGTTTCTCTCTGAATAATATTTGAAATACTATCAACAGAGCTTCGTATAGAACTGGTAGCGTATCCTGATATTTTAACTTGAGAAGCGAGCACATCATTTTTAATATTTATAATATCGAGGAGAACGGCAAAGTCACCTCCAATTTGTTCATTCTTTTTTCTTTTGGCATTAAAGGTTTTGAGAAGATGTTGTGACAGGTTATTTTCTATTAGAGAAAAAATATTTTCCTTGGGTTTAATATTGTCAATATCCTCTAGTAAGTATTGATTAATCTGAGTACTAATTTCTTCTAGCTTTGGGTTGTAAATTTCTTGATTATAAAAGGCATTAAACTTTTGTGCAGTAATTATGGCTAAATCTGTTTTTCTATTCAAATGAAAATCCTTGCCACTCGCTTCAAATAGTCTTTTGTAACTAGCTACGAGGTCAATTAGAACGCTCAACGTTTCTACAGAATTCTCTGGATTAAAGTCGGCTATTGTTAATCTGTCTTTGCCTACTTCTTCACTTTTAATAAGCTTATTTAAAGCCTTACTTAAATGTTCTTCATAAGACTTATTGTCGCCAGTTATCAGGGCGCTTTCTGCTTTTAAATTTTCCACTCTTGCTTGAAATGGTTGAAAATAGTTAGCCCCCAGAATTTGGATATCTTCAAAATCTAGGGCCATATTTTTGTAATCTTGATTCTCAAAATGATTGCGACCCATCATAAATTTTGTAACACTATAATTATGTATGCAATCATTACCATTCATTTCAGAAGCATAGATAGGCAGGTGTTTGAGATTTTCTTCGAGCTCCCAAACCATTTCCATTTTAAGAACGGCAAGGTAAAATGGCTCTAAAAAGTAGCAGTCCGATGTTTTCATCTGGTACCGGATTTCTTTCATTTCTTCAAATAATTCTTTAGACGCTGCTACATCTCCCTTATGAGCATAATATCTTAATTGGGGTAGAAGCGTATATAGAACAGCTTGAAGTCGAGCATTAATTTTGTCATCAGGTAGATGGCCAGCAACAAGATTATCTGAGGTTAGCCATTGTGATTTATTGTCATTTAAGATATCAAGGGTTTCCTTAGCACTTATGAAGTCACCGTACTGTATATATTCATTTACAAGATTCCCTAACTTATGAATCATAGCTCCAGGGTCACTATTAGCATTATTGAGTCCGAATGACACCCCTTGCTTATAATAATCTAGCGCTTTATCAGTAATGCCAAGGTCACCATAGGAAGAACCCAGAAAGTTATATAAGTCAGAAACTGTGGTAGAATCTATAGGTTTATTTTTAAACGCTGTTTCAATACCTCTGGAAGCATAAAATGCAGATTTATAGTATTCTCTAAAGTGATTTTTGAGATAGGTAAGATCAGTTAGCACAGAGACGATGTTGGTGCCTTTGGCATTTTGAGATTCAAGAATTTGTAAGAGTTCCTGTGCCACAGTAACAGAAAAATCCAGACCTTTAATTTCACTACCTGCAACGTAATAATTACCTGTTGCATAAGTTAGAAACTCAAGATCTGTAGTGTTACTCTGTAGTAGATGCCTGTCGTTCCAAACAGAATCTAAGAATTCCACCCCTTTTTCTATTTCATTATTTTGTACAGCCTTCATACCTTTTGCGGCCCAAAATCTTTGCCTGTGGAGATTCTTATTAATTTTGATGGTGTTGATGGCTTTATCAAAATCGTTTGCTTGGAAAATCAGAGAGTCTATGGAGCGTGAGATTTGATCCTGACTTTGAGCCATCAGAAAAAGGGGGAAGAAAATAAACACAAGGCAAAATCGAAATATCTTCATTGAAAAAGACTTTTAGGTTCTAGTAAAATTATGAAATTCAAACAATTACCTAAACAAATGCTTAACTTTTAATCTCCTGTCAGAATTTAGTTTATGAACCACTTTTATAAATGCCAGTGCCGTAATAAGGGCATCTCCTGCTGAGGTATGCCTGTCGTGTAAAGGAATTTTTAACGCCTCTGCAAGCTCGTCGAGAGAATATCTTTTTTCTTGTAAAGGATGATTTACGGGGTGAACAAGGCGTTTATACAGTATTTCAGTATCCAACACTCTGTTTTTGAGCTTACCTAATCCGTTTCTTTTAAGAGACTGGTTTATGACCGCAACATCAAACCCTACGTGATGCCCTACAAGTATATCAGTTCCAATAAAGTCTAGACATTGCCCTATTGCATCTTGCTCATTTACCTTTTCATAATTACCTTGTTTAAGTATTCCGTGTATGGCAGCGCTTTCTGGATTGTAAACGTCCTGTTTAAGATATAATTCCAAGCTATCTGTAACTGAAACAGCATTATCTATAACAGCAACACCTCCTAAGGATAGAATACGATCCTTTTTGTAGTCTAGGCCTGTGGTTTCTGTGTCAAAAACAACAAAACGTGTTTGAGCTAGCGTTTTTGCGTCCAGCGTATTCCCAAGAAAACCTGCACGACTTTTTTCTTCGGCAAAGGCTTCGATATATTTTTTCCAGAAGGCAGGATATTTTTTAGTTGTAGTTTTTGAAAATAAACCCATCTAACTCAAATTTTGGGTCTGAAAACGAATACGGAGCACCTCTTGTAAATCCCTTAACGGTTTAAAGCAGCGCTTGAGTTTGAGCTTTTCGGATTTTGATAAATCAGATAGATTGATAAAGCGACCACTATTGTCATTTTTTAACCCTTGCTTTACGCGAAATTTTAATAACGCCTTAAACGCATAAGCACAACTTTCATAAAGCTCTTTATTCTCGGGCTCTAGTTGTGACAATCTTTCAAAACGCTGTGCGGTATTATTTACATCTCTTATGTGATGATATAACGCTAATACGCGAGCTCCAGATATAAGCGGTGCCATCGCTCTGTTTTTAATGTCAAATTCATCTTTATGCTCCCCATCAGATTCCACTAAAAAATTACGGAAGAAACTCACCGGCGGCGGATTTTTAAGTGCATCCTTTGCCATAAATCTAAAGAAAACAGAGGAAGTTGTAAGCTGACTATATATATGAGTCGTAAGCTCATCTAATAAAAGATTAGAACCATACACAGGACGATAATCAAAGAAAATCCCAGAAAGCAACATACTCTGTGGCGTAGGATTCATTATCCAACTGCTAAATTGTACTTGCCACTCTTCTAACGACAGACAATATAGCGGATTGCTACCCATCATATCTGCAGGACAATAAGCGTATCCTATTTTGTGTAACCGTTTATTCATCCTATTTGCAAGGCGGATAAAGTACGATTTAGTAGCCTCACTCTCATCATCTGGCATATTTTCATATAAGAGTGCATTATCTTGATCTGTATAAAGCAACTGTTCATTGCGACCCTGGCTACCTAGGGCAAGCCAAACAAAATCTACAGGTGGATCACTTTCCATCTTACGTAACGAAAGCTCCATCGTGCGGTGCAGTAACGCGTCTTTAAGCTCAGAAAATATATTGAGAATATGAGATAGAGGTAAGTTCTGGTCTAGGTAGCGTTGTAATAATACCATCGCCTTTTGCCAGGCCGCACGTAGGATTTTAGTTTTTGGAGCGCGTTTTATTTCTTTAATCAATTCTGCAGGACTGTTACCAAAGGCGACTACAATATCGTGTTTACTAAGCACTCCTATCACTTTACTCTCAGAAGTGCCATCTTCTGTAATAATGAGGTGACTTATTCCATTTTTGAGTAGGATTAATTGCGCTTGCCCCACGGTTACATCTGGTGGAGCACAAATTACAGGTTGCGCCATGATTTCTTGCACGGCCGTTCCTTCTCGCAAGATGTCATTTGCCACCGCATTGCGCAATTCTCGATTGGTAAGTACACCTAGTGGTTTCTTATCATTGCACACGACAAGACATCCTATTTTATGTTCCTGCATTAGTTTTGCTCCTTCTTTTACTAAATTTTCAGGAGAGCAAGAAATAATTTTTGTGCTGTATTTTGCTTTTTCTATGCCCAGTAAATCTGTATTGCGATCGGGCTCATAGGTGTTCAGCAAGTCACCGCTATGCTGCAGGGTATATGGGTCTTTTATATTTGATGCATAAATAGCAATGAGGTAGTTTGAGATGGCTTTGTTCGCTTTCGCGAAAGCGGAAAAATCCCCCATAGGCAGCGTGTACAAAATTGTTTCCTCATTTGCCGTGGCCGTTGTGCGGTACGTGTTACCTGAAGTCACCTTTAGACCAAAGAGGTCACCCTCATCACAGATATCAACCACTTTAATGATATCGCCCGAAGGCCTAGTAATCTTAACGGCACCTTGCTGAACAATATAAAAATGGTCTTGATAACTCTGATCGCGCTCAAAGACAATCTGGTCTTTGTCCAGATACACTACCTTAGCTTTGGTACAAATTGTTATAAGGTCATCCTTAGCCATAAAACTAAACGGAGGAAACTGCTTTAAGAAATCATAAATACGCCTGGCGATGGTGTTTTGCATAAGAAATGGTGACTGCCTTAATTGTTGTCAAAGATATAAAGATAGTGCTATTACAAGTTTGAGGATTTTTACACTTTGGCTGGAATATTAAAGAGCAATCTAATACCAGAATAGTGACTATAAAGGAAATGTGAGTAGAATGTATAACTGTATCCTTACTACTAATTCTAGACTACCAACTTTTCCTCTTATCTTTAGAGTATGAAGAAAAATAAATTAAATGTTGCCCTCATACAGGCAGATCTCATTTGGGAAGATGCTGTAAAAAATAGAGCCTATTTTGATAAATTATTGTCAGCTGTTCCGTCAGAAACTGACATTGTTGTTCTCCCCGAGATGTTTACCACGGGCTTCTCGATGAATCCCTCACCTCTCGCCGAAACAATGGATGGAGCAACCGTACGATGGTTAAAGAAAAATGCGGAGCGGTCAGATATTGCAATATGCGGGAGCATTATCATTCAAGAAAATGACAAATTTTACAACCGTTTTCTATTTGTCCAACCCAGTGGAAAAGTAACAAGTTATGACAAACGTCACACTTTTAATATGGCCGGTGAAGGTAAAAAATACGCAGCTGGAAAAAAACGAGTTTACATCAGTTATCTTGGGTGGAAAATCTTCCCACAAATATGCTACGACCTAAGGTTTCCTGTATTCTCGAGAAACACAACAGACTATGACCTGATCATCTATGTAGCAAACTGGCCCAAAACCAGAATCGCTGCTTGGGATACGCTTTTAAAGTCGCGAGCTATTGAAAACATGAGCTATAGCATAGGAGTAAATCGTGTGGGAACAGATGGCAATGACCTAGAATATATAGGCCACTCTGGAGTTTATAATGTTTTGGGTGAGGAGTGCGCTTTCGCGAAAGCGGAAGAAAAACTAATCACAGCCACGCTTTCTAAATCTCACATTGCCGAGACGAGAAAGAAACTTCCGTTTCTAGAAGACAAAGATCAATTTCAACTCTTTTAATCCTTTAACTGAAATGTCTCTCGTGGCAACCAGCCAGCATTTACTTCAATCTCTTTGGGATAATAGATGACGCGCTCTGCTTGTCTTTGTTCTAGATAGCTTCCAGGGTCGTAAATGCCGTTTTTGTTTGCATCCTCTATAAGTCTTATGAAGTAATTGCCTGGACTCAAGGTTTCAAACTTGAATACATTACCTTCATTTGCTATTACTTGTTTTGAGACTTCTCCTTTTCCATCTATCAGTTGGATGATATATGGATAGCGCTTTGCATTTACAAGTGTTAGTTCTATATCGCCATAATCGGAAAATTCTTTAGTTCTAACTTTATAGCGCAGTGTATCATTTCGAGCACCCAGGTAAGGCGTTATGGCATCGGGTAAGACTGTTATTTCGTAAGTTGTGACCTCTTTGGTGTCAAAACGTATGTCAAAAGAGCTTTTACGAAGGTTTATATCTGTAGTAAATGGTACTGGAATTGAGTCGCCCGTAACCGAGATAAGACTATCATTTATGGAGGTCACAGGAACACTACTAGTTACCTTAAAAGGGTTCTTTAGTGTTAATGTTCCTCTAGATTCTGGAGTAAAGAAAAGAGAGTCGGGTTTAAGATCGCGCAGTTTTGCGATGGTAGTGTCTACATAATTCTCGCCTCTTATTTCGAGCCACAGCGAGTCTGTCTCGACATTAGGTTTGTACCAATAATTAAGAGTATCATTCTTTCTTTCAGTAATTAAGGATTCAAAATCTGCGGGCACAGAAGAAAGCACATTGACTCTGAGACTGTCTGCATTACCTTGAAAACCAAAAGAGAGGCGTTGCTTTGCCGCGTGTCTGGGCCTACTTGTTTTAAGCGTGGCTTCTTCTTTAAAAAGTGTGAGCACATAAGAAGTATCTTTCGGAACATCTATAAAACCTTCCAGGAAACCTATTTTATCCTTTTTAGACTGATAAGTGAAGTTTGCATCTTCATCTTTCATCGCAACGAGTTTGTAACTTCCTTCCTTGAGATTGCTAATTTCAAAAGTGGTAAGACTATCTAGTGTATTAGTCACGTAACGAGGTCTGTCTTTATAAACGATAGAGTCGTTATAGGTGCTGTCTGCCTCATAAAGCATTACAGTAACAAAATTATCTGGAGCGCGTAAGAGCGCATCTTTTATCTCGCCACGTACGGTAAGACTATCTATGTAATCTCCAGTAGACATAATATATTTAAAGTAGGAATATGGATTTTCCTCATTATTATCTACCACGCTCTGGCCAAAATTAAATACATAGGTTGTATTGGGTTGCAACGTATCTTTAATTTCGATAGAAATATACTTAGAAGCAGATCCTTGTGGAGAAATTAATGTGTTTTCTAGGGGAGGAGACACTATAAGTTGCCTCTGATAATCTTTAAGCTTAATGTATTCGTCAAAATAAATTCGAATTTCCTCTCCATCAAAATTAGTGGTATAATTAGGAGGTACAGCCTTTACAAAAACAGGAGGAATACTATCCATAGGACCACCAGAAATTCTACCCTGCTTTGCACAGGTAATCATCGTAAGTGCGAGACAGCATATCGCAGAGATTCTTAGTAAAAGATTACGGAGTAAATTAGTTTTCAAAAGCTATTATATAAGGTGCAAAGAAACAGTTTTTTTGAGTAACGTTTGTTACTATCGTGCAATTGCCATCGTTGCAATACTTAACGTAATTTTAGGGATCTTGAGAAGCTCAATGCCGCAAGCCTCTATCGTAGCGCCAGTTGTAATGATGTCATCTACGAGTAAGATGTGTTTTCCTGCTAAGCGTTGCGTTTCGGTTATGGAGAATGCATTTAAGACTTCGTCACTTCTTGTAAATCGACCTTTAAAAACCTGTGTTTGAGTGTTTTTTGACTTGACTAATACGGTGTCGTTATATTGTGCGTTGAGGTGTGTTGATAACGCTTTTGCAAAAGCCGAAACCTGATTGTAGCCACGTTTCTTCATTTTTTTAGGATGTAGAGGTACGGGTATTACAACGTCTATCTTTTTATATTCTGGTAGCGTTGCCAGAGAAGTTCCGAGCCATTCTCCTAATACCTGTCCTATATGCTCTTTTCCCTTGTACTTTAATCCGTGCATTAATTTCTGGATAGGTCCTTTCTTCTCAAAATAGAATAAGGACGTGGCTAATTGTAAGTTAAGACGGCCATAAAATACTTTTTTGATAGTCGCATCGTTATACAGGTGCAAATTTGTTTCGGGTACTTGGTGGCGGCAGGAAGTACACAGGAATTTTTCTCCAGAGCGCAAAGGTATCTCGCACGCGGTACAATAGTCTGGGAATAACAAAGTTCTTACCGATGTAAACATCAGATTATTTTTTAAATTGCTCAACTTTAAAGCAGTTCACACTCCATGAGTACTAAAAGTACCGACACCACACTCCGATTTCTCGTAATTGCACTAGCCATACTTCTGGTTAGTTTGGGAATTTACACTTTTAAATTTTATAATGAGGTACAAGAGAATGAAGCTCAGCTTTTAAAAGAAAAAGCTCTTATCATAGAGGAGCTGGACGAAGAGATTGAGCGTTATAATTTAATTCTAAAAGAGAATACAGCAATTACTGCACAACTGGAAACCGCAAAGACAGAGATTCTCTCACTCCAGAAGCAATTGGAAGGTCAGGAAGTAACCCGAGATTTAGTGCAAAGATATCAGTTGGAACTGCGCAAGCTACGCCGCGAGCGCGAGGTTTTCTTTACTCAAAATGATAGCCTACTTAGGGAGACGCAACGGCTTTCAGAATTACAACAGCGTACTCAGGAAGCGCTAGATCGCGCAACGAGACAGCAAGATTCTATCATTGTAGAAAATAAAACGTTAAACATAAAGGTAGGTAAGGGAGAATTAGTCACCGCGGGAAGCTTTTCTGCTCGAGGGGTTATACAGCGTAATAATGGAAGGTTTACCACTACAGCGCGAGCTAAGAGAACAGAGATGATTCAGGTAAATTATCAGGTAAACGAGAACAAGCTCATAGCTCAAAGAGATCTGGTGTTTTACACTCAGGTCAAAGGGCCTAATGGTCAAGTGATAGGTACTCCGAGAGAAATTGCAAGTCCTGACGGCACCATTATAAAATATAATAATCGCATTATTATTCCTTATAAAAACGAAACGTATAAAATAAGTGAGCTCATTTTGGGTCGTGGCGATTTTGACGAAGGCACATATACAATAACCGTTTTCCACAATACACGAGAAGTGCTCTCAGGTGCTTTGAACTTAAAATAACCGCCTGTCCATACGTACTAATTAGAACGGATTGCTATTTTTGTCGCTAGACAAGTTTATATGGGTTATTACGCTTTCGCGAAAGCGTAACCATCCACACAAAAAGTGATTATGAGCAATACAGAAGACCAGTTTAAAAAAGTAATTTCCCACGCCAAAGAGTACGGTTATATTTTTGGGAGTAGTGAGATCTATGATGGGTTGAGTGCTGTTTACGACTACGGTCAGAACGGCGCCGAACTTAAAAAGAACATCCGCGATTACTGGTGGAAGGCGATGGTACAAATGCACGAGAACATAGTTGGAATAGATGCGGCCATTTTTATGCACCCGACTACTTGGAAAGCTTCTGGTCACGTAGATGCGTTTTCTGATCCACTTATAGATAATAAAGATTCTAAAAAGCGCTACCGAGCAGATGTCCTCATAGAGGATTATGCAGAAAAATTAAATATAAAGGCAGAGAAGGAGATTGCCAAAGCTGCAAAGCGTTTTGGCGAGAGCTTTGATCGTGAACAATATGAAGCGACAAACCCGCGAGTTATGGGGTATCGTGAGAAACAAAAAAGTGCCACAGCGAGACTTGCAAAATATCTGGATGCAGATGATCTTGCTGCTGTAAAAGCCCTCATAGAAGAATTAGAAATAGGATGTCCAGAATCTGGCTCTAAAAATTGGACAGATGTACGTCAGTTTAATTTAATGTTTGGAACAAAACTAGGTGCGAGTGCAGAGACGGCAACAGATTTATTTTTACGTCCAGAAACAGCGCAAGGTATTTTTGTAAACTTTCTAAACGTACAAAAAACGGGAAGAATGAAAATCCCTTTCGGAATAGCTCAAACAGGAAAAGCTTTTAGAAACGAGATTGTTGCACGCCAGTTTATATTCCGTATGCGAGAATTTGAACAGATGGAGATGCAGTTTTTTGTGCGCCCTGGTGAAGAGATGAAGTGGTATGAGCATTGGAAAGAAGAACGTCTTAACTGGCACAAATCGCTAGGGTTAGGTGAGGAGAATTACCGTTTTCACGATCACGAGAAGCTTGCGCACTACGCAAATGCTGCAGCAGATATTGAGTTTAATTTTCCATTTGGCTTTAAGGAACTGGAAGGAATACACTCAAGAACAGATTTTGATTTAAAAGCTCACGAGCAGTATTCTGGAAAGAAATTACAATTCTTTGACCCAGAACTTGGAGAAAATTATACACCTTACGTAGTAGAGACATCTATTGGTCTTGATCGTATGTTCTTAGCTGTTTTCTCATCAGCCCTACAAGAAGAAGAGTTGGAAAATGGAACTTCCAGAACGGTTCTTAAACTGCCTTCCGTACTCGCACCCGTTAAAGCAGCAATATTACCACTTGTTAAGAAAGACGGACTTCCAGAGGTTGCCCTGAAGATTATGGATGATTTAAAGTATGATTTTAATATTATATATGATGAAAAAGATGCTGTAGGTCGCCGTTACAGAAGGCAGGATGCTGCTGGAACTCCATTTTGTGTCACCGTAGATCACGATACCCTAGATGATGATTCTGTAACTATAAGACATCGTGATACTATGGAACAGAAGCGCGTAGCAATAAAAGATTTAAAGGAGATAATAGGTAGTGCGGTTAGTTTTAAGACGTGGATATCTAAATAAATACCGTGCTCGCATTGTTAAAACGCTCCTTTAATGGAGCGTTTTTTATTTGATTTGCTAGTATTTGCGTATTTTGTGATGCAATTACTAAAAACTACAATCTTTTAAAAACTACTTGAATGAAAAAATTACTCTTTATCTTTTCTTTTGTGACGGCAATTGCTGTTTATGCACAAGAGCCCGACTTAAATTTTATAGAAGGAGAAGTCTTGGTGGCTATAGATTCTCCTCTTGCCGATTATGGCGTTGAAGATCTTATGAATGATACTTCTAGGATTCAATTTAATTACTCAAAACAACTGTCAAAGACATTGAATATTTGGCAATTAAAGTTTGACATTTCCAATGGAATAGACGAAACCTACGTCATCAATCAATTGATGAAAAATCCATTAGTTAAGTACGCACAGAAAAATCATATAGTAAAATCAAGATCTACTGTACCTGATGATCCACTTTTTGCACAACAATGGCAATATCTTCAAGATAGTGATGGTGATATAGATGCAGATCTTGCTTGGGATATTACTACTGGCGGTACAACTGTAGATGGACACACTATCGTAAGTGCAGTAGCAGATGGTGGTTATCAATTAAATCATCCAGATATGGTAGATCGTTTTTGGGTAAACGAAGCTGAAATTGAGGATAATGGAATTGACGATGATGAGAATGGATTTATAGATGACGTAAATGGATGGAATGCTAACAATAACACAGATAATTTACCTGTAGATTCACACGGAACTGCAGTTGCTGGGATTATAGGGGCTAATGGGAACAACGGTATAGGAGTTACTGGAGTAAATTGGGATGCAAAGATTATGGCAACCCTTAGTTCAGGTAATGAAGCCATCGTTGTAGAGTCTTATGATTATGCACTTCAGAACAGATTAAAATTTAATGAGACTAATGGTGAAGAAGGAGCTTTTGTCGTTGTGACAAACTCTTCTTTTGGTATTGATTTCGGAGACCCAGCAGATTTTCCACTTTGGTGTGATATGTTTGATACTTTAGGTCAAGCTGGCATTTTGAGTTGCGGGGCGACGATTAATGGAAACCAAAATGTCGACGTAGTAGGAGATGTTCCTACAGCCTGTCCTAGTGATTATCTAATAAGTGTGACGAATACTAATAGGCAAGATCGCAAGGTTGTAAGTGCTGGCTTTGGTGCAGAAACTATCGATCTCGGAGCACCGGGTCAGGGAACTTTTACTATAACCTCTGGGAGTTCTTATTCAGCCTTTGGGGGTACTTCTGGGGCTACTCCTCACGTTGCGGGGACAGTTGCGCTTTTATATTCTGCGCCTTATGAGGCCTTTATGGAAATGGCTCTGGCCGAGCCTGCAGAGACGGCATTATTAATAAAAGAATATATCCTTAATGGTGTAGACCCAAATGAAACTCTTGAAGGAATTACCGTCACGGGAGGAAGATTAAATGCAAACAATAGTTTGCAATTGTTAAGAAGTGATTTTGATCCATTAAGTGTTGATGAAGCTAGAGTACAAGGTGTTAGTATATATCCTAACCCAACAACTAACGTACTTAATATCTCAATAAAGGATGGTTCAACTTGGGAAACAGCTACAATTTACGGTGTGGATGGTCGACGCTTAAAAGAGGTAAAGAACACAGGAAATTCCCAAATAAGCACAGCATTTTTAACGCCTGGGACTTACATTCTTAAAGTCGCTAGTAATTCAAGTGAATCAGGAAAAACGTTATCTCGATTATTCATAAAAAACTAATTTAAGTAATTCTGAATACGAGGCGCCGAAGCCTTTGAAATTCTGATAATCAATATATTAACATTTTGGAATCGATTAAAACGCCCTCCTAGGGCGTTTTTTTTATATCTTTAACATAAAGTTTAATATTTTTATAGACTTGATTAAATTGAATCCTAACAAAAAAACTACAAAATGTTAAAAGTTACAAAAATCCTAGCCGTAACACTTCTTGCTTTAGGAGGAACAGCGATGGCTCAAGAAAGAGGAACAGCAGGTCCTGGAAGCGCAGGAATGTTATCTAATCCAGTAAGTGTTCCAAGTATTGCAGAGCAAGCTAGAACTGGTAAATTAATCTTTGCTGATGACAGTAGACCATCTGGAGCACGTCCTAAGAAGAGAGTAGGCCCAAACTTACCAATAGGCAAAGGAAGCAAAAGTGCCGATTTAGCACTTCAAAAAAATTCAGCTACAAGAGCTGGAAGAGCTCCTAGTTTAGTGTTTGATGCAGATGAGCAAACATCGGCTGGGGTAACAGACCCTACAGGAGCCGTAGGTCCAGACCACTTTATTGGTGCGTGGAATTCTGCTTTTAGAATATTTGATAAGGAAGGAAATCCACTTACAAATGAAATGTCTTTGGGTTCTCTTTTTGCTGGTAATACATTAGGTGATCCTATTGTGTTTTTTGATCCATATCTGGACAATGAGCCTGGAGAACCTAGGGGACGGTTTGTTATAACTGAATTCGACAGTTCTCCAAACGGCATAAATATAGCAGTATGTAAAGGACCAGACCCAGTTAACGATGGATGGTGGGTTTATACTACAGGTTTTGAAACTGGTGGATCTGGCACAAATAGTCCAACTTTTCCAGATTATACTAAATTTTCAGTTTGGGCCGATGCCTACTACGTTACAGCTAACATAAGTAACACTCCTGGAAGTCCTAATAATTCAGACAAAGTCTTCGCTTTAGAGAGAGAGAAAATGGCCAATGGAGAAGAGGCTCAGTTTGTTGGATTTCCACTTCCTGGAAAATCTACGGCAAACTTTTTTAGCCCGCAAGGTTTTACATCTACCGGGGGATCTGAATCTGAGCCAGGAAACTTTTCTGTAGTTTATTTACAAGATGACGCGTTTAACGGAATAAATGATGATCACTTAAAAGTTTGGACCTTTAATGTAGATTGGGAAGACACTTCTAATTCAACTGTTTCAGATCCAGCGCAAATTATTGAAACTGAAGATTTCATAAGCGTTTTTGATGGAGGAAGTTTTTCAAATCTTCGACAGCCTAATGGTGTTTCAATTGATGCTTTAGCATTTACCATTATGAATCAAGCTCACGTCAGAAAATTCGACGGGTACAATTCAGCTATTTTTAACTTTGTTGTAGATACTGACCCAGGTGCGGGAAATGCAAATGAACTTGCTGGAGTTCGTTGGTATGAATTAAGACAAACCGCTCAAGGTGAGCCTTGGGAAATTTTTCAGGAAGGTACGTACACAGCTCCAGATGGTCGACACGCTTTTTCTGCAAGTATGGCGATGGATATTTATGGGAACATAGGGATGGCATATTCCTCAGTAAGTGATACGGAGAGTTTATCTATCCGTTATACAGGAAGGCTTAATGGAGATCCGTCTGGAGAGATGACCATAGAAGAAGAGCTGATAGGACAATCAACTCGAGACGCATCATCCAATCGAGTTGCTGATTACGTACATTTATCAATCGATCCAAAGGATGATTTGACTTTTTGGCATATTGCTGAATATTATAATCCCAATAAGCGGAATGTAGTTGGTGTTTTCGATCACGCTCAGCCCACAGCAAATGATGTTGCCATAATTGACACAACTCCCAATTCAGGCGTTTTGGATGGTCCTCAGACTATTTCTGTAACTATTCAAAATTATGGTACAGAAGCTCAATCTAATATTCCAGTAAGCTATCAAATCAATGGAGGTGACCTTGTCGAAGAGGAATGGTCTGGAACATTGGCGCCCGGTGAAGTAGTGATTTATGATTTTGAAGAGCAGGGTGAATTTTCACCTAATGGTGCTCTTTCTAGAATAGAAACTAGGACCAATCTTGCAAATGATAACGTTCCATTTAATGATATATATGGTGAGAATGTTAAAAATGATGCAGTATTGTCGCTCGATGATTTATTTATAAATAATGCGGAGCTTAATATATCTTCGACTGATAATAATCATTTTGACGTTTTGGTGAGATCAAATTATTCTGAACTATTACAGATTACAGTCTATGATTTAAATGGAAGGCTCTTAATGTCTAATTTTATGCCTAATAATGGTAATAAATTTACTTATCAGTTGGATATGTCATACGCAGCGTCTGGAGTATATCTTGTAAAAGTAGGAGAAAAAGACTTTGAAAAAACCTCGAAGATCTTAGTTAAATAATTGGAATACTATCTAATATAAAAATGGCTGCCGTTTTTGAACGGCAGCCATTTTTTTTAGCAAAAGTGTAGTTTACATTGCCTTAATTTTAATAATACGTATTGGGTTTGCTTTCTCACAGCGGTTCATCATTCGAAGTGCTGCAAAAGTAAACTCAACTTTCATCCCGTCCTTTTGGAAGCTTTTATCTATGTTTTGAGGATCTAACATACGTCCGTCATCGGTCTTTATAACATACTCGCAATCTCCTTCCTTATCTGAATATACAATGCTTCCCAGAGTTGTGTTGTCATCTATTCCTACTCCATATTGAACTTCTTTATTACTTTCTGTAGTAGTCATTGTTTCCTTTTCGTTAGTTGTTTGATGAGTCGCTGTTTCCGAACATTTACAAGCTCCCAAAGTCAAAAATACTGCAGCCAGAATGCTAAGGGTTATAATTGATTTTTTCATAAGTATGGTTTTTAGGTTGTCTGGGTTTTACAATGGCTTTATCGTTAAAGGTCGTAATAAATTTTAAAAGAACGCCTTTAACTGAACATTCCCCGTATGTATTGTACTTGAGTTCTCACTCTTCCTGCCAAAATACGATACATTTAAATCAAGAAACTTCGTTAGTCTTTTCTGCGCAATAAGGTTCCACGTAAAATTTGTTCCTGGTTGTAGGCCTTCTAAAATTTGATAAGCTACGGGAGAAAATGGACTTCCCTCAAAAGTGTTGTCTATATACTTCGCTTCTCCAGTTAACGATAACTTCTCTGCATCTGCAAAGGCAAAAGCGATGCCAAGATTATTTTGTTGCAACTCCTCTAGTTCCCCAATCCTATTCTCTTTGTTCTTAAACTCGTAAAAAGCCGTGATTCTGGACTGCTTCCCAAAGAGATAAGAAATCTTAGGATTTACTCCATAAGTGTCGAGCTTATAGTTACGAGAAACAAAATTTTCAGCAAAGCTTTCATTCGTTCCCAGCTCGTTCTGAACATTAAACAGCCAACTCTCCTTAATCTTATGCAAGAAATTGAGTTGATGACTGGTCAGATCATTCTCTTGTAACCCTGTAGAAAGTAGGTTTTTTGCTTGGGTCGAAACATAGGTATATGAAGTTGTATATCGTTGTTTTCCGCGATTGAAGAAAAGCGTATTTCTAAAATTTATGGACGCGCCTATCTCATCTTCATCGTCATTAAAAGGATTAATACTAAAGGATTCTCCATCTCGCAACGTACGTTTATCCAAAATATAACTCGTCTGATTATAAAACAGCGAAAGAAATTTTTTCAACCCCTTTTGTCCAGACCATTGTTGCGGGTTTAAAGTCAACTGCTGGCTCAACCTGTTTTGGTGCGTTTTTACAAAAATCTGATTGGGCAGTAGCACTCTTATGAAATCTGCCTCATCCTGAAACTGGGCAATTTCAAACTCCTCCAGTTGTTGCACACCATCATCATTATAATCATTCCACGTATGCGTGCCCTGACCTTCATCTACCGCGACAAATGTAAATTCCTGTTGGGGTTGGGTACCGCTATTGGTTTCAAAAACCGTGTTCCAGCGTATGATATCGTTTGCAAACCGTTGATCGTAAAGCAATCTAGAATTGAGCGAATTCTCATTCGGTCGATTGTCTTCAAATTTTAATGTTCTATAATTAGCAAACAGCGAAAGGCTCGTTTTTTCATTTTTGATGAGTTGTGACTTGAGGAAATACGTATTGGACGATGTCACGGGTACGATGCGGTTGTTGCGTATACTATCGCTTTCGCGAAAGCGGACCCCCACCTCCACAAACACCTTAGTACTGTCACCCACACCCACAAAACCTTCATACTCCTCAAATCGCTGACTATCTGGCGTCAAAGAATCATTGCTCTTTATGAGCCGTTCATTGTCCTCCGCCTGAAATTTCCCGCCTACCCAAGCCTTTTTCAACCCATATATCACCGAACTGTAGATGCGAGAAAAATCGGAACGCGCATTAGTAGCGGTACTTTTTAGGGTGCTTCCCAGCAGTTGTGCCCGGATTTTTTCAGTATTGAGGTTTGCATTTATGGTATGGCGCTTACCGTTATAAAAATCTTGAAAATCTAAATTTTGATACTGGTAAACCGCATTTCCCTTACGATGATTAAAGCGCAGTCCAGAAGTCAAGAAACTCTGGTCGCCCAGCAACGTTCCATTTGCGTTAGAGAGTGAAGTGTCTAGATTCCAGTCCCGGTTGAACTCAACATTGTAAAGCCCTTCTATATTTACAAATTCCTCCTGTATGTAATCGTAGTTTGTAAAACCCGTTAGCCTGCTTGTGCTGTCTTGCGTAAAAATGCGCTGCTCTGCTTCTAGGTGTCCAGCAAAACCATCATTATCATTATCGTCAAGGTCTGAAAAAAGGTTAACGTCGTTTTTACTTCCTGAGGCTTCAAATTTTATATTCGTTTTTTCATTTGGTGTGTATTTCCCATTCACAACGGCAAGTTGCAGTAGGGTAGGAGCAAAGAGTTGTACTTGTGGGGCATAGTTTCCTTGAGGAACGCCATTTACAGGAGCCACATACTCAAACGTGCGTTGCAAGGTCGTGGTCGTACTAATGATGTAGTCTCCCTGATTATCACCTACGAGACTAAAACGTACAGTAAACAGTTCCTCATCTGGGTCCGTGCTAAACTCAAAGACCTCTACGCCATTTACTATGGTCTTGCGATATAATACTTTGTTTTCAGAAAAAGTGTCTTCTATGGCACTTGGAGCGATTGCTTCGTCCATATTATCTCCCGCGAGTTGAAGCACATCTACTTGTTCTTCGCTTAAATTTTGTTGCAATGGCTGATTCTTAAGGTCGGATTCAGAATAAACGTGAGCCCCTATTTGAAATTTATCGGTTTCCGTAAAACTTCCTCCCCCGTAGGCCACAAAACGAGTATACCTACGCTCAGAAAATTGAAATTCTACCTGTATACGCATTTCGCTCGTGATGGGGTAGGTGGAGTTAAACCGTATTTCGCCCGCATTATAATCGATGATATAATCTTCGGTTTCTCCACGTTCTAGCAGGATGCCGTTTACGTACACACGCTCGCTTCCTGAGATGACCAGTACAAAAAGTTCGCCGTTAGGTCCTGTAAGCTTATAAGGTCCCTGATTTCCTTCCTGACCCACAAAATTACTTTGGGTAAACACACCGCGCACTAACGCTCCAGTAGCAAAGAGATTCGTCTTGCCGTTCTCAGAATGATTGAGATCTCCAGAAAGGGAAAGGCCTTGGATTTTCTTTGTAAAACTCCCGAAGTATGAATCATTATTCACCAGATTGATATCTCCCGCACGTATGTTCCAGTTGTCCGAAAATAGCTCGATAAAGATTTGGTCAAATTCATCCAGATTTTGAGAATAGCCACCCTCTTGTTGCGGGATGTTGGAGTCCTGCAACGACGCTCTGAGTGTGACTTTATCATTCAGCTTTCCGCTTATCTGGAGATCGAGTTCAGAGTTTAAAGTGCTGTTTTGATTGTTTCCCACGGTGACGCCACGCACGATACTTCCGCTGGTATTTAGGCCTTCAAACGGGGTAAATGTGGGACTGTTTTGAGCACCATTTATGCTGTACAATCTGTTTCGGATACCTTTGTTCTGGACGATGCGGTCACGGCTGTAAAAGGCATACTCACGAGTCAGAAAATCGGGATAGACGGTGTATTGAAAAAGGAGCGTGTCTGGGGTTTCAGATGTTTTCGCTTTAAGCTTAAAAATACTACGTGCATAATCTATGGTGTACCGACTACTATCGATAAGGGTACTGTCTGTTGCGCTTACGCGAAAACGTGCTGGATTGATAGAAACCGAATCCAAAACCACAGAATCTCGTACGACCACTTTCTTAGTACGCACTTCCTGAGCCGAAAGTACCGTAGTAAAAAGAATGAAAAGTAGGATAAAACCGTAGCGCATTACCTGTAAAACTCGCAGTTGAGAATATTATTTTAAGGAGCTAAAGGTATGTTTTTCCGTTCTAAAACTTTAAGCTTGCTTTAACGCCTTTGGGAAGTCGAATTTCTATTTTAGCACATTAAAGTAAATTGGACGCTTATGAAAATCATTTCTTACAATGTAAACGGCATACGCGCGGCGATGCGCAAAGGTTTTATAGACTGGCTACAACAGGCAGATCCAGACGTCATCTGCATACAGGAAACTAAAGCTACCCCAGAACAAGTAGATACAGAAGCTATTGAGGCTGCTGGTTATAAGCATTACTGGTTTAGCGCACAAAAGAAAGGATATAGCGGGGTTGCCATTTTTACAAAATTGGAGCCAAAAAATGTGGTTTACGGGACTGGAATAGACTCCATGGATTTTGAGGGTCGTAACATCCGACTGGATTTTGAAGATGTTTCGGTAATGAGTTTGTACTTGCCTTCGGGGACCAATATTGCAAGGCTGGAACATAAACTAGAATATATGGCGATGTTTAAAGCGTATGTAGATGAACTAAAAAAAGAGGTGCCTAACCTTGTCATCTGTGGTGATTACAATATCTGTCACGAGGCCATTGACATACACGATCCTATTAGGAATAAAAATACAAGTGGCTTCTTACCCGTGGAGCGCGAGTGGATAGGAGACTTTATAGACAGTGGCTTTGTAGATTCCTTCCGCCATCTCAATAAAGACCCACATAATTATACCTGGTGGAGTTATCGGGCAAATTCACGAGCAAACAATAAGGGCTGGCGCATAGATTATAATATGGTAAGCGAACCTCTAAAAGAAAATATAGAAAGAGCCGTTATACTTTCAGATGCAATGCATAGCGACCATTGCCCACTTATGGTAAAATTAAATCTCAGCAATGGCTGAGATCTCAAGAACGAATAAATTATTTTGAAAATGATCAAAAAAGCCCTCATCCTATTAGTTGCAGGAGTCCTGATGACTTCCTGCGTATCTTCAAAAGTGTACAAAGACCTAGAAGGGAAGTACAACAGGCTCCGCAAGGAAAATAGAACCTTGGAAACAGACCTTTCGGTAGCGCAAAAGGAACTTAAAAAATTGAGAAGTGACTATAGCGCTACAGAGGAGGCTCTAGAGGCTGCAATGCAACGGTATGATGAGCGTAATAGGGAGTACGCTTCCGCGAAAGCGAACTTAGAAAACTTACAAGCTTCCTACGATGCATTAGAAAAGAACAGTAGCGCCAGTATCGCCGAAAACTCCAAGAAAAACCGCGAACTCCTCGCCGAACTGGAACAAAAACAAAAAGATCTCGCCGAAAAAACAGCGGCCCTAGATACCGAGCGTCGCAGACTAGAGAGCCTACAAAATGACCTCGCAGACCGTTCTGCCAGAATAGACGAACTCGAAGGATTGATCGCAGCCAAAGACGCAAAAATGCGCAACCTTAAAGACGCTATCTCAAAAGCCCTAACAGACTTTGAAGGAAAGGGCCTCACCGTCGAGCAACGCAATGGTAAGGTTTATGTTTCTTTAGAAAACAAGCTTTTATTTGACTCTGGAAGTTGGAACGTAGGAGCAAATGGAAAGAAAGCCGTAAAACAATTAGGAAGTGTCCTCGCCCAAAATCCAGAAATCGCTGTTCTCATCGAAGGACATACAGATGACGTGCCTTACGGCGGTGGTGGCAACCTACAAGGCAACTGGGATCTTTCGGCGAAGCGTGCTACTTCTATTGTAAATATCTTACGAGAAAATCCGTCTATAGACCCAAAAAACCTTACCGCTGCCGGTCGTGGAGAATATGCACCTGTTGCTCCTAATGATACCCCGGCAAACAAAGCAAAAAATAGAAGAATTGAAGTAATCTTAACACCTAAGCTAGATGAGGTAACCGCCTTGCTGGAGGATGTAGATTAGATAATTGAATTAATAACGGCTCCCCACCCACTGTTCGGGAGGGGTGGGGTGTTTCCTCATTTTAAGTCATAACTATAATAACAAAAGATTCCCGCCTTCGTGGGAATGAAAAAATCACTAAATGCGATACACAACACTACCCACTACAGACATCAAAGTCTCAAAAATATGCCTAGGCTCAATGACTTGGGGCGAACAAAACACGGAGGCCGAAGGTCACGCGCAATTAGATTTTGCTCTGGATAATGGTGTCAACTTCATTGACACGGCAGAGATGTACAGCGTCCCGGGAAATGCAAAAACGCAGGGAAGCACAGAAACCATCATCGGAAACTGGTTTGCCAAAAATGGTAATCGTGATAAAGTGGTACTTGCTTCTAAGGTGACGGGACCTAGTCCTACATTTACCCACATAAGAGAAAATCTAGGTTTCTCAAAAGAGGCGATAGATGATGCACTACACAAAAGCTTAAAACGACTACAAACAGATTATCTAGACTTATACCAATTGCATTGGCCAGAGCGTAATACGAATTTCTTTGGACAACGAGGATATACCCACAAACCAGATGAGCAATGGGAAGATAATATTGCTACTATTCTAGAGAGATTGAACGAGCATATCAAAGCTGGTAAAATCCGTCACATTGGGTTGTCTAATGAGTCGCCTTTTGGTGTGATGCGCTTTATGGAAGAAGCCCGTAAAGGCGCTCCTAGAATGCTTACGGTACAAAACCCTTATAATCTATTGAACAGAAAAGATGAAGTAGGACTTACCGAAGTACTGCAGCGGGAAGATGTGGGTCACTTGCCATATTCACCACTCGGGTTTGGCCAACTCACAGGAAAGTACCTGGATGGTTATCCTAAGGATGCACGTGTAACGCTCTTTCCTAACTATAACCGCTATCACAGCGATAATGGTTTTGAAGCAACAAGGCGCTACAAAAAGATAGCAGATGATCACGGCTTGAGCCTTACTCAAATGGCACTCGCCTTTGTAAACGATAGAACTTTTGTGACCTCAAACATCATAGGAGCAACCTCCCTAGCGCAACTTGAAGAGAATATAAATAGTATAAACGTGACGCTTTCTAAGGAAGTGTTAGAAGCGATTGATAAGGTGCACGGGGATATTCCTAATCCTGCGCCTTGATTTGGAGAGGAGTTATTTTAATTTTTACACTTTCGCGAAAGCGAAAATCTAATATTCACACCATCAACTCACAAAAGCACTGTACCCCGTAATCGCTCTTCCCACGATAAGCGTATTAATCTCTTTTGTTCCTTCGTACGAATAAATAGCTTCGGCATCTGCCACAAAACGTGCGACATTGTATTCTAGGAGGATACCGTTACCACCCATCACCTCGCGCGCCCGACTTACTACGTCACGGGTGCGCATACTGCAAAAGACTTTGGCCAGAGAGGCGTGCTCATCTGTAAGCAGTTCTTGATCCTGTAATTCCGAAAGACGGAAACATAATGTTTGCATCGCAGTAAGATTAGAAAGCATTTCGACCAAGTGATTTTGAATGAGTTGGAAGGAAGCAATAGGACGACCAAACTGCTCTCGCTTCTTTGTGTATTTAAGTGCATTCTCATAAGCACCTCTTGCACATCCTACCGCTTGCCAGGCCACGGCTGCACGGGTCATTTTTAACACTGCAGCGGTGTCTTTAAAGGAGTTTGCGTTCTGAAGGCGGTCACTTTCTGGGATGCGACAGTTATCGAGAGTGATCTCTGCGTTTTGAACGGTGCGTAGCGCCATTTTGTTTTCCATCTTGGTCGCTGTAAAGCCTTCGGTCTCCTTGCGTACCAAGAATCCTTTTACCTGATTAGAATCCTCATCTCTTGCCCAGATAATCACCACATCTGCAAAAGTGGCGTTGCCTATCCATTTTTTATTTCCGTTGAGGATCCAGGTGTCTCCATCTTGCTTGCAAGTGGTTCCTAGTCCACCTGCGGCGCCAGAGCCCACTTCTGGTTCGGTGAGTCCAAAGGCTCCTATCCTTTCCATACGTTGCATTTTAGGGAGCCATTCTTGTTTCTGTTCCTCACTGCCACATAAATAAATGGATCCCATCGCAAGACCACTGTGCACGCCAAAGAAAGTAGAAAGCGAAACATCTACCCGCGCAAGTTCCATCGCCATAATACCTTCCATTAAAAAAGTCTCTCCAGGACAACCGTAACCTTTATAGGCAAGTCCTGCTATATTGAGCTTTGCCATTTTCGGGATGATGTGATGCGGGAACTCTGCACGGTTCCAGAAGTCGTTTGCAATAGGTTGTATCTCATCCTCCATAAAGTTGCGCACTTTTATCTGAATCTTGCGTTGTTCTGGAGTGAGCTGTAAGGCGAGGTCATAAAAGTCTCCATCAATGGGAGGAAGCTTATGTTGCCCTTTCTTGCCCTGACTCTTAAGCATTTTCATCAGGCCCTTGAGTTGGCGATCATCGAGTTCGCCTACGGCGGCCATTACTTCGGGGAGATCTATTTTCTTAGAAATTTTTGCAATAGCATCGAGGTCGACTTCTTTCATTAAAGCAAACGTCTGCTTGACCTTTGAGAATATGGACATAGTAATTAAGGATTGATTTCCTTAAAGATAGCACAATCCCGATGTTGGATTTTAAAAAGAAACGTTAATTAAGCGATATAAAATTTAATGAGGATAGAATGATAAAGGTTCCTAGGGGATCTCTTATTCTAGCCTGAAACTATGTTATGATTCAGTATGTGGTCCGGGACAAGTGATACGATACATTTATTAGCGTTTACTCGATTTTTATACTTAGAAATAGAAAGAAATTATACTAATGGATACAGATTTTTGCGCCTGAAAAATCTTTAGATAGTTCCTTTTTACGCTTTCGCGAAAGCGGAATCCCAATACACACAAACTGAGGCATTATTATTAAAATCCCTAGCGTAAACTTGCCTTGCTGCGTGTTGCGTGATCAGATAGGTAGCCTTAACCGCTTATCGCGGTTCAAGAGTATTTTCAGAAGAGCCGTAGTGGTCAAAGAAAATAAGAATAGAGCACATTTTTAAATATAAATGTTGATGTATTGCGTTTCGCCAAACAAATTTTAAAACTAAAGTCAAACCTGGGAATCAACATGAGTCGTACGGCGATGTGCTTTATTGAAAGTAAGAAGCTGAAAAGTCAAAATACGTAATGCGTTATAAATTAGCGTTTTGTTAAAATGCTATAAGAAAATTCTTTCAAAAAAGGAGTGTATGTTCCCTGTTTTCCTCTGAATAACGTTCACTTTGTCCGAATTTTACACTTGGATTTAGGACATAAGGGTTTTTTTTGTCGACGAAATACAAGTTATGCAGTTTTTACACGACCCAAATTTTTCACATTCTTTTTTTCTTGATGTAACAAGAATTGATTATCAACAGGATATGCCTGCCCAAGTCATTAATGATTATGGGTACAGTTATATTATGTTCAGGTACGGTACTATAGATGCTTTTGACCACAATGGAGCACAAGTTGCGGTTCCTGAAAAGTTTATCAAAGGAACAGGAGATTTTTTTACGGTCAAAGCCTATAAAGAAGCCACGTGGATCTCTATCGAACTGCCTAACCATATTCTTCATTCCATCACTAAAATACACGGTGTTAAAAATCGAAACAAACTCATTGATCTTTCACTCTATGTAGATGATGATACGCTAGATAGTTTATATCATAAACTTGCCACTGCGATGACGATAGAAGATATTACAATTATTACAGATCATCATTTGAGGTCTTATTATAAAGAATGGAGTGTGTTGTATCCCTCTGTAGAAATTGTAAATCACATCTTCCATAAGAAAGGTAAAGTCACCGTAAGCGAGCTTGCTGATAGATTTCCCTATTCTGAGCGTACCTTAGGTAGAATGTTTTTAAAAGAGGTAGGAGCACCTCCCCAGCGATTTGCAAACCTCGTCAGATTCAATAATGCGATACGAGCATTAGAAACTCAAGAGAATGAGTCGCTACAATCTATACTTGAGAAATTTGACTACTACGATCAATCTCATTTTGAGAAAGATTTTAAAAAATTTCTTGGTCAAAATATAAAGGAGTACAAAAATGAGTTCAACCCTTTGCTGTCTAATGCGCTAGCTAGAAAATATGTGAAGCTGGATCTATAGAAGAAATCTTTTTTAACGCAAATATTTTATAAACTAAACTTAATAAACTGCAACATGAAAAAACTTACATTTTATTTTACTGCTTTGTTATGGTGTGCTTTAATTGGCGTACTGAGCGCTCAGGACACAATGCGTGCCCCAGCTACGACGATGTGCCCTGCTGATATCGTACAGGCGGTTCCTGCAGGTGCTTGCGAGGCGACAGTAACTTACAGCTCAACACTCAATGCAAATGAAACTTATGAATTTACAGGAGCGATAGAAACATTTACAGTTCCTGTAGGAGTAACCTCTATTAACATTTCAGTCTCTGGAGCTCAAGGTGGGGCTAGTGCAGGAGCTTCTGGGGGGCTAGGAGCAGTCGCTAGTGGAGACTTTACGGTAACTCCTGGGCAAGAAATACAACTCTTAGTGGGAGAAAAAGGAACAGATGATTCTGGTGGCGCCGGTGGTGGTGGTGGTGGTTCATTTGCGATTTTAGGAAATGATGTTGCCACAGGAACTTTGCTCATTGCCGCAGGCGGTGGAGGTGGAAGAGGTGCAGCCTTTTTTGGGTCTCAAGCTCCTGGAGGGCCTGGAGGGACTGGTCAAGCTACTGAGAATGGAGGAGGCGCTATAGGTGGTGCTTGTAATGCTTGTTCTGGAACAGCAGGAAATATGGGTAATGGAGGTACAGCTGCTTCTGGCTTTGGAGGAAGCGCAGGAGGCGCAGGTGCAGGTTTCCTAACAGATGGAGCTAACGCTAATGGTCCTGGTGCTTTGACCTCTGGAGGCCAGGCCATTGTAAGTGGCGGAGCTGGCGGTACTGCTATCGGTATCCCTGGAGGTTTCGGTGGTGGAGGTGCTGGAGGTGCGACATCTGCCGGTGGTGGCGGTGGTGGCGGTGGCTACAGCGGTGGTGCAAGTGGCGGTCAAGGCGGTGTTGTAGGAAGCGGCGGCGGTGGCGGTGGTTCCTTAAATACTGGAACAAATGCCGTGGTTACAGGGGGTACCAATTCTGGAAATGGTGTTATTACCATCTCATATACTATAGACGCAACTCTTACAGCTGGACTCGCTAGTGGAAGTGCATATCCAATAGGAACAACAGAAAATACGCTGTCTTTTATTGATGGTGGTGGGAACACCGTTTCCTGCAACTTCAATGTAATGATAGAGGATAATGAGGATCCTGTGCTTATGGTTCCAGCAGACATTGCTCAGGATACTGACGCGGGTGTATGTGGTGCTGTTGTAAACTATACTATTACTACTTCAGATAATTGTGATTTTGCCCCAGAAACGGTAGCAGGTTTCTCTTTATTAGGAACCTTTAATGAGAAAACGTATTTCTTATCAGATGTAGCAATGGGACCTGGGGCTATTTATAGTGATGCAGCCACAAATGGATATGAACTTGTTTCTATTACTAGCGCTGCAGAGAATGCTTTTGTTCGCTTAGAAGCAAATGCTGCAGGGGCAACGGGAGATTTAACCATAGGATTTAACGATCTTGATGTAGAAGGAACCTTTGTATGGCAAAATGGAGATCCGGTAACGTATACGAACTGGAATAGCGGAGAGCCAAATAATCAAGGCGACGAAGATTATGTAACCATGCAACCCTCAGGTCGCTGGGCAGATTTTCCTAACATCGGGGGAAATAGATATATTATCCAGTTTGACGGAAGCTTAGAGCAGACTGCTGGTCTGGCATCTGGCGAAGTATTTCCTGTGGGAACGACCACAAATACGTATGTACTAACGGATGCCTTTGGGAACTCGGTGACAGAATCATTTGATGTTGTGGTTACGGACAATGAAAACCCCGACGCTCAATGCGTAGCAGATTTTACCGTGCAACTCGACGCAAATGGTCAAGCAACCATCACCGCGGCAGATATTGATAACGGATCTACCGATGCCTGTGGGATTGCAAGTACAAGCGTAGATGTCACAGACTTTGATTGCTCAAATGTGGGTGCAAATGTAGTTACACTTACCGTTACAGATAACAACGGAAACACTAGTACGTGCACGACTACAGTAACAGTCGAAGATACGACGGGAGTCGTAGTAGTATCTGGTCCAGTAGATATTTTTACGGGTACAGGACCTAATGATGATGCTTGTTCAACTGTTGTTAATTATGACCCCGTGACTATAGATAGCTTTGTGCTTGATAATAATTGTGGAGATAGTACAACCTTTGCTGTGTCTCAAACAGGTGGTCTAGGAAGTGGGTCTGTTTTTCCTGTAGGTACGACTACAGAAACGTACACTATTGTAGATAATAATGGTAACGAGACAGAGTATTCATTTGAAATCACCATATCAGATACTACAAATCCTGTAATCGATTGTCCCGAAGATATCATCGTTTCGGAGGATGAAAACGACCTGTATGTCATTTTGGATTACACCACGGGCGCTAGTGATAATTGTTCTACAGGAGATGACCTCACAATCACACAAACTCCAGTTGCAGGCACATCTGTAGGTGTTGGAGTGACAACCGTAACTGTCGAGGCTACTGATCTTGTTGGAAATACAACGACTTGCTCATTTGATATTACAGTAGACAGTACACTCGGGATAGATGAAGACGAATCGACTTTAGGCGATATTGAAATCTATCCTAATCCTACTTCAAATACTATAAATGTCGAAATTGGGTCTCAAGGAGTCGAAAAAATAGTGCTTTTTGATATAAAGGGGAGAAAGTTGAAAGAGTTTGAGATTGCAAACTCAGGACAATTTACCACACAGATAGATCTAGGTGACTTTGCAGAAGGGGTGTATTTACTTCAGTTCATTAAAAACAAGGAACAAGTCACAAAAAGAATCATAAAGAGAAATTAGTAAAATAAGGAGATTGTTTAAAAGGGGGTCACGAGAGTGGCTCCTTTTTTTTTAAGAAAAATGAATTAAAGGGTTTACGCTTTCGCGAAAGCATAATTAAGGAAATGAACAAGGCATAAAACCGATAACTTGTGTTTGTCTTTCGGTTTCTAGGGGCTAAGTAAGAATCTAAATGTTTTAAAAAGAAAGTGACACTTGCTTCGTGTAGAACAAACTTATCCAAAAAGGTGTCGCACGACATCGTGCACCTTTGCTACTTTAATAATGTTGATGTGATATTTCTGATCAGGAATCTTACAATATTTTGAGATCACAATACTGCCAAAACCTAGTTTCTCTGCCTCAAGGATACGTTGCTCTACACGATTTACGGGGCGAACTTCTCCTGCAAGGCCTATCTCTGCCGCAAAGCACATGGATTTATCTACAGAAATATCAACGTTTGAAGACAAAACTGCGGCGACCACAGCTAGGTCTATAGCAGGATCATCTACAGAGATTCCTCCAGTGACATTGAGGAAGACGTCTTTTGCCCCAAGTTTAAAACCTGCGCGCTTCTCAAGAACGGCAAGGAGCATATTGAGTCGTTTTGCATTGTATCCTGTCGAGCTACGCTGTGGCGTTCCGTAAACTGCGGTACTCACAAGTGCCTGGAGCTCAATCATAAGCGGTCGCATCCCTTCCATTGTGGTGGCGATGGCAGTACCGCTCAAGTCTTCGTCGTTTTTTGAGATGAGGATTTCGCTCGGGTTTGATACTTCGCGCAAGCCACTACCTTGCATCTCGTATATTCCGAGTTCGCTGGTGCTCCCAAAACGGTTTTTGTGCGCACGTAGAATGCGGTACACGTGATTGCGGTCGCCTTCAAATTGCAGTACGGTATCCACCATATGCTCGAGAATTTTAGGCCCAGCAATATTCCCATCTTTCGTAATATGACCTATAAGGATGACGGGTGTTGACGTCTCCTTAGCAAAACGGATGAGCTCTGAGGTAGTTTCCCGGATTTGAGAAATACTTCCCGCAGTGCTTTCTATATGGTCAGAATGCAAGGTCTGTATAGAGTCTATGATGACAATGTCGGGTTGCATCTCCTCAATGTGCCTAAAGATGTTTTGTGTTTTGGTCTCCGTAAGTATATAACATTGATCACTTTCTGGGTTGATGCGCTCTGCCCGCATCTTTATTTGTTGCTGGCTTTCTTCTCCAGATACATATAGCGTTTTGTAGGGAAGTGCAAGTGAAATTTGAAGTAGCAAGGTGCTTTTTCCTATTCCTGGTTCTCCGCCCAGAAGCGTAAGTGACCCAGGAACTAGCCCTCCACCTAGCACACGATTTAGTTCACCGTTTTTTGTGTTCATTCGCGCCTCGGAGGCGGTGGAGATATCGGCAATTTTAAGGGGCTTGCTGGTTCTTGTGAGTCCAGAGACCTTCGAGGACTCGCTTTTCCAGTCTTTCTTATCGGCTTTTTGAACGACTTCCTCTACAATGGTGTTCCATTGTTTACAGGCGTGGCATTGTCCTGCCCACTTAGCGTGTTGTGTGCCACAGTTTTGACAGAAGAAGGTAGTTTTAATTTTAGCCATTTCATCTAGTTTATGAGCAATGTGTGTAGGGAAACACGGTAATGGTTTTAAAACCAAAAAATTATAAAAACGTTATATCTGTTGCTTCTTTATTATGCCCGAGAAGTAAAAGTATTCAATTGGGGGATTGGATACAAGAGAAAGAGGACTTGCGTACGAACTCCTCTTTTTTGATTTGTGATTTTTACGCTTTCGCGAAAGCGGACATCAAAATAATTACACATAACTTACACGAGTAATGCTAATGATAATAGTACAGTCACTTCAAGTATTTTTTTTTGAAATGAATTATATTTAACGCAGATGAAAATTAGGTTGCTATTTTTTCTTGTGTTTTTATATTGTTGTCCCGCAATTGCACAGCAATATCTTTTTAAGCAATACACAAAAGAGGAAGGTCTTTCTAATAATGAGGTCTACGATCTTATTCAAGCAAGAGATGGAATTATCTGGGCGGCAACCTATGGAGGCGTCAGTGCCTTTGACGGCTCCTCGTTTAAAAACTACACAACAGAGGATGGACTCGCCTCAGATTTTGCTTTTTCTGTTTTTGAGGACTCTAAGGGGCGCATCTGGGTAGGCACGCTGAGTAAAGGGATCAGTATCATTAAAGATGGAAAGGTTACATCTCCTAGTGACATCGATTATTTTAATTATGGAACGGTTACGGAGTTCTTTGAGCACGATGATGGAAGCATTTACATTTTTGCAAATCGGGGTGTCATCAAATATCAAGATGGGATGTTCATCCCGATTATCGAAGCAACCGAAATTATTCAGGACGGAATCTACGTTCAAGATGTAGTTCTTCTCAACGATCACACCTTTGCAATGGCTTCTACCCGTAGGGGTGTTATATTATTTAATACCCTTACGTGTGAGTTGGATTATATAAATGAAGATAGTCACAAGATTAATAATCTTTGTTTTAGCGTGCATCTAGACGATGACGGTGCTTTATGGATAGGGAGCTATGGAGCATTGTATAAACTAAAAGATGATAAGAAAGAAACTTATGTGCCAGATTGGAATGACTTCAACAGCAATAAAATCTGGCGAATTCTAGAAGATAATGGTCGCTTGTACCTAGCAACAGAGGGTAATGGTTTACTCCTTTTTGACAAAAAAACAGAACAGTTTAAAATCTTAGATGACCAGAGAGGTTTTCCTAATAAATATGCCTATTCTCTTATTAAGGATAGAGAGGATAATTTCTGGTTTGCCACGTATCGCGGTGGGCTGGTAAAGTTTAGGGATACATCTTTTACTTTTTATGATGCAAGTCAGGGACTTCCAGAGGGAGCTGTAAAAAGCGTCGTAAGCTGGAATGAAGACTGGGCTGTAAGCACCGAAAATGGAGTCGCAATTTTTGAAGAAGGTCGGGTCGTAGATACTTTAATGAAAGGTATCTCTACAGGTATGCTTAATGTTTCTAATTCAAAAGAATTGCTGGTTTCAGGAAATGACACTTACGCATTCCAAGATCGTTATTCAAAAGAGTTTGTAGTAGAGGGAGCACATAGTTATGTAATTAAAAATGATGCGAAACTTGTTATCTCTAGTTCATCGCAAATCCATTTTATGACAGACGGTAGCAGTGTAACGATTCCCGCCCGAAAAGCTGCAGCCATTGTACCTATAGGAGACCGCTATCTAAGCGCATCACAATTTGGTATGTTCCAGTTGCATAACAATGTAGAAGACAGTATTCCTGGGTTGCATCAAAAATACCACGAGGCCTTTTATACGTTAGATATACTAAATGCAAATACCGCAGTAACTGCAAATAATAAAAATTTGTATTTCATCACGCTAGAAAACAGCAACTTTAAAAATAGAATCTTTCCGCTAGATGCGCTAAATATTCGAGATGATGTAACCGCTTTACGTGTAGCCGGAGACGACCTATGGTTGGCTTCAAAAAAGGGCCTCAGTAAACTTGCGGTGAGTCCCTTGCTTCAAAAAGACAGCATAGTGATGCAGCATTACACAAATACCTTTGGATTTCCTACCCAAGCCATATTGGAAAATCAAATAGCTGTCAGTAAAGACGGTACAGTAGCTTTTGCCACAAAAGAAGGTGTCGGATTTTTTTCTGAAGATAATTTTGTGAGCAATACACAACCGCCACAACTTAAATTAAAGAACATACTTCTTTTTGCCGAAAAACTAGATGAAGCAACCTTCTTAAAAGGTGATAAGCTGGTACTACCTTACACAAAAAACTACCTCACTTTTAACATGCAAGCCGTCACGTTTACCTCGCCAGAGACCGTGAACTACAGCTATAGGTTGCGAGGCTTACGAGATAGTGATACTTGGTCCAGTCCTTCCCAAAAAAAGGATATCGTTTTTTCCTACCTTCCTCCAGGGGATTATGTCTTTGAGTTTACAGCAGATAATGGTAATGGCGTCTGGCAACCAGACGCATTTACATATCCGTTTACAATTTCGGTTCCATTCTGGCGTACCATTTGGTTTTGGTCTATTTTAGGATTTACAGCAGTGGCACTGGGGTTTATTTTGCTTTCGCGAAAGAATCTCCTCGCAAGAAAACGTCAAGAACGAGTCACTCAGGACATCATAAACGCTCAAGAAGAAGAACGGTCTCGTGTTGCTAGAGAACTGCACGATAGCGTAGGTCAAAAGCTAATGATGCTCACGCGTAAGGTGAAGTATCTCAAAAACCCAGAAGCCGAAGCTCTTGCGGGAAGCACTCTCAGTGAACTCAGGTCTATTTCTAGGGGCTTACACCCAGCTGTTCTGGAACGATTAGGATTCACAGCTGCCTTAGAAGCATTGCTTGAAGAGGTAGATGAACAAACAGATACCTTCATATCCTCAGAGATTGAAAACATAGATGCTTATGTCTCACAAAATGCTGGATTGCATATGTATCGTGTTTTTCAGGAACTACTATCTAATATGATAAAACACGCTCAGGCTCCTGCAGCTAGAGTTGAGGTTTCAAAAGAAGGACAGACCCTTCGGCTCTATTTAAAAGATAACGGTAAAGGATTTAACTATCATGAAAAACTAAAAACCACAAAGAGTCTCGGGATGAAGTCCATTTTAGAACGTTGTAAGATTATTAACGCAAGATTGGAGGTGAATTCTCAAATAGGGCAAGGGACTACATATATTCTAATCGTCCCTATATAGTCTACGTATCCTACGTAATATCTGTTATAAGTACGTAGGTTACGAAGGAAAAAAGTAACTTATATTCGTAACACAGGAAGTATATAGTAATGTTCAACAAATCTCAAATATCAATTGTAGTGGCAGACGACCATCCCATTATGCGCAAGGGCTTGAGTCAAGAATTACAAGAGGCCGGCTATGATCTCGTTGCGATAGCAGAGAATGGAGCTCTTGCCCTAGAGGCAATTGTAAACCATAAACCCACTATTGCTTTACTCGATATTGAAATGCCGTTGCTTACAGGATTTGAAGTGATAAAGCGAAGCCGCAAAGAGAGTCCAGTCACAAAGTTCATTGCAATGACTTATCACAAGGAAAAGGGCTTTGTTGTTCAAGCAAAAAATCTAAAAGTAGACGGATATATGCTCAAAGAAGACGGGATTGATGAGATTGAGAGATGCATAGAAGCCGTACTTAACAACAAAACTTATTATAGTAAGTCCTTTGATGCAGGATTTGAAAAAATTGTACAGGATGAACTTAAGAAAATCACCTTACTGACACCTTCAGAACGGACTATCATACGCCTCGTGGCACAGCAAAAAACTTCAACAGAAATAGGGGAACTACTCTTAATTTCTCCTAGAACAGTACAAAAGCATCGCACTAATATTATTGCAAAACTAGACCTTGCATCAGGAACAGATGCGTTATCTCAATGGGTGCTAGAGCATAAGGAGCTGGTGAATACGCTTTAAATGCGTTTCGTTTTATATACGTACCCTACGCAGTATCTGCGCGCACTACGTATTTTCAAATTTTAATATTGAGATTATATTGCAACTATCTTAACGGGGGTCTCAGAATAAGAATGATAAAGCCACTTAAACTTTATCAAATTATCTAATTATGAAAATACAATTACAAATCCTTTTCTTTTGCTTGTTAGGTAATTTAGTAGTGGCTCAAAACACCACGGACTTAGGTGTGATAAATACAAGTCCTCCATTTACAAATGCTACAGGCGATAACACCAGCTCAGGTAATAATTATCCAGAACGAGATGGCAATGATGTCTATTATTCTTTCACCACAGATCGAGGATTATCTCTTAATATCTCTTTTATATCCCCGACGAGTTTAAATCAAAGTAATACAAGTTTTATTTTATTAGATGCTAATGGTGACGAGGTACCTAAGGTTGGAGCATTTGGTCGCAGTAATTTTAATAATCTTCCGACAGGTAATTACACATTAATTGTGGACGCTGATGCAGGAAATACAGGGTCATTTTCTTTTGTTTTTAGGCCTCTCGGAGCAGATTTTACTGCCGCTCCCACTATGGGTAACGCGTTACCTCTTGTTGTATTCTTTATAGATGAATCTACATTTCCAGATACCTGGTCTTGGAATTTTGGAGATGGGACAACATCAATACTTCAGGATCCAATACATGCTTACACTACAACTGGAGCTTTTGATGTGAGGTTAACAGTTTCTGACACTATCTTTGGTACCACAAATACGCGGGTTGTTTCTGAGCTCGTTAAGATATCCATACCGACCGCAAATTTTACAGGCAACGGAACTGCAATTCCCGTTGCAGGATGTAATCCGCTCAATGTTAATTATGAAGATACCTCTGTAGAGAATGGCGCACCCATTGTGAGCTGGGATTGGGATTTTGGAGATGGAAACACATCCTCTCTTCAGAATCCAAATCATCAATATAATACGGGAGGTATGTATGAAGTAAGCTTAACGGTAACTGACGATTTTGGAAATACAAGTACAGAAGTAAAGTCTAATTTTGTACAAGTAATGGGGCCTAGTGCAAATTTCAGTACTACTGATACTACTGCAGGATGCTTGCCACTAACAATCAATTTTCAAGATGACTCTACATCTATGAGTCCTATTACCCAATGGTTTTGGGATTTTGGAGATGGTAATACTTCATCACAACAGAATCCGATGCATATGTACAGCACATCTGGAATCTATGATGTTAGCTTCCAAGTTACAGACGTTAACGGTTGTTCAAACACCATTATTGAGACTGCTTTTATCGATACTCTAGACAATGAGTCCCCAGTTGCAAATTGCGTTACGCCTTTCACCTTAAATCTAGATTCGAATGGCCAGGCCAGTATCACAGTAGCAGATATTGATAATAGCTCTACAGATAATTGCTCAATTGATATGATGACCATTGATATGATGAATTTTGATTGCAGTAATTTAGGAACCAATACTGTTACTTTAACAGTCACAGATACTGCTGGTAATGTAGGTACGTGCAGTACTACAGTAACTATTCAAGATAATGTGGCTCCTACAGCAAGTTGCGTCACACCTTTCACCGTACAGCTAGATGCCTTGGGAATGGCGAGCATCACCATGGACGATGTGAATAATGGAAGCACAGACGCCTGTGGCATCGCCTCGACCAGTATTGATGTAACAGAGTTCACTTGTGCAGATGTGGGAACTCCCGTAACGGTTACGCTAACAGTCACCGACAATAATATGAATACAGCTACTTGTACCACTACAGTAACTGTACTAGACAATGAACTCCCAGTTGCAACTTGTGTCTCGCCTTTCATCCTGAATTTAGATGCAAACGGTCAAGTCAGTATTTCGGTTACTGATATAGATAATGGATCTACAGACAACTGTGGCATTGATACTATGATGGTTGATGTGATGGATTTTGATTGTACGAATCTGGGAGATAATACAGTGACCTTAACCGTAATAGACGTTGCTGGGAACGTGGCTACTTGTTCAACGGTAGTAACCGTTCAGGATATAGAGGGCGTAACTGTTTCTAGCGGTCCCGTAGATATTTTTACGGGAACTGGTGCTGGAGATTCTGATTGTGGGGCTATTGTAAATTATGGTCCTATTACTATCGAAAGCTTTGTGATTTCGGATAATTGCGGGGACGCCTCTAGCACGACTGTATCGTTTACAAATGGTTTAGGATCTGGAGCATTTTTCCCAGTAGGCACGTCTGTAGAAGAATATACACTTATAGACTCAAATGGAAATGAAACCCAGTATACATTTGACATCATAATAACAGATACTGCAGCACCAGTCATAAATTGTCCCGGAGAGATAATCGTATCTGAGGATGAGAACGGTGAGTATGTCATAGCAGATTACAGCAACACGGTAATAGATAATTGTTCTTCAGGGAGTGATTTAGTAGTCATTCAAGACCCCGTTGCTGGCACAGTAGTGGGAATAGGAGCTACCATGATCTCTCTTATGGCGACAGACAATGCAGGGAATATGAGTAACTGTAACTTTAATTTAATTGTAGATAGCACTTTGGGAGTGGGAGAAGAAAGCTTTCGCGAAAGCATAATCACCCTCTATCCAAACCCAGTCGAAAATGTGTTGCACATTAAAACCGAAGCTTTGACAATGGATGAAGTTACGATCTATGATTTGAGAGGGCGTGTTATAAGTCATCAATCTAGTTTAGAAAGTAACTTGATAGATATAGACGTAACTAATATAAAAACAGGGGTTTATCTTGTGAGAATCACATCTGGCAACTCCATAAAGGTAAAGCGTTTTGTAAGACAATAATCATTGTTCAATTGGGGGATTGAATTTTGTAGAAAGAGAGTCATAGCTTTTGCTAGACTCTTTTTTGTGTGAAGAAGTTTATGATTTTTACGCTTTCGCGAAAGCGGACTAAGTACCCCTACGTATTTTGTTACTTCTACTACGTATTTCAACAGGTTTCTGTTCTTGTTATCTTGCTCAAAATAAATTAAGTTCAATTGGGGGATTGAATTATTGAAAAGAGGGAGCCTAAAGAACTCCCTCTTTTTAGTTTCAAATGTGATATTACCGTGCAATTGCATTACATTGCAAATTGTACAATCTTAAAAAGTGAAAAAAGGACTTTTACATTTCTTGCTGTACTTTCTTCTCCCCGCGGTGCTGAGTGCCCAGTCTGATGTGGTACACCAGTCTATTTTTTCTAAAAAGGACGGGCTCGCAATAGACAACATAAGTGCACTTGCATTTGATACAGATGGCTTCTTATGGCTGGGAGGTGAAAAGGTCGATGTACGCAATATTACATCACCCAATAAGGGAATGGTTATACAGCGTTTTAATGGCCAGATGTTTCATAATATACCGTTACCAAATGACGGACCTAGAATAACAGAAGTTAAGCATATTTTAAAAAGGGGAGATGGGCTTTTTTATGTTTCTGTAATTACGGAGATGGGAGATAACCTTTTCCTTTTTGACCCCTACACAGCGACATTTACACGTCTTAAGATTGCATCTCAGTCTAAAGAAGGCATAAGCTTATCTAAAATAGTTTTTTACGATGGGCGTGATTATTTGCTAGTGCAGGAAGTGGGAACTTTATACTTAAAAGTTGTCAAAGAGGATAACAGTCTTGAGACGGTATTTAGCTATGCTGGATTAGATGAAATATTTGCCTTTGACGGTTCTACCGAACTTATTCTAACAAAGAATTACATTGCTATAGGAGACGATAACTTTCCCATAATGTTTTTTGACTGGGAAGGAAATCTGCTCAGACGACTCTCTGCAGACTCGTTTAATAGAGAACGAGACATCCTAGTTTCAAAATTTTATATGGAATTCTATTTTAAAGAAAGAGATACGGTTTTTACATTTATTAAAAACAGAAAGCAACTGCACTATTTTGATTTTGAGAAGCTGGATGTCGTTCCTTTAACAGACTCTCGATTCTCTTTAAACCCGAAAGGCAGAGAGTTATATAGAGACAAGCAGGGTAAGATACTCATCATTGCAAATGAGAGCGATTCTTATAAGTGTTATACAAAAGAGAAAAATGGTTTTAATGTAAGGGCTCAAATAAGCGGGCTTGACCAAGAATCTAGCGTAAAGATGATTGCAGACGATGTCTCTGAAGGTGTCTGGCTGGGGCTTTCTAACAAGGAACTGCGATATATTCAATTCCCATCAGATAAGATAAAATCCTATTTATCGGGAAGCGCTTTAAGAACCATAAAACAGATAGATAGTGTAAATTATCTTGTCGCTACAGATACAGATGGCTGGTTTAAAATGAATAGTCAGACCGAAGAATTTGAGCCCTATTATCTCAAAGAGAATGGTGCTCCTTACAAGCCAGTATATAATTGTAACATCTTCGAAGATGAGAGTAATTACTGGAGTAGCTCGTGGAGTAGCATCCTCAAGATAGATAAACGCACGCGAGAGACTCAGGCATTCCGTCACTTTCCTGTAAATGTAATGGCAATGCCCAACGATAGCAGTATCGTTTACGGTACAAAGGGCTATAACTTAATGCATTTTGACACGCGTACCTATGAGCATAAAGCGCTCCTTAAGACAGATACTTTAGAGATTTATGGGGTTTCTTTTAAGCCAGATTCGGAGACGGCAGTATTAGGAACCACTAGAGGGATTATTACTTTTAATCTGGCTACCCAAGAAACTAAAGTCTTAGGCCCAGATAAACTGGAAGATGCTTTCATCATTATGGGAATGTATGATGAGGAGCACGGTTTTCTCTTTGGCACAAGGGAAGGTCACCTATTGCAGTTTAACCCAGAAACTATGCAGACTAATATTGTTTATAAAGATGAACTTAATTCGCCCATTGCCACAGTGCTTTTTGACGATAATGGATTGTGGTGGATTAACACGTTTAATGGGATGGTTGCCTTTAATCCAGAAACGAAGGAAACAACACGATATGCTACAAAAGATGGACTGAGCAACAAGGAGGCAAATAGGCATAGCGCGCTAAAAACAGATAGCGGATTTTTCCTGGGAACTATAGATGGGTTGAACTTTTTTAACCCAGAGACTTTAAAAAGAGAAGAGGTTGCTTGTGATCTTGTGCCATTGCGTATGCGATTCTTTGATGCTCAAAAAAAGGACTATGTTGAAGTGGTAGATAGGTCCGCTTTCGCGAAAGCAAAAAAAATAAACCTCCCCGCAGAAAACAGGGTGTTTGACTTTGACTTTGGACTCACAAATGTAGTTGTGGGAAGAAATGAAAGTTATAGATATAGACTTAATGAAAGTGACTGGATTACCTTAGGACAGTCTCCACAATTGCGGTTCCCATCACTCTCTACTGGGAATCATAATCTCGAGATAGAGGCCATAGATTTCTCTGGAAATAAAATAGGCGCTCCGCTTTTCGTCGAGATAGAGGCTCAGGAGTTTTTTTATAAAACGTGGTGGTTTTATTTGTTACTTACTATAAGCAGTATTTCATTTTTAGTGTGGCTCTTGTATCAGTACAAAGAGCGTTCTGAAATGCAGGAAAAATTTGCTCGAGGACTTCTAGCTTCTCAAGAACAGGAGCGTAATCGCATTGCAAAAGAGTTGCACGACAGTATAGGACAACAGTTGACACTCATAAAGCAAAACGCCCAAAACCAAAATCAAACAGAAATCGCGGGTCTTACAAACCAGACTTTAAATGAAGTACGTTCCATCTCAAGAGGACTATACCCAGCGTTACTTAGTCAGCTAGGATTGAGTGAGAGCATAGAGCAATTACTGCTCGAGGTAGATGAGCAAACATCGCTATTTGTCTCTGCAGACATTGATGAAGTAGATTTGTATTTTAATAGTGAAAGCGCACTTATCTTTTATCGTTTTATTCAGGAAAGTATAACAAATGTGATAAAACACTCTAATGCAAAGACACTTTCTGTAGTTGTAGCTAAGGAAGGGTTAAATATTGTGACCACCATTCAGGATAATGGGGATGGGTTTGATACGGAGGATAAGCTCAAACGTAATTCGCTAGGAATGAAAACCCTCGAAGAGCGCATTAAAATTCTGAGAGGTACTTTAAAAATTGATAGTAGAAAAGGTCAAGGAACAACCATATTTTCAGAAATACCCGTAACCAAATGACAACAAATCTAAAAATTTTAATTGCAGATGATCATCCTATGTTGCTCAAGGGACTTGTAGAGGCTTTTAGGGATGCAGGATACTCAGATTTACTCGAGGCTACAAATGGAGCACAGGCTCTTGAAAAAATAGTAGAGACCAAGCCCGCAATTGCAATTTTGGATATAGAAATGCCTTTACTTACTGGATTTGAGGTTATATCAAAATGTAAAACATTAGGGTTGCAAGAGACCAAGTTTGTTATCATTACCTCTTTTAAAGAAAAAAGTTTTGTAGCAAAGGCAAAGAAGCTCAATATATCTGGATATTTATTAAAGGACGAGCCATTCTCCGAAATTCACAAATGCGTCCAGACCATCGCCAGCGGTAAGAACTATTTTAGTAAAACGTTTGACCAGATCTTTAGCGCTGAGGTTGCTCCAAACATTGAAAAGATTAAATTCCTATCTCCATCTGAGCGTACGATAATACGACTTATAGCCCAAGGAAATTCTTCTCGTGAGATAGGGGATCTACTTACTATATCTTTTAGGACAGTACAAAAACACAGAGCAAATATCATTGCAAAACTAGACTTGGATTCTGCTTCTGATTCGTTATCTATTTGGACAAAGGAGCACAAGGAGCTTATTCTTTCTCTTTGATTCTCTAAATCTTTTCTTCCATTTTAAAACTACGTAGCCCTACGTAGTTTTTGTAGCGCACTACGTATGCAAAAGCGTTAACAACTGTCCTACATTTGTTAACCAAATCATAATTTTTTGTTTATGGCAAGTAAAATCACCCTACAGCGCTCTCTTTTCTGCCTCTTATCCCTAATTACATTTTTACTAAGTGCACAAAATCCTACTGCCGTTTGTCAAGACATAACTGTCCAGTTAGATGGTACAGGAGTCGTTATGATTACTGGAGCAGACGTAGACGGAGGCTCTACTGACGATATGGGTATTGTTATGATGACAGTATCCCCTGACGCCTTTTCTTGCGGAGATATAGGAATGCAATCTGTGACACTTACAGTAGAAGATGCAGATGGGAATATGGACAGTTGTACGGCCATAGTTACAGTAGAGGATACTATGCCACCTACTGCGGTCTGTCAAGATATAACAGTACAACTAGATGCAACAGGCAACGTCTCTATAACACCAGATATGTTAGATGGAGGTTCCTCAGATAATTGTGTGGCTCTTAGTTTTGGGGCCAGCCAGACAGACTTCGATTGTACTGACATCGGAACAAATAACGTAACTCTAACCGTTACAGATATTGCTGGACAGAGTGCAACTTGTATCGCTGTGGTTACTGTTCAGGATATGATGGCGCCTACAGCAATGTGTCAAAATATCGTTTTACCCATAGACGTTGGAGGAAATGCCGTTTTGGATCCATCACTTTTAGATGGAGGATCGACAGATAACTGCGCAGGGCCATTAACTTTTTCAGCATCCCAGACGATGTTTACTTGTGGAGACACGGGACCTCAAATGGTCACTCTTACAGTCACAGATGCTTCTGGAAATTCGGACACTTGTGTGGCAACAGTAACTATACAAGATACTGCTCCCCCGGTAATTATGTGTCAGAATTTGACACGCACCCTTGACGCTTCGGGAAATCTTACGATTGATCCAGTTGATTTTGATAATGGAACAACGGACAATTGTGGTAATGTCACTTTTACGGCTTCTCAAACGATGTTTTCTTGCGATGACGTCCTCAATCCGCCTACAAATGATTTGCTTATTTCCGGTGTGGTTTATGGTTCATTAATTGAATTTGTTGATGATGATAACGACCCCGGAACTCCAGATATAGAAGTGGTATCATTTTACAGAGCTGTTGAGGTATTTGCACTTAGAGACATTGTAAACTTATCCCAATATGGAATAGGAGTAGCAAATGATGGACAAGGAAGCGATGGCCAAGAATTTATATTCCCTGCAATCCCAATTCCTGCAGGTATGCATCTTACAATTTCAGATGAATCAACTGTAGATTTAAACACAAATTATTTTCAATTTTTTGATAATACTCCAGATTTCGAATTTTCAGGTCTAGATATAGATGGTAATGATGCTATAGAGTTATACTTTAATAACAATGTAATCGACACTTTTGGTGAGTTGACCTACTCTTCACCTACTGAAATGGATCCTTTATTATGGGATTATGAATTAGGTTGGGCATATCGCATAGGTGATACTGGTCCTGACGGAAATACTTTTATTGGAGATAGTTGGTTTTACAGCACTCCAGGTGCGCTTAATGGTGAGGATACAAATGCCACGGCCCTCGCTCCGTTTCCATTAGATGTTTATAATTTTATACAGGCGGGAAGTGCAACTCCCGTAGAAGTGACTGTTACAGCCACAGATGATGCAGGAAACTCATCTACGTGTACTGCAACTGTAACCGTAGAAGATACAACACCGCCTATTGCATTATCCCAAGATCTTGTGGTACAACTAAGTGACAACGGTGAGTATTTTGTCGATGTAGATGTACTGGATACTGGTTCTAGTGATACCTGCGGGATTGCTTCGCGCGTTGCAGAACCTAGTGCCTTCTTTTGTGATGAAGTTGGAGATAATATAGTAACCTTAACCGTTACAGATGTCTTTGATAATGTTTCTACCTCTACCTCTACAATCACAGTGCAAGATGTAACTCCTCCAGTAATGGTTTGTGAGGATATTACTGTACAATTGGACGCTTCAGGAACTATTACAATAACTCCAGATCAAATAGGAAGCGGTAGTTCAGATATTTGTGGCTTTGATGAGATGGATCTTAATGCCCGCACGATAGACGTAGACACTTTTGATTGTTCTAATGTAGGTATGACAAATATCGTGACCTATACTGCTATAGATGTAAACGGGAATTCGAACACCTGTACGGCTATGGTTACTGTAGAGGATAACATATCACCAGAAGCGATTTGCCAAGATATCACCATACAACTTGACGCATCCGGAAACGCTACGCTCACAGCTATCGAAATTGATGGCGGAAGTACTGACGCCTGTGGCATTGCTTCAAGAGCCGTCGATATTACCACGTTTACCTGTGCAAACATAGGAGAGAATAATGTTGAGTTGACTATTACCGACGTAAACGGGAATTCCAGCACTTGTACTGCGGTGGTTACTGTTGAAGATACTGTTAACCCTACCGCTATTGCGATGGATATTACTGTAGGAATTGGAACTTCTGGATCTGTAACAGTGTCAGGGAATCAACTTAATAATGGAAGTTCTGATAATTGTGCGATAGCCTCATTTAGTGTGAGTCCTAATACTTTTACTTGTGCCGACGTTGGAGCTCCTGTGCCAGTCACGTTGACAGTTACAGATACTTCAGGCAACTCAAGTACTACAACAGCAAATATAACTTTAGTAGATAATGTGCCGCCTTCTGCAGTATGTCAAAATGTAACTCTTGAACTTGATAGCACAGGAAATATCATATTAGATGTGGACGACATAGACAATGGAAGTGCAGCCGCTTGCGGAGGAATTACCAGAAGCATTGATGTAAGTTCATTTGATTGCACCAATATAGGTGCAAATAATGTGACACTTACGGTAACAAATTATAATAATGTAAGTACTCAATGCACCGCAGTAGTCACGGTCCAAGATAATAGCGCTCCTGTAGTAATATGTCAGGACTTAAATGTATTGCTTGATTCTAGTGGAAATGCCACAATTACTGCGGGAGATGTAGACAATGGTAGTACAGATAACTGCGGTATAGCGACGGTTGCAATAGATACGACAACATTTGACTGTTCAAATGTAGGAGCAAATAATGTCACACTTACAGTAACTGATGTAAATGGAAATAGCGCCAGTTGTATAGCCGTAGTTACGGTGGCAGATAATATATCACCTGTAGCTGTATGTCAAAACATCACCGTACAACTAGACGTCAATGGCTCTGTGACTATTGATGCAATGCAAGTAGACGGCGGGAGTAGCGATTTCTGTGGGGTAACGTCTCGTAGCCTAGATGTTTCAACATTTGATTGTTCAGATATTGGTGCAAATACAGTAATACTCACTGTGACAGATGCTTCTGGAAATATGGCAACCTGCCAAGCCATTGTGACCGTAGTAGATAATCAAGCACCTACCGCAGTTTGTAAAAATATAACCGTACAACTGGATGCTTCTGGAAGTGCATTCATCGCTCCAGAAGATATAGACGACGGAAGTACTGATGCTTGTGGGGTTGCAAACCTCGAAATAAGCAATAATTTGTTCACCTGTAACGATGTGGGATCAAACAATGTGATTCTCACCGTTACAGATACAAATGGAAATAGTAGCACTTGCTCAGCAATTGTAACGGTAGAGGACACTGTAGCGCCTACCGTAATTTGTCAAGATATTACCATTAACCTTGATGCTGGTGGAAGCGCCTTTATAACCGTAAATGATATAGATGGGGGAAGCTCTGATTCCTGCGGTGTCTCTACCACAAGTATTGATACGACTACATTTGACTGTGATAATATCGGTGTAAATTCAGTAGAACTTACGGTTACAGATATTAATGGTAATACGGCCACCTGTATTGCAACAGTTACGGTTATAGATGATCTAGATCCTACCATAGATTGCCCTACTGTTCTTTCAGTAGGATTGGAAGGTGCGTCCATGTACACGGTTCAAAATTTCTTGACTTCGGGACAGATTGGGGTTTCCGATAATTGTGGGGCTGATGTGGTTTTTGTCTCACAAATCCCTACAGTAGGAACAGTACTGACCGAAGGTATTTATGATGGTACGCTCACAATAGAAGATGCTAGTGGTAATCAGGAGTCTTGCTTTTTTGATTATAACGTGACTTCTGATATTTTGACAACAGATGACGCAATTGCGCCAACTTCGGTGCTCATCTATCCTGTACCAGCGACTTCGGTGCTCACGGTAGAGAACAAAGGTAATCTGCCTTTAGAGACGATGACGTTTTATGATATGCTGGGGCGCAAGGTGAAAACGGTCTCGCTACAAAATATGGGAAGTGCCTTGCAGGTGGATGTTTCCGCTTTCGCGAAAGCGAACTACCTCATAATCATCGCAGGTCCCGAGGGCATTACAACGAGACAATTTATTAAAGAATAAATCTATCCTATGAAAAAATATAGTGTAATACTTATAGTCTTATGTTGCTTCGGGATGTGCCACGCCCAGCAAATCGTACGGTCGAGCGTAGGCTCTAGTGGCGGGACGGGTAAGATAGAGTCTGGAGAACATACATTTATGGTGCAACAGAGTATAGGACAATCCAGCGTGATAGGAACTACGGTAAATGGTGCTGTAACATTGCGACAGGGCTTTATCCAGGCACCCATAAAAGTGATGAGTATTGTCTCTGAGGACACAACGCTTGATGCTACGGTGTTTCCTAATCCTGTGGAAAGCGTGCTTACCATACAATTTAACGAAGTGATTTCTGGCGAAGTGCAAACCATTCTGTACGATATGCTGGGACGTATCGTATACGATCGTATGCAAGAGGGAAATCAATCTATAGGTATTGATATGAGCGATCTCTCGACTGCTCAATATGTGCTCCTAGTTACTTCTGGGAATAAACAATTTAAAGCTAATCTGATTAAACGTTGATATGAAAAAATTACTACTACTGTGCTGCCTTTGTGCAGGAATTTCGGCTACTGGACAGCAGATTTTTGTTGAGTTAGGTCGTGTGAACTCATCTTTTGATTTTACAAATTCGCAGGGAGAAATGCTAGAAAACCTACAGTCGGTATCAAATACCTACGTGGGTGTAGGCTATAAGCATCGCTTCTTTACGGATGATCTTCACATAGGTTTGGGCCTTAATTATAACAGTTATGGCGCAACGGGAAGTGATGATACTGTAAATAATTTCTTCGAGTGGGAAGTAGATTATATAGGGGTCAACCTGAATTTTGATTATGACTTTCTGGAGTATAAGGGTTTTAAAGCCTTCGCGAAAGCAGGAGTATCTCTAGAGTTCCTAGCATCTGGAACACAGCGCATCAATAACCAGACGATTAACTTGGTCAAGGAAGAGGAATTTGACAACAATGCTTTTTTTCTAAGAGCTGGAGGAGGGGTTTCTTATCCAATATTTGATGGAGGGAGACTGTATGCGCAATACCTCTGGGGACAGAGTTTACCACTAGAAGATGATAGTCCAGAGAGTGGGGAGGAGCTTGTGATAAACACAAATATGTTCGGTATAGGACTGATTGTAGACCTTTTCAAAAAGAAAGAAACGGTTCAAACTGAGCAGGAAGAAACAAATACAACAGACTAAAAATAAATCAAGATGAAGCAACTATTACAATTCGCATTTTTATTGATTATAGGAGTGGCTACCGCTCAGACGGACGGGTTGAGCTATCAAGCTTTAATTATAGACCCAAACCCTCAGGAACTTCCTGGGGCAGATGCTACGGGTAATATTTTACCTAATGCACCAGTCGCGGTAAGATTTACGCTCATAGATGAGAATGGAAGTACAGAATATCAAGAGGTACAACAAACAACGACAGATGAGTTTGGGATGATAAATCTCATCATAGGTCAAGGGCAACCGCAAAGCGGAAATCTATTTACAGAAATCCAATGGCGCGGAAAGCCTAAAGACCTTCAAGTGGAAATTAACCTAGATGGAAGCTATAACGAATTGAGCCGTCAAGGATTAGCTTTTTTGCCTTATTCTTTACATCGTGACATATTAGCCACAGGAGATGTGCAAATAGGAGGTTTGGTAGACTTTAGACGTAATCTCGTGGTAGACGGAACTACAGACTTAAATGGAAATGTGTCTGTAAACAACAATAGCGCAACAATTCTTACAGGAACGTTACAGGTCGATATGCGTACAGAACTCAACGACAAGCTTACGGTTTTGAACAGTAGCAATACAGAACTTACAGGCAAGCTCAATGTAGATGGTGATACGCGATTTGCAAGCATATTAAATGTAGAGGGAGCCGTGACTATGCGTGATGAACTAAGCGTAGATAAGGCGACACAGCTTAATAGCACGTTAGAAGTGTTTAGTAATACAACTTTAAGAAGTGATCTTACCGTCACAGATCAGTCTCCTACCTTGCTTACGGGAACCCTTACGGTAGATGGTGTAACAAACCTTAACGATACTGTAAATATCAATAACGGGAGTCCGCTCAACGTTTCTGGTGATCTAAATGTGGATGGGATTACAACATTTGACAATGACTTAATTGTAAATGGTACGACAAATCTTAATAATAGTCTTAATGTAAATAACGGAGCTACTACAACCCTCTCTGGAATTCTATTAGTAAAAGAGGATACGTCCTTACAAAGCAGTTTGCTCGTTCAGGGACAAACAAATCTTGAGGATGCACTCAATGTAAATAATCAAAGTCCGACATTACTTTCAGGAAGTCTTACGGTAGATGGGGATACGAATCTCAATAGCAGTCTTTCTGTAAATAACGCAAGCCCAACCTTGCTGTCTGGTGATCTAGATGTAGACGGAAATGTCAATCTTAATAATAACCTCACGGTTAATGGAGTTACAAATTTGAATGATGGCCTTTTTGTAAATAATGCAAGTCCTACCAATTTGAGTGGAGCACTCACAGTGGCAGGAGCTACTGATTTAAATAACACGCTCATTGTAGATGGAGAAACAACGCTCAATAGTAATATGACGGTTGCAAATGCAAGCGCGACAAATCTTACAGGAGCATTAAATGTAGATCTCGCAACGACACTAAATAATACACTCGACGTGACAAATGGAGCTGCGACTACCTTATCCGGAACGTTAGACGTAGACCAGGCTACAACGCTCAACAATACACTAGAGGTTACAAATGCAAGCGCAACTAGTCTTTCCGGAACACTTACCGTGGACGGACAGTCTACCTTAAATAACAATGTGCTCGTTGCAAATGCGAGCCCTACGTTAATGACTGGAACCTTGGGAGTAGATGGTCAAACCACTTTAAATAATGGATTAACCGTAGCAAATGCAAGTCCCGTAAATCTTACGGGAACGTTAGATGTGGCTGGAGTAACAAACCTGAATGATGCCGTGGATATTTCGGGCCTAACCACTATAGATGATGATCTCGTAGTAACGGGAAGTGCAACGCTAGGAAGTCTCACAACAGAAAATATAAATATAACGAGTGACAATGCTGGATTCATTGCCACCTTCGAAAACTTGAATAACAGTTCTGGAGATGGTATCGTTATCAAACTTGGAAAAACGCACGGTGCTTGGGATGGTTCAGACTATCTGAGCTTACCCAACCCGGTTGCTTCAGATCTGGGGTCTGCGTTAAACGTTGTAAAAGGAAAGTTTGCAAATCCTGGACCTTTAACACCTTCTGAAATTATTGCTCTCGCTCCTAATGCTTTAAAATTGGGCGCTATTTCAAATATTAACAATCTAGTATTTGATGCTTTTAATAGTAATTTACCTAGTGTACCTATCCCATCTATTGATTTTCCAGATATTCCATTGCTTACCGGGCGTACTATCTTTCCTGGTGTAACCATTCCATTTGTCAATGTTACAATACCAGCGTGGCAGTTTCCTACACTTAAAATAGATAGTTTTAATTTATTGAACCCTATCCCCGATCTCATTCCTAATCTTCCTATCAATCTTCCTACAACGGGTTTAAGAGATGTGCAATTTCCAAATATCCCAACAGGGGACACAGCAAACGGTGACAGCTTAGATAAAGGAAATGTTTTTATTGCATTTCAGGATAAAGAGGATCGTCAGTTGGGAGCAATTAGAGCACAATCACTTAAAGACTTTAAAGACGCTACAATTTGTAATCCAATCTACTTGCAAGAAGTTATTGCCAGTTTTGTAGGTGTAGATTTACTGGATGGTATTGTTTCTGGGGTAGTACAAATGTCTTCACTCATAGATGAGTATAATAGTTTTGGAGTTGAGTATGCTTCTGGAAATGGAGATTATGCAGAGTGGCTTGAAAGAGCAAACCATGAAGAATACCTCTCTGCTGGAGATATCGTAGCTGTAAAGGGAGGAAAGATTACAAAGGATATTAAAGGTTTAGAACAAATTATGGTTGTTTCACATAGACCTATCGTTTTAGGTAATGTTCCAGATGAATCTAGAACACACTTGGGTAACAATGTTGCTTTTATGGGACAAGTACCGGTTAAAATAATGGGGCCTGTGCGTAGTGGAGATTACGTTGTTGCAGGGGCAAATATAAAAGGATACGGGAAAGCTATTTCCCCTAAGGATATGACACCAGAAGACTTTGTTAAAGCAGTAGGCCGCTCTTGGGAGCAGAATGAAAATGATGGGCCAAAACTTGTAAACACGGTAGTAGGAGTACACAATGGTGATTGGGTGAAGGTTTTACAAAAACTCGAGAAAAAGCAACGAGCATTTCAAGAGAAATATAACAGTCTAGAAGCTCAAGTAGAGCGCTTAGACAAAATTGCTAGCGACATCTCAAATGGTATTAATGACTAAAAGAAACGATATGAAAAATATACTATATGTTTTCCTGTTTCTTTTTTGCACTGCTGTTTTCGGGCAAGTAGATGCGATTAGTTATCAAGGAGTAATCATAAATCCAGAAACACAGGAAATTCCTGGTCAAAACGTTCAAGGAAATGTTTTGAATTATAGTGTTGTTCCCGTAAGATTTAGTATTGAGAGCGCTCAAGGCGAAATAATATATACGGAAACCAATACAGTGGCAACAGATCGTCTTGGGATGTTCACCGTAAACGTAGGTCGCGGTACTGCTGAGGGACCATTTTTTAACTCCCTCGAATGGGACGGAACATCTAAAACACTAATCGTTGAAGTTTTGCTTGATGGATCCTACAAAGTGCTCGACCGAAAGGTATTGACATTTGTACCCCAGGCATTTCATAGAAATATAAATGCAACAGGTCATTTTGAAGCGTTGGGCGATGTAGAATTAGGAGATGACTTGATCGTGCGAGGTACCTCAACGCTTAATGATAGTCTCTCTGTTAATAATGAAGCTACTACTGTACTGACAGGAAGATTACAAGTAGACCAGGCAACAATACTCAATGATGAATTACGAGTAAATAATGGGAAAGTCACGAGGCTAACAGGAGATCTGGATGGAGCTGGAGCGGTCCAGCTCAATGATGTTCTAAGTGTAAAAGGGACGAGTCAGTTTGATGATACTCTTACCGTAGATGAAGCTACAGTGTTGATGTTAAGGTTAGGTGTAGAGGGGGAAACCACAATTGCTGGTGATCTGGAAGTTGCGACTAATAAGCCGACACTTCTCACGGGTGACTTAACTGTAGATGGTACTTCAGATTTCAATAGAGCTCTCAATATTAATAGTGATCTGGAACAGTCAGGAGAATTATTTATAGCTGAAGATGCAACACTTGATGGAAATTTAATAGTGAATAGAAAAACCTTTCTGAACGATAAACTGACAGTAAATAATGGCACGTATACTGATTTAAGCGGGGCGCTTAAAGTTACTGGTCAGACGAGACTCAATAAATTACTGACAGTATCAGGGGTTACAGATTTAGAGAGTATTCTTCGAGTAAACAATGAATCGCCTACTGCCTTATCGGGCACTTTAAACGTAGATTTATCCACAAATCTAAATGCTAGTTTGAATGTTAACAATAGTAGTTTAACTACGTTAACGGGGCCTTTAAATGTACAAGGACTTATCACCTTTGACAATGGTTTAACGGTAAATGGAAGAACTAACCTGAATGATGCCCTTTTCGTAAATAACGGCGAGCTCACAGATCTTTCAGGTACGCTTAGAGTAGATGGAGTCTCTAATCTTGATCAAATGCTCAACGTAGCAGGAGAAGCTACTTTTAATAATACGCTTACCGTAGCAAATGCGAGTGATACCTTCTTAACAGGAATTCTTGACGTAGATGGTGAAACCACTTTAAACAGCACGCTTGATGTCCTTAATCAGGAAGCGGCAGTATTAAATGGAAGTCTGACAGTAGATGGGGTAACGACCTTAGAAAATACACTATCAGTAACAAATGGAGCTTCCACTTTATTTTCAGGAGTACTAAATGTTGATCAATCTACTGTTTTTAATAATGGGTGGACTACAGGAAATACCGCAGGTACGCAACTTACAGGACTACTCACCGTTGAGCAACTCGCAACATTAAACGCCTTAGAAGTCGCTAATGCAGGCACAACAAGCTTTACAGGTACTCTCGGAGTAGACGGTGTCACTACTTTAGATAATGTTCTAAACATAGATGGAGCGACTTCAATTAATAATGAGCTTATAGTGACTGGAGCAGGAAATTTTGGAACTATCGTCGCCGAAAATTTAAATATTCGAGGAATTAATGATAATCAAGTGGCTACATTTTTCAACACGAATGACACCACACCTAACGGATTGCTTATCAAATTAGGAAAAACACATCCCAGATACCTTAATGGTGTTTATCTCGGAGCTACGCAACCAGGGGATACTGGATCTCCAGAGGCAAGTGTTATTAATGAGATTAAAACCAAATTTATCAATGCAGGTACAATTAGTCCAGGAGATATTACAGCGCTCATACCGGATCTTATAAGTCTTGCAGCGGTTCCCAATATCAATAATTTTGTTTTTGAACAGATAAATATTCAGTTGAGTGGAGTTGATTTTCCAAGTATAGACTTTCCTGCTATTGATTTTCCAGGGATACCAGTTCCAGGTTTTGGGACTGTGGATGTGCCTACACCGGGGGTAATATTTCCGGGAGTAACATTTTTTAATGGACTCAATGGAATCTGCTCAGGGCAAGCTTGTTTTAGCATATGCTTTCCTTTTGCGGGATGTACCACCATATGTATCCCTCCAGTAAATGTATGTGTACCTTCTATTCCTAAGATAGAATTTCCAAGAATAGATATAGGTGGAGGATTTACAATATCCCCATCATTCCCAGACATCGTGCCTGACTTACCATTCTTAAACACACCGGGCTTCCTGCCAGCAGAATTTCCTATCCTTCCAGACACGATTGTATTTGATGCCTTAACAAATAGTAACGAATATGCCGTATTTACAGATAAAGAAGGACGTGTAGCTGGAAGTATTCGTGCTGAGTCTATTCAAGACTTCTTGGGAAGAACTATAAATAATGATGTTTATCTTTTAGAGGTGCTCTCAGCTTTCGTAGGTATTGACGTTGCAGATATTAAAAGTGAGTCAGCATCTGCCATAGTGACACTTGTGAGCGAGTACAACAAGTCTGGACTTGAATTTGCCTCTGGCAATGGCGATTATGCCGAGTGGTTAGAGCGTGTAGATGTAAATGAATATATTACAGCGGGCGATATCGTAGGTGTAGTAGGTGGTAAAATCTCAAAAAACCTAGATAATGCAGAGCAAATTATGGTTGTATCCCACAGACCTATCGTTCAAGGTAATACACCAGAACAGGGAAAGGAGTACCTAGGGAATACGGTGGCTTTTATCGGTCAGATTCCAGTCAAGGTTATCGGTAAAGTGGGGTATGGGGACTATATTGTGCCTCATACTGAAATTTCTGGATATGGCGTTGCGGTTCCAGTAGAGAAAATGACCTTGAGTCAGTTTGAAATCGCTGTAGGTCGCGCTTGGAATGCTAATAATAATGAAGGGCCAAAACTCGTAAATACTGTTGTTGGACTTCAAAATGGAGATTGGAAAAACCAATTTGAAACTTTGGATAACAAACAAAACAGTTTGAATAAAGGTTTAGAAACTCTAGAAGCAAAGCTCAAACGTATAGAACAGACTTTTCAAGGAACCGTAGAATAAATATTATGAAAAAGTACATCACCTACATCAGTATAGTAATCGCATTTACTACGTCCAGAATAACATTAGGACAAGAAGATGCACTTGCAAATATTACTGAACAAGATCTAGAATATCTTGCTTCTAAAGAAGACGAAGCGGTAGCATATATGGAGTATTTAAAAACTCCAGGTGTAAAAATTGAAGGTCAGGAAATGATATTTAATAAAGAAGCGCAACGATTGCTGTCTAACGAATCATATAGGACCCAAGTATATCCAGCGACCTATTCCTTTGCACACGTAAAGGCGAGCCTCTCTGTAAATGATTTCCACAAGGCCTTCTGGCAAATGATAAATCTATATCCAGATCACAAGGAGGATGTTGTGCGCTTTATCTACGCCTACGACTCGGTATTTCCTACGGATGAGGTGCTTATTGCATCATTTTATACCTATGGTTTCTTTGATCCAAAAATCACCAAACTAGACGGAGGGAAACCCAACGTTTATCGTCCAGATATCTTTGAGGAATACCTGAGACGTACACGGGAGATCATAACGTATATCGAATATTTCAGGAAAGAAGCAAAGGAGGGGTAGTAACGTTTTCTTAGATTGCCTAGATAGAATTGAACATTCTAAATGATTAAGTATTCAGTCAGAGGAGCTCCTTAAATGGAGCTTTTCTTTTTTACGCTTTCGCGAAAGCGTAACCTCAATAATCATTCATCATTACTTGTATGCTACAATAAACCAGATACATGCATACCCACATCAAGTTTAGAACTTAAGTTTAGAAAGTCAAAAACCTTATCTTTAAGACTTAAACTTGTTCCCCTGTGAAAGCATATTACCTACTGTTCTTAAGTTTGCTCTGTATTACTTCGCTCATAGCTCAGGAATCAGGAAATAAGAGGATTATACTCATCGAGAGCCTAGGGCAAAAAGCAAATAGTACCACTGGTTCTGAAAGGTTGGTATGGCTAGACAGTTTAAGTAATGTCACTAAGTTTAAAAAAGAATTTAATTATGATTCCATACTTCAAGTAACCATTGCCCACGCTATTAAAATCGATTCTATAGACATTGCTGCTTACCATACTTCAGATAGGATCAACTATCACAATAACTGGCTGAACAAGCCAGAAATTGGACTAGCGATTTTTGAAAAATTTCACGAGACGTATAAGTATAGAATAAGCCCAGAACGTGCTGCAACCTTGTTCATAGATGGAGGAGATAGTTATGATTTTTCAGGGCAAAAGGAAGAGGCAATAAAAAAATATGATAGCGCCATAGCAAAGGCATCGCTAGTAAAAAATGAAAGGCTCAAAGCAATTGCAATGACCTATAAGGGTTATGTGCTCTCAGATCTAGGTTTTTTTGCCGAAGCATCTATAAATTATCAGGAAGCGGCCAAAGTATTTAAGGTTTTAAAAGACACCACACGAATCATAGGTCTCAAGAATTCACTCTCCATCTTATATAGTCAGAATAACTTTTTTGAAGAAGCAGCCGGTGAGCGGGCAGAAGGTATGGCTCTGGCTGATAAGGCTGGACGCTACGATCAGTTGGTTTCTTTCTATTTTAACGCTGCAACAGATTTGAAAAAGCAAGGCAAACATGCTGATCAAATAGAAAGTCTTAAAAAAGGCTATGAAACCTCCATAAGAACAGAGCGCATACAAATATATGAACCTATCTTTCTTTCTGGTCTGGCAGTGGCTTATGCTCAAATAGATAGTTTAAAAACGGCAAAAAACTATCTGTCCAAATTAGAGAATACTTCTCCTGACTACACAACAGGTCAAAATGAAAAAAATTACAAGCAAGCTTTAAAAAATATTGCCTACGCCGAAGAGGATTATACAAATGCCTTACGTTTTGGAATACAACATCTTGAGCTCGAAAAAGAGGGGCAGTCCTATGAAGAAATACAAGATGCTGAGGAATTTATGGCAACTGTTTATGAAAGTATGGGTGCACCAGAAAAGGCCTACGGACACTACAAAAGATACGCGACACTGCGCGACTCTGTAAGTAGTATCCAGAAGGTTAAGGCACTCACGTATTATCAGACATTATACGAAACAGAAAAACGCGATGCCCGAATCGCCGAACAACAGAAGGATATCGCTTTGCTCGATGCAAAAAATGAACTGCAAAAACAGTGGATTTTGTTTGGAGGCTTAGGATTGCTTAGTATTTTTGGACTCGTCATTTTAGCACGATCACGCAATAACGCACGCAGGCGTTCTCAACGTCAAGAAAAATTCACCCAAGAACTTATTACCGCTCAGGAAGAGGAGCGCATTAGAGTAGCCAGAGAATTGCACGATGGAGTAGGCCAAAAATTAATGTTGCTCACCCGCCGCACAAAAGAGACGGGAGACACATCTATGGAAGATCTTGCAAGTAGCACGCTTAATGAGCTTAGAGATGTCTCACGAGGACTTCACCCAGCAGTTTTAGAAAGACTGGGCTTCACAAAAGCAGTAGAGAAGCTCATTAATGAAGTAGATGCGAGCACGACTATTTTTTTTACAAACGAGATTGATAATATAGATGATCAAATAACGTCGCAAGCGGCGTTGCACTTATATAGAATAGTGCAAGAAGTGCTTAACAATATGGTAAAGCACTCTGAAGCAAAAGCCGCATCTATCCAGATTGAAAAAGCCACTAAGGAAATACACGCGAAGATGAGTGATAATGGCAAGGGCTTTACACTAGATTTTAAAAAGGATTATGGTGGTAGTTTAGGAATGAAAACGCTACAAGAAAGGGCAAAAATTTTAAAGTCCAGAATTGAAATAGAGAGTAAGCCACAAGGAGGAACATCAATATCTTTAATTATCCCAATATGATTGAAGCTACTGAAGTAAGTATCTTAATTGCAGACGACCATCCCTTATTGCTTCAAGGATTAGAGCGTGAGTTGATTAATAGTGGTTACATTGTAGTCGCTGTGGCACGTGACGGTACGCAAGCGCTTAATGCCCTAAGATTACATAGGCCTCACGTGAGTTTGCTGGATATTGATATGCCAGGAATGACAGGTTTTGAAGTTGTTGCTCAAGCTGTAAAGGAGGGTATTGGAACCAAGCATATTGTGCTTTCATTTCACAAGGAAATCGATTACGTATCACAAGCTAAAATTCTCAATATTAAAGGCTATTTGCTCAAAGAAGACTCATTTTCTGAAATTGAAAAGTGCATACAGGCGGTTTTAGAAGGAAATACGTATTTCAGCCCGAGTTTTGATAAGGAAGTCCTTTCAGATGCTACGGGTGAATTTAAAAAGCTACAATTGTTAACCCCTTCTGAACGCACAATCATAAAACTCATTGCTCAAGAAAAATCTAACCTACAAATCGCTGAGGAACTTTTTGTCTCCGTGCGTACGGTAGAAAAACATCGCAGTAATATTATTTTAAAGATGGAACTAAAAGGGAACACAAATACTCTTACAAACTGGGCACTCACAAATAAGCAAGCGATTTCCAATATCTAGAAATATTTTTTCTCCTCATAATTACGTATTACTACGTATTCTAGAAACTTCGTATTTCTTTACATTGCATCAATTAGAGAATACACAGGTAATGTGTTGTTTAATATTTCTCATAACAAAATTCAATTGGGGGATTGAATAAAATGAGGCTGTCTGAAAACTATTCGGACAGTCTTTTTTTATTAAGGGCTATTTCTATTATTCAATCGTAAATGTTTTACAAGTGCTATTTGTTATCAGTTAGTAGTTATCAGTCTGCTTTTAGATA